>JAJDAN010000018.1 GCA_029261855.1 Deltaproteobacteria bacterium
CCGCTCCATGACGGTGTGCAGTCGCCGGGCGCCGATGTCCGAGCTGCGCTCGTTGACGGCGGCCGCGACGTCGGCGATTGCCCGGACCCCGTCCTCCTTGAATTCCAGCTCGATGCCCTCGGTGGCCATGAGCGCGGTGTACTGGCGGACCAGGGAATTCGTGGGCTCGGTCAGGATTCGAACGAGATCGTCCTTGTCGAGGCTCGAGAGCTCGACCCGGATCGGGAAGCGACCCTGCAGCTCCGGGATCAGGTCGGAGGGCTTGGCGACGTGGAAGGCGCCCGCCGCGACGAAGAGGATGTGGTCCGTGCGGACCGGCCCGTGCTTGGTCTGCACCGTCGACCCCTCGACGATCGGAAGCAGGTCGCGCTGGACCCCCTCCCGCGACACGTCGGGGCCCTGTTTGCCGCCCGCTCCCACGGCGACCTTGTCGATCTCGTCAATGAAGACGATGCCGCTCTGCTCGACGCGCTCCACGGCCAACTCGCGGACGCGGTCCTGGTCGACCAGCTGCGCGGCCTCCTCGTCGCTGATCGCGGTCCGGGCGTCGGCGACCTTCATCTTCCGCTGCCGTGTTCGCTTGGGCATCATGCTGCCGAGCAGATCGCGAAACTGGACGCCCATCTCTTCGACACCCTGGGGCGTCATGATGGAGAGAGACGGTCCTCCCCCATCGTCGGACAGCTCGACGTCGATCAGCCGTTCGTCGAGCTCGCCCAGTCGCAGCAGCCTCCTGAGCTTCTCTCGCGTCTCGTTCGCTTCGGGCGAAGGCATGGGCGGCGCCGCGCCGGGCCCGGCGATCGGAGCCGGCAGCAGGGCGTCGAGCAGCCTTTCTTCCGCGCGCTCCTCGGCCTGGGCGCGAACCGACCGCTGCTCTTCTTCGGAGACCATGTTGATCGCCAGCTCGCACAGATCGCGGATGATCGATTCCACGTCGCGGCCGACGTAGCCAACCTCGGTGAACTTCGACGCCTCGACCTTGATGAAGGGCGCCTGTGACAGCTTCGCGAGCCGCCGGGCGATCTCCGTCTTACCGACACCCGTGGGCCCGATCATGATGATGTTCTTGGGCGCGATCTCGTCCCGCAGCTCCTCAGGAACCTGCTGGCGCCGCCAGCGGTTGCGCAGGGCAATTGCCACTGCGCGCTTCGCTTCCCCCTGCCCGACGATGTAGCGGTCGAGCTCGGACACCACCTCGCGCGGCGTGAAGGCATGGCTGTGATTCGGGTTGCCGGAGGTCGCCATTTTGGAAGAAGTCGGAGGGCTCACGGGAGGGTCACCACGTTGATCCTGTCGTTGGTGTAGATGCAGATCTCCGAAGCCACCAGCAGCGCTTCGCGTACGATGTCCTCGGCGGGTAGCGAGGTGTGCCGCAGCAGGGCGCGGCCTGCAGAGAGCGCGAAGGACCCCCCCGAGCCGATGGCGGCGACGCCGTCGTCGGGCTCGATCACGTCGCCGTTGCCCGAGACCACGAGCAGGCTCTGGGCGTCGCCCACCAGCAACATGGCTTCGAGGCGGCGCAGCACCCGATCCGTCCGCCAGTCTCGCGCGAGCTCGACGGCGGCACGACGGATCTGCCCGGGGTAGGCCTCGAGCTTCGCCTCCAGCAGCTCCATCAGCGCAAGGGCGTCCGCGGCACTGCCCGCGAAGCCGACCACGGCCGTTCCGCGCGCCACCTTGCGGACCTTCTCGGCGCCGTGCTTCATCACGGTGTCGCCGAGGGTCACCTGGCCGTCGGCGCCCATGGCGATGCGGCCGTCCCGCAGCGTGGCGATGACCGTCGTTGCGCGAATCTGCTGCTCGTGGCCGCTCATGATCCCTGCTTCCGTCCCTTTCGCTTCCGCTTGGATTCGGCGGCCCGCGGGTGGGCGCGATCGTACACCTGTCGCAGGTGCTCCGCAGACACGGCGGTGTACTTCTGGGTGGTCGACAGACTGGCGTGCCCCAGCAGCTCCTGGATCTCGCGAAGGTCCGCGCCCATGTCGAGCAGGTGCGTCGCGTAGCTGTGGCGCATGCGGTGCGGATGTACGCGGTCGCGAATGCCCGCCGCCAGGCCGCGCCGCTTCAGGACACGGCGGACGTCGCGGTCGCCCAGCCGCCGCGGCGTCGGGTCCTTGCGCGCGCGCAGCGACACGAAGAGGGGCTCAGCGAGGATGCCCGGACGATTGCGAGCCTCCATCCAGTCAGCCAGGGCTTCCCGGGAAAGCGCCGGCAAGGGGACCACCCGTTCCTTGCCACCCTTGCCGAGTACGCGGACCTCGCCCGCGCGCAGATCGAGATCGCGCACGTCCAGGGCCACCAGCTCCCCCACGCGGATCCCGGTGCCGTAGAGCAGCTCGGCCAGGGCCTGGTCCCGCAGCTCCCGCAGCGCGTCCATTCGCAGCTGGGACTCGCTGCGCGGACGGCTCGGCGCAGGTCCGGGAGCCTTGGCGAGCAGTGCATCGCAGTCGTCTACCGACAGCGGGCGGGGCAATCGGGCCGGCGTCTTGGGCAGCGGCAATCCGGCCGTCGGGTCGAGAGGCACCTCGCCCTCGCGCACCAGGAAGCGGAAGAAGGATCGCACGCCTGCCAGCTTCCTCGCCCGGGTCGCCGCGCCGCAGCCGCGCTGCAGCTCGACGAGCCAGGCACGAATGTGCCGCGTCGTCGTCTTGCACGGCACCTTCGGGCCACGCGTCTCGCCGTCGAGGAAGCTCGCCAGCTGGCGGACGTCGGAGAGGTACGCGCGCCTCGTGTGTTCCGACTGGTTCCGTTCCGCGCGCAGGAAGATCTCGAAGTCGCGCAGTGCCTTCGTCCACGAAACGGAGGTCACGACGCGGATGTCTCCGGGGGCGCCGCCGCGACCCGCGTCTGGTAGTCGCCCAGGGACGCGAGGGCCCGCGCCGCGATCCGCTCGTTCTTCTCGCGCTTCGGGAGCTTCTTGCGTCGGCCCCCCCGACGCCGCGAGGCCCTGGCCGATTCGGCCGACACGGGGCCCGGCGCCGCTTCCACCAGACCATCTTCCACCACACCGCCCTCCACGACCCCTTCCGCCACCGCCGCTTCTGCGAGGGAAAGCGGCGGAAAGAGCCCGTAGTTCACATTCATGGGCTGGAAGCTCTTCGCGCTGGCGTTCATGAGGTGGGCGATGAGTGCCCCGTGCGCGGTATCCGCAGGCGGCGACTCGTGCGGCTCCCCGAGGACCGCGCGGGCTGCGTTGATCCCCGCGATGCCACCGAGCGCTGCCGACTCGACGTACCCCTCGACCCCGGCCATCTGGCCCGCGATGTAGAGCCCCGGCCGCGCGCGCAGCTCGAGGGTCTCTTGCAGCCGCTTCGGTGCGTTGATGTAGGTATTGCGATGGACCGATCCGAAGCGCGCGAACACAGCGTTCTCGAGGCCCGGCAGGCTGCGGAACACATCCTTCTGGGCGCCGACCCGGAGCTTCGTCTGGAAACCGACGAGGTTGTACAGGACCCCCGCCTTGTCCTCCTGGCGCAGCTGGACCACCGCGTGAGGCCGTCGACCCGTTCCCGGATCGACGAGCCCGACGGGCTTCATCGGCCCGTACGCGAGGGTCTCGGGACCGCGTCGCGCGATCTCCTCGATGGGCAGACAACCCTCGAAGTAGAGCGCCGCCTCGAACGCGTGCAGCGGCACGGTCTCGGACCCGAGCAGCCTGGCGACGAAACCCTGATAGCCGTCGCGGTCGAGGGGCACGTTCAGGTAGTCGCCCTCCCCTTCCTCGTAGCGCGACGCCCGGAAGACGACGTCGTGATCGATCGAGTCCGCATAGACGGTGGGCGCGATGGCGTCGTAGAAGTAGAGATACTCCTCTCCGAGCATGCGCTGGAGATCACGCGCCAGCTCGGGTGCCGTCAGTGGCCCCGTGGCGAGTATGACCCGCGGATCGTCGGGAACCCTGGGCACCAGCTCCCGACGTACTTCGATCCCCGGGTGCGCCTCGATCTTCTCGGTGATGAAGCGAGAGAACGCGATGCGATCGACGGCCAGGGCGCGACCCGCAGGCACGGCGGTTGCGTCCGCGGCCGCGAGGATCAACGATCCCATCCGCCGCATCTCTTCCTTGAGCAGGCCGACTGCGTTGGCGAGGGTGTTGGCTCGCAGGGAGTTGCTGCAGACCAGCTCCGCGAAGTCCGGGGAGGCGTGGGCGGGCGACATGCGCACGGGCTTCATGTCGTAGAGCACGACGGGAACGCCCCGACGGGCGGCCTGCCAGGCGGCCTCGCAGCCGGCGAGGCCGCCGCCGACGACGGTGATCGTTTCGAGCTGCATGCCCTGGGAGCCTTCCCGATGCGCTTTCTGTCTACGCTCTTCCCGCCCGGCCGGAGGCGGCGGGACCGGGGCGCGTCGTGGGGGCGACTCACCATAGCCTAGTGGTGTGGCCTAGCGCTGCGGCCCAGCCGCTGCGACCCGTGCTCTGACGCGCTGCGGTTCAACCACGCCCGACGACACGCAGCCGCCCGTCCCGGTCGGTTGCGACGAGACCCGCCAGCTCGAGTTCGAGCAGCGCCACGGCCAGCTCGCCCGGACCGAGGCCCAGGCGAGCCGTCAGCTCGTCCCGCGAGGCCGGGCGACGGGCCAGGCTTTCGACGACGCGACGGCTGTCGGAACCCAGACGGGCGTCCGCCTTGCCGGACGACTTCCCGCCCCGCCCGGAAGTCCGAGGGAGGCCGAGGATGTCGAGCACATCACCCACCTCGCAGAGCGGTCGCGCGCCGTCTCGTAGCAGGCGGTTCGGGCCCTGGCTGGTGGGCGCGTCGATGGGACCGGGCACGGCCATCACATCGCGACCCTGCTCTAGCGCGCGGCGCGCGGTCGAGAGCGATCCACTGCGCTGGCGTGCCTCGACGACGATGACGGCCTCGGAGAGACCCGAGATCAAGCGATTGCGCAGGGGGAAGTACTGGGGCAGCGGCGGCGTCTCGAGCGGCATCTCTGTCACGACGGCACCTGAACCCGCGATCTCTGCGGCGAGGTCTGCGTGCTCGGCGGGATAGAGGCTATCGGGACCGCTGGCCGAGAACGCGACGGTGAGCCCCCCGGCGTCGAGCGCCGCGCGATGGGCTGCCGCGTCGATTCCCCGGGCGAGACCCGAAACGACGACGACACCCGCGTGCGCGAGGCTCGCGCCCAGACGGCGTGCGACGTTCGTCCCGTACACAGTCGCGGCTCGCGCACCGACCACGGCGACCGCACGCCCGAGCAAGACGCCGGGCTCGCCCCGAACGAGGAGCAGCGGGGCCGCGTCGGGGAGGGCCCGAAGCGACGCGGGATACAGGTCCGAGGTCCACGGCAAGGCGCGCACCTGCAGCGCGGCCAGCGCATCGACCTGGGCATCGAGAGCACGGTCGTGCAGCAGCGCCCGACAGCCCGCCCGGTCGAGCACCTGCACCGGGTCCGGCGATGTCTCGAGCAGTCGGACTGCGTCTTGCGGCGAGAGGTAGAAGGCGCGCTGAAGCGCCAGCCAGGCGCACAGGCTCGAACGCGCGGCAGGGTCCTTCGGATCGAGCACAGGACGCTCCCCGGGACCGGGGACGGACCCGAGATAGCAGACCGGACGCAAAACGGGGGGCGCAGATGCGCCCCCCGTTCACCGACTCTCCGGTCGCGGCGTTCGCCCCCGTCCGGGTACCGGCGTTGTGTCCACGAGCGGCCGAAACCACCCGTTCCGGCTCGCGCCTAGTGCGCGGCGAACTGGTCCGCGGCCATTACGCCGCGCACGTGGTCTCCGATCTCGAGCTCGCGATCGCTCTCGGTGATGTACGCCACCGCGGTCTCGGCCTCGACGTCGACGACGACCAGCTGGCCGATCACGGTGTCGGGCATCTGCGCCCCATTCTTCACGACGCCGCGGTCGATCGCCTGCATGTGGGTACCGACCTCGACGCCGTGGATGGAACCGACGTTGAGGTAGACCGAGTCCGTCTGCCCCCGCATCCAACGGATGCCGGGCGTGAAGACGATCGTGCCGTCGATCTCCTCGAGTGCGTTGCGGACGGCGACCTCGCGCGGCGGGTGATTCCGCTTGACCAGGTGGTCGCCCCGCTCGATGTCCCCGTAGGCACCATCGATGACGGCGGTGCTCGACTCGCCTTCGACCTTGGTGATCCGGAGCCAGCCCAGCTCGTCGTAGTGGTATCCGAGTACGGCTCGGGAATCGGTGTCACGGATCTTCACGACGTCCCGGAAGATCTCGTACTCGTCACCGACCTGGACTTCGCCTTCGCCGAGTGCGAGATAGACCTCGTCGCCCTGGGTCAGGAATGCGCGAATGGTGGGCGCATCGACGATGGTGGGCGCGTCCTCCAGCAGGTCCACGCTGCCGAAGTTGGCCTCGGGCGCCGCGGGCAGAACGATGATCTCGCCGGTCATCGCATCCTGGGTGGCGAGCGGCACGGTCACGGGCAGCTCGGGCTCGTCCTCGACGGACGCCGGAAGCGGCTCGTCGGCGATCAGCTCGTCGTCCTCGTAGGGCTCGGGCTCCGGCTCGAACTCGAAGCCGTCGTCGGACCCGTCGTCGACGGCGGCCACCATCTGGTCGGCTTCCGCGTCGCTGATGCGGCGCATTTCACTCGACGTGATCCAGATGCGGTTGCCGGGCTCGATGCGATGCGGGTTGTCGATGGCGCCGTTCTCGTGCCAGACCGAGGGCCACACCCAGGGCGTACCGAGGTAGGCCTCCGAGATGTCCCACAGGGTTTCTCCCGAGCTGACGGTGTGGATGCGTCCCTCGATGCCGTCTGCGTCGACACCCATCGGACCGAGCGGGATCGCCGCCGCCTTCGCGCTCACCTTGGCGGCGGGCGCGGATGCAGCTGCGGGCGTGGCCTCGACCGCCTGACTCGGGTCGAAGGTCGGATCCTCGAAGTCTTCCCAGGTCACGGACTCGTCGGGCGCGCCGGCCTGTGCGACCGGAGCGTCTGCGACGGGCGCCTCCGCCAGCGGTTCCGCTTCCATCGGTTCCGCAGCCAGCGGTTCCGTTTCCGTCGGTTCCGCGGCCAGCGGTTCCGGATCCGCGGCCAGCGGTTCCGCGGCAACAGCTTCCGGGGCGATGTCGCCGAGCGCGGCGGCATCCTCTGGTGTCAGTGCGTCACCGGAAGCGACTGCCTCCTGCTGCGAGTCGGCCACCGCCACGGGCGATGCCTCGTCGTTCGCGAACGCCATGCCACCGACAGACCCGGCAACCACTACGGCCAGGACGAGCGTCGAGAGCCTCATCGATTCCCTCCAGCAGTCCACCCAGGGGCCCGCAGCGCGCAGGCATCCCCTCGCCGAAAGCGCAGGTGGACAGGCCTTGTATCGGCGGCCGGGAGGAGGCACTTGACGCCGACTGTGGGGATCGCGCCGCCGACTCCAGAACCCGCCTCAGGGGCCACAACAGCCCAGGAGCAGACCCGGGAGAAGGGTGAGATTCGTCACACCCGACGACCCGGAGGTGTCCTCAGCCGGCGGGCTTGAGGCGGCGCAGCATGTCCCGGACGGGACCCGCCCAGTCGGGCTCCGTCGGCTTGCCCCCCCCGGCGCGCGCAGTCGCGAGCCGCTGCTCGAGGTCGGCCAGGGAAAATTCCAGGGTTTCGACCGCCTCCGCTCGCTGACCGTTGGCCTCGTAGGCCAGGGCGAGGTGATGGCGGACGAGGCCGACGTTGGGAGAGTCCGGCTCCATCGAGGCGACGGCTTCCTTCAGGTATCCCACGGCAGCGGAATGGATCCCGCGCTTGTACAGCACCCAACCCAGGGTGTCGGCGGCATTGCCGCTCTCCGGCATCAGCGCCTTGGCTTCCTGAGCGAGATCGAGGGCGCGATCGAGGTCGCGACCGGCTTCCGCAAGCAGATAGGCGAGGTTGTTCTTGGCCTGGGCCAGATCGTCGTCCAGCACGATCGCCTTCTCGTACTCGGCCATGGCGTCGTCGACCCGGCCAGCGACCTCGTACAGGACGGCGACGAAGTGATGCAGCTGCGCGCTATCCGGACGCTGCTCGAGGGCCTGCTTGTAGGTCTCCAGGGTCTCGCCCAGACGCCCGGTCGCCTGATACAGGGCAGC
Organism: Deltaproteobacteria bacterium; assembly: GCA_029261855.1. GTDB lineage: Bacteria > Myxococcota_A > UBA9160 > UBA9160 > UBA4427 > JAJDAN01. The sequence continues at coordinate 8,042 of JAJDAN010000018.1, forward strand.
GAGCTGCTGGTAGGCCATCATGTTGTTGGCGTCGAGCTCGATCGCACGGCGCAGGCTCTGCTCGGCACCCGCGACGTCGCGATTCACGAGCGCCAGCGCGCCCCCGAGCCGCGCGATTTCGGAATCGTCCGGGCGCGCCTTCACGGCGGCCTCGATCAGGACCTGGGTTTGGGCCAGTTGCGGCGTCCCGCGGTCGAGGGCGAGCAGGCTGCCCAGGATCTCCGGGTGATGCGGGGTCGATTCGGCGGCGCGCACCAACAGACGACGCCCGGCTTCGGTGTCCCCGGCTCCGAGCGCCATGCGCGCGCGGGCGTACAGCACCTCGGTGTCCCACGCGGACTCCGGAATCCGATTGAGCTCGATCTGGGCCTCGTCGCGACGACCGATGCGCACCAGGCTCTGCGCCACGAGGATGCGCGTCTTGACGTCGTCCGGACGCGAAGTCAGGTAGAGCCGACCCTGCTCGACCGCGTACTCGTGCTCTCCCAACGATGCGTGCAGTTTGGCGAGCATCCGCCTCGCTTCGAGCATGGATCCGTCGAGCTCGACCGCGCGCGCGATCTCGCCCCGGGCTGCCGTCTGCTCGCCGAGCAGGGTCAGCGCGGAGCCGAGAACGAAATGCGCCTGCGCCCAGTCGGGTCGCGAGTCGAGGGCGCTCCGCAGCGCGGTCGCCGCGGACTTCGGGTCGCCGGCGGCGAGCTCGAGCTTGCCCTTTACGAACAACCCGTCCGGACTCGTCGGTTCTCCTGCAAGGATCGCGTCGACGATCTTGCGACTCTCGGCGAGCCGGCCGGCGTCGCCCTGTCGATAGCCGAGATCGACGAGCAGCTCTGCCTTGCGGAGACGCGCCCTCGTGTCGTCGGGATCGACGGCCAAGGCCGCTTCTGCCGCTTCCAGGGCGCCGTCGAGGTCGCCCTGCCGACCGCGATAGGCGGACAGGATCAGGTGCGGCTTCACGTCATTGGGCTGCGCGGCGGTGGCGGACTCGATCAGGCGGTCCGCCTCTTCTTCGAGCCCCTGTGCGCGCTTGAAGCGCGCCAGCAGATAGATGAGGTCGAGCTTGCCGTCGGACTCCGCAGGCGCGTCGGCGATGCCCTGCTCGACGAGCGCAACGGCCTCGTCGGCACGACCGAGCATCTGCCAGTAGCTCGCGAGGTTCTGGATTCCCGCGACCTGCTCATTGTCGTCGCCCAGCTCGATGGCTTTCTCGAACGCCGCGGTTGCTTCGTCGGACCGACCGCGGTCCTCGGCGAGGTACCGCCCAAGGGAGCTGTACGACAAGAAGCCCGGCGCGACCTCGGTGAACTGCCGCAGCAGCGGCTCTGCCCGGTCCCGCTCGCGCTGGCGAACGTGGTAGCCCGCCGTCACGAGCAGGTAGGCCCCCTCGTCCGGCTCGGCCGCGATGGCCGCGAGATAGGACGGCTCGGCCTCATCCCCGCGACCGAGGCGCTCGAGCGCCTGGCCCTTCAGGATGTGCGCGTTGCCCCGGGACGAATCCGCTTCGATGACCCTCTCGGCCTGCTCCAGGGCTTCGTCGTAGTTCTGTACGAGCAGCGCCAGACCGCCGAGGGTCAAGCGCGCCTCCAGGTTCGAAGGGGCGAGACGCACGCTCTCGGTCAGCTCCCAGTACGCCTCCTTGCCGCGCTTCTGGTCGAGGTACGTCTTGGCCAGCGCGTAATGCGCCTCGGGATTGCTCGGGTCGATCTGCAGGACGTTGCGGTACTCGATGACCGCCTCGTTGAGGGCACCGGCCTCGGCGTACTCGGCTCCACTCGCGAGGAATGCCTCGATCTTCTCCTCGTCGCTCTGGCACGCGGCCAGCGGCAGGGCGAGGGAGGCAACGAGCAGCAGACGGCGGATCTTCGGCGGGGCGAGATGCATGTTGACTGGACCTCGAAGGCGGGACCGCGGGCGGCCGAGTATACGCCGCCTGGCTGTCCGCGCGCCTTCGACCGCGAAACCAGGGCTGGATCAGGAGCGCTGAACCAAGCCGGCTGAGCTGAAAGACCTACGGAACCAGGTATCGCTTGCCGCGCTGCTCGAGCCAGCCGCTCTCCTTCAGATCCTTGACGGCTCGGGTCACGGTCTCCCGCGACGTTCCGATCATGTCCGCGATCTGCTGGTGGGTGAGCGCCGGTGTGATGCGACGGTCCCCCGCGCCCTCGGTGCGCGCGATGCGTGCGAACAGGCCCTTGGCCCGGTCCTCGACGCGCTGGAAGGAGACGGAGGTGGCCTGCTCGTCGGTCTCGCGCAGCCGGCGAGTCAGCTCCTGGATCAGCGACAACCCCAGGTCCGGGCTGTTCTTGAGCAGGTTCATGAAGTCGCGGCGGGACAAGGCCGCCAGCACCGAAGGTTCGAGGGTCCGGACACTCGCCGAGCGCGGCGCATGATCGAGCAACGCCATCTCGCCGAAGAACGCACCGGCCTCGAGAAAATCCATGATCTTCTCGCGGCCGTCGTCAGACGCCTTGGTGACCTTCACCCGGCCAGACCGGATGACGTACATGTAGTCGCCGGTCAGGCCTTCCTCGACGATGATGGAGTTCTTCGGGTAGCGGCGCTCGATCAACAAGGCCGCGATGTTCTCGAGATCGCTCTCCGAGACGCGGGAGAAGAGCGGCACCTGCCGCAACGAATCCAGTACGTCGACGTTGCTGCCGGACTCGGCCATTTCCCACGCTCCCTCTCTCGAAAGATTGCTACTGGCTGCGCGGGCAGGGGCTCAGGTGAGGTCCTTCCGCCCGGCGTCGCGCAGCTTCGCTACCAGACCCCGAACGTCCGATTGGCCGTCGAGCTTGGTGACGAAGATCACATCCTCTGTATCGACCACGACGAGATCTTCTACACCCAGAAGCACGACTAGCCGGCCATCCGACCAGACCAGGTTGTTGCGACTGTCTTCCACGAGGGCCTGGGAGCCCTTTCGGCCCTGCACGACGCGGTTTCCGGCATCGCCCCCGGGGCCCTTGCCGGGACTCCCGACCCCGAGCTCGTCGGCGAGAGACGGCCAGGCGCCGAGATCGCTCCAGGCCCAGCGAACCGGCAGGGTCCACACGCGATCGCTGCGCTCCATCACGGCCACGTCCACCGGCCGCGAGGGTGCCCGGCGGTAGGCGGCAAGCACCGCCTTGCGGGTTCGGGCGCCGGGCTTGCGGAAGGGAGCCAGGGCCCGGTGGATGTCGGGAGCATGCTGCTCGATCTCGTCGAGCAACACCTGTGCCTTCCAGACGAAGATGCCGGCGTTCCAGCGGTAGTCGCCGCGCTTGAGATAGCGGCGCGCGGTCGCTGCGTCCGGCTTCTCGACGAAGCGCTTCACCTGCTGCAGTCGCGCATAGCCCGGGGCGGCCTTGCCGCTCTGGATGTAGCCGTAGCCCGTGTCGGGACGCGTGGGCTCGATGCCGAGGGTGACGAGTGCGTCGGCGCCTGCGGCGGCGCGCGCTGCCGCCTTCATGTCGCGCGCGAAGGCGCGCACGTCCGGCACGTGGTGGTCCGCAGCCAGGACCGCCATGACGGCACCCGGGTCCACGGACTCGATGCGATGCGCGGCCCAGGCGGCGGCCATCGCCGTATTGCGCCGTTGCGGCTCGACCAGCACGCGCGAGGCGGGCAAGCCGGATTCCTTGCGGATGGCGGCCGCGTGCTCGTCGCCGCAGACGATCCAGACACGGTCCTTGCGGGCAAATGCCCGGGCCCGGGCAAGCGTCGCCTCGAGCAGGGTCTGGTCTCCGACTACGCGCAGCAGCTGCTTCGGACGTGCACGGCGCGACGCCGGCCAGAAGCGTTCTCCGCTGCCACCCGCCAGGATGACCGCATGCAGGGGGGGCTGCGGTTTCGCCACCCTCAGCGTCCGACAGACACGTAGTGGAAACCGGCCGCCCGCATACCCGGCGGGTCGTAGATGTTGCGCAGGTCGATCAGGATGGGTTCGGACAGCAGCTGCTTCACGCGTCCCAGATCGAGCATCCGGAACTCGTTCCACTCGGTGACGATCACCAGGGCGTCGGCGCCGTCGCACACCTCGTAGGCGTCCTTGCAGAGCGTCATCTGCGGGAAGCGCTCGCCCATCTCCTTCATGGCGGCCGGGTCGTAGGCGCGCAGATCCGCGCCCCGGGCGAGCAGGCCTTCGATGATCACCGACGATGGCGCGTCGCGAACGTCGTCGGTCTCGGGCTTGAACGAGAGCCCGAGGATCCCGATCCGCTTGCCGGAAACGTCGCCCGAGAGCGCGTCTACGATCTTGTCGACCATGCGCTCTCGCTGGCGAGCGTTCACCTCGATGGTGGCCTCGACGATCTTGAAGTCGATCCCGAGCTCGCGTGCGAAGAACGCCGCGGAGAGCGTGTCCTTGGGAAAGCACGAGCCTCCGTAGCCGGGCCCGGCGTGCAGGAACTTCGGGCCGATCCGGCGATCGAGGCCCATGGCGCGGGCCACGTGCTGGACGTTGCCGCCGATCTGCTCGCACAGGTTCGAGACCTCGTTGATGAACGAGATCTTGGTGGCCAGGAAGGCGTTGGCGGCGTACTTCGACAGCTCCGCCGTCGGCACGTTGCACAGCACGAAGGGCGTCTCGTTGAGGAACAACGGGCGGTAGAGATCCTTCACGATGGCCAGCGACTGTTCGTCGCCCGGCTCGGTCCCGATCACGACGCGGTCTGGACGCATGAAGTCACCGATGGCGGCGCCCTCTCGCAGGAACTCCGGATTCGAGGCCATGCTGAAGCGCACGTCCTTGCCCCCTGCGTCCAGCTCTTCCTGGATCCAGTCGCGGACCTTGCGGGAGGTCCCGACCGGCACGGTGCTCTTGGTCACGACGACCTTGTAGCCGTCCATGTTGCGACCGATCTCGCGTGCCACCGTCTCGACGAAGGAGAGGTCGGTGCTGCCGTCTTCGGCCGCCGGCGTCCCCACCGCGATGAAGACCACCAGGGCGCCCTGGATCGCCTCCGCGGTGTCCGACGTGAAGGACAGGCGCCCAGCCTTGACGTTGCGCGCCACGAGCTCTTCGAGACCCGGCTCGTAGATCGGAATCTCGCCGCGGCGAAGGGCCGCGACCTTGTCGCGGTCGTTGTCGAGACACACGACGTTGACGCCGAACTCGGAAAAGCAGGCGCCAGTCACGAGCCCCACGTAGCCCGTGCCGATGACGGTGCAGTTCACTGGGAGACCTCCGAATCAGCTCTTCGCGTCAAGCCAGGCGACGAAGCGGGCGATGCCCTCTTCGAGCTGGACGCGCGGTTCATAGCCCAGGGCTTGCCGCGCGGCCGTCACGTCCGCCAGGGTCCGCGGCACGTCACCAACCTGCGGGGCCTGGAAATCCTTCTTCGCCTCGACGCCCAGCGTCCGCTCGAGTACCTCGATCATCTCGAGCAGGGTCACCGATCGACCCGCACCGAAGTTGAGGATCGCGTAGCCGAGTGAGGTGTCGACTGCCCGCACGAGGCCGTCAGCCACGTCGCCGACGAATGTGAAGTCCCGTACGACGCTACCGTCGCCGAAGATGGGGATCGGCTCGCCCGCGCGCATGCGTTCCGCGAAGCGACGGATCGCGAGATCCGGGCGCTGACGGGGCCCGTAGGCGGTAAAGAAGCGCACGCAGGTCACGTCGAGACCGTGGGCACTGTGGAAGCTGTGTGCCAGGAGCTCACCGGCCTTCTTCGTCGCCGCGTACGGCGAGATCGGCCGGTCGACGCGGTCGGTCTCGAGGAAGGGGCCGCTCGTCCGCTCGCCGTAGACCGACGATGAAGAAGCGAAGACCATCCGCGGGCAGTCGTGTCGAACGGCGGCTTCGAGCAACACGGCCGTGCCGTTCACGTTCACGTCCGCGTAGGCGGCGGGCCGCTCGAGGCTGGGGCGCACGCCCGCGAGGGCCGCCAGGTGCACGATGCAACCGACGCCCGTCTCACCCATCAGCGAATCGACGAGGGCGGCGTCGCGGATGTCGCCTTCCACCAGGCGGAAGCCCGACGAGCGCATCGCCGCCGCGAGATTTTCGCGCTTCTGCTCTTCGGGGTAGAAGGGATCGAAGGAATCGAGGCCGATCACCTCCCGTCCCTCCTCGAGCAGCTGATCGACCAGCGTGGACCCGATGAACCCCGCGGCGCCCGTGACGAGGACGGTCTCCGAACGACTCATCCGCCCTCCCCGCGCGCGCTCTTCGAGCTCGCGGGCGGCGCTTCGGCGCTTGCTTCGGGCTCCTGCAGGGCGAGCAGGCCCAGGTTGCGGAGCAGTCGGAAGGTCAAGACGGTGACTGCCACCAGCAATGCGATGGCCCAGACCCCGTCGACGGACCGGAAGGCGACGGCGATGATGCAGAAGCAGGCGGTCAGGAAGTAGAGCGACAGCACTGCCTCGCGCTGGCTCCCGCCGGACGCCTTCAGCAGGTGGTGGTGCATGTGCATGCTGTCGGCACCCATGATCCGCTTCCGGTCCCGAAACCGTCGGAAGACCGAGAGCGCGGTATCGAGGAAGGGCACCGCCAGCGCCATGAGCGGGACGATGAACGTGAGCAGCGCCGCCTTGCGATAGCCCGACAGCGCCACGACGGAGATCGCATAGCCGATGAAGTAGGCGCCGGTATCACCCAGGAAGATGCGCCCGGGCGGGAAATTGAAGGGCAGGAAGCCCAGCTGGGCGCCTACCAGGACCACACCGAGCAGTACGCCAACGGGGTGACCCGACTCCCAACAGATCACGGTCAGGGTCGTCGCGATGATGGTGCCCAGTCCCGTGGCGAGACCATCGAGCCCGTCCATCAGATTCATGGCGTTCGTGACCGCGACGATCCACAGCAAGGTCGCCGGGAAGGCCATCCAGACCGGAAGCTCGTAGGTCAAGTGGTAGAAGGGCTCGGTGATGAAGTCGAGTCGGAAGCCCGCCCAGAACGCGATCGCCGCCGCCGCGAGCTGGAAGACGAGCTTGATCTTCGCGTCCAGACCGAAGCGGTCGTCGTAGGCGCCGACGCCGAGCAGCACCACGCCCCCGGTGAAGAAGCCCGCGAGTCGCAGGGCTTCCGGAGTGCTGAGCTGCCCCAGCAAGAAGGCCGAGACGATACCGGCCATGCACCCGATCGCGATCGCCAGCCCGCCCAGCAGGGGGATGTTGGGGCGCAGGTTCACCTTTCGCGGGTTCGGCACGTCGACGACGCCGAGAGCCGTCGCCAGGCGCCCGACGAGGGGCGTCGACAGGGCCGACGTTCCGGCCGCCACGATCAGCGGAGTCACGATCTCCAGCGCTTCCACGACTTCCTCACCACTGCATCACGCGCCCCCGGACTCGGAGCCTCCGCGCGTGCGACGATCAATAGGCATTGCGACGATCAATGGGCGTTGTGACGACCAATAGGCGTTGTGACGATCAATAGTAGGCGTAGCGTTCGTGGCCCATCTCGGCGCCGTTCAGGACGATCCCGATGGCGCGGCGGCGGTCCAGGACCTCGAGGGCCGATTCGACGTCCTCGCGCGCGGTCTCCCCCGCGCGAACCACCATCAGATAGGCGTCGCACAAGCCCGCCACGATCTTCGAGTCGGGCAGCCCCAGCGTCGCCGGCGTGTCGAGAATCACCCGGTCATAGCGACCGCTGACCTCCTCGAGCAGCGCACGCATCTCGGTCGAGCCGAGCAGCTCCGAGGGGTTCTGGGGTTGCATCCTCACGCCGATCATCTCGAGGTTGGTTCCCTCGAGCTTCAGGATCGCCTCGTCCGCGGTGCAACGTCCGGTCAGGATCTCCGCGAGTCCATTCTGCGCCTCCATCCCGAGCGATCCGCAGATGGTCGGACGCCGCATGTCGCAGTCGATGAGCAGCACACGGCGGCCCACGCTCATCGCGGTCACGACGGCGAGATTGATCGAGACGTTGCTCTTGCCCTCCCCCGCGTTTGCGCTCGTCACCGCGATCGTCTTGATGGGCGACTCGGCCGACAGCGAATCGAGGCGACCGCGCAGCATGCGGAACTGCTCGGCGATGAACGAGTCCGGTTCGAGCAACGAGATCCGGCGCTTGTTGGCGTCCGCCGCGGCGTTCCCTGCAGCGGTGGGCCGCTCTCCGCCCGACGCGCGACGGAACAGTCCGCCGAACTTTCGAGACGCGGCCTTGGAGGCCGGAGCGGTATGCGGCGTGGGATCCCAATCCACCGCCGGCACCTGGGCTGCTCCGCCCTGCACCTTCCGCTTGCGCTCTTCTTCCGCGCGTCTGAGTGCTTCGTATACCTTCGCCATTCGTGCTCCCTCGAACTCCCCCGTCTTCAGCGGAAGAGACCCAGCCATCCTCGCCGCGGCTTCCGGTGTCTGTCGCCGCGCAACTCGTTCCCGAACCCCTCTCCGACGGATTCCTGTCCGTAGAGCTCCATCTCTTCCGCGACCTCCTGAATCAGGCCCGCGTCCAGCTGTTGCTTCTCGCGCGAATAGGCGAGCAGCAGGGCTGAATCACAGACGCTATTGGCGAGACGCGGGATTCCGCCGGTCACAGCGTACAGCTCCTTGAGCGCGCCCCTACGAAACAGGCCCTTCCCGGTGTAGCCGGCCCGGGCGAGGCGTTCGTCCACGTACTCGCGAAGCTCGTTTTCGTCGAACGGACGCAGATGATGGCGCAGACCGATCCGCTGCCGCAGCTGTCGAAGCTCCGGACGGGCCAGGAGCTCCTTCAGCTCCGGCTGTCCAACCAGCATGATCTGGATCAGCTTGGAGGTCGGTGTCTCCAGGTTCGACAGCAGCCGGATTTCTTCCAGCATCTCGGCGGACAGGTTCTGGGCCTCGTCGACGATCAGCAGGGTGGGCTCGTTCTTCTCGAGGCGTTCGATCAAGAACTTGTTCAGCGTGAGCAGGTACTCGGCCTTGGTCCGGCAGGGGGTCTCGATCCCGAGTTCCTCGAACAGGACGTGGAAGAAGTCGAGGGGCTCGAGACGAGGATTGAAGATGAACGCGCATGCCGTCGCGGAATCGAGCTGTCCCAGAAGCGCGTGCAACAGGGTGGTCTTCCCGGTCCCCACCTCGCCGGTGATGAGCACGAATCCCTTCCCGGACTGCACGCCGTAGACGAGCGTCGCCAACCCTTCCCGATGCGCCTCTCCCAGGTAGAGAAAGGACGGATCGGGCGTGAGCTCGAAGGGTCGCTTCGCGAATCCGAAGTACTCGCAATACATCGTCTGCTACTTCACGCCGCCTTGCCTAGGTCTCATCGCCGGCCGCCGCGGCCGGGTCCACTTCGCCCTCGACGATCGCCGCGAGCCATCCGGGCAGTCCGTTCACGAACGTGTAGGTCACGGCACCGCCCAGCAGGCAGAACGCCACCACGACCCCCGCCGCGACGAGCTGGCGGAACGCCTTGCGCCGGCTGGCTGAGCGGTCCGATTCGAGCACGATGTCCGGGATCGCTGCGAGTACCGGAATGGCGAGAGTTCCCTGGGCGTCGCGAGTCGAACGGAACGAGCTGTCCGTCGCCTCCATCAGCACGGCCGCGCCCACACCGAAGGCCAGCCCGACCAGCAGCCCCATCACGATGATCAGGAGACGATTGGGCGAGCTGGGGGTCGGCGCCGGGAAGGCTTGCTCGAGGATCCGGAACTGCTCGCCGAGCTGTCGTCGCTCGACATCGACCTGGACCTTGGCCTGCAGCTGTCGCTGGGAGAAGAGCTTCACGTTGTCCCGCAGCTGGCGATCGAGCCCCTCAAGCCGGTTGAGCTGCTCGGCGACCTTCGGGGTGTCGGCCAGGCGCTTCTCGATGATGTCCGCCGCGCCGCGCAGTCGCTCGACCTCCTTGGCGGCCATCTCGACTTCCAGGGCGGAACGCTCGCGCTGGGCTTCGGCATTCTGCTGGGCGATGGTCGGCGTGCGGTCCTCGGCGGCTTCGTCTTCGAGCGCCTCGACCTGGGACCGCACCTCGGTGATCTCCTGCTTGGCACGAACCACGTCGGGGTGGCGCTCGGTGAAGCCCCGGGCCCGATATTCGGCGAGCTGCAACTCGAGGATCTGCATCCGCCGCACCGGACTGGCATCGTCACGCGGGTCCGAGATGGCCGCCGCCGACATGACCTGGGTGTCCCAGAAGGCCTTGTTCGAGCGGGCCGCGTCCAGGACCCGATGCCCCTCACGCATTTCGGACAGGGTTCGGTCGAGCATACGCTGGTTCGAGTTCTGATCCTCGGGCAGGCGGCCGGAATTGGCGTTCTTCACCCTCGTGATCTGGTCCTGGACCTTGTCGAGTTCGCCGGTGAGCCGGTCGACCTCGTTCTCGATGAACTCGAGGCTCTTGCGCGTCATGCCCACGCGTTCTTCGATGTGTTCCTGGACGAAGTCGTTCGCGAGCTTCTGCGCCACCGCGGCCGCCGTGCGCGGATTCTTGTGCGTGAAGGCCACCATGAAGGTGTTGAGGCCGGGAGAGTCCCGGCGCGACCGGTTCGAGGTCTCCTGGATCGCCTGTTCCACGGGCACGACCTGGATGTGCGTCCGCATGAGGTCGATGACCTCTTCCCGGAGCATCGTCTTCGACTCGTCCGGGTACAGGCTGAACTCGTCGATGACGCGGGACAGGCGCGGACGACTCAGGATCTCCGACGTCATCAGGCTGAGGCGGTAGCTCAGGTCATAGGGTGCCACGCCCGACTCGACCAGCTTCTGGTTGATCGCCTGGGGCTCGACGAAGATCGTCGCAGAACTGAGGTAGTAGTTCGGCAACGCCATGGCGACCCAGTACGCCAGCAGCAGCGCGGCGCCCACGGTGCCGACGACGAGCGCGAGCCGGCGCTGCAGCGCACCGAAGAGATCGAGTTGGAGTCCGGGATCGACGTTCATCTTCTATTCCTAGTAGCGAATCGGATCGAACTCGTAGCGGATGCCAGCGAAGGCACGAACCGCTTCGAAGTCCTCGCCCCGCGAGCGGGGGATGAGGTTGGGAGGGGCGTTGAGGGGATTCGAGACGCTGGTATCCGCGATCTGCTGGCGATAGGAGACATCGACGGTGGCGCGTAGCCGCCGCATCAGCTGGTAGCCGACCGATCCGGCGATCGTCCAGACCGTCGTATCGTTGGTCGACTTGACCTGAGTCGACGGGTTGCGCGGTGCGTCCTGGGTGCGCTGCAACCAGCCCGCGCGCAGCGAGACGTTCCAAAAGCGGGCGGGCTTCCAGTTGAGCCTGGCGATGAGATCGTCGTTGATGGTCGTGGTCCCGACCCCACCAAAACCCTCCGCTCGCTTGTAGCGAAGCGAGGTATCGAGGGTCGGGGTCCACCTGCGCAGCAGCTCACCCTGGGCGAACCAGGTGGTCTGGTTGACGTCGCGGCGCACGAACACGGACTGGAGCACGTCGCACTGGTAGTCGACGGTCTCGACGCGCGCCGGGCCGGCGCGAACCGTCCCGCTCGTGAACTCGTCGTACTGGTAGGCGACGGTCAGGAAGCCGGAGTACGACCGGGTGCGCGAGCCCGGCCCCTGCAGCCCCCCGCAATCACCAGAGCGGTTCGACTCCGCGTCGAGCGTGCGGTAGGAATACTGGCCGCCGCCGCCCACCGTCAGCTGTTGGGTCAGCGCATAGTTGAGGCCGGTGTAGCCGGAGATGACGTCGCTGTCCTCGTCCTCGGATCGCTGGAAGCGGTAGATGGTGTAGTCGGCCACCGCATAGAAGCTGGTTCGACGTGTCAGGCTGTGGTTGAAGCTCATGTTCGTGGCGTTGCGAATCGTCTTGCGGCTCGAGTCCACGATGTTGGAATCCGTCGGGTCCGGCGTCACTTCCGATTCGAGCACCAGCTTCTCGAGGTATGCAAAGTCGTTCGACGCGTGCACGCTGGTGCGCGGCGAGAAGAGGTAGGTGCCCTCGACGACGCCCCGCTGGTTCCAGGTGTTCTTGGCGGCCTCGTTCCAGAAGAAGGTCGGCTCGTAGCTGGCCTTGTAGGAACCCCGTTCGAGCTCGTCTTCCGCGGACAGGAAGACCGTGTTCCCCCAGACGGCCGATCCCGTCGCATCCTCGCGATTGAATACGTTCGAGTCGTAGCCGAGCCGACTCCAGGCGCCGAGCTTGACGTCGCCCGCCGCCGCGATTCCCGGGACCCAGATCAGGCACGCCAGCCAATATGCCAAGACGCGGCGCATGGCGATCAGTCCGGAACCACGACGGTGTCGCCGGCCTCGAGCACGATGTTCGATTCGGGCTCCTTGCCGGACAGGTAGGCGTCGTAGTCGAAGCGGTACTCGACGAGGCCCGTCGGCGTCTGGCGCAGGACCTTCACCTGGCTCTTCTTCGCCCAGGTCGTGAAGCCGCCGGCTCGCGCCAACGCGTCGAGCACGCGCGTCTCCTTCTGGAGCGGAATCTCACCGTTCCGAACGACACCTCCCATGATCGCGACGGTGTTGCTGTTCATGCCGATCACGATGACGGTCACGTCGGGGTTGGTGATGTACTCCGACAACGCCTCGGTGACGACTTCCTTCAGCTCCTCGGCGGTCAGTCCCTCGGCCTGGACGTCGTCGAGCAAGGGCACGGATACCATGCCGTCCGGCCGGACGACGACGCGGGCGCTCAGTTCGGGATTCTTCCAGACGTTGACCTGCAGCTGATCGGTGACCCCGATGACATAAGGCAGTCGCTCGCCGACGCCCGGCGGCGGCGGCGGCGCGGGCGGCGGTTCCACGCAAGCCAGCGCCAGGAACGCCGCGGCGCACAGCACGGCACCGAGCGACGTGACACCCTTCATCGTCCTCTCCTCCATCAGATGGCTAGCGCCCCTCACTGAGTCCGTTCTCCTTCATCTTGTAGAGCAGCGCCTTGTACGAGATCTGAAGTCGCTCGGCGGCTTCCTTCCGGTTCCAGCGGGTCTGGTGCAGCACCCGCTCGATGACTTTCTTCTCGGCGATCTGTGCGGCACGCTTCGAGATCGCCTTGAGGTCGAGGGCCTGCCCGCTCGAGAAGTCGGCGCCCAGGCCTGCGAGGTCGAGCCCTTCGCCGCCCTCTTCTTCGACCGGAGCTTCGCGCATGGCGATCTCCTGGAGCACGGCGTCCTCGTTCCCGAGCACGACCATGCGCTTCACCATGTTCTCGAGCTCGCGCACGTTGCCCGGCCAGTGGTAGTTGAGCATCGCTTCGAGCGTCTTCTCCGTGAGCTGCGGCTGGGTCTTGCCATACTGCTCGTTGTACATGCGGAGGAAGTTGTCGACCAGCAGCGGGATCGTGTCGAGCCGCTCTCGCAGCGCGGGGATGTGGATCGTCATGACGTTCAGGCGGTAGTAGAGGTCTTCCCGGAACGCGCCCTCTCGAACTGCCTGCTCGAGGTTGCGGTTGGTGGCCGCGATGATGCGGGTGTCCACCTTGACGTCGCTCTCGCCGCCCAGCCTGGAGAACTCGCCGTCCTGCAGCACCTGCAGCAGCTTCGCCTGGAGACCGGGGTGCATCTCGCTGATCTCGTCGAGGAAGATCGTTCCGTGGTTCGCATACTCGAACTTGCCGAGCTTGCGCTTCTGGGCGCCTGTGAAGGCACCCTTCTCGAAGCCGAAGAGCTCGCTCTCGAGCAACTCGGAAGGCAGCGCCGCGCAGTTGACCTTGACGAAGGGACGACCCCTTCGGTTGGAAAGCTGATACAAACCGCGGGCCACGATCTCCTTGCCGGTGCCGCTCTCCCCGCGAACGAGAACGGTGATGTCCGTGTCAGCCACCTGCTCGATGATCTCCCGGACCTCCTTCATGTTCGGGCTGTCGCCCAGCAGGCCGAGCGTGTCGGTCTCGGTGCGCACGCGACCACGCAGGGTCTCGACCTCTTCCTTGAGGGCGTGGGTCTCGAGCGCCTTCTGGAAGGCAAGCTCCAGCTCTTCGACTTCGAAGGGCTTGCGCAGGAAGTCGGACGCGCCGAGGCGCATGGCTTCTACGATGGTGCGCGCTTGTCCGTGACCCGAGAGCATGATGACCGGAATGTCGGGGATCAGCTTCTTCATTTGTCGGAGGGTCTCGAGCCCGTCCATTCCGGGAAGCACCGCGTCGAGGGTGACGATGTCGGGACGCGACTCGGACAGGCTGCCGATGGCTTCCTCGCCGTCGGCGGCCACGCTCACCTGGTACCCCTGACGCTCTCCCAGCGCCTTCAGGTACTCGCGGATGCCGGGGTCGTCGTCGATCACCAGTACTCTGAATCGCTCGACCATGGACTCTTCTGCCTTCGGCCGACATGCGGCCACTTGGACGGACATCCCACCCGAGGCACCTTCGGTACCGCGCGGGTGTTGGGATCTTGTCGGGTGCTTCCGGGGTCAGAGCGCCCAGGCTTGCGCAAACAGACGCAGGCGGGAGGCAACGACCCCGCTGGGTGACACGACGGAAGAGCTTTTACCCAAATCCGCCGGAAACCGTTCCCTCAATGTGTAATAGAATTCCTCAAATGAGAAGAACAATCCCTCTTTAGGAAAGTATGTTCCCTCTTCGGCCAACCACGTGGCAGCCTATTCCACTTTTTTGTTCGCCTGGGTGCGCCGATCACAGGACATAGCGTCCGAGAACGCCCCCCAGGGGATCGACACTTCACCCGCTGGGATGGCCACCAACGAACCAACTGAGATGGAGAAAGCCCCAGTGGAACGGCCGCAGTCGCGACCCTCGAAGATCCGCATCCTGGCGGTCGTGGGCGCGCGACCCAACTTCATGAAGATGGCGCCACTGCTGCGCGAGCTGCAGGCCCGTCCCGGAATCGAGACACTCCTCGTCCACACGGGGCAGCACTACGACGCGGCCATGTCGTCGGACTTCTTCCGCGATCTCGGGATCCGGGAGCCCGACGTGAATCTCGAAGTCGGCTCGGGCTCGCACGCGGGGCAGACCGCACAGGTGCTGGTCGGCATCGAGAAGCTGCTCGTGGAGCGGGTTCCGGACGCGGTGCTGCTCGTCGGGGACGTCAATTCGACCGTTGCCGCCAGCCTGGCTGCCGCGAAGCTACTGATCCCGGTTGCCCATGTGGAAGCCGGACTCCGTTCCGGAGACCGCACGATGCCCGAGGAGATCAACCGCCTGGTGACCGACTGTCTGTCGACCTGGTGCTTCACGACGGAGAAGACCGGCGACGAGAACCTGATCCGGGAGGGTGTCGACCCGGCCAAGATCCATCACGTGGGCAACGTCATGATCGACACCCTGCGCGCGAACGAAGAGCGCGCCCGCAAGCTGGACACCCTCGCGGGCCTGGATCTCGCACCGGGCGGATACGCGCTGCTCACCCTGCACCGCCCCAGCAACGTCGACGATCCGAAGAAGCTGGCGGCGCTGTTCGCGGTACTCGAGGAGATCCACGCCGAGCTGCCAGTGGTCTTCCCCATCCATCCACGTACGCGCGGCGCCATCGAGAGCCTGCTCGGGGGCCGGTCCCCGGGCCTCCGCCTGCTGCCGCCACAGGGCTATCTCGACTTCCTGCGGCTGATGATGGACGCCAAGGTCGTGCTGACCGATTCCGGTGGCATCCAGGAAGAGACGACCGCACTCGGAGTCCCCTGCCTCACCCTGCGCGACAACACCGAACGTCCCATCACCGTCGACGAGGGCACCAACATCCTGGTCGGGTCCGACCCGGAAGCGCTGCGCGCGGCAGCGCGGAAGGTCCTCGACGGACATGCGAAGAAGGGACGCGTCCCCGCCCTGTGGGACGGGCACGCCTCGGCGCGGATTGCAGACGTGCTCGAACGCGACCTTCTCGGTACTCGTTCGGGCGCGGGCAGCAGCGGCGGATGACGGAAGCCGCGGCGGAGACGGGCCTCTCGCGCCGCGCCCGGCTACAGCTGGGGGGCGGGGCGATCGCCCTCGCCGTTCTCATCTACGCCGAGATCCTCTACCACATGGTCCTGCACTGGAAGATCGTGCCGGACTACTCGCACGGCTTCCTCGTGGCCCCGCTGGCGATCTTCTTCGCCTGGGAGCGAAAGCACGAGCTGTCGCGTGCGCCGGTAGCCGGTAGCTGGTGGGGGCTGCTGCCGCTTTCGCTCGGGCTGATCGCCCTTGCGATCGGGCGTCTCGGCGTCGAGCTCACCGCCATGCGCACGGGCTTCGTCCTGACGCTCATCGGTCTCGTGCTGCTGCTCTTCGGCCGGGAGATCTTTCGCATCCTGGCCTTCCCGCTGCTCTTCCTCTTCCTGATGGTGCCGCTGCCCCAGTCCCTGGTGAACGTCATCGCGTTCCCGCTGCAGCTCATCGCAGCCAAGGCAGCGGTCGCCAGCCTGCACGGCCTGGGGATTCCGGCACTGCTCGAGGGCAACATCATCCACCTGGCGAATGCACCCTCGCTCTTCGTGGAAGAGGCCTGCAGTGGGCTGCGGTCGCTGATGGCGCTGCTCACCCTCGGCGTCGTATTCGCCTACTTCTTCCGCAAGAACCTCGGCGAGCGGCTCCTCCTGGTCGTGTCGACCATCCCGATTGCCATCCTGGTGAACGCGCTGCGCGTGGCCCTCACGGGCATCCTCACCCACCGCTTCGGCGAGGACGCAGCGACGGGCTTCATTCACGACTTCCAGGGTGTGATCACCTTCTCGGTCGCATTCCTGCTGCTGCTCCTCGAGGCAAGCGCCATCGGGTGGCTCCGACGCGAGCGAGGCGCAGACGTATCCGCAAGGAGACACGCATGACCAAGGTGGTCGTCGCGCTGGTGTTCCTCGCCCTCAACTTCTACGTCTTCCGCCATCTCGCGAGCGACGAAGTGATCCCGCCGCGAGAGAGCTTTGCGTCGTTCCCGCTCGCGATCGACGATTGGCAATGCGAAGCACCCGAGGAGATGGACGCCAAATCGCTTCGCATCCTCGGCGCAAGCGACTACCTGCTGTGCAACTTCCAAGAGTCGACGAGCCACGAGAGCGTCTCCCTCTACGTCGGCTACCACGAGTCCCAGGTCCGCCAGGGCGGAGGCGGTGGCGAGACTGCGATCCATCCGCCCGAGCACTGCCTGCCGGGAGCCGGCTGGGCGATCATCGATTCGACGAGCCGGCCGGTGGACTTCGCCGGGTTGCCGGAGGGTCACGGGATCCGGAACGACGACCGCCTCGCCAAGCGTTTCGTGATCGCAAAGGGAGACGCGCGACAGCTCGTCTACTTCTGGTACCAGGGCCAGGGACGCGTCATCAGCGCCAACGAGGACGTCATCCTCTATCGCTTCTGGGATCGCGCGACCCGGGGACGAACCGACGGGGCGCTGGTGCGCTTCACGACACCCATCGTCCGGGGCAATATCGACGCGGCGGAGGCTCGCTTCCAACGCTTCGCGAGCGCCGTCGTTCCCGGCCTCGCCACGTACATCCCCGAGTAGACGATGCGCATCCTCTTCATCAGCCACTACTTCCCGCCCGAGGTGAACGCGCCCGCGAGCCGTACCCACGAGCACTGCCGCGAGTGGGTGCGCATGGGCCACGACGTCACCGTCATCACGGGCGTGCCCAACCATCCGCGGGGGGTCCTGTTCGAGGACTACGAGAACCGCCTCTTCCAGGAAGAGACGGTGGACGGCATCCGGGTCATCCGGACCTGGATGTTCCTGTCGCCGAACGAGGGCTTCGGCGGACGCATCTCGAACTACGTCTTGTTCGCCCTGGCCGCGGTGCTGGCCTGTTTCCGCGCAGAACGCCCGGACGTCGTCATCGCGACGAGTCCGCAGTTCTTCGCCGGCTTCGCGGGCATGGTGGTGTCGCGTCTGCGAGGCGCGCCGTTCGTGCTCGAGGTACGCGACCTGTGGCCCGAATCGATCGTCCAGCTCGGCCAGATGAAACCCGGTCCCCTGTTGCGAACCCTCGAGTGGCTCGAGACCGTCCTTTATCGGTCTGCGGCCGGGATCGTGGTGAACACCCGCACCTTCATCGACCACATTGCGGCCCGCGGCGTCGCACGCGATCGGATCGATCTGGTCTACAACGGCATCGACCCCGACCTCTTCCGCCCCCTGCCCCGGGACGACGAGCTGTTGCGCGAGCACGGACTCGAAGGCAAGTACCTGGTGTCGTACATCGGCACCCTGGGACTCGCCCACGGCGTGTCCACCTTGATCGAGGCGGCGGAGCGACTGGTCGACGAGCCGGACCTCCACTTCCTGATCATCGGCGACGGAGCGGCGCGCGCGGGCCTCGAAGCCGACATCGCCAGCCGCGGACTCGAGAACGTCAGCCTGCTGGGCCTGCGACCCCGCAGCGAGATCCCGCGCTGGATCGCGTCCATCGACCTGCAGGTCGTGCTCCTGCGGGACCTCGAGATCTTCACCTCCGTGATCCCTTCGAAGATCTTCGAGTTCTGCGCTCAAGAGCGACCGGTGATCGTCAGCGCGCCGAAGGGCGAGATCCGCACCCTGGTGGAGGAGGCCGCTGCCGGGGTGGGCCTCGACCCCGAGCAGCCCGAAGCCCTGGCCCGAGCCATCCTGGCCCTTCGCAAGGACGCCGACGGCACCGCCGAAATGGCGCGACGTGGACGCGTCTGGGTGGAGGCTGGCTTCGTGCGAAACGACCTCGCAAGGCGCATGCTCTGCTTCGTCGAGCGCTTCGCAGGAGTCGACTCTTGAAACCGCTGCTTTCCCAGGTCTATTCCGTGCTTCCGGTCGGGCTCCAGAGCCTCGCCTGCACCGCGGATGGCTATCGACGAGCCCTCGGAAGCTTCACCTCCTACTTCCACCAGACCCTCGAGGACTGGGAGCGGCGCATCGACGATCCGGTCGAGGTCCAGCGCGAGCGTCAATGGGAGATGCTCGCGGAGCTGATCGAGCGCGCCCGCGCCCAGGCTCCCTACTACCGCTTCCTGCCGCCGGTCGTGGACGCGGGCGACCCGGCGAGCTCGATCGAGAAGACCCTCGCGAACATTCCGCCCCTCGAGAAGGCCGTCTACCGGGCGCGCAGCCGCGACTTCGTCGCGCGGGACATCGCGCCGCGGCGACTGCACCAGCGCTCGACCAGCGGCACCACCGGCACCGCGTTGCCCGTGTGGCACACGACCGAGCGGATCGCCGAAGGTCTGACCGCGGTCTGGCGGCAGCGACGCAGCTTCGGCGTCAAGATCGACGACCCCGTCATCAACTTCACGGGCCAGGTGATCGTCCCCCTGAGCCAGCGCAAGCCGCCTTTCTGGCGGCGCGACTACCTGTCGGGAATGACGCTGTTTTCGATGTATCACCTGTCCGGCCGCAACCTCCCGGACTACATCTCGGCGATCCACGACACCCCGGCGACCTACGTGCACGGCTACCCGTCGGTCCTGCACCTGGTCGGTCGCGCGATGCTCGAGGCGGGTCGCTGCCTGCCCCCGGGTCGCCTGCGCGGCATCTTCACCCATTCCGAGTCCGTCCTCGCCTTCCAGCGTGAGACCATCGAGCGGGCCTTCGGCGCTCCTGTCCGCGACTACTACCACTCGACCGAGGAAGCCGTATCGATGACGGCCTGCGACCACAATCGCCTGCACGTCGACATGGAGTACGGGATCGTCGAGGTCGAGCCGGTGGAGGAGACCGAGGAATTCGTGCGCGGCCCGTTGCTCGTCACCGGCCTCGGCACGGCCGCGACGCCGTTCATCCGCTACCGGATCGGCGACGTCGGCACGCGCTTCAAGGGGTCTTGCGAATGCGGACGGCCCGGCGACGTGTTTCTCGACATCGACGGCCGCATCGAGGACTACGTCGAGACGCCGGACGGTCGACTCGTCGGGCGTCTCGATCACATCTTCAAGGAGCAGTACGAGATCGAGGAGGCCCAGATCGTCCAGGAACGCGTGGAGGCGATCGAGGTGCTGGTCGTCGCGGGCAGCGGCTTCGGCGAGCGCGACCGCAAGAGCCTCGAACGGGAGGTCCACGCGCGTCTCGGAGAGGGCATCCAGGTCGACATCCGACAGGTTGCCGCGATCCCGCGCGAGCCGAACGGGAAGTTCCGGGCCGTGAAGTCGTCGGTGGGAAGGATCGATCCGTGATCCGCGCCTCCCTTGCGCGAACCGCGCCGAGCTACGCGGGACTGATGGCGCCCTTCGCGCCCGACAGCGACTATCCGGAACTGGGAGCGCTCGCGCTCGAGCCCGCCGCGGCTCCGAACTCGGCCTACGCGGCGGTGCGTCAGGCGCTTCGGGGTCTCGGCCTCGACGCGGACCGCTTCGGTACCGCCGAGTGGAATCCCCTCGCGGACCTGGCTGCGCCCGGGGCGACCATCGTCCTCAAGCCCAACTTCATCCGCCACTGGAACCCCCAGGAAGGCGAGGACGTCAGCTGCGTGATCACCCACGGCGCCGTGCTGCGCGCCGCGGCCGACTACGCCTTCCTGGCGGCGGGCGCCCACGGCCGCGTGATTCTGGCCGAGGCGCCGCAGATGGACTGCGACTGGGACCGGATTCGCGAGATCGCGGGACTCGACGAGCTGGTCGCGACCCACGCCGCTGCCGGTCGGCGTCTCGAGGTCGTCGACCTGCGGCGCGAAGCGGTGCGCTTCGAGGACGGCGTCATCGTGTCGCGGCGTGCGCTACCCGGAGACCCCGCCGGCTACCGTGTCGTCGAGCTCGGAGACTGCAGCTTCTTCGAAGGGTCCGGCCTCGATCCGGCGCGCATGCGCGGCGCCGACTACGACCCGGGACCGACGGCCGAGCACCACCGGGACGGGCGCAACGACTACCTGCTCTCGGAAACCGTCCTGTCCGCCGATCTGGTGGTCAATCTTCCCAAGATCAAGACTCACAAGAAGACGGGCGTGACGCTTTCCCTGAAGAACCTGGTCGGCATCAACGGCGACAAGAACTGGCTGCCCCACCACTGTGTGGGCTCGAGCCACGACGGCGGGGACGAGTTCCCGAACCGCCGTCTCGTGGACCGGCTGCGCAGTCGCGCCACGGAATGGGCCCGGCCCCTGCTACAACGCGGACGCGGCATTGCGCTGATCCGCTTCGCCCGCCGGGCCGAACGGGCGACCCGCGGTGACGACTTCGTCCGGGCGGGCAACTGGTACGGCAACCGCACCACCTGGCGCATGTGCCTCGATCTGAACCGCGCTTTCTCCTACAGCGACGCCAAGGGTCTGCACCTGGACGCTCCGCGTCCGGTGCGCCGGTCGCTGCACTTGCTGGACGGGATCGTCGCCGGTGAGAACGAGGGCCCGCTGTCGCCGACCGCCCGCCCTCTCGGTGCAGTGATCGCTTCGACGGACCCGGTCGCCGCCGACCTGGTCGCGGTGCGACTCATGGGCTTCGACGAAGACCAGCTCCCGATCCTGCGCGAGGCCATGATCGAGCGCGACTGTCCCATCACCGAGGTGCGGACAGCGGACGACGTCGAAGTCGTGGAAGTACAGGCGGACGGCACCGAACCCGTCTCGCGTCGACTCGACGAGATCCGAAGCTCCCACCCCTTCAGCGCGCATCCCGGTTGGCGGGGCCGCATCGAGAGACGGACACGATGAAGCAGATCCTGCAGAACGCACGTTCCGGTGACCTCGAGATCGTCGACGTCCCCGCGCCCATGCCGCTTCCCGGCCAGGTGCTGGTACGCAACGAGTACTCGGTGATGTCGCCGGGCACCGATCGACTGTCGCTCGCGTTCGCGCGCAGCTCGCTGCTCTCGAAGGCGCGCTCGCGACCGGATCTGGTCCGCCAGGTGGTCAGCAAGTGGAAGGTGGACGGCGCCCTCGCGACCTACCGCACCGTGACCTCCCGCCTCGAGGTGCCCCAGCCCCTGGGATACTCGTCGGCTGGCATCGTAGAGGCCATCGGGGTCGGCGTGACGGGCTTCGCGCCGGGCGATCGCGTCGCGTGCGCGGGCGCGGGCTATGCGAATCACGCGGAGCTGATCTGCGTCCCGGAAAACCTGGTGGCGCCGGTCCCCGCCGGCGTGTCCCTCGAGCACGCCGCCTATGCGACGCTCGGCGCCATCGCCCTGCAGTCCGTTCGGGTCGGCGACCCCACCCTCGGTGAGATCGTCGCCGTGGTCGGTCTCGGACTGGTGGGACAGCTCGCCGTCCAGCTGCTGCGGGCCAACGGCTGCCGGGTCCTGGGGCTCGACCTGAACGATCTGCGCGCCAAGCAGGCACTGGACCAGGGCGCCGAGTGGGCGGCGACACCCGCCAGCCTGCCGTCGACCTGGAAGGAGGAAGCCACCGGCGGGCACGGTGTCGACCTCGCACTCGTCGCAGCCTCGGCCTCGAGCGCAGCGCCCTTGCAGCTCGGCGCAGAGCTCTGCCGGCACAAGGGGCGACTCGCCGTCGTCGGTGCGATGCCGCTGGAAATCGAACGCCGCGCCATGTACGACAAGGAGCTCGACCTGCGCATGAGCATGTCGTACGGCCCGGGACGCTACGACCGCAGCTACGAAGAGCTCGGCAACGACTACCCCCTGCCCTACGTGCGCTGGACCGAGAACCGCAACCTGCGCGCGTTCCTCTCCCTGATCGATTCGGGCAGCCTGCACCTCGACCGCCTGGACACGAAGCTGGCGGACTTCGATCAGGCCGTCACCGCCTACGACGACCTGGTTTCGGGGCGCTCGGAAACCCTGGCCGTGGCGTTCCGCTACGAGCAGAAGATCTCCCACGAACGGACCCTGTCTCTGCCGACCGGTGAGCGCACACCCACCGACGCCCTCGGCGTGTCCTTCATCGGCGCGGGCAACTATGCCAAGGCTCTATTGCTGCCGATGCTCGACCGTCGCAAGGACATCCACCGCCTGACCCTGGTCACCGCCACCGGCGCGTCGGCCCGGCGCACCGCCGAGAAGTTCGGCTTCAGCGGCTGCGGCACCAACCCAGAAGCGGTCTTCAAGGACCCGAACGTGGGTCTCGTCTTCGTCGCGACGCGTCACGACACCCACGTGCCCCTGGCCATGCGGGCCATGGACGAGGGCAAGGCGGTGTGGGTCGAGAAGCCCGTCGCGCTCACACCGGGAGACCTCGAGGTGATCGCCAGGGAAGTCGTCGATCGCGACGCCTTCTTCGCGGTCGGCTACAACCGACGCTTCTCGTCCCACGCGCGGAAGGTCCGGAGCTTCTTCGAGAGCCGATCCGGACCCGTCAGCATCCACTACAACGTCGCGGCCGGGCCTCCGCCTCGGGACAGCTGGAGCATGGACCCGATCGAGGGTGGCGGCCGCGTGATCGGCGAGCTGTGCCATTTCGTCGATCTCGCCAACTACCTCGTGGGCGAGCTGTGCAGCTCGGTCTACGCCCGCTTCATGACGGCCGACGCGAACCTCGACGATTCGATGATCGCGGTGCTCGGCTATCCCGACGGCTCGAGCTGCACCCTCGAGTACGTCGCACATGCCGACCCGCGCCTGCCGAAGGAACGTTTCGAGGTCTCGGGAGAGGGCAAGACGGCCCGTTGCACGAACTTCCGGGTGACCGAGCTGTCGGGGCGTCGCCGCTTCCGGAGCCTCAGCCAGGACAAGGGCCAGGCGAACCAGATCCGAGAGGTGGTGGAAGCGGTGCAGCAGGGCCGCCCGTCGCCGTTCACCATCGACGAGATCGTGAACGTCTCGCGCGTGACCTTCGCGATGTTGGAATCGGCCGCCACCGGCGCGCCTGTCATCGTCGAGCACTGAGCGGGCGTCGCGTGAAGGTGGTCCTCGTCCACCGGGTGCTGCCCCATTGGCGCATCCCCGTCTTCCGACGACTGGCTTCCCGGCCCGGCATCGACTTCGTCGCCCTGCACGGAAGCGACTTCCCGGGCACCAAGACGGTGAACGGAAGCGACCTCACCGGCTTCGACCACGAGGAAATGTGGACCCTGCGGCTGGTCTCGAAGGTCACCGCCGAGCGCGAGATCACCTTCCCGCTGTGGCCCACCCTGCCGTGGCATCTCGTGCGCGAACGCCCCGACGTGATCCTGGCGGAGGGCGGATCCAACCTGCCGAGCGCCTTCCTGCTGATCGCTTGTGCGCTGCTTCTGCGGGTGCCCGTCGTGTGGTGGAGCCTCGGAGAAATCCCGCATCCCGGGCCGCCCAGCCGATCGCAACGACTCTTCCGCGTTCTCGTTCGCTTCCTCGAGCGACGCTGCACCGCGTATCTCGGCTACAGCAGCCTCGCGGGGGACTACTTTCGCCGCTGCGGGTACCCGGCCGAGCGCTGCTTCGTCGCCGTCAACTGCGTCGACACCGACGCGGTGAATGCGCGGCTCCCCGAAGCCCGCCGGGCGGCGCCCGCACTCCGGGAAAAGCTCGCTCTCGAGGGAAAGCGGGTCTTGCTCTTCGTCGGCGCACTGGCGCCGTACAAGCGGGTCGAGGACCTCATCTCGGTCTATGCGCGACTGCGCGAGCGACATCCCGACTTGCGACTGCTGATCGTCGGGGGTGGGCCGCACCGCACGGTTCTCGAAGCCCACGCGCGTGCCGTGGGCGCCGACGACACGATTTTCACCGGCGAGGTCGTGGAAGGGGTCGGCCCCTACTTCGAGCTGGGGGACGTGCTCGTCCTGCCCGGGCTCGGAGGGCTCGCGATTTCCGAGGCCATGACCCATGGCCTGCCCATCGTCGCAACCCTGGCCGATGGCTGCGAGCTCGACCTGATCGAGGACGGCCGCAGCGGACACATCGTCGAGACCGGCGATCTCGCGCAACTCGAACGGTGCCTCGGCGAAATGCTCGCGGGCGACCTTCGACTCGAAGAGATGGGTGCGGCCGGTCGCCGCATCATCGACGAGCGCCACGACATCGGCAGTTACATGGAGAAGCTGGTGGCGGCCCTGGAGTTCGCCGCCGGCGCCGAACGACGCTGGCGCCCCGGCCAGAGTTGAACGCCGGGGCCAGAGTTGAGTCAGTCGTAGCCGAGGGCGCCCATCTCATCACCGCAGATCGCGTTGATGCGCGAGAGGTTCTCCCCGAAGAACCTGGACCAGTCGACCCCGCTGTCCCCCGGGCGCTGGAAGGGACGGTCGAGCAGGTCATCGATGTCCCGAACAATTGGGACACCGAGCGCGACCGCCAGGCGCCGGATCTCGCCCTGCTTGTCCGTCTGGAACGCCTCGTAGCGACACAGGCGCATCGTCTCGGGCTGGTCGAGATAGACTCGCGCGCAACGCGCCCAGCGACCCGCCAGCTGCTCGATGTAGTGGTCGCCCGCGATCCCGAGCCAACGCCCGTCGAGAACCAGACGCCAGGTCGGGTTCAGACGGGCGCGCACCGCCGCCGTCACGTCGGCCAGGTCTCCCGGGATGGCGAGATTGTCGAGCAGGCTGCGAATCTGGTCGCGCGGGTCTCGCACGACGAACACGATCGGCGACTCCGGAAACGCCTCCACCAGCCACGGATGGAGCAAGGTCAGGTTCGGCTCCTTCACGATCTCGTGGGAGAACTCCCAGCGATTCATCTCGATGTAGCGCTCGAAGGACAAGCTACCGGCGTGCACCTGTTGAAAGTGAGGTCGCTCGATCTCGATCAGCATGTCGATGGAAACCGAGCGCCCGCTAGCTCCAGCCAGCATCCCGGCGATGGCCGAGGTGCCCGACTTCTGGTTCCCGAGCACGAAGACCGGGCGAGGGTGGACGGTCGCACCCGCATTTCGGATCGCATGCTGCGTCCGGCGGGCCCAGCGCCCGGCGAAGCGGCTCAGCGGCCGGAGCCTCGCGGGAACCCGTGCGTGGTAGTCGACCCGGGGATTCACGGCCCCTCTGCAACCCGCTCCAGCAGGCGCACATAGCGCTCGGTCACTTCCGGCCAGTCTGCGAACTCCTCGCAGCGCTTGCGACCCGCATCGAGGCGTCGATCCATCTCCGCCGGGTCGGAGAACGCACCGACGACGGCTTCGAGGATCGAGTCCGCGTCGTGGGGATCGAAATACCACGCCGCCTCATCGCAGACGTCCCGGGCGAAGTCGCGCTGGGACGTGAAAACGGGCTTGCGATGCGACATCGACTCGACGTAGGTGCCCGAGAACGACTCGAGCACGGTCGGCAGGAGCAGGCCGTCGGAAGCCGCATACAGCGCCGGTACGTCTTCCATGGGGATCTCCCCGAGATTGACGAGAACGCGCGCGAGCGCGTCGCGCGAGATCGCTTGCAGGAAGTCCGCCGCCGCCGGCCCCTCGTCGGGTGAGATCGTCGTGAGGATGACGTAGGGAAGGTCCCGATCCCGGATCCGCCGCGCCACCTCCAGCAGGACCGCGTGATTCTTGTGCGGGTAGTAGCGGGCCAGGCACAGCAGTGCCTTCTTGCCAGGCGGGATCGCGATCTCGGGGAGCGACCACATGGCGTCGTCCGTCGCGCCGGAGGGCAGCGAGACGGCGTTGGGGACCACCGTCGCCCCGATCCCCCAGTAGCGATCGAGGCGATCCCGAGCGGTCGCCGTCTGCGCCGCGAAGTGGGTCGCGTAACGCGCGCGGCGTCCGAAGAGCCAGCGCCGAACTCGGCGGCTCGTCCTCTCCCGGGGCTGCATCCGGTCCCAGACCTCGGGTTCGGGGTAGATCGCATAGGGCCAATGGAAGAGCACCAACTGCGGCACGCGAGTCGGGTAGGCGATCGAGCCCATGGCGAAGAGCACGTCCGGATCTTCGCGTGCGATCGCACGCCGGAACCAGACGTGGTCCGCCACGCCCCGGGCAAAGCCGCGGTGCACCCAGGCGGGGGCGACCTCGACCCGCACTCTGTCGCCGGCCAGCTCTTCGTAGCCGACCCCCGCCGGCGCGTACACGACCATCTCGTGGGCGTAGCGGCCTGCGCGATAGCCGCGCAGGAAGTTCAGCGCAACACTGCGGCCTCCCGCCACGCGGCAGGCGACGGCGTTGACGAGCAGCTTCATCGCGACTTCTCCGTTCCGAGCATGTCCTCATAGACCGATCGGTAGCGGTCCGCGATGCTTGAGAACGAGTAGCGATCGACGGCCAGCTGACGCGCCGCGGCGGCCAGACGGCGGCGTTCGGCCGGGTCGGCGGCCAGCCGGTCCAGATCGGCCGCCAGGCGCGCGTCGTCGTCCAGGGGGACCAGGATGCCGCCGCCCCCGGACAACACGTCCGCGGACCCCGGGATGTCGCTGGCGACGCAGGGCAGCCCGCTGGCCATTCCCTCGAGCAGGGCGTTCGGCAGGCCCTCGAAGCGCGACATCAACGCGCACAGGTCGGCGCCGCGCGAGAGCTCGGCCACGGCCTCGGGCGCGAGGGACCCCAGCAACCGGACGGACACCCCCTGCGGCGCCTCCGCGATGGCCGCATCGAGGTCCCGCAGATAGTCGGCGTCGGGTCCGGGCGGACCCGCCAGTGCGATGCACACGGGACGAGTCTTCATGACCGACGCTGCGCGAACCAGCGCGATCACGTTCTTGCGCGGATACAGCATCGAGCAACACAGCACCACGAAGGCATCATCCGGCAGGGAAAAGCGTCGGCGCGACGCCTCGCGCTCCCCCGCCGCGGGCGGACGGAACAACTCGCCGTCCACCCCATTCGGGATCCGGAGCACCCGGGACCGCAACCGGGGATTCGCGCGCAGGTCGTCCTCGAGAG
>JAJDAN010000019.1 GCA_029261855.1 Deltaproteobacteria bacterium
TGCATGCGACCGAGGCACGCGCGGAGCAGCACCTCTTGCGTCTCCCGGGAACCGATCTATTCGGTGGCCGCCTCGTCTTGAATGGGCAGGCTCCACCCGAAGCGGTCACTCTGCGTCTCGATTCGGATCACGCGGTCATCACGGAACCGAAGGTCGTCAAACTCCTCGAGGAGAATTTGGGATTCACCATTGAGGCCAGCCTTAAGAGCAACCAGGACGGGAGTTTCGCCTTCCACGGTCTGCCCACCGACTGGAGCGGCACGCTGACCCTGGGTCTCGGTTATCGGCGCGCCAGTGCAAATTATCGAGTTGTTGGACTCGACCGCATGCACTTCGATGCCCCTGGGCCCGGACATCTGATCGAGCTACGCGCCTACCCTATTCTGACTGGGCAGGTCGTCGAAGCGGACGGAAACACGGTCGTTCCCGGTGCCGGGGGTTGGGTCATGATGGGCTGGGACAGGAACGCAAGAGGTGGCTACCGCTTCACAGCAGACGAGACAGGCCGGTTTCGTATCGCCCTGAAAGATGCCCTGCCCGAGTATTTGAATCTGACCTTCTCACGAGCTGACGGTTCCGCACGGACAAAGATCGAACCGGAACTCACGGGATTGAGGACCAACCTGGACCTCGGAACGCTTCCGCTCATTGAGGAACGCCGCCTCCTGTTCCGGGCCGTCGATCCGAAAGGTGAGCCGATTGCTGGAGCAATCGCGATCTGCGAAGAGAGCGGGAAGCAATCTATGCACAGCGATGCCATGGGCATAGGTGAACTGGATGGGCTGGCGATTGGGGCGCAGACCTTCCTAATTGGCGCCCGCGGTTATGCAACCCGAGGGGCACAGGTACCTGCGGGTGAAGAGACCAGGATCGAGGTCGAACTTACGCCCTGTAATCTCTTGATGATCCAGGTGCTCCAACCTGATGGCCAGGTCAAGAAGAAGGCGCGCATCGACATTCTGATCGAGTCTCCCGATGTGGCACAAAGCCTGGTAGAGAACTACGCGATGAACAAGGATGTGCTCGCTGGCAATCTCTTCTATATTGGCGGCCGCGAGAACAGCCGCACACGCTTGGCATTCGGCAGCGACGAGCATGGGACGCTGGAAATCCAAGGCCTAGCGAGCAGGAGCTCAGTCATCCTGCAGATTCGCGATGGCTCCGACGCTCTCGCACAAGAGGTCAAGATCCCCGCACTGGGAATCACCGAGCAGCGTGTGGTGGAGATTTTACTCGAGCGCCAAATGTACGATCTGCGGGGCCATGTCATGGATACCGCGGGCAACCCATTGGTCGCGGCGAAGATCACCATGCTCAGCGATGGTAGTATCACCTTCAGCGAGGACAGTGACTCGACGGGGCACTTCGAAGTAAGAAACCTCAGTGCCGAGGAGCTCAGGCTCAGAATCAGCAAGATTGGCTTTGCCACTCAATTCTTGAACGCAAGGCCCGGCAAGGCTGACCTGCGCATCGAACTCTCCGCAGGCCATACTCTCCGCCTTTGGATCAACGATGCCAGCGGTGTCAGCTTGACCGACAAAGAACTCACCGTGGAGGGAGTCGCCGACCTGGATCACGAGATCTGGCCGGCCCAAACCACAGAAGACGGCGCCTGGCTGCTGACGGGACTTCCCGATCGCGAGCTCACTCTGCGCGTAACTCGCAACAAGGAGGTTCGAGAATTCCTCATCGACCCTCTGGCCGGCGAGACCAGTCTCCAGTGGCGAGACTGAGGCCGGTGCTCTCAGAACCAGCCGATCACTTCTCTCCCAGCGAACGCAGGCAGGAGGATCTTTGCTGGCATGGGAGGCGAGGCACCGAACTGACCTGCCTCAGGAGATGGAATAAGTCCTGCACCGCGGACCCATCGAAGACTCTTTGTACCAACTAGCTCTCTCACAGACCTAGCTCTCTCAGGCACGGGAGAAAGACCGCGGTGCAGGGGGGGACTGTGCGCGAGAGGGCAGTAAAGCATTTCGATTCTCTTCAGGAATCTACCGATCTTTCGATGCGTTTCGCCCGCACCAAGGAATCCTGCCATGACCAATTGCACCGACCTGACCCAGCTGCCGTTACGCATGCTCGAAAGCCGAAGCAGAAATCGGAAGTAACCAACTTGATCCGCTGTCCTAGAGGGAGTTTGCAAGAGCGCCTCTCTCTCGCAGCCATCCCGCAGCTCAATCCCTGCCATCATGAGAGAGCCAAAACCGCTCCTCTCCCTAATTCTTGCCAGCATCATCGGGATAGCCATCCTCCTGGCCCTAAACACGGGAAGGAATGCCGGAAGCACCGGGCAAGGGCTCGCCGAGAACCCGGCACTCCAAAGTCGGGAAGATTCCCCACAATCAGGCTCGGAGCTAGCCGATCTGGCCTCTCCTCCAGAGGAGGGCGACGGAACTCAACGCGCAGCGATCAATCAGGTAGGAGCGTCTATTCGGGGAAAGATAACCAGTCCTACTGAAGAGGTTGCCGGCCTCCAGATTCGACTACGGGCAGCTTTGTCTGCCGGCAGCAATCTCTATCCCTTTGCAGATCTCTCGAGCGGCGAAAACGGGGGCTTCCAATTGCAGGGTATTCCTCAGGGCCGTTATCGAATTGAGATCTACGGCGAGCCGGTTCCCGCCGGAGTCCATCACGATTGGTTCACCTTAACCAATGGTCAATCCCTGGACCTCGGCAAGCTCTACATCCCCACTCCTGGGAGCATCCGGGGTCGAGTGATCGATGGGCAAGGACTGACCGTTGCCAACCAACTCGTCTATCACAGCCATCGACCGGGGCGGAGCACTGCCAGCTTCAACCGGCGATTGGCCGCGGGCGAAGAGGGGGCGGATCGAAGCACCCTCACCGATGCAGAGGGCAGCTTCATCTTTGCACGGCTCCAACCAGGCAATCACTTCTTCCTCTTCGAAGGCACGCAGTACGAAGACCATGAGACTCGGGCCGAGGTCGCCGAAGCTCAGGAAGTAGACCTGGGCAACATCAAGCTTCGATCAGGAACGGAGATCTACGGCCGCGTCGTCGGACCTGATGGTGCTCCCATGGCAAATGCGCTGGTGATCCCTAAGGGCCGCATGGGAGGCCTGCTCCATCGAAAAGGAGTTCGCAGCTCCGAGGACGGCAGCTTTCATCTGCCCGGAATGAGCCGTTGGGGATCAGACTCGATCGTGGCACAGTCAGATGGCTATGTTGATGCTGTCCAGCCGTGGGATTCGAACCAGAATTCGATCGTCCTGCAGCTTCAGCACAGTCTGTCTCTCCTCGGGCATGTCGAGGGGGCAGGGGAGGCCAAGACAACCATCACGATAGAGTCCTCGGGCTACGGTGACCTACCCCCGTCGGTGTCCGCAATGCTCTGGCGGCCTCTGCCGGTTCGAAGCGATGGCAGCTTCCAGGTCGATGGTCTCGGAGCGGGTCGCTATGAAATTACGGCCGCGGCGGAGGGGCTGGGAACATCAAAGGAACGAGAATTTGATCTCCGCGCTGGTATGGCCCCACTGGTTATCCGGCTCCAAAACTACGAGAAGATCAACGTGCTGGTCCGCGATGAGCATGGCAAGCCCATCGCAGGGGCTCAAGTAGTCTCCAATCCTGAACCTATCTACAAACTTGGATACATGTCTTCGCCAGTCCATCGTTCCAAGATCTACTCACTGCTGCGAGGTGATCAACAAGGTGGAGAGAAGACCCTTACGAATGATGAGGGTCTAGCGTTTCTTCGCCGCATCGCGGGAACTGACTTTGGAGTCGCCGCCACAAAAGATGGCTATTTGGCTACAGGTGGAAGCTTCTCGTCCAAGCAGATGCCATCGACTCTCGAGCTCGAGCTCTTGGAAGCCGCGAGTATCACCGGCAGGCTAGACGAAGTCAGTGGGCGAGAGCGCTACCGGCTGGGAGTCATGATGGAACTCCTGCCAGGCCAAGCGACCGATGAGGAGCGGTCGTATTACCGCCAGAGCGCCGTGGTCGACGCAGAAGGCCGGTTCAGTATTTCGGGCATCTACCCCGGCCGCTATGAAGCCTCGATCTGGAGAAGGAACCTCACATGGATCGACAATCCTGCCAAGCGCCCTGCCAACATCACACCGCTGCTTCCCTCGGAGACTGACTCCAGAGGTCGGAAGATCATCGAGATGGTCGGCGGAGAAAGGGGCACGGTTGATTTATCCGTACCTCCGGTCGGAATCATCCGCGGCAGAGTACTGCACATGGGTAACCCCCTCCCTGGTGCATACGTCTTCGAAATGACCGAAGACAAAGGCTGGCGCGGGCTCGACCACGAGGATGCCCACGAATCCCGACCATTCCTGCGCACTGGGGAGGACGGTCGCTTCGAATTCCACTATGTCAATCCGGGGACCTATCGACTGTATGCGAGACACCCGGATGCTGCTGTTCCAAGTGAGCCGGTCAAGGTGGCAATCTCGGACCACGCCCTCGCACTCGAACAAGACATCGTCCTGGGAGCCGGAGAAGTTCGCGGCCAGTTGGACCTGCAGCCCCTGGACAAGAGACAAAGAAGCTCGCTAACCGCCTACCTCTTCAAGCGCGAAAACGCAGGCAGCGACCCCTTCTACCACGGGCATCATGGACTGCCTCAGACCTCAGGGATGAAGAAACTGAAGATCGGCGAGGACGGAAAGTTCTCATTTCCCTATCTGCCGGCAGGGGATTGGGTGCTCCGCATCGTCACACGCCTGAACCAAATGCTCTATCAGATTCCTCTGCACACGGAGCGGGATCAAATCATCGACCTCGGGATCTTTGCCCTGCCCCCCACCGTGAGAATCACTATGGAAGTGGAGCAAGCGGGCGAGGACCAGTTCAAGGGTGTCTGGATCAATCGCCTTTACGATGAAACCAAGGAACCAGTATTCTCACGAACAGCACTACTCGGGGGTAGCAAACTGGAGCTAAGCGGCATCACTCCCGGTCGATACCGTGCAGAGCTCATGAAGAGCCATGGCTTCGAGGACATGTGGTCAAGCGGACTGAGCGGCGAGCGAACCAGCAAGTTCGCCGAGTTCGAAGTCCACGCGGATGGCAGCGTAAGCCCGAGCAAGTTGGTCTTCTGATGAGTCGTCGCAAGAACCTACTCGTCGCCCTTGTAGTCGCTACTTGCTTCGCTGCTGGAGTTCTCTACCTCTTGCCACCGGACAACAGCGCAACCAGTGCTGCCATCGATCACGACTCGACAGCAATCTTGAGCGGGCAATCCATCGACTTCGCGACCCTGCCGATCCTGGCAGAGGCTGGCCCCATAGACAACATTGCCCGCCGAACAGTTCAGAAAGCGGACGAACAAATCACCGGGCGCATCATCGATCACCAGGGGCCATTGGCGGACGTCCAAGTCGAGCTGCTCCACGCCGACGAGAAGCGTCGCATGCACTCGGCCTGGAAAGGCAGTACCAACGACGCAGGGCGCTTCGCTGCATCTGGTCTGCCGGCAAATCGCTACCGCTTGGCGGTCCAAGGCCCCAACGTACCCAACGGTCTCGAAGTTAACTGGTTCGAACTCCAGGCTGGACAGAGCTTCGATCTGGGCGATCTCAGAGTGCCTCTGCCGGGTTCCCTGCACGGCCGCATCGTCGATCCGAGTGGCAAGCCCATGCCAGGTGTGCGGGTCTATCACCACCACTCCACAAACCACCTGCGAAGGAACTTCAACCTCGACGCGGAGCCCGACAGCGAGGCGGCGGATCCGAACCAATTGACCGATGCGGATGGCAACTACGCCTTCACCAATCTGCCACCGGGAGAGCACAGCATCCGGGCAGAAGTGAAGGGCT
The DNA here is from genome assembly GCA_029261855.1 of Deltaproteobacteria bacterium. Classification (GTDB taxonomy): domain Bacteria; phylum Myxococcota_A; class UBA9160; order UBA9160; family UBA4427; genus JAJDAN01. The sequence goes on from JAJDAN010000019.1 coordinate 5,793, forward strand.
TTGCCGCTGGCAAACTCGAGTGCGTCCTGCAGGAGGGCATCGACAAGCAGAACCCTGACCTCCAGATGAACAGAGGTCGAAGGATTAGCGGGCGTGTCTTCGCCGCGGATGGCAGCTCCATCGCCGATGCCGTCGTCATGCCAGTGGAAATGGCCGATCGACCGGCGCCGCGACGCGCAACCAGAAGCCAAGCGGATGGAAGCTTCTCGCTAGAAGGCCTCGGGGATCTCGAATCGGTGGAACTACGCGCCTCAGGCTATGCACACACAAGAGTGCCCTGGGGCGATCTGCAGAACGATGCGGGGCCTGTTCTTGTGCAATTGTCTCGAGAGATCAGCCTTCACGGTCAAATCGTTGACTTTACCGGTGGAGCTGGGAGCGTGGAACTGGAGCCTGCTGACATCCATCTGGACATGTCACCATCGGTGCAAGCGAAGTGCTGGGTACAGCACCCCGTCCGCGCGGATGGGAGCTTCACCATCGACGGCCTGGTCGAGGGTGATTATGCAATCACCGCCACCGCAGAAGGGGTCGGCCAGTCCGAGAAGACGACTGTTCGGCTGCAGCCAGGTATGGAACCCCTGAGCTTGAAAATCCGGGGCTTGGGGACCATCGAAGTGATTGTGCGAGACGAACTCGGGCAGCCGCTTCCTGACACGGAGGTCTTCGTCTACCTACGACGCTGGTTCATGACGGAAGAACACAGCTGGCCAGTAGACAAGCACGATATCGAGAACACAATCCGGTACTCGAAGAGAGATCATGGGCAACATGTTGTGACCGACTCTAATGGCAGCGCCCTCCTGCGTGAGTCCACCGAGTCCATGTCGATTGCGGCAACTCTTCCAGGATACCTGTCCACTGGGATGAGCTTCGACAACGCCAGAATGCCGAAGCGAATCGAGCTGGTCATGGCAAAGTCGGCCAGTCTCAGCGGACGACTGAATGACGTAAGAGACCGCAAAGTGTTTGGCCTACAAGTCGTGGCCAGCCCCCTCCCCGGGCAGGGGCCAGCTCTTCCCGAGAAGGCTATCTTGGACTCTGTGGTGGACGGGCAGGGGCGCTACTCCTTCCCATTGCTACGGCCAGGCAAGTACGAGATCGCCGTCCGACGCCAGGACATGTCATGGAGCGATCAGGTCTTTCAGCAGGCAGACGTACGTCGGCCTATCCTCGGTGTTGGGATCGACAGTAGAACCGCAGCACAAGTCGAGCTGTCACCTGGTGAAGAAACTGTCCTCGACTTGACTTTGGCTCCCCTCGGCAAGATCTCCGGGCGTGTCCTCCAACAGGGCGAGCCGGCAGCAGGCATGCTGGTTTTTGCGGATGTAACCCGCTACCCGGACGTCGCACGAAACAGAGCCTACTTTGGCAATCAAGACTCGGACACCAAGGACTCCTATCAGTTTCGACCGCATACACGAAGCGATGCGAATGGAAGCTATGAATTCAACTACGTGGAACCGGGAACGTGGACCCTTCTCGCTCAACATCCAGACTCGACCATGCCAGGATCGCCCATAACCATCCGGGCTGCAGACTATGCCCTTCAACTCGAGCAGGACCTGCACATCGCGACTGGAGAGCTGCGCGGCCAGATTGACTTTCAGAAGGTCCCCGAGACCCGGCGCAAGTTTCTCGAAGTCCTCCTGACTCGTATGGAACTCGCCACCCACGACCCCTTCTTGAACGGCTCCAGAAGCAGTCGGATGGAGTCCGCAGAGATTGACGAGAACGGGAGATTCACCTTCCCCTTCCTGCGAGAGGGCGACTGGATCCTGCGCGTCGTGGATCGGTTCGACGACTTGATCCTGCAGATTCCGGTTCACTCTACGCCCAACCAAGTAGTCGAACTCGGACTGCTCGCCCCCCTGGCAACCGTTGAGCTCGAACTCGATGTCGACCTGCCGACCTCGGAACGGGACGCCGGATTCTGGATTCGCCGGATCTACGCAAGTGTCAATGGACATGTGTACGCGAACACCGCATTCGTCGAGGAAGGCAAGGCGAAGCTCACATCCATCGAGCCCGGTGACTACGAAGCGGAACTCTTCTGGGCCTACGAACCGACCCTCCATAGCCGCCGCCTCAATGGCAAGTCGCCAGGACTGTTCGCTAGGTTCACGATCCACGCAGACGGCTCGGCAACTCCGGAGAAGCTGGTGTTCAAGTAGAGCAATCGGGCGCAACACCCATTCGACCCCGGATCGGCCGATGACATGGGTAACCGCTCACAATCGTCAAGAATCCGCCGAGCACGATTCTGACAGCCGGAAACCGGCAAAAGCTGCTACTTCCTTCGCTCCCGCAGATAGACCCTCATGATGGGCAGCCGGCTCGGAGAGTGACTGCCTGTCGGGGCCCGGTGCAACGCCGGGCCCCAGCTCACATCCTCTCTTTCCAGGCAAGCAATGAAGAAGCTCAACTCCTCCTTCCTGGCCCTCGGTCTGCTCACCGTGGCTCTTCCTGCTCAGCAAGACAGTCGCGACCTGGCCGCTGGCCTCGGCGCTCAATCCCTTTACATCGACCTGGATGCAGCAACTGGCGAAGTCGGCAGCCTGGGCATCACTCACCTGAACGGCGAGATCTTCACCAGCACGCGCATCAGTCCTGCAGTCGGGGGCCTGCACTTCGTCAGCGTCTTCGATGGAAGCGGCAGCAAACTGCGCTCCTGGTTCCAACCGGGTTTCGCCCAGGC
>JAJDAN010000020.1 GCA_029261855.1 Deltaproteobacteria bacterium
CACTCGCCCACGTCCGAGCCCGTCACGAGGTCCGCAACGCCGTTGTCCGGCAGCGTGTCGCAGTCGTTGTCGAGACCGTCGCAAGTCTCCACGGCCGGACCGATCTCTACCTGCGTGATCTGGAACGACCCGCCGACGCAGGTCTCGATTCCCGCTTGACACTCGCCCACGTCGGAGCCCGTCACGAGGTCCGCGATGTCGTTGTCCGCGACCAGGTCGCAGTCGTTGTCGAAGCCGTCGCAGATTTCCGCCTCGCAGGTTCGCTCGATGAAGACCGTGATCTCCAGGCCGCTGAGATCGACGCTGTCTGCGTTCGCCGTACCGGTCTGGGTCACCGACAGCGTGGCGTCGTCGTTCTGGAAGTCGGCCAGGTCGGCGCCTACCGCAGACAGCAGGAAGCCCGCGCCGCCGTTCCACGGCACCCTGCCGGTGGCGTCCGTTGCGCACGGGTCCGTGGCCGTGCACGTCGCCACCAGAGCCGTGCCGAGATAGACCTCGACGGGCGCGGTCGTCGGATTGACTCCGCCCCAGACGCCGTCGATGCGAATGTCCGTCACGACATCGCCGGGTGTGAGCGCGAACGCGAAGGTTCGCAGGACGCCCAGGTCCTGCGGGAAGTCGGTCCCCGTGCAGGCGGGAGAGCAACCCGGGGTCTCGAAGACGTCGCTGACCGCGAACGGACCGAGCTCCAACGGGTCCGCGCTGGCACGCTGCGGCGCGGCAAGGACGCCAGCACAGAGCAGAGCCAGGAGCGGCAGCGAGACGAACACGCGCCGCGACCCGAACGGGCCCCGCAGATGCGGGGGCGCATGGAGGTCGGTGCGCGTTTTCTGGGGGGGATTTTCGAGCAATGCTCAGCAGTCCGTCAAGTTGCGGGGTGTGGGTCGGGAGCTCGGGCGCGACCTGTGAGTCGCTTGAACCAGGGGTTGGGCGTCACGGAATGCAGCCTCGCTCGGGCGGAACGCCGCAGGGGCCCGGAGGGTCCACCTTGTAGACCGGGTTGCAGGTGATCGGATCGCAGACCTCCTCGTCCATTCCGAGCTTGCTCAGCTCCGTGACGAGGGACGACGGCGTGCCGGCCACTCCCTCGAGGGGAAGCCCGTCGGAAGGGAAATCGGAGCGAACGATCTCCTGTAGATCGCTGACGACTGGGCTTGCGACCGGGCTTCCAACAGAGCCGCGGGCTCCAACGCCCGGAAGCCCGGCGGCCAGCATGACGCGATCGGCCCGCAGCGCCGCTGCAAAGCCCGAGGTCCCGGTCGGGCACGCGGTGCTGCGCGCCAGGGCCGCGCGGCTGATGGGCCGCGGCTCGCCGGGGTCCTCACCGGCGCGCAGAGTCAGCTGCCGAAGGACCCCCACCCTCACGCCAATCGCCCCGCCTCTCGTGGCGACACGCAGCGGATTCTCGAGGGTGCTGACGACCGTCTCGCCGCTGCCCGCGGCCACCCGGACGTGGGTGCCGATTCCGACGAGCGAAATGTCGGCCACGGGCGTGCGAACGTGGAGGGTGTCGTCGGGATCGCTCAGGGCGACGACGCTCAGCTCTCCGAACGTGAGCTCGATCGTCCGAGGGCTGGCGCGACCCGGCCTGGGAAAGCTCGCCCGGGAGCGACCGCAGATCTGGACCAGCGCACGGTCGTCGACCAGCAGCGTGCAGCGCCCGTCCGTTTCGACTTCCAACAGCTCCTCGACGGCCAGCCTGGCGTGCAGTGAGAGCGGGTTGCCGGCGACACGCGCCGTCCCCTCGAGCGACGTCACCTGTACGGTCTCGGCGCGTGCGCTGCTGGCGAGCAGCGCGCAGGCCGCGAACCCGACGAGCCAGCGCGCGCCGCACCCGAGCCACTTGCCACGATGCGCGGATTGGTCCTGCATGGCGCTTTCCTCTCCTTCAAAGCCTTCAGAGCTTTCAGAACGCATATCGAAGGTAGGTCCCGATCACGAAGCGACTGATGTCGAAGTTGTCGATGTTGGACTCGTTGTGCGAATAGGCACCCGCCACGGACACGTTGTATTGCCGGGCAAAGGTGCGATTCAGGTTGAAAGAGATCTCGTGCTGGTTGTCGTCTCGCTTCTTCGGCGTCTCCAGGGTCGGCGTGACGACGCTGTCCTTCGTGTAGTTCCGGAAGGCGTAGCGGTAGAGCGCACCCGCCGAGAGCTTCCAGGGCAGGTCCATCTCCGCGCCCGCCGACACCTCGACACCGTTGTGGCGGAACTCGGTTCCGTCGGAATCGAAGCTCGTGAGCAATGCCCCGACCACCGCGTAGCGGAACGGGGAAGGCAGGAAGACGAACTGCTGGGCCCCGACGCTGTGCTGGTTGCCGCTGCGGTCGAAGGCGTCCGGGTCGCTGGTCTTGACGTCGTAGTCGTAGTGGAGGAACTGGTAGTAGCCGAGGAAGAGGCCCCAATCGGATACGGGGACGTAGACGCTGGGCCCCACGCGGTTGATGGTCCGGAAGTTGTCCGTCAGGTCGATCGCCGTGTACGAGAAGTCGTAGCGAAGGGCGACGCTCAGGACGTCGAAGTCGTAGCTCGCGTTGGTCCAGGCCACGTGAGTCTGCTGGCTGAGATCATTGGGGGACGCCTGCAGCGTGGTGCCGAAGTCCTGATCGCGGGTGCTGGTGTAGATCTGCAGGTAGCCGTCATAGCCGACCCGCCAGCTGAGCTTGGCGGTCCCGTAGGCCTCGACCTGCGCCTGCAGGCGCGCCACCGCCGCGGCGGATCCCGCGGCATTCGGCTGATCGCTGACATCGTTGTCGTCCGGCGACAGCCGGACGTTGTCGTCGTACTCCATGCCCACCGTGGCCGCCGCGGACCAGCGCCGTCCGGCGCGTGTCGCTTGCCGGCTCAAGGTGGTCGCGGAGCGGCCGAGCGGATGCTGCGGTTCCAGGCTCGCGGCGGTGCTGAAGGCCGCCGCCGAGGCCGCCGCGTCACCGCGATAGGCCTGGGACAGACCGATGTAG
>JAJDAN010000021.1 GCA_029261855.1 Deltaproteobacteria bacterium
GCTGGCGCTGATAAGGTGTCGTCTTGGCGTTAGGATGCAGTGTCACCCGGGATCCCCCTCTGGGCTTTGGAGTTGCGTAGACAACAACCCCTGTAGCCTCAGAGGGCCTGGGTGACCAATGTTCCTGGAAGTGACACCTAGAGGCTGCTTCCCCGGCGCAGCGGCCGGATCATTCCGTCCTGCACGAACGACGCGACCAGGCGTCCGTCTCCGTTGAACACGTTCGCGCGGCCATAACATCGCCCGTGCCCGCTGTAGGGGCTGCGGTGCGACAGCAGCATCCAGTCCCCGGCCGGGCACGGCTCGTGGAAGGTCAGCGTGTGACTGAGGACACCGGTCGAGACGGAGCGATGGGCCTGGGCCTGACCGACACCCACATGCGGTCGCATCGCCGTCCCGATCAAGAAGCCGTCGGTCGCGAAGGCGAGCAGAGCCTGATCGATCGCGGGGTCCTTCGGCGCGCCAACGAAGCGCGTCCAGACGTCGAGCTCTGGTGGGCCGACGAGGTCCGGGTCACTCAGGTCGACGTCGCCCACGATCCGCATCTCCCAGTCACCGCCTTCACCCTGCGCCTTGCAGTCTTCCGGGCGCGGCACTGCCGGGCCCACATCCGCGTGGCGAATGAAGTCGTCCTCGTCGGCGCTCAGGAGCACGAGCGAGCGCGCACACAGGCGTTCCCCCTGCAGGATCGTCACCGTGCTGCTCGCGAGAGAGCGGCCGGCGTGCATGTTGTCGACTTCGATCGACAGTGGCGCTTCGGGAGACGCGCCGCGGGCGAAGACCGTATGCACGGTCTTCGCCGCCTTGCCGTCGTGGCCGGCCCGCGCCGCCAGGATCGTCTGCCCCAGAAGCTGTCCGCCGAAGACCACGGCGTGTCCGGTCTCGGCGTGCCGACCCCGGTAGCGAAGGGGCCCCGTGGGCTCGAGCGCGAACGCGCGGAGCAGACTCTCGATCGTGAGCACGGCTGCGCGCCCGGCTCAGACCGGCACGCGCATGATGCGCGCCAGATTCTCGCCCATGATCCCGCGAACGCTCTCGTCCGGCAGGCCCGAGGGGAGGTGGTCCGCAAAGCTGCGCGGGTCCGCGATGCCCTCTGGATGCGGGTAGTCCGAGCCCATCAGCACGTGGTCGGCGCCGAGCGCGTCGATCAGCTGGCCGAGATTGTCTTCGTGGAAGGGGCTGATGTAGAGGTTGCGTTTGAAGGCCGCGACCGGGTCCTCGTCGAAATCCCCGGGCATCTTGCGGTGCACGTCTTCCAGGTGCTCGAGGAACGACACCACCCAGTCGCCGCCGTTCTCGACGGCCGCGACCCGCAGGTCGGGGAAGCGCGAGAAGACGCCGTGGCAGGTGAAGGCCGCCATCGCGTCTTCGATTGGGCGCTTGCCCATGGTCATCCAGATGAAGGCGTTCGGCTCGAACGGCAGCATCTCCATGGGGCCGGTCCAATCGCTCTGATAGCGCGAATAGCCGCTGTCCGACGAGTGCATCGACACGAGGATGTCGTTGTCGACGACCGCCTTCCAGAAGGGATCGAATTCGGGGAGGCCGAAGGACCGCGAGCCGCCGTAGCACGCCACTGGCGCGGGCCGGATGAGCACGGTCTTGGCACCGCGTTCGACGCACCACTCGAGCTCTTCGATGGCCTTCTCGACGATCGGCAAGGTGATGATGGGCGTCGCGAAGATGCGGTCCTCGTAGTTGAACGACCAGGTCTCGTGGAGCCACTCGTTGAGCGAATGGATCGCGGCATGGGTCAGCTCGGGATCGTCCCGCATGCGTTCCTCGAGCAGGCTGGCCAGGGTGGGGAACATCAGGGTGCGGTCGACACCCTGCTCGTCCATCAGCTTCAACCGGGGTGCCGGCTCGTGAAACGCCGGAATGCCCTTCATCGGATTTCCGACGAGCTCGCGGTACGGCTTGCCCTCGGGGTTGCCGTCGCGGAAGTAGCCTTCCAGGGCCCCCGGGCGCGCCACCACCTCGAAGGTGGGGTTGGGGATGTACTCACTGATCGTTCCGCGGATGGCGATCTTGGTCCGTCCGCGGACCTCGACGTATTCGATCGCGCGCTTGTAGCGCTTCGGCAGGTGTCGCGTGAACGAGTCCCGCGTCTCGTAAAGATGGTTGTCGGCGTCGAAGATCGGGTAGTCGAGGGAGTTCGTCATGGGACGATTCTTATCGCCTTTCTAACAGTCGTGTCAATCCTGCTGGCACGGCCCTCCATCTCATCGGGCGCCGGGGTCGTGAGCGGGTTTCAGAGGGCTCCGAGTCGAGCCCCGCAGCGGCTACACGGCGATCCAGAGCAACACGAAGAACGCGGCGCCGACCATCGTCCCGACCCGACGCCCCCGCGGCAGCCCGCCGGCCCGGACCTGCTTGCCGAGTTCGCCGGCGGGGTCCCCGCTTCGCGCCGCAGCCATCACGACCGGCCCCTCGAATACCGCCGTGGCGACGGCCTTCATGACGAAGGTCGCGAGCAGCACCTTGCCGCTGAGAATCCCGAGCGGAACGAACGCCAGCACGAAGAGCACCGCCAGCCACGGCGCCAGGATCCCGCCCCAGCTCATCCAGACGAACTGCCGGGTGTCGTTCTGGTCCATTGGGAAGTCGAACAGGAAGAAGTGACGCCGTGGCGCCTCGAACACCGGCGAAACCGCACCCGACAGCCGCGCTCCTGCGAAATGGCCCCATTCATGGATCGTCGAGGCGATCACGAAGGCCGCCACGACGGCGTTGGCGACAGCGGCCGCTTCCGCGACGGCCCATCCTGTCACCTGGGCCCAGGTCTGGGCGGCGCCCCACATGGTGAGGGCGCCCATGACCATCGCAAAGTGGAAACCGCCGATCTGCAGGATGCGTGCGCGCTCGAAGTCGCGGGCGGCGTTCTTCAGCGCGGCGACCTCGCCCGGGTCGATCGTTGCTTCGGCCATCTCGTTCGTCCTCTCGTCCCGGTCAGGGCCAAAGGGGCCTCGGGACAAGCAGGCAGGGTAACACGCAAGAAGCGGAGGCCCGACGGACCGCCGGGCCGCTCTAGAGGCCGGGACCTCTAGTCCAGGGTCGTCATCCACTTGCCGCGCCGGAAGCTCACGCCGAGGATCACGGCCCGGGACACGTGGTCGACGATCAGCGCGTACCAGACGAAGACGACGTCGGCCTGCAGCACGATCGCCACAACGCACGCCACCGGGACCCGGAAAACCCAGTTCCCCACCGTTGCCGCGATCAGGGGTGTCACCGTGTCGCCGGCCCCGCGGTGTGCACCGCCCAGAGTGAAGTGGAGCTGCAGGAAGGGCTGGGCGAACGCCAGCGCCAGCATGAAGGGGCCGAGAGCTTCGATGACGATGCGGTCCGACGTGAAGAGCTCGGCCAGTGGAAAGCGCAGGCCGCCGAAGATCACGCCCAGTGGAATCGCGGTACACAGCGCGAGCACTGCGGCCTGGCGGCCCGCGCGCCAGGCGCCGTCCGGGTCTCGCGCCCCCAGCCGTTGTCCCACGAGGGTCGCGCAGGCTTGCGCATAGCCGTTCCCCGGGATCCACGAGAAGGAAAGCAGCGGTACGCCGACCGTGTAGGCCGCCACCGCGACCGTGCCGTAGTAGCTCGACAGCACCCAGAAATAGCTCAGCAGCCCGAGGTTCAGGACGACGCGCTCGGCGACACCCGGGGCCGCGACCCGAATGACCTGGCCGACGACGGCATTGCGGCGAAACAGCGCGCGCCAGCGGAACGCCGTCGGCGCGTCCGCCGGTTGGCGCGCCATCAACACCAGATAGATCCCGACGCCGATCAGCTGAGATGCCGCCGTCGCCCAGCCCGCGCCCGCAAGGCCGAGCTGCGGCGCACCCAGCGCACCGAAGATCAGCACCCAGTTCAGCGCCAGCTTGACGGCGGTGACGACGAAGCCGATGACCATCGGGGTGCGTGTCTTCCTGTCGGCGCGAAGTGCGCTGTCGAGGGTCAACGTGACCGCCAGCATCACGGACGATCCGACCACCAGTCGTAGATAGACGAGCGCGCTGTCGATCACGTCGGGCTCGGCGCCAAGCAACGACAGCAGTTGCTGGGGCGCCGCCAGGATCACCAGCGTGAAGGCGAGCGTCACGCCGATCGCGACCTGCAGCGACGCCACCAGACATTCCTGGGCGCGCTGGGGCTGACCCGCGCCGATCGAGCGTGCCATCAGAGCGACGCACGCGAGCCCCACGGCGAAGAGCGCGGACTGGATCAAGGAGAAGAACTGCGTCGCGTAGCCGACGGCCGCCAGCGGAACCGCTGAACCTGCGGCCCCCTCGAGGCGGCCGATCATGGCCCGGTCGACGAGTCCCGCGACGCTCACGAGCGCCTGGCCCAGCATCACCGGCCAGCCCAGGCGCAGCAGCTCGCCGGCGATCGAGCGGTTGCTGCCGGTCGCACGTGCCTGGGCCCGGGCGGCAGTTCGGTCCGGCAGTGCCCCTGCCGCCGCCAGGGTCGTCGCCGGCAGGCCCGGCGCGGTCTCGGGATCGCCCAGCTCTTCGATGTCGCTCTCGACGGCGCGCCGCGCCGCCGCATCGTCACTGCGGAACCGTTCTTCTGCTTCCTCGTCACCGTCGTGCGGACTTCGGGGGGCCATCTCGGCGCGCAGGCTACCCGATCGGCATCACTCTCTCCGGGGTTCCATCCGGGAAGTTCCGAGATGGACCGCGGGGAGGGTCTCGCCTACGGACGCCGGAGCCACTTCTCGGCGAGCTCGATCCGCTTCTGCAGCTGTTCCGCCGTCGCCTGGGTGATGCGGACGATTCCGGCGCGACGGTTCAGCTCCGCGTTCACTTCCGCATGACCGAGACGCGTGCGATGCACGAGGCTGCGCACGCAGGCGCTGTTCTGCTCGCGCAGTCTGCGCCTTCGGCTGCGCGGACTCGCCCCGGCCGTCGACGCGGGTACGGGCTCGGGCATGGGTACCGGCGTCGGCACGGACTCCCCGAAACCCGGCATCAGCCGGAAGTCGTCCCCGAGACCCGCCTCCGAATCCGAATCTCCAACGAGTCCGGGGATCTCCTCTTCGTCCGTGTCTTCGTTCGATTCGCCGTCGCTCGTGACGGGTGACGTATCGAGAGGCTTGCCCTCGACATCGAGCGGAATCGCCGAAATCGCAGCGAAGAGCGAGAGTTGATCGGCGCCTTCGGCGTCCGCCTCCCGCTCTTCTTCCGGGTCCTCGTCCCGGTAGAGTGCGTCGTCCTCGCGTTCCGGCTTGCGCAGGCTGTGGCGTCGCTGTTCGCCGATCCCCGCGGCGAACGCGCGCAGCCGCGCGTCATCGGGGATGAACATGTAGGCGCGCTGCTGCGCTGCCCCGGGGTTCATGCGAACGAGGCGCCCGACGGCCTGGCGGAAGAAGAGATCCGTCATCGTGTTGGTCGCGTAGACGCCGACGGCTAGTCGCGGGATGTCGACTCCCTCCGACACCATGCGCACCGCGACGATCCAGGGATCGTTCCCCTCGGAGAACGCGGTGATCTTCCTCGACGCCTCCGGGTCGTCCGACGTCGCGACCGTCACGTCCACGCCCAGGTGGTCGCGAAACAGTCGCGCGATGGACTTTGCGTGTTCCTGATCGAGAGCGATCACCATGCCGGCCGCGCGTGGATCGCCGAGCCGCAGGTGCTCGACCTGCCGATGTGCCTTCGACAGGACCGCAGCCAGCCATTCGCCGCCGGGATCCAGCGCCGTGCGCAAGCGTTGACTGGCGAGGTTGCGGCCGAGGGCGTCATCGAAGCCCGCCGAGTAGCTCGCGCCGTCCGGGGCCGTCCATTCCATCCGGCCGCCGATCCGGGGGAAGTAGACCGGGCGCACGACCTTCCGGTCACGGAGCGCTTCGCCATAGCCGTACTCATAGTCGGCCTGCGCTTCCTCACCCACGTAGCGCACGAACGGGATGGCGCTCTGATCCGATCGAAACGGAGTGCCCGAAAGACAGAGCCTCACCGGAGCAGGCCCGAAGGCGTGGCGGACACCATCACCCCAGGAGCGCGCATCTGCGGCGTGATGGATCTCGTCGAGCACGATGAACGACCGTCCCACGCGACGGCGCAGCGCCTCGGGGTTCGCGGCGACCTGGTGGTAGGTGACTGCGATGCCGTGCACGTCCGACGGCAGCGGGCCGTCCGTGGCCGACCAGTCCGGATCGATATGGATATCGAACCCCTCGGCGGCGATCGCCCACTGCATCTTCAAGTGCTGGGTGGGAACGACGACGACGCAGAACCGCGCTTGCCCCGCGACCAACGCTCGGCGCACCGCGGCCAGTGCGAACGTCGTCTTCCCGGCGCCCGGAGTCGCGACCGCGAGAAAGTCAGAGTGAACGCGAGCGTCGAACTTCGACAGGGCTTCCCTTTGCCAAGCCCGAAACCGTATCGGCGCCGCCACGTCGAACCACCCTCTTCAGCACACCCATCACCGATGGCGCGGCAATGGGTATTCTCAGATGTCACGATTCATGCCTGGGGGGGACCGAACGGGCGCGCAATCTAGCAAGAACCGACGCGCGGATTCCAGGTCTTGCAATCCGCACGATTCGTGCATCGCGGGTAGCCATCGGAACAATGGTTGCCTGGGTCGCCTCTCGAGGACGCTTCGCCATCCGAACCCTGCCGGGCGGCGGCGTCCGCTAGCCTTCTCGCGGAGGAGCACATGACCGACTACGTGAAGGGCAAGGTCGTCGTCATCACGGGGGCGGGTGGCGGCTTCGGTCGGCTCGTGGCGCAGAAATGCGGGGCGCGCGGGGCGCGGGTCGTCGCTGCCGATATCGACGAAGAAGCGCTCGCGGAGACGGTCGACTCGATCGCCTCTACCGAGGCTGCCGGCGCTGCCGAGGCTGCCGGCGCTGCCGGTGCTGCCGGCGGCGAGGTCACCGGCGTCCGGGCGGACGTGACGAGTCGCAGCGACATGGCCAGCCTGGCGCAGCGCGCCGTTTCCGTGTTCGGGGCGATCGACGTGATGGTCAACAATGCGGGCATCATGCCCCTCGCCCACTACGCGGATCATGCGCAGGCCGCCGAGGCGTGGGATCGCTGCATCGACGTCAACCTGAAGGGCGTCCTGCACGGCATCTGCGCGGTACACGATGCGATGATCGCGCAGGGGCGCGGACACATCGTGAACGTGTCCTCGATCTACGGCAACTACCCCGTGACCGGCTCGGCCGTCTACTCGGCCACCAAGGCGGCGGTGAACGTGCTGTCCGAGGCGCTGCGACAAGAATCTCGCGGCCGCATCAAGGTGACTACGATTCGACCGACGGGCGTCCCCGCCACCGGTCTCGGACAAGGCGTCATCAACCCGGCGGCCATCTCCGGCATCCTCGGCGCGAACGAGAGCGACTTCATGGAGACCCTGGGCCAGATCATGCAGGGCACGGCGGCGCCCGAACTCAGCGACCCGGACCGCATCGAGTACTTCGCGCTGAGCCCCGATCAGCTCGCAGACCAGATCGTGTACGCTATCGACCAGCCCTGGGGCGTCTCGATCAGCGACCTGACCGTGCGCGCCTCGGGCGACAGCTACATGATCTGACGATGGTCCGCCGCGCCGAATCCCGCGCCCTGTCGTATGAGGACTTCAACGCGTTCTGTGCAGATCTCCCCGCGACGACCCACGTGGTGCAGTGGGGTGGCTCGGACGTGTGGAAGGTGGGCGGGAAGGTGTTCGCAGTCGGGGGCTGGGCCGACGACGCGCCGGCCTTCACCTTCAAGACGAGCCGCGACGGGTTCGACACCCTGAACGCGATGCCGGGTGTGCGCCCGGCGCCCTATCTGGCGTCGCGCGGGATGAGCTGGGTACAGCACTACGCACCGCCGGGGATCGAGGCGCGGATGCTGAAAGAGCTCCTCCGCGAATCGCACCGAATCGTCTCCCTGGGGCTCACGAAGAAGCGGCAGCGCGAGCTCGGGCTGAACCAGCCCATGCCCGAATGACTGCACGCGTGGACCAGACCCCTGCACGAGGCCCTGCCAGATGACACTGCAAATTCGAGAGATCCCCGGCATCCGGACCGCCTGGGGAGAAAGTGCGCGCTGGGACGAGCAGCGCGGGCGCCTCTACTTCGTGGACTGCGTCTCGCGCACACTCCATTGGCTCAGCCTCGACGATGACGGCCGTCCCACGCCCGATGTCGCGCTCGAAACCCGCAAGCTGCCTTCGGTGCCGACCGGAATGGTGTTGTGCAGATCCGGCGCGCTCGTCATCGCCCTGGAGGACGGCCTCCACGTGGTCGATCCCGATCGCGGGACGAGCGATCTGCTGGCGACCTACCCCGCCGAGATGCGCGGACGCGCCAACGACCTGTGCGCCGACTTCGACAACCATCTCATCACCGGCAAGCTGAACCTCGGCCCCGCGGAGGGCTCGGCCTGGTGGTACTCGGCGCAGGCAGGCTGGAAGCGGATCGACGACCGGATCTCGAACACGAACGGGCCCGGCGTGGCCGTCCTCGACGGCGAAGCCACGCTCGTGATCGGCGACACCTCGGCCGACTACTACGCCTACCCCTACGACGCGGACACAGGAACGGTAGGCGAGCGGCGCACCTTCGGAGCCATGGACGGCGACGAAGGACGTCCGGACGGCAGCGCGTTCGACAGTGAAGGGGGTCTCTGGTGCGCGCTGGTCGGGGGCGGGTGCATCGCACGCTTCACGACCGCCGGGCTCGACCGACGGATCGAGCTGCCGGTACGCGATGCCACGGACGTGGCCTTCGCGGGACCGGATCTGGATCGCCTCTTCGTTACGACGATCGGAGTCGCGCGCGGCGACGCGACCCCCGAGCCCGAGGCGGGCGCCCTGTTCGTCGTCGATGGCCTCGGCGTGCGAGGCCGGGTCGAGCCGCGATTCGACGCCTAGTGGTTCCACCACGGACGGTCGGAGAAGGAGCGCAGGTCGATCTCGTGGGTCCAGGTGGATCGATGCTGCTTCGCGAGATGAAGGTAGGTGTCCGCGATCTGCGTCGGGAGCAGGAGCCCATCGTGATCCCTGCCCCGGCTCTCTCGCAACTTTTCGAATCCCTCCGGGCCCAACAGCTTGCCCAGGGTGTCCGGGGCATCCACGGCGCCATCGATCACGATGTGTGCGACGTGGATTCCCTTGGGCGCGAACTCCGCGTTGAGCGTCTGGCAGAGCATTCGGCGCCCACCCATCGCCGCCGCATGCGAGTGTTGCCCGCCGTTCCCACGCACCGCCGCGGTCGACGAGGTGACGAGCAGGGTTCCCTTGCCTCGCGCTTCCATCCGCGGGAACGCGGCCGATGCGAGGCGATACAGACCGAAAGTCCCCAAACGCCAGCCCATTTCGAAGGCCTTCGCGGACGTGTCCGCGAGCGACCGGTCCCCGATCTGCGCGCCCAGGTTGTAGACGACGACTTCGATGGGGCCGATCTCGGCTTCGATGGCGGCAACCCGGTCTTCGATGGAATCTGGCTCGATGGCGTTGAGGAGGAAGCCCGTCGCCGAGCCGCCATCGTCCTGGATCGCACTCACCAGGCGATCGAGCCCTTCCGCGTCACTGCGGCGGCACAGGCAGGCGTGATAGCCCTCCTCGGCGAACCGTCTCCCGACCGTCCCGCCGATTCCCGCACCTGCACCCATGACCAGACAAACGGGTTTCACGTTCGATACCTCCTTCAGCGGCCACTGAACTCCTGAATGGCGACCTCTTCACCCGCCGCGATGTAGCGCAGCGCCGCTTCCTTCATCGCACACGGTCAAGAACTACATCAAGGGCACTGCTCGCGCACCTCGTCGAGCATGGCGTGTTCGAACGCATCGACGTGGGCCGCGACGGCGCTACGCCAACCCGCCGCGACCTGCGGGCCGAGCCCCCTGCTACGCTGACTGCCCAGCAGCAACAAGGTTCGCCATGTCTCACCACACCGCCGACGAAAAGGCTGCAGAGGAACTGTCGCGGAACGGTCTTCGCGCCACGCGCCAACGGATTGGTGCGCTCCGCCTCCTCCGCCGTATGAAGAGCCACCCGACTTCAGCGGAACTTCACGCGCGGCTGCTGCCGGACCACGAGAACGTCAGCCAGAAGACCGTCTACGAGATCCTGGACGCCCTGGTCGAGGCGGGTCTCGCCTCTCGCGTGACGGCGATCGGCGGGTCCTACCGCTATGAAGCGAGGGCGGAGCCCCACTATCACGCGACTTGTCGGGTCTGCAGGCGGCTGTACGACGTTCCGGCGAGTGCGGACTCCCAGATCCGTGGACGGGCAGATCTTCCCGAGGGATTCCACATCGAAAAGATCGATGTCACGATTCGCGGCCTGTGCCTTCGCTGTCGGGACGAGATCTGAGGCGGATCACCGCAGTTCATCGATCCGCCCGGCCCGCTTGGTCACATTGTATAGATAACAATTGCTGTTATCTTTTGAGTGCGGTGCTGCGACGGGATCCATGCTCTCGAGGGTGAACCGCTTCCGCCCCATGCGTATTGAGGGACATCTCCTCGACGTCCCTGCTCGCGACCCCCAAGGAGAATCCCAATGCGACAGCGTTCCCGTCCCCAGATCGCCGGCCTCGCGGTCCTGATTTCAGCGGCTGTGCTTTCGAGCTCGGCATTCGCTCAAGACGAACCGAAGTCCAACCAGTTCTGGTGGCCGGAACTGCTGGATCTCTCTCCCCTCCGCGACCAGGACCCGTCGTCCAACCCCTATGGCGCGAACTTCAACTACGCCAAGGCCTTCGCCAGCCTGGACCTCGACGCGCTCGAGCAAGACCTCAGGAAGGTCATGACGACCTCCCAGGACTGGTGGCCGGCGGACTATGGCCACTACGGGCCCCTCTTCATCCGCATGGCATGGCACAGCGCGGGCACCTACCGCGTGGCCGACGGCCGAGGCGGCGCAGGCGGCGGACAGCAGCGCTTCGAGCCGCTCAACAGCTGGCCCGACAACGCCAATCTCGACAAGGCCCGTCGTTTGCTGTGGCCGATCAAGCAGAAGTACGGACGCAACATCTCGTGGGCCGACCTGATCGTCCTCGCAGGCACAGTCGCCATGGAGGACATGGGCTTTCAAACCTTCGGCTTCGCCGGGGGTCGGGCAGACGACTGGGAGGCGGATCTCGTCTACTGGGGCCCGGAACTCGAAATGCTCGGCCGGATGCGCGAGGACAAGGAAGGCAAGCTGGAAGAACCGCTCGCAGCCACGCAGATGGGTCTGATCTACGTGAACCCGGAGGGCCCCGGCGGCAATCACGACCCGGTCGCGGCTGCGGCGCAGATCCGCCAGGCCTTCGGCCGCATGGCCATGAACGACGAAGAGACAGTCGCCCTGATCGCCGGGGGCCACACCTTCGGCAAGGTCCACGGCGCGCACAAGCCATCGGAGTGCGTCGGGCCGGCGCCCGCAGGTGCCGTGATCGAAGAGCAGGGCCTCGGGTGGAAGAACAAGTGCGGCAAGGGAAAGGCGGGGGACACCGTCACCAGCGGCCTGGAAGGCGCTTGGACGGCAGCACCCACGCGCTGGACGATGATGTACCTGTCGAACCTGCTCGGCCACGAATGGGAGCTGACCCGCAGCCCGGCCGGTGCCGGCCAGTGGATCCCGAAGAACGGCGAAGCTGCGAATACCGTTCCCGATGCCCACGACGAGGGAAAGCGGCACGCGCCGATCATGCTGACGACCGACCTGTCGCTGAAGGCCGATCCGGCCTACCTCGAGATCTCGCAGCGCTTCCTCAAGAACCCGAAGGACTTCGAGCTGGCCTTCGCCAAGGCCTGGTTCAAGCTCACGCACCGCGACATGGGGCCGCGCGCCCGCTACGTCGGTAGCGAGGTGCCCGCCGAGGCGATGACCTGGCAAGACCCGATTCCCGAGGTCGATTCCGCGCTGATCAGCGACGGCGACATCGAGGCGCTGAAGGTCGAGATCCTCGAGTCCGGCCTGACCGTCCCCGAGCTCGTACGCACCGCGTGGGCGTCGGCCGCGAGCTACCGCGGCACGGACATGCGCGGTGGAGCGAACGGCGCGCGCATCCGCCTCGCGCCGCAGAAGGACTGGCCGGTCAACGATCCGTCCGAGCTGGCGCGAGTCCTGAAGACGCTGGAGGGGATCCAGAAGAATTTCAAGAGCGGCTTCTTCGGTCGCAGCAAGCAGGTGTCGCTCGCCGATGTGATCGTCCTCGGCGGCGCCGCGGGCATCGAGAAGGCCGCGATGGACGCTGGCTACGAAGTGGAGGTCCCCTTCACACCCGGCCGCGCCGACGCCACCCAGGCACAGACCGACGTCGCGTCGTTCGCCGTGCTGGAACCGAAGGCGGACGGTTTCCGCAACTACTACGGCAAAGGCAGCCTCCAGTCACCGACGGAGAGCCTCGTCGATCGGGCCGACCTGCTCACCTTGACGGTTCCGGAGATGACCGTGCTCGTCGGCGGCATGCGCGTCCTCGGCGCCAACGCGGGTGGCTCGGACCGCGGCGTGTTCACGAACCGTCCGGGCACCCTGTCCAACGACTTCTTCGTGAACCTGCTCGACATGTCCACGAAGTGGGAGAAGTCCACGAAGATGGAGGGGGTCTACGAAGGTCGAGATCGCGAGACGGGCAAGCTGAAGTGGACGGCCACCTCGGTCGACCTCATCTTTGGTTCGCAATCCGAGCTGCGCGCGGTCGCCGAGGTCTACGCCTCCGATGACGGCCGGGAGGAGTTCGTAGTGGACTTCGTCGACGCCTGGACCAAGGTCATGAACCTCGACCGCTTCGACAACTGAGCGTAGGGACGGGGCGCTACCGTCTGACGGACGCCCCCTGAGCAGGAGTCTCGAACAGTGACGACCCCGACGCTTCGACTCACGCCGATCGAGACCGGCTGGCTGCGGACGGACTGGGGCGTCCTCTGCAAGGGCCGCGACGGCGAAGCCCGCATTCCCGTCGCGGCATGGCTGATCGACCATCCCCAGGGTCGCGTGCTCTTCGACACCGGGATGCACAAGGACGTGCAGCACGACCCGAGTCGCATGGGGGCCGGAGCACCCTACTTCAAGGCCGAGATCCCGCCCGGTCACGATCTGGGTTTCCTGCTTCGCCAGGAGGGCGTCGCACCCGAGCACGTCGACTACGTCGTCGTGAGCCACCTGCACTTCGATCACTGCGGTGGCCTCGCCGAAGTCCCCGACGCGCGCCTCGTCGTACAACGTCGCGAGTGGGACGCGGGCAAGAGCTCGAAGCTCGTCGACGACGGAGTCTTCATTCCCGCGGACTATCGACTCGGGCACGACGTCGTCGAGCTCGACGGCTATCACGACCTCTTCGGCGATGGACGCGTCGTCTGCGTGCCCACTCCGGGCCATTCGCCCGGTCATCAGTCGCTTCGGGTGGAGCTCGACAGCGGTCCCGTCCTGCTCACTGCGGACTGCGCCTACTGCGGCTTCATGCTCGACGAAGACCTGATGCAGACCGTCGTCTTCGATGAGGCCGAGTTTCTCGCATCGAGACGGCTTCTGAAGAAGCTGCGAAACGAGGGCTGTCAGCTCCTGTTCGGGCACGATCCCGAACAATGGGAGTCGCTCCGGCAGGCTGCGGGCAGGTAGTCGACGAGTGTGGGACTAGCGAGGACGGTCGTAGAGGACGATGCAGCGCACTTCGATGCTCCGGCGATCGGGCGCGTCGGGGAGCGTCGCCGGATCCTCGAAGGCGCTGTGGAAGCTGAAGGTGCTCGGCGAGGCGGCTTCGCTGGCATCACCCAGCCTACCCAGCGAGCGCGACAGCGGGCCTGCGGAATCCCACTGTTTGATCAGCAGCGCCTCATCGCCGGTGATCTCGGGGAAGTAGTACCAGCGGTGGCGATCGGCATGCTTCGCGAAGTAGTTCTCGCCGACGCGATCCTCATAGTGGATCTCGAAGACGACGAGGTCTTCGGGGTCGACCGTCTGGCTGTCGCATAGCGCGAGCGGGTGGGACACCACCGGCTCGTTCGAGATGTTGCGCCACAGGTTGATGATCGCGAAGCGGCTTCCGTCGGCCAACGCGTGCTCGGCGTCGCCCTTGGAGATCAGCGACTCGTTCGCCCCCAGCAACGTGCGCAGCGTGTCGTTCCCGCCAGGAGGCTTCGACAGATCGCGCAATCGCTGCGGGGCGCTGGTGAGCGTGTAGTCACCGTGCACCATGTGCGCGGGCGCCTGCACCTGCTGCCCGCCCGCAATCCGCATTCGACTCTTCTTGCCGAGAGCCGAGCGAACGTTGTGATCGAACGCAAATGCGCGGCCGCCGGTCGCCTCCTCGACGATGCGCACGCACTCCGGGTAGTAGTCCTGCATGACCTGCTGCTGATCGAGAAAGTCCAGGCCGTCTCGCCCCAGTGGCCGTTCCTGCAGCTCGAAGCCATTGCTGGCCAGACTGCGGGCCTGGGCGCCCGACAGGGCCCGAGCGTCATGGACGGTCATCTCGCGCTTCGCCCGATGCACGCCCTGCATGTCGCGGTCGCTGCCGTCGGGATCCCGGCGAATGAGCACCTTGCCGTTGCGGTAGAGCGACGACTCGACGGATTCGTCCAGATAGTTGAAGAAACCGAGGCTGTGACCCTCGGCCTCGGGCTTCACGGCTTCAGTCTTTCCACGCACCGCAGCACCTCCGCCTGGTAGACCTTTCCTCGCTCGTTGAGGATGTCCAGCACGTGCAGCGACGTGGGCACGAAGCCGAACCCGATCTCGTGCCCGGGATGCCATTGAAAGATCGATCCGCCCAGGCCCATCCAGCCATAGAAGCCTTCTCTGCCGACGTTGAACGCGCGCTCGAGCCCAGAGGCGCTGGCGCTGGTTTCGGTGAACAGGTTCACGCCACCCTGCGTGAAGTTGGTCCCCGTGAAACCCATGTCTGCCTCGACGGGACGCTCGTGCAGGGCCCGCCAGCCCTTCTCATTCACGTACTCCCGTTCTGCCCATCTCCCGCCGGCCGACATCATGGCCGCGATCCTCGCCAGGCCTCGCGCGGAGCAGTTCGCTGCGGCAGAAGGCGTTTCTCCCATGGCGACGACGCGCTCGTTGAAGAACCCGATCCCCTTCATCCCCTTGTAGGGAGCTGGGGCTCCTCGGGTAGTGGCATGCCGAAACGATGGAAGGATCCGGAGCAGCCTTCCGAGAATCTGCAGGATGTTGTGCACGATCTTCCTTCCCAGGATCCTGGGCTTCAGGCTCTGGAGGAACTGAAAGACGAACCCGAGCGGCACGACCTTCGAGATCCGACTCAGCTCGGCTTCCCGGACGCCGATGATCGCGTCGGCCTCGAGTGGACTGCTGATCTCCTCGCGCAGGAATTCACCGAGCGTTCGGCCCCCGGGATCGACCCGGCGAAAGACCTCGTTCACGATCCAGCCGCGGGTGATGGCGTGGTACTCCCTTCTGCCGCTCTCCCCTTTTCCATTCGGCTTCCGGAATCGCAGCGGATGGGCCTCGATCACCTTTCCGATCCGGTTCTGCTTGATGTTCGGCGTGAGCAGGTCCTCGGGATCGAGGGAGGTGGTGAAGGCGGCCATGCCGCCCTCGTGGCGCATCAGTTCCGCGACGGTGAGATCGGCCTTTCCATTCGCCGCGAATTCCGGCCAGTAGTCGACGATCTTCGCGTCATATTCGAGCAGGCCTCTCCCCACGAGAGCGGCCATCGCGATGGCCTCGAGGCTCTTGCCACTGCTGAAGATGTTGACGATGGAGTCTGGCGAGAATCGGGCGTCGTTCGTCGTCGAGGCCCAGAGATCGACCACTCGCTCGCCCTTGTGGTAGACGCAGAGCTGGGTGTTCTCCTCCGCCATCGTCCGCATCTCGTGCTCGTACAGCTGCTTCACGGACTCGAAGCCGGGCGCCACTGTTCCCTGGACTCGAACCTGCTCTCCCGCACCACGGCCCATCGCTTTCCCCGATTCAGATTGGAGGCCAAGCGTACCAGGATGAAGGCCGTTTCGAGGGGTGGCCGACGGGCCCGGCCGTGTATGATCGAGACCATCTGAAACCAACCAAGACGGACCGGGACGGATCGAGGCGGGCAACCATGAGCGTCAGCGACCAGGGTGCGAAGCGAGGGGTCTACCGGCGTTTCGTCAGCTACATCGACCGGACGCGCGAGTACTACGCCGCGCAGGGCTACGAGCGGCCCTATTCCTGGGCCCAGTTCGACGACGCCCCCTTCACGCCGCTCCCCGGGCCCCTCTCGGAGCTGCGCGTCGCGCTGGTCACGACGGCGAGCCCGGTGGGCAAGCAAACGGCGTCGGACGGCGTCCTGCGCGGCGGCAAGGAAGTGTGGTCCGGCAGCACCGACGACCCGCCCGAGGCGCTCTTCACCGACGACCTCGCCTGGGACAAGGAAGCGACGCACACCGACGACGTCGAATCATTCCTGCCGATCCGCAAGCTGAGCGATTTCGCTGAAGCCGGACGGATCGGCAGCCTGGCCCCGCGCTTTCACGGCGTCCCCACCGACTACAGCCAGCGTCGCACCATCGAGCTGGATGCCCCGGAGATCCTGCGACGCTGCCGCGAAGACGGCGTCGACGTGGCCTTGCTCGTCCCCTTGTGACCCGTCTGCCACCAGACCGTGAGTCTGGTCGCACGCCACCTGGAAGCCAACGGCATCGCCACCATCGTGATCGGCAGCGCCCGGGACATCGTCGAGGAGTGCGGCGTGGCGCGCTTCCTCTTCAGCGACTTCCCGCTCGGCAATCCCTGTGGTCGCCCCTACGAACCCGACATGCAACGAGAGATCGTCGGCTACGCGCTCGACGTCCTCTCGAACGCGACGCTGCCGCGGACGACCGTGCAGACGCCCTTCGTGTGGAGCGAAGACGACTCCTGGAAGCAGGGCTACGCACGCGTCGACGCCGAGAGCGCCGAGAAACTCCGCAAGGCCGGTGAAGCCCGTCGTGCCCGTCAGGCGAAGGCGCGGCCGACGGACTAGAACGTCGAATTGTCGTTCTCCATCGCAGTCCGGCCCGGGTCTGGCTGTCGCCGAGAAGATCAGGGACGATGGAAGCCGCCAAGGGGGCTCCCCGTGCGGGCTCGACTCGCCCGTCCAGGAAGAGGCGAAGAGGAGAAGCGGAGTGGGTGATGTGGTCCTCGGTCTGGCTTCGCTGGTCGTCGTGGCGACCTCGATCGGTCTCTGGATCCGTGCAACCAAGCGCCTGGAGATCCCGAAGAACCGGACCGGCTTCGTCGCGGCCTGGATCGTCGCAGCGAGCCTGGGCGTGGCGGCTCTCGCGGGCGAGCCGGGTTGGCTCGGAGGCATCGCGGCAGGTCTCGCCGTCTTCGCAACGGCCTTCCTGCTTCTGACCGTCGCGATCGGCGGCCAGAAGGTCGCGGGCAATGCCATCCGGGTGGGAAACACGATCCCCGCTTTCACGGCCAACGATGAACACGGGCAAGCCTTCGACTCGCAGAGCCTCGCCGGGCACCCGGTCCTCATCAAGTTCTTTCGCGGGCACTGGTGACCCTACTGTGTCGCCGAGTTGCGGCGATGGGAAGAACTGAGGCCCGAATTCGATGCGCGGGGTGTGAAGATCCTGACGGTCAGCACCGACACCCCGGGTGAGCTCGCCAAGGGGCGTCGCAAGCACCACCTCGGCGCCACGATGCTCTCGGACCGCGAGCTGGCGGTGACCGACCGCTTCGGGCTGCGCAACCAGGGCATCCACTCCGGCCCGCCCCCGCCGATCGCCGCCAAGGCCCTGCCCGTCCCGACGTCCCTGCTGGTGGACGAGAACGGAAAGGTGCTGTGGATGGACCAGTCCGAGAACTATCAGCGGCGTTCGGACCCCGACTACGTCCTCGCGGCCCTGCGCGAGCACCTCGATTCATGAAGAAGTGGTTCGTTCGAACCGTCCTTGCGATCGCGATCTTGTTCCTGGCTGCGTTCTGGCAGCTCTTCTTTTCATCGCGCCCCGCGCTGACCATCGATCCGGCAACACTCGCGGGGGATGGCAGTACGATCGACTACTGCGATCTCGCTGAGCTCGACGGCCGCGGCAAGAAGGCGGCGGACATCCCGAAAGGGAACACGCCGGGCTGCAGCTACAGCCACTTCCCGCTGCCGGTCCTGGCCGAATGCACCGAGCCCCTCGTCTCCGGGGCGGCGGACATTCGCGGCCTGTGGATCGGCGTCGACGGGGTTCACGTCGGCCACGTGGAACGCGTGGAGCAATGCGGCCGGCGCACGGTGGTCACCTCGTCGGGCATCATCCACGACGCGGGTCCCAACAGCACGCTGGGCGAAACGACCAACGACACCGAGGGCGGGGTCCTGTTCACGATCGGCGACCGTGAGTACTGCCCGCGGACATCCGCCAGCATGATCTGGAACGACGGCGTGCTCGACTTCCACGTGTTCGGCCAGGGCCCGGTCGTCGTGAGGCGCTATCTCGAGGGCGACCAGCTCGTCTGGGAATACGTCGACGGCAGCGTCACGCGGATGGATCGGATCTGCACCCTGCCCGAGGACCAGAAGGTCCCCAAGCCGCGAGGCCGGCGATTCCAACTCTTCTAGTTTCGTCGGCAGATGCGAGACGTCAGAAGCGAGATGTCAGCAACGAGATCCATCTCAGCCAGGGGAGCACGAACGGCCATGGGTTTTGACGAAGTCGCCGCCGCGATCGATTCGATCGCTCATCAGTGGCGTGCAGCGAGGCCCGAGCGTCAGCGCCGGCGTCACCTGGAGCGGGCCGACTTCGGCCTTCTCCGCGACGCAGGGTTGCTGCGGGTCGGAGCGCCAGAGGACCAGGGCGGACTCTGGCGCTCGCTCGAGGAGTCGGCCCGCCCGACCTGTTCGCTGTACCGGACGCTGGCCGCCGCCGACTCCTCGGTCGCGCTCGTCTCGTCCATGCACCCGGCCGTCATCTCCCTCTGGCTCATCAGTCCCGACCCGGACCAACCCGAATGGGAGGATCAGCGCAAGGCCGTCTTCGCCAGCGCGGTGGACGGCGTCCAGTGGGGCACCATCACGTCGGAGCCCGGAAGTGGCGGCGACATTTCGAAGACGAAGGCAACAGCCACGCCGGCCGAAGGCGAGCCCTTCCTCTCGGGTGCCCTCTACACCCTGCGCGGCGACAAGCACTTCGGCAGCGGCTCGGGAGTCACGCAACGGATGATGACGACCGCGATCCCCGACGGAGAGGACGAGCCCACGGTGTTCGTCCTCGACTTCGACGGTCGCCCGTGGGACGGCACCAGCGGCCTCGAGCTGATCGCCGAGTGGGACGGGGCCGGCATGGCGGCCACCCAAAGCCATGCCATGCGACTCCGGGGCGCTCCGGCGGTGCGACTCGGCTTCGATGGCCCGCTCGTCCCGATCGCCGCGGCCGCGGCCCCGTTCAACGCGCTTCTGTTTACGGCGGTCGTGCTAGGTGTCCTCGACGAGGCAGTGGCGCTGGCTCGAGAGCGGATCGCCGTCCGCGCCGAATCGCTCCGGCCCTTCGAACAGGTGGAGTGGACCCTGGCGGAACGCGACCACTGGGTCTGCTGTCAGAGCTACGAGGGTGCCATGCGCGCCATCGAAGGAGGCGACCCCGCCGCCTCGCTCTACGCCGCGATGAGAGCCAAGCACGCTGTTGCCGAGCTCGCCGAATCGACGATGTTGCGGCTGACGCGGGTGCTCGGCGGCGGAACCTTCTCGCTGAGCTCACCTTTTTCGCGTTGGTTCGAGGACGTGCGGGCTCTCGGCTTCCTGCGCCCACCCTGGGCGCTTGCGCACGACACGCTCTTCGCGACGTCGCTCGAGTAGAGCGCGTACCCCTGCAGCGCCTGTACAAGGAGTCCCCCAATGCCCCGACCCACGACCATGCGCGCGTGGCGCGTCCACGAGTACGGCGAACCCGAAGACGTTCTCCAGATCGACGAAGTCCCGGTTCCCGAACCCGGCCCCGGGGAACTGCTCGTTCGCGTCCAGGCGATCCCCCTCAACCTGAACGACATGGAGCGAATCACGGGCAAGAACATGATGGTCCGCCCGCCGCTCCCGACGATTCCCGGGATGGAAGTGATGGGAATCGTGGAAGCGTGCGGAGAGGGAACGAGCGATCGGTTGGGCGAACGCGTCGTCGCGATGCCGGCCCGGGCCTTCGGCGGCTTTGCGGAGTACGCCGTGTGCCCCAGCGTATCCGCGTTCGAGATGGCCGCAGAGATACCGCTTCCCGATGCGGCAGCGCTGTACTTCCCCTTCCATCTCGCCTGGCTCGGGCTCTTCGACCGCGCGGATCTTGGCAGTGGTGAAACCGTCTTGATCCATGCCGCCGCGGGAGGGTCCGGGTCCGCCGCGATCCAGCTCGCAAAGAACGTGGGCGCACGCGTCTTCGCAACGGCCAGCTCGGAGGCGAAGCTCGATCTCTGTCGAGAGCTGGGGGCCGATGTCGCGATCAACTACGCCGAGTCGAACTTCGCCGACATCGTCCTGGACGAAACCGACGGCAAGGGTGTGGATGTCGTCTTCGACAACGTCGGGGAAGCCGTGATGGCGGATTCCATGAAGTGCATCGCATACAACGGCCGCTACCTCATGATGGGCTTCGCCTCGGACAAGAGCGTGGTCGATGAGAAGTTCGTCGTTCCCCGCGCTCTCGCCGTGGGCAACTTCCGGCTCTGCGGCGCAATGCTGGCTTACGTCGACGAAAACACGTCCAAGGCGATGAAGCGGGGCCCCGGGTGGAACTTCGTCCCCGAAGCCTCGGGACAGCGATTCATGCGAGAGATCAACGACCTCGTGCTCGCGAAACGCATCAAGCCAGTCATCGGCAGCGTCGTCGACTTCGCGGAACTTCCGGGCGCGATCGCCGCCCTCGCGAACCGCAAGACGACCGGGCGGACGATCGTGAGGCTCTGGTAGGCTGTAGTCTACGCCGAGTTCGAAGCCGCACTTCTCCCCTTTTGAGTCACTCGCAGAGGCTACCCGTGCACGACTTGATCATTCGCGGCGGCACCCTGATCGACGGAACGGGTGCGCCGGCCCGCCAGGCTGACGTCGCCATTGCGGGCGGCCTCGTCGTCGCTGTTGGGCAGGATCTCGGAAGTGGCCGCGAAGAGATCGACGCGAGCGGGCTGATCGTCACACCCGGTTGGGTCGATATCCATACCCACTACGACGGCCAGGCCACCTGGGACGCCCACCTGACCCCCGCGCCGTGGAATGGCGTCACGACAGTGGTCATGGGCAACTGCGGAGTCGGCTTCGCTCCCGTCAAGCCGGATCAACACGCCTTCCTGATCCAGCTCATGGAAGGGGTAGAGGACATCCCCGGAAGCGCGCTCACCGAAGGCATCCAGTGGCAGTGGGAGACCTTCCCCGAGTTCCTCGATGCCTTGGAGGCGCGGCAGTTCGCGATCGATGTCGGCACCCAGGTCCCCCACGGCGCCGTCCGCGCCTACGTGATGGGTGATGCGGGCGCCAAGAACGAGGAAGCCAGCCCGGAAGACATTGCCGCAATGGCGGCAATCGCCAGAGAGGGTCTCGAAGCCGGGGCTCTCGGCATTTCCACCTCGCGGACGAAACTGCACAAGGCGAAGGACGGCGAGTTCGTGCCGGGCACCCACGCTGCCTTCGACGAGGTACTGGGGATCGGGAGAATGCTGGGCGAGGTGGGACACGGCGTCTTCCAGCTGGCGGGCGACTACCTGCCGGAAGACACCGAGCTCGGCTGGATGAAGCAACTCAGCCGCGAAACTGGCAAGCGCGTCTTGTACAGCATGGTGCAAAGCGGTGGCGACCCGGACCAATGGCGACGATTGCTACGGGCCTCCGAAGTCGATCGAGCCGAAGGAGGATTGCTGACCCCTCAGATCGCCCCGCGCCCGGCCGGTCTGCTCCTCGGCTTCGAGAGCAGCGTGCATCCCTTCCTCCTGCACGCGAACTTCTGGCCCCTGCTCAAGCTGTCCGTGGAGGAGAGGCGAGCAGCGTTGGCCACCCCGGAAACGAGGGCGTTGGTACTCAGCAAGCCCCCCGACTACAGCCAATTGAGCGGAGTCGTGGCGATGGTCATGCACGGTTTCGATCAGATGTTCGTGCTCGGCGAAGAACCCGACTACGAGCCGGCAGCAGAGCAGAGCATCGCTGCCATCGCGGAAAGGGAAGGCCGAACGCCCCAGGAGGTGGCGTACGACGTCATGGCTTCGGAGGGCGGCGACGGACTGATCTTCCTGCCGATGCTGGGCTACGTCGACCGGGACCTCAACGCGACGGCGGAAATGATGCGCCACCCCAACAGCATCTACGGCCTGGCGGATGGCGGCGCGCACTGCGGCATGATCAGCGATGCCAGCATCCCCACCTTTCTGCTGACCCACTGGGCCCGGGACCGGACCCGTGGCGAGCGAATCCCCATCGAAGAGCTCGTGGAAAATCAGACCAGCCGGACCGCGAAGTGTTATGGCCTGGATGATCGCGGCGTGATTGCACCCGGCATGAAGGCGGACATCAACGTCATCGATTTCGACAACCTGCGCATCCACGCCCCGAAGATCGCCTATGACCTACCCGCCGGTGGCAAGCGCTTCCTGCAGCAGATCACGGGCTATCACAGCACGATCTGCAGTGGCGAAGTGATCTATCGCCACGGGAAAGCGACTGGGAAACTCCCGGGCCGACTCATCCGGGGCCCCCAGTCCGCCCCCCGCGCCTCGGTCGAACCCGAGATCGCCGGAAGATGACGAGCATCGTCACGGAGCGCACCCGCAGCAGCGCGCTGTAGTTCAACTGAAACATCACTTCGGAGCCGATCGCCGGGCTGCTCGGGCCTGTGAGCCGCTGGACGCTTCGACGAAGCCACCCTCCAACCCGCCGAGCCCCCTCCAGATCGTCGACCAGGAGGAGGCGTGCTGCCGGAGCGGCCCGCTACAGCGCGGGAGTACCGGTCGATTCGTTAATCTCGGCGCATGCGGACCCTCCGCTTCGTTCTGTTGCTCGGAGCGGCGCTTGCTCTGGTGGTCGTCATGTGGAGTCGGATCGTCGATGGCATGTTGTTCCACCCGACGCCGGGTGTGGACATCCGGCCCGAAGAGATCGACGTGGCGGCCGAAGACGTCTACCTCGAGACCGAGGACGGGGTCCGCATCCATGGCTTCTGGCTGCCCGCGCCGGGCGCCACCCGAGCCATCCTCTTCCTGCACGGCAACGCTGGGAATGCGTCGCATCGACTGCCCAACGCCGCCGGACTCGTCGATCTCGGCGCGAGCGTGCTGCTGCTCGACTACCGCGGCTATGGGATGAGCGAGGGCACGCCTAGCGAGGTCGGCGTGATGGCCGACGCGCGCGCCGGTCTGTCGTACTTGACCGGACAGCGCGGCGTACCCGAAGAGCGCATCGTCGTGTTCGGCCGGTCTCTCGGCGGCGCAGTCGCCGTCGATCTCGTGCAGGATCGAACCGTCGCGGGCTTGATCCTCGAGAGCACGTTCACTTCGCTCTCCGGCATGGTCGGCCGCATCCTGCCGCTCGCCGCTCCGTTCGTTCGGGGACGGTTCGATTCGGAGGCGAAGATCGCGCGCCTGCGCGCGCCGCTGCTCTCGCTCCACGGCGATCGGGACGAAATCGTGCCCTTCGCGCTCGGCCGCGCCCTCTTCGATGCAGCCCCCGAGCCCAAGGCATTCGAGGTCATCGCCGGCGCGGGCCACAACGATACGGTCCAGGTCGGCGGACGCCCGTACTACGAGCGGATCCGGCGCTTCCTCGACGAAGTCGCGCCCGTCGAGGGATGAGGGGGACTGCGCGGGCAGGCTGAGGGCGCGGCGCAGGGCCTCACGTCCGTGCTCTCATGAGGGGGGGTGTTCGTCCGCGGGTTGTGCGTCCCGGCCCGGGAAGCTGGCGTAGAGCACCGGGAGCACGAACAGGGTGAGGAGCGTGCTCGAGGCGAGCCCGCCGATGACGACCGTCGCGAGCGGGCGCTGGACCTCCGCGCCCGTCCCCGTTGCCAGAGCCATCGGCACGAAGCCCAGCGCGGCCACGAGCGCGGTCATCAGGACCGGCCGCAGCCGGGTGACGGCGCCCGTGCGGATCGCGTCGTGGAGATCCCGGCCCTCCCCACGCAGCTCCCGGATGAAGGTCAGCATCACTACACCGTTCAGGACCGCGACACCCGAGACGGCGATGAAGCCCACCGCGGCGGAGATCGAGAAGGGGATGCCGCGCAGGGCGAGGGTGGCAACACCACCGGTGAGGGCCAGCGGAACGGCCGAGAAGACGAGTAGTGCGTCCTTCGCATTGCCGAAGCTCGAGAACAGCAGCAGAAAGATCAGCACGAAGCAGATCGGCACGACGATCGACAAACGCTGCTTCGCCTCCTCGAGCTGCTCGAACTGGCCGCCCCACTCCAGCCACGTCCCGGGCGGAAGCTCCACCTCCGCAGCGATCCGATCCTGCGCTTCTCGCACGAAGGAGCCGATGTCGCGTCCTCGCACGTTCGCTTGCACGACGATGCGCCGCTTGCCGTTCTCGCGGCTCACCTGGTTCGGCCCCTCGCCCACGCGCAGCGCAGCCACGCTGTCGAGCGGGATCGTCCGGATCCCGCGGAGCCCGGTGCCCGGTCTCGCGCGCCCGGAGTCGTCCCCGTCGGCGGACGGGAGCGGGATCGGCAGGCGCGCCAGCGCCGTGAGATCCTCGCGGTGGGCCTCCCCCAGGCGCACCACGACGTCGAAGCGCCGGTCGCCCTCGAACACCTGGCCCGCCGTGTGTCCGCCCACGGCGATCGCAATCGCCTCATGGACGTCCGCCACGTCGAGACCAAAGCTGCCCAGCGCGGCGCGGTCGACGTCGACGTCGAGAACGGGAGCGCCAGTGATCTGCTCCATGCGGGCGTCTCGCGCCCCGGAAATCCCTGCGATCAGCCGCTCGATGCGCTCGGCCACAGGGGCCAGCTCGGCGAAGTCGTCGCCGAAGAGCTTCACCGCCAGGTCGGAGCGCACGCCGGCCAGTAGCTCGTTGAAGCGCATCTCGATCGGCTGCGTGAACTCGTAGCTCGCGCCCGGGATGCCTTCGACCACCGCTTCGAGCTTCCGCCGCACCTCCTCCTTGCGCGCGCCCGGTTCGTCCCACTCGGCGCGAGGTCGCAAGATGACGAACGTATCGGAGATGTTGAAGGGCATCGGGTCCACCGCCATCTCGGCGGTTCCCGTCCGCGAGAAGACGAAGGCCACCTCGGGCACCGTGGCGAGCCTTCGCTCGACCTCGAGCTGCAGGCGCGTCGCCTCCTCGAGCCCCACGCTCGGGATCCGCACGGGCTGCACGACCACGTCCAGCTCGGAGAGGGTCGGCGCAAAGACCTGGCCGATGCGCGTGAAGAGTCCGAGCCCGCCCACGAGCACGACGACCGCCGTGCCGAGCACCACGGCGCGGTGGCGCAGGGCCGATCCGAGCATGCGCCCGTAGGCCGACCGCAGCGGCTCGATCACCCGGTCCGGGCGGTCGTCGCCAGCGGGGCGGACGAAGATCGCGACCATGGCGGGAACGAAGGTGAAGGCCAACGCGAAGGCGCCGGTCAGGGCGAAGATCACGGTGAGGGCCATCGGCCGGAACATCCGACCCTCGACGCCGGTGAGGAAGAGGATCGGGACGTAGACCACGATGATGATCGCGCCGCCCATGCTCGCCGCGCCCAGCACCTGACTGCTGGCCCGGCGCACGGTCTCCAGGCGCTCGTGCAGGGCGAGCTCGCGCCCTAGCGTCCGACGCCTCTGCCGCAGCTGCCGCAGACAGTTCTCGACCACGATCACCGACCCGTCCACGATGAGGCCGAAGTCGATGGCGCCGAGACTCATCAGGTTTCCGCTGACACCGGCCTGCCGCATGCCGATCGCGGCGATCAGCATAGAAAGCGGGATCGCGAGCGCGGTGATGAGTGCGGCCCGGAGATTGCCGAGCAGGACGAGCAGAACCACGATCACGAGCAACGCGCCCTCGACCAGGTTGCGCTCGACCGTGCGGATCGCCGCGTCGACCAGGGCGGACCGGTCGAGCACCGTCTTGGCGTGGATGTCGGGCGGGAGCGTCCGGTTCACCGCCGCGAGCCGCTCGCCGACCGCACGCGCCACGCTGCGGCTGTTCTCGCCGATCAGCATGAAGGCCGTGGCGACGACCACCTCGCTGCCGTTCTCGCTCGCACTGCCTGTGCGGATCTCGCGACCGATCCCGACCTCCGCCACGTCGCGCACGCGCACGGGCGTTCGCTCGCGGATGGCGACCACGACCTCTGCGAGCTCTTCGAGCCCCGAGATCCGGTCGTCGGCGCGCACGACGTACGCTTCGCCCATCCGTTCGAGATAGCCCGCGCCCGTGGCGAGGTTGTTGCGCTCGAGCGCCGCTACGAGTTCCCCCAACCGGATGCCGTGGGCCGCGAGCTTCATCGGGTCGGGCTCGACGTGGTATTGCTTGCGGTAGCCCCCGATCGCGTCCACGCCCGCCACGCCGCGCACGCTCTGGATCTGTGGGCGGATGATCCACTCCTGCACGGTGCGGAGGTATGCGGCCCGCTCGCGCGCGGTCCCCAGGCGCTCGCCCTCCGGCGTCCGATACGAACCGTCGGGCTGCCAGCCGGGTCGCCCCGGGAGAGGCGCCGCGCCTTCGCCGTCCGGGTGCTCGAACTCGACGGTCCACATGTAGATCTCGCCGAGGCCCGTGGTGATCGGACCGAGGCCCACCTCGGCGCTCGCCGGCAGGAGATCGCGCAGAGCGGACAGGCGCTCGGCCACCTGCTGGCGCGCGAAATAGAGATCGACGTCGTCGCGGAAGACGGCGGTCACCTGGGAAAAGCCGCTGCGCGCGAAGGAACGTGTATGGTCGAGGCCCGGCACGCCCGCGAGCTCGGTCTCGATCACGAAGGTGACCTGGCGCTCCATCTCCGTGGGCGATAGGGACGGGTCGGCGGTGTTGATGACCACCTGCCGGTTGGTGACGTCCGGGACGGCGTCGATCGGGAGACCCAGCAGCGCGTGCCCGCCCACCAGGGCGACGGCGATCGCCGCCAGCACGACGAAGCCCCGGTGATCGATCGAAAAGCGAAGGACGCGTTCCAGCATGTCGCTGACTCCGTCGGGCTAGTGGTGGTGCCCGCCACCCTCGCCCTTCTCGAGCTCGGCCTTCAGGATGAAGACCCCCTCGTGGGCAACCTCGGTTCCGGGATCGAGACCGGCTTCGACCTCGACTCGCTGGCGACCGCGCCGGCCGAGCGTCACGGGGCGCGCCTCGACTCGACCTCCCGAACGCGCGAAGACGACGGCGCGGCCGTCCACGATCTGCACCGCCGCGGCCGGGACCACGACCCGCGCCTCCACGGGCTCGGCGACGGTGGCCGTCACGAAGAGGCCCGGGCGGAAGCGCCCGTCGTCGTTCGCGAGCACGACCCGCGCCCGTGCCGCGCGCGTGTGCCGGTCGACGATCGGGGACACGTAGTCGATCTCTGCATCGACGGCGGGGACGCCGGGGACGCGGACGGAGACCTTCTGGCCCGCGCGCACGCGCGGTGCATCCTGCGGATAGATCGCGAGGACCGCCCACACCGTCCGTAGGTCGCCCACCACGAAGGCCGCGCGTTCGCGCCCGATCATCTCTCCGGGCGCGGCATGCTGCTCGAGCACCGTCCCGGTGATTCCGCTCCGAACCTCGAAGGAAGACAGGTTCTCGCTCTCGACGACGGCGAGAACGTCGCCGCGCGAGACGCGGTCTCCCACGCGTTTCGACACCGACCGCACGATCCCGGGAAAGCGGGGACCGATGGCCGCGATCCGCTCGGGATCCGACTCGATCTCGCCCGGCACTTCGAAGCCCAGGTCGATGGTCCCGGCGCCAGCGGCTTCGAAGCGGACGCCGAACTCCGCGAGCTCTGCGGCGGAGAAGTCGAGCGTGCGCACCAGCTCCTCGTGCTCTTCGTGTTCCTCTTGCGCCGCGTGCTCCGGTTCCGGGGCGTGACGGGCTTCGTTCTCGGAATGGCCGTGCTCGTGCTCGCCATGCGGGCCTTCTTCCGCGCCCTCGCAGGCGGCGAACGCGACCGCGAGGGCGAGAATCAGGGACAGGCGGCGACCGGCCGCGTTCCGCGCGGTTCGGCGCATGCTCGCTCTTCGGCGCATCATCTCCCCCTTCACGGCTGGACCTGTCTGCCCGCCGTCAGGCGTTCCAGGGCGGCGCGGGCGACGTGATAGGCGCGCACCGCGTCGATCTCGCGCAGACGCAGCTCGACGAGCGTGCGCTGCGCCTGGAGGACGTCCGTGTTCCGGAAGAGCCCCCGGCGATAGCCGTCGCGGACGCCGTCGAAGGCGTCGCGAGCCGCCGGCAGGATTCCGTCCCGGAGCTCCACGATCTCCTCGTGGCGTGCAGACAGCTCCTGGTAGGCACGCTCGAGCTCCGTCCCGAGCGTCGCTTCCGCTGCGCGACGTTCGGACCGCGCCCGGCGAAGGTCGGCGCGGGCCGCCGCGCGGTCGCCCTGATTCTGGTCGAAGAGCGGCAGCGGAACCGAGAAGCCGGCGACGAGCGCGGCATCGTCGGGCTCCGCGTGCCAACGGAACCCGGCCGCCGCCGTCACGTCGGGAATCCGGCGCGCGTCCTCGAGCTCGACGAGCGCCTCGCGACGGGCCACTTCCTGGTCCCAGGCCACGAGTGTCGGGTTCTGCACGAGGACGGCTCGCAGGTCTTCGAGCACAGGAGGCGACGTCACGGGACCGACCTCCCCCGCCGCTTCGGCGAAGTCCGCCGTCGCACTGCCCCACGTCCGGGACAGCTCGACGCGCGCTGCCTCCAGGTCGCGGACGGCCCGAACGCGATCGATCCGCGCGGTGGCCACTGCCACGAGATCTCGCGTGGCCTCCACCGCTGGCGCGGCCCCGGCGTCCACCAGCCGCCGGGTCGCCTGCTGGGACGACTCGGCGATCTCCACCTGTTCCGTCGTGACCGAGACGGCCTGCTGGGCCGCCACCACCGTCGCGAACGCGCTCATGACCTGCTCGATCACGCGCAGGCGTGCCGCCTCGACCTCCCATGCGGCGACGTCGGCACCCAGCTCGGCGGCGCGGCGGCGCTTCCCCCGCTTCCCCGCCGTCTCGAGTCGTTGAGCCAGGGTCAGCGTGGTCTCGCTGGCGCCGAAGCCCGAGAAGGTGCCGGAACCGGCGAAGTTCTCGGTCTCCGCCTCGAGCTCGGGGTTGGGCAGGAGCCCGGCCTGAATCGCCCGCGCGTTGTGGCCTTCCAGACCCCAGGCACGGGCGGCCAGCACCGGGCTCTCTTCCAGCGCCCGCCGCAATGCCTCCTCCAGGGTGAGTGGAGCATCCGGCTGCGGGAGGATTCGCGGTCGCGCGGCGTCGCGAGCGAGCCCTGTCGCCCTCTCCTGGGGAGCAACGCTCCCATCGCTCGGACGGCGTTCCGGAGACGCGGCGCGCGCCGGCCCGGCATGGGCCGTCACCAGCAAGCCCGTCGTCAGCAAGACGAGGCATGGCCCGGCGATGCACGCCGGTCGTTCGATACGCATGGCAAGTTCCCTCGCGGGTCCCCTGGTCAGCGCACACGCATGCGAATGCACGCGCGCGCGCGGCGCTGGCGCGACGCGGAAACCCGCGCCGGCCTCACGACGCTCACGGAAGGCGCGTCGGGATCAGCAGCGAAGGATCGTGTAGTCGAGATGCTCGGCGGATGGCCGGTTGTCGCGAGTTCGGGCTCGAAGGGGAACGGGCTGGGGTCGGTCGCCGACCGACCCGTGCGGCGCCGCCACGAGCATCGCCGCGGCGGCCGGCGGGCGATAGTCGCCCAGAGCGCCCGCGGCCAGGGTTCGGACGTCGACACACGGACCGAGACACGCGTCGCCCGACGCTTCCACCAGAGGTGCGACCTCCACGTGTCCCTGCGCGGCGGGTCCGCAGTCTTCCAGGAACGACCGGCCGGGCATCGGTTCGTCGCTGCAGAGGCACAGGGACGCGAAGCAGAGCGTCGCCAGCAGAGACGCCGCTGCGACGCTGGACACGACGCTGAACACGACACTCCGCCAGTCTATTCGCGCGTTCGCCGATCGCCTCAGCACGGAATCCGTCCCCCCACTCGTCCATCGGTCTGCGACCCGATCGACTGTATTGTGGGCGCGATGGGGAACGAGCGCCGCCCCAATCGATCGAGCATGCGTCCTCGCTGAACGAAATCAACGA
This sequence comes from Deltaproteobacteria bacterium, assembly GCA_029261855.1. Lineage (GTDB taxonomy): Bacteria > Myxococcota_A > UBA9160 > UBA9160 > UBA4427 > JAJDAN01. Next base: position 30,085 of record JAJDAN010000021.1, read on the forward strand.
CTTGGAGCACTCCGGGTCTGCGCCCGCCTTGCCGGCGGTCTGCGCGTGCGGTCTAGACACCGACGTCGCGCATGGCGTCCGCACGACCGAATCGACTCGGAACAGAAGGCTGTCCGAGCGCGGGATCTCGCCCTCCCGCGGCGCGAAGCCGCGCGAACGCATGCCACTGAGCCGCATCGAGCACATCGATCGTCCCGGCCACCAGGCGACTCTCCGTGCCGCGCAGATACGCGACGATCTCGGCCTGCTGTCGCACGAGCAACCCCGCGCGGGTTTCATCGAACGGCAAGCGCAGCTCGGCGTCTCGAAGCGCCGACTCGGTTGCCTCATGGGCGGCCTGGAGCTCGCGCACCCGCTCCGCTTCCGATTCCCAGAGCACCTCGATCTGGACCCGTTGTGCCTCGCTGAGCTCCAGCGCTCCGAGTACGCGATCGAGTCCGAAGGTCCCGCCGGGCACCGGCATGGGCCTGTCGACCAGGAAGCCCTGATTGCAGCCCAGTATCACCGAGCAGCTCACGATGACGCTCATCCATATCGAGTTCACGGTTCTTCCCTCCAGTTCGGGCTCGTTTCGAAAAGGGGAGGAGTCACGCGCAAGGACAGTGGGCCGCCCCCACGCGTGCACCTCCGCGCTCCTAGCGGTGACGACGCTTGCCCGCTTCGAGAACGGCCGCGCGGTCCTCCGGGCTCAGCACGGCCTGGACCTTCAGGAGGGTCCGGAGCCGGAGCATGTGCGCTTCCTGTTCCAGGGCTCCCACCGCGTCCGCCTGTGCCAGGACGGCGGCCTCATCCACGGGATCCGCCTCGAGCAGGGCATCCAGCCCCTCGCGCGCCTCCCGCACCAGGGCTCGCATTGCACGCTGTCCGGGACGGGCCTCGTCGAGGATCGCGAGCGCCGCCGTCTCCGTTTCCGTCGAGAGGTCGAGTCGCTCGATCTTCTTCTCGAGGCCGCCGCAGCCGCCGTGGCCCGGCTTGGCTGCCGCTCCTGTAGCGAGGCCGATCGAGGCGATGAGGGCAGCGAGGATCAGTCCGATGGGAACGAAGGTCGATTTCATGGTGGGTCTCCTCTTCTACTTGCGCGTCTACTTGCGTGGTTCCGATTCGCGCCGCCGGATCTCGGCGGCGCCATCAACAGCTTGGTCGCGCGGGCCTGCCAGACGGGTTACCGCCCGGGACGCCGATGCCCGATGAATGCCTGCAATCGACGCTGCTCGACGCTCAGCGCGTCGACGACGCACTCCCAGATCTCCAGCTTGCCGGGGTCCACGTGATCGCCGGCGAGCTCGGCGGCGATCGTTCGCGCGCGAGCAACCTCGCAATCCACCTCTCGTCGGCGGGTGAGCAAGTCATGCAAGCGGTTGCGCGGTAACCCGGCGGCGCCGATGGCGCGTCGAAAGAGAGGGACGGACGCGCGAACTCGATGGAAGGCGTAATCTCATCGGGAATGTCCGCCCGCGAGGCCATGCAGGGCTCGGGCGACGGGCCCGGTTCTCGCAACGACCCCATTTCCCGGGAGCCGACTCATGAAGCAGTGGATTCCGTCGACCACCCCCAGGCCTCCGCGAGATGAGGCGCTTGCCGCCCCGGATTCCGGGCAGCGCTCCGGACCCGCCCGCCCCTAGGATGTTTCTCGAAGACCCCCATCGGGTAACCCAACAGGGCCCGCTGCACGTCGAAGAAGAGCGCAGACGAGCGACTTCAACGAAAGGTGTGGTCTCATTGGGCATGGCCTCGCAAGAGCCCACACTCGAAGCGCGCTTCGAGTCGCTCGTGGCGACCCACCGCGACCGGGCCGTACGGCTCGCCTGGCGCCTGGTGGGTGGTGACGAGGCCGCTGCGGAGGATGTGACGCAAGATGCATTCGTCAGCGCCTACCGGAGCCTCGACCGCTTTCGCGGCGATTCCAAGCTCGATACCTGGTTCTACCGGATCCTGGTGCGACAGGCCTACAGCTACCTGCGTTGGCGCAAGGTCCGTGAGCGCTTCGTGCGCGTCGACCCGGACGACGCATTGGACCCCGCCCCGCGACCGGAGGGAGACCCCGTCCTTCGGGCCCGGATCGCGGGGTCGCTCGACAGCCTGCCGTGCAACCAGCGCGACGCGTTCGTTCTCGTACACATGGAGGACTTCACCGTTCGAGAAGCCGCCGAGATCATGGGAAAGGCTCCCGGCACAGTGAAGAGTCACCTGCATCGCGCGCTGGGGAAGCTGCGCGTACAGCTCGAGGACGCGCTCGAAACACCGACGGAGGTCGCCAGTGATGACGGATGATGACCGAGAGAGAGAAGACGCGCTCTCGCCCGAGGCGGGACGCTTCATCGAGCAGTTGAAGACCGCCTACGAGCCCCGCCCCATGAGCGCCGCGCGGCGTGCGGCGCTCGATGCCCGCATCCAGCAGCGTATCGAGCGCTCGCCCTGGCCGGGGTGGCTCGGCCCGGGAGCGCTGGCCGCCGCCGCGGCGGTCGCGATGGTGTGGGTCGCTGGGCAACGGTCCGACATCGGCGAGGGTTCGGCCGACGCAACCTTGGTCGCCAACACAGAAGCGGCCGAAGTGCCCGGGCTGGACGGCTGGGAATCCCAGCTCTACCTCTACGATGCCTCGGTCGACTCCGCGGCCAGCCAGGGTGTGGCCCAGGGGCTGCCGCCCGAGTATGCGGCCATCGACAGCCTCTTCTTCGATAGCTGATCGCAACGAAAGCTACACAGGACATACCATGACGTTCGCGTCTCGACATCTCTGCCTGATTGGACTGCTGCTGATCGCGAGCCTGGCCGCGCCCCCGGCCTCCGCCGAGCCTCCCAAGCGGGGGGGGCCGCCGATCCTGGCCCTCCGCTACGCCGAACGCCTGGGGCTCGACGCGGACACGCAGGCGAAGCTCCGGGAGATCGTCTCGGAGTCTCGTGCGCGGAACCGAGGGCTCGAGGAGAAGCTCCATGCGGCACGCGACGAGCTCGTCGCGCAGCTCGAGTCGACGGCACCCGACGAGGCGGCGGTGATGGCGCACGCGGATGCCGCCAGCGCCATCGAAGGGGAGATCTATCGGAACCGGCTGCAGGCCATCCTCGACATCCGGAAGCTGCTCACGCCCGAGCAACGCGAGGAGCTGGTTCGCCTGGCGTCGGAGCGCCCCGGCCGCGACGGTCGGCATCGCAGCCCGAACCACCTGCGCGGGCTCGGGTCTTGTCGAAAGGACCAGCGCGAACACTGCCCCGAGGCCACCGACGGACCCGCACTCCTCAGTTGTCTCCAGGAAAACTGGAGCTCGCTGTCGGAGGAGTGCCGCACGGCGTTCGACTTGTCGAAGCCGGGCAAGCCCCCGCGACACCCGGGGCCGCCCTTCGGCCAACCTCCGCCGTGATCGCAGAGGGAGTGGCGAAGTCGCCGGGGCACAATCGATCGGCTTTGGGAAGTCTCCGAACGCGAGACCCTGGTAGCGGTAAACGTCGAATCTCCGCAATAATCCAATCCGTCACAAATGACGACCGCAACCCAACCCGAAGATTCTCCGCTCGCCGATTCATCGCCGTCGAATCGACAAATGCGCGGCTTCGAGCGCCTGCTCACCGTCTGGGTCTTCCTCTGCATGGTGGCAGGCATCGCACTCGGCCGGATTGCGCCCGGACTCTCACGCTCGCTCGACAGCATGACCCTCGATGTCGATGGAGCGCCTGTGGTCTCGATTCCGATTGCCATCTGTCTCTTCTTCATGATGTACCCAATCATGGTGAAGATCGACTTCACGGAGGTCGTCGCCGCGGGGAAGAGCGTGCGGCCAGTCCTCCTCACCTTGTTCGTCAACTGGTGCATCAAGCCCTTCACGATGCTCGCCATCGCGAGCTTCTTCCTGGGCACGCTCTTCCTCGGGTTCATCGGCCCGGAAGCGACTGACCTCCTCAAGCTTCCCTTCGGCCTGGACCTCGCGGAAGGTGCGCGATACGGCGCGGGACAGGTCGTGGTTCAGGACGGCATCAAACTTCTCGAGGTTCCGCTTTGGCGCAGCTATCTCGCAGGCTGCATCTTGCTCGGCGTCGCACCCTGCACGGCGATGGTTCTCGTCTGGGGCTACCTCGCCAAGGGAAGCGACGCCCATACGCTCGTCATGGTGGCGCTCAATTCCCTCACCATGCTCGTCCTCTACGGAGTCCTGGGCGGCTATTTGCTGGGCGTCGGCCGATTGCCCGTCCCTTGGCAGGCGCTCCTGCTGTCCATCGGCGTCTACGTCGCCTTGCCCCTCGTCGCCGGCTACCTCTCACGCCGACTGATCATTCAGGCCAAGGGGGAGGAGTGGTTCAAGGAGAAGTTCCTGCATCTTCTCACGCCCATTACCGTTGGCGCGCTGCTCCTCACGCTGGTGCTGCTCTTCTCTTTCAAGGGCGAAGTCATTCTCGGCAATCCACTGACGATCCTCTGGATCGCCATCCCGCTCACCATCCAGACGCTGCTGATCTTCGCGATCGGCTATGGGCTCGCCAAGCTACTGGGGCTTCGGTACGCCGACGCCGCGCCCACTGCCATGATTGGTGCGAGCAACCATTTCGAAGTGGCGATTGCGACGGCGGTCATGCTGTTTGGGCTTTCTTCTGGCGCCGCTCTCGCGACAGTGGTTGGAGTTCTCATCGAGGTGCCGCTCATGCTGGCTCTCGTTCGGTTCTGCCTGAAGACTCAGGGTTGGTTTCCGCCGGAAGAAGAAGTCGTCGTCAATTCGTGAAGCTCGTGCGGTGCCGGCGTCTCGCGACCTGAAGCTTTTCATAGCTCTCGACGAGCCTCAGGTGCTTGTCGATTCCATCGAGCTTCATGTTGGTCGGCGTCAACCCAAAGAACCGGGTCCTTCCTGTCACACTCGAGGCTGCATTGCCGACGATTTCCTCGCCGTACATTCGAGTCAGACTCGGGATGTAATTTTGAAGCTCGAGGTCTTCTCGGAGCGTGATGTCGAGCACGGTATCCAAGACCTGGTAGAACCTTCTTCGCGCGGGCACGTTGTCGTTGTATTGCAAGAACAGGCCCACCCATTCCTTCGCTTCTTCGTGCCTTCCGAGGGCCAGGCAGATGAGCCCTTTGAGTTCGCTGATCGTGCACTTCCCCCACGGAGAGTTCTCGTCGAACGCAACCCCAATCAGATCTGGGATCAACGTGTACTCATCAAGCTCACTGGCTTCGAACTTCTCGAGCAGGCACGAGAGAGCTGGGGTACCCAGTGAGTGAATGTTGAGTATGTCTGACCGGAAGGCGAGTGCCTTGTTGGTGTTGCCCCAGACGAGGTCCTCGGCTTCATAGATTTCCGAATAGCCCGGAACCAGGATCCTGCAGGCGTTCGCGCCGAGATCTTCGTAGTCCGCGATGTAGACCTCCTTGCCCAGGTCTCTCAGGATGCCCATCAAATGCTGATATTCTTCCTCCGTCGAGCCTGAGAAGTTCCAGTCGGCGAATTCATGGTCGGTGGCCTGGCCAAAGAACTTCCAGGAAACCACACCACTCGAGTCGATGAAGTGCTCGACCATGTTGTCCGGCTCACGGATGGCAAACTGGTTGAAGGTGGGCGGCGGAAGATCGTCCAAGCCCTCGAAGCTCCTGCCTTGCATCAATTCCGTCAGGCTTCTCTCGAGCGCCACCTCGAACCTTGGATGCCCTCCAAACGACGCGAACGCCCCACCCGTTTTAGGGTTCATGATCGCGACACACATCACAGGGAATCTCCCCCCGAGCGAAGCGTCTTTCACGAAAACGGGGAAACCCTGTGCTTCCAGCTTCGCGATGCCGGCGGCGATTGTTGGAAATCTCTCGATGACGGCCTCGGGAACGTCAGGCAGCGTGAGTTCCTCGAGGATGATCTGCTTCTTCACGGCGCGTTCGAGAATCTCGGACAGGGCCTGAACGCGTGCTTCGTAGAGCGTGTTGCCCGCGCTCATGCCGTTGCTGACGAAAATATTCCCAATCAGATTGGCCGGGATATGGACCGTCTCCCGGTCGGATTGCCGCACGAACGGAAGGGCGCAAATCCCTCGTTCGATCGCTCCGGAATTCGTATCCACGAGATGGGAGGCTTTGAGTTCCTGGTCGCGATCGAAAGTCGCCATGAACAGCTCGTCCATCAGGCCTTCGGGAATCGAATCATCGGGCCCCGGCTCGAACCATTTTTCGTTGGCGTAGTGAACGAATTCGGCTTTGGCCCTCTCTTCGCCGAGGTAGTAGTCGTTGTAGAAGTAGTTGTTGCTCATTCGCTCGAGGTACTCCCCGAGCGCCGAGCACAGGGCTGCGTCTCGGGTCGCGCCCTTTCCGTTCGTGTAACACATGGGCGACTCGGCATCGCGGATGTGAACGGACCACACGTGGGGAACGATGTTTCTCCAGGCCGCGATCTCGATCTTGATCCCGAGCGACTCGATGAGCCCGCTCATGGTGCGGATCGTCTCTTCGAGAGAGCAGTCCTTTCCGGGGATCATGGTTCTGGCGCCGTCTCCAGAGCGACTCTCATAGAGAAGGCCAGAGTCTTTCCCCAGAACACTGACGGAGTCGACTTTGAAACCCAGATCGTTTTGAATCACTCGTTTTACCGTGCAGCGGTCCATCGCACGGATGATTCCATCCCGGTCCTTGTCGGATATCCCTTCCGGAAGCTCAGCACGAATCTTGAACGTTTGCTGATACCTGTTTTCAGGGTCGACGATGTTGTCCTGAACGATGCTCATGTCTTCGGTGGGAATGTCTCGGGTGTTGCAGTAGGCCTTGGCAAAATAGGCCGCGCAGAGTGCCGACGAAGCCAGGAAGTAGTCGAAGGGACCCGGAGCCGTCCCATCCCCCTTGTAGCGAACGGGTTGATCGCTGATGACCGTGAAGTCATCGAAGCTTGCTTCCAGCCTGAGATTGTCCAGAAACCTGACTTTTACCTGCATGTTGTTTCCCGGGGTTGGCTCTTCGACAAGGTACCGGTATCGGTGCCACAAAGAACCGGCAGCATCGAACTCTCAGCCTGGGTGTCGCGTCCTGCGTGCCACGAGAAGGCGAGAGCCCCGAGTCGCCCGATAGAGGGAGCCGCCCGGCGCTCGGGTTCGAGAGGCCGCGGTCGGATGCTCCTGGCATGGCGGTCGAGTACGTCGCTGCTCGGCGTCGCGCTGATGGACGCCGGGGACAGAGAGTCCGCGCGCGACGTCTTCCTGCGTCAGCTGGACATGGACCCGCCGGCGGTCCGGAACAGTCGCGCCGCCGTCCTGGTCTGGGACGGCCAGGCCGAAGAGGCGCTGCCGCTGCTGCTGCAGAGCTACCGCGGAAACCAGGAGCCGACCGATCGAACCGCCGTGGCGTGCGTCCTGGCCTTGGCGTACGCGTCCCTCGGGCGGCGGGACGATGCCAAGTGCGTCGTCGAGCAGGCGCGCGACCTCGACGCCGCGTGCACGCGCGGAACCCGCCGTCGGTTGAGCCCGCGAGATCGCATCCGGGCATGCTGCCGCCACGACGCCGATGTGGGACGCTGCGCCGATGGCGGACTACGCGGACTCCCAGTACGAGAGTCACGATGGGCTCGTCCTCTACGCGCGGGACTACGCGGGCACCGGACACCGCGACACGTCCCGACCCGCCATCGTGTGTCTGTCGGGGCTCACGGGCACCTCTGCCAGCCTTGAGGATCTCGCCAACCCTCTCGCCTCGGACTACCGATGCACCGACGCAAGCCGAACCTACGGGTAGCGACGATCCACCGCCGCGGGAACTGCCCGACGTTGAGCGAGCCCGAATCCGTCGCCGCGCTCGACCGCTTCTTGTCAGAGCTTCGCTGAGCGCCCGCCATACCGGTAAGCGATTTGGTGCAGGCATGGGGGCGCCTGGTACTCACACGGCGCCGACCGTCCTTTGCGCGGACAACCGACCTCCTAGGACTCCCCTGGGCCGAGCTGCAGGATTCCCAGCCTTCGCCCCCGGGCTCGACCGGCGAACAAGAAGAAGGCATTCGTCGCCCAATCGAGCTCGCCGTACTTGTCTTCGAAGAGGCCGGAGATGCGTGCGACGAGTTCGGGCGAGGCGTCATCCATCCAGTGCAGAGTCGGGCGACTCCGGTGTGCAATGCCGTCACGGACCCACTCGAGCGTCGCTTGTTTCCCGATCGCCGCCAAGCGATCGCGCGAACCGTCGTAGAACACGACCGGACCCCCAGTGAGTTCGTCGTCCACCACCCACACGCGAAGGTCGAGTACCTTCCCCGTGACCGGATCCACGGGTCGAATCACGACGACCTCGCCACTTTCCCAGCCGAGATGTACTGCGCCGAGAGGGATCGCCCAGAGCGCGCACCATGCCACGACGGCACCGGCGATCCACTTGAGGTCCGCGTCGCCTGGTCGCACCCACGCCTTCGCGAGCATCGCGACACCCACAATCGTACCGAGCCATGCGAGCAGTCCGCCGCGGGTCAGGAGCAGGCCGATGGAGAGAGCCGCAAGGGCGATTGAGAGAGAAAGAGCGGTCGCGCGCGTCGGCACAGTCATCGCTGCGAAACCTAACACGCGCGGCAACGTCTCTCGACGGAGCCAATGGGGTAGAACTCGGCGGCGCCAATCTCGACTCGCGCCCCCGGGTCCCGCATTCCTGCAACGACCGCGACCCTCTCACTCGATTCGAGATTGGCTCTCCACTCGATGATCAAATTGGATCCTTGTGAATCATATTGGCTCCTCTAGATTGAGGACGTGCTCGACCTCGCCTTCCAACCCGACCGCCGCAGTCGTGTCCCCATGCACCGGCAGCTCGCCGACACCCTGCGCCAGTTGATCGCCAGCGGCCGGCTGCCCGCCGGCGAGAAGCTGCCCGCCTCCCGGGACCTGGCCGCCACCCTCTGCATCGCGCGCAACACGGCGACCCGCGCCTATCAAGCGCTGGTGGACGAGGGCGCGCTCGTGGCCCACGTCGGCCAGGGCACCTTCGTGGGGTCCCGGGCTGCTGCCCGCCGGGCCGGGGCCGGGGAGGAGGCCCGGGAAGAGCCCGGGGAAGAGGCCGAGCCGCAGCGCCCCTTCGCGTGGGACACGCTGCTGTCCCAGTTGGGCCGCACGCCGCCGCCGCCCGGGTTGCTGGCGCCGGCCGCCGGCCCGGCGCGCTTCGACTTCGAGGGCGGGCGGGTGGACAGCGGTGCCCTGCCCTTCGCGGCTCTCAAGCGTGCCTGGTCGCGGGCCATCTCCCAGACCCTCCCGAACGTCGCCAACGACCGCGACCCGCTGGGCTACGCGCCGCTGCGACACGCGGTCGCCACGCGTCTGGTGGCCCGGGGCATCGGCTGCGAGGCCGACGACGTGCTCGTCACCGCCGGCGCCCAGCAGGCCCTCGAACTCGTGTCCCGGGTGCTCGTCGATCCCGGCGAGGCGGTGGCCGTCGAGCAGCCGGGCTACTTCGGGGCCACGATGGTCTTCGCTGCGGCGGGGGCCCGGATCACGGGCATCGAAGTGGACGACGACGGACTGCGCACCGACGTCCTGGCCCGGGCGCTGCGCAGCCAGCGCATCAAGCTCGTCTACACCACGCCGGCGGCGCAGATGCCGACGGGTGCGGTGCTCTCGGATGCCCGCCGCCAGGCACTGATGGAGCTCGCGGACGCGACCCAGACGCCGGTCCTCGAGGACGACTACGACAGCGAGTTCCGCTTCGGCAACGCCCCCCTTTCGGCCCTGAAGGCCCGGGACCCGGCGGGCCAGGTCATCTACGTGGGCACCTTTTCGAAGGCGCTCTTCCCCGGACTGCGACTCGGCTACGTGGTGGCCGCGCGGCCGCTACTCGGACGCCTCGCGCTGGCGCGACTGCGCGCGAGCATGGGCCCCGATCTGCTCTCGCAGATCGCCGTCGCGGACCTGCTCGAGTCCGGTGCCCTGGAGCGCCACCTGCGCGGCGTGCGCCGGCACTACGCAGAACGACGCGAGGCGCTATTGGTCGCCCTCGACGCGCACCTGCCGACAGGCTTTCGCTGGTCGCAACCAACCGGCGGCCTGGGGGTGTGGCTCGCACTCCCGGATGGCCTCGACGCCGACACCCTGCGCCGCGAGGCATGCGCGCGGGGCATCGCGATCGCCTCGGGCAGGGCCTTCTATCGCGATGGCTTCAGCGGTGGCTTCGGTGACGGCGCCAGCGATGGCCGGGGCTCCGGCCACATCAGCCTCTCCTTCGCGAGCGAGACCCCCGCGACCCTTGCCGAGGGCGTCGCGCAGCTCGCGTCGATCGCGCGGCGACTCCGCGCGCGCGGGCGCAGGAAGAAGACATGAGGAGGACGACATGAACGAGACACGCCTCGACGGCTTCGGCTGGCTCTTCCTGGCGATCGGCCTGGGGAGTATGGCCAACGCCCTGTGGATGCTGGTGGGCCCCATGCACTGGTTCACCGACCTGCCGACGACGGCGCCCCACACGGGCCCCTTCCACCCACACTTCGTCCGCGACATCGGCCTGGCGTTCCTGACGGTGGGCATCGCCCTGGTGTGGGCCGCCCGGGCGCCTCACTTCCGCGTCCCCCTGGCCACGACGGCGGCACTCTTCCTCGTCTTCCACGCGCTGCTGCACATCTGGGACACGAGCACCGGCGCCCTCGACCCGCACCACGTGTGGCTCGACCTGCCCGGCGTCTACCTGCCGGCGGCGCTCATCGGCTGGGCGGCGTTCGCGTTGGCCCGGCGCGGGCGCGCCGCGACCGCCTAGCAAAGCGACACGAACCGAAGCGCAAGCGGAGACAGGAGAATCCCATGGCGAGACTGAAGGGTGCGAGCAACGAGGAGGCGAGCTTCGTCACCAGGGCGATCTTCCGGGTCGCTGCCAAGACGAAGGGCAAGGTCCCCGACCCGCTGCGCATCATGGCGCGCAGCAGCGGCGTGATGTGGGCGGCCTGCGGCTTCGAGCTGGGCTGGGGACGCGCCCGCAGCGTCCCGCCGAGCCTCAAGTCCCTGGCCTCCTTGAAGGCGGCCTCGATGGTCGGCTGCCTCTTCTGAATCGACGCCAACTCTGCCGTGGGCAGAGCCGAAGGCCTCAGCGAGGCCCAGGTGATGGCGAGCTCCGACTACGCGGAGAGCGACGTCTTCAGCGATCTCGAGAAGCGCGTCCTCGACTACGCGGTCGCCCTCACCCGCACCCCCGCTGACGCAAGCGACGAGCTGGTCGCCGCCCTGCGCGAACACCTGAGCGACGAGCAGCTGGTGGAGATCACGGCCATGATCGCATGGGAGAACTTCCGGGCGCGCTTCAACCGGGGCTTCGACGTCGCGTCGCAAGACTTCTCGGAAGGCGCGTGCTGCCCGCTGCCGGAGCGCCCCGCGACAGCGGGGGAGTAGCCGCTCGATTCGTTAATCTCGGCGGATGCGGACCGTCCGTTTCGTTCTGCTTCTCGGGGCGGCGCTCGTCCTGGTGGTCGTCATGTGGAGTCGGATCGTCGATGGCCTGTTGTTCCACCCGACGCCGGGTGTGGACATCCGGCCCGAAGAGGTCGGCGTGGTGGGCGAGGACGTCTACCTCGAGACCGAGGACGGGGTTCGCATCCACGCTTTCTGGCTGCCTGCGTCGGGCGCCACCCGAGCCATCCTCTTCCTGCACGGCAACGCCGGGAACGCGTCGCACCGTCTGCCCAACGCCGCGGGCCTCGTCGGTCTCGGCGCGAGCGTGCTGCTGCTCGACTACCGCGGCTACGGGATGAGCGAGGGCACGCCGAGCGAGGCCGGCGTGGTGGCTGACGCGCGCGCCGGTCTCGCCCACCTGACCGGGCAGCGCGGCATCCCCGAAGAGCGCATCATCGTGTTCGGCCGATCTCTCGGCGGCGCCATCGCGGTCGATCTCGTGCAGGACCGAGCCGTCGCGGGCGTGATCCTCGAGAGCACCTTCACGTCGCTCTCCGGCATGGCCGGCGGCATCCTGCCGATCGCCGCTCCGTTCGTTCGGGGACGCTTCGATTCGGAGACGAAGATCGCGAACCTGCGCGCGCCGCTGCTCTCGCTCCACGGCGATCGGGACGAGATCGTGCCCTTTGCCCTCGGCCGCGCCCTCTTCGATGCAGCCCCCGAGCCCAAGGCGTTCGAGACCCTCGTCGGCGCGGGCCACAACGACACGGTCCAGGTCGGCGGACGCCCGTACTACGAGCGGATCCGGCGCTTCCTCGATGACGTCGCGCCCGTGGAGGGATGAGCGAGGCAGCTCGGGCCCACTGCCGTGTTGGCTTCTGATGACACGCTCTTCTCCTTGCGATTCGGCCGGCTAAAGTTCGACTTCTTCCTGGCCGGGGGTCGCGGCGCGTACGTCGAACTCGGCCAGCTCGACGGCCCCGCCGACTACGGGAAGTACCAGGGGCGCTCGTTCACGCTGCTGCTGGTGGACGAAGCGGGCCACTACCCGAGCCCCGAGCTCCTCGACCGGCTGCGCCATCGGGAGGACCTCCTCCCAACCAGATCGGGTGCCCGGCCCGGTCCCCTTAGCGCGTTGGTCGGACCGAGCCTGTGCGTCACTTGTGCGTCACTTCGAAACCGGCCCTCATAACCGACCGATCTTGCAGCGAAAAATGGTGGAGGCGGCGGGAATCGAACCCGCGTCCGCATAGCTTCTAGAACACGCGTCTACGTGCGTAGACTTCGATCAATTTCGGGCGCCGCGATCTCGAAGTCGGGAGTACGGAACCCTATACAGACATCGGTCTCGCCTCCCACGTGCGGCCTGTCAGCGCCGGGGAGACCAGCCTCCTGATGACACCCGCAACCCGCTAGAAGGCGTCGCGGACGGGTGTCGCTAACTTAGTTTCAGCTAAGCAGCGAGTGCGTAGTTGTCGTCGGCAGTTATGTCTACCAACTTGTCGCCTGATTAACGACGGTACGACGACGTCGGCACGCAGCGTGAACCTTCGACTACCCGTCGAAATCCAATTCGCCCCCTTCTTTTTCCGCAGCTGCCCATGGGGCAGCTGCTGCGCTCATGGCGTTTCCGTTGCTTCTCTCGGGGCTATTTTTCCGAGCCTGCCTGTAGGGCAGAACGGCAGAAGCGTCCCTCGAGACCCTCACTGGCTCTTCGGCCGGCGAGCGCGGTAGGGTAAGGCCGCGGTCTCACGTTGCAAGTCCTGCTTCCTGGAGGTCCGTCTTGTCGCTTCGCACGCTCCTGGCGCTGGCTGCAGGTCTGTTCGTGGCCTGTGCGTCGATCCAGGGGACGATTCCCCAGCGCAAGACCCTCGCGACGGGCGGCTGTAGCGGCTTCGTGGCAGGGGCTGCCCGGGGCGATCTGACGCCCCCGCCGGGCTTCCCACTCGGGGGCTTCTCGATCGAGAGCCGCATGTCCCGGGGCGCCTGGACGCCTCTCCAGGCCCGGGCCATCTACCTGCGCGACGCGGGCTGCGAGGCCGCCGTGCTGGTCTCGACCGACCTCATGATCCTGCCGAACGGCCTCGCCGACCGGGTGGCCGACAAGCTCGGCCGCGACGATGCCACGGCCCACATCGGGCGTGAGAACCTGCTGCTCACCGCCACCGAGAACCACCTGAGCCCGGGCAACTTCTTCAGCTCGAGGCTCTACAACGCCTACGCGAGTCACATCGCGGGCTTCGACCCGGACCTGTTCGAGTTCCTCGCGGACCGCATCGCCCGCACGATCCGCGATGCGGTCGCCGCGCAGCAGCCCGCGCGGCTGCGCACGGGTCATTCGTCGATCCCCGGCGTGTTTCGCAACCGCGCGCTGGGCGCCTTCCTGCGCAACCGCGAAGCGCTGGACTTCCTGACGAAGGCGCCGGCCAGCGGTGCCAGCCGCTGCCCGGCCCTGCCCTACGCGTCCCACCCCCTCGCGTCTCCGGAACGCTTCCACGAGCTCGCCTGTCTCGCCGTCACGCCGCGGGTCGACGTGATCGAGGTGCTGGACGTGAGCGGGTCGAAGCGGATCGCACTCGCGGGCTTCCTGGCGACCCACACCACCGTGCTGCCCGCGGCCGTCGAGGTATATGCCGCAGACCTGCTCGGCTTCACGGCCCTGCGCATGGAACGCGGCGAGCTGCCCACGGCCTGTGCGAGCGATGGCAGCTTTCCCGTCGTTGCGCTCTTCAACGGCGCCCAGGGTGACGTCACCACCCAGTGGACCACTCGCGACCGCGGCGACCTGCTGAACCTGTCGGACGCGATCGGCGAGGGGCTCTGCAGCGCCCTGCCCGGGGCGAACGAGCCGAGCCCGAAGCTCGCGTTCCAGTACGAGGAGATCACACGCCTCACCGACGTCGCCTTCGAAGACCCCTTCGACGGCCAGAAGTACGCGCACGACACACCCACGCGACCGGAGGGAGGTGTCGCCGAACTGGGTGGCGCCGCCGACGGCCGCACCATCTTCTACGAGCTGGCGCACCGGGAAGAGATCACGAGCTTCCGGCGCACCCAGCACGGCTCGAAGATCGCGCCCATGACCTTCGATCTGGGGCGCTTCCGCGTGTCCCTCGGGAGCGCCGAGTTCAAGTCGAACCCGCCCCCCGCCAAGGCGCCGCTCACGATCCTGCGGATCGGCGAGACCGTGCTCGTGGGGGTTCCCGGCGAGATGACCACCATGATGGGCGCCCGCACACGCGCACTGGTGGGGATGCAGCAGGGAATCGACCCCGAGCGCGTCGTGCTCGTGGGCTTCGGCAACGGCCACGTCTCGTACTTCCCCACGACGGAGGAATACGACGCCCAGCACTACGAGGGCGCGTCCGACTATTACGGGCCGGGGACCGGGGCCTACCTGGCGGTGAAGCTGGCCGAGCTCGCGAAGGCCCTGCCGAGCCCTTCGACCCGGCTCGAAGCGCGCGACTACGCGTACAAGACGGGGCCGAAGAGACGCTTCCGCCCCCGCGGCGTCGGACACGCCGCCTACCACCCGGACGACGGCAACACGCGCATCGTCGAGGCCCTCGACCCGGGCGAGGCGGCTCCGGTGGTCGTCGGGACGACGGAGCCCCGCACCCCCAAGCGCGACTTCCCCACCTGGTGCTTCCTCGACGCCCTGCCCCGCCTCGACCTGCTGAGCGAGAACGAGGACCCGGACAACGAAGTCTGCCTGCGCAACCTGCCGCAGGTCGCCATCCACAAAGCGGGCTCCGACGCCGTGGCGGTCGTGGATGGACGCGTACAGGACAGCGGCGGCAGCGAGATCGTCACGGTGCTGGCGGCAGCCGGAATGGACCGCGGTGAATGGTGCGCCACCTGGCTGGCGCCCGTCGAAGTCGACGGCGGCGGCAACCCCACGAACCTCGACACCTCGTACGAGTTCCGCATCCGCGGCATCACCGCACGCGCCAGCGATCCCCCTTGGCGCTCGGCGCCCTTCAGCCTGAGCAAAGGCTTCGTCCAGGACGACCCGCTTTCGCTCACCTGCTCGAACTTTGCCGCCCAGGACGTCGCGGTGGTCGGCGGCATCTTCACCGAGCGCGCGCGCTGCACGCCACTCGACCGGCCGCCCTGCCACGCCATGCTCGAGATGCTCGGCCTGTGCGACTTCAGGATCGACTACTGCAAGGCGCCCTGACCCGGACGCGAGGGCACTAGCCTCTCGTAGCTAGTTTTTCGTGGCTAGGTTTTCGTGGCTAGGTTTTCGTGGGCAGGGCCTGTGAAGCGTCGTCCTCTGCGGGCAGGACCACGGCGATACGCGTCCCGCGCCCCGGCTCCGAGTGCACCGCCAGCTCGCCGCCGTGCTGCTTCACGATGCGGTAGCAGATGGTGAGACCCAGCCCGCCGTCACCGCCCGGGGGCTTCTCGAAGAACGGATCGAACAGCGCGTCGAGGATCTCGGGATCGATGCCCTCGCCGTCGTCGGCGACCGCCAGCTCGTAGCCTTCCGGGCAGGCGCGAAGCTCGACTTGCACCGCGCCGCGACCATTCATCGCGGCTGCCGCGTTCGTCACCAGCTGGATCACCACCTGCTCGAGCTGGAACGGCTGACAGCGGACGGGAGCGGGCTCGCAGTCGATCGCGAGAGCGATCTCCAGGCCGTCCGGCAGCTCGGACTTCACGCTCGCGACGCCCCGCCGCACGATGTCCGCGAGATCGGCGGGCGCGGGCTTCGCGCTGCCGGCCTCTCCCGTCGACGTCGATGCCTGGGTGCCGATCGCGTGCAGTTCGCGGCTCGCCGCGAAACCGGCATCGAGCAGCGCCCGCGCCTCGCTGGAATCGCTTCCGAGAAGCGTGCGCAGCCCGTCGAGGGATCGCTGCAAAGCCGCCACGGGCTGGTGGAGCTGGCGCGCCAACCCGGCGGCCTGGGTCGCCTGCGCGTCACGCGTGCGCAAGGGCGACGAGCCGAGCGTCCGCTCGGCGCCCGGCTCGGGGGCCGCATTCTCGACCTTCGCGAGCAGGTCCATCTTCTCGGCCAGGACGCCGTCGGCCTGGTCGAGCAGTGCCAGGTGGCCGAGGCCTCCCTTGGCCACGGCGTCGAGCTGCCGCGCGAGATCGATCGAGCGCCCCGCCGCCGCGCCGGTGATCGACACGAGCAAGGCGGCCGAAACCGCGAACGGCCCTGCCAGGCCCGCGAGACCGGCGAGTCCCGCACCCGCCGCCGCGCCCAGCACCGCACCGACGAGGGACCCCAGCAACAGGCCGGAACGAGGAGTTCGCCGCCAGCTCAGCTCGTACACGCAAGCCGGCGCGCCGCGGTGCGCGCAGGCGCTTTCCCTGACCCGCGCCGGCAGCAGGCCGTACAGCGGCGTCATGGCCTCGAGCATGCCCAGGCGAACCGAGCAGAACAGCACGTCCTGGGACGAGGGCTTGGCCGGGTGGAAGGCGACGCGCGCCCGGCCCTCGCCGACCTCGACGGCTTCGAAGCGGTCGCCGGGCTCTTCCCGGGCCAGCAGGGCATTGCAACGTCGATAGGCCTTCTCGGGCGTCGCGATGCCCGCATAGCTGAGCAGCAAGCCGATGGCCTGGGGGGCGACCAGGGCCCGACCCACCCGGCGCGCGAGCGGCGGACCCACTGCGCCGGCGCGGAATGCATCCCGCAGGCGACTGGAATCGATCCAGTCGGTCCGGCGGCGCCGCGGCGGGGTGCCGTCCTCGAGGGCCCGCTCGGCGCGCGCGCGCGCAGCGGCGCTACCCGAGGCCGTCAGGACGTCCAGCAGCGCGGCCGCGATCCGCGCGTTTCCCGGCGGCTTTTCGACATCCCGCATGGGTACCTTATCGGCAGGCCCCGGACTGAGATGGAGGCGGAGATGAGCCGCAGATGGAAGGCCGCTCAGCGGCCCTCGGCGTCCCGCATCAGGGCCAGCAGGAAGTCCCGGTAGTGGTCCGGTTCCAGGGGCTCCCGCCAGCCGATCCGCTTGCCGATGGCCTGACAGGTCCGCTCGAGCACCTGGACCCGCTTCCAGGTCGGCAAGGCGTCGATGCGGCGCAGGGTCTGGCGGACCAGGCGAAGCTCGACTGCCCCGACGGCCGCCAGCTGGTCGCGCTCGAAGCGGAACGCCGGAGCGCCCAGGCGCGGCTCGGCGTCGACGGGGATGGGACGGGCCGGCGGCGCCCGGTCCTCGCGGATCACCAATGTTCCGGCGGCGAAGTCTCCCAACCTCCGGACGTCCCTGGAAACGACCATCGAAGTGAAGCCGACCACGTACTGGCCCACCGGGATCATGTCCACCGCGCGCAACAGGTTCCGGATCGCGGACGCGCGCAGGGTGATGGGCAGCCCGCCGTCACGCACCACCCGCATGCCGAAGGCGGCCTTGCCCGGAGACCGGCCCTGCATCAGCACCTCGCATGCGATGAAGTACCCGGACTGCAGGATGAAGTCGAACAAGATCCAGACGCCGGCCATCATCAGCAGCCAACCCCCGGCATTGAATTCGCCCTGCTCGAGGTCCGACCGGGCCTCTTCCAGCCAGCCTGTCATCTGTTGAAGCTGATCGAGCTCGGCCAGGGAAATCGCAATGAAGACGAGCGTGGTGGCCAGGAGCACCTCGAAGATGATGATGAGCCCCCAGTCCACGCTGTACGCGAGCAACCGGCTCATGGGCCCCGCGATCGGGAGATCGAGGGCGACCTGCTCCGGCGAGCGGATCACCTGCGCGCCGCCGAGCGCGGTTTCGCGGCGGGTCGCGGTGTCCATGCCCGAGGCAGGTGCCTGACTCATGCTCTCCCGTCCGTTCGGCGCTCGTCTTCCAGGTCGCGCCGTCGTCACCGCGGCTCTTCGTACCCTACATTTCCCGGCGTGACGAATCTCGTCGATCCGGGCCTCGCACGCCGGCATCCCCAGCTCGAGCTCGAACGCCTCGAGGTGCTGATCGACCGCGCCGAGAAGCTCCGAGCCCGCGCCCTGCCCTTCGACGAGCTTCGCGAGCTCGCCCGTTTGTACCGTTCCAGCAGCGCCCGGCTGTCTCGCCTGCGGGATCGCAACGCAGACCCGGACGCCATCCGACATCTCAATGGACTCTGCGTCCGAGCGTACGCTTTCCTTTACTCGGCGGGCGCCAGCGAACACGAGCGTCGGGTCTTCCGCCGCGAGCTGCCCAGACTGGCGCGCGCCAGCTGGCGGGCCGTCGCCATGGCCTGGCTGCTGCTGCTGCTCGGCGCCACCGTCGGCGGCTCGATCACCCACCAGGACCCGTCGGCCCTCTACGTCCTGCTGCCCGCGGGCTTCGGCTACACGCCCGAGCGTATCGATCGGCTCTGGGCGTCGGAAGACGCGCGGGCCGCGTTCTTCGAACGATCCGAGCAGCCCGTCGGACGCAACGTGCTGTTCGGGTCCTTCCTCTTCACACACAACACGAAGGTCGGCCTGCTTTCGTTCGCGACCGGCATCCTCGCCGGCGTCCCGAGCACGCTATTGCAGCTCTACAACGGGCTCATGCTGGGCGCCTTTGCGAGCCTGTTCCTGCAGGACGCGATGCCAGTGGCGTTCGTCGCGTGGATCGCTCCCCACGCCATCCCGGAACTGACCGCCATCACCCTGTGTTGCGCGGGCGGACTGGTGCTCGGCGCGGCGGTCGCGGCACCCGGCCGTCGTCGACGGATGACCGCCCTGCGCGAGGACGCGGTGCCGGCCCTGCTGCTGGTCGCCCTTTCCATCCCGCTCTTCCTGCTCGCCGCGCTCACCGAGAGCTTCGTGCGAGAATCGGCGCTCGGGACGACGCCCCGCCTCGCTGTCGCCGGTGCCTATTTCGTCCTGCTCGTCATCGCGCACCTATGGCTTCGAAGGCTCGCCCGCGATGGCGACGTCGACACCGACTGGCTCACCGCCCTGCGGTAGCGGGAGCTTCCGGCCTGCTGCCGAGCACTGTCCCGGCGGCCCGTTCAGCCCTCGTGGCGCATCGCGAGGTAGCGGTTCAGGACCGACGGCGTGACTTCTTCCGAGACGAGGTCCAGCGTCTCGATGCCCGCGAGACGCAACCGGGCGAGGGTCTGCTCGCGTTCCCGCAGCAGATCGTCGAGCACGATGCGCTCGTACAGACCGGTCTCCTCGACGTCGCCCCGGGTCCGCGCCCGCCGCGGGTCGAGCGCGTCGAAGCGTCGGTCGCGCAGGGCGACCAGCAGCACGCGATGGCGCCTCGCCAGCAGCGAGACCGGCGTCACGATGGCGTCCGGGTCGGTCTCGGCGAAGTCGGTCAGCAGCACCACCAGCGAACGCTTCTGGCGACGACCCAGGAGCGATGCACTCAGCACGCGATAGTCGGCCTCGACCAAGCGCGACTGCACAGGTGCCAGGCTCTCCACGAACGCTCGCAGGGACGCGCGACGCGATTGGGGTTCGAGGAAGAGGCGCCGCTCCCGGTCGAAGACGACGAGCCCGACACGGTCCCCGGCATGCAGCGCCGACCACGCCAGCGCCAGCGCGGCGTCCACCGCCGTGTCGAGCTTGGTGCGCTGCGTAGCGCCGACGTGGCTTCCCATCAGACGACTCGCGTCGAGGGCGATCATCACCGTGTGATTCCGCTCGTGCTGGTGGAGGCGCGTCACCAGGCGCCCGCGCCGTGCGGTAGCCCGCCAGTCGATGCGACGGGGGTCGTCTCCGAGCACGTAGTCGCGCAAGGACTCGAACTCGGTGCCCTCACCGCGCTGCCGCGCAGGCTTGACGCCGAGCGAAGCCAGCACCTGCTTGGGGGACAGTGCCTCGGCGGGCAGGAAGCGGCTGGTATCCGGCAGGACGCGCACCGACTCGCCGGCACCGGCGACGACACGTCGGCGCAGCAAGCCGAGGGGCGAACGCGCCAGGGACGCCAGCGGACCGAAGCCCCGGTCTCCCCGCACCTGGGGCGCGACGCGATAGACGAGACGCTTCGTCTCGCCGGGCTCGAGGGCGACGCCGGGAAAGGTCGGATCGGTGAACGCGAGATCCCGGGGCACCTCGTCGTAGAGGTCTGCGACGACGCGACGCATGCCCGGGTTCGACACCTCGACGGCGAGCTGGCTCGCGCTCCCCACCTGGAGTCGTTCCGGCGCGCGCCGCGCGAGGGCCAGGCGCGGCGTCCGAAGCAGCAGGACGAAGTCGAGGACGACCGCCCCCGCGAGCGCGCATGCGGCCACGACCACCGCGAGGGCGAGCGCCGGAAGCACCACGCTGGCTGCGGCAGCCAGCACCCACAGGCCCACCGCCGCCAACAGCCTGGCGTCGGGCGAAAGCGAGATCCGTGCGGCCAGCGATGCCGGCGCCAACGCGGTCACCGGGGAACGGTCACCGTTCGCAGGGTGCGCTCGAGCGCGGCGTCTGCCGTCAGGCCCTCGACTTCCGAAGCGGGGTCGAGCACCACCCGGTGGCGCAGGGCGGGAAAGAAGACCGTCTGCACGTCCTCGGGCAAGACGTAGTCGCGTCCTTCGAGCGCTGCTTCGGCCTTCGCCGCCCGCAACAGCAGCAGGCCTGCCCGCGGTGACGCGCCGAGCGCGTACTGGAAGTCTGCCCGGGTCGCGCGGACGAGGTCCGAGACGTAGGCGACGATCTCGTCCCGCACGATCACCCGCCGCACCAGCTCTCGCGCCGCGGCGAGCTCGTCGCGCTGAAGCACCGCCGCCACCTCGGCGGGCGTCGCCGAAGGTTCGCCGGCGTGGTGCAGCACCAGCAGCGCCCGTTCGTGATCCTCCGCCGGGTAGTCGACCACGATCTTGAACAGGAAGCGATCGAGTTCGGCCTCGGGCAGCGGATAGGTGCCTTCCTGCTCGACGGGGTTCTGGGTGGCAAACACGGTGAACCATTCGCCCAGCGGATGCCGCTCGCCGTCCACCGTCACGAAGCGTTCCTGCATGGCTTCGAGCAGGGCCGCCTGGGTCTTGGGAGACGCGCGGTTGATCTCGTCCGCCAGCAGCAGGTCGGTGAAGATCGGTCCCGCGCGGAAGTTGAAGCGCCCGGCGGCCGGATCGAGCACCGGCGTCCCGAGGATGTCGCTCGGCATCAGGTCCGGCGTGAACTGGACCCGTCCGAAGCGAATGCCGAGAGCGCTCGCGAGGGTGCGAACCAGCAGCGTCTTGGCGACGCCCGGCACGCCCTCGATCAGGCTGTGCCCGGAGCACAGCAGGGTGATGGTGGCCAGGCGCACCGCCTCTTCCTGCCCCACGACGACTGCGCCGACGCGCTCTCGCAGCGTCGCGTAGTGCCCGGTCACCGTGCTCGAAGCTTCTTCGGTCAACGCGTTACCTCCATCACGAGTGCATCCAGCTCACGAACGGCCGCCTCGAGCTCTGCTGCCGATGTCACGGGGCGCGAATCCATGAGGCTCGCGAGTCGCGCGCGCCGGCGCGAGGCGGCTTCGGAACCGACCTTCGTGTCCTGCGGCCTGCGCGGGTCGCCTTCGATGCGCTCGACCAGCGCCCGTCGACTGACGTCGTGGGGCAGCCCGAAGTAGCGCTCGAGCCGTGACGCCGTCAGCGCGCGGTAGCGCTCGAGCACCTGGGAATGATCGCGACTGCGGTCGTAGAGCGACGACATCGACGCCACGTAGTTGTCGAGGGTGGGTGTCGCGGGATCGAACTCACCGACGCTGCGGGCCGGCAACGCGTTTCCGCGCCAGGCGTAGAGCCCGCCGAGAACGATCAACCCCGCGAAGACAGGGGCGGCGGAAGACGCCGCGATGAACCGGAACGCGTTGGTCTCCGGGACGAAGCCGTGCTCGCGCTCGTCGAAGCGAGGCGGTCCATGGGCGTCGACGAGATCGACGACGAAGGCCGCGGCGCCGGCCTGGTCGAGCCAGGCGTTGTGGGTGAAGCCCGAATCCGCGACCACCACGAGCCATCCCTCGCCCAGGGGCCGGCTGAGCACGAACGGGTGCGCCTCGCCCTGCTCGCCGTTCCGGATCCGGGCGGAGACCTGCCAGTCGAGAGGCTCCTCGAAGACGTAGACCTTCGACTGGGCGAGGAAGCGAGCCGTCGGGGCGAGAGGCCCCTCCACCCGGAAACGGGCCGCGTTGGGGTACGGCGGGCCTTCGACTTCGGCCCGGGTGAGGCGGTCTCGGCGGGGCAGCGGCACGCCCGCGATGGCGTCGCAGACGACCAGGCTGTCCTGAGGTGGAAGCACCGGCCCACCCGCGTCCGCAGACTGCAGGAACACGAGGGCGCTCCCGCCCTCCCGCAACCAGCGACCCGCGGGCCACTGCACGTCCTCGGCGTCGAGCACATCGGCCTCACCGCGGCTCGCGATGCGCCCGTCGCACACGCCGAGGGGGTCGATCCACCAGATGGGCCCGTCTCCCCGGAGGCGCCGTCCGGACTCGAAGCTGCGCCCGCGCGTGCGGCCGGATTCCGCCAGCAGTTCATAGACCGCGCCGTGTCCGCTCGCCGAGGTGCCGAAGCTCGAGCTCGTGAGCGGCGACGGCGGGCTCGGCCACAGGAAGTTCACCAGGGTCAGCAACACCAGCACGACGACGAAGAGCAGCTTGGACCGACTCATCGACGCTCCGGCAACGCTTCGATCTGTGCGTGCAGCGCCCGCCAGTCGCCGTACAGGTCGCGGTCATCGATGCGGTCGCGAAACCACTGTCCTTCGAGCCGGTCGAGCAGCGCCAGGAAGCGATCGCGCAGGGTCGCCGGGACGGGGGCGTCCGCAAGCCGCCGGCGCAGGGTGCGGTTCGGGTCCGAGCGTTCGAGCTCGAGGCGCTTCTTGCGAAGCAGCACCTGCAACGCCGCCAGCTGGATGCAGTGCGCGGCCTCGAGGAAGCGACCCTCGCCCGCATGGCGGTCCGCCTCGTCGATCAAGCGGGGGCCCGCCCTCGAGGCGTCGCCCTCGACTTCGGGTAGCTCGGCGGCGCGCGCACGGGCTTCCCGAAGCACGCGATGCACGAGGATCCCGATGGCGCCCAGGACCGCCGCCGCCAGCACCAGCCGCAGCACGGCCACCGACCCGTCACTGCCGATCAGCAGATTCACGAGCCCGCCGAGTCCGGACCAGAACGCCTCCCAGATGTCCGTCACCCAATCGGGCACGAGGCCCGCGAGTGCGTCCCAGGTCGAGCCGAGCCAGGCGGCGAAGCTGTCGATCCATTCCTGGAGGACGCTCGGGTCCGCACGGTGGCGCGCGTACTCCGGCCGCTCGAGGATCTCCTGCGCCAGTGCACGCGCCCGTTCGGGCGTCAGACCGTCGGACATCAGCTACCGGGCGGACCGGTCGAGTAGCTACCGGGCGGATGAGGCACCGCGCCGACGCCCTCGCCTTCGACGAGCTGTGCGAGATGTTCGAGGTCGAACGACTCGACACGACAACGGACGTCGAAGTACGCGACGATCGTCGTCGTATAGAGATAGGCCTGACACAGCGCCTGCACGATTCCCCACACCACGGCGCCCACCACCGGGATCGCGCCGACCATGAACTGCACGCCGGTGGGCAGGATCAGCAGCAGCATGTAGATCACGAGTCCGAGCCCGATGAAGCGTGTCAGTGCACTGGACACCAGGGTCCAGGTCCGCGCCACGGCCTCGAAGTAGGAAATGCCCTCGAGCACCACGACCGCGGCCAGCACGCCCGGCACCAGGGTGAGCAGCCCGCCCAGGGCGAACATCGCCGGCACCGCAACCAGCACCAGCAGGACGACCACCGCCACGCCCACCGCAGACCCCTGGAAGAGGCCACCCAGGGCCACGAACACCAGCGCCACCGCGGCCACTGCCAGGAACATCGCGACGATGAGGATCAAGCTGAAGATGATATAGGTGAACATCAGCGGGAACATGCGCGCGACACCCCGCTGCAGCGCCCCGGAAACCGACACTTCGGCCCCGAGATAGATGTCGCTCACCACCGCGGTGATGGCACCGATCACCACCGGCAGCAGCACGAGCATGGCCAGGACCCAGAGTGCGACGCTGACGATGAACACGGCGCCGATGTCGGGCAGCTCACCGTTCTGGAGCGCGAAGGGGTCGAGCATCCATCCGAACAGCATGAACACCAGGATCGTCGGCGCCTGACCCAACAGGCTCAGCACCCCCAGCACGGTGAAGTGGCTCTTGAGCAGCTGGAAACCCACGTCGAGGGTTTCCGCCATGGACAGCGGACCGATCTCGAAGCTGCCCGGGACCGGAGTCGTGGCTTCACTCATGACGTCCCCCCTCGCCTGTCGGCGCCCTGCGTCTGGTGTCTACCGGATCTCGATCGTTGCAAGCACGGCCTCGAACCACGGACGCCAGTCCTTCTCGAGCGCCGCCGGACACGATGCCAGAATCACCATCACACGCCCGTCTCCGAGCGCGACGACGAAGAAGTCGAGCGCAATCTCGCCCGTCGCGTCTTCGACCGCCACCTCGACACCGGGTCGGCCGGCGACGACGACAGGGGCACTGTACCGCCTCCAGGTTCCATCGAAGAGCCCCGGACCGAAGCGCTCGAGAAAGGACTCCACCGTCGGATAGGGCCAGATGAAGATTTCGAGGGACACGTCGTGGTCCCAGATGGGGCCGTCGGCCGTGAACAGACCATGGCGGTGAGGGGCGCGCACCCAGCCTGCGGGCGCGCGCAGCTCGAAGCCCAGCCGCGCGTCGACGTGAGGCGCGAGCGCCAGCCGGGGCCCCCCAGATGGGGGTTCGGATGCGCGCTTCGGAGTGGGACCGTCGGGGGGCACGTGACCGAAGTGCGCGCCGTTCGGCAAGCGGTACAAGGAGACGAACGAGTTGAGGTCGGCATCGGACAGGCCTTCGGCGGCGACCCGCTCGCCGAGCACGCGATACATCAAGTCCGTCGGCAGGGGACTGTGGCCGCGCATGCCCAGGGCGTGGCCGATCTCGTGAAGGGCCACCGCCTCGATCTGGGATTCCGTGAGCAGTCCGTACTCGTCGGCTGCGAAAACGACGACCTCGGGAATCTCGAAGCGGACATCCATTCGCTCGGATTCCGGGTCCCAGCCCTGGGGCCGGCAGGCGCGCCCGACGGCAGCGGTCACGCCCAGGACCCGCAGCTGCGGCTCGGGGGATGGAGCCCGTTCGGGGAGCAGACGCAGGCGCAGCAGCGCTTCCTCTCGGGTGTCGACGAGTCGAAACGACACGAGCCCCTCGAGTGCCTCCTCCCAGGTCGCGAGCGCACGGCGCATCGCGGCGGTCAGGAGTTCGGGCGCGACAGGAGCGAATTCATTCTGAAGGGCCTCGGGGATCGCCGGCTCCTCGACGAAGACCGGTATCGGCATGCTTTCTTCGGGCCAGCGACAGAAGAGCAGCAGGTCCCCGCTGGCCGCGTCACTGGGCTTCCGATGCACCATGAACGGCAGGTAGTTCGGCTCGAGCACGTCGGGCCAGGCCGCGCGAAACGCCATGTAGTCACGGCGATCCGGCTGGTAGTCGGCCGTCGAGGTGGCCGAATCCGAAGTCGCAAGCGGTGACGCCCCGCCGCACGCCCATCCTCCCGCCGTCGCGACCGCGAGGGCCACGAGCGCCATTCGCAAGGCGCCGGCGGGAAGGCTCAACGTCGCTGCACGCCTCCGCGTTCGCGCATTGCCCGGCGAGCGGTCTCGTCGTCTTCACGCTTCCGGAGCGCGGCGCGTTTGTCGTAGGTGTGCTTGCCGCGCGCGAGCGCGAGCTCGAGCTTGGCGCGACCGTTCTTGAAGTAGATGGAGAGTGGAACCAGCGTGTTGCCGCGCTCTGCCACCCGCCCCACCAGCTTGGCGATCTCGCCGCGATGCAGGAGCAGCTTGCGCTCGCGTGTCGGGTCGCTCGGGTTGCCGCGTGACGCGGGCTCATAGGGCGAGATGTGCAGCTGCTGGACGTACGCTTCGCCGGCACGGATCAGCGCGAACGACTCACGCAGGTTCGCGCGTCCCTCACGCAGGGCCTTCACCTCGGGACCGAACAGCGAGATCCCCGCCTCGAAGGTCTCGAGAATCTCGTAGTCGTAGCGAGCGCGACGGTTGGTCGCGACGGGCTTGTCCCCCGTCGACTTCCCGCTCTTGGCCTTTCCAGGCGCTTTCTTGGCGGCCTTTCCAGCCGCCTGCTTCGCGGGTTTCGCCGGCACGGCACCACACCCCCTTCCAGATGGGGGATCCTAGCTCTCCTCCATGCCCAGGCGCCCGGCTACCCGCGAGGCCACTGCGAGTCAGTTGCGGGTCAGTCGCGAATGTTGTTCTGCTCGTCGACGAAGACCCGCTTCGCGTCCCACGCCTTCGCCTCGGCGTCGTCGACCTGCACGAAGCTCGCAATGATGACCTTGTCGCCCGGCTTCATCAGGTGGGCGGCGGCACCGTTGATGCAGATGTCGCCGGACCCGCGTTCGCCTTCGATCGCGTAGGTGCTGAGGCGGGAGCCGTTCGTGCAGTCCCAGATGTCGACCCGTTCGTAGGGCAGCAGATCGGCCGCCTCGAGCAGATCGAGATCGATGGTCACGCTTCCCTCGTACTCGATGTTGGCCTCGGTGACGGTCGCTCGGTGGATCTTGGACTTGAGCATGGTTCGGATCATTGGGAGTCTCCAGAAGGGTGGTGCTCTGTCGCCCGTGAGCGATCGAAAGAGAGCAGGCGATTGTCGATGAGTCGGACATCGGCGCCTTCGCCGGACGGATCGGGGGTGAAGTTCACGGCCAGGGCCAGCAAGGTCGCTGCCGCCAGCGTCTCGGGGGCTGTCTCGAGGGAATCGGGATCTCGCAACTCGATGTAGTCGACGCGCGCCTGGGGGGCGGACTCGATGTGCGTGCGCGCCAGGGCCAGCAGCGCCCCGCTGTCGCGCTCACCGGACGCAGCGGCTGCCTCGACGGCGTCGAGGGCCTGCACCAGCGCCACGGCCTGGCGCCTCGCTTCCGGCCCGAGCCGGACATTGCGAGAAGAAAGCGCCACTCCGTCGGGCTCTCGCACGATCGCGCCGCCGACGATCTCGACGTCGAAGCCCATGTCCCGGGTCATCTGCCGGATCACGGCCAGCTGCTGGAAGTCTTTCTGGCCGAACACCGCAACGTGGGGCTTGGCGGCCAGGAAGAGCTTCGCGACGACCGTCGTGACGCCGCGGAAGTGTCCGGGACGCGACGCACCGCAGAGCGGCAGGGTCAGCGTCTCGACGTCGACCCAGGTCTGCGCGTCTTGCGGATACACGTCGTCCACGCCGGGTGCGTAGACGATGTCGACGCCGGCTTGCCGACAGGCATCGAGATCGCGTTCCAGCTCGCGCGGGTAGCCCTCGAAGTCGTTGGCCTCGTTGAACTGCGTCGGATTGACGAAGATCGAGACCCACACCTGGTCGGCGCGTTTGCGACCGGCATCCACCAGCGACAGATGCCCGGCGTGGAGCGCGCCCATGGTAGGCACCAGCGCGATGCGCTGACCCCGGGCGCGCTCCTCGTCCGAGAGGCGCTGCAGCTCCAACCGCGATTCGACGACCTTCATGGGAATGGGGGCCAGATCGCGGTTAAGAGTAGCTGTGCTCTTCGTCGGGGAACTTGCCGTTCTGCACTTCCTCGGCGAAAGCACGCGCCGCCTGGGAAGCCACGGCCCCGAGATTCGCGAACTGCTTCACGAAGCTCGGCGTCCAGTCGTTCAGCCCCAGCAGGTCGTGCATCACGAGCACCTGGCCGTCGCAATCCGCGCCGGCGCCGATCCCGATCGTCGGGATGTCGAGCCGCAGCGTGATCTCGCTGGCGAGCGAGGCCGGAACGCCTTCGAGCACGCAAGCGAACGCGCCGGCTTCCTGCACTGCCAGCGCGTCGTCGACGATCCGCGCCGCGCCCTTCTCGCCTCTTCCCTGGACCCGGAATCCGCCCATCCGATTGACGGCCTGGGGGGTCAGGCCGACGTGGCCCATGACCGGGATCTCCGCAGCGACGATCCGCTCGATGGCCGGCCCCGTGTGGAGGCCGCCCTCGAGCTTCACCGCCTGGGCGCCGCCCTCCTTGACCAGCCGGATCGCACTGCGCACGGCGTCCTCGGGGCTGACCTGGTAGCTGCCGAAGGGCATGTCGCCCACCAGCATCGCCCGGGACAATCCGCGGGCCACCAGGCGCGTGTGGTAGATCATCTCGTCCAGGGTCACGGGCAGGGTCGTGTCGGCCCCCTGCACCACGTTCCCCAGCGAGTCACCGACCAGGATCAGGTCGATGCCGGCGTTCTCGAAGATGCGCGCGAAGGTGAAGTCGTAGGCGGTGAGCATGGTGATGCGCTCGCCGCGCTTCTTGCGTCCGGCCAGGGACCGGACGGTGACGCGATGTTCCCGACCTGCACTTGCAGTGGTGACGGTGGACATTCCGGGACTCCTTTCCCCGGTCCAACCGTTGCTCCGCCGTCAGAGCCAAGAACAAAGAAGCGCCTTCCGGGAGGTTCACCCGGAGGCGCAAAAAGGGCAGCGGGCCATTGAAGCTTCGGCGCCAACCTTCTTGTCACCCCCGTCTCGGTCTCTTGCGAGATCCGAGCGAATACCGGGTGAGTTGGAAAGGAGTCGACTCTGCTCTTCGTCTGCCGGGGCGGCTAGACCCGGTCGAGGTTGTTGCCCGATAGAGTTCGCACTGTGCGAGACCCCTCGGACGGCGGGAATGTACCTCCCGCCCTGAAGCCAGGTCAACAAAGACCTGCGATTTTCGATCCCGCGGGGGGCCGGCCTCCGATCGGCGGTCAGCCTTCGAGCAGCTCCCGCAGGGCCGGTGGCAAGTGCCGGTCCTCCAGGAAATCGGCAGCGTGTTCGCGCAGGGCGTCCGCCAGGACCCGCAGCTGGATGGCAACCGGATCGATGCTCGAGAGCATCACGAAGACCCTGCCCTTGAGCTTGACGACGCCGCTTCCGGGTTGGGGCAGTCCCGCATCCAGCGCGTTGCCGACGGGGCGAACCTCGAGGCCGGCGTCCCGGGCGACGTCCAGCATGGCCGCGAGGATCTGCGAGGGCTCCACGAACGAAGGCTTAGGGCGCGGCCAGGGCCCGCGCCAGGGCCAGCAGCTTCTCGGGCGGTTGGGTTTCCGCGCGCGCGCCGGGATCGATCCCCGCCGCGGCGAGGGCACCCAGCAGCGCCTCCCGGTCGGCCGCCCACGCGTGGCCGGCCCCGCGCAGACCGTTCAGGATGGTCTTGCGGCGCTGGTTGAAGACCGACCGGACCACCTGCTCGACGTGGAGCAGCTCGTCGTCGCGCACGCTGGCCTTCGCCCGGGGCCAGATGCGAACGAAGCTCGACCCCACCTTCGGCGACGGAAAGAAGCTTCCGGGCTTGAGATCGAGCTGCTTCGCCACGTCGGTGCACAGCGCATGCAGAACCGTCAACGAGCCGTAGTCCTTCGTCCGGGGAACCGCCACGAGCCGATCCGCCATCTCCCGCTGCAGCATCACCGACCAGTCCGCGAGCCCGTGCCGAAGATCGATCAGCTTGCGCAACAGCGGGCTGGCGACGGAATACGGCAGGTTCGCGACGACGCGAACCTCGCCCTCCCCCGGTGTCAGTCCCTCCCCGGCGGCAATCTCGGCGAGATCCACCTCCAGCGCGTCGGCGTGGATCAGCGTGACGTTGTCGGGCAGCAGCGCCTCGGACCGCAGCACGTCGACCAGTCCCGAGTCGATCTCGATCGTCGTGACCTGCCGCGCGCGCGCCGCGAGCGCCCGGGTCAGTACGCCGAGGCCGGTCCCGACTTCGATGACCCGATCGCCAGGCCGAACCCCCGCGAGCTGGGCGAGGCGGTCCGCCATGGCGTCTTCGATCAGGAAGTTCTGACCGCGATCGCGCTGCAGGCGCAGGCCGTGCTGCGAGAGGGTGTCGCGGATGAACTGGAGACCCACGAACGGCGGGCCGGGCTCAGCCCGCGCCCGACGCGACCGACGAAATCGGAGCGCGCGAGAAGGCGTTGAGATCGAGGCCGTCGCGCTGTCCGCGTTCCAGCAGTCGCGCGCCCGCGGCGGCGATCATGGCCGCATTGTCGGTGCACAGATCGAGGGGTGGGAACACGACCTCGAAGCCGTCGCGCTGACCGACCCGGGCCATCTCCTCGCGCAGCCGTCGGTTCGCCGCAACGCCGCCGACCACCGCCACCGCTGCCAGCTTTTCCTGGCGCAGGGCCTTGCGGGCACGCAACACGAGCACGTCGGTCGCGGCTGCCTCGAAGGATGCGGCCACGTCCGCCACCTGCGAACCCGACAGGGCCGCCAGCCCGCCGCGTCGCTCGACCTCGATCGCCACCGCCGTCTTGAGGCCGCTGTACGAGAAGTCGAGCCCGGGTCGCTTGAGCATGGGTCGCGGGAAGTCGACGGCCGTGGCGTCGCCGCTTTCGGCGGCGCGCGAAACCGCGGGACCACCCGGGAAGCCGAGCCCCAACAGCACCGCGACCTTGTCGAAGGCTTCGCCGACGGCGTCGTCTCGCGTCTCTCCCAACACGTCGGTGCTGCCATCGCGCCCGATGCGGTACAGGGCCGTATGCCCACCCGAAACCACCAGCCCGACGTAGGGCGGCGCCAGATCCGGGCGCGAGAGCTCGGCAGACATGAGGTGCCCCACGAGATGGTGGACGCCGACGACGGGGATCCCCAGCTGGAAGGCCACGGCCTTGCCGAAGGAAAGGCCCACCAGCAGCGATCCCACGAGGCCCGGGCCAGCCGTCACGGCGATGCCGTCCAGCTGCGACGCCTCGAGGCCCGAATCCGCCAGCGCCTGCTCGGAGACCCGCGCCACCGCCCGCACGTGGTCGCGCGACGCCAGCTCTGGCACCACGCCACCGTAGGGACGGTGCACCTCGACCTGGCTGTGGACCACGGACGCGACGATCTCCCGGCCGTCGCGGATGACCGCGGCAGCCATTTCGTCGCAAGAACTCTCGATCCCGAGCACGTAGTGGAAGCGGGGATCGTCCATGGCTTGAGGTGTGGCGTGCGACGGGCCGATCGCCCGGGCTAGCCCTCGCGACGCTCGAGCTGCTCCTGTTCGGACTTGCAGTCGATGCACAGCTCGGCGACCGGGCGGGCCTGGATGCGCTTGAGCCCGATGGCTTCTCCGCACGCCTCGCACTCGCCGTAGATGCCGTCCTCGATCTTCTGCAGCGCCCCCTGGATCTTGGAAAGGAGCCCGCGCTCGCGCTCGCGCAGCCGTCCCTGGAACGCCAGATTCTGCTCCGACGACGCCGTATCGATCTCGTCGGGAAAGTCATCGGGGTCGAGGTGGATGTCGCCCGCAAGCGTGCGGCGTGTATTGGCAAGAAGATCGTCCCGCTGCTCCTCGAGCATCTTCTTCATCTTGAGCATGTCGCGCTTCTTCAACGCTCTACCTCTCCCTTCGTCCTTGCTCGCTCATTCGCGCTTGTGCGCCGACTTGCCATCCAGTTCATCCGGCCGCGTGTGCGTCCAGCTGCCTTTTCGCTTCTGCCGCCCGGGCCGAGTTCGGATACTCCTTGAGCACCCGTTCGAAGGCCCGCCTCGCGGCCTCGTGGAACCCGGGTCCCAGCTTCAGCAGTGACTCGCCTTGTCTGTACAGCGCATCCGGCGCTCGATTCCCGGTCGGATAGTTCCGGACCACGTCATCGAAGCGCAGGACTGCGTTCTTGAACTCTCCCTGCTTGTAGTGACAGTCGGCGATCCAGAATGCTGCATCGTCCGCCCGTGAAGAGGACGCGTAAGTTTGCAAGAAAGCCCGGAAGCGGTCAATGCAAGCGGCGTAGTCCTTCGAACGCCAGGCGCCGAGCCCTTCCTGGTACGCCTGAAGCTCTTCCGACAGCTCCACGTCCTCCTCGGCGCGCGCGACGACACCACCCACCGAGGCCTGCCCGGAGCTGGCACCCGGTGCCTTGGTGCCGGCACCTGGAGCCGTGCCCGTGGCAGCGCCCGCCGCCTCTCGGCGAGCCTTCTTGGCCTCCTCGAGGCTCTCCCGCGCAAGCTTCTCGGCCTCTTCGAGCTGGCCGCTCATGTCCCGAAGCTGCGCCCGCAGGTCCTCGACCTCGGCCGAGAGGTCCGCCAGCTGCTGACGAGACCTGGAATCGGAATCGGTTCGCTGGAGGTCCATGACCCGGCGCTCGAGCTTGCGGTGCTCCGCCACAGTCACGCAGCCGGACGAAACGGCCACCAGGAGGACCCCGGCGAGGACATAGAACGCCCGCGGGGGGGCGATGGTGCCCCTTCCCGCGGTTTCCCGCGCACGCTGATTGCTCATCTTCTCACCCCCCCTGCCAGTCTACCGGCAGATACCACCATCTCTACTCGCCCGACACCTCGGCGTGAGCGCAGCCTACATCTGCTCATCCCTGCCTACTTTTGTTTGGGGAACGGCCCCCAGGCCGCCGACGTGTTCTCCTTGGCCTTGCTGGTGAGCCGCTGGACCCGCTGGGAATTCACGTCCACCACGTACAGGTCCGGACGCCCGCGCCGGTCGGAGCTGAAGACGACCTTGCGTCCGTCCGGTGACCAGCTCGGGTACTCGTCGTTGCGCCGGTGCACCACGAGCGGGACGTTCACCTCGCCCGCCGGATCGATCAGGTAGAGATCGAACTCGCCCTCGGTGCGCACGCCGTAGGCGATCCAGCGACCGTCGGGAGACCACGCGGGCGTCGCGCTGTAGTTGGTCTGGTAGGTGATGCGGCGCGCGTTCCCACCGTCGCGGTCCATGATGTAGATCTGGGGCGCGCCGGTTCGATCCGAGACGAACGCGATCTGCTGGCCGTCGGGCGACCAGCTCGGCGCGACATCGATGACGCTGCCGTTGTTCGTCAGGCGCAGCACCTTCTTGCCGTTCCGGCTGACCCGGAAGATGTCCGACGCCTCGCCGATGGTGGCGACGAGCGCCAGCTCTTCGCCGTCGGGCGAGAAGACGCCACGATACTTCGGCCACTGGGGCAACACGTCGCGCAGGATGCGCCCCGCCCGTGCGCCACCGCGCGACGTGACGAACAGGTCGGGCATGCCGCTCTTCAGATAGGTCGTGTAGAGGATGCCACCGCCGTCGGGCAGCCAGTCGGGAAAGGCCTTGATGGATCGGCTCTTGGTTGCGGCGCGCGCGTTGCGGCCGTCCGCGTCGATCACGAACACCTCGCGATATCCGAGGCGGGTCGAGATGAACGCGATCTCCGTGTCTGCTGAGCCGCGCGTCCCCGTGAAGGCCTTCACGATGTCGTCGGCTACCGCGGCGCCCAGGCGATGAAGTTCGTTGGCGGGGCGCACCTTGCGCTCGCGCGCGAGCTGCGTGCAGCGCGCCGTATCCCACACGCGATAAGTGACCTCGATCTCCCCTCCACCGCCGTTGATCACCCCTTCGACGAGTGCATCGGCACCGCTCTGGGTCCAGTCGGCGCAGTCGTAGCGGCGCCCTCCGCTCATCTCCGTCGTCACCTGGGGACCGAGGAAGGCCTCTCGAGCCAGCGGCATCAACACACCGTTGAAGTCGAGCCCCTGCTCGATCGCCTCGAGCAGCCGGGCGGAACGCTTCGGGTTCTCCGGCAGGAGGTCGTCGCGGAAGACCTGCACTGCCACGCGAAAGGCCTGCTCCTTGCCGGGATGGATCTCGATGATCGGGCGCTCTTCCGCCCGGACTCCCGCGGCCGGGGCGAGACAGAACAAGGCCGCGCAGACGACGCACCACGCCGTCCTCGACCCTGAGAAACCGAGAGCTCGAAACCGCATCATTCCTCCGTGAAGCTGAACGTCCACGCGCCCGAGCTCGGCGGCGGTGGAAGGGGGGTCGCGAACATCACGGCTCGGACCGCGTTGTCGTCGTAGAACGGATCGCCGGACGGCCGCCGGACCCGCGGCGTGCCGACGACGTCACCGGTGGAAGTCAGTTCGACCTCCACGACCGTCGTGAGGTTCCGGTTGAGGAACTCGGGCGGCGTCTTCCAGCCGTTCCGGACGTGACGCCGGGTCTTGAGCACCCAGCGCGCGATCTCCTCGTCCAGCTGCGACCCGCCCTTTGCGTCCGCCGCCGGTGCCGTGGTGGCCATCAGGTCCGCATCCGAGACATCCTCGCTGGCGCCTGCGTCGGGCACGGCTGCCGCCGGCGTCTGCTCGCCCAACTCATTGCGCAGCTGCGCCATGGCGTCGTCGTACTCCACCGGCTCGGGACGCTTGGGCGCGGGAGGGACCACTCGCTTATTCGGCACGGCCTTCGGCGCTTCCTTGGGCAGGACGACCTGCTTGGGCAGCGGAGGTGCCGGCGGCAGGGGCTCGGCTTTCGGCGCGAGTTGGGGGATGGACGCCTTCGGGGCTGCGGGTCGGGGTGCGGGCGCGGCAGCGCGAGGCGCCGGCAGGCTCGCGATGAGGTCCACCCGCAGCACCTCGGGCAGAGGCGTCGGGTCGGGCGACGGCGTAAACGCCAGTACGGCAAAGCCCAGCACATGAGCCGCGAAGGACCCGATCAGCAGCTGCTGGAAGCGCCGCTGGTCGTCCGCATGCTGCTCGGCCAGCCACTCGTTCGCGAGCACGGTCGCTAGCGCCCCTGCTCGGTCACGATCCCGAGCTGCTTCGAGCCCGCCTGACGTGCCGCAGCCATCGCCTGCACGACCACACCGTACGGTGCCTTCTCATCGGCGCGCAGGAAGATGTCGTACGAACCGCGCGCGTCGAAGACGGCCTCGAGCTTCGTGACCAGCTCGTCCTTCGCGACCTGCTTGCGGCCGAGGAAGTAGGTGCCGTCCTTCTTCACACTCAGGATGAGCGGATCGTTCTTGACGCGGATCGGCTGGGTGGTCGTGTCCGGCAGGTCGACGTCGATGCCCTGCTGCATCAGCGGTGCCGTGACCATGAAGATGATCAGCAGCACGAGCATCACGTCCACGAAGGGCGTGACGTTGATTTCCGACAGCGCGCGACGTCCGCGCGACCGTGTCGCCGAGGCGCCCATCAGCCGCGGACGCCGGGCGCTCCCAGGCGTGTGAGGTCCTCGGCGAACTCCTCCTGGAAGAGATCGATGGACGCCCGGGTCTCGTCGATGCGCGCTGCGAAGATATTGAAGAAGATGGATGCCGGAATCGCTGCCACCAGTCCAGCCGCTGTCGCGATCAGCGCCTCGGAAATTCCGGGCGCCACCACCGCGAGGCTGGCACTGCCCGCAGCGGCGATTCCCTGGAAGGCCTGGATGATCCCGATCACGGTTCCAAAGAGACCGATGAAGGGCGCCGAGTTCCCCGTAGTCGCGAGGAAGGCCAGCCCGCGCTCGAGCCGGTGCCCTTCGTTCGCGGCCATCCACGCCATGCGCTTCGAGATCCGCCGCTGCTCGACGGCCCCCGTCCCCTCACTCTTCAGGTCGGCGCAGGTGGCCAGGAAGATCATCGCCAGCGGACTGCGGTCGAGATCGCGCGCCGCCTCGTAGGCGAGCTCCAGCGGCTTCTCGTGATAGACCTCGAGAAACGCCTCGCTATCTTCGTCCGCCCCGTTCAGCTCGCGGTACTTGAAGACGATGATCGCCCAGGAGGTCGCGGAGAAAACCACGAGCACCACGAGGACGAGCTTCACCAGAAGACTCGCCCCCCACACCAAGGCAAGGATGTCGAAGCCCACGTAAGCCCCCCTCTTGACGTGCGCGGGGCGGCAGCATAGCGCTTCACCCTCGCGTAGCCCGAGCTTCGCCCTCAGCGAGCCCGAAAAGTGCCAACAGGAGAGCCGTTCATGCAGATCACCTCGAAGACGAGCGACCCGTGCGATGCCGCAGCCGACCTGCTTGCGATCCCCCTGCTGCAGCCGGCCGAGGGCGCGAAGGGCAAGGACGCCGTCCCGAGCCTCTCGGCCGCCATCCGCCGGATGGACCGCCGCATGGGCGGCGGCATCTCGGCCGCGCTCGCTGCCGGCGACTTCCAGGCGGCAGCCGGGCAGACTTCCCTGCTGTATCCCAACTCGAGCGAAACCCAGGTCAAGCGCGTCCTGCTCGTCGGCCTGGGACGCGCGGGCGACGCGACGGCGGACACGTTGCGCCGGGCGGCGGGCTCGGCGGTGCGACGCGCGGGACGCGGCCGCAACAAGCGGATCTCCATCTGGCTGCCGCGCGTGAAGGGAGTCTCGGCGGACGCCGCCGCCCAGGCCGTGGCGGAAGGGGCGGTGCTGGGCAGCTACCGCTTCGACCAGTACCGCGATCTCGGCGAGGCCGATCCCGGGAGCATCCGCTCCGTCACGGTGTTCTGCACCAGCGACAAGGGCCTCGCGCAGGTCCGCAGGGCCCTGACGACTGGACGCACGCTCGCCGAGGGACAGAACCTTGCGAGAGACCTGTCCAACATGCCGGGCAACGACCTGCCGCCGGCGAAGCTGGCCAGCGAGGCGCGCCGCATGGCCCGCGAGGTCGGCCTCCGCTGCCAGATCCTGGAAGTCGCCGAGCTCAAGCGGCGGAAGATGGGCGGGATCCTGGCGGTCGGTGGTGGCAGCGCCCGCCCCCCGCGACTGATCGTCCTGGAACACAAGCCCCGCAACAAGTCCGCCCCGACGATCTGCCTGGTCGGCAAGGGTGTCACCTTCGACTCCGGGGGCATCTCGATCAAGCCGAGCGCGGGCATGGAAGAGATGAAGCACGACATGAGCGGTGCAGCCGCCGTGATCGGGGCCATGCGCGCCGTCGCACAGCTGAAGCTTCCCCTGCACGTGGTCGGCGTCATCGGCGCGGCCGAGAACCTCCCCAGTGGCACCGCCTATCGCCCGGGCGACGTCGTCCGTACGGCATCGGGCAAGACGATCGAGGTGCTGAACACCGACGCCGAGGGACGCGTCGTGCTGGCAGACGCCCTGCACCACGCGCGCACGGAATTCGAACCGGACGCGATGATCGACCTGGCCACCCTGACCGGCGCCTGCATGGTCGCCCTCGGTGAGTCGGCCACGGGCTTGTTCGGTACCGACGATGCGCTCATCGAGCGTGTGCGCGCGGCCGGCGAAGCCTGCGGCGAGCGCGCCTGGCCGATGCCCTTGTTCGACGACCACCGGCGCGCCGTGAAGAGCACCATCGCGGACGTCAAGAACACGGCGGGTCGCGACGCCGGCGCCTCCACGGCAGCGGCCTTCCTCGCGGCCTTCACCGGCGACACGCCCTGGGTCCATCTCGACATCGCCGGCACCGGCTGGTCCAGTGTGGTGCATCCCTACCAGATCAAGGGCGGAACCGGGGTCGGGGTTCGACTGCTGCTCGAGATGCTCCAGAACTGGTAGTCACCGGGACAAGCGCCCCGCCCCGGGGGCTGCAACCCTCCGCTGCGGTGACGGCCGGTAGGCGCGTCTCTACGTTCGGCGCGCTCGTAAAACGAGACAGGAGAAAACCATGTCCCGAATGATCGCGATCTTCGCCCTCACGACCTTCAGCCTTCTCTTCCTCGCCGGCACGGCCAGTGCCGATGCCACGAAGGGCAAGGAAGTGTTCGTCAAGACCAACTGCAATTCCTGCCACGGCATGGAGGGCAAGGGAGACGGCCCGGTCGCCGCGGCCCTGGACCCCAAGCCGCGCGACTACACGAAGGGCGACTTCAAGTTCGACGCCAACGGTGACGGCAAGCCCGGCACCGACGAGGACATCGCCCTGGTCATCAAGAACGGCGCCGCCGCCTACGGTGGATCCGCGATGATGATGCCGAATCCGACGCTGTCCGATGCCGACGTCCAGCTCTTGATCGTGTACATCCGCAGTCTCAAGCAGTAGCCCTGCGACCGCACCGTTCCATTCGAGGCCGGCTCGGCGACGAGCCGGCCTCGTTCCGTTTCGGCCCCATCCTTCCGCCCCTGCCCTGCTGCGGAGTGGGCTTCTGTGGAGTCGGCTTCTGCTAGGGTGGAGAGCCGACGGTCGCCGTAGTCGGCGATGAGGCTGACGAGGAAGAGGCGTGAGCGCCCGCAAACGGGACGAACTCGAAAACGTCGATGACAGCGAGCCCGCTGGCTCCGTCGCAGACTCCCCCGAGGACGAGACCGCGAGCGTCTCGGACCTCGTCGAGGAGACCCGGCCCCTGTCTCCCGAGGTGCTGGCCCCGAAAAACGCAGAAAGCGACGACGGGGGCGACGAAGAGGACGACGACTCGTCCGACACCCGCCTTCCCGTGGTCCATGCTGCGGGCGAGCAGGGCACCGTCTCGGCGCTCACCCGCTACATGGCGCAGCTGCGCCACCATGCGCCGATTACGCGCGAAGAAGAGCACGCCCTCGCCGTTCGCTGGGTCGAGGAAGGCGACGTCGAAGCCGGCAAGCAGCTGGTGCTCTCCAACCTCCGGCTCGTCGTCAAGATCGCGATGGACTACCGACGGGCCTGGGCGAACACCCTCGACCTCATCCAAGAAGGCAACATCGGCCTGATGGAAGCCGTCCAGCGCTACGACCCGTACATCGGGGTGAAGCTCTCGTCGTACGCCGTGTACTGGATCCGCGCCTACATCCTCAAGTACATCCTCGACAACATGCGCAGTGTTCGCATGGGCACGACGCGAGCCCAACGAAAGCTCTTCTTCCGCCTGAACAAGGAAAAGCGCCAGCTCGAAATCGAAGGCTTCGAAGCGGAACCGAAGCTGCTCGCCGAACGCCTGGAGGTGAGCGAGGACGACGTGCGCAGCATGGAGGCGACCCTCGCGCGGCCGGACCTGTCCATGGACATGCCCGCCCACCGGGACGAGCCCGGCGGCACCACCTACGGTGACAACATGGCCACCCCTGGATCGACCGCCGAGGACCAGGTCGGCAACAAGGAGGTGCAGGAGGTCTTCCTGCAGAACGTCGAGGAATTTGCCGAGAGCCTGTCCGAGCGCGATACGCGAATCCTGCGGCAGCGCCTGCTGGCGGACGAGCCCAAGACCCTCGCAGAGCTGGGGGAAGAGTTCGGCGTCTCGCGCGAGCGGGTGCGGCAGCTCGAGGCCCGCCTACTGCGAGACCTGCGGACCCACATGGAAGCCAAGCTCGTCGACTTCCAGTACTACGCGCCTTCCGATGACTAGATGCGATGACTAGACCCGGGACGAGCCGGACGCCCGCGCTCCTCGCGACGGTGCTGCTGTACGCCGGCCTGGCGATCTCGGGACTCGGCTTCTTCTGCGGCGAGGCGCCCGCCGAATCCGGGCCCACCGCCAGCATCCGAGACGAGGTCGTACAGCTCGAGGTCGCCCGGACCCCTAACGAACAGGCCCTGGGGCTGGGCAACCGCGACGGATTGCCGTGGGGACAGGGGATGCTCTTCCTCTACGACCCTCCCGGCTTCCCGACCTTCTGGATGAAGCGCATGCGCTTCGACATCGACATCGTCTGGATCCACGAAGGCCGCATCGTCGGCATCTCCGCGTTCGTCCCGTACCCGCGAGAGGACCCGGACCGTCCGGCGACGGCGCCAGCGCCCCAGCTCGTCGACCGGGTTCTCGAGGTCCCGGCCGGCTTCGCCCAGGCCAAGGGTTGGCGGCGCGGTGACACCGTGGTGTTCTCCGGGCTCTGATCTCGAGCCGGCAACTCACGCGCAACCGGCACGCAGGTCGGTGTGCCGTCCTATCAAGCTCGGGGCCGGACCTGCCGTTACCGGGAGGCATGGATCAAGACCGCTCCTACCTCCTGTTTTGTCCGCCCCACCTGCCCCTGAGACTCACGGGCCAGGCGCCGGCGGCCATCGGCCGACACTCGAGCTGCGAGCTCGTCCTGCGCAAGGACGACGTCTCGCGGCGTCACGCCGAAGTGTTTCACGAGGGAGGCGAGTTCCGGCTTCGCGACCTCGGCAGCACGAACGGGAGCTTCCTGAACGGCGTGCGCATCGAGGGCTCGCCGGTCCTGAAGGCCGGCGACAAGATCGAGATCGGTTCTTCGATCATCGTGTTCTGTCAGGTCGACGGCGACGTCGGCGCCATCGACGACACGCCGAGCGCGGCCAAGACGATGATCGCCGAGCGCATGCCGGAAGCCTCCGGCGAGGCCTTCCAGGGCGACTTGTCCGAGATTCCGCCGGACGCGCTGCTGCAGCTGCTCGAGATGGGCCGCAAGTCCGGCTTGCTCGAGCTGCACTCCGGCAGCGGCAAGGGCCGCATCTGGATGGAGCAGGGTTACCCCGTCCACGCCGAGACCGAAAAGGCCCTGGGCTTCGACGCAGCCATGGTCATCGTGATGAGCCGTGAGGGGCGCTTCCGCTTCGAACCGCAGGTCGGGAGCACCGATCGCACCATCACGGCCTCGGTGACCGAGCTGCTGCTCGAAGCCAGTCGCCTGCTGGACGAAGCCGAGCACGCCGGCTCGTAGCACCGGACCCCCTAGACGCTCCACGACCCGGTCAGCTCTTCCAGATCCGCCCAGTGCGCCGAGTCGATCTGCTGCGGGTCGAGGTGATCCTTCGCGTAGCGCAGATAGACCTTCTGCCGGATGAACAGCTCGTGCAGCCGCGGGTCGATGTGCCCGGCGTCGCGCATGTCCTCGAGGATGTCGAGTGTCTGGCTCAGGGTCATCCCGGGCTTGTAGGGCCGGGTCTTGGCCGTGAGCGCCTCGAAGACGTCGGCCAGACCGAGGATTCGCGCCTGCATGGTCAGACGCTCGCCCCCCAGCCCTTTCGGATAGCCCGACCCGTCCACGTGCTCGTGATGGGCGCCGGCGATGTACGGGACGTTCTCGAGTTCCTTCGGAAACGGAAGCTCCTCGAGCAGATTGATCGTCGAGAGGACGTGGTCCTCCATGACCTGGCGCTCTTCTTCGTTGAGCGTTCCGCGCGAGATCGACAGATTGATCACTTCCTCGTCCGTGAGGATCGGGCACTCGACTCCGTCGGGCCCGCCAAAACTGTACGCGCGGGCGATCTCGGCGACTCGAGACTGATCACGCGGCGACATCGACTCGCGACCGCGGTTCGCCCACTCGATGAACGCGAGATCGTCGTCGAGGCGCTCGAGGGTGCTTCGAAGTGTTGAATCCTCCGATGTCCGCGAGGACTCATCGGACAGCTGCTCACGAAGCGAAGCGATCTCGACATCTCGCCGCAGCAGCGCGAAGCGCGTTCGGACCAGCTCGATGCGATCGAACAGTGTCTCGAGCTTCGTGGCCTTGTCCATCACGTGCACCGGCGTGACGACCTTGCCGCAGTCGTGCAGCAGGGCCGCGATCCGAAGCTCGTAGAGTTCTTCGTCGCTGAGCGAGAAATCCTTCAGGGCGCCGGCGGTCTCTCCGCAGGCCGCCTCGGCGATCAGCTCCGTGAGGATCGGGACCTTCCGGCAGTGCTCGCCCGTGTAGTCGGACTTCTCGTCGATCGCCCGGACTGTCAGATGGATCAGGCCCTCGAACAGGCCGCGAAGGGTCTCGACGTTGCGCGCCTGCCTCAGCGCCGCGGCCGCCTGAGATGCCAGCGACTCGGCCAGATCGATCGTGTCTCTCGAAAACGCGGTCTCTCCCGCGCCCTGCGACACGAACACCAGCGCGCCCAGGCTCGCCCCCTTCTCGGCGCGCAACGGGACGGCGAGTAGGCTCCGAGCCTCGAGTCCGGTCGTCGCTGCGAGTTCTCGCCAGTCGACCTCGCCCTCCCCCAGGCGGGGTCGGTCTCGTTCCGCGCGCAGGATCCGGCGCTCGGACGACGCTCGACCGCCGATCGCTGCCAGCGACGGAGGCGCCGCGGACGCGGGCCCGTCGGAGCGCCCGTCGATCCGGAAGCGGACTGTCTCGAAGCCCCGCTCCTCGTCACCCAGGACCAGGGCGCACAGCTCTGCGCGGGTCAACTCCGCCGACCCGTCCAATGCCAGGGCGAGAAAGGAGTCGACGTCCGCCTCGCGCGAGAGCGCCTGGCCGATCTTG
Source organism: Deltaproteobacteria bacterium (assembly GCA_029261855.1). Taxonomy (GTDB): domain Bacteria; phylum Myxococcota_A; class UBA9160; order UBA9160; family UBA4427; genus JAJDAN01. Next base: position 72,043 of record JAJDAN010000021.1, read on the forward strand.
TTCAGTCGCCGCAGGGCCGCCACCTGCTCGCCGATCTGCGAGGCCATGTCATCGAAGGCCGCACCGAGATCTTCGAATTCGTCCCCGGACCGCACGGCGGCACGCGCATCGAGGTCGCCGGCGCCGATCTCCCGGGCAAAGTGCGCCAGCGCATCGAGGGGAACCAGGGTGCGACGGATTTGACGCAGGGACGCGAAGACGGCGAGCGCCACCGTGAGGATCGCGAAGACCGGGAACAGGCGTTCGAAGTCCATCAACGGTCGCAGGACCGCAGCCTCCGAGCGACTCATCCCGACACGCCATTCGCCCCGGCCGAACGAGCCGCGCAGGAACAGCGGCCAGACGCTCGCCAGCTCGCGACCATCCGGTGACAGCAACTCGAAACTCTGGCGGGGGCTCCGGTGCGCACCCGCAGCCAGCATCGCGTGGCTGGCCGGCTCGTCGGGCAGCACGAAGAGGAGGGTTCCCGCCTCGTCCTCGACCCAGTAGCGCTGCTCGCTGCCAGCCCGCTCCGGCGTGAACACGAAGTGCGGGTCCAGGACCGCGACGACGGCTTTGTCCGGTGTCCCGTCCACGACCCGGATCAGCTCGATGGAAACAAGGAAGTCTGCCTTCACGACGCGAAGGACCGAGCTGCCGGCGGAAAGACGCGCAAGCTGGCCCGGGTCGAGGTTCAATGCCTCGAGCGGCGCGATGCGGCGCTCGAGCACGCCCACCGCCTGCCGCGGGGACTCTTTCTCTGTCGCGCTGCCGAGCAAGCCGACGTCGGCCATCAACAGGCGCTCGAGAATCGACATGCCCGCGGTCTTGGCGTCCCGTCCGATCGCATCTCGCGCCTCGGACTCGAGCTGGGACTGCACTTCCAGATGCGCGTACACCGCAAAGGCCGCGACCGGCAGTAGTGCACAGACCAGGAACAGCGCGAACATCCGTTTCGCGACGCGCGTGCGCAGGGACGGCGAACCGAGCTGCAGCGTGCGGAAGGCCACGATCAGAAGTTCCGGGCCAGGCCGAAATAGCTGCCGTTGGCGGCGCGGATCACGTCGTCGCGGCTGACCTGGCGGTCGAGCTGCTTCTCGCTCTCCCCGTCGGCACCGCGGCTGTAGAGGTCGTAGTCCGTGTTGATCGGTACGAGGAAGCCGTCCTTCCGGGGCTTCGGCTCGGGACCCGCCGAGACGTGGGGCAGACCCGAGGCAAGCGCCGCCTGACCCGGCGGGAGCGTCCCCGCAATCCTGAGATACTCGTAGGGGCGGCCCCAGGGATCGTCGAGCGCCGCGTCTACTTCGGCCAGGGTCGCCGGCAGCTCCCCCCCGTCGATCTGCAGGGAGTCGAGCATGCGCGCGATCCCCTGCATCTCGGCGATGGCGCTGGCGACTCGCGCGCGTTCGAGGAACTCCTGGTACTTGGTGGTCGCGACGCTCGCGAGCACACCGACCACCGCGAGCACGATCGCGAGCTCCACGAGGGTGAAGCCCCGATGCCCGGCGCGCTGCGCAGAGAGTCGCGGTGACATGGGCCGGGTCGTCCCTTCCCCTAGCGGAGCGCCTTCGCGAGATCGCGGAGCTCGCGAAGCAGTTCCGTGGACTCGATCCCGAGACTCGCGGTCGCGGGCAGGTCGTCGGCGACCCGAAGCAACTTCTCGACGACCCGGTCGCGCTCCTGGGCCCGCGTGGCCAGAGCGGAGAGCATCTGATTGAGGGCATCCGCCTCCCGATTCAGATAGTCGCGCTTCCGGATCACGATGGGCTCGCTGACCTCACCCCGCCTCACCTCTTCGAAGGCGCGCAAGAAGCGGATCAGCGGGCTCGTCATGCGGCGGTAGAGCAGCATGCCACCGGCCACGGACCCCGCGAGGCAGACCAGCACCATCGGCCAGAACGTGGCGTGCATGTCGAGGGCATGCCGGCCGATGCCACCCACGACGTGTGGATCGAGGTCCGAGCGGCCGAGCTGGATCGCCAGGGGTACGAAGATCGAGAGACCGATCGTCAGGCAGAATGCACCGGCGAGCACTCCCAGGGTCAAGACGAGATGAAGCTGGAAGGTGCTGACGGTGCGGGAAGACGCGGCGCGAGAGCTCATGGGCGCTTCTCCTTCCCGGGCGGCAGGGTGGCCTTTTCCGGGGTCCAGACTTCCTTGCGGTTCGCGAAGCGGATCTGCTTGGGCGGGCCCGCGTCGTGTACGAGACGAAGTTCCGCGAGCTCGCCCTCGCCGATTCGATAGGCCAGCGTGTAGACGCGCCCGCGCTCGGGCGGGGGCAGCGACTCCGAGTGGACGGTCTCGATGGCGCGAACGTCCATCGTGTATTTCCCGGTCGAGAAGGTGACGAAGCCGGGCTGCAGCTCGAGGTAGCGGTCCGCGTGGCTCGGCGCGGCCGTGCGCCAGACGCCGACCATGGAAGCGGGCAAACCCTCGTCCGCCGGCTTGCAGCCGAGCGCCAGTGCGAACGCCACGCACATCGGAGCTGCCCATCGCAGGATCGCCATCGAATCCTGAATCGGCTTCTGGCTCGGAATCTTTAGTTTTCGGGGACTTGGCCCGCCTGCCTGCCCGACGGACGCGCCCGGGCGTCGAGGGTCGGGAATTCCGACTGGATGTCGGCCCGGACTGCCTGGTCGAGCCCGTCCGTGTCCAGGCCGAGGACCTCGTGGAGCGCCTGGTCCACCGAAAAGCCGTGCCCGATGCGGGCCAGCAATCTCGCCCGCTGCTCCCGGGTGGTCCGTTTCTCGATCCAGCTCGCGGTCACCACCGACTCGAGATACGCGATGCGGGCATCCTCGTCGGACAGGCCCGAGAAGCTGCGGGCGATGCTGCGCAACGGGATCCACGAACCTGCAACGAGGCGTGCGTGCAGCGCCGCCCGCTCGCCGTGGGTCGACGCCGGCACCCGACGCGAGCGGCGTTCGATGCGTTCGGCCAGTCCCTCGTTGAGCCAGTAGGGGCGGTCTCCGCCGGTCTGCTCCCGGAAGAGCGCGTGGGTGTACTCGTGATAGAGGAGCGAGCGGAGCGCGCCGCTGGGATGCGCGGGAGACGCTACGTGGATGCGACCGTCGAAGAAGCCGACGGTCGCGAACGAGAAGCGGTGCCGATGCTCGCGGTCGTAGCGGGCCCGGCCGTAGAAGACGACGCCCAGGGGCTCGTCGGGCTCGACACCGAGGTCTCTCGAGACTTCCTTGCGGGCGTCCTCGAGGTAGCGAAGCACCGTCGCCGCGTAATCGGTTCGCGTGCGGTCCAGCTCGGCGTCGACGCGGATGCGGAAGTGCGGGCTGTCCCGCCCCACCAGCTGCATCTCGCCCTGCACCTGGTTCTCGTCTGCCAGGCGGCGCTCGTCGGCCAGCGCGCGCAGGCGCTTCTCCGCGGACGCGCGTTGCGTCGACAGGTTGGCATCGGCGTTCGCCAGAAAGGCGCGCAGGTGGGCCTCGGACGAGTCGTAGCGACCGCGCTGTCGATCGAGTAGCGCGAGATACCAGTGGGCTTCAGCCCTCGTCGGGTCGAGGTCGACGACGCTGTTCAAGGTCGCCGTCGCGCGGGACGTCTCTCCGCGTCGCAAGTCTCCTTCGGCGGCCCGCAGCAGGCGCGTGATGCGGTCGGACTCGCTGCCGCCGGCGCCGGGCGGTGTGCCGGTGCGCTCCCCGAGGATCAGGTTCTCCCACAGTGCGCGGGTCTCGTCCCAGTCCGGCGACGCGCCGGCGCGATGGGCTTCCGGGACGGCGTCGGCGTCGTTGGTGAAGTGCGTGACGCCGTCCTCGTCGACCCAGACGAAGTGCTCGGCAGACGCGGCGGGCGCGATGACTGTCGCTATCACGGCCGCACAAGCGATCGGCAGGCAAGCGGCAAGCAGCACGAGGCGCGCGAGAAGAGAGGCCACGATTGCTCTTCGGCGCTCCTCTAGCGGGTCTTGACGGCCTCGGCGGCGAGGTGGCCGATCTCGGGGAGGATCAGCTTTTCCATGGCGAGCCGGACGGCCCCGCGCGAGCCGGGCACCACGAACACCACCCGCCCGGCGCAGATGCCCGCGATGGCCCGGGACAGGATCGCTGCGGACCCGATGTCCTCGTAGGACAGCAGCCGGAACAGCTCCCCGAAGCCGGGCACGATGCGGTCGAGGCGGGGTTCCACGGTGTCGGGCGTGACGTCCCGGGGCGCGACCCCGGTGCCGCCGGTGAAGACGACCGCCCGGCTTCCGTCCAGGTCGAGGGCCGCCGCGAGCGCGGCGGCGATGGCGTCGGGCTCGTCCGGCACGATGCGGCGGTCGACCACGGCGTGGCCCGCGCCTTCGAGGAACTCGACCACGAGCGCGCCCCCTGTGTCCGTCTCGAGAGTGCGGGTGTCGCTCACGGTGACGACGCAGGTCGGCACCGACTGCACGGCGTCCTTGCGGTGATGGTGGTGTGCCGACTGGGGAGAGGACTCGCTCACGCGTGGTCGTCCACCCAGTATTCGCCGTCGGTTGCCACTTCCTTCTTCCAGATGGGAACCGTCTGCTTCAGGGTGTCGATGGCGAAGCGACAGGCTTCAAAAGCTTCGGCCCGGTGCGGCGCGGCAGCCGCGATCACGACGGCGGCCTCGCCGATCTCGAGATGTCCCGTGCGGTGGGCGATGGCGACCCGGGTGCCCGGCCAACGCTCGCCGGCGGCATCGCTGATCTTCTGCATCTCGCGTTCGGCCATCTCGGGATAGGCCTCGTATTCGAGGTACTGGATCGAGCGTCCGCGCGCGTGGTCTCGCACGTTGCCCACGAAGGTCACGATGCCACCGGCATCGGCCCCGCTCACTCGGGCGACGACCTCGGCCTCGTCGAGGGACCGATCGGAAATGGTGCAGAGCTTGATCGCCGCTCCCGAGCCGCCCGCGACGGGCGGCAGGAAGGCGACCTCGTCGCCGTCCGACAGGACCTGGTCCGCGTCGGCCATCTCGAGGTTCACGGAAGAGGCGATGCGATCGCCCAGGCGTTCCAGGATGGGGTAGCGGTCCGCGAGGAGTTCGCGCAGATCGACGACCCGCGCGCCGTCCGGGAGTTCGAGTTCGAGTTCCTTGGCGCCGGCTTCCTCGCGCAGGGACCCGAAGAGCTTCACGGTCAGGTGCATGGCCGTGAACGTACAGCGACGCGGATCAGATGGCGACGACGCCCGTGAGGCCCGGGATGGCAGCAACCAGGGGCTCTTCGAGCCCGATGCGCAACGTCGCCTGCTGCGCGGGACAGGTCGCGCACTGGCCCTGGAAGGACACCCGCGCGGTTCCGTCTGAGTCGACGCCGAGCAGCTCCACGTTGCCGCCGTCGGCGATCAACGCCGGGCGTAACCGGTCCAGGATGCCTTCGACCGCCTCCTGGAGCGAAGGCGGTCCCGGCGCTTCGAGCTCGTCGGAAGCCCTGTCGGAAGCCATGACCTCTGGATCGGCTGCCCGGCCGGCCGGGTTGAGGCTACTTCTTGTCGCCCGACGCCATGCCCGTCGCCCCGCCCTCGATGGGCTTGAGCGGTGAGGCGCCCGTGTTCTTGTTCTCCCGGCCCATGCTGAGGCGGCCGTTGAAGACGGCGCCTTCCTCGATGATCAGGCTCGGTGCGTTCATGTCGCCTTCCACGTTGGCACTCTTGTGGAGCACGACCTGACGGGCCGCGTGGATGTTGCCCACGACCGTGCCGCTGACGACCACGGTGTTCGACTTGATGGTCGCTTCGATCGTGCCGGTCTCGCCGACGATCAAGGTGTTCTCGCTGGTGATCTCACCGTGGAAGGTGCCGTCGATCCGGACCGTGTCCTTGAAAGTGAGCTTTCCTTCGAACTCCGAGCCCTGGTCGATGAAAGCCGTGAGGTTCGCGCTCGCCGTGGGCGAAGCTGCGGGGGTCATCGTCGCCCCATCGTTCTCGCCCTTACCCCGACCGAAGCTGCTGATCGCCATGCCGTCTCCCTGTTGACCGTCCAGTGACTGTCCAAAAAATGGGTTGCGTGTTGAGCCGTCGACGCCCTTCTCATCGGACGTTCCGGGCACTCTCCCGGTGATCCGGGTCCCAAAACGCCCGAGACCCCGCGCGGCACCTTCTGCCCCGCACACCCCTTTTCGGCCCGGCTTCCGGGAACTTGAGAACGACCGAAAAACTGAGTAGTTGCGCCACCTTCTGCACCGCCACGGGGCGGCAGCCCACTTGCGCGGGCTGCTACGGTCCGTGCCATGTGCCCCGCCGGAGCCGTCTCGCCCGCCACCGAGCCCCAGGAGCCCGGCCGGCTTCTGCGCCGCGCGCTCGAGAGCGGACGTGTGCACTCCTCGTTCCTGCTGGCTGGCGGCGGCGACGTCCCCCGCCGGGCCGCGCTCGACTTCGTTCGAGGTGTCGCCTGTCGCGGCGGCGAGGCCGGCGGCGCGCGCCCCTGCAACCAATGCCGGGACTGCATGCTTTCCGGTGCCGAGCCGGAAGCGGGCCAGGAAATCGTCATCGACGGCACGGGCAAGGCAGGCCCCTTGTACCGACACATCGGCGACCATCCGGACCTCTACTGGGTCGACCGCGGTGGCGAAGGGACGCGGGTGCGAATCAGCCAGGTGCGCGCGCTCCAGCAGGCCCTGCGGCTCGCGGCCAACGAGGGTGGCTGGCGGGCGGCGGTGATCGCCGACGCCGAGTGGCTCAACGTCGAGGCCCAGAACGCCCTGCTGCATCTGCTCGAAGAGCCACCCGATCGCACTTGCCTGGTGCTGGTGACCAGCAGCCCCGCGGGCCTGCTCGCGACCATCCGGTCCCGCTGCCAGAAGGTCTTGTTCCCGCGCGCAGGTCGCCCTCCCCTGCGCGGCCACGAGGACGGGTCCGGGGACGAGGGAGTCGACGAGGAGACCGCGAACCTGGCAGAACGGTTCGACCAGCTCGGCAAGTACGACACCGCCACCCTGCTCGACTGGGCCGAGGAATACCGAGGGGCTCGTGCCGTCGCGGCCGCGCGTGTCCAGACCCTGCTCGCGGTGGGCTCCGAATGGCTGCGCGAGCGCGTCGCCCTGACGGTAGAAGCCGGAGACGCAGCCGTACGCGCAGAGCTCGACGCCTTCCAGGCCCTGGCGCGGTGCCGGAAGGACCTGTCGCAAAGAAATGCGAATCCGCAAATGGTCGCCGAGCGCGCCCTGTTCGCTGTAAGGTCCGCGGTCACCCGCTGAACGAAGAGCCTCGAGTACCCCAGACCATGTCCCGCGCCTATTACGTCACGACACCCATCTACTACGTCAACGCCGAAGCCCACATGGGCCACACGTACACGACCGTGCTGGCGGACTCCTTGGCGCGCTATCACCGGCTGCGCGGCGACCGCACCTTCTTCCTGACCGGCAGCGACGAGCACGGGGAGAAGATCCTCGAGGTCGCACGCGAACGCGGCGAGGACCCGGCCGTCACGTCGGAGTACTTCTCGATCCGCTTCCGCGAAACCTGGAAGGAGCTCGGCATCGGCTTCGACCGTTTCATCCGCACCACCGACGCCGACCACGTTGCGGTCGTGCAGTCGATCCTGCAGAAGGTCTGGGACGACGGGCACATCGAGTTCCGGGAATACGAAGGCGACTACTGCGTCGGCTGCGAACGCTTCCTCACCGAGCGCGACCTGGTGGACGGGTTGTGCCGGGACCACGAACGCGCGCCCGAACGTCGGTCCGAAGGCAACTACTTCTTCAAGATGAGCGAGCACTTCGACTGGCTCGCGGGCTACATCGAGGATCACCCGGACTTCATCCGACCCGAGCGCTATCGCAACGAAGTGCTGTCCATGGTGAAGGAGGACAGCGGACTCGGTGACCTGTGCATCTCGCGGCCGAAGACGCGGCTCGACTGGGGCATCGAGCTGCCCTTCGACGACGGCTACGTCTGCTACGTCTGGTTCGACGCGCTGATCAACTACCTCACGGCCATCGGCTACCCGGACGGCGAGGACTTCGAACTGCTCTGGGGCGCCAGCGAGCACCTCATCGCGAAGGACATATTGAAGCCCCACGCGGTGTTCTGGCCGACGATGCTGCGCGCCATCGGACTGGAACCCGCCCGCCACCTCAACGTGCACGGCTACTGGAACCTCGACGACCGCAAGGTATCGAAGAGCCTCGGCAACATGATCTCGCCGCTGATCATGCGCGACAAGTACGGCTTCGAGGCGTTCCGCTACTTCCTCCTGCGCTCGATGAGCTTCGGGATCGATGCGAACTTCAGCGAGGACGCGCTGATCACGCGGATCAACGCCGATCTCGCCAACAATCTCGGCAACCTGGTCAGCCGCACGCTCAACATGACCGGGCGCTTCGCCGACGGACGCGTCCCTGCACCGGACGCCACAGGCGGCGACGACGCCCTCGAGCAGGCGGTGCAGGACGCCTGCGCCGAAGCCGTGGCGTCGGTCGACCAGTACGTCGAGTCCATGGAGGTCCACCGCGCGCTCGAAGCGCTGTTCAGGGCCGTCGACGCCACGAACCAGTACCTCGAGAAGCGCGAGCCCTGGAAGGCCGCGAAGGACCCTGCTCGCGCCGCCAGCGTGCCGACGACGCTCTACACCTGCTGTGAGGCGCTGCGCATCATCGCCCTGCTGTTGTCACCCTTCCTGCCGGAGACGGCGGCGGAGATCCTGGCACGGGTCGGACTCGCGGGCGCCCTCGACAGCGCGCGCCTGCCCGAGGACGCCGTCTGGGGCCGCATCCCGGTCGGCGGCGAGACCACGAAGGGGAAGCCGCTCTTCCCGCGCATCGATCCCCTCGAACCGAGCCAGCAGTCCCAGTAGATGTGGCTCGACAGTCACTGTCACGTCTCCGCCGAGGGCTTCGACGACGATCGCGACGAGGTGATGGCCCGCGCCCGGGAAGCCGGCGTCGAGACGATGATCGCGATCGGCTCGGGCTACGGGGTCGAGGGCTCGCGCGCGGCGGTCGAGCTGGCGCGGGAACGCGACGACGTGTTCGCGACCGCCGGCGTCCACCCCCACGACGCCGACCAGCTCGACGATGCCGGGCGCGCCCAGCTTCGCGCCTGGTTGGCGGAGCCCCGGGTCGTTGCCGTCGGGGAGTGCGGCCTCGACTATCACTACATGAACTCGCCGCGCGACAGCCAGCGCCAGGTGTTCGCCGAGCAGGTCGCCCTCGCACGCGAGCTCGATCTGCCCGTGTCGATCCATGTGCGCGGTGACGGCCCCGAGGCCTACGACGAATTGTTGGAAATCTGGATCGCCGAGGGCGCAGGCGAGGTCAGCGGCGTGCTGCACTGCTATACGGGCACGCGCGACTTCGCGCACCGCGCCCTCGATCATGGTTTCGACGTGTCGTTCTCGGGCATCGTCACCTTCAAGACCGCCGCTGACCTGCGCGAAGTCGCACGGTCCCTGCCCCTCGACCGGCTGCTGGTCGAGACGGATGCGCCGTTCCTGGCTCCCCAGGGTCATCGCGGACGCCGCAACGAGCCGGCCTGGGTCACGGTCGTCGGGGAAACCCTGGCGACCCTGCACGGCGTCCGCGCGGAAGAAATCGCCGCGCGGACCACCGCCAATGCCCGTCGCTTCTACCGCCTGCCGTCCGTGGAGGGCGGCGCGTGAGCGACGACGAGACCGCAGGGGTCCTGGCGCTGGCCCGACGCATTGCTCTCGCAGCCGGCGCCATCCAGCGCGAGCGCTTCGAGACGGGCGTCTCCGTCGCCACCAAGAGCTCGGCGATCGACCTGGTCACCGAGGTCGACCACGCCTGCGAGAAGGCGATCGTCGAGTCCATCCAGGGCGAGCGCCCCGACGACGCGATCCTCGCGGAAGAAGGCCACGGCGAAGATACGGACGGCCGCGAGTGGCGCTGGGTGATCGACCCCCTCGACGGCACGACCAACTACGCCCATGGCTATCCGCGCTTCTGCGTGTCGATCGGCGTCGAACGCAACCGCGTCCGGGAAGTCGGCGTCGTCTACGACCCGCTGCTCGACGAGCTCTACCACGCGGTACGTGGCGGCGGCGCCTGGCTGGGTGAGCGTTCGTTGTCCGTGTCCACCTGCAGCGAACTCGGCTCGGCCCTGGTGGCCACGGGCTTCGCCTACGACGTGCATCGCAACAGCCGCGAGAGCGCCGCCTGTTTCGCGAGCATGCTCGAGGCCGCACGCGGAATCCGACGCGACGGCAGCGCTGCGCTCGACCTCTGCTACGTGGCCGCCGGACGCTTCGACGCCTATTGGGAGCTCAAGCTGCACCCCTGGGACGTGTGCGCCGGAAACCTCATCGTCGAAGAGGCGGGCGGACGCGTCACCGCCGCCGACGGCGGCCCGGCACCGGCGAACGGCAGCTCGGTCCTGGCCAGCAACGGGCGCATCCACGACCAGGTCCTCGAACGGCTTCAGTCCGCGGGCGGAGACGCCGGCGCAAGCTCGTAGACGAAGGCGGTCCGCCCCGCGGCATCCACCCGATAGAGCTCGACGAGGGTGGCCCGGTGCGCTTCGACCACCGGCCACCTGGGCAGCTCTGCGTCGTCGACGATCAGGTAGCGCGCGCCGGCGCGCGAGAGAGCGTCGAAGCCGTCGCGCGTGCGATCCAGATGGACGAATCCCTCGCCCGCATACCAGGCGACGCGATGCTTGTCGGCCGCGACGGCGCCTGTCAGGTCGGCCCGCGACGCCAGCCATTCGGCGGCGCGCCGAGACGCAAGCTGCTCCTCTCGATGCGGAGCCCAGGTCTTGGGCAAGGTCACGAGGGCGACCAGCGCCATCGCCACCCATGCCGCGGTGCCAGAGGCGCGCAGGTCCGCGCGAGGTCGCACCACGCGCAGCAGGCCACGTCCGAGGATCGGAAGGCCGAGCCCCGCGTAGCCGAGCAGCGGCAGTAGCGGCGCCATCACGTGCCGCCGGTCCAGATAACCGACGCCGAGCGTCAGGCCGTAGAGCAGCGCACCGTACAGACCCAGAACGAGCAGGACGAAGCGACCGCGGTCGCCGGGGGACCCACGCACACTCATGACGCCGAGAAACACCAGCAGCACCATCAACGGATGCATCGCGCTCACGGAGATGCGCGTCAGCTCGATCGCCGCCGAAACCTGACGCGGCTCGAAATCGATCCGCGCAGGCAACAGCCCCGCACGCCGCGCGCCCGGAGCCTCGAGTGTCGGCGGCCGGAAGCGTTCGCGATCGGGCCCGCTGGGTCTGTCCACCGGCGGCGCAGCGGAGGGCTGGTCAGAGGGGTCCGCGGTCGGGTCGGAGAAGGGCTGGGAAGAAGGAGACGTGAAGTCCGAAACCGACTTCTTCTGGGTCAGCATCCATCGGCCCGTCAGCTCATGCAGATGGAGCACGTAGGGACCCGCAACGAGGGCGGCCCCGAAGGTCAGAGCCGCGGTGACGCGCATGAAGGTCGCGACCCCGAAGCGCCCCTGGAAGAGCAGCAAAGCCGCAAAGCATACGGCGACCGCGGCGACGCCCAGCCCTTCCGGGCGCACGAGATAGGCGCCGCCAGCCAGGACTCCCGCCGCCGCAGCCCAGCCAGGCGCCGCGTCCTCGACGGCTCGCCAGGACACCGCCAGAGCCGACAGGAACAGCGCGAAGTACAGACCCTCGCTCTGAACGTCGGCGGATTGCATCGCGGCGTAGGGCAGCAACGCGAACAGCAGTCCACCCAGGAATGCCGTCCGGCGGTCGAAAGCACGGACCAGAAAGGCGTGCAGCGCGATCACCGCCAGCGACCCGAAGACCACCGAGACCACGACCCCGGCGAGCGCGAAGTCTCCCACCCAGGGTGCGAGCCAGGAGATCAGCAACGGATACAACGGGTGATACGAGTGGCCAAACGCCATGGCCGTGTGGCCCTCGTGAAACCACGCCGCCACGCGCAGGAACGACGGGCCATCGTTGAAGATGCCCTGCGTCTGCCAGGCGGCGCCGAACCGCACGATCGCAGCCGCACCGAACAGCAAGGTCGGCGCCATCCAGGGACGCGCGACCGCTTCGACGTCCGTCTCTCTCACGAGCCTGCCCGCCTCGTCGCCCACGCGGCGCGAAACGTACACCAGTTCGATGTGGCTTCGTTTGCGGCCGGTCCCTCATGCCCTACCCTGCCGCGGCTCGCACCTGAAATTCCGAACCCCAGGAGGACGAATCATGGCCCTTGTTCAAGCCCACTCGACGGCCCGATCCCTCGCCGGGGGCGCTTCGATCTGAAGCTGCGGCGGCTCCAGCAGCCGCCGTCCACGAGCATCCAGCGCAAGGCCAGCAGATGAGATCTCATCTGCTGAGACCATCTGCTTCACGACGCGGCCCTCCGGCGGCCCGAAGAGCACACGCTCATCGGTTCGCAGGAGAACGCACTTGGCGTCCGACAAACGACGAAAGAAGGTCCGCGACCGTATCGCGGGTCTGCAGCAGGACGAACGAAGAAGGCTCTACAAGTACGCCGCGCGCTTGCGACGCGCCGCAGCCGAAGCGCCGGACAAGACCAAGCATCGCCCCGACTGCGCGACGTGGGACGATGAAGACGGCCTTCCGCCGGCGGTCGAAAAGCGCCGCCGGAGACACAAAGGCTCGCTCCGCCAGTGGGCCGAGGCCCTGGTCGAGGACGGGGACCTCGGTGAGCGGGAAACGCTCACGGGCCCGGAGCCCGACGCCGAAGGCATGGTGCTCTTCGCGACTGCAGCACGCTGCCGCGTGCTCGTTGCGGGCGGGGACGAGGACGAGACCCTGGATTGCGGCGTCTCGCCGGATCTCGCCGACGCCCAGCGCAGCGAGCTGGCAGTCGGCGACCGCGTTCAGCTGGTGACGACCCGCGACGATCCGACGGTCGTGGGGTTGCTTCCGCGCACGAGCGTGCTGTCCCGCCCGGATTCGGGCCCTGGCGGCCGCCATGTGCAGCGAGTCATCGCTGCCAACGTGGATTGCGCGGTGGTCGTGGTCGCTGCGCGACAACCCGCCCTCCGGCCCCGCCTGATCGACCGCTACCTCGTGGCCGTGGAACATGGCGGTGCGGAAGCGATCCTCGTCGTGACCAAGATCGACCTGCTCGAGCCGGTGGAACGACGGCAACTCGACGACTTGCTCGCGCCCTATCGCGCGCTCGGCACCCCGGTGATCTGCTGCTCGAGCAACGAGGGAATCGGCCTCGATGTTCTGCGCGCTGCGCTGCACGATCATCTGGTCGTGCTCGTGGGACAGAGCGGCGTCGGCAAGTCGTCCCTGCTGAACGCACTCGAGCCGAGACTCTCAATCGCCACGGCCGAGACGGGTGCGAGCCAGAAGGGGCGACACACGACGACGGCCTCGACGTTGCACCGCCTGGACGAGGCGACACGAGTCATCGACACGCCGGGCGTTCGCGAATTCGGCTTGTGGGAGCTGTCTGTCGACGAGCTCCGCGGCTACTTCCACGAGTTCGACCGCTTCGCCGGTCGTTGCAAATACAGCGATTGCTCTCATCTGCACGAGCCGCAGTGCGCGGTGCGCGAAGCCGTCGCCCGCGGAGACATTTCCACCGCGCGCTACGACAGTTATGGACGACTCCTCGAGAGCCTCCGCTGAGACCATCAAGGCGAATCCGAATTCAGTTTTTTCGGCACGGCGAATATTTTAAAAGTTGAGATTTATCAAATACTTAGTAGCCATTTGACTCATGAGGTCGTCTCGGTCGATCAATACACGACCACATCTGTCGCGCGACTCGTTTAGGATCGGGGCATCGTGCGTTGGAGGTTGTTGCGGTGGGTGTGCGTTATCGACGGGCTGTCGATCTGGTCGAGCTGACCGGAATCTTACAGACGAGCGTGACCGGGCTCTCGATCGATGAGATCGCTTCGGAATTCGACGTCAGTCGTCGGACCGCCGAACGGATGTTGAGCGCGCTGCGCGATCGCTTCCAGGACCTGCAACCGATCCTGCGGAGCGGACGTAAGTTCTGGAAGCTGCCTTCGGACAGCCGCTCACGGCCCATCCAGCTGCCTCGCGCGCTCGACGCGCTGAGCGAACGCATCGCCGAGCTCGAGGCCGAGATCCGGGACTCGCGCCGTGAGATGGAAGAGCTCCGCGGCATCACCGAGGGTGTGCTTGCGACCACACAGGTCGGAATGCTCGTCGTCGACGACGGCAGCCAGATCGTCTACGTGAACGAAATCCTCGCGGAATACCTCGGGAAGCCGACTTCGGAGTTCTTCGGTCAGGATCTCCAGGCCCTCATCCACGAGCAGCTCGGCGGACTGGTCGTCGACCCGCTGCGATTCGAAGAGAGACTGCTCGGGGAGCACGGCCACACCGATGACCGCTTCGAGTTTCGCACCCGTGCTCGCGAGGGACGCGGCGAGCACCAGATCCACCACTGGAGCCGGCCCATCACGACGGGGCGCTTCGCCGGGGGGCGCATCGAGCGCTTCGCGGATCTCGGAGAGGTGGTCCAGCGTGACCTCTCGCTGCCGAGTCGGGTCCAACAGGTGCCCGAGACTACGGTGCCGATGTTGCGGGAGCATCTCATCACCTTGAAGGAGGCGGCGGCCGACGTGCTCGACTCGCATGAGCTCGCGCCCGAGGTAGCCCAACGGCTCGCGAGTCTCGTGCAGTCGAACGCCCGCACTGTGGAATCGTCGATCGAAATGATCACCCACGGCGGCCTGAAGTACGAAGCCATGTCTCCCGCCGACACGCTGCTCTATGCCTCGAGCCTCCTGCATGTCACCGCCGAAGAGTTCGGCGTGGAGTTGTGCGTCGAAGCCCGCGAAGATCTGCCACAGATGTACGGAGATCGTGCGCTGGTGCTCTCGTGCCTCGCAGTCAACGGGCAGATCACCATCGAAGCGATCCCGCGCGGCAGCCGCCTGACCCTGCGAGGAGAAGTTCTCGACGGCCCGCCCCGGGTCCGTGTGTCCCTGGTCGACGACGGTCCCAGCCTGCCCTCCAACTTTCCGGACATCCTCGGCAGCTTCTTCGAGACACGGTCCGGTGGCTCCGCCGTCGGTGTGGCTCAAGTCCGCAACGAGGCCGGCGAGCCCACGGGCGGGATCATGCAGTACTTCGATCTCCCGACCCGGGCTCAGGCGTAGCTGCTGGCGCGGCGGTTCTTCCACGCCTCGAGGACCGTCGTGATGACGAGGCCCATGCCCGCGAGTCCCACCAGCAGGCGCATCAGTCCCGCGACGAACGGCAGGTTCATCACCGCCACGACCAGCACCAGGCCGAGCAGCAAGGCGAGCCCGAAGCCGTAGGTGCTCTCCGGGTCGGCACCCGTGATCGATGAGCCGACCAGCGCCGCGACGACGATGGTCGAGACGAAGAGCAGGGTCAGGTACGAGAACCCGCCGAGAATCGCGATCGGGATGCCGACCACGGTCAACGCGCACAGCACCAGCGCGATCGGGGCAACCACGAGCGCGACGAAGCCGTAGCCCAGGCAGCGACCGAACTCGCCAGGCGTCTCGAGGGTGCCCCAGAAGAGGCTCGGCACCAGGGCGTGCAGCAGCATGCCGACCAGGAACGCCGAAACCAGGTAGACGAAGGCGCGCATGTAGAAACCGCCGTCGAGCCAGCGATTACTGCGCTCGTGCATGCGGTGTTGCACGACCGTCTCACTGACCTCGCCACCGATCGATGCGGCGGGCGAGACCTCCGCCTCGCCGTTTTCCGGGATCTCGATCAGCAGATCGCCCCCCACCCGGGCGCCCTCGAGCGCGGTGAAGCGTTGGCTGTGAGTGCGCACCGTCCGCCCGACGTCGCCCCGAAGCTCCACCCATTCGCCCGCAGCGAATACGTCCCGGCCCGCGCGGCCGTCCATGCGGATGCCCGCGCCGAAGAGATGCGCGTCGCGGCCGACGCTCGCGTCTTCGGCAACCGTCAGGTCTTCCGCAGCGGCGTAGAGGTTGCCCGTGACCGATCCCTCGAGATCGCAGCGTTCACAGGCCATGTGGAGCGAGCCGTCGACGACCCCGGTGACGAGGACCTCGCGACCTGCCGCGAAGACGTTCCCCTCCACGCGGCCACGAATCGTCACGCGCTCGGCAACGCTGAAGACGTCGCCGCGCACCGTCCCGTCGATGTGCACGCTCTCCCCCGAGGCGACCAGCGTGTCTTCGAGGATCTCGTCGCGTGGGACTTCGATGCTTCGCTCGTCGCTTCGGATCTCGACTGCCTGGCTGGGTCCCGCGCTCAGCAACACCCCCGTGGTCGCCAGAGCGGCCAACGTCATCAGAGCGGTGCCCGCCACGACTCGCCGCAGCACCGCGCTCACGAAGAAGGTGAGCATCGCCGCGACCGCGGCGGTGGCGCCGACCGCGATCCCCAGATCGACGAGAACCGGCAGCGTGTCGCGCAGGGTGAAGATCGTGTCGAATGCCATTTCATACGCTCCGAAGATGAGGGTGCTCGGGTCCATCCAGGTCAGGCCCGGAAGCCTGCGATCGAGTAGCCAGCCCGCGCCGGTGGCCCCGAGAAGACCGAGGCCGAGGGTTGGAACCAGACCCAGAGCGAGCCCGCGTGCGCGCGCGCGGGGCGGAACCGAACGCTGCACCGTCGCGGGCGCGCGCTGCTGCAGCAGATCGCAGAGGAGCGCTGCCTCGTCCTGGAGGGCGAGGATGAGACCGCGGCAACGCTGACACTGGATCAGGTGTGCCTCGACCTCACGCTGCTCGGGCAACGGGAGCTCGTGGTCGACGTAGACGGCATAGACACTCTCGGGCAGACAGCTCATGAGCGCTCTTTCTGGGGTGGGTGCGACGATCGGCGACGCGGGGATCGACCCGGCTCGTCGAGCGCCGCGCGAAGCCGTTGCTTTGCGCGGAACAGCAAGGTGGCCACCTGGTTGCGTGACACGCCGAGCACCTCCGCGATACTGTCGTAGTCGAGCTCGCTGAAATACCGCAACGCCAGGGGAAGCCGGTACTTCACCGGAAGCTTCGCGATCGCCCGGCCGAGCAGGTCGCGCTCCTCGCGAGCCAGCAGACCGCCGAGCGGAGACAACCCAGCGGCTTCGGGAGCCTCGGCCTCCTCGGGATCGACATCGACAAAGACGCGTTGGCCGTTCGCGTGGCGCCTCAGCTGGTCGATGCAGTAGTTGCCCGCGATCGCCAGAAGCCAGGGACGAAAGGGCCGCGCGGGGTCGTAGTGGGAGAACGACTGGCGGGCGCGCAGGTAGACTTCTTGCGGAGCGTCCTTCGCCTCTTCGCGACCCCCGAGGAGCCGCCGACAGACGCGAACGACGTCCGGCTCGTGGGTCGCGTACGCCTCGGCGAAGGCCGCCGGGGCCTCGGGGACTTGTCCCGGGTCCGGCGCCGTTTCGCCGCTGCCTGCTTGGGTCAAGCCTGTCTCCCGGCCCCGGGGCACGTCCCTGCGGCGCGCCGTCGCCCCAAGGCTATCCGTCGACCCGGCCATCGCCCATCCCTGTAGGACTACCTGGAGCATGAGAAGCCTCTGTTCGTAGTACGAACGAGGCCCGGCGAACTTGCAGCCCGCGCCGGAAAACCCGCGAGAAAAGCCCGAGCGGCGCCCGGGAAGGGTTCAGGAGGCGCCAGGGTCCCGTACAGGTGGCGCCCAGGTCGGGGCGAAGCCTGGCGTCTCGAGTCGCACGTGGCCCTGACGATCGATCACGGTGATCGTCGCATCCGTGACGGCGTCTTCCGAGTCGGACGCCGCCTGTGAGGCCGAGACTGAACCAGAGACCGAACCCGAGACCAGGGCGACAAGCTCGCCGTCCGGAGACCAGCGCAGCGATCCGGCCTCTTCGGCGGGCAGGGTCGCCAGTACCGCCACGGCCTCGCCCGAGAGATCTGCGAGCACGACCTCGACGCCAGCGCCGGCACGCTGGCGAATGAAGACCACTTCGTCGCGTGTGGGCGAAGGCTCGATGCCGTGTTCCCGGGCGTCTTCGCTCGCTGCAATACAGCGGACCTCGAGGGTCCTGACGTCCACCTCACACACGTCGCCACCACCGAGCGGCCCGGGAACGCCCGCCTCGGCACGTCGCGCCCGCTGTCCGGGAGCTTCGAGTGCGGCCCGTTGGAAGTAGATCCTTTCGCCGCTGCGGGAAAAGCGGGGGCGGGTGTCGTGAAAGCGCGCTTCGTCGACGAGGGGGCGCTGCGCGCCGTTCGGCGCCAGCATCGCGAGCCCCGTGGACCGGGCCCGCGCCCGGACCTCCACGGCGACATCGAGGCTATCCGGCGAGAGCTGCGGGCGACGGAACATGGTGCCCCGCTGCGGAGCGCCGACCACACCCTCGCCCGCCGTCATGAGCCTCAAGATCTTCACGCCGCGCGAGATCCCGCCCCCGGCGACTCCCTCGAACACGAAGACGAGCCGCTTGCCGTCGGGTGATATTGCGACGTCCAGCTCGGCGGGCCCCGAACGATCCGAAGCCGACTCGCTGACACCGGTCTCGAGGTCGAAGAGCATGATTCGCGGAGACGGGGGCTCTTCCCCGGGCCGCGACCGTGTGAAGACGAGGCGCTGGACCGCGGACGACCACTGCAGGTTGCCCTTCGGCTCGGCCGGGGTCGCCGTGAGCATCTGCGCCGAACCGTCGGACAGACGCACGGACGCGACATCCGTCCCGCCTTCACTCGTCTGCAGGAGATACGCGAGGCCATCGGACGCCGACGGACGCGGTGGCTTCTCGGAGCCGCAGCCCACGGCGGTCCCGAGAACCCCGGCCAGCAGCGCGAGCAGCAGCCCCGTGCGCATCTGTCTCGGCGATTGCATTGCAGTGGTCATCCGGGCTCCGATCGAGGCGAACGGAGTACACTGACTGTCCCCCTGACGCAACCAACGAGTCCCGGAGAGAGGGTGGATCTGGAAGTCCTGTATCACCGGGGGGTCGTCCTCGAGCTGGCGATCGCGGCGGCCGCGTTCCCCCTCCTATTCTGGATCACCGTGCCCTACGGCGGACGCCACACGTCCGATCGCTGGGGAGTCACCCTCCCGGCGTGGGTCGCCTGGCTCGCCATGGAGATTCCCGCACCGATCTGCTTCTCAGTCGCCTGGTTGCAGGGCCGCCACGCGGACGATCCTGCCAGCATCGTCCTGGCCTGCGGATTCCTCGGCCACTACGCCCAACGTGCCCTGTGGCAGTCCTTCCAGATGCGCGGCAATGGCAAGCGCACGCCGTTGCTGTCCGCGTCCATCGCGGCGATGGTCAACGTCGTCAACGGCAGCATCAACGGTCTGGCAGTTGGGCACATCGGCGCCTATGGCATGGCGTGGCTCAGCGACCCGCGCTTCGTCGCCGGAACCATCGTCTTCCTCGCGGGCGCCGGAATCAACCGCTGGTCCGATGCCATCCTCCACCGGCTGCGCGGACCGGGCGAGACCGGCTACCGCATCCCGCACGGGGGGGCGTACCGGTGGGTATCGAGCCCGAACTACCTCGGAGAGATCATCCAGTGGGGAGGCTGGGCGCTCGCCACCTGGTCCGGCGCCGGGCTTGCATTCTTCGCACTCACCGTTGCGAACCTTGCGCCGCGCGCGCGATCGAATCACCAGTGGTACCGCGAGACCTTTGCCGATTATCCGCCCGAGCGGCGGGCACTCGTCCCATACATCTGGTAGCCCGAACGCTGTTCACCGAGCGAAATCAGACGTGAAATCCCCACGTTGCGGTCGAGTGAGCGCTGCCCCCGATCCGCCCGGCCGCCGCAGATGCGTCCGTAAGTAACCGCCTCGGAAGATTTTTCCCCATCGCTTTCGGGCTTCCTGTTAAGATGCGCGGGCATTTTCGCAGAAGGGACTATCGATGAACGGACGAGTTCTGGCCCTTGGCGCCGCCTTGGTTCTGATGACCGCCATGAGCGCCCAGGCGCAGGACGAGGACGAGTACTACTACGAGAAGGAGAGGTCGGCGTACGCCGAGCTCTACGCGGCCGGCGGCTACTTCAAGATCAACGGGACCGACGGCGGCGACGATGGCTCCGGCGGTGTCGGCCTGGCGGTCGGTGGCCACATCACGCCGAACGTGGCCATGGACGTCACCTATGAATTCCAGAGCTATTCGAAGACGAGCCTGGCGAGCTACGCCGTCAAGTACGTCTTCCTGACGGATCGCGTCCAGCCCTTCGTGAAGGCCGGCTTCGGCGTCATGGCGGGCCGACCGAACCACGCCTTCCTCTTCATGGGACGCTTCGACGCGGGCGTCAACTTCTTCCTGACCGAGCAGGTCGCCTTGCGGGGCGCAGCCGGCTACGCGGTCGCCAAGCACAGCAACAACCTGCTGCTCGCGAATCTGGGAATCGTCTACTACTTCGAGTAGGCGCCGTAGTCCGCCGGGGTGTCGAGATCGACCACCCCGTCTTCCCACGGGACGGCCCGAACCCGGCCACTGTAGCGGTCGAGTAACGCGCGGGCGCCGCGATCCCCTTCCAGTTGCGACAGCGCCTGGAAGTACGCCGGACCGAAGATCGCCGGGGCGCCGAGTCCGCCCGCGTAGGCACAGGCCGCGAGCGAGTCGGCTCGTCCCTCGAAGGCATCGATCAGGGCGTCGAGCACGGCCGCAGTCAGCTTCGGCTGGTCGGCCAGCAACAGCAGCAGTCCCGCAGGCGCCCCCGCCGCCAGGGTCGCGGCGAGCCCCGCAGCGATGGATGTCGAAAGCCCCTGCATCCAGTCGGGATTCTCGACGATCTCGAGGTCGGTGCCCGCGAGCGCTTCGCGGACCTCTGGTGCATACGCGCCGACGACGACCCGAACTCGGGCGCAGCGCGCCGCTAGCGCCGCGTTCACCGCGTGCCGCACCATCGGCACGCCGGCGACCGGGAGCAACTGCTTGGCCTCGCCCATGCGGGCAGCTCCGCCTGCCGCGAGCACGAGCGCGTCGATGGCCACGGGCTCACCCGGTCCGGGAGACCGCGCTATCGATCGCCTTCTCGAGGGTCGTGACGATCTTCTCGATCTCCGCGTCCCCGATCACGAAGGCCGGTCCCAGGGTGATCACGTCGCGCGCCGGATCGCAGCCGCCGGGGTAGAAGAAGACGCCCTCTCCGAGCCCCGCCGCGACGATCTTTCCCGTCACGCGCGCGTCCGCGGGGAAGGGCTCGAGCGTGTCGCGGTCCTTCACGATCTCGATCCCCAGGAGGAGTCCACGACCGCGGACTTCGGCCACGTGGGGATGTACGGCAAGCGTCGCGAGCCGGGCGCGCAGGCGATCACCCATCTCGGCCGCGCGCGCGACCAGCTTCTCGTCCTCGAGAATGCCCAGCACCGCGTTCGCCGCGGCGCACGAGGCGGGGTGGGCCGAGTAGGTGAAGAACATGAGCTCGTCGCCGTTTGCCGCGATGGGCTGCACGACTTCTTCCTTGGCGAAGATCCCGCCCATGGGCGCGTACCCGCCCGTCAGCCCCTTGCCGCCGACCAGGATGTCCGGCACGACGCCCCAATGGTCGACCGCCATCTCGCGCCCGGTGCGACCGAAGCCCGTCATCACCTCGTCGGCGATGACGAGGATGCCGTGACGCCGACAGATCTCGACGATCGCGGGCCAGTACTCGTCGGGCGGATCGAGGCCGCCTGCCGTGGACCCGCCCACCGGCTCGGCGATGAAGGCCGCGATGGTGTCTGCCCCCTCGCGCGTAATGATCTCCTCGAGGGCGGACGCGCAAGCGACGTTGCAGGCAGGGTACGCGAGCGACAGCGGACAACGCAGGCAGTAGCAGGCGGGGGCCTTGGGCAGCGACGTCAGCCAGGGCTCGAAACCCTTTCGGCGCTTCACGTGACCGCCGACCGCCAGGGTCGCGAGGGTGACGCCGTGGTAGGAGAGGTCGCGACCGATCACCTTCCAACGCCCGGGCCGACCCGCGGACAGGTGGTGTTGCCGTGCCAGTCGAAGCGCCGCGTCCACCGACTCGGACCCGCCGCTCGTGAAGACCGCACGGGTGAGCCCCTCGGGCAACCAGGTCTCCCGCAGCCGCTCGACCAGCTCGACGCGTTCGTCCGTCGCGAAGGGCGGTACCGCATAGGTCAGTCGCGCCGACGCCCGGGCAAAGGCTTCGCCGGGCTCGCGCCGACCATGACCGATGTTCGCGACGACTGCACCGCCGGCCGCATCGAGGATGGCCCGCTCGCCCGAGGGTGCGCTCGGGTCCGGGGTGTAGAGGTAGGCGCCCTCGGCGCGTGTGATGCGGAACGGAGCCGCGTCGGGCTGCGAGACGAACGGGTAGCGGCGAGCGCGGTCTAGTTCCATCGGCGATGCCCCCGCACAGGAAGCCGGCGAAGCTCAGACGCGAGCAAGAGGAGCGTCCAACCCCGCAGCGGGTGAGCGTGTCCGAAAGACGCAGCCGCGCAGGGATTCGTCGTCGCTGTTGCTGGCCGTCGCGATGTACAGGTCCCGACCGTCAGAGCCGCCGAAACACAGGCTCGTGACCTCCGCGCCCGGCACCTCCACGTGATGATCGAGCTTCCCGTCGGGCGAGAAGCGCGACACGCAGCCTCCCCCGTAGGCCGCGACCCAGACATAGCCTTCCTCGTCGACCGCGAGTCCATCCGGACCGCCGCGTTCGAGAACGGCGAAGACGCGTCGCCCCGTGCAGTCACCGTCCGTTCCCAGGTCGTGGGCGATCACGTGGCTACGGGCGGTATCACTGTGATAGAGGACCTGCCCATTCGGCGAGAACCCGATGCCGTTGGTCAGGCTCACGTCCCCGTACAGCTCGTGGCCGACGCCTTCCGAATCGATTCGCCACAGCTCGCCCGGGGTGCGCGGGCCGGGGTCGCCAAAGGGACTCGTTCGCATGGTCCCGGAGTAGACTCGTCCGGCTGCGTCGGTGAACAGATCGTTCCAGCCCGGTGCATCGGCACCATCGAAGACCATCCGGGTCTCGCCGTCCTTCACATGGCAGAGGTTGCGGCCGGAGCAGACGATGCCGCCATCCGCGTGCAGTGCGATGCCGCCGACGCCCCGGCGCTTGGGCACGACCGTCTCGAGGGTGCCCTCGGGGCTTCGGCGATAGACGCCACCGCCCAATACGTCGCTGAAGTAGAGAAAGTCCTGCGCGTCCACGCGCGGGCCCTCCACGAGTCCGTACCCGGAGGCCAACAGCTCCATCAAGCCCTCACCTCTCGCCACTCACCTCTCGCCACTCACCTCTCGCCACTCGACTCTCGCCACTCACCTCTCGCCACTCGACTCTCGCCACTCGCGTCTCGCCCCGCGGCAGACGTCAGCCAAGGGCCGGGACGTCTTCGCCTCGTGCGCGCGCCCGGTGGCGATCTCGCAGGAGCTCCGCCGCAGCGACCAACGTCTCTCGCCGCGGCGCGCCGCCTCGGCTGGCGGCCAGCTCTTCGATCTCGTCGAGCTCTTCGTCGGTGAAGCCCGCCTCGAGCCGTTCCTCGCGGGCGATCTGGCGGCCGCCAAAGGAGAAGGCGCGCTCGGTCTCCTGCTGGTAGGCCCGAGCGCGCGCCGCGCGCTCGGGGTCGTCCTTGGTGAAGTCGCGAGACCAGTCGCTACCGAAGCGCACGTGGGTCAACTCGTCGGCCAGGACGAAGTCGACGGCCTGGGCGAGCAGCTCATCCCCCGCGCGCTTGCCCTGGTCGATGAGCGACCGGAAGGCGTCGCAGGCGAGACCCTCGAGGCAACGGTTCACGCCCGTCACGCGCAGGACCGGGTCGTCGTGGCAGGACGTCTCGAACAGGAAGGTGTTCTCCGGAAAGGCGCCGACCTCACCGCCGACGTGGTCGATCAACTTTTCGAAGGTCTGTACGTGGCGCGCCTCGTCCCAGCACTGGCGCGCCATGTTCATCTTGAATTCCCAGGGCAGCTCGGTGAAGTCCCACAAGGTGCGCCCCGCCGCCTCGAGTGCCTGCAGCTCTCCGACGTAGATCGCGTGGAGCTGGATGCGCATCTGCATCGTGCTGCGGTCGCCCTGCCCCTGTCGCCCACCCGATGCCGTGAGGAACTGGTAGCCCGGCCCCAGGTCGTCGTACACGGCCTCGAGCTCGGTGCCCTCGACGCGCTCTCTCAGCTTCGGCGCGATCAGCTCGAATACCTTGACGATCTCGTCGACTTCGTCGGGCAGCGATTGCAGCAGCTGATTGCGTGGGTGGACCCGCTTGAAGCGGCTGTCTCGCGCGAGCTCCGTGTGCGGAATGAAGCGTTTCACGGTGACCTCCCAGTGGGATCAGTGGGATCGGCGAGCGGAATGGGTCCTCGCAGTATAGGTCGGATCCGTGAAGTACTCCCGACTTCGGGATAGGCTGCGCGCATGACGGACGCGCGTCGGGATCCGGGAGCAGGTGCGACCGGGGCGTGGGGCGGGATGGACTGGATTGCGGCCACGGTCCTGACCGCGGTCGCCGGGGTCGTACGTGCCCTGACCTGGCCCGCAGTCTTTCGGGCGAGTGGCGTCGAGCTCGTCGGACCCGACGCCCACTACCACCTGCGCCGGATCCAGTGGTCCGTCGAGAACTTCCCCGCCGTGCTCTCGCGCGACCCATACCTGCGATTTCCCGACGGCGGGGAGGCGATCTGGAGCCCGGCCTTCGACTTCGGGATCGCGAGCCTCGCACGCCTGCTGGCCGGCCCTGGAAACCCCGCCGGCGTCGAGTCGGTGGCCGTCTGGGTGCCGCCGGTCCTTGGCGCCCTCACGGTGACCGTGCTGTACGTCGTCGCGAGACGTTCCTTTGGCCGCTGGGTAGCGGTCGTGGCAGCGAGCTGGCTCTGCCTGCTGCCGCCGCACGTCGCCTACTCGCAGCTCGGGTTCGTCGACCACCACGCGGCCGTCGCGCTGATCGCGGCCGCGCTGCTCGGTTCGACCTTGGCCGTGGTACGCGACGCATCGCCGCGTCCCGGCGGCGCTTGTCTCGGGCTCGGCGCGGCCATGGCCACGGCGCTCCTGGTGTGGCCCGGTGCGCTCCTGCACGTCGCGACCGCCCAGGCCTGCCTGCTCGTGTGGATCGTCGCTGCCGACACGCGCCGGGACGCGGTCCGCCGGGCGGCTTGCGTCGTGCTCGTGCACGGAACGGCCTTCCTGCTGGTCGCCCCCTTCTGCAGCGGCCGCACCTGGACGGCCTGGGGCGATGTCAGCCCCGTCGTTCTCTCCGCGTTCCAACCCCTGTGGATCGGACTGCCCGTCATCGGGTTGGGCGCAGTCATGCTCGCGTGGCGCTCGGGGTGGGGGGGCGCGTCGCGAGTGGGCCGCCCGCTCATGCTCGTCGGCGGACTCGGCCTGTTGGCGAGCGCGTCGCTCTTCGCCCCGGAAGTTCGCGAGGGCATCGTGTCGGCCGCCCGCTGGTTCTTTCGCGCGGAGGCCTTCCAAGCGGTGGTCGCCGAATCGCTACCCCTGTTCTCGGACGGACACGGCTTCAGCGCTGCCCGCGCGCATGCACAGCTGACGCCGCTCGTCTGGCTGCTTCCCGTCGCAATCGCCGTCGTCGGTCTGCCGTCCCGTCGAGGCCCCGCGCATCGGGTCGTCGCCTTCTGGTGCCTCGCGCTGCTCGCGGCGACCCTGCTGCAGTACCGCTTCGCGAACTCCCTGTCTCTCTTGTACGCGCTCACCGGCGCCTGCAGCCTCGACATCGCCCGACGGAGCCTGGCCGCTCTGTCCCCGTTGGCGCGACGCGCAATCGTCGCGGTCGGCGCCGTAGGCCTGCTCGTCGTCACACTGCCCATCGTTTCATCCCACGCGGTCGCGATCGGTACTGCCGGCCGCGCGCTCCGCGGTGAGACCGTGCGCCCGGCCGAACGCGTCGCCCACCGCGACGCCCTCAAGAACGCGGCCCGCTGGCTCGGCGCGCACTCTCCCCCGACGTCCGGTTGGTCGTCTCGCGACGACGGCGCCGCGAACGCGACCGCCGCCGAGGCACCCGCGTATGGCGTGCTGACGGCCTGGGGGGACGGCCACATCACCCGCTATCTCGCCCGGCGTCCAGTCGTGCAGGACAACTTCGGGGACGATCTCGGACGCGAACGCTTCGATCAGGCCGAGTCCTACTACGCAAGCCGAGACGAGACCTTGGCACTCGACATCGCAGCCGACCTGCGCGCCCGCTACGTGCTCGTACGGGGCAGCGGCTCGGGCCACGCACCCGAGCCGTACACCGCCGACAGCATGCTCGTGCGGCTCTACCGGGCACGCGGTTCGGCGGTCGCACCCGGGCCCCGCAGCCCCGCAACGCGCAGTACGCCGGCCCTCGCGCGTCACCGGCTGCTCTACGAGTCGCCCGACGCAGCCGGCGAGCGGGGCGGCCGCTACAAGATCTTCGAAATCGTCGACGGCGCCCTCGTCAGCGGCCGGGCAGCGACCGGCGCGACCGTCGAAGCGCGGCTGACCTTGCGGGAGACGCCGGGGGGGCGCAGCTTCGAATACCGGACGAGCACCCTCGTTCCCGAAGACGGACGCTACAGCCTGCGCCTCCCCTACCCGACCACGCCCTTCGAGAGCCGCTTCACCGCGACGGGTCCCTACCGCTTGAGCGTGCCGGGCCGAGCGAGGGTGATGTCGCTGAAAGAGTCCGACGTCCGGGACGGCGCGCGGCTCGCAGGACCGGACCTTGTCGACTGACGCGCCCGAAACGCCTGCGCTCGGAGCGTCCCAGAGCCCCGACGTCGCCTGGACGCGCATCGCGATCCGCCTTGCGTTCGCGTACTTCGGTCTCCGTCTCGCGGCCATCGCGTTCTTCGTCGACCCCGCGATTCCGCCGGACGAAACCACACACGTCGGGCGCATCCTCGCGTTCGCGACCACCTGGGGCATTCCGGCCGCGAGCCCCGAGAACCATGCGCTGGGCCTTCTCGGTCACCGCCCCTTCCTCTACAGCTGGACACTCGCGCGACTGGCAGCGCTCGGCCTCGACGACCTGCTCGCACTGCGCGCAATCAACGCCCTCCTGGCCCTCGGTACCGTCCTCTACGGCCTTCGCTTCATTCGGGTGGTCAGCCGTGACCCACGCACCCATTGCGTCTTCATCGTGCTTCTCACGAATACGCTGATGTTCACCGGTGTGGGGGCTTCAGTCAGCTACGACAACGCGGCCAACCTCTGCGCCGCCGCCGCCTTCTACTACACCGCGAGCCTGCTCTGCGAGGGACGAGGGCGCGACCTCGGCGCCCTGCTTCTCTGCCTTGGCCTCGGCTGCCTCAGCAAGCGGTCCTTCCTGCCACTCGCCGCGGGCATCGCCACGCTGGTCGTCGTACACGAACGGCGACGCCTGCCCGATTGGCGCCGTTTCGCCGCCTTCGGGCGCCCCCTCTGGGTCGCCGTGTCCGTCGTCCTGCTTGCGAACGTGGTCCTCTACGGTGGGAATCTCTTGCGCTTCGGGCGCCTGGTACCGGGCTTCGAGCAGGTGGTCGGTACCGAAGCCGCCCTCGCGAACCGCATCTTCGCCCGCGACCACGTTCTCGGCGGGTACCGCGAAGGGCGCCTCGATCTCGCCGAGGCTCTCGCCGCGACGGCGCGCATCCCGCACGAAGGGGACCGGCGCTCGACCCGCGCGCAACTCGGCGTCCTGCAAAGGCGGCTACAGAGCGGTGACGACTGGCGCCTCGACCTGCCCCGCTACACGTACTGGTGGACGCGAATCATGCTCGACCGCAGCTTCGGGTACTTCGGCCACAAGGTGATCCGGCGCACCCCCGCCGATCTCGTCGCGTTTGCCGCCGTCTTTCTGCTCGCGATCGGGTTCTCCGCCTCCGACCGCGTCCGGGCGAGCCGCCGGCCCGATCGCCAGGCGAGGCCGCCAGACCTGACCCGTCCCATCGCGGCAGTGGCCCTCGCCTACGCCGGCGTGCTGTTGTTCGCCGTCAACCGACCCACCTACCTCGAGACCGGCCTGCTCGATGCCGGGGTCCAGGGCCGCTACTTGTTCCTCGTCTGGCTGCCGCTGCTCGGCTTCGTGGCCGTCGCGCTGTGCGAACACGCCCCCCAACGCCTGCGCACCCCTCTGGCCGTCGCGGCCTGCGCCCTGTTCCTCTACGGCGACGGCCCGACCTTCTGGCTGCGAACCACCTCCGCCTGGTTCGGAGGCTGATCCCCAGGCCCGAAAGTGCCGATTCGAGGCCGTTCTCGGCATATTTGACGGACCATCAGATATCGGTCTACCGTATCTCCTCGCCGGAGGAGCCCTGATGTCGTCCAACTTTGTGAACGCCGAAACCGGCGAGGTGAACTTCTTCGATCCCGCCGTCTCGGCCTGCCCGCAGCCCGTCTATCGCCAGATGCTGGCCGGATGCCCGGTGGCCCGCGCCGCGATCACCGGCGGCCCGGTGATCGCGCGCTACGAGGACGTCGTGTGGGCACTGCGCCATCCGGAGATCTTCTCGTCGGCCATGGACCTGCAAGTCGCGCTGGGAACCGAGCGACCGATGATCCCCCAGCAGATCGATCCGCCCGAGCAGACGAAGTACCGCAAGATCCTCGACCCGCGCTTCTCGAAGAAGCGGATGATGGAACTCGCACCGGCGGTCCGCGCAGACGCCGACGCCCTGATCGATCGCTTCGTCGACAAGGGTGAGTGCGAGTTCGATCGCGACTTCGCGATCCCCCTCCCCTGCAACGCCTTCCTGCACCTGATGGGCCTGCCCCCGGAAGAGCTGGACACCTTCCTTCGCATGAAGGACGGCATCATCCGCCCGCACATGACCCACCCGGACCCCGTCGAGGCACAGGCAGTCCGGATCCAGACCGGCAAGGACATCTACGCGTTCTTCCGGGACTTCATCGGCGTGCGCCGCAAGGACCCGAAGGACGACCTGATGACCTATCTGGTCACGGTAGAGCTCGGGGGAGAGAAGCTCAGCGACAACGAGATCGTCGATGTCTGCTTCCTCTTCATTCTGGCGGGGCTCGACACCGTGACCGCCACCCTCGGCTGCAACATCGCCTACCTGGCCGCCAACCCGGATCAGCGCCGCAAGCTGCTGGGAGACGAAGGCATCGTCGACAGCGCCGTCGAGGAGCTGCTGCGCTGGGAAACCCCGGTCACCGGCGTGCCCCGGGTCCTGAAGCAGGACCTCACCCTGCACGGCATGGAGATGAAGGCGGGCGAGCTCGTCACTCTGCTCCTCGGCGCCTCGAACCTCGACGACGAGGAGTTCAGCGACGCCGAGGACGTGAACCTCGCGCGCGAACGCAACCGCCACCTGGCCTTCGGCGCAGGCGCCCACCGCTGCCTCGGCTCGCACCTGGCCCGCATGGAGCTGCGCGTCGCAATGGACGCCTGGCATCGCCGGATCCCGGACTACGCGATCAAGCCCGGCGAGACCCCGACCTACAGCTCGGGCATCCGCGAGGTGCAATACCTGCCGCTGGTCTGGCCCGGAAGCGCGTGACGCGCCCGAAGACCGAGAGGTGAAAGTCCGCGTCGATTCCGCGCGCTGCGTCGGTCACGGCCGCTGCTACGAGATTGCGCCCGAGGTGTTCGAAGACGACGAGCGAGGCCACTGCATCCTCCGCCTGACGAGCGTCCCGAAAGAGAACCAGGCAGCCACCCGCCGCGCCGAAGCCAACTGCCCCGAGCAGGCAATCTCCGTCGAAGACTGAGAAAGCGAGGGCCCCACCCACGCCCCACGCCCCGCCCCCCGGCAAGGAGCTCGTTCCTTCGATTCCGCGCCGGAGCGCGGTGGGCCCGGCGCTCCATGGCTCGCCGGCTGTTGCTGACTCGAAGCTCCTCACCCAACGCACACGCCCTGCAACGTGGAACCGCTGAAGCGTCGCGGCTGTGCGTGACTTCCGCGCCGCGCCCACCCCGCACCACCGCTCGACACCGTCACAGCAACAAGCCCCCGCGCACCCGCGCCGCCAACTCAGTCACGAGGGGTGGGGTGTGGGTGGGGCCTGTGACGACGTATCGCATGAAGAAGACCCGGCAAAGGGAAAGCAGCGCCGCCCAGGGAGGAGCAGGCCCCACCCGCACTCCACCCCGGGGCAAGAACGCCTGTCACACGGTCCCGCGCCGCAACCCCGCCCCCGGGCAAGAACGCCCGTCCCGGGATCCGTCGCCGGAGGCTACGCCCGGAACGTACTCAGCAGCTCCCGCTGCTTGTCGAGGACGTCTTCGAGGTGTCGTTCCTTGACGTCGAAGTAGCCGCGGATGCCTTCGGGCAGACTCGCGATCTGAACTGCGATGTCGAGGTTCTCCTCGCTGAGGCCGTCGAGCACCTCGGTCAGGGTGCGCTCGTAATCGACGATCAGCCTGCGTTCGAGGCGGCGATGTTCCGCCCACCCGAACGGGTCGAGGAGCGTTCCGCGCAGGAAGCGCAGCTTGGCCATCCAACGGAACACCGTGAGCACCCACGAGCCCGCGGACACCTTGAGCGCGCGCCCGGTCTCCGGGTCCTTCGGGAAGAACAGCTGCGGCGCCAGGTGGAGCGAGATCTGGTAGTCGCCTTCGAACTCGGCCTGCAACTGCTTCTCGAAATCGCCGTTCGTGTACAGCCGCGCGACCTCGTACTCGTCCTTGTAGCTCATCAGCTTGGCGAGGTAGCGGGCGACCGCCTGCGAGAGGCGTTCGCTGCCGGGCACACAGGCCTGCTCCCGAGCGGCGACCCGGGCCACGAAGTCGCGATAGCGCCGAGCCCAGGACGCCGATTGATACGCGGTCAGGAAGGCCACCCGGTGTTCGAGCAGGCCCTCGAGAGTCTCGTGCCGGGGCACCTCTTCCGACGCGCGCAGCGCCGGACGGGCGAGCTTCTCGACTGCGGACAGATCGTGGGCGGCCAGGCGGCCCCAGGCGATCGCACGCTTGTTCATCTCGATGGCGCGGCCGTTCAACTCGATGGCTCGCTCGAGGGCTGCAAGACTGACGGGCAGCCGACCCAGCTGATACGCGTAGCCGAGCAGGAAGAGGTTCGCGCCGATCGCGTCCCCGAGGACGGCGGTCGCCAGACGGGTCGCCGAAACGAAGTGCGCGCCCGGACCCGACGCGCCTCCGATGGCGTCCTCCATGCCGCGAGAGGACAGGTCCAGGTCCGGTGAATTGGCGAAGTCTGCGGTGGGCGCCACGTGCGAATTCACGACTGCGGTCGTGCGTTCTGGAGACATCTTCGAGAGCCCTTCGACGCCGGCAGTCACCACGATGTCGCAGCCGAGCACCAGATCCGCGGCGCCCTTGCCGATGCGCGTGGCGTGCAGGGCCTCGGGATCGTCGGCGATGCGCACGTGACTCGCGACGGGGCCGTTCTTCTGGGCCAGGCCCGTGACGTCGAGTAGCAGGCAGCCACGCCCCTCCAGATGCGCGGCCATTCCGAGCAACGCGCCCACGGTGATCACACCGGTGCCGCCGATCCCGGCCACGTAGATGTTGAACGGCCGACTGGCGTCCGCGGGGCCCGGGTCCGGGAGAGAGTCGAAGATCGCGCCGTCCCCGGTATCGATGGCGTCGCTCGCGGCCTTGCGCAAGCGCCCACCGGTGACCGACACGAAGGAGGGGCAATAGCCCTTCACGCACGAGTAGTCCTTGTTGCAGGACGACTGATTGATCTTTCGCTTGCGTCCGAATTCCGTCTCGATCGGCTCGATGGAGATGCAGTTCGACTGCACGCTGCAATCACCGCAGCCCTCGCAGACCGCCTCGTTGATCACGATGCGCCGGTCCGGGTCGGGGAACTCGCCCCGCTTCCGCAGGCGTCGCGCCTCCGCGGCGCAGGTCTGGTCGTAGACGATCGCGGTGACACCGTGGACTTCGCGAATCTTCTTCTGGACGGCCTGCAACTCGTCGCGATGGTGCAGCTCGACCCCGGGCGGGAACGCGGCCTTGTCGTACTTGACGATGTCGTCGCTCACGACCACGATGCTGCGAACGCCCTCGGCGTCGAGCTGACGCGCGATCTCCGGCGCCGTCACGGCGCCGTCCATCGGCTCTCCCTCGATGGGCTGTCCGCCGGTCATGGCCACTGCGCCGTTGACCAGGATCTTGTAGGTGATGTTCACCCCGGCAGCGACG
Source organism: Deltaproteobacteria bacterium (assembly GCA_029261855.1). Taxonomy (GTDB): domain Bacteria; phylum Myxococcota_A; class UBA9160; order UBA9160; family UBA4427; genus JAJDAN01. Next base: position 103,830 of record JAJDAN010000021.1, read on the forward strand.
GCGGCCCGCACGGCGAGCAGGCCGGAATGGAAGTAGGTGCCGTCGCCCAGGTTCTGGAAGATGTGAGGCGTCTCGGTGAACGGAGCCTGCCCGATCCAGCTCGCCCCCTCTCCGCCCATCTGGCCCACGGCCAGGGTGCGACGTTCGGGCAGCCAGACCGCCATGCCGTGACAACCGATGCCGCCCATGGCAACGCTGCCGTCGGGCACCACCGTCGAGGTGTTGTGCGGGCAGCCCGAGCAGAAGCTCGGCAGGCGCGTCAGTCCTCCGACCACGCCGACGCCGGTTCCGGCGGCCTCGGCGGGACACGCGGGCACCTCGAAGTCCGCCACGCAGTGTGCGAGCCAGCGGCCAACGACCTCGACGACCCGAGCCGGGTCGAGCTCGCCGATCTCGGGTAGCAGCGCCGTGCCGTCTCGGTCGCGCTTGCCCAGCAGGCGGGGACGCCGCTCTTCGTTGTAGAGCAGCGCCGCGAGCTGCTCCTCCACCACCGGGCGCTTCTCCTCGACGACGAGGATCTCGTCGAGGCCCTTGGCGAAGCCGCGGGCGCCGGTCGGCTCGAGGGGCCAGCTCATGCCGACCTTGTAGACCGACAAACCCATGGCGGCGGCGCGCGCCTCGTCGATCCCCAGCTCGTCGAGCGCCTGACGGACGTCGAGATAGGCCTTGCCCGTCGTCACGATGCCCAGGCGTCGCTGCGGACCGTCGAGCACGACCCGGTCGATGCCATTCGCCCGAGCGAAGGCCTGTGCCGCCGGAAGCTTGTAGAGGAAGAGGTTCTCCTCGAGAGCCGTCGGCATCGTCCCGTAGCGGATGCTGACGCCACCCGGCGGCAGCGTGAAGTCGTCGGGTAGCGTGATGCGAACGCGACCGGGGTCGACCGAGACCGAGGCCGAACTCTCGACGGTGTCTGTCAGGCACTTGAAGCCGACCCAACATCCCGAGTAGCGCGACATCGCCCAACCGAGCAGCCCGAAGTCGAGGTACTCCTGGACGTTCGCCGGATTCAGGACGGGCATCCCGAAGGAGATCAGCGCCTGCTCGCTCTGATGGGGAAGCGAGGAAGACTTCGCGCCGGGGTCGTCGCCACAGAACGCCAACACGCCGCCGTGGGGCGCCGTGCCGTGGAAGTTCCCGTGCTTGATGGCGTCACCCGAACGGTCGACGCCGGGCCCCTTGCCGTACCAGATGCCGAAGACCCCGTCGTAGCGCGCGCTTTCGAGCAGATTCGCCTGCTGGGACCCCCAGACGGAGGTCGCCGCGAGGTCCTCGTTGACGCCGGGTTCGAAGTGGACGTGGTGTTCCTCGAGAAAGGACCGCGCCTGCCACAGGGCCATGTCATAGGTGCCGAGCGGCGATCCCCGATAGCCCGAGATGAAGCCTGCGGTGTTCAGACCCGCAGCGAGGTCGCGCTCCCGCTGCATCAGCGGAAGTCGTACCAGCGCCTGATTGCCGGTGAGGAAGACGCGTCCGCTTGCGAGGCGGTAGCGGTCGTCCAGGGCGTACTCGTGGTCCACGCTCATGGCGACCGCCGACCATAGCGCGCCGGCCCGCCGTCCGTGTTACAACCCGAGCATGCACATCGGAGTCACGATCCACGCCACCGACAAGGCGATTTCTCCCGTGGAGCTGGCCCGGGAAGCGGAGGAACGGGGCTTCCATTCCCTGTACATCCCCGAACACACCCACATCCCGACCAGCCGCGAGACACCCGCGCCCACGGGCACGGAAGTCCTGGGCGAGGAGTACCTGCGCAGCCTCGACCCGTATATCGCCCTGGCCGCCGCCGCCACGAACACCTCGCGCATCCGGCTCGGCACGGGCATCGGCCTGGTCGCGCAGCACGACCCGATCACCTTCGCGAAGCAGCTCGCCACCCTCGATCTCTTGTCCCAGGGACGCCTGGTGCTGGGGATCGGATACGGCTGGAACCGGGAGGAGATGCGCAATCACGGCATCGACTTCCGCAGTCGCCGCGCGATCGTTCGCGAGAAGATGCTGGCCATGCAAGAGCTGTGGTCCAAGGAAAAGGCCTCGTTCGAGGGCGAGTTCGTGCGCTTCTCAGAGAGCTGGATGTGGCCGAAGCCCATTCAGCAACCCCGACCGCGGGTGCTGATCGGCGGCGCCGCCGGCCCCAAGCTGTTCGCCCACATCGCGGAATACGCCGACGGCTGGATGCCGATCGGCGGGGCCGGCATGAAGGCCGCTCTCGACGACCTGCGCCGGGAAGTCGAAGCGCGGGGGCGTTCGTGGGCGGACATGCACATCGTGCCCATGGGCGTCTTCCCCGACGCCGCCAAGCTCGCCTACTACGCCGAGCTTGGCGCGACGGAGACCGTGCTGCGGCTGCCATCCGGCCCGCGAGACGAGGTACTCCCCGTCCTCGACCGCTACGCGGAGACCCTGGCCAGCCACTCGCGCTGAACCGCCTTCTTGGCACCCGACAGGCTGCCTCCTACCATCGACTGCCGCCCGGCGCGCACCACGAGCACGGGCGGCCGACAATCGAGGAGCCCCTGTGGACCTGCGCTACTCCGAATCCGACGAGAAGTTTCGCGCCGAGCTCCGCGGCTGGCTGAGCGAGGCGGTGCCCGCGCACGGCAAGTCTCCCGCCGTCAACGACTGGCCGGCGCGGCGCGCCTGGGACACGGGCTGGCAGAAGAAGCTCTTCGATGCCGGCTACGCGGGGATCAACTGGCCGAAGGAATACGGTGGGCGCGACGCGTCGCTGACCGAGCAGCTCGTCTACTACGAGGAGATCGCGCGCGCCCGCGCGCCCTACGTGGGCGTCAATTTCGTGGGCCTGCTGCACGGCGGTCCGACGGTCATGGTCGAGGGCACCCCGGAGCAGAGGGCCAAGCACATCCCCTACATCCTGGACGGCAGCCAGGTGTGGTGCCAGGGATTCTCGGAGCCCGGCGCCGGCTCGGACCTGGCGGCCCTCTCGACCCGGGCCGTGCGCGACGGCGACGACTACGTGGTGAACGGCCACAAGATCTGGTGCTCGTTCGCCCAGGCCGCGGACTACTGCGAGCTCCTCGTCCGCACCGACCCGGAAGCCCCCAAGCACCGGGGCATCACGTGGCTCATCATGCCCATGGACACGCCCGGCATCGAGATCCGGCCGCTTCCGACCCTCGCCGGCGAAGGCGAGTTCAGCGAGGTCTTCCTCGAGGACGTCCGCATCCCGATCGAGAACCGCGTCGGCGACGAGAACGACGGCTGGCGCGTCACGAACGTCACCCTGCGATTCGAACGCGGCACTGCCTTCGCGAGCGACATGATCTCGCTGCAGCAATTCCTGGGCGAGCTGATCGACCTGTCGAAGCGCGTCACGCGCCACGACGCGAGCGCCTGGGAGGATCGCGCCCTGCGCACCGAGCTCGGCCACGTCGCGGCAGAGCTCGACGCACTCTGGGCCATGGTGAAGCTGTCGGTCTGCGAATCCAGCAAGACCGGCGTGCCCGGGCTCGGCGGATCCGCGGTGAAGCTCTTCTATACCGAGCTGTACCAGCGCATCGGCGAGCTGGGGATGCGTCTGCTCGGGCGCGCCAATCTCGCGCGCAGCGATATCGCGTCGCTCCCCGATCTTCCCACCGGCGAGATCATGCATCGCATGCTGAATTCCATCTCGCTGACCATCGCCGCCGGCACGTCGCAGATCCAGCGCAACATCATCAGCGAACGCATCCTGGGCCTGCCCCGGGATGCGCGCCCGAAATAGGGAACAAGCCGTGGATTTCCAGCTCAGCGAAGATCAGCTCGCCCTGCGCGAAGGACTGCGCTCCTTCTGCGACGGCCGCGTCCCCCACGATCAGCTGCCCGAACTGGAGAAGGCGGGCGGCATCGACCGGTCGCTGTGGTCCGAGCTCGCCGAGATGGGCGTCTTCTCCCTGCGGCTCGCCGAGGATGCGGGGGGTGTGGGGCTCGGCAACGCCGACGCGGTCATCGTCTTCGCGGAGCTCGGTCGGCGCGTCGTCCCGGGCCCGCTCGTGTGGACCCACCTCGCGGCGGGCCTGATCGAAGGAGCCGCCACCGGTGACACGATCGTCGGAGGTCTCGACCTCGTCGGGGGCGCGGCGAATGGAATTCTCGTCGAGCAACTGCTCGGGATCGACCGCTTGCTCGTAGCGCGGCCCGAGGGGCTCTTCGTTCTGGACGCGCGCAGCCTGTCGGGCGAGGCCGTCGAGACGCCCACCGACCCGCTCACGCCGATCCACGTAATCGCGGATCTGCCCGAGGGCGAACAGGTCGGCGGCCCCTCTGACGCGGCGCGCTTGCGCCTCGAGGGCGCCGCCCTCGTCGCGGGTCAGCAGCTCGGCATCTGCGAAGCCACCCTCGAGCTGGCGAACGCCTACGCCAAGGGCCGCGAACAATTCGGCCAACCCATCGGTCAGTTCCAGGCCGTCAAGCACCTGCTGGCCGACATGTTCGTGCGCCAGGAGGTCGCCCGTGCGGCCGCCTACGCGGCAGGCGCGACCCTCGACGATCCGCGCGTCGGCGACGTGCAACGCGCCGTGTCCGTCGCCAAGCTCACCGCCGGTGAAGCCGCCGTCAAGAACGCACGTACCTGCATCCAGGTACACGGCGGCATGGGCTTCACCTGGGAGGTGCCGGCCCACTACTACCTCAAGCGGGCCTGGGCACTCGAATCCCTTTTCGGGACCAGCGAAGAGCACGCCGAGCAGGTCGCCGACTGCGTCGAGCGCGCCACCCACGCCTCGCTGTAGGCGGTCTCCAGGGGGCTTTGACCAATCTCCCGAATTTCTATACGCTTCGTCTCGTAATTGAACAGGAGCGAGGTCATCCATGGGAATTCTCGACGGCAAGGGTGCCGTGGTCACCGGCGGCGCCCGCGGTATCGGTCGCGGCCACTGCCTGCACCTGGCAGCGAATGGCGCGTCGGTGGTGGTCAACGACATCGACGGCGATGAGGCCCAGAAGGTCGTCGACGAGATCTCGGCCGAGGGCGGGAAGGCCGTCGTCAGCACCGACAACATCAGCACCCGTGCGGGAGCCCAGGCCTTGATCGGCCAGTGCGTCGACGCCTTCGGCGGCATCCACGCGGTGGTCAACAACGCGGGCAACGTTCGCGACCGCTCCTTCCTGAAGATGAGCGAGGAAGAGTTCGACGCCGTCATCGCGGTCCACATGAAGGGGACCTTCCTGTGCGCCCAGGAAGGCGCTCTGCGCATGAAGGACCAGAACAGTGGCGGCGCCATCGTGAACACGGTCTCGGCGGCGCACTTCGGCAACTTCGGCCAGACGAACTACGCCGGCGCCAAGGGCGGCATCGCGTCCATGACCTACACCTGGGCCCTCGAGCTGGCGCGCTACGGCATCCGCGTGAACGCCATCAGCCCCAGCGGATCGACCCGGATGTCGGCCACCTACAAGGGCCCCGACGGCAAGGACGTCGAACTTCCGTTCATCGACCCCACCCGCAACGGCGCCTTCGTCGCGTTCCTGTGCAGCGATCACGCGAACTGGGTGAGCGGTCAGATCTTCGGCAGCGGCGGCGAGCGCGTCACCATGCTCGAGCAACCGCGTTACGGCACGTCCATGTACAAGGACGGCGGCTGGGCGGTCGACGACCTGATCGGCGCGTTCGAGAAGCTGCTCAAGGACCACATGGAGCCCGTCGGTCTCATGAAGAAGCCCTACCCCTTCTACGACGGCATCAAGCCGCCGAGCCAGTAGGCGGCCGGCCATGACCCTGGGGATCCGCTCCTACGGCGCCTACGTCCCGCGCACACGACTGCCCCTCGCCCTGATCGGCGGGCGACCGGCGAAGGACGGCGGGCCCGAGAAGGCCGTGGCCTGGAACGACGAGGACGCCGTCACCATGGCGGTGACCGCCGGCGTCCACTGCCTGGCCGGGCTCGACCGCGCCCAGGTCGACGCGGTCTACTTCGCATCCACCACCTACGCGTTCCGCGAGAAGCAGGCAGCGGCGCTCGTCGCGCGCGCACTCGACCTGCCTCGCCAGGTGCGGACCGCGGACTTCGCGGGGTCCCTGCGCGCCGGTACCACGGCGCTGCGTGCGGCCTTCGACGCGGTGACCGCCGGGTCTGCGCGCAACGTGCTCGTGCTCGCGAGCGACGCGCGCATGGCCGCGCCCGGCTCGCCGCTGGAGGCGAACTTCGGCGACGGCGCTGCCGCCTTCCTGGTATCCGACAGCGACGCCATCGCGACCCTCGACGCCCAGCACGCCGTCGCCGACGAGATCGTCGACGTGTGGCGCAGCGAAGGCGACCCGTTCGTGCATTCCTGGGAGGACCGCTTCGTCGTCCAGGAGGGCTACACGCCGCGCATCACCGAGGCCGTCGAGGGACTGCTCGCAGCCTGCGGGAGAACCGTCGGTGACTTCGCGAAGCTGGCACTCTATGCGCCGGACGCGCGCAGCCACGCGACGGCTGCCCGCCAGCTACAGGCCAGCGCCGAGCAGCTGGTGCCGCCGCTCTTCGGCCGTCTCGGCAACACCGGAACCGCCTTCGCCCCCATGCAGCTGGTCCTGGCCCTCGAAGGCGCCCTGCCCGGAGATCGCATCCTGGTGGCGAGCTATGGCGATGGCGCCGAGGCCCTCGCCTTCCAGGCGACCGAGGCGATCGAGAAGCTCGAGCCCCGGCGCGGCGTCAGCTGGCATCTCCCGCGACGGCGCGCGGCCGGCAGCTATGACGCCTACCTCAAGGCGCGCAGCCTGAATCCCCGGGAATGGGAGACGGGCGGCGATCCGGGCCTGTCGGCGACGATCCACTTCCGCGAACGCGACGACGACCTGTCCCTGCGCGGCCAGCAATGCCGCGCCTGTTCGGCGATCCAGTTCCCGGCCCAACGCGTCTGCGAGACCTGCTTCGCCAAGGACGACTTCGAGAGCGTGCGGCTGTCGGACCGCATCGGCCGACTCGTCACGTTCACCTTCGATTTCTTCTTTCCCACCCCGGAACCGCCGACCATCGTGACCGTGACCGAGGTCGACGGCGCGCGCATCCATCTGCAGCTCGTGAACTGCAAGCCCGAGGACACGAAGATCGGACTTCCCGTCGAGTTCGTGTTCCGCCGCATCCACCAGAGCGGCGGCCGTCCCAACTACTTCTGGAAGGGCAGCCCAGTGCCTTCCGTCACAGACCCGCAGGAAGCCTGAAGCCATGGCGAACCCCGAGAACATCCGAGACAAGGTGGCGATCGTCGGCGTCGGCGCCTGCAAGTTCGGCGAGAACTGGGACCAGTCCCCGTCCGACATGATCGTCGACGCGGCCTACGAGGCCTACGCGGACGCCGGCATCGAGAAGCCCCAGGAACAGATCGACGCGGTCTTCACGGGCACGATCTACAGCCAGAAGGGGCCGCACGAATGCAGTGACGCCCTCAAGCTGTGGAAGCCGGTGACCCTGGTCTCGAACTACTGCGCCACCGGGACCGACGCCTTCCGCTGCGGCGTGATGTCCATCGTGGCCGGGCTCTACGACACGGTGCTCGTGGTCGGCTACGACAAGCCGAAGGACCGCGGCGTCTCCGGCCCGTCCGTAATGCTCGACGGGGTGCGCGACCTGCCGAAGACGCCCGCGGGCTGGTTTTCCTTGTGCGCAGCCACCTATTTCGAGAAGTACGGCGCCAGCCGCGAGGACCTGGCGAAGATCGCCATCAAGAATCACCACAACGGCTGCCTCGCCCCGAAGTCGTTCCTCAAGCGCGAGATCACCGTCGAGGACTACTTCAAGGCGCGCATCATTTCCTGGCCCTTCGGGCTCTACGACAGCGCCGCCCAGACCGACGGTGCGGCCGCCGCGATCATCACCCGCGCCGACCTCGCGCGCAGCTACCGGGACGATCCGGTGCTGGTCAAGGCCGTGACCGTGCAGGCGGGCCCCAACCCCCAGAAGGACCCGAGCAACGACTTCTTGTCCTGGAAGCCGACGGCCCAGGCGGCCAAGGACGCCTACCACATGGCGGGCATCACGGACCCGCGTGCGGAGATCGGCGTCGCCCAGGTTCACGACTGCTTCTCGCTCACCGAGCTACTCACCTACGAGGACCTCGGCTTCTGCGAGAAGGGATCCGCCAAGGACCACATTGCCGACGGCGTCTTCGAGCTTTCCGGTGAGCTTCCGGTCAATACCGACGGCGGGCTCAAGACCTTCGGACACCCCACCGGCGCCACGGGCGTCCGCATGATCTACGAGAACACCCTGCAGCTGCAGGGACGTGCCGAGAACCGCCAGGTGGCAGACCCGAAGCTCGCCCTCAGCCACAACATCGGTGGACACCCCACGGCCTGCGGCATCGCGATCCTCGGGAACGCCTGAGCCTCTCTGACCATTTTCGACCTCCTGCGACCCCTCGAAAGATGAGCATGTCCGATAACGCCTACGAGAACATCCAGTACGACCTGGACGAGGGCGTCGCGACGATCACCCTCGACCGGCCGGACAAGCTGAACGCCTATACGACCGAGATGGGCGAAGAAGTCGTCGACGCCTTCCGCCGCAGTCGCGACGACGATGGGGTGCGCGTCATGATCCTGACCGGCGCCGGGCGCGGCTTCTGCGCGGGCGTCGACCTCGATCACCTCGAGCGTCACCAGGCCGGGGGCAACGCCTCGAAGGGACCGAAGCTCGGCGAGGAGGACTTCCTCAAGAAGCTGCCCCTCGAGATCGTCGAATGCGACAAGCCCGTGATCTGCGCGATGAACGGCGCGTCCGTCGGGGTCGGCATGACGATGGCCCTGCCCTGCGACATCCGGATCGCCGCGGCCGGCGCCAAGCTGGGCCTCACCTTCGCGCGCCTGGGCATATTGCCCGGCCTGGGAAGCACGCATCTACTGCCCCGCCTCGTGGGCATGGCGAAGGCGCAAGAACTGGTCCTGACCGCGAAGCTGATCCGGGCCGAAGAAGCGCTGGCCATCGGCCTCGTCAACCAGGTCGTTCCTGCCGCGGACGTGCTGCCGGCGGCACGTGCGATGGCGGCGGAGATCTGCGAGAGCCGCCCGGAAGTGATCGCCGCCGCCAAGCGCGCCCTGCACTTCGGCGTCGCGGCGGGCATGGCCGAAGCCATGAAGAACGAGCAGGACCGCTCCGCCGACCTGCGTCGGGCTTGATCGCTACGACCCTGCTCCCAGCCCAGCGCCCAGCCAGGAGCCCCAGGGCAGGGTGTAGACCAGCACCAGCAGGAAGGCCGCGCAGTAGGCGAAGCGCGTGACGCGTTCGTCTTCCTCGCACTGGGCCACGCCCAGGATCAGCAGGATCCAGGCGAAGCCCGCCACCGTCGCGATCGCGTAGGTGGTGACGGCGAAACAGAGCAGCGCCACATTGCGGGCCTGGCGCAGCCGGCGCGCGTCTCCGGGCCAGTGCGATGCCGGCCACAAGAACAAGACTGCCGCGAGGCCTTCGATGAGGAGCGTCCAGGCCGACATCGCCACGGCCACGCCGTAGACGTACGAGGGCCCGACGATCGCGACCTCCGTCACGAGGTCCCGCGTCGCGCCCGGTGTCAGCAGGGCCGCTACGACCTGCTGGTTCGCAGCCAGATCCGCAGCGGGCACCCGCAAGACCAGCTCCGAGAAGGCGGCAAAGCGATCGCCCGAGAGCAGCAGAAATTCGAAGAACGCGCCGTTCGCGAACTCCCCGGACAACCCCTTCTGGACCACCGCAAAGCCCATGGCCAACCCCAGCAACCCACGGGCGTTCCGGTTGACCAGCGGCTCCGGCCGTGTCGAAGCCACGAGCAGACAGCTCGCCACCGCCACGCACCAGTACGCGATCAGATAGTGATGGTTGTCCATCACCAGCAGCCACGGCAGCCGTGCCCAGATCACCGCGACCGCGATGTAGACCCAGACGATTCGCGAACGTCGCAGCGCCGGCCAGATCACAGCCGCCATCAGGACCGCCACCGAGACGGGCGCGACGGCCATGAACGGGAAATCCGGATCGGAGGCGCTGAACACCAGCATCAGCAGCGTGAGCAGCGCTGCCAGATCGAACGACGGCGCGTCCGTCGGCAACCAGCGCATGGCCCCTGCGGCGCCGGTTTCGCTCACGTCCCGCCGTCCTGTTCCGTGGCGCGCGAACCCGGCGGCGCGGCCTCGACAGCTACCGCCACCAGCTTCTCGCCCACGAGTCGTCGATCGCCCGGGTCTTTGCCACCCCCGGACCGATAGTCGTAGCGCCAGATCTCGAGGACGAGCCCCGTGACCGCGAGACGCCGGCAGCCCGAGGTCCGCAGCTGACGCGGGGGCAAGAGCTTCACGTAGTGGCCGGACACACCGCGAACTCCCGTGGGCGTGCAGTCCGCGAACAGGCCCGCTGCCATCAGACCGCGACCGACTGCCGCCAGACTGTTCGCGTCCGGCAGCGAACGCGCGTTGCGCGCGACGTGCGCGAGGCCCGGTCGATCGTCGACCAGGCGATCGAAGGACAAGGGCAGCTCGCCACTCGGAGTCACGAGCACCGCACGAATCCAGCGCGCGCGCACCGAGTCCACCCCGCTGTACATCCCGAACCCGCCACCCTTCCAACGACTGAGCGGCGTTTGACCGACCGCGACCAGCTGCGTCAGGGCCACGGCGCACAGCAACGCGGGTGCGACGAAGGCCAGCAGCTGGCGCGGGCGCCAGCGCTCGACGCCGGATGCGGGCGAGCTCGCGCTCAACTGGGGATCTTCAGGCCAGCCGGCAGGTTGCCGTCCATGTACTTGCTCTCTTCGATCCGCTCACAGATGCGCCAGCCATCGGGAGTCCGCGCCAGGCGGTCGTTGTAGTAGGCGCCCACCGTGAAGGTCTGCAGGGAGCCATCCTCGGCCGCGAAGCCCATGGGGTTCAGCACCGCCGTGCGTGCACGGGCCGTGTCGCCTTCCAACTCGACCACCGAGTTGGTCACGTAGTGGACAGTCATCGGGAACGGCGCCAGCGCCTTCTCGAGCCAGGTCCGGACCTTCGGGTAGTCGCCCGCGATGCCGCCAGCGCTGGTGTAGTCGAGGTGCGCGTCGGGGGTGAAGCAGCCGTCGAGCAGCGCATAGTCCTTCTGGTCGATGGCCGTCGTGTATCGAATGAGAAGGTCGTTGATCTCGATGCGGTCCGAGACTTGTTGCAAGCTGAGCGGGGCCAATGCGGTCGTCCTCCGGGTTGGATGGCTAGCTGCTTTCCGCGGCCTCTGCGTCGAGCCGTGCTTCGCGCAGAGCCGACCGTCGCAGTTTGCCGGCGTCGTCGCGCAGTGGCCCGTCGACGGGCTCGAAGCTGCGGGGAATCTTGTAGCGAACGAGTCGCTCTCCGAGGTGTGCACGCAGGGCGCCCTCCTCGAAACCCTGTGGCGCGTCCACCAGGGCATGGATGCGCTGGCCGAGGTCCGCGTCGGGCAGACCGATCACCGCGCTCGAGCGCACACCTTCGAAGGCGTCGATGGCCGCCTCGACCTCGGCGGGATACACGTTCGCTCCACCGGTCACGATCATGTCCGTCTTGCGATCGACGAGGTAGAGGTAGCCATCCTCGTCCATGTACCCCATGTCACCCAGGGTCTCCCAGCCGTCGCCCGTGGCTCGCGCCTCGGCCCCGACGTAGCGATAGGTCGAACCCTGTCCGCCCGGCGGCATCATGAAGACCTCCCCGATCTCGCCGGGCTCGCACACGCGCCCGTCGGCGTCGAGGATCTTCATCTTGCGTCCGCCCGTCGGCTTCCCAACGGATCCCGGATGGGCGAGCCATTCGGTCCCCGAGATCGCGGTGCCGCCGATGCGCTCGGACCCACCATACGCCTCGTGGATCTTTTCGGGGCCGATCCACTCGATCCAGGCGCGCTTCAGCCAGGCGGGACTCGGGGCGCCGCTGCACATCACCGTCTCCAGCGACGAAAGGTCACGCGCCTTCTTCTCGTCGTCCGGGAGCTTCCAGATGCGCTGCATCATCGTCGGGACGAAGAGCACCCAGTCGACCCGGTGCGCTTCGATGAGCGCCAGGCACTGGGAAGGATCGAAGCGCCGGACGAGCACGACGCGCCGCCCGGACAACAGCGACTGCCAGGCCGTGATGAACGGCCCCGCGTGGTAGAGCGGGCCCGGCACCAGAGTGGTGCCACCGGCGGTCATGCGGTTTTCGGGAAGCGCCGGGTCGCACTGCGCCGGTGTGAGATCGAGGATGACCTTCGGTCGACCGGTGCTTCCGCCGGATGTCATGGCCCGGGCCGACACCGGAACCCGATCGGGCAGCGGCTCGTCGGAGAGCCCGGCATCCGCCATGAAGCCAACGGGCACGGTCTGACGATCCGGATAGTCGCCGTCCGGGACGCCGACGAGGAGAGCCGGATCCGCCGTCGCCACGATGGCGCGCCGCTCGACGTCCGGCAGCACGGCCGACACCGGGTTCGGCGTCGCGCCGAGCTTCCAGGTGGCGAGGCAGGCCTCGAAGAATGCGACGGAGTTCGGCAGGGCGATGGTGACGAGGTCCCCCTCACCGACCCCGCGCTGCGCGTAGGCGCGCGCAAGCCGATTCGAGCGACTCTCGAGCTGCGCGCGTGAGACAGTCTCGCCGTCGAACCACACGGCGACCGCGTCCGGATCGCGCTCGGCGTGCCAGGCGAACGCTCGCCCGTAGGACAGGATCCCCATTCTTCCTCAGTCCTCGAGAGTGAGGGCGCCCGTCGGGCAGTACTTGACGGCGGCCTTCACGGCTGCGCGCATCTCCGCCGTCGGCTCGGGGATCTGCACGGTCACCGGCCCGTCTCCGTCCAGGCGGAAGACTTCCGGCGCTTCGTTCACGCAGGTGCCGTGGCCCTGGCAGAGATCGACGTCCAACCGGATTCGCATGCGTCGCTTCCTCGTGCCCGCCCGATCCCGAGCGGGGCGAGGAAGGTAGCAGCGGAGGGGCGCTCTAGTGGCGACTGGACCGTTCGACGGATCGGTCCATCGCGTCGTTCACCCTGGCCTCGACCCGATCGAGCATCGGTTTGTAGTCGGTCTGTGCGGTCGCGGGGATCGAGTTTCCGGTCAGCATCGAGTCGAGCGGGTCGTCGCCCTCGCCAAGACCTTCCCCACGCACGCTGTCGACGGGTGCGAACGCCCCACCGAAAGCCTTCTCCGTGCCCTCCTCGCGGAGGGTGAGAAAGACGGCCGCGGCCGCGATGACGAGCAGTGCTCCCAGGATCTTCTTGCCCATTGCCTCTCCCCGAGCGGCTCCTTCGACGTCCATCGTTCATCGGCTGCGCGCCAGATCCGCTGGAGCGCGCGTATACTCCAGGGGTCCACCCCCCATCCAGGCACTACGACACAGGAGATCGTCCGTGAGCGACAACCGTGCGCTGGTCCGCGAGTTCATTGCGTCATTCAACGCCTACCAGAAGCCAGACGACCTCGAGCGCATCATGGCCTTCTTCGCGCCAAAGGCGGTCTACCACAACATGCCCGCACCGCCGGTGAGTGGTCACGATGCCATCCGCGCCGTGCTGTCCGGCTTCATGGGCATGGCGAGCAAGGTGGACTGGGTGCTGCACGACATCGCGGAGAGCGACGCGGGCCGGGTGCTCACGGAGCGACTCGATCGCTTCCAGATCGGCGAGAAGTGGGTCGAGCTTCCCGTGATGGGTGCGTTCGAGATCGAAAACGGGAAGATCAGCGCCTGGCGCGACTACTTCGACCTGAACCAGTTCCAGAGTCAGCTGTCGGGCTGACCGCATCTCCCGAAGGGCTCAAGGACGCCCTTCGCCTGTCATCACCTGGTGGATCACCCGGGCGCAGGTCTCGACGAGCTGCTCGCGGCCGACTTCACGCTGTTCGAGCTCGCGCGTGTGCGCCGAGATACTCTCGAGCATCGACGCCAGTGCCGCCGCGGCGGCGAACGGATGCAGCGCAGCGGAGACGCGGCCCGCCGTCTGGGCCTCGGCGATGCGCGCCGCCAGGCGGTCCAGCACGGGGCTCAAGCTGTCCCGACGCACGCGCTGGAAGCGCCGGTCGCCCTTGTCCGCAGACAGATTGCGGATCAGCAACACCGCGTGGTGCGCGCTCCAATGGTCCACGAAGGCGTTCACCACGCGCCGGGCCGTATCGAGCCCGGCGGCACCGTCCCAGCTGCCGTCGATCAACTCGATCAACGCAGGCATCTCGCGGGCGGCCTGTTCCGCGAGATGCAGTGCCGCTTCTTCGACGTCCTTGAAGTAGTGGTAGAAGGTGGCGGGTGAGGTGTCCGCCGTGCGCGCGATGTCGACCACCGACAGGTCGAGCACGCCCCGCTCGACGAGCAGCTGCTCGGTGGCATCCAGCAGCCGCTGACGGGTCCGCAGCGCCCGGGGCCCGAGGGCGCGACCGGTCTGCGCGACCCTCCTGCCTTCCTTCGTGCTGTCCGGCATCTTGCATCCCACCCGAATCGGAAGCTCTCCCGGCCACTTGCGCGGGAGTTGACGATGTATCAAGTTCGCATCCATGTCCTTCGAGGTCAATCGACGGCTGGCGGCGCGGCGGCCCCCCCTCGCGAGCGACGCCGACATCGATCCGGTCACCGCAGGCATCATCCGGGGCGCCTACGAGACCATCTGCTACGAGGTCGCGACGCATCTCGGTCGTTCGGCGTCGTCGGCCATCATCAACCAGTCGAACGAGCGCAACGGCAGCATCATCGACGGTCACGGGCGACTGGCCGGACTCTCGGTGGGCATCCCGCAGCTGCTCTTCATCTCGCCCATGGCGGTGCGGTGGGGCCTCGAACACCAGCGCGAGGACGATTGGGGCCCCGGCGACGTGTTCGTCGGCAACGACCCGGACCACGGCGGAGGCCATCTGCCCGACTACACGGTCTACTGCCCCTGCTTCGACGACGACGGCGAGATCGTCGCCATCCAGGCGCTGCAAACCCACCAGGGGGACACCGGCGGCAAGGACGCCGGCGGCTTCTCGGTGGATGCTCTCGAGATCTTCGCCGAGGGCATGATCATCCCGGGCATCAAGCTCGTCCACCGGGGCGAGCCGCGCCGCGACATCCTGGAGATGCTGGTCCGCAACAACCGACTGCCATCATTCCCGGGCGACATCGCCGCAATGATCTCCGCCACCCAGCTGGGCGCGCGGCTGCTTTCGGGGCTCGTCGGGAAGTACGGCGCCGACAGCGTACGCGCCGCCACCAACTGGAACATCGCGGATACCGAACGCCGCTTCCGCGCCCAGGTCGCGGACTGGCCCGACGGCCAGTACGACGCCGACGTCTTCATCGACCACGACACCGTGGGCAATCTCGACATCCGCGTTCACGTCAGCTGCAGGGTCGACGGAGATCAGCTCACCATCGACATGACGGACACCGACGACCGCCCGGAGCTGGTCTGCGTCTGGAACACCTTCTCGAACAGCCGCGGGTACGCGATGGCGCAGCTCGCGTCCATGGTCGACCCGACCATCCCCAAGAACGAGGGCCTCTTCGACGCCGTCGATCTGATCATCCCCGAAGGCTCCATCCTGCAACCGCCGCCCAACAAGCCTGCGGCGCTCGGCGCCTTCCATCCCGCGGTAGAGGTCGGCGAGGCCATCTGCATCGCGTTGTCCGAAATCCTCCCCGCGCGCTCGTCGCCACAGGTCTACAAGATCGGCATGCCCAACGCGGTGGTGGGCTTCGACGCCGCGGGAACCATGTGGCTCGACCAGGGAGTGGACGTGCGCGCGTCGGACGCCTCGGCGACCCAGGGCATCGACGGCTGGGGGTCCATGTGCAGCGGCCTCGGCAACCTCATCCTCGCCAGCGCCGAAGAGGCCGAGAGCCGCTTCCCGGTGTTGAACCTGTCCCGGGAGATGACCCCCGACACCGGCGGCGCCGGCCAGTGGCGCGGCCAACCCGGCACCCTCAACGTCAAGCAGGTGCTCGAGCCCTTCACGGCGGTGGCCTGGATGGTGTCCATGCGCCATCCCCTGCGCGGGCTCCTGGGCGGTGACGACGCCGCGCCCTACTCGTGCCGCTATCGCGTCGGGACGCCCGACGAGTCCCGCGTCGAGAATGCCATCAGCGTCCAGCTGCCGGCGGACACCGTGACCGCATATCAGTACGGCGGCGGCGGCGGCTTCGGCGACCCCCAGCTGCGCGACCCCCAGGCTGTGTGCGAAGACGTGCTCGACGAATACGTCAGCCTCGAAGCCGCGCGCGATCGCTACGGCGTCGTGCTCAACGGGTCGGTCGAAGGCGGCGACGTGCAGGTCGACGTCGAGTCCACCCGGGCGCTGCGCGCGCAGCGCGGGCGGGAACCGTCCGCGCAATGAGCTACCGCGTCGGGATCGACATCGGCGGCACCTTCACCGACTTCGCGCTCCTCGACGGGGAACGGATCGTACTCGAGAAGGTGCTCAGCACCCCCGACGACCGCTCCCAGGCGGTCATGGACGGGCTCTCGAAGCTGGCCGAGCGCGAAGGACTGTCGCTCGCGGACTTGCTCGCGCGAGTCGATGCGATCGTTCACGGCACGACCGTCGCGGACAACACGCTGATCGAGATGAATGGTGCCGTCACCGGCCTGCTCACCACCGCGGGCTTCCGCGACGAGATCGAGCTGCGCCGGGGCTACAAGGAGGACATCTGGGACGTCCGCCTGCTGCCGCCGCCGCCCATCGTCCCGCGACGGCGCCGCCTCACGGTCCCCGAACGCATCACCGCCGACGGCCGGGTGCTCGTGGCGCTGGACGAGGACGCCGCCCGGCAGGCGATCGCCCGCCTCGCGCGCCAGGGGGTCGAGTCCGTCGCCATCTCGACGCTCTTCTCGTTCGTGAACCCGGTACACGAGCTTCGCCTTGCAGAGCTCGTGCGCGAAGCGCTGCCCGACGTCGACATCTCGCTTTCCCACGAGGTCATGCCCAAGGCACCCGAATTCGAGCGCACCAGCACCACGGTGGTGAACGCCTATCTGGCGCCCCGGGTGACCCACTATCTCGACCGCCTGATCGCGCGCCTCGAGGCCGCGGGCTACGCCCGCGAACTGATGGTGATGCAGTCGAGCGGGGGCGTGATGGTCCGCGACTACCTGCGTGGAAGTCCCGTCCGCGTGCTTGCTTCCGGGCCAGCCGGGGGCGTCATTGGCGGCGCCCACGTCGGTTCGGCAAAGAGCGAGCCGGACCTGCTGTGCGTCGACATGGGCGGCACCAGCTACGACGTGTCGGTCGTTCGGGGCGGCGAGGCACCCGCCGAGCCTGGCTGGAACTGGCACCACCGATATCTCATTGGCCTTCCCATGGTCAAGGTCGAGACCCTCGGCGCGGGCGGCGGCTCCGTGTGCCAGGTCATCGGCGGCAACCTGCAGGTCGGCCCGGATTCAGCGGGCGCCGACCCTGGACCCGTCTGCTACGGACGCGGCGGCGATCGACCCACCATCACCGACGCGAACCTCGTGCTCGGCCTGCTGTCGGACGCATCGGAGTTCGCAGGGGGGCGTTTCCAGCTGACCCGCACGGGGGTGGACGCCGCCTTCGAGAAGCACGTAGCGGGCCCCCTCGGCTGCAGTGTGGAGGACGCGGCCTTCGACTGTTGGCGCGTCGTCAACGCCAACATGACCCAGGCCGTCCGGCGCCTCACCGCGGAAAAGGGCACCGACCCACGCGACCTCGCGATGCTGGCCTATGGAGGCAATGGACCGCTCTTCGCCGGCATCCAGGCCCAGGACCTCGGCATCGACACCGTCGTGGTCCCGAAGGCGTCGCCCGCCTTCTCCGCATTGGGCGCCCTGTCGGCGGACCCCTCCATCGACGAGGAGCGGTCCTATCTGTGCCCGGCGACCCGCGCCGATCTCGACCGCATGCGCGCGCTCTGGAACGAGCTCGACGAACGAGCCGAGCGCTTCCTCCGGACGGCGGGCTTCGCTCGCGATGCAGTGAGTGCCCGCTATCAGGTGAATCTCCGCTACCCCGGCCAGAACTGGTCGCTCGCCGTCGAGGTCGCCGAGCAGCGCGGCCCGCGCGACCTCGGCTTCGTCGACGAGGACATGCGCAAGCGCGTCATCGCTGCCTTCCACGCACGCCATGAGCAGGAGTACGGCCACGCGCGTCTGAGCGAAGAGCCCGAGGTCACGGGCGTACGTCTCGTCGCGCGGGCGACCGTCCCCAAGCCCACCTTCCGGGGGGGCTTTGCGGCGGCGCGTCGAAGCGCTCGTCCCGGGACCACCCGACGCGGGAATCTGGGCGAGGGCTTCACGGACATCGACGTCTACCACGGCCCGAGCCTCGCGCCGGGCGACGTGATCGAACGACCGGCGATCATCGAGGAGACCTTCACGACGATCGCCGTCTACCCCGGCTGGCAGGCGTGCCTGGACGACGCCGGCGACTACTTCCTGCGCCGCGCTTGAGGGAACCCTAGACGGCTTCCAGCCGCATGGGGATCCGCGTGTAGCCCAGGAAGACCGGACTCGCGTGGAGCGGCAGCTCGTCGGCGTCCGTGCGGTCGAAGTGCGTCGTCCGCTCGAGCAGCACCTCCAGCGCCACACTCGCCTCGAGCCGAGCGAGGTTGTGCCCGAGACAGTGGTGGGTGCCGAAGCCGAAGGCCAGGTGCGGGTTCTTGTCGCGACCGATGTCGAAGCGGTCCGGGTGGCCGAAGACCGCTTCATCGCGGTTCGCCGACGCCAACCAGCCGAGCACCAGCTCGTCCTTTCCCACCTTCACACCCGCGATCTCCGTGTCTCGGGTGGTTCGACGGGGATCGAACTGCACCGGCGACGAAAAGCGAAGCACCTCGTCGACGGCGCGCGGCATCAACGCCGGGTCCTTCCGCAGGCGGGCGAGCTCGTCGGGGTGCTCGAGCAGTGCCAGCACCGCATTGCCGATCAGCGTCGTGGTGGTCTCGTTGCCCGCCACGAGCAGCAGGATGAGCATGGCGAGCATCTCGTCCTGGGTGAGCTTCGAGCCCTCGTGCTCGACCTGCACCAGACCCGTAAGCAGATCGTCCTTCGGGGCGCGTCGACGTTCCTCGGCGAGCGCCCCGAAGTAGGCATTCATCTCGTCCCGGATCGCGAGCTGCGCCCGGATCGCTTCGACGTCGGGCGGCGTAAAGAAGCCGGCGCCCAGGGTCTTCACCGACTCGTCGGACCACACCTTGAACTGCTCGCGGTCTTCGACGGGCACGCCGATGATCTCGGCGATGGCGACCACCGGCAGCGGGTAGGTCAGCGCCTGGACGAGATCGATCTCACCGACTTCCAGCGCCGCATCGAGAAGTTCGTGAGCCACCGCCCGCAAGCGGGGCTCGAGCTGTCGCACGATACGCGGCGTGAACGCCTTGTTGACGAGTCCGCGCAAGCGCGAGTGCACCGGCGGATCCGTCGCCAACATGCTGGGCGGGCCCGGATTGCCCAGCTCGGCGATCTCCGGCGAGGGATCGAAGACCTGGTCGAAGTCGTTCGAGAAGAGCTCGTGATCGCGCAGCATGGCCTGGATCTCCGCGTATCCGAAGAGCGAGGTCAGGGCGATCGGCAGACCCTCGTGACGGAAGGCCGGGAATTCCCGGCGCCCCCGGGCATACAGCGCGTACGGGTTGCGCCGCACGGACGGGTCGATGGGGTTGAAGGCGAACGGCTCGCTCATCGCGGATCTCCTGGGCGCGTTCGGACGCCAGGAACCGTAGCAATCGTCACGCCACGACCCCCGCCTCGACCAGGGCCTCGATCTCGGCCTCTCCCAGGCCCAGGATGCCCGCGAGAATCTCGCGGTTGTGCTCGCCCAGGACGGGGCCCGGCCGTGTGATGGCCCCCGGGCTGTCGCCCAGGCGGAGGCCCGACCGTTCGAAACGCAGCGGGCCCAGGTGCGGGTGCTCGAGCTCGACCCAGTGCTCTCGATGGGCCAACTGCGGGTCGTCCTGGAGATCCGCGTAGGTCTGGACCGCACAGGCTTCCACGCCCTCGGCCTGCAGCGTCTGCATCAGCGCATGCGCGTCGAAGCCACGGGTCCAGGCGGCAATGCCCGCGTCGATGGCCTCGCTGTCGGCGAGACGCCCGGAAGTGAGATCGTGCTCCGCGTGGGTCCAGTCGGGTGCACCCATGGCTTGCACGAGTCGCCGCCAGCCCGGGTCGTCGTGTACCGCGATGGCGATCCAACTGTCGTCCCCTCGGCAGGGGTAGACGCCATGGGGTGCGGCGAACTCCGCGCGATTCCCGCGCCGTGCTTCGATCTCCTTGTTCGCGCTGTAGCGCACGACGATCTCGGACAGGCTGTAGACCCCCGTCTCGATCTGGGAGACGTCGATCACCTGCCCCTCTCCGCTGCGGTCGCGCTCGAGCAAGGCCCCCACGATCGCCGTCGCCACATAGCGGGGCGCCAGCGAGTCGGTGATCGTCGCGTACGGCCCGTGCGCGGCTCCGTCCGGGCGACCCGTCAGGTGATTGAAGCCCGCGATGGCGGATCCCTGTCCGCCGAAGCCCGGATAGCTTCGTTGCGGACCCGTCTGACCGAACAGACAGCCGCTCACGACGACCAGGCGCGGATTCAGCGCGCGCAAGGTCTCGGTGTCGAGCCCCCACTTCGCCATGACCCCCGGCGCGAAGTTCTCGGAAACGACATCCGCCCACGCCGCCAGCTGCTTCACGAGATCGACGGCCCCGGGCTCCTTCATGTTGAGCGTGAGGCTGTCCTTGTTCGGGTTCAGCAGCACGAACATCGGGGCCCTTTCCAGGATGTCGGGCTCGTCCCGGTTCTGCGCCGTGATGTGCAGCATGCGCAGGAAGTCCGGTCGCGCCGCCGACTCGATTCGGATGACGTGGGCGCCGTGTTCCGCGAAGTAGCCCGTGGCAACCGGGCCCGCGGCGCCTGCTCCGAGTTCGAGCACCTTCAACCCGTCGAAGCATGCGCGGGTCTGCGCGGCACCGTCGTCCAGCGCCTCGACCCGCTTCGTCGCGTTCCGCTCGCGGGGCCTTGCCCAGGGTGTGTCGTCGTGCTCGCCGAGCCGCGGGGCGCGACTGCGGATCCCGATCTTCGAACGGCTCGCCTTTGCGAAGAAGTCCGGGTGCTCGATCCGGGCGTCGAGATGGGGATATCCGATCTCCCGGAACAGCGCGCGACTGCGCAGCTGCACCTGCTCGGCGATGGAGCGCGCGTCGTTGCAGGGCGCGAGCAGAATGCGGCGCTTCAGGGCCTCGTCGTACAGCTCGCCCATGGTCCGGCTGGCGAAAAAGGCTGCGAAGGCGGCCTCGATCCGCGCGAGCGTCTCGTCGTCGACGGTGATGGGGCTGTAGTGCGTCCAGTCGAAGTCCCGCAGCCACTGCGGCGCCATGCCGCATTCCTTCATGTAGTCGACGGTGGCGATCAGGTTCGGGATGCGGGCGAGACCTCCGCGCAAGCCGAAGCTGACCTGCCCGTCCTTCGCCGGCCAGATCTCGCGGGTGCGCCCCATGTGTCCGCCACTGCGGGTCGGAAGCCGTCCCGTGAGCGCGTACTGCGCCGCGCCCGAGAGCAGGCTGCCGAGCTGGCATTCCTGCATCGAAACGTCGACGAACTGCCCACGGCCGGTGCGCGCCCGGGCGTACAGGGCCATGGCGGTGCCCAGGGCCGCGGTCGGCGCCGCATGGTAGAAGCTCGTCGGCATGCTGCAGCGGGTCGGCGGGCCATCCGCGTCACCGGTCATCGACGCGTTGCCACCCATGGCGACCACCGCGAGGTCGCCGGCCTCGAAGCGGGCATAGGGACCCGTGCTGCCGAAGGCCGTGATCGCGCAGTAGACGAGACCCGGGTTCACCTGACGCAGGGCCTCCCAGCCCACACCGAGGGCGTCGAGCGCGCCGGGCGTTGCCGATTCGAGCAACGCATCGGCGTCCGCGACGAGGGACAACAAGCGTTCCCGTCCCGGTGCCTCGGTGAGGTCGACTACGGTGCCTCGCTTACTGGTGTTGCCCGCCAGCCAGCGCAGGGACCGCTCGGCTCCCGGCTCACCGCCCAGGAACGGGCCCTTGCGACGCAGAGGATCGCCACCGGTGGGCTCGAGCTTGACGACATCCGCGCCGAGGTCTCCGAGGATCTTGCCGGCGAGGTGACCGCGTTCGTCGGTCAGGTCCAGGACGCGATAAGGCGACAGCATGGCGGGCTCACCCTACCACGAGGGTCGCCGGCAGGCCGTCGGCGCGTGGTAGGCTACGCGGCGTGCACACACGTGAACTCTTCGACCTCGCGGGACGCCGCGCGCTGGTAACGGGAGGCGGCCGGGGAATCGGACGTCACATCGCAATCGGCCTGGCCGAGGCCGGCGCCGACGTCGCCGTGGCGTCTCGCAAGCTCGACGCCTGCGAGGCCGTTGCAGAAGAGATCGAGCGCGCTGGGGGTCGCGCACGCGCCTTCGCGGCCGACTGCGCCGACCCGCGCTCGATCGACGCACTGCTCGCAGCCGTCGGCCCAGTCGACGTCCTCGTCAACAACGCGGCACGCGTCTGGGCGGCGCCGACCCTCGACTATCCACTCGAGGGCTGGGATCGCGTCTTCGACCTGAACGTGCGCGGGCTCTTCTACCTGTCGCAACAGTGCGCGCGGCCCATGCAAGCGGCGGGACGCGGCAGCATCATCCAGATTGCGTCGATCTCGGCGTTCCGCGGCGCGCCCGACGAAGAACAGGCGGTCATCGCCTACAACGCCAGCAAGGGCGCGGTCGTCGCCATGACGACGGACCTCGCCGTCAAGCTCGCGCCAAGCGTGCGAGTCAACGCCATCGCACCGGGACCCTTCCTGACGGACATGATGAACCACCTGCGCGAGGACGCGGACCGGCTCGAGCGCTACGAAGCCACGTTGCCCCTGGCTCGGTCCGGCGAAGAGGATGACATCAAGGGCGTCGCGGTCTTCCTGGCCAGCGACGCGTCGCGCTTCGTCACGGGCCAGACCCTTGCCGTCGACGGCGGCCTGATGTGCGTGGGGCCGCCCCAGCCGCGGTGATCCGCCGGGGCGGTCGTCAGCCCGTGCGCGCAGCATCGAAGCCCGGCTGCCAGTCGAAGCACTGCAGCTCGATGCTCATGGGGAGCAGGTAGCGGATGTAGACGCTGTGCAGTTTCAGGACCTTGAAGTCCTCGGTCTTGCGATCGCTGATCTCCACACGGGCATCGTCGTGCTGGAACTTCCGGGCGCGCTCGAGAACGGCGTCGAGGGCTTCGGGTGAGTCGACCTGCAAGCCGAAGTGATCGCCCGGCGGACAGCGAAGCGGATCATCGCTGCCGTGGAGGTAGACGAACTGCTCGTTGCTGTGCACCCGGAGTACGAGCAGCTCGCCTTCGGTCACCATGGTGGGCATCGCGCCCCAACCGAAGACCTCTTCGTAGAAGCGCAGGATGTCTCGCGCGCCGTCGCCGGAGACGAGATCCTTCGGGACGCTGAGCGCCACGTGGTTGAAGCGCGGAATCGACTCGGTCTCGGACATCGTTCTGTCTCCCTGGCTAGCGCCGATCAGCGCGGGACGATCATGACCTTGCCCGCGAGCTCGCCCCGGGCGCAGCGCTCGGCGGCCGCGAGCATGCCTTCGAGCGGCACGTCGTCCGGCTCGATCAGGCGCTCGGTGGGGATGCGGCCGGTCGCGAGTAGCGCGAGGGCCTTCTCGATGCCGCGCTCGTCGTAGCAGTAGGCGCCCGTCACCACGAGTTCGTTCAGCAGGACGCGATTGTGGTCGAGCTTCGGACGACGCATGCCGGTCCCGACGAGCACCAGGGTCCCCATGCGCCGCAGCTGGGCCAGGGCCGATTCCATGGCCCGCGGGTTCCCCGAGCACTCGAGAGCGGCATCGTAGGGCTCGTCGATGAGGGCGAACGGCATCCCGGGTGTGGCGAGGTCTTCGGGCGTGCAGCCCTGGCGCGCTCCCACCTCGAGGGCCCGCTTGCGCCGCGCGTCGCTGGGCTCGCTGATCGTCACATCCGCAACGCCCAGGGCCGCGAGCGCGGCGATGGTCAGCATGCCGATGGGTCCCGCGCCCGTCACGAGCACGCGATCCCCCGGACGCACACCCGCCAGGGTGATGCCGTGCATCGCCACCGCGAGGGGCTCTGCCAGCGCGGCCTCGCGCAGGGAGACGCCTTCGGGCACCCGCAGCAGCTCCTTCGCCGGCACGCGCACGAATTCCGCGAAAGCGCCGTTCGGGCCGCCCGGGCCGTCGCCGATGCCGCCACGGCGCTCGCACAGACTCGGACGATGGGCGACGCAGGACGCGCAGGCACCGCAGCCCGCGGACCCGGCGGGCACCACGGCGTCACCGAGTTGCCAGCCCGAAACCCGGGCGCCGAGCTGCACGATGCGACCCGAGTACTCGTGGCCGCCGATGACGTCCGGCGGCGAGAGTCCTTCGAGCACCGTGTGCAGGTCCGTTCCACAGATCCCACAGTGGCTGACCGCCAGCACCACGTCGTCCGGTCGGGGGGCGGCCACCGGATGCTCGATGACTTCCAGACTCCGCACCCCGCGATAGACGAGCGCGCGCTGTCGATCGGGCAACTCACTCATCCGGGCGCCCCGGCGTCGGACGAATCGTCCGGATGCTGATAGCGGACGCCGTCGATCTCGGCCCGCTGCTGCTGCAGCTTCGCGAGCACGGCGTCGCGTAGGGGACCGACCTGGATCTTCTGGTTGGCCGTATAGGCGAGCTCCTCCGCATCGAAGAACAAGACCCGGCGGGGCACCTTGTAGGCGGCCAGCTTCTCGCGCAGCGATGCGCGGAGGGACGCTTCCCGGGCGGCCTCGTCGATGACCGCGCCCGCTGCCCGGACGGCGCACAACACGATCGCTTCCCCCATCACCGGGTGCGGCACCCCCACCGCAAGATGGACCCGGACGTCGTCGCTGGCGGCAACCGCTCGCTCGATCTCCAGCGGCGACACGTTGGCGCCGCCGGTCTTGATGAGATTCGACAGGCGCCCCGTCCAGTGCAGGTAGCCGTCGGCGTCGAGCCAACCTCCGTCCTGGGTATGGAAGTAGCCATCCGCGTCCAGGTACAGCGACGGGTCGACCTTGTAGTAGCCGCGCATCAGGGTCGCACCCTTGACGGCGATCTCGCCCTTCTCGCCGGCGGGGAGCAGCCCGCCCGCTTCGGGGTCGATGATGCGAATCGACATGCCCGGCAGGGGCAGCCCGCTGGTGTCCCGGCGCAGCTCCGGCGCGGCGCTCGCCGGAAGCGCGGCCGCAAGCGTGAAGGTCTCGCTCAATCCGTAGGACCCGTAGGTTCCCCAGACGTCCTTCTCGAGCCCGGCGAGGGGCGCCAGCGGTGACGAGAACTCGACCTTCGAGACGCTCGACCAGTCCGTCCCGGCCGCCCCCGGGTGCTCGGCCAGGGCCTTTTCCTGATGGGGCCACGCGTGCAGGGTCGTGGGGCGCTCGCTGTCGATGAGCGCGAGGGCGGCCTCTGGCTCGAAGGTCTCCTGCAGCACCAGACGTGCTCCTGCGGCGAGCGACGCACCCAGGGACATGGTCATCCCGGCCGTCCAGAAGAACGGCTGGGCGGTCCAGACCACGTCGTCGACGGACAGCTCCATGTACTCGGCGAAGCGCCAGCTCTGCACCACCGGCGAGCGCTGCAGGTGGAGCACACCCTTGGGATGCGCGGTGGTGCCCGAGGTGTAGATGATGACGCCCTCGTCCGAGGGACGGACCTCCGCGGCGAGGCCGACGAGCAGCGCTTCCGGAACCGCGTCCGCGCCGGCGAGGAAGCGGCCCCAGGACGCGACGGCGCCACCCGCCTCGTCTCCCAGCACCACCAGACCGCGCAGGCAGGGGAGCGCGGGGCAGCGCAGTGAACCCGGCGAATCGCGGTCGATTTCGGGGTAGCGATCCCGCAGCTCGCCGACGAAGTCGCGCTTCAGCAGTCGCGGCTGCAGCAGCAACCAGGCGGCGTCACTGTGCCGCAGGATGTACTCGCGTTCCGCGGGCGTCGCGAAGGTGTTCACCGGGATCAGGACGGCACCGACACAGCCGATCGCGAAGGACGCGACCACCCACTCCGGCCGGTTCGCCATCAGGACCGCGACGCGACTGCCCTTGCCCACCCCCACCGCAACCAGTGCGCGCGCGAGCGTCGCGACCTGCTCAGCGAGCGCGTCGTAGGAGAGGTCTTCGCCCTCGAATCGGATCGCGCAGCGATCGCCACCCCTCGCCACCACGTCTTCCAGGAAGCGCGGCGCGCAGTAGCGCGACGCGTCCGGCTGCAGACGCAGGCCGAGGGACGGGCCACTCAAGGCTCGTCCGGTCCGGCGGCCGCCACGGGCAGGGTCTCGCTCGGGAGGCGGATCTTCGCATCCCCGGACGCCAGCACTTCTTCCTTCTGGTTCGTCATCACGACGTGCACCGTCGCCACGGGTTGACCCGAAGGGTCGCCGTCGTCGATGTGGGTGACCTCCCCGTCGAGCAACGTGAGGTCTCCCGTGAGCGCCGGCGAGCGATAGGACATGTTGCTGTGAACGATGTCGGACCACTCGCCCGCCCAATTCGACAGGTAGTCGAGGATCCACGCGCCCATGGACGCGCCGTAGCCGTAGCCCCGAGGCATACCGATGAGCTGGGCGTACTTCTGCTGCACGTGCCCCCGGGACGGGCCGTGGTACAGACCGTCCGCCAGGCTCGGGTCGACCTCCGCTCCCTCGAGATCGCGAGACATCTCCGGCAGCCAGCCCGCCTGGTGCAGCGAGCTCGGCAACCCGTCGCTCTCGAAAGCCGACCACACGGTCATCGTGAAGGCGCGCCACTCGGTGGTGAAGCTCATGATCGTGTGCGGGCCGATGGGCCGGGTCGGCAGCTTGTCGCCGACCTTCACGAACAGGCGCCGGTCGTGCCCCAGATCGAGGAAA
This sequence comes from Deltaproteobacteria bacterium, assembly GCA_029261855.1. Taxonomy (GTDB): domain Bacteria; phylum Myxococcota_A; class UBA9160; order UBA9160; family UBA4427; genus JAJDAN01. Next base: position 130,565 of record JAJDAN010000021.1, read on the forward strand.
CTCTGGTAGTACTCGAACTTCTGGTTCTCGATCGCCTCGATCTGCTTCTCGGTCCAGACCGGGTCCTTGTCGTCGCTGAACTGCGCGCGTTTGCGCGCTTCCTCGGCCAGGTAGCGGATCGACGTCGAACGCTGCTTGCAGACGATCTGGCCGCGCTGGTTCACGTAGGTGGTGTCACCGCGCGAGAACATCGTGGGACCCGCAAAGCCCGTCTGGGTGACCTTGTAGTCGAACAGCATGCGGTCCCGGGTGATGCGATCCCCCGACGTGATGCGCGGTCCGAAGAACCACCACTCGTCACCTCCGAAGAGCATGTGGGTGCCTTCGATGTTGCCCTGGATGGCGGGGGCCGCGCCGTGGCTGTCGTCGGTGCAGACCGCGAACGAATACGGCGCAGTCAGCCGGCCGAAACGGCTTACGCGAGCCGACCGCTCGTCGAAATAGAGCGGGTTCGGGTTCTGCATGCCCTGGGCCCACCGGCGGATGTCGTTGGGCGCGACGGGGTCCTTCATCTGCCCGCCACCGAGGGGCACGCCCACCCAGGCGTCGACGGGAGTGGAGTCGAACTCGATCTCGCTCATTTCGGGGGCTCCTGCTCGGCTGCGGCCGACTTGACGGTCCGTCAGATCGGACGATCCTACCCCATTCCCCGCCAATGGGGCAGCGAGATCTCCTCGTTCACCCGCTCGAAGACCACCTGGACGGGCTGCCCGATTGCAACGTCCTCCGCCCCTTCGCCCAGCCAGTTGCCGACGATGCGCAGGTCCTCACCCTCCTCGAGTTCGACGAGCACCACGAGCAGGGGCGCGCGCTCCTGGAAGGCCGGCAGCAACGGCGGATGGCAACGCACCCAGCTGTAGACCGTGCCGCGCCCGGAGACCGGCACCCAATGGGATTCCAGCGACTGGCAGCGCGGACACATGGGCCGGGGCGGGAAGCGCAGGCGCCCGCATGGCTTGCAGCGCTGCATGCGGAGCTCGCCCTCGTTGCAACCCCGCCAGTAGGGTGCGCTGTCCTCGTCGGGCTGCGGCAGCGGGCGCTCGCCGATCATCGTCTGGGTCATTCGCGTCAGCTCCGACAAAGCAGCAGCGCGCTCGTCGGAACGCCCGCGCCACTGGTCACCAGGGAGATCTCGGCGTCGGGCACCTGGCTGGTGGAGGTACCGCGAATCTGACGCACGCCCTCGAGGATCAGGTTGAAGCCATGGACGTACGCCTCCGAAAGGCCGCCGCCGCTGGTATTGAAAGGCAGGCGGCCGTCCGGCCACTCGAGGGCGCCGCCGGCAGCGAACGGTCCGCTCTCGCCGGCCTTACAGAAGCCGTACTCCTCGACCGACAGCAGCACGAGCGGTGTGAATGCGTCGTAGAACTGCGCACAGTCCACGTCTGCGGGGGTCACACCGGACGCACCGAACAGGTCGCGGGCCGCCCAGGTCGAAGGCGTCTTCAAGAAGTGCGGTCCGTGGTAGTCGGTCATGACGGTGTGCTCGGGCCCCATGCCCTGGGATGCCGCCAGCACCACCGCGGGGGGCTGCCGCAGATCCCGGGCACGCTCGGCAGAGGTCACGACGACCGCGAGCGCGCCGTCGGTCTCCAGACAGCAGTCGAACTTCCGCAGCGGCTCCGAGATCATTCGCGAAGCCTGATGGTCTGCCAGGGTCATCGGGTCGCGCATCAGCGCCCGGGGGTTGCGGACGGCGTGCTTGCGCGCGGCCACGGCCACGGCCCCGAACTGCTCGCTCGTCGTGCCGTACTCGTGCATGTGGCGCCGCGCGAGCATCGCGATCTGGTCGACCGGCCGAACCAGGCCGTAGGGTGCCGTGAACTGGGCGTCACCGGGAACGCCCTGCCCCGTCGCGGCCCAGGGACGTCCGCCCGAGCCCCGGTTGCGCGCGCGCCAGCACACGACGACCGACGCCTGTCCGGCCGCGATCGCCATGGCGGCGTGGGCCACGGTCGCGCACCCAGCGCCGCCGCCGTAGGCGATGGAGCTGAAGAAGCGAAGGTTCGGGAGCCCGAGGTTGCGGGCGATGTCGACCTCGCTGGTCGCCTCCATGTCGAAGCGCACGAGACCGTCGACCTCACCGGGCTCGAGGCCCGCGTCCTGCAGGGCCGTGCGAATCGCCTCCAGGGCGGCGGTGCGCTCCGGGCGGCCGAGCTTCTTTGCGAACTCGGTCTGTCCGATCCCGACGATGGCCGCAGCCCTTCGCATCCGGGATTCATACGCGGGTCACCCACCCGGTGCAACTACTCTTCGGCAGTCTCCGGATGCCGCGCGGGGCGCCCCGTCGCGGGCTCCCGGCCACGCATTGGAGTCGCGCCCTGATCCGAATGACGGATCAGGGCTAGCGTCGGCACGACATGAGCGTGCAGCGACTCTCGCACATCGGGATCTGTGTCTCCGACCTCGAACGGTCCACGGCGTTCTATCGCGACGTCTTCGGGTTCTCGCTGCTGTCGGAGCTGGAGGTCAGCGGGCCCGACGCCGAGAAGCTGCTCGACCTCGAGCCCGTCGTGCTGCAGGCGGTCTATCTCGAACGCGACGGCACGCGACTCGAGCTGCTGCATTTCGAAGAGCCGGGGGAGACCGGCGCGCCCGGTCCGCACCCCGTGAACCGGACCGGACTCACGCATCTCTCGTTCCGGGTGGAAGACGTCGACGCCACCGCCCAGGCCGTCGCAGCGGCCGGTGGGCAGATCCTGGAGCCCTCCCGCATCGACAACCGACGCTTCCGGACGGCCGCCGTCTTCGTCACCGACCCGGACGGACAGCGCATCGAGCTGCTCGCGGCCCCAGGCGACCCGAACGCTCTGCCCGGCGTCCGCGGGACGCCACCGCAGGATGAGACTAGCCGCTGAGCAGGGGCGCAAAGACCTCGTCGTGGATGCGTCGCCCGATGTTCTCCCAGGAGTACTGCCGGGCGTGGTCCGCAATGAAGGCTTCGTCCCAATCCGTCGTGAGCGCGCGCCGCATCAAGGTGGTCAGGCTGTCGAGGTCCTTCGGGGGTCCGTACAGCCCGAGACGCTCGTCCACCAGCACGGCACTCACGCCACCCACGTCCGATCCGATGTACGGGCGGCCGCAGCCCAGCGCCTCGAACATCACCGTCGGGTTCCCTTCCGAGTGGCTGTAGAGGACCACCGCGTTGCTGGCACGCATGAACTGCAGGATCACGTCGGGCGGTCGCATCCCGAGCACCTGAACGTCTTGGTCGAGGCCCCGCTCTCGGATCCGCTTCGCGATGCGGCCCTCGGAAAGGTCTTCACCCAGCATCAGCAGCAGCGGACGGCCCGGCGCTTCGAGGCGCGCGAGGGCATCCAGCAGGATGAGAGGGTCCTTGCGCTCGACCCAGCGCGCCACGGAAACGAAGATCGGCCGCTCGAGGGGTAGCCCGAGTGCGGCGCGTTCTTCGTCTCGCGATCGGGTCGGAACGCGGCCCGCGTCGAAGCCGTTCGGGATGTAGTGGATGGGACGGTCCGTGCCGGACTCTTCCCGGATCTGCTCGATGTCGTTCGGGTTGACGCGGATGAGGACGTCGTTCTCTCGCAGCGCGGCGAGGGTGTCCCAGGTGCCGGCGCGAATCGCGCGCAGGATACCGTCATGATTCTCGTGCACCGTCAGAACGGAAGGCACTCCGTACTCGCGACCGATGCGGGCGCCGTGCCAGCCGAACTGCTCGGTCATGTGCGAGTGGACCAGATCGAACCCGACGGCGTGCTTCGCGAGGGTGCGACGGATCGCCGGGTACAAGCCGCGCGCGCGATCACTTCCCGGCACCCGACCCGCCCAGGGCGGGAACCCGGCGAATCGCACCTTCACGTTCCCGAACGCGTAGTCCTGGCAGAGCATCCGCAGCCGCAGCTTCTCCCAGACGCGACCGACGGGACGCATCCATACCGGGAAGTACGGGATGGGCGCGACCACCGTGATCTCGTCGAAGTAGGGCTGCAGGCACTTCACCTGCTGGTGGACGAAGGTGTACTCGGCGCTTTCGAAGTGCTCGTCCGAGTAGCGGCTCACCACGAGCAATCGGGCCATGGCCGCAGCCTACCCGCCCGGCCCGGGCTTACGCCAGCCCGCGGAGGGTCTCCTCGAGTATGCCGCGCTGCTCGCCCGCAGCTGCCGCGCTCGGCAAGATCGAGATCACGGGCGTCGCGACGCCCGCCTCCCGGAAGGCTTCGATCTTCTCGCGACAGGCGGCAGGGCGACCGTGCACGAAGAGAGCGTCGACGAGTTCGTCGGGCACGGCGGCGACAGCGGCCTTGCGATCGCCCGCCGTCCAGGCGCGAAGGATCGGCGCGAGCATCTCGCCGCGACCGAGCCAGTCCGACATGGCCGCATAGGCGGGCACGCTGAGGTAGGCGGCGATCAGACGCCGGCATACCGCCCGGGCGCGGTCAGCGTCCGGATCGGGCAGGACCCCGATGCGCAGCACCACGTCCGGCGGGTCGGCCGCCCGACCCAGCGCGTCTCGGATGCGGGACAGGTCCGCGGGGCCCACCAGGCTCAGCATCACGCCGTCTGCCTCGCGGCCCGCGAGCCGCAGCATGTCCGGACGCAGGGCCGCCAGATAGATGGGGACCGCCTGCTGGGGCGGCCGTTCCAGCTGGAATCCATGGCAACCGAAGCTCTCATAGTCTTCATCGATGCGCTCCCCGGCGAGCGCATGACGCAGGAAGCGCAGGCTGTCCCGCACCCGGGCGAAGGGGCGCTCGAAGGGGACCGCGTTCCAGCCCGTCACCATCGTCTCGGAAGAGCTTCCGATCCCGAGCACGAAGCGACCGGGCGCGGCCTCCGCCAGCGCCGCCGCACTCTGGGCCAGCAGGGCCGGGCCCCGCGCGAAGACCGAAGCGATCGCCGTGCCGAGGCGCAGCTCGGGTGCCCACGCCGCCACCATTGCCAGGGGTGTGAAGGCGTCGAAGCCCGATGTCTCCATCGTCCAGCAATCCGTGTAACCGAGATCGACGACCCGCCGCAGCCAGTCCTGGTGTCGCGCCAGCGGCACCCCGGGCAGCGGCACCGTAATGCCGAGCCGACGACGTCCCGTCACCGCGTCGCGCATCGACGGTTCAGTCCCGGAAGTCGAAGAGCACCTTGACGGCGCGGCTGCGACCCTGGTCGTGGCAGGTGAGGAATGCTTCCGCGTACTCCGCCAGGGGGTATCGATGCGTGAGGATCGCCGTGCCGTCGTAGCCCCGCTCGCGCACCAGCTCGAAGTACCAGGACATGGCGTGTTGGCGGCGCCCGTCGAGCTCCTCGACCCCGAAGGCGTTCGATCCGCGCAGTGAAATCTCCTTGAAGTAGAGAGGCGTCCACTCGAAGCGATGCGGCGTCTCGACGCCGGTGACCGCGATCGTGCCGCGCGACCGCGTCACGCGCACCCCCACCTCGAGAGTCTCTGGCAGGCCGACCGAGTCGTAGACGACGTCGACGCCGCCGTTCAACATGGGCAAGCCCCGCCAGGGCTCGTGCAGCTCCGACTTCGTTAGCTCTCCGATGCGCTCGATCAGCGCCCGGGTCGGACGATGAGGCAGGACGACGTGAGCGCCCATGCGCTCGGCCAGCTCGCTCTGGTGCGCGAAGCGAGCGACCGCCACCACCTCCACGTCCGGATGGACCAGCCGCAAGATGGGGATCGTGAGCAACCCGAGGGTGCCGCAGCCGTAGATCAGCACCCGGCCGCCGGCAGGGGGCGGATTGTGGAGCACCGCGTGCAGCGACACCGAGAACGGGTCCGCCAGGACGGCCTGCTCGTCAGTCACGTCGTCGGGGATCGGGATGCACATGGACTCGTGTGCGGGCACGCGCGGCGCAAAGCCTCCCGTCGCGTCCCGCGAGTTCCCCGTGTGGATCCCGGGCTCGAGACGTCCGCGGGTGAAGCCTTCGCACTGGGCGTAGTCGCCCTGCTCGCACCATCTGCAGGGCGGCAGGCCGCGCGGCGCGCACGAGAGCCACGGGTTCAAGACGACGCGCTCCCCCACACGCCGCTCCCGGACACCAGGCCCCACCTCCTGGATCACACCGACGACTTCGTGTCCGAGAACCTGGGGGAACGAGATGACCGATGTCATCGGATTGTCCGTCGCACCGTTCAGGAACACCTGCTTGTAGTCGCTCCCGCACAGCCCGCAGAGCCTCGTGCGGATGCGCACCCAGTCGTCACCGGGGAGCGGGGCTTCTTCCACTTCGCGCAGGGAGATGGGCGCAGTTCGCGCCACGTACGCCCGGGGCGAGACCATCCCCATCAACTTCGTGAACGCGAGACGCGGAATGCTCTGATCGAAGACGAGAGCTTGCATCAGGCACGCCCTCCCAGGCCGAGGCCCTTGCGCGCGACGACGCCACGCATGACTTCCGAGGTACCACCTCCGATGGTCTCCCACAGACTCTGCCGCCACAGCAGCGAAGGACGAACGCCTTCGACCAGCGCCTCGGGCCCCGCGAGATCCACGACCGCGCGGGCGATCTCCTGGCAGACCACGCTGTGGGCGACCTTGTTGGCCGCCGCCTCCACCACCGCGGGCAGGCCCTTCTGCATGGCGTCGAGCACCCGCAGGCCATGCATTTCCACTTCGAGCACCCGGACCGCGAGATCGGCCATGCGACGGACCACGTGCGGATCATCGGCGAGCCCCTGCTCGCGCACCCACGCGTTCATCTCTTCGAGATCGCGCCGGACCCGGCCCGGAGGAAACTGGATGTGACGCTCGTCCGCGAGAGCCTCGCTCATCAGTGCCCAGGCCCCGTCCTCGGGCCCCACTCGGTTCTCGACGGGCACCTCGACGTCCTCGAGCAGCACCTCGTTGAGCTGCTCGCCGTCGAGGGTGGGATGCGGGGTCAGCTGCACGCCGGGGGCATCGATGTCGACGATCAGCAACGAGAGTCCGCGCCCCCGACTCTCGGAGCTTCCGGTGCGACACAGCAGCCAGAGACAATCCATGTCCTGGGCGTAGGACTGCCAGATCTTTCGCCCGTTCACCACGTAGCGCTCGCCCTGCCGCGACGCCCGGGTCCGCAAGCTGGCGAGATCGGATCCGGCCTCGGGCTCGGAATAGGCCAGCGAGAAGTGCAGGTGCCCAGACCGGATCGGGGGCAACCAGCGCGCGTGCTGCTCCGCGCTTCCGTGACGGATCAGGGTTCGGGCGACGATCCCGGCGGCCAGCGGATTCCGGGCCGCCCGGGCGTACGCGACTTCGTCCCACAGCAGGAACTCCATCACGGCGCTGGCGTCGCTGCCGCCATGCTCCCGGGGCCAGGCAAGGGACAGCCAACCGCGTTCGCCCATGGCCTGGAACATCGCCTTGACCCGGGGCCAGACCCGCCCCTGACGGAAGAAGCCGTCGAGGTCCCGGTAGTCCGCGAGGAAGGCCCGGACCTCGTGCCGGAACGCTTCCTCCTCGCGACCGAACGCGAAGTTCATGACTCGTCCTCGACCCGGGCGTTGGGGTCCGGGTTCCAGCGCGGCGCGCGCTTCTCGCCGAAGGCGCGCGGTCCTTCGCGGAAGTCGGGATGACCCCAGTGCAGGCGCAGCAGCGCCCAGGCCTGCTCGAGAGCTTGTGTGTAGCCCCGTTCGAGCGAGCCCCAGACCGCCTGCTTCGAGAGCGCCATGGCGTGCGGCGAGTTCGCGAGCATCGCCTCGGCCATCTCGTTCGCGCAGTCGGCGAGATCCGCGGGGGTCTCGACCAGTTCGTCCACCAGCCCCAGCTGGAAGCCGCGCTCCGCCGATAGCCGATACGCGCGCCCCATCAGGGTCATCCGCAGCGCGGTGCCGAGCGGCAGTCGCTTCGCGAGCCCGACGTTTTCGAGAGCCCCGACCATGCCCACATTCACGTGGGTGTCGGTGAAGGCCGCGTTGCGCGATGCGATCACGATGTCCGCGTCGACGACGAAGTGATGACCGCCACCGACGCAGAGGCCATTGACGCAGCAGATGACCGGCTTCCAGACCCGGTTCTGGTAGGGCGACCAGTGCACCGCGTCCGCCAACGGCCGATTCGCGAAGACCTCGCTGGCTTCGTCGCCTTCGGCCTCGCTCACGTCGAAACCCGTACAGAAGTGCCGATCGCCGCTGGCCTTCACGATGGCGACCCGGATCCAGGGGTCGTCCCGCACCTCGCGCCAGATCTCCCGGACCACGGGCTGCACACGCGGAGTCAGGGAGTTCCCGCGTTCCGGGCGATCGAGGGTGAGGGTTGCGACGTGATTCGCACGCTCGTACCGGATCCCTTCGTGGGATGCCTTGAGGTCGATTCCGCTCATTGGGCAGCTTCCCCGTTCATGCAGCTCGTCAGGACGCGACGCGAGGCATCGGGCCCCGGCGCCGTCGAAGCCAGCTGTCGGATCCGGCGCGAAACGTGGAAGACGGGCCCCTCGAGCGTGATGCCAACGGCGCCGAAGACCTGGTGGCAGACGTGAGCGGCATCCAGCCCGGCCTGACACGCGGACACGTGCGCGGCCGCCGCGTAGCGGCGCGAAGGCGCGTCGGCACCGGCATCCCGGTAGCAGGCCGCCGCACGGGCGAGCGTGGCGGCGGCGTCGAGTCGCATCGCGCAGTCCGCGAGCGGGTGCGCGACGGCCTGGAAATCACCGATGGGTCGTCCGAACTGCTTGCGGACGGCGGCATGAGCGCTGGCGTCGTCGACGAGTCTGCGCCCCATGGCGGCGAGCTGGGCCGCGAGCAGGGTCCGGTAGACGACCAGACCAGCCGCGGCGTCCGGTAGATCCGCGTCGCGCACAACCGGTGCGCGCCCCCAGGTTTCGCCGCCCAACGTATCGACAGGCGTGGGAGCCGAGGCAAAGTGAACCCGGCGCACGGACTCGTCGTCGATCTCGAGCACCACGCCCGCCTGCTCTGCGAAGGGCCACAGCCCGGCCGAGCCCACGGACACGAGCACGCTTCCCCCCGCCACCCGACTGCGTTCGGGGTCCGCGAGGACGCGGGTCGCGAGGAAGGTTGCAGCCAGCGGGCCGGGAAAGACGGCGCGGCCCAGCGCTTCCATCGCCGCCACTGCCTCGAGTAGCCCGCCCTCGCCTTCCGGCGTCAGGACGCCGAGCACACCCAGTCCGGCGAGCTCCTGCCAGGCATCCCGCGGCACGGCACCGGTCGACTGCTTCACTGCATCGTCGTCGAATCGATCCGCGCAGAACCGCGCGACAGCGTCTGCGATGGCCTGTTGACCCGGGTCGAAGGCGAGGTCGAAGGGGAGATCGACAGGAGGGTCCGAGGAAACGTCGAAGCTCACGCCCGTCCCCAGCGTTCCGCGCTGAGCGCCCTGCGGTGCGCGCCGACTCCTCCATGCTCGATCCGCAGGGTCTGCAGCCGCATGCTGAAGACGTGCAGGTCGTGCTCGCGCGTGAACCCGATGGCACCGGACAGCTGGTGGGTCTCGGCGAACACCTGGGCGGCCGCCGCCAACGCATAGGACGCCGCGGTCGCGACGCCTTCGGCGGGCGCTCCCTGGAACGCCGCTTCCCGGGCGAGCCACTTGCTGGCCTCGATCTGGATGGCGAGCTCGGCCAGACGATGCTGCACCGCCTGAAACGAGCCGATCGCCTGACCGAACTGCCGTCTTTGCGACAGGTAGCGCGTGGTGACGTCGAGACAGGCGGCCATGGTGCCCGTCGCCTCGGCGGCCAGCGCGAGCCGCCACCAGCACGCCAGCCGCGCGGCACTCCCGCCACCCAGGGCATCCCCCGAGCGGGCGAGCGCATCCGGCACGCGCCCCATCGGATACCCGAAGCTCGAACGCACGGCGGCGCAGGTCCCGGGTTCGAGGGCGACGACGCGCGCCTCGTCCGCTTTGCGGTCGAGGACCAGCAGGGTCCGGGCGTGGCTCGCGAAACGGACCGGCCCCGGTGGTCGCGCCTCGCTGATCGCAATCGGTCCCGGCAGGTCTCCGGCGCCCAATCCCGTTGCGACGAGCGCCGCGGCACCGAACGACACCATGCCGCCTGCGGCCGCGACCGCCTCCGTGACCAGCGCGGCCTCGAGCGGACCGGTGCCCCGGGTCGCGGCGACCTGCGTGAAGCCCGCATCGGCGAGCGCCGCGTCCAGATCGAAGTCGTAGGCGTCTCCGGCGGCCAGGTCGATCGCCCGCCCGGGCCCCGCATACTGGGCCAGCAGTACGCCCACCGCGTCCAGGATCGCCTGCTGATCCGTGTCGAGCTCGAAGTCCATTTCGAAGGTCTCGCCCCCCTCTTCGCTCTCTATCCGTCCGCTACCCGTCCACTTCCTTTCCGCTCTCCGTCCGGCCCTAGAGTTTGGGCAGGCCGAGAAAGCGGCTGGCGATGAGATTGAGCTGCACTTCCGTCGCGCCCACGGCGACGCCTGCGGTCATGGCGAGACGGAAGTTCGCGTCGCCGTAGGAGCCGTACTCGAAGGCTTCCGCGCCGAGCAGGTCGAGGGCCAGATTCGCGACGACGGTGTCCGAGCGCGTACCCGCGACCCGGGCGAGCTGCGTGTGCGGGCTCGGCGGGAGCCCCTTCGCGCGCTCGTCGATCACGCGGTAGGTGAGCACCCGGGCGGCCTCACACACGCCACGGGCCTCTGCCAGTCTCTCGACCACCGTCGGATCGCTCAGCAGGCCGCGTTCCCGTGCGATCTCTGCCAGCCGGTCCAGCGTGCGCGCCGCCCGGGCATAGCGCGCCGCCCCCACTCTCTCGTACTGGAGCGCGTAGTTGACGACGTTCCAACCCTCGCCCTCGGGACCGAGCAGACAGGACGCCGGCACCCGGGCATCACTGAAGAAGACCTCATGGAAGTAGCGCGCGCCCACGACCGAAGGAATCTCGCGCACCTCGACACCCGGCGAGTCCACGGGACACAGCAGCACGGACACACCCTTGTGACGACGGGAGTCCGGATCGGTCCGCACCAGCAGGAAGATGAAGTCCGCATTGTCGACATACGAGGTCCAGATCTTGGTTCCGTTCACCACGTAGTCGTCGCCGTCGCGGATCGCGAGGGTGCGCAGCCCCGCCAGGTCCGAGCCGGCCTCGGGCTCCGAGAAACCCTGGCACCAAAGAACGTCGCCGGAAGAGATCCGCGGCAGGTGCTCCGCCTTCTGGGCGTCGCTGCCGAAATGCATGATCGCCGGGCCGATCCAGTTGACGTTCATGTACTGGGCGCCGCGCGGCTCGCCGATCGCCCACATCTCCTCGCCGACGACGGCGTGTCGCCAGGGCGAGGCGTCACGCCCGCCAAAGGCTTCGGGCCAGTGCTGGGTCAGCCAGCCGCGTGCGGCCATCTCGCCGCAGAAGGTCCTGGAGAATGCGGCCTGCTGGTCGCTACCCGGGCCGTGCTTCGAGATGGCCTCCCAATCGCCGGGCAGCACCTCGTCGAGGAACCCGAGGATCTCGTCCCGGTGCCGCGCGTCTTCGTCGGCCCAACCGAATTCCAACGCTCCTCCACTCTCCACTTCGTCACGAGGATCGGCACGAAGACCGCCACGAGAATCGCCGCGCGGGCAGGCGAGTCGGACACCGAACGGTAGCCAGCACCCGCTTGACGAGCCACGGCGCCTGACGCTTAATGAACCGGCGAAGCGGAACGTCGAACCGGAGATCCGATGAGCTTCCCCGACTTCACGCCGACTGTTCCCGTGTTCATCCGCACGTTGGCGGCGCGGCACGGCGACAAGACCCTCATCGCCCTCGAAGAAGACCGGATCTCGTACGCACAGGCGGACGCCCGTTCCGCGAGCCTCGCGGAAGCACTGCTGGCGCGCGGCGCGGGCAAGGGAACGCGGGTCGGCATCCTGATGCCGAACGGTCCCGACTGGGTCGTCGCCTGGTTGGCGATCGCGCGAATCGGCGCGATCGCGGTCCCGCTCAACACCTTCTTCCAGGCACGCGAGCTCGCCTGGATCCTCCGCCACGCAGATGTCGACACGCTCCTCACGGCGACACGCTTTCTGAATCACGACTATCTCGAGACCCTCGAAGCGGCTGCACCGGGCCTGCGCTCGGCGAATGGCGCGCCGCTGTTCCTGCCCGAGCTGCCCTACTTGCGACGTGTGCTCGTCTGGGGAGACGGCGGCCGCACCTGGGCGGAGTCGGGACCGGCAGCCATCCAGAACGCCGAGCGGGCCCATTCCGACGGCGGCCTGTTGCGGGCCATCGAGGAAGGCGTGACGCCCTCGGACCCGATGGTCGTCCTGTACAGCTCGGGCAGCACCGCCGACCCGAAGGGCGCCGTCCACAGCCACGGCGCGGTGATCAGCCATGCCTACAACCTGGTCTCCCGTCGCGACGTCGAGAGCGACGACATCATCTGGTCCCCGATGCCCTTCTTCTGGGTCGGGGGTTTCGTGTTCGCGTTCCTCGGCGGCATGCATCGCGGCGCGACGCTCGTCGTCGAGGAGAGCTTCGACCCCGAGAAGACCCTGCGCTTCCTGGAACGCGAACGGGTGACGATCGCGGCGGGCTGGCCCCACTTCGGGCAGGCCCTCGCCTCACATCCGAGTCGCAAGGACCGCGATCTCAGCGCGCTGCGCGGCGGCAGTCTGCCCGGGCTCCTGCCCGAGGACGTCGTTCCCGCCGATCCGTCGCGACGCCCCAACTCGCTGGGGATGACCGAGACCTGCGGTCCCCACACCTGGGGCCCGACGGGCATCCTGCCGGAATCCCTGCGCGGCTCGTTCGGCAGCGCCGTCGAGGGCGTCGAGCACAAGATCATCGACCCGGACACGGGCGAAACCCTGCCGCCGGGCCAGTTCGGCGAGATCTGCGTCCGCGGCTACAACCTGATGCAAGCCCTCTACAAGACCGAACGCGAAGACACCTTCGACGATGACGGCTTCTACCACACGGGCGACGGCGGTCACTTCGACGAGAACGGTGTGCTCTTCTTCAAGGCGCGGCTCGGCGACATGATCAAGACCGGCGGCGCCAACGTAACGCCCAGCGAGGTCGAAGCCGTGCTCATGGGCTTCGACGAGGTGCGCGCCGCCTACGTGGTCGGCGTCCCGGACCCGGACCGAGGACAGATCGTCGTCGCCTCCGTGGTGCTCGAGCCCGCAGCCGGCGCGGACCCGGACGCGCTGCGGCAGCGAGTCAAGGCCGAGCTGTCGGCCTACAAGGTCCCACGCCACCTGTTCATCGACGACGCCGGAGCCCTGCCCTTCACCGACTCGGGCAAGATCGACAAGCGACGGCTCCAGGACCTGCTCGCGCAGCGCATCGCCGGCTGAGCAGCTACCCTCGCGGTCCCCCCGGTCAACCAGGGGGCTTCCCTTTCCATGAGCCGATTCGTCATCCGCGGTGGCCAGCGCCTTTCGGGCGAGATCACCGCCAGCGGCAACAAGAACGCCGTCCTGCCCATGCTGGCGGCCACCCTCCTCACCGACGAGGAGGTCGTGCTCGAGAACGTCCCCGGAATTCGCGACGTGGACGCCATGCTCGACATCCTCGCGTACCTCGGCGCGGAGATCTCGCGCGACGGCGGCACGGTCCGCGTTCGGGCCGCGAACGTCAGCGAGAACGAGATCCCTCGCGAGCTCGGCGAGAAGATCCGCACCTCGGTGCTCATGGTCGGTCCACTGCTGTCACGAACCGGCCAGGTCCGGGTCAGCGCACCGGGCGGCGACATGATCGGGCGGCGACGCCTGGACGCGCACTTCTACGGCCTGCAGGGACTCGGCGTGCAGGTCGACATCGACAAGCTCGAGTTCCATCAGGAGGGCCGTCTGCGCGGGGCCGTGCTGTTCTTCGACGAGGCCAGCGTCACCGCCACCGAGCACATCCTGATGGCGGCGACTCTGGCGGACGGAGTCACCACCCTGCGCAATGCGGCGAGCGAGCCACACGTGCAGGACCTGTGCAAGCTGCTCATCAGCATGGGCGCCCAGATCGAGGGGCTCGGCACGAATACCCTGCAGATCACCGGGGTCGACCGGCTTCACGGCACGCGCCACCGGGTGGTTTCGGACCACATCGAGGTCGGGAGCTATCTCGCCATCGCCGCCGCAACCGGGGGTGGCATCACCGTAAACGGCACGACCCGCGGTCACTACTGGATGATCCACCGGGTCTTCGAGCGCTTCGGCATCGATCTCCGCATCGAGGCGGATCGCATCGTGATGCCCGAAGGACAGGTGGCGCGCATCCAGCACGATGCGGGCGGCACGACCCCGCGCATCGACGATGGCCCCTGGCCCCAGTTCCCCTCGGACATGATGAGCCCCATGCTGGTGCTGGCGACCCAGAGCGAGGGAACGGTCCTGTTCTTCGAGAAGATGTTCGAGAGCCGCATGTACTTCGTGGACCCGCTGATCCAGATGGGCGCAAACATCATCGTGTGCGACCCGCACCGGGTGATCGTCTCCGGCCCGAGCCGGCTGCACGGCCAGACCGTCCGCAGTCCCGACATCCGGGCCGGCATGGCGCTACTGATGGCCGCGCTGTGCGCGAACGGGCAGCCGAGCATCGTGCAGAACGCCGACATCATCGACCGCGGCTACGAGCGGGTCGAGGAGAAGCTGCAGGCCCTGGGGGCCGACATCGTGCGCGAGGACGATCCCCAGTAGAAGGGGGCCTGGACCCGTTCAAGCCTCCGGCCCGACCTCCCGATAAGCGGGCATGGCCAAGGACGCAGGCGACAGCTCCAATCGGCGACGGGATGGACGCATCCCGACCCAGTTCGAGTCCCTCTACTCGGCGGGCCGCAGCGAGGGTACCGGTGTGCTCGTCGACATCTCGTACTCCGGCGCGTTGATCGAGAAGAGCACGCTCAAGCCCGAACTCGGGAAGGCCATGCGGGTCTACGTGTTCGTGCAGCCAGTTGCCCCCTTCGAGCTGACGGGGACCGTGGTGCGCCACACGGAGGATGGCTTCGCGATCGCGTACGAGACGCCGAGCGAGGAAATCCGGCGCTTCGTGGACGACGCCGCCGCGATCGTCAACGTCCGCAAGTCCTGACCGCGGGTCCGGGCTCGGAACGGGGTCTGCGCCTCATTCCACCCCGAGGCGCGCCATGCGGCCCCGCAAGGCACCGCGGCTGAGGCCGAGAGCGCGGGCGGTAGCGGATACGTTCCAGCGGTGTTGCTCGAGCACGCGCGTCAGCAGGGCGCGCTCCCGGGCATCGAAGTGGACGCGGCTGTCCGGGTTGCACTCAGCACCCGGAAGCGTCCCAGTGCGCGCACTACGTGCGAGGACCGGCTCCACGTCCTGCAGGCGCCACGGGCCGGCGGGTCGCGCGACCGCCAGACGCTCCACCAGGTTGAAGACCTCGCGGACGTTCCCAGGCCACGGGTGCCGCCCGAGCCGCAGCAGCAGCTCCGAGTCGACGGCCGGCCGCGGCAGTCCCCGCGCTCGATAGGCACGCTCGGTGGCCGCCCGGAACAGCAGAGCGACGTCGCCCGCGCGCTCCCGCAACGGAGGCACGTGCAGCTCGACGACCTGCAGCCGGTAGTACAGGTCGGCCCGGAAGCGACCCGCCGCGATCTGGGAAGCGAGATCCCGGTTGGTCGCCGCGATGACCCGGGCCTGCAGGGCCAGGGTCTCGTTGCCTCCGACCCGCTCGAAACGCCGGTCCTGGAGCACGCGCAGCAGCTTGGCCTGCAGCGGCCCATCGATTTCCGCGACCTCGTCGAGGAAGACCGTGCCCGCCGCCGCCCACTCGAAGCGACCGATGCGTCGCTCACTGGCGCCCGTAAAGGCGCCGCGCTCGTGCCCGAAGAGCTCGCTCTCGATCACGCTCGGCGCCAGGGATGCGCAGTCCACGTGAACGAAGCGGGCGTCTCCCGACAGTCGGTGGATCATGCGGGCGACGAGCCCCTTTCCGGTCCCCGTCTCCCCCGTGACCAGCGCCGTAGCGCGGGTCGCGGCCAGGGCGCGAATCGACTTTCGCAGTGCATCCGCGCCCGGGCTCTCCCCGATGAGCTCATGGGTCGGCCCGTGACGCTGCACCCGGCGAGCCGACGGGCTCGGCGCATCCGGCGTTTGCGACTTGCCTTCTCGAGAAGCGCGGCCCTGGGGCATGTCGTCAGCATCGAGCGAGGGCACGAGAGCGGCAATGCGCGTCCGCGCCCGATGCCGTTCGCAGCGTCGCGATGGAGACTCAGTCCTGCTTCGAGATCGCGATCGCGCGCCCGTCCCGGTGAACGGTCGCGCGCCGCACGCTTCCGTCCTCGTCGGATGTGAAATCCACCAGGATTCCCTCTCCCATGAAGCGTCCGCCGCCGAGATCCGAGAGCACGGCCTTGCCACCGCCCTTCATGCCGAGAGCCAGCACCGTCTGCTGGCGCGCCACCTCGAGCTCCATGCCGATGATCGGAACCTCGTAGATGCCGGTGTACGGATCGAGCCGGTGGTCGACATCGAGGGTCAGCAGCTCGCGGATCGTCCAGGGCTCCATGCGGCCACCGCGAGCTGCCCTCACAGCCGCGACGGCCTCGGGGCGCACCGGCTCCTCCGCGTGACCCCAGGCCCGACGCAGGTACGTGACGAGCCCCGCAATCGCCCGGTCATCGAAGCGGGAGTCGGTCCCGTGCGGCGGCATATTGGCGTTCCACTCGCGGTCTCCCACGAGCACGGGGCCCGTCAAGCCGTCGAGAATGATCCGGACGATCCAGTCGTCGGAATCGCGGACCCAGGCTGAGCTCACGAGGGACGGTGCGAGCCCCGTCTGGCCGCGTCCGTCTTCGCCGTGGCAGGCCGCACAAGTGGCGACGTACAGGGCGCCACCGCGAGCGCGCAGCCGTTCCTCTTCCGGCGTCAAGGGACGCGCACCGCCCGGGGTCGGGTCGCCGGGCCAGGTGAAGTACTGGCGAACCCCAGCGATGGCGGCGGCGAGACCCGGGGCCTGCTCCTCACCGAAGAGCGGATGCGCCGCCGCGAGCTCGATGCGTTCGGTGCCCGGTCGTGACTGCGCATCGCGAATGCCCTCGAGCAGCGCGACGGCCTGCCAGCTCGGCAGGGGTCCAACCGCCCGGTCGAGCAGCGACCCGATGGCGGCGAGGTCCTGCGCCTGGCGGGCCGCCAGGAAGTCGGCGACGACCAGCGCCCGCAGCCAATCGCTCGATCCCGCATCTGCGTCGGCATCCGCGAGACGTTCGAGCTCGCCCTCGAGGGCCTCGCGCTCGCGTCCCGACAGCGACGACACCGCGGCCTGCGCATCCAGGGGATCGCCCGATCGACCGATCGCGAGCAGCGCGTCGAGGGGCCGCTGTTCGGACGGCAGCTCGCCCAGGGAATGTGCGGCCTGCAAGCGCACCGCCGGGTCGGGGTCTCCGAGGCGTTCCAGGACCAGGCCCCGCACCTCGCCGTCGCCGGCCATCAGCTGTTTCTCGCTGGCCCGCAGTGCGCTCCGCCGCAACACCGGGTCGGCATCGCCGAGTGCGTGCGCCAGAGTCGTCGCGTCGAGGCCCCCGAGACCGCTGAGCGCCCACACGGCATGCGGTCGGCCGGCGGGGCCGAAACCGTCGAGATCCCGCAGAGCCGCGATGGCCCGCGGATCCCGGTCGTGGATCAGCCGGCGCTGGGCACGGTCTCGCACCCAGCCGTTGGGGTGATCCAGGGCTGCCACCTGCTGGTCGAGGCTGGCGAGAGGCGGCGGACGCCGGGGGACGTCACGGTCGTCGCGAACGATCCGCCAGATGCGGCCGGTCTCGCCGGGAATGGCCAGATCGTGAGCGGCCGCGTACGCGCGCAGGTGGGGCGAGACGTAGTTCGCGTGCTGCACCAGGCCCCTGTACATGTCGATCACCCAGACGCTGCCGTCCGGGCCGACCTCGGCATCCACGGGACGGAAGCGCTCGTCTGTGGACGCGAGGAAGTCGCGCGTCTCGAAGTCCGGGTCGGGATAGGTGCGCCGCCGGGATTGCAGACCGAGTCCATCGCGCGCCACCTCGAAGTGCGCGACGAGGTTGCCCGCCACCTCGGGCACGAACGCGTCGCCGACGTATTCGGGTCCGTACTGGTCACCGCGCTGGATGGCGAGTCCGCTGACACCCGTGGGCGCAAGCTGGCGGCCGTCGGGGCGCAGGGACCCGTGCAGGTAGGCGCGGTTGAGCCCGGGCTCCGGCCGCACGCCGAAGACCTCTTCACCCTCGGACAAGGCCACGCCGATGCCCGGCTTGTTCGGTTCGGACGCCGTGCCCGGCTGGCGCATCGGGTAGTGGCCCGGGATCAGATCGCCGTAGAGGAACGCAGAGTTGTGGTTGTGGAAGAGCAGCCCTTCGTCGTCCTGGGCCAGCCCCCACTGTCCGCGAAAGGCGCTGTCGTCGACTTCCAGCGTGTCGCCCCGCAGGCGAAAGCGGCGGCCCGACTTCGCGTTGTGGATCCAACCGTCGATCCCCGGTAGCAATCCGTTCTCGAGATGCTCCGGGTCATGGCGTCCGAGGGCGTAGTGGCTGAGACGGGTCCTCTGTCCGCATACCGGCTCCTCGCCACCGGTCACGCGGCACAGCCACAGGTCCGGCGGCACGCCGACGAGCACGCCTTCGGGCAGGACGGCGATCGCCCGGGGAAGCACCAGTCCGTCCAGGAAGACGTGGCTCGAATCCATGCGTCCGTCGCCGTCGGTGTCGGTCAGGACCACCACGCGACCGATGGCGGCGTCTTCGCCGGTACCGTCGACGTCGGGCATGAAGCCCCGCATCTCGACGACGTAGAGACGGCCTTCGTCGTCCCAGTCCATCGCAACGGGATCGACTACCAGCGGCTCCGATGCCACCAGCTCCACCCGGAAGCCCGGCGCCAGGCGAAAGCTCGCCTGCTCGGCTTCGGGAGACAACACCGGCACGGGCTCATCGGGAATGCGGGAGAGGATGTCCGCCGGGTCGGGCCCCCGCCAGATCCGCCATGCGACGAGTCCGCCGATGGCGACCACGAGCAGCACGGTCCCGAGCCCCGCGGCCCACCGAAGCAGCCTGCGCACCTGTTCCTACCCCCCGCTAGAGAACGTCGGGGATGTGCTCGAGCCCGTAAAGGCGTTTGCAGTTCTCGTGAAGCATCTTCCGTACCTCGTGCTTGGGGACGCCCCGGAAGACTCGTTCCACGGTGATCAAGGACTCGGGCCAATCGCTGCCGCTGTGCGGATAATCGGTCGACCACATGATGTGGTCGAGATTCATCCGGTGACGCAACTCGACGCCCACGCTGTCCAGCATGAAGGTCGACCAGAAGTTCCGGAAGAAGACCCGACTCGGCATCTCGGTCATCTCGTCCACCGCGCCGGTGTACCAGCGATAGCGGCGGAACATGTCGTCGCTCTGCTCGAGCAGGGTCGGAATCCAGCCGATGTTGGCCTCGACCAGCACGATCTTCAGCCCCGGGAAGCGTTCGAAGATGCCCGAGAACAGCACGTCACAGACCACGTCGAGGGTCTGCCCGCCGGCCTTCGTCCAGGCTGCGCGCCCCACGAAAGCCAGGGTCGTCCAGGCTCGTCCTGTCGAGCCGCCCCCGCCGCCGCGCAGGAAGCTCCCGATGTGGATCGCGACCGGCACCCCGCGCTCTTCGCACATCGCCCAGAAGCGGTCGTCCTCGGGCTTCGGGTCGAGACTGCCGTTGGGGAAGGCGGACAGGATGCCCCCGCGGTGCCCGGCATCGAGTGCCCAGCCGAGCTCGTCGGTGGTGTCCTCGACGCCCGTGGTCGGCAGCACCGCCTGCCCGATCAGCCGGCCCCCGGAACCCTCGCAGAACTCGAGCAGCCATTCGTTGTAGGCGCGCACACAGGCGCGCTGCAGGTCCCGCTCCTCCGAGTAGATCCGCGCGCCCTTGAGGGTCACGCTCGGATACAGGATCTGCGCATGGATCCCGTCGGCATCGAGGTCCGCCAGTCGGGCCTTGGTGTCGAAGCTTCCGGGTCGCATGTCGGCATAGCGCGCGCCGGCGGGCTTGTACTGGAAGAAGCTGAGTCCCGCGGTGGCGGTCAGCCCGACGGGCCACTTCTGCTTGCCCCCGTCGAAGAGCCAGATGTCTCCATCGTCTCCATGGGCGACCCGGGGTGCCCGGTCACGCCACTTCTCGGGCACGCGTTCCGTCCACAGGTCGGGCGGCTCGTTGACGTGCGCATCGGCGTCGAGGATCGGATAGTCGATGCTGGCCGCGTCGAAGAAGAGATCGTTCTGACTCATCGGGACGGCTCCTCGCCGGTTGTCGCCCCGGGCTTGGGCTGGGGCTGGGGCTGGGGCTCGAAGCCGGGAACGGATGCGGACACCGGACGAAAGTACGGCGCCACGACGCCGGCTTCTTCGCCCGCGAGCGATAGCTCGCGGAACACGACCGTAACGGGCATGTCCATGTGCAGGTCTGCGGGGTCGCAGTCGACGATGTTCGTGACGATCCGGACGACCGGGTCCTCCTCGAGGGCGACGAGTCCGGTGACGTACGGGGCACGTTCCTTGAATGGCTTGTAGAGCGCCCGTTCGACGAGTGCCCACGAAAAGAGCGTCCCGCGACCACTCACGACGGTCCAGGCCATCTCGCTGCCGCCACAGCCGGGGCAGCGCGGCTGCGGGTACCAGACGTAGCGATCGCACGCACTGCAGCGCGGCACCGCCAGCTCCCGCCGGGCGGCAGCGTCCCAGAAGCCACGGGTGGGTTCGAACGAGAGGTCTGGCATGCCGGCGCTCAACGCGTCCCCCTTCGCAGCACCAGGGTGCTTGCCATGTGACCCGTGTAGCCACCGTAGACGCCGATCTGTGCGTCTGGAACCTGGGCGCAGGCCTCGCCGCGCAGCTGCCGAACGACTTCGACCACGTGGGAGATCCCGAGCACGTAGGCATGAGACAGCAGGCCGCCGTGGGTGTTGTAGGGCAGTCCGCCGCCGTCGTGGTGCAGCCGCGTGCCTTCCACGAAGGCACCGCCCTCGCCCTTCTTGCAGAAGCCCATGTCTTCGATCTGCATCAGGGCGACGATGGTGAAGGGGTCGTAGAGCGTCAGGACATCCACGTCGGCCGGTGTGATGCCGGCCATCTCGAAGGCCGCCGGCGCCGAGAAGACCTGGGGTGTGGCAGTGAAATCTCCCTGCTGACTCCAGAACACGCCGCTGCCCGAATGGCCCTCGGCCACACCCGCGACATGGACCGGCGGCTTGCGCAGGTCCCGAGCGTGCTCGGGCGACGTCATCACATAGGCGGCTCCGCCATCGGAGATCAAGCAGCAGTCCTCCATGCGAAGCGGATCCACCAGCATGGGTCGGTCCAGGTAGTCGGCGAGGGTGAGCGGCTTGTCGCGCATCACCGCTCCTTCGTGCAGGTTCGCGTGGCGCCGGCACGAGACCGCGATGGAACCCAGCTGCGCGGACGTGGTGCCGTACTCGTGCATGTGCCGACGGGCGATGGTGGCGAAGTAGACCGGCTGCGGGAACCAGCCGAAAGGCAGCTCCAGGTTCGCCTTGAAGTGCTCGGAGGAATGCGCGTCTCCGGGACTTCCCTCACCCGCCTGTCGCTGAGTGGCCCAGGCAATCGAGAAGACGTTCACGATGACGCGCGCATCACCCGCGGCCAGCGCCTGGGCGGCGAGCGCGGGGGCGGTGCCGGCCCAGACCATCCCGCCACCCTGGCTCGACGTCCACAGGGGGCCATCGAAGCCGCGGGCGCCGAAGTGCTGGCGAAACGCGGGCTCGTCGAGCTGGCCGGGCAGTCCGCCGCTCCACATCAAGCCGTCGACATCGCGGGGCGAGAGCCCGGCGTCGTCGAGGGCGGCCCCGACCGCATCGATGGCGATCTCGACCGATGTGCGACCGGAGGCGGGGGTGTGTCGGGACTCGCCGACGCCCGCGATCGCCACCTGCCCCGACGCGTCGGGGAGCTCTCCACGCCATCCCCAATCCGCCGCTCGCGAAGCCATTTCGCGAGGCTACTCGATGACTTGACGGACCGTCAAACTGCTTCATGCTACGGGACGTTCGACGGAGCCCATGAGCAGATTCACGATCGGCCTGGACCTCGGCGGCGGCAGCGTCCGCAGCCTCGTGCTCGACCTCGACAGCGGACGCGTCCACTGCGCTGCGCGTCCTTTCGGGTCGACGCCGGCTCCCGGCACGAGCGGCCTGGGCTTCGACCTCGACCTCGCCGCCGCCGCCGCCGGCCTGGCGGACGCAACCCGGGATGCCCTCGCAGACGCCGGGGCGCGCAGCGAAGACGTGGTGGGCATGGCCTGCGCGAGCATGCGACTCGGCACCGTCGTCGTATCCGACGAAGCTGAAGTGCTGATGTCCGTCCCGAACCGCGACGCCCGGGCGGTGGGCCCCGGGCTGATCCTCGCAGCGAATCACGGGCCGGAGCTCCAGGCCAGAACGGGCCACTGGCCGCTTCCGATCTTCGGCGCCGCGCGCCTTCGCTGGCTGAAGGAAAACCAACCCGAGACCCTGGCGCGCGCGGCCTGGTACCTCAGCCTCAGCGACTGGATGGGCTTCCACCTCTGCGGCGAGGCCGCCGTCGATCCGTCCCAGGCCGCAGAATCCCTGCTCTACGACGTGCGCGCGGGGGCCTGGGCGGACGATTGGATCGCCAAGCTCGAGCTGCCCCGGGCCATCTTCCCGGAGATTCGCGAGAGCGGCAGCCGGCTCGGCAGCCTGCGTGCCGAGGTCGCCACTCGCTTCGGCCTGCCCGCCGGTCTGCCCGTCTTCATGGGCGGCGCGGACACCCAGTGCGGCCTGCTCGGAGCCGGTGCGGTCAGCCACGACGAACTCGCAATCGTGGCCGGCACCACGGCCCCCGTCCAGACGGTGCTCGACGAGCCCGTCATCGACGCAGAAGCCCGGGTCTGGACCGGTCGTCACGTGGTCCCCGGGAAGTTCGTGCTCGAAAGCAACGCCGGGCCCGTCGGAGAATCGCTCGACTGGCTGGCTCGTGTCGTCCACGCAGACGCAGCCGCGGAGCCAGGCGCCACCGCCATGCTCCTGGGGGACGCGGCGGAATCCGAGCCGGGCGCTCGGGGCCTGTTGTCGAATCTCGGGGTCGAGGTCATGAATGCCCGGGAAAGCGGGCTGCCCGTCGGGAACCTCACGCTGACCCACATGACCAGCGCCGGAGAAGCATCTGCGCGACGGCACGTCGCGCGATCGGTCGTCGAAGGCATCGCGTGCGGACTGCGCGCGAACATCGCCCAGCTGCGCGCCATCCGGGGGAGCGACGGCGGTCGCGTGTACCTGACCGGAGGCTTTTCTCGCAGCGGTTTCTTCGCCGGGCTGCTCGCGAACGTTCTGCAGGAACCCGTGACGGTCGGCGCCCAGCACGAAGCCACCGGGCTCGGCGCCGCCCTGTGCGCGGCAGTCGGCGTCGGTCACTGGCCCGACCTGGCCACTGCTGGACGCGAATCCGCCGCCGGTTCCCACATCGTCGCGCCGGACAGCGAGACGCGCGCGCTTCACGAAGACCTGGTGGCGCGTTGGAACGAGCTTCGCAGCGATGGCGCTGCCGGGATCCGCACCGCCTCGCGCCTGACGACGCCGTTCGTCCTGTCCTACCAGGCGGTGGACGCGACCGACGTCGCAGTGGCGGTGCGCCCCCGGATCCTGATCACCGCCGACTGCGACACGGAGTCACTCGCCGCCCTCGAGCGACTGGGGGATGTCGAGTACGCGAGCTTCCGGGACAAGAAGCGCATGCTCACCGGCCCGGCCCTGGTCGAGGCGCTCGCGGGCGTAAACGTCTTCGTCACCGAAATCGACCTCGTGGACGCGGGCGCCCTCGAACAGCTACCGGATCTTCGCGTGATCGTCTCCTGCCGCGGCGACGCCGTGAACGTCGACCCCGAAGCCTGCACGGCCTTCGGCGTGCCGATGTTGCGCACCCCCGGTCGCAACGCCGACGCCGTCGCAGACCTGACGCTCGCCTTCTTGTTGATGCTCGCGCGCCAGCTTCCCGACGCGGCCGACTTCCTGCGTCAGCCGGGCATCGCACCGGGGGACATGGGGAAGATGGGCCAGGCCTTCGGGAAGTTCCGCGGCCGCGAGCTGTGGCAGAAGACCGTCGGTCTCATCGGTCTCGGCGCCGTCGGACGCAAGGTCGCCGCACGCCTGCGGCCCTTCGGCGCCCGGATCCTCGTCGCCGACCCCTTCGTGACCGCCGAACGCGCCGCAGCGGCCGGGGCCGTAGCGACTTCACTCGAAACCCTGCTGCGGGAGAGCGACTTCGTCAGCCTGCACGCGGCGGTCACGGCGGAGACGACGGGCTTGCTCGGCGCCGCGGAGTTTGCGGCCATGAAGCCCGGCGGATGCCTGGTGAATACCGCGCGTGCCGCCCTGCTGGACGAGGACGCGCTGGTCGAGGCCCTGCAGAGGGGGCACCTGGCGGGCGCCGCTCTCGACACCTTCTCCGTCGAGCCACCGGGGTCCGACCATCCGCTGATGTCTCTCCCCAACGTGATCGCGACTCCGCACGTCGGTGGGAACACCTCCGATGTCGCCGCCCACCAGGGGCAGATCGTCGTCGATGAGATCCGTCGGTTGCTCGCCGGTGCGGCTCCTCGCTTCGTCGTGAATCCCGAGGTGCTGGGTAGCTTCGATTGGAACAGCGCCCGTCCCAGTCCACCCGCCGACCTGCTCGCGCGCCTGAAGGCAGGCCCCGCCCCCGCGGTGACGGACCTGCAGAAGCAGAAGCCCAGGCAGCAGCAACAGCCGAGCCCGCAGGCGAGCCCGCAGGCGAGCCCGAGGTCCCCGGAACCGGCGTCGGAGCCCGAAGCCACCGGTGACGCAGCCGGTGGTCCCGGACTCCCCGGCGCGACTCGTGAAGCCATGCGCCGACTTGCTGCGCGCTTCGTCGAAGAGATCGTCGGGGATGAGGCCATCCGCAGCTTCTCGGTAGATCGGGACGTGACGCTCCACTTCGACCTCGAAGACGCGGACTGCGTCTTCCACTCCACCCTGGCCGACGGCAAGGTGGTCGGATCCCTGGGCGCTCCCGACGAGTCCGCCGACGTGCAGCTCCGCATGCGCGCGGACGTCCTCGACGGCATGTTCACCGGCCGCGCGAACCCGATGGAGGCCGCCATGGAGGGTCGCCTCGCGTTCACCGGAGACGCCGCCAAGGCCATGACCCTGCAGCACCTGCAGGACGACCTGCAGCGCCTGTACCAGGTGGCCCGCGACGCGCTGGGCGATCCCGGAGACCTGACTGCATCCCGGTCGGCGTCCCAGTTGGCAGCGACGGCGGCGGTGCGGCCCGGAGACCCGCGTGAAGAGCTGGTGCGCGTCGTACGCGAACTCTACGAAGGCCAGGTCATCACGGCGACCGGCGGCAACGTCAGCGTGCGGATCCCCGGCGAGGAGGCGGTCTGGATCACCCCGAGCCAGCTCTTCAAGGGCGATCTGCGGCCCGAGGTGCTCGTCCGCATCGGACTCGATGGGCGATCCCTCGACCCCGGCTCGCGTTCGCCGTCGAGCGAGTGGGACATGCACTGCGCGGTGCTGAAGGCCCGGCCGGAAGCCAAGGCCGTCATCCACGCCCACGCGCCGAACGCGACGATCCTCGCCAACTCGGGCCTGCCCTTCCTTCCCATCTCCACCGAGGCCGCCTTCTTCGGCGACATCCCGCGAATTCCGTTCATCATGCCCGGGACCCCCGACCTCGCCAACGCCGTGTCCGAAGCGATCGGGGACGGCTGGGCGGTGCTGATGGTGAACCACGGCATCCTGGTGGCCGGACGCAGCCTGCGGCGCGCGGCCGACATGGTCGAGATCATCGAACGCAGCGCTGAAGTGATCCTGGGCTGCTATGCGGTCGGCAAGACGCCACCGACCCTGCCGGAAGACGTCGTGAAGCAGCTGCGGGAGATGGGCGATCTGGTGGCGTGACGAGCTACCCTGCCCCGATGGCCTCCGCGTCTGTGCCGCCCACGTCTCTTCCGCCCGCCCCGTCCGCCCTGGCCGCTCCGGCCGCGTCACTCGCGGATCTGCCTCCGCGCATCGTCTTCTTCGACGGGGTCTGTGCCTTCTGCGACGGCTCGATTCGCTGGCTGATGGACCGCGGTCCGCGACTCTGCTTCGCTCCTCTCCAGGGGGAGACCGCCGCCCTCGTCCGCGAGGCCTTTCCCGACCGCTTTCCGAAGGACATCGACACCCTGGTCTACTTCCGCCCGGACGACCAGGGCAGACCCGAGATCAGCCTGCGGTCGGCTGCGATCTTCGAGATCCTGCAGGAAATCGGGGGCATCCTCGGGGCCGTCGCCTGGCTGCGCTGGCTGCCGCGCGGGCTGACGGACTGGGGCTACCGGGTGTTCGCCCGCAACCGCTACGGCTGGTTCGGGCAGCTCGAAAGCTGTCGCATCCCGTCGCCCGAAGAGCAGGCGCGCTCCTTGGACTGAGGCCCGCGCCCGCTCCTTAGACCGAGTCGTCTTCCGGCTCGTCGGCGGGTCGAGCGCGGGCGCCGGCGAAGATCTCTGCGGGGTCCGTCGACCCGGTCTCGTCCTGGACTGCTCGGCAGCGATCCAGCATCTCTCCGAGCGCCGGACCCGCCTCGACTCCGCGCTTCAGCAGATAGCGACCCGTGACCACGGGCTCGAAGGTCCGGACGTCCGCCTCGAGTTCCTGGGCGCGCGCCAGGAAGGCGTCGCCGGCTGCGAACACGTCGCGCGCCGCATCCTCGGTGGTTCGCCCCAGGTGATCGGCCCGCGCGACCCGCCAGAGCAGATCCGCATCCACCCCACCCGCCCGCAGCTTGCGGAGCAGTCGCCGGTAGCCTCGTGCGCCAGCGCCCGGTTGTCGTCGAGAGGCCCGCGCGAAGCTCGCGGGCGCCAGGTGGTGCCGCACCAACGCCGTGACACCGCGCACGAGCGCGTTGGGTGCGCGCATCTTCGCCAGGAGCGACTCGCTGAGGGCTACACCCGCCGCATCGTGACCACGGGAGAGTATGCGGTCCTCTCGTCGCTCCGTGGTCGACGCCTTTCCGAGATCGTGACAGAGCACGCCGAGCATCAGCAGCAGGTCGCGGTCTCCATCTCCGACACGCAGGCCAGCGGCGCGATCGAGGCACAGCAGGGTGTGGACCCAGACATCGCCCTCCGGGTGCCACTGCGGGTCTTGCGGCACATCGATCAATGCCGCGAGCTCGGGCAGGAAACGCAGCAGGCCGGTCCGACGCAGGAACGCGAAGCCGCGCGACGGTCGGGCGGCCTCGAGGAGCAGCTTGCGGATCTCCGTGAGCACGCGCTCGGGCGCAACCGCCGACAAGTCCGTCGCCGCACACAGATCTGCAAGCGCCGCGTCCGGCTCCATCTCGAGCACGGCGGACAGACGGGCGGTCCGCAGGCCGCGCACCGGGTCGTTGCCGAAGCGCAGCGCGTCGGTGGCGCGCAACACGCCGGCCTGGAGATCGTCGCGACCGCCGTGGGGGTCGAGCAGCTCGTCCGTCAGGGGATCCCAAGCCATTGCGTTCACGCGCAGGTCCCGGCCGCGGGCGGCCTCGGTGAAGTCGAGGGCCGGATCGAAACCCGTCGGGCTCCCGTCCGGCCCCGGATCGCCGGTTCGCGGCAGGCAGACATCGACAGCGAGCCCTTCGACCAGGTGAATCGGGAACGCGCGCCCGACCCGGTGGACCCGACCGAAGCGTCCGAGCACCTCCTCGAGCCGCTGAGGCGACAACCCCTGAACCTCGAGGTCGATGTCCGTGTCCATGTCGGCGCGTGCGAGAAGCTGGTCTCGCACCCAACCGCCGACCACCAGTGCGCGCCCCCCGGCGGCTGCAAAGGCCCGCGCGAGCTCCGGCACTTTGCTGTCATCGGGCAGCTGGGGTGTGCCGAGCCGCTGCTCGGCACCCGCGCCAGCCACTCAGAGCACCTCGTCTTCGTCGACTTCTTCGAGCCGGACCGGGTGCGGTGCGTGCTCGGGTCCGGCGTTCCACCCGGGGAGCTGGGACGCATGGGCGAGCCAGGACTCGGCGAGCGCCCGGTCGAGCAGCGCCGAATTGTTGTCGAAACCCTCGACGACGCTCTCCCACAGGTCGCGGCCGCCACCCTCCCACCATTCGGTGGCGGCGTTCTCGAAGTCGATCGACAGACGAACCATGTCGGGGCTCATACGCGCATCTCCGGGTTCCGTTTTCGGACGCGCGGGCGCCACTGAAAGAGTGTGAGATCGAGGCGTCCCCGGGCATCGAACGCGATGCCCTCCGCCTCGAGCAGTTGCTGTTGGATCGGCTCGATACCCGCCACGGCGCGGCGACTGATCTCGCCACGGGCGTTCACGACGCGCTGCCACGGGACATCGTCCACTGCGTCGTCGAGCGCGTGCAGCGCATAGCCCACTTGTCGCGCACAGCCCGGCAGGCCCGCCAGCTCGGCGACCTGTCCGTAGGTGGCCACGCGCCCGCGCGGGATGCGCCGGACGACGCGATAGATTCGCGGGTAGCGGTCCGAGCCGCGGGCCGATCGCCGGCTCACGCAGACGCCTCCACCAGGCCCGCGTGACGCAGGAGCGCATCGGGACTGGGAGCGCGCCCCCGGAACTCCTCGAACACGTCCATCGGATGGACGCTGCCCCCGAGCGCGAGCACGGTATCACGATAGCGGCGACCCGTTTCGCGCACGGCCGCAGCGTCGGCGAGGCCGACTTCTTCGAAGGCGCCGAAGGCGTCGGCCGACAGGACTTCGGCCCACTTGTAGCTGTAGTAACCAGCCGCATAGCCTCCGGCGAAGATGTGGGAGAAGCTGCACAGGAAGCGATCTTCCGGCAGCGGGGGCAGCACGGTGGTTCGCTCGGCGACGCGCTGCTGGATGTCGAAGGCCGACTCGACCGCGGATCCCTCTTCCGAGCGAGAGTCGGCCCGCGTGTGCAGCGCCAGGTCGGTGAATGCGAAGTAGAGCTGTCGCAGCATGTCGCTGCCCGCCCGGTACGTGCGCGCCGCTTCCAGCTTCGCGAACAACGCGTCGGGCAGCGGCTCGCCCGAATCCACGTGGGCACTGATGCGGTTCACCGTGTCCCGCTGGTAGCACCAGTTTTCCATGAACTGGCTGGCCAGCTCCACCGCATCCCACTCGACGTTGCGGATCCCCGACGCCAACCCGTAGTCGACACGTGTGAGCATGTGCTGGAGGGCATGACCGAACTCGTGGAAGAGGGTCTGGACCTCCATGAAGCTCATGCACGACGGCTTCCCGCCCACCGGCGGCGCCTGATTGCAGACGACGTGCGCCACGGGCAGCCGCGGGCCCCCTTCTTCGCCGGACAACAGGCCGCTGCGCCCCAGGCAGTCGTCCATCCAGGCTCCACCGTTCTTCTCGCCGGGTCGGCTGTAGGCGTCGAGGTAGAAGCTCGCCACCTGTTCCCCGGATTCGTCCCGGACCCGGAAGAAGCGGACATCGTCGTGCCAGACGGGCGCTTCGCCGTCCGCCGCCTCGACGCGAACCGCAAACAGCCGCTCGGCGAGTTCGAAGAGGCCTTCGAGGACCACCGGCAGCGGGAACCACGGGCGCAGCTCCTCCTCGCTGTACGCATAGCGGTCCTCGCGCAGCCGCTCGGCCCAGAACGACACGTCCCACAGGGCCAGCGGCTCGGTCTGCGCGCGCGTCGGATGCGAACGGGCGAACGCGGCTAGATCCTCGAGCTCGGCGCGGGCGGCATCGATGGATGCGTCGCGCAGGCGCTCGAGCAGCGCCTCGACCGCGGCGACGTCGGGCGCCATCTTCGACGACAGGCTCAGCGCGGCATAGCTCTCGTATCCCAGCAGACGAGCCATCTCCGTGCGCAGGGCCAGGATCTTCTCGATGAGCGGACCATTGTCGAGCTCGCCCGTACTGGCCCGCAGCACGTACGCCCGATAGAGCTGCTCGCGCAGGTCGCGCCGCTCCGCGTTGTCCAGGAAGGGCCGGAAGCTGGGGAGGTCGAGGCTGATCCGCCAGGGCCCCTTCTCCGCACTCGCGTCCGCTTCCCCTGCATCTCGGGCCGCCTGGGCGGCCAGCTCGCGGGCGCTGTCGGGCAGACCCTCTACCTCGGCGGGATCGCGGAGCGTCAGCGAGAAGGCCTTCGTCGCGTCGAGCACATGGTTCGTGAAGCCCGTGCCCAGCTGCGCCAGCTCGGCCTGGATGGCGTTGAAGCGTTCCCGGGCAGCGCCTTCGAGCCCGACTCCCGCGTGCTCGGCATCGCGCAGCAGGGCGTCCACGATGCGTTGCTGCGCCGGGTCGAGCCCCTCCCATGCGGCGCCCGAACGCAGCTGCCCGAGGGCCCGGTGGATCACGGCGCTCTGCCCCACCCGCAGACCGAAGGCCACGACTTCGGCCTGGACGGCCTGATGCGCCTCGCGCAGCGGCTCGCTGTTTCGCACGCCCATCAGGTGGCGGATGGCGGACCACGGACGCTCGAGCCGATCCCCCAGGCGCTCCAGGGGCTCGACGACGTCCTGCCAACCGGGCTGCCCGGATGCCGCGAGAGTCGCCTCGAGGGACGCCTCGAGCTCGCCGAGCGCCTCATCGAGCTCGCTCAGCACGCTGCGCACCGCCGGCTCCACGTGCTCGGGCCGGATGGCGTTCCATGCGGGCAGACCCGCGATCGAAAGGAGCGGGTTCTGGGGCTCTTCGGACAAGGCGCGCGTTCCTCTCGTCGGGCTTTGCGGCGTGCGGCGGTCGCCGAGCGTACCGCATCGTCGTCCGGGAACGGGCCTGCGGCGAGGCTAGAAGCGGAAGGTCCAGGACAGCTTCACCAACGGCTCCGTTCGGCCCGCCTTCAGGGTGTCATGCGTCGCCTCGAAGCCCTGCCCGAGGATCAGGAAGAGATCGCTGCCCGGCGTGATGGTCCAGCGAACGCGGCTCTGAAAGCTCATCTCGTCGCTGTTGTTGTCGTACTGCACGAGATTGTTCCAGCTGAGGTCCGGCGAGAACTGCACCTCGAAGCGGCCCGTCGCGATGTGGACCGTGAAACTGTTGCCGCACTCTTGGGGGATCACGTCGGACTCGTCGTTGCAGAGCGCATCGTCCGCGGCGCGCGACAGGCCCCAATGTCGCTGGTGGCTGTAGCTCGCGGCGAAGAGCAGCGCCCGGGTGGGACGCCATTCGATCCGCGGCTCGACCACCACCCGGTAACCGTCGTAGAAGGTGCCGCCGAAGACTTCGATGCCCCCGGAGAGCGGACGGGATCGCGTGGCCTCGATGAACACGCCGCCCGTCTCGAAGCTGTACTTCCCGTTCGGGAGCACCACGTTGTCGAAGACCAGGCGATTCAACTGTTCGCGCCGGAAGTCGAATGCCACATAGGTGCCGATGCGATCCCCGACCTGGCTCTGGATGTCGACCAGGGTCTGCCGAAAGCCCATCTCGGTCACCCGCTCGGGGCGGTCGCTCTCGGTCAGCACCCAGGCGAAGAGCTGCGAGTCGACGATCTGGACCTCGGTCTCCGGGCGCCAGCGATAGCGGTAGCTGCCCCGGTAGCGCTTCGTGTTCCCGCGACGCACGAAGCCGAGCCCCGGCAGGAAGTCTTCCTCGATGTCCTGGAACACGAACTGCCAGTTCACACGGTCGTTCGGGTACTGCAACTCGAGCCCATAGGCATTCTCGGAATCGCAGTCGTTCGGTTGTTCCTCGGCGTTCAGACAACCCAGGCCATCGTCGTTGTAGGTATGACTGCGCTGATACCAGGCCGTCGCCTGGAAGACGCTGTCGCCGAAGAGCTTCGTCGTGCGGTAGGTGGCGTCGGCGCCGACCAGCCAGTTGTCCCGGTCGTTCTGCGGGTCGCCATAGGTGCCGATCAGGCCGACGTTCGACTCGGCGCCCAGATTGAGCTTCACCCGCGTGACCGCCACGGTCTTCGCCTCGACATCGTCCTCGGACCCGACGTGATTCTGATCCTTCTGATGCACGACCAACGCGCCGACGCTGAGGGGCCCCTGGCGACCGGACAGCTTGCCGCCACCGCGGATCGGAACGGGATCGCCCTGGAGACTCAGCCCGATGGTGCGCGAGAAGAAGGGCTGTGCGTCGATCTGGATGTTCCCGAAGTCGAAGATGCCGAGGTCCTGAAGGAAGAATTCGCGCTTCTCGGGAAAGAAGGTGGCTGCCGGGCCGAGATTCACCTGGACGTCGTCGACGGGGGTCTCGCCGAAGTCCGTATTGGCCGTGCCCGTCGCGGTGAGCGAAGGCGTGATCTTGTAGCGGACGTCGAGACTCGGCGTGATGCGTGTGTAGTGCCGGGGTCGCGACTCGTCTCGCAGGGTCCGTTGGTCGTCCACACGTCGCACGGTGGTGGCGGGAACCACGTCGAGGCCGATGCCCTGTCGCGCGCGGCTCAGTCCCTCCATCGCGCCCGCGCGACCCAGATTGAGCAGATTGCGGTTCTGGTCCGGGTCGGCCCAGCGCACGTCTTCCTGGGTGCCGCGAATCTGGCGCGAAAAATTGAAGCCCCAGGTATCCCGGCCTTCGGCGAAGTTGAGGGTCTTGTACGGGATGACGAACTCCGCGGTCCAGCCCTGGGCGTCGATGCGGGTCTTGACGTTCCAGATACCGTCCCATTCGCGCGCGAAACGGGCGTCCTCGACGAGGCCGTCGACGCGAATTCCCAGCGGGTTCGTCTGCAGCAGATAGCCGTTGCGACGATCATGGAATGTGTCGAGGACGAAGGTGACCCGATCCTCACCGTCCGTATCCCCGTCGCGCAGCATGTTGCGCGCGATGATTCCGGCGGGGTCCGGGTCGTAGCAGCGGACGCCGACGTAGAGGTTGTCCGCATCCGTCAGGATTCGCACCTCGGTGGCGCGGCTCGGACGTGCGCCCTGCACCGGCTGCACCTGGGTCAAGGGACCCATCGGAGTCGCGTTCGCCCACATGGGATCGTCGAGAACGCCATCGATGTCCGGACCGACGTCGACCCAGGCGGCGATGACGCGCGGCGCGTTCGCGGGGGCCGGCTCCGGGACGGCGTCCGCTTCCGCCCCGACCGGGACTGCCAGCAGGGCGATCAGGAGAAGAGCCCATCCGGACCGAAGTGCGAGGCTTGCCACGCCCGAAAGTTCCACCGGCGCGGAACACTCCCCTCTGGCACGGCCTCCTGCAGAGTCGCGCTCGCTGTCGGATCGGCTGCGGGTCACGGGCCCGCAACTGTAGCCACCGAAACGCCGACTTCAGTCGCGCCGACCCGGAACCTGCGCCGAGAGGTTCTCCGAGCGCTTCTCCGAAAGAGGCGCCGGGGGCGGAGACGGAGAGAGAACCGAGCCGATCGCGGCGATCGCGGCATTCAGCCCCAGACCGACCACGCCCACGTGCACCCCCAGCAATCGCGGCACGCCGCCGAGCGTCAAGCCGACGGCGAACAAGGTGCCGACGACCAGCCCGGCCAGGGTCGGGCCCGACCTCAATCGCCCCCAGTGCAAGGCCAGCAGAAACGCGGGCACGCACTGGATCAGGAGCTCCATCTTCAGCTCGATCAGTCGCCAGAGCGTGACGTCGCGCTGCAGCGCCAACGGGATCATGGCCAGCAACAGGATCGCCGCGATCGTCTTGCCGACTCGCGTCGTGCGCTCCTCGTTGCGCGGCAGACCGAGGAGGTCGTGGGCCACCAGGGCTCCAAGTGACAGCAAGCAGGAATCGGCCGTCGACATGATGGCGGCGAGCGCGCCGAGGAAGACGAGCACGGCTCCCGCCATGGCCCACGGCCCGGCGGTCGCCCACTGGGACAACAACACGGGCATCACCGCGTCCGATGCGATGCCGGCATTCGGGTCGATCCGCGCGATGGCCGCGATTCCGATGAGCGTCACGACCAGGGTCGTGGCCAGAGGCATGAAGGTCATCAGCGCGAACGATTGCTGCAGGGCGCGGCTACTGCGCGCGGCGTAGATCCGCTGAATGGCCTGGGGATAGATGACACTCGCGAGTCCGAGCAGCGCGATCGTGCTGAACCAGTTCGCGCAGGTCGCAGCGTCGGGAATCGCGACCGCCGACGGACGAGCCTCCGCCACCGAGCGGCTCACGGATTCGAGCCCCCCGGCCTCCCCGAGGATCCAGACGAGCAGGGTCGCGAGCCCGACCAGCATCAGGATGCCCTGAGCGCTGTCGGTCCAGGCGACGGCGCGCATGCCACCGAGAGTCTCGTACCCGAGGATCACGAGGGCGAGTCCGATCACCCCCGCCTCGAAGGGCACGGTGCCGCCCGTCACTTGCGCGGTGACGTGCCCCATCGCCCTGAGCTGGGCCAGCAGGAAGTTCGCCAGCGCGAGGGTCATCAACACGCCGACCGCGATTCGAAGCAGCTTTGACGCGTCCACGCCGCCGGGGGCAAAGCCCGGGGTGTCGCCGAAGCGATGACGCACCCAGTCTCCGGGGGTAACGAAACCACCGGACACCGCCGCCGCGCGCAGCTTCGGCGCCAGCGCGTGGAAGACCACGATGATCGACATCATGAAACCCGTCGCCATGATGAACGAGAAGCCGCTGGCGTAGGCGCGTCCCGGGTAGCCGAGCAGCGAGTTCCCGCTGTAGGCGGTGGCATACAGGGTCAGAAAGAGGACGAAGGTCCCGAGGTCGCGCCCAGCGAGGAAGTGATCCGACGGCGTTCCGTCCGCGCGAGCGCGACGGGCGATCTCGGCCACCACCACCAGGAGGATCATGTAGAAGACGAGCGAGACGGTGCCCAGCTGCCCGAAGCTCACGCGTCGCCCTCTACATCGCGCTCGCCCCTCGTCGGGACGGCTTCGTCGGGCATGTCGGCGAGCAGCCAGGCCACGCTGTTGAGGATCGCGACCCCGACGTAGCAGCCGAGAGCGACGGCGACCCAGTCCGGCAGACCGAACACGTAGTGCGGCTCGCCGCCGGCGTCCCGGTACCACGGCACGGACACGAGGTACAGAACACCGATCACCCACAACAGCGCAGTCCGGACGCGGGCTCGCATGCCGGGGTTCTAGCACGACCGCGGCCTGCTAGGGTATGCGCCGCTCGGGGCCCCCCTCCCCCGCAATGCACCGGACGAGAGGAGGAGCCGTCATGAGCGATCCCGTCGCAACCGAGCCCGGGCCGAGTCGAGCCGCTGATTCGAGCCCCACGCCCCATGACGATCCCACCGGACACCTTTCACTGCCCATGCTCGGTCTGCGGGGCGCGATCGGCGGTCTGCTGATGGGCCTCGCGAACCTGGTACCCGGGATCAGCGGTGGCACCATGCTGCTGGCCGCCGGCGTCTACCCCGGATTCATTCGCGCCATCGCCGACATCACCACGCTGAAGCTCCGGCCGCGCGCGATCTTGCTGCTCGTTGCCATCGCCGGAACGGCGCTCGTGGGCATCCTGCTGCTCGCCGGCACGATGCGAAGTCTCGTCATCGAGCAGCGTTGGGTCATGTACAGCCTGTTCATCGGCCTGACCCTCGGCGGCGTCCCCCTCGTCTGGCGACTCGCGCGTCCGGCCAGCCCGGCGGTCTTCGCGGGCGCGGCCGCCGCCTTCGCGGGCATGGTCGCCATGCAGCTCGGGGTGGGCGGCAGTGCCGCCGGCGGCGAAGCCAGCACGACCTTCTTGCTGATGTCCGGTCTCGCAGGTGCGTCGGCGATGATCCTACCGGGCGTGAGCGGCGGCTATCTACTGCTGCTGCTCGGCCAGTACGAGGTGATTCTCGGCGCCATCGACACCTTGAAGCAAGGCCTGCTCGGAGGGCCCGACTTCGCGCTCGTGCTCGAATCGATGCACGTCGTCGTGCCGGTCGGCATCGGCGTCGTAGTCGGGATCGTGGGGGTATCGAACCTGCTTCGCTGGCTCCTCGATCGCTTCGAGAAGGCCACCCTCGGGGCTCTGCTGGGCCTCTTGTTCGGCGCCGTGGTGGGGCTGTGGCCGTTCCAGGCGCCGGTGCCCCCGCAGCCGGGGGACGTCATCGAGGGCCAGGTCGTGACCCGGGAGAACGTGGCCGAGATCAAGATCGAAGACTGGCAGCTCGTCGGCTTCGACCCGACCGCCGGCCAGGCAGCGGGCGCATTGGCCCTCGTGAGCCTCGGGATCGCGACGACGGCTCTGGTCGCACGGCTGGGCGGCGGAAAGGACTGATCCCAATCCGGGAAGCGCGCTTCCCTGCCGGGCCTTTGCAGGCGTCCGCGACGACCGGCAGCGGTGGGCCCCAAGCCCGCGGGCCACGGACCGGAAAGGGCCCAGCCGGGTGGGTCGCACGCTTCTTGCACAGTTCTCGTGCGTGACGCGAGACTGGCGACAGGGGATCGGCTTTCTGGTGGGCTTCTGGCTCGCCCTTCACCTGCTGCTGCCGCTGGTGTCTCGCTGAGATCCGCGCGGGACCCTCTTCCGGGTCCCGGGCTTCCCGGTCCCTGACTTCCGGGTCGCCGGCTTCTGGGTTGCTGGCTTCTGGGTCTCTGAATTCCAGGTCTCTGGTCTTCGGGTTCCGGGCTTTCGCGTCCCGGGCTTCCGGCTCCTGGGCCGCTTCGCCTGGAGGTTTCGCGCGTGCTCGTGCAGCGCCTCGACCTCTGCGGACTCGAGCACCCGGGCCTTGCCCCGCGCGAGCTTGCCGAGTCGCAACGGACCCATACGGATGCGCACGAGCTTCTTGACCGGACGGCCCACTGCGAGCAGGCTGCGTCGGATCTGACGATTGCGCCCCTCGACGAGGACCAGCGAGAACACCGTCGTCTGCGCCTTCGCGTCGTAGACGATGCGACCGACCTTCCCGGGTGCGGTCCGTCCCTCTTCCAGGACGACACCGTTCTCCAGCGCGCCTTTGACCCGGGCATCCACCTCACCCTTCACGGTGACCTGGTACTCACGCTCGCTGCCGAGTGACGGGTGCAACAGCGCGTGGGTCAGTGCGCCGTCGTTCGTCATGAGCACGAGCCCGGTGCTCTCGTAGTCGAGGCGTCCCACCGGGTGCAGGCGCGGTATGCGATCCGGCAGCAGTGAGACGACCGTGGGGCGACCTTGTGGGTCGTGCAGGGTCGTGACGACGCCGGCGGGCTTGTGCGCCATCCAGTAGGCGAGCGGCTCTCGCGCGAGTCGCTCGCCGTCGACCTCGACGACGTCCCGCCGCGGATCCGCAGAATCTCCGAGCTTGGCGACATTGCCGTTGACGGTGACGCGTCCGGTGCGCAGGAACTCTTCGGCACCTCGGCGCGACCCCAACCCGGCCGCCGACAGCAGCTTCTGGAGACGTACGGGACCGCCGGCGTTCGCGATGTCCGGCTCGCGGCTGTCCGCGACGTCCGGTTCGGACGCCGATCGACCGGACCGGGACCGACCGCGACGTTGATGACGGGGAGACTTTCCGTGGGGCATGGGACGAGCCTAGCGTTCCGGGTCTCCGGACTCTTCTCGGGACGCTGAATCCGGCGGCTCGACGATCTCCGGCGGCTCCCAGTCTTCCAGCGAGCCCTCGGTGGTGTCCTCTTCGCCCGCCTCGTCCTCATCGAGCACCGCGGCGACGTCCGCATCCTCGGCGGCAGCCTGCAGGTCGACGGGGTCCTCTGCGTCCTCTCCGGCGATCTCCGGCTCGGTCCCGATCTCGGCCTCGGACGCCGGGGTTTCCGTCGGCGCTTCCTCGGCGGACGTGTCTTCCACGTCTCCGTCGGTCTGACCGGGCAACGCCACCCCGCGCTGATCGGCCAGGTCCTTCAGCTCGCGCAGGCTCGGGAGGTTCTTGATCGATTCGAGTCCGAAGACCTCCAGGAAGCGCCGCGTCGTGGCGTACAGCATGGGCCGACCCGGCACCTCTCGGTGCCCGGCAATCCGGATCAGGCGGCGATCGAGCAGACCCTTGAGCACCGCACCGCCGTCGACACCCCGGATGTCCTCGATCTCGGCGCGCGTGACCGGCTGCTTGTAGGCGATGATCGACAGCGAATCGAGGGCGGCGCGCGACAGGCGTAGGGGGCGCTGCTTCTGCAGCTGCTGCAGGTAGCCCGAGAACTCGGCGCGGGTGCGGACCTGGTAGCCGCCGGCCACCTCCCAGATCTCGAAGGCGCGGTCCTGTTCCTGGTACTCGGTATTGAGCTCGTTGACGAGATCCTTGGCGTCACCTGGCTTGCAGCCGGGCACGATCTCGGCGAGGCGCGCCGGCGAGATCGGTTCCGGCGCGGCGAGTACGAGGGCCTCGACGATTCGACGTTGTTCGCTCCGGTCCATGGCTTGCCTCACATCAGCTCGGAGATGCGCTCGCGCCAGTGCACGCCGCCATCGCTCTCGATGCCAGTCGCACGGCGCAGTCGGATGGGACCCTCGGGCGCTCCGGACTCGCCAACGCCCTGGTAGATGTGCGTGGCGGCCAGCCGGGCCAGCTCGAGGATCGCGAGGAAGGTCGCGATGATCAGAGGGCGCGTCGGCAGCGAGCCGGCCTCGTCCCCCCCGCTCTCGAACAGACGGTTGAACTCGATGGAATCCGTTTGCTCCAGGCTCTCCATCACGAAGAGCATCCGGTCGCGCACGGACACCACCTCACTCTCCACTTCGTGGACGGCCGAAGCCCGGGCGGTGTCCAGAACGACGCGGAAGGCGTCGATCAGCTCGAACAGCCCCACCTCGAGTTCGCGTTCGCCCTCGGGCACCGGCTCGAGGCCGAGGCTGCGGGCCTCGAACACGTCGCGTCCCAGCAGACGCCGCTTCGACAGCGCTTCGGCGACCTCCTTGTAGCGCTCGTACTCGAGCAGCCGCGCAATCAGCTCGGCACGCGGGTCGATGCCCTCGCCTTCGTCCTCTTCGGACTCGATGGGCAGCAGCATCCGCGACTTGATCAGCGCCAGGGTCGCGGCCATCACCAGATACTCACCCGCGACATCGAGGTTCAGGTCGCGCATCAGCCGCAGGTACTCGAGGTACTGGGTGCTGATCTGCGCGATGGGAATATCGGTGATCTCGACCTCATTCTGCCGGATCAAATGCAGCAGCAGATCGAGGGGCCCCTCGAAGACGGGCAGCTTGACCGCATAGCCTTCCCCGTCCCGGAGATCGCTGTCCGACAGGAACCCGCCGGGCCCGCTGTCTCCTGTCTCGCCGATCTCGGTCAAACTCAATTCGATCCCCCGGCGCCCCGGCGCCGGCCGGTGCGGAGCGATGTGTAGCCAGGCATCGATGTCGTTGGGGGGGAGGACCGCGCGCCCCGAAGTATGGGAGATCGCCCGCGGGCCTGCCAGCGGATCACGCCCCGGGCTTTCGGGAAGGAGGCTTCCTGGTGGAGGGCTTGGCGGAATGCGGCTTGCTGGAACGAGGCTTCTTGGCCTTCGATCGACCTGCCTTCTTCGTGCGCTTGCGCGGCATCGCACGCGGACGAGCCACCTCGTGGGCCAGTGCCAGGGCCTCTTCACGGTTGGCCACGGCTCCGTCGAGGAACGCCTGCCGGATACTGGCCAGGGCATGGCCGACGGCAGGCCCCGACAGCCCGATGGCCGTGAGATCGTTGCCGCTCACCGGTGCCCGCCGGGAGCGGTCCTCGGCCGCCCAGCGCACGATCCGTCGCCGCACGGGTGTCGGTGCCCAGGCATGCAAGGCATAGAGCTCTTCTTCGTGGATTCCCGAAAGCAGCGCGTCCACGGCGCCTCGCCCCCGGGCCGCGGCCAGCACGCCCACCAGCGCCTTGGGTCCCGACGGGAATCCCGCCAGCCGGTCCGTCCATTCGCCCCGCACCGAGAGCCGCTCGAGCACCCGCCTGCGCAGACTCGATGGCAGCGGCGCCAGCCAGACGGCCAGGCCCGCAGCACCCAGCCGGAAGCGCGGTCCGCGCCACGGCGGCTCCGCGAACGAGCGGCCCAGGCGTCGCACCGGAGCTGCGGCTTCCGGGGGTAGCCCCAGGCCCGGCTCGAGCACCGTGAGGACGTGCCATTCGTCGAGCTTGCGAAGGGCGTCCACGGGGTCGAGTCCGCGGACCGCATCGTCGAACAGCTTCTCGAACTCACGCCGCAGACGATCACCGCTGACCGCCCCGAAGGCGCCGTCGCGCAGGGCGTCGCGCAGGAATCCGCGCGAGCGACGAGACAAGAACAAGCCGAGGCGCGGGCCCAGGCGAGCGGCGCGCAGCGCCCGGGTCGGGTCGTCGTGGAAGGAGCGGTCGTGCAGGACGTGCAGGCGCTTGCGCGCGAGATCCTCGACACCGCCGAAGGGGTCGATCACGTCGACCGCGGCGCGCCCTCGCACGAGCGGAAGCGCGAGGGCATTCACCGAGAAGTCGCGGCGGGCAAGATCTTCTTCGAGGGTCCCGGGCTCGACCTTCGGCAACGCGCCGGGGTGGCGGTACTCCTCGGTGCGGGCCGTCGCCAGGTCGAGACTGGCTTCGGGCGTGGACACGCGCACCGTCCCGAAGCGATCGTAGACCTCGACACGCGCGCGTCGCGGAGCTGCCAAGCGCGCGAGGCGCTCGGCATCGAGACGGCCCTTCGGCTCGAAGAGCAGGTCCACGTCTCGAACGGGGCGACCGATCAACAGGTCGCGCACGGGTCCCCCCACCAGATAGAGCGACGCTTCCTGTTCCGACGCGCGACGGACGAACGCCTGGACGAGCGGCACGGTCTCGGGAGGCAGCGACGCGAGAATCTCGTCGTTGGTGAAGCTCAACGCCGACCTCGGCCAGGACCCTTACCTGGGCCTGCGCCCCGCCCCTGACCCCGGGGATGTCGCTCGTCCACGGTGTCGCGCAGGCGCGCACGGCTCACGTGCGTATAGATCTGTGTGGTCGCGAGGTCCGTGTGCCCGAGCATCGCCTGGATCGAGCGCAGGTCCGCACCGCCATCGAGCAGGTCCGTCGCAAACGCGTGGCGCAGCACGTGAGGCGACACGCGCTCGCGCGGAATGCCCGCCTTGACGGCGAGCTTCCGGATCAGCGCGAAGAAATTCTGGCGCGTCATCGGTCCGCCTCGACGCGTCAGGAACAGGGCGTGCGTGACGTCCGGCCGCGAACCGAGCAGGACGTCGCGGGCTTCCTCCAGGTAACGGTCGATGGCGGCGATCGCCGGATCGCCGAGGGGGACGACGCGCTCCTTCTCTCCCTTACCCGTCACCCGCAGCAGACCGCCACGCGCGTCCAGGGCAGACAGCTGCAGGCCGACCAGCTCGCTGACCCGTAGACCCGCGCCGTACAGCACCTCGAGCATCGCTCGGTCGCGTAGACCGAGGGGCGTCCCCTCGTCTGTGGCCCCGATCAGCGCCTCGGTCTCGTCGGGGCGCAGGGTGCGCGGAAGCGGCGCCGTCACCCGGGGCGCTCCGATCCCGTCCATGGCGTCGTGGTCGATCCACTTCTCCTGCGTGGCGTACAGCAGTAGACGCCGCACCGCGACGAGCGCCCGGGCCCGGCTGCGCGCGCCCTGCCCGCGCTTCTCGAGGTCATGCAGGAAGCCCGAGACGTGCTGCCGTTGCACCTGGGATAGATGACTGACGCCCTGGCCCGCGACGCTCTCGGCGAACAGCGCCAGATCGCGCGAGTAGGCCTCGACGGTGTTCCGTGCGAGGCCGCGCAGCGCCGTCGCGTGGCCCAGGAAGTTGTCGATCGCCGCAGATAGCTCGGCTTCGGGGTCAGGCACGACGCACAGCCTCGCGATCGACCTCCTTGTCTCCGGCGTTCGGGCGGGTGGCATCCCGGCGTCCGAGCGCGGCCTGGTAGAGCTCGGCGCGCAGCTCGGCGAGCTTCTCCGGGTCGCGCACCTGGGCGCCATCCCCGTCCTTCAGGTAGAAGCTGTCCGTCACCTGATCGCGGATGGTGGCCGCCTTCGAGATGTAGATCTCGAAGCCCAGGTCGCCGATGGCGGTGGTCAAGTCGTAGAGCAGTCCGATGCGATCGTTCGCCGACACGTCGGCGATCGTGTAGAAGTCGGACTCGTCGTTGGACACCTCGACGACGGGCGGCTTCGCAACCGGAAGCGACTTCACGCCGACGGGGCGGCGCCT
Source organism: Deltaproteobacteria bacterium (assembly GCA_029261855.1). Classification (GTDB taxonomy): domain Bacteria; phylum Myxococcota_A; class UBA9160; order UBA9160; family UBA4427; genus JAJDAN01. The sequence goes on from JAJDAN010000021.1 coordinate 172,280, forward strand.
GGAGCCGAGCCAGTCTGCTACCCGGGCCTTGCCTGCCAGAACCGCCTGCAGCCGGTCTTCCAGCTCGCGCCAGGCCATGCCGAGCTCTTCGGGTCCGCCGGAAGGCGTCGAGAGCCGGTAGACCTCGAGGGCCAACCCCGATCGCGTCGTGTAGACGTGAGACCCGAGGATGTTGAGCCCACAGGCAGTCAGGGTGCCGGTGACCCAGCTGTAGAGACCGTGCACGTCCGGGGTGCAGAGAATGAACTCGGTGAAGTCGCCGCGCATCTCGCGAAACGCCGTCGTCAGCGGCCGGCTGTCCCCACAGCGCAGGACCACCTGCGCGTGACGCGCGATCTGGCGCGGCGTGTGCGAGATGAAGTACCGCCGCGGCATGCCGTCGAAGAAGGAATCGATCTTCGAACGCCCGACCCCCAGTTCCTCGAGTTCGCGGGCTGCCGTCTCCCGACGCACTCCGACCCGCGCCTCGATCAACGCCATGGCGTCGGCGGCGTCCGAGCCTCCGGTTTCGAGGAATTCCGAAGTGCGCTCGAACAGCTCGCGCAGCAGCTGGCCCTTCCAGGGCGTCCAGGCGTCCGGCGACGAGGCCCGGATGTCCGCAAAGGTCGCCAGGTAGAGGTTGCGCAGATTCGTGCGATCACCGCAGGTCTGGGCGAACTCGAGGATCAGCTTCGGGTCCGACAGGTCGCGGCGCTGGGCGAGGTGCGACATCAGCAGGTGGTGTTCGACGATGAACAGGATCCGCTGCTGGCGTTGCTCCGACAACCCGAGGCGCGCAATGCAGGGCTTCGACCGCGTGACGCCGCGCTGCGAATGGTTGCCACCGAAGCCCTTGCCGATGTCATGCAGCAAGCACCCGAGGAACAGCGCCGGCCGATCGTCGATGCCTCGCACCAGCTCGGTCAGCTCGGGCAACGCCGCGTCGTACTTGCCCTGCCACAGGCGTCGCAGCTCTTCCACCAGGAAGATCGAGTGAACGTCCACCGTGTAGGTGTGATAGAGCACGTGCTGCCAGCGGTTGACCACGTGCGCCCATTCCGGCAGGTAGGCGGCCAGCAGCCCGACCTCGTTCATCACCATCAGACTGCGCATGACGCGCCGCTCGGAATTCAGGATGTCGAAGAAGACCGCCGCCGCCGCCGGGTCGTGGCGCATGGCATCGCCGACCTGGTCGAGATTCTCCCGAACCAGCCGGCGTGCCATCCGCGACAGGGGAACGTCGTGCTGCTGCGCCACGCGGAAGACCCGCAACAGGCGCACGGGGTCCTCCCGCAGCAGCGTTGCATGGGGAATCTCGAGCTGGTTGCCGGCAACGCGCAAGCCGTCTTCGACCTCGCGCACCTCACGCGATCGCCCTTCCCCCGACGCCCGGGCCCCGCACTGCTCGATGACCAGCTCCGAGAAGTTCTGGATCGCCCGCGCGTGACGATAGTAGTCGCGCATGAAGCGCTCGACGGGCAGCTCGCTCTCTTCCGGATCCGGTGCGCCGTACCCCAACGCCTCGGCGACGCGCTCCTGGAGCTCGAAGCTCATCTGGTCGTTGCTGCGCTTGGCCTCGAGGTGGAGCTCGTTGCGCACGTGCCAAAGGAACTCGAGCGCCTCGTGGTAGTCCGCCATCTCGCTCTCGGTCAGCAGGCCGAAATGGAGAAAGTCGTCGAGATCTCGCACCGACGGCTGAGCACCCCGCGCGACCCAGTAGGCGGTGTGGTAGTCGCGCAGCCCACCGGCGCCCTGCTTCAGATTGGGCTGCAGCAGGAACAGGCTCTCGCCGTAGGCCGCGTGGCGTTCGCGGAAGGCCTCGGCCTGACCCCGGATGAAAGCACTGACGTCGGGTAGTAGCTCTTCGCGGATCGTGTCCGCGAACGCGTGGAAGAACTCGCCGTCGCCGCACAGGAAGCGAGCCGTCAGCACCGCCGTGCGAACGGTCACATCCTCGCGGCCGATCTGCACGGTCTCGTCGATGGTCCGCGTCGCGCAGCCCACGGTGAGGCCGGCGTCCCAGAGCCAGTACTGCAGACGCTCGGCGATCTGCGCGACATAGGGCGTCAGGGTCTCGCGATAGAGGACCAGCAGGTCGACGTCCGAGTGGATCGACATCTCGCGCCGGGCGTAGCCACCGACGGCGACCACGCAGAGTCCGGACTCGACGGCGTGGCCGTCCGCCAGCCAGCGATCCTCGGCCAGCACGAAGAGCCTCCGCAGCAGGCGGTCCATGGCGTCGCTGTTGGCTTCGTTGACGACCCGACCCGACCCCGATTCCCGGTGCAGACGACCCAGATAGGCCCGAACCACGTCGAGATAGCGCCGAACCAGCGGAGCGACCTTGCGATCGAGATCTTCCTCGCCCTCGAGCTCGGCCAGAAAGGCGTCGATGGTGGGAGCGCCCTTCACGGCCCGCCCCCGGCGAGCTTCAGGCCGTGCTCGCGGTAGCGAATGACGCCCGCAGCGATGTGCTGGGCGGTGCGTTCGAGGTAGCGGTGCTCGCCGAGGAGCTTGACGTCGTGCGGGTTGGTGACGAAGCCCGACTCCACCAGGATCGACGGGATGCTCGAGAGGAACAGGACGTAGAAGGGGCCCTTCTTGACACCCAGGTCCTGGACCCCCCGGTAGGTCTTTCCGAGGCCGGGCAGCAGCTCGCCGTGCACCGCTTCGGCCAGACGCTCGGACTCGCCGGACAGCTCCTGTACACGCCACTTGGCCAGGGTCCGCTGCAACGAGTCGATCTTCTTGCGCGGCACCCCGTTCTCCCGGGAGGCGACGTCGAGGGCATGACGGTCGTGATTCTCGTCGAGGTAGTAGATCTCGATGCCCTTGGTGCTGCGGCGACGGGACGCATTGGCGTGGATCGAGATGAACAGGTCCGCACCCTGGGACTCGGCGATCACCGTGCGTTGCTCGAGATCGAGGTAGCGATCGTCGTCGCGGGTCAGGATCACCTCGAAGCCCTCCTCGCGCAGCCGCTTCGCCAGCAGCTTCGAGAGTCGGAGGTTGACGTCCTTTTCGCGCACGCCGCCGATGCCCGTCGCGCCCGGGTCCTTGCCGCCGTGGCCGGGGTCGACGACGACCGTGCGCACGGGACGCATGCCGGCGGGGAAGCGCTTCTTGTCCGGGGACTGGACGCCCCCGGGCAACTGCCATTCGAGGGTCTCGGGATCCTGGCGGGACCCGTAGACGTCCACCACCACGCGGTGCGGCGACTCCAGCACCAGCAGGCGATGACGTTCGTAGCGTTCGAGGTCGATCACCAGACGCGACCGGCGAAGCGTGTTCTGTCCCAACCGCAGCTTGCGGAGCAGGCCGTCTTCCACCGGGATGCCGTCCGCGTAGTCACGACCGACCCAGATACCGTCGAGGTCGATGTACAGGCGTTCAGGACGCGCATTGCGGTCGTCGGCCTTCAGCCGCACGACCTCGGCATCGACGGGCCGGGTCAGCTCGATCACGACTCGCGTGTAGTCCGGATGGGACCAGGTGCGAACGTCCGCGACGTCGCCGAGACCTCGGGGCCGCTCGACGCCGAGCAAGAGCGGCAGCAGCAGCGCGAGAGCCACGAGCGCGACGCGCAGATCCCGCAAGGGGGGCGGAAGGGACCTCACGAAGAATCCCGGAGACGCGCAACGAGGTCTCGCAGCGCCAGCAGTGCGTCCATGGGCGTCGTGCGGTCCGGGTCGAGCTCGCGCAAGGCGGCGATCACGTCACGCTCTTCGCGGCTGGCCCCGGACGCCGCACCGTCGGCGAGACCGAGACTCAACTGGCCACCCTCGGCCGGGGCGGCTCCGCCCCCTGCCAGACGCGGCACGCCTTCGGCGGTGAGCTCGCCCTCCTCGAGGGTGTGCAGGATTTCCCGCGCGCGCTCGATCACCGCGTCGGGCAGACCCGCCAGTCGCGCGACCTGGATGCCGTAGGAACGATTGGCACCCCCGGACACCAGTCGGCGCAGGAAGACGACCTCGTCCTTCCATTCGCGCGCCTCGAAATGCGCGTTGTGTACTCGCGGCTTGCTGCGCGCGAGGTCCGTCAGTTCGTGGTAGTGGGTGGCGAACAGGGTGCGCGCCGAGAGCCCGGGCGTGTCGTGGAGATACTCGGCGACAGCCCATGCGATCGACAGGCCGTCGAAGGTGCTGGTGCCCCGCCCGATCTCGTCGAGGATGACGAGGCTGCGGCGCGATGCCTGCCCCAGGATCTCCGCCGTCTCGCGCATCTCGACCATGAAGGTCGACTCACCCTTGGCCAGCCGATCGGATGCGCCCACGCGGGTGAAGATCCGGTCGACCACGCCGACCCGCGCCGAGTCCGCCGGCACGAAGCTGCCCGTCTGCGCCAGCAGCGCGATCAGCGCCACCTGCCGCAGATAGGTGCTCTTGCCCGACATGTTCGGCCCGGTCAGCAGCAGGATCTGGACGTCTGCGGGATCGAGGTCGGTGTCGTTGGGCACGAATTCGTCGCCGCCCGAGCGAGCGAGGACGTCCTCGACCACGGGGTGTCGCCCCGCCCGGATGACGAGGCTTTCCCCGGCATCGATCTCCGGCCTGACCCAACGGCGCCGCCGCGCCATCTCGGCAAGCGACCCCAGCGCATCGATTTCCGCGACCCGGTCCGCGGCGTCTCGGACCGCGTCGGCCGCGGCGACCACCTCCAGACGCACCGACTCGAAGATCTCGCGCTCGAGCTCGGCGGCCCGCTCGTTCGCCCCGATGACCGTGCCCTGCATTTCCGAGAGCTCTTCGGTGGTGAAGCGCTCGACGTTCGCAAGGGTCTGCTTGCGCTCGTAGTGATTCGGCACCCGTTCGAGCTGGCTCTTGCTGACCTCGAGCGAGTACCCGTGCACCGGGTGATAGCGGACCTTCAGGTTCGCGATGCCCGTGCGTTCGCGTTCCTGAAGCTCGAGTCCCGCGATCCACTCGCGTCCCTTGCCGGCGCTCTCTCGCAACGCGTCGAGCTCGGGACGGAAACCCTCGCGGATGTAGCCGGTCTCGTTCGCGCCCCGCGAGCCCCGGGCGACCACGGGCGGATCGTCGATCAGACTCTCTTCGAGCACGCGCTGCAACCCGGGTAGCGGCTCGGGCGGGGCCAACGACGCCGGTCGCGGCGCGACCTCCGCTCCCTCACCCAACAGATCCCCGGACGGGCCCTCGCCTGCGTCGAGCCCAGAGACGGCGCCGAGCGCCGACACGACATCGGGTAGCGCCTGCAGCGAGCTGCGCAGCAGGCCGAGATCCCGGGGCACGGCGCCGGGACGCATGCCCTTCGCGAGCAGCCGCTCGAGGTCGCGCACCTTCGCGAGCGCGTCCCGCACGCGAACGCGCAAGCGGTCGCGGTCCGCGAGGAAGGCGACCGCGTCCTGACGAACGCCGATGCGGTCGGGATCGAGGAGCGGATAGGCCAGCCAGCGCGCCAGACGTCTGGCGCCGAGCGCCGTCACGGTGGCGTCGACCTGTTCGATCAGGGTGCCGCGCCGGCCGCGGTCGATGGCGTTCTCGAACAGCTCGAGATGCGCCCGCGTGGCCGCATCGAGGACCATCGTCTCGGCCAGGGCGTAGGATCGCAGGCGCGGGATCTGGGCCAGCGCGAAAGGCTGGTTCTCGACCAGATAGCCGAGCAGAGCGGCGGCCGCGCGGGCGTCGGCGCCACGGCCGAGGCCGTCGAGACCTTCCGGGCGAGCCGGCGCACGGTCGCAGTCGAAGTGCTCGTCGGCGACACGGGCGATGGCGACGCCTTCCAGCAGAGCGCGCAGCCGCGCCTCGGTCTCGGCGTCCGCCGATTCGGCCAGCAATACCTCGCGCGGCCCGATGCGTTCGATCTCTTCCCACGCGAGCGCGGACAACGATGTCCCGGCGTCGGCCACCAGGCGGGTGACGCGGAAGTCGCCGGTCGTGGCATCGAGCGCGGCGATTCCGATGCTGCCGTCCCAGGGCGGCGAGATCGCGACCAGTGCAACCTCGCGCGCGGCCTCCAGACCTGCCGGATCGCCCACCAGGCCCGGGGTGACCACCTCGACGACCTCGCGGCGCACCAGACGCTTGCCGCCGGCGGTCTTCGGGTCTTCGACCTGCTCGCAGATCGCGACCCGGTGTCCCAGCTCCGCCAGGCGCTTCACGTAGCCATCGGCGCTGTGCACGGGAAAGCCGCACATGGGAACCGGATCGGGCTTGTTCTTGTCCCGGGTCGTGAGCGTCAGGTCGAGCAGAGGCGCCGCGATCTCCGCATCCTCGAGAAAGAGTTCGTAGAAGTCGCCCATGCGGTAGAGCAGGATGGCGGTCGGATGCTGGGCCTTGACCTGCAGGAAGTGCCGCATCATGGGCGTGTCCCGCGCCGACGAGCTCATTCGCTCGGCTCCGTGCTGGCGTTCCCGGCATCGTCGGTGGAACCCTCGCGAGCGGCCAGCCACCCGAGCAGCTCCGCGTGCGCCTTCGCGGCTTCGGGGTCGCGACCGGATTCGAGCAGCAGGCGTCCGAGGGCGATGCGCGCGTCGAGGCTCTCCGGGTTCGTGTCCACGACCCGGCGCAGCTCGAGCACCGCCGGATCGATCTCGCCGCGTCCGGCCAACGTCCGGGCGAGCGCCAGGCGGGCGTCTTCGTCGTCGGGCCGCTCTTCCAGGATCGCGCGCAAGAAGCTCTCGTAGTCGCGCGCCCGCCCGAGGGCTGCGAACGCGGCTTCGACGCGCGCATGCGCTTCGGCGGCGCGTGGTCCCCCCTGCTCGGGGACGACGCGCCAGGCCGCGAGGGCCTGCTTGTTCCGCCCGCGCTCCGCTTCCAGCTCACCGAGCAGCATGCGGGCGTCGGCGTTCTTGCCATCGCGTCGCAGCGCGCGCTTGGCGCCCTTGCGCGCGGCGTCGTGGCGGCCTTCGGCGTGGTCCAGCTCGGCGATGCGCACCTGGAAGCGCGCCTCGGACGCGGGCTCGCGCTGGCCGGTCAGCTTGGCGAGCCGGCGTTCCGCGGCAAGCGCCGCGGCGTGGTCACCCGTTTCGGACAGCAGGTCGCGCAGCGCGCGCACGGCGTCCGTGTCCTTGGGCGCGTACTCGAGCACCTCCTGGTAGGACGCGATCGCGCGCTTCGAGAAGCCACCCTGGCGGAAGTCGCAGGCGAGATCGGACAACACCGCGTTGCGTTCGGCCGGACGGATGTCCCCTCGCAACAGCAGGTTCTGGTGGATCCGGATCGCACGTCCGATCTCACCTCGAAGCCGGTACAGCCGGGCCAGCGCGCGATACGGCTCGACGTCCTCGGAGTCTGCCTTCACGGCGGAAGCGATGAGCTCTTCGGCCGCGTCGTAGTCTCCTTCGAGGACGGCGAGCAGCGCGCGACGGAAAGTCGCCGCGAGCACGCGGTCCGCGGGAACGGGCTTGCCGCGTCGGAACCAGTCGCGGAAGGCCATCTAGGACTCCCTCCCGCGCGCGCCTCCCCGCTCGAGAAGCGCCTCCAGGCCGTCGTCGGCCGGCGCCCCCCCATGCAGGGCATCGGGCAGGGCATCGGGAAGCGATCCCGGCGAAAGGGGCAGGTTGCGCAGCTGGTGCACCTCCGCCTCCAATCTGCCGAGCTTCTTGCGGTAGCGCCGCGCGACGAGCCCCGAGCGGAGCATGTGATAGAGGGTGAAGAGACCCACGAGGAACGCACCAGTGGCGAACGCGAAGAGCAGCGCCTGCCAGACCGGCAACTCGATCCCGCCCAACAAATAGTCGACGGTCACGAGCGCGCCGTTCTGAGTGACGATTCGCCACGCGAGGTAGAGCAGCCCGGCGCCCGCCAGGGCGGGCACCAGACGACGGATCCACGAAATGGCCCGACTGCCCTCAGGCACGCCCGTCACCCGGCCGCACAGCTACATGACCCAACACAAGCGGCACCCCCCCTGGTACGACCGCACGCCGAGATGTCGCCCTCTCGCGGGCCTGGCCCGCTTTCAGACGGAAGCCGCCTCGTCGTCCTCCGCTTCTTCGGGCAGGTCCGGCGAGCGATCGACCATCTCCTTCAGCTCCTTGCCCACCTTGAAGAAAGGCGTGCGCTTGGCGCTGATGTGTACGGGCTCACCGGTCTTCGGATTCCGCCCTTCGCGGGCTTCCCGGATCTTGACCTGGAAGCTCCCGAACCCGCGGATCTCGATGCGGTCACCCTCTTTGAGGGCTTCGATCATCGAGTCGAAGATTGTGTTCACCACGACCTCCGTATCCTTCTTGGAGATGTGCGGCGTCCGCCTCGCGACGTCCTCGATGAGCCCGCTCTTGGTCATTCCGCCTGATCCTCCTCAGCGTTGTCCCCGCCCTTGGCTGCAAGCTTCTCCTTGAGAAGATCACCGAGGGTCGTGGTCTGGCTGGTGGACTGCTCCGCCGCGAGCTTCTTGAGCGCTGCTCGCTCGGCCTTGTCGTCCACGGCACGGATGGAGAGGGAGATCTTCTGCTCCGCGGGCTCCACCTTGGTCACGAGTGCCGTGACCTCCTGGCCTTCCTGGAAGTGGTCGGCGGGCTTCTCGATCCGCTCGGGCCCCAGCTCGGAGCTGTAGACCAAGCCCTCGATGCCCTCGTCCAGTCGCACGAAGACGCCAAAGTCGGTGACGCTGGTGACCGGCCCCTTGATCTCGGTGCCGATCGCGTACTTCTTCTGGATGTCTTCCCAGGGATTCGGCTCGAGCTGCTTCATGCCCAGGGAGAACTTCTCGTTCTCCTTGTCGATCTTGAGCACGATCGCCTTGACCGAGTCGCCCTTCTGGAACTTCTCGCTGGGGTGCTTGATCTGCTCGGTCCACGAGATGTCCGAGACGTGCACCAGACCGTCGATGCCCTCGTCGAGCCCGATGAACACACCGAAGTTGGTGATGTTGCGGACCGTACCCTCGACGATGGCGCCGACGGGGTACTGCTCCTCGATCACCGTCCAGGGATTCTCCTCGATCTGCTTCATGCCGAGGGAGATCTTCCGGGCGCGCTCGTCCACGTCGAGCACCACGGCCTCGACCATGTCGGCCACCGAGACGACCTTGGACGGATGCTTGATCCGCTTGGTCCAGGACATCTCCGAGACGTGCACGAGGCCTTCGATGCCGGCCTCGAGCTCGATGAATGCACCGTAGTCCGTGAGCGACACGACCTTGCCGTTCAGGCGCTGACCGATCGGGTAGCGCATTGCGGCGTCCACCCACGGATCGGGCTGAATCTGCTTGAGGCCGAGGGAAACGCGCTCGGATTCCGAATCGAACTTGAGCACCTTGACCTTGATCTCGTCGCCCACCTGGAACAGCTCGCTCGGGTGGTTGATGCGACCCCACGACATGTCGGTAATGTGGAGCAGGCCGTCGATGCCGCCGAGATCGATGAACGCACCGTAGTCGGTGAGGTTCTTGATCACGCCGTCGACGATCTGACCGGTGTCGAGGGTCTCGAGGGTGTCCTCGCGCAGCTTGCGGCGCTCGGTCTCGAGCAACGCGCGACGCGACAGCACGATGTTGCCCCGACGCTTGTTGAACTTGATGATCTTGAAGCTGGTCTTCTCGCCGATCAGGCCTTCGAGGTTCCGCACCGGGCGCAGGTCCACCTGCGAGCCGGGCAGGAACGCCTTCACGCCGATGTCCACGGACAGTCCGCCCTTGACGCGCGAGATGATCGTGCCCTCGACGGACTCGTCTCCCTCGTACGCATTGCTGATCTCGTCCCAGATCTTGAGGCGCTCGGCCTTCTCCTTGGACAGGACCACTCGACCTTCGGAGTCCTCGCTCTGCTCGACGAGCACGTCGACGGTGTCCCCGACCTTGATGGTCATCTCACCGTCGTCGGTCATGAACTCCCAGGCCGCGACGAGGCCTTCGGACTTGAAGCCGATGTCTACCTGGACGAAGTCCTCGTCGATCGAGAGGACCTTGCCTTTGCTGACCTCCCCCTCCTTGATGGACGGGGTCTCGCTGGTAAAGAGCTCCGCAAAGCTCGCGGTGCTTTCTTCGGTTGTGGTTTCGCTCATGAGTTTCGGTTCACGCTCCTGGTGGCCGCCTCGTGGGCAGCCTGGATTTCCGGGTTTTCGCCCCCGGATCGGGCGGAAAGGGTCTTGGGGCGGGCCCCAGTTTGCGATGTAACTACTTGTTTCGCCACAGACTTATGGCAATCGATCGAATTCAGCCGGTGACTGGCGGATTCGAGCAGCTTCTCGAGGGGCACTTCGGCGCCCGAATCGCCCTTCTCGACGGCCTCAGCCACCTCCGCGAGGGCCTCCGAGAACGCCCGCAGAGGCGCCGCCAGGGCCGAGTGGTTGAGACTCAGAATGTCCCCCCACAGGTCGGCGTCGCTGCGCGCGATGCGAACGAAGTCGCGAAACCCTGTACCGACGACCTCTCCTACTCGCGAGGGAGCCGTTTCCAGAGCCCGGGCGTAGGCAAAAGCCAACAGATGAGGAAGGTGGCTCACCCAGGCGACGTCCACGTCGTGCTCTCCGGGCTCGCGCATCACGACCCGACAACCGAGCGCCCGCCAGAAATCGGCCAGCCGTGAAACGGTGGTGGGGTCCGCGTTCGGCCCCGGCGCAACCACGCAGCAGGCGCCCTCGAGTAGATCCGCCCGTGCGTGCTCGGCGCCGGTCTCGTGGCTGCCCGCCATGGGGTGCGAGCCGACGAACGCGACGCCGGGCGGCAGCAGTCCGGGCAGGCTCGCGGCCAGGGGACCCTTGACGCTGCCGACGTCGGTCACGATCGCTCCCGGCTCGATGTCCGCGGCCACCGCAGCGAGTACTCCCGCCATGGCGCTGACGGGCGTGGCGAGGACGATCAGGTCCGCGCCACGCAGCGCTTCCGCCGCCCCCTGCTCCGCGTCGAAGACGGCGTCGACGAGTCCGCGCTCGAGCGCATCCGCGAGAGGCGCGCGGCGCCGCGCATAACCGACGACCTCGCGACAGATCCCGCGCTCGCGCGCGGCGGCAGCCAGCGAGCCGCCGAGCAACCCGAGCCCCAGCACGACGAGGCGTTCGAAGTGCGGGTCCTGGCTCGCGTCCGATCCCGACGCGCTCAAGCCGCACCAGCGGGTGCGCGGCCGACGACCTTCCGGACGGCATCGATCAGCTTCTGGTTCTCTGCCGGCGTGCCGATGGTCACCCGGACGTGTTGGTCGAGACCGGTGCCCGGCAGCGGGCGCACGATGACGCCTTCGCGCAGCAGCGCTTCGTAGACCTCCGTCCCGGGTCGATCGAGCTTGACCAGCATGAAGTTCGTATCGGTCGGCCAGACCCGCAGCCCCAGGGCCTCGAACTCGCGCGTGATGAGCTCGGCTCCTTCCCGATTGAGTCGCAGCGTGCGCTCGACGTGCTCGGTGTCGTCGAGGGCCGCGACCGCCGCGATCTCCGCCAGGCGGCTGACGTTGAAGGGGTGTCGCGCGCGGTTCAGGATGTCCGCCAGCTCGGCGTCGCAGATCCCGTAGCCGATCCGCATGCCCGCGAGCCCGTAGATCTTCGAGAAGCTCCGGACCGAGATGGTGCCGGGACGCCCCGCGATGCAGCCCAGGGTGTCCGGGAAGTCGTCACTGCGGGCGAAGTCCCAGTAGACCTCGTCGACCACCAGGATCAGATCGCGGGGCAGCGACTTCACGAACGCCTCGAACGCGCGCTTGCCGAAAGTGGTGCCCGTCGGGTTGTTGGGGTTGCACAGGATGACCATCTTGGTGCGCTCGTTCACGGCCTTCGCCATGGCATCGAGGTCGTGCTGCAGGTCCTCGTCGAGGGGCACCTGCACCGACGTTGCGCCCATGCCCTTGACGACCACCGGGTACATGGCGAAGGAGGGCCAGGCGTAGACGACTTCGTCGCCCGGGCGCAAGAAGCTCTTCGCGAGCAGCTCGAGCACCTCGTCCGCACCACAACCGAAGATCAACTGGTTCGTCTCGATGCCGAAGCGATCCGCGAGCTTCTCACGCAGGGCGAACGCGGCGCCGTCGGGATAGCGGTTCATGTCGCCCAGGGCGTCGCGCATGGCGGCCAACGCCTTGGGCGACGGACCGTGCGGGTTCTCGTTCGATGCGATCTTGATCGCACCCTGGATTCCGAGCTCGCGCTCGAGCTCCTCGACCGGCTTGCCGGGCTGGTAGGGCTTGATCTCGAGGATGTGCGGATTGACGAGCTTCTCGAGCGCCATCAGGACGATCCCTTCTTCGACACAGCCTTCGGCGCGCTCTTGCGCAGCCCGGAATCCCGCGGCTCTCGGCTGCCGGCGCCGCGCGGATACGAGCCGAGGATCTTGTGAGAGTGCGCGACTCCGGCTGCCTCGCGCAACGCCTTGCCGACGGATTCATCTTCGGCGTGTCCCTGGACGTCCACGAAGAACAGGTACTCCCAGGGCTTGCCCTTCATCGGACGCGACTGGATCGAGTTCAGATTGACGCCGTAGCGCGCAAAGGGCTCGAGCAGGCGATACAACGCGCCGCTCTGGTCCTTGCGGATCGTGAACACCGCGGACGTGATGTCGTCGCCGCTGGGCGGCGGAGACTCACGACCGATCACGAGGAAGCGGGTGGTGTTGCCGGGGCTGTCCTCGATTTCGCGCTCGATCACCTCGAGCCCGTAGACGTCGGCGGCGACCTCGCTCCCGATGGCGGCGACGCTGGCGTCTGCAGCCGCGAGCTGCGCCGCGGTTGCGGTGCTCGCCGTCTCGACGATGTCCGCATCCGGGAGGTTCCGCTGGATCCAACGGCGGCATTGCCCGAGGGGCTGCGGGTGGGACGCAAGCTTGCGGATGTCCGCCATGTTGCCCGAGGTCGAGAGCAGGCACTGCGTGACCTCGAGCATCAGCTCGCCGCAGATCGAAAGCTCGGACTCGACGAGCGCGTCGAAGGTCTCGGCTACCGCGCCTTCCGTGGTGTTCTCGACGGCCACGACGCCGTAGTGGCACTTGCCCTGCTGGGTCAGGGTGAAGACCTCGCGCATGTTCCCGGCCGGAATCCGGTCGATCTGCGTACCGAATTGCCTCGCCACCGCCTGGTGGCTGAAGGTGCCCTCCGGGCCGAGGAAGGCGACCCGCACCACCTCTTCCAGCGACCGCGTGGCGGAGATGATCTCGGTGAAGACGTGGCCGATGGCGTCCGTCGGGAACGGCCCGCTGTTGCGGCCCTTCAGGCGCGCGATCAGGTCGCGCTCGCGACCCGCCACGTAGACCGGTGCCCGACGCGTGCGCTTCTCGTCGCCGACCTGCTGGACCAGGCGCGCGCGCTCGTTGAGCAGCTCGAGGAGCTTCGTGTCGACTCCATCGATGGCGTCACGCAGCCGGGCGAGCTCGGGCGAGACCGCCTTGGACGCATCACGCGATTGCCGGTCGTCGGCCATGCAATCCTCGGTCTTCGAGTGGCAGGAGGACGCGGGACCCGGAAATGCGCCTAACCCCTTGGAAAAGCTCGCGCAAGATATCAGGGCACCCCAGGCCGCGCAATTCGCCACCGGTCCGATTCGACTGTTGTAACGCGGGGTTATCGGATCTTCTCCAGATTCGGCACCCAGGGGGAGAAACCTTCAGCGCCGACGAGGTAACCCACTGAATCGACAAGACTTTCCTCAGGCGGGGGGGAATCAAGCCAGGACGCGGCTCCGTCGATACGGGAAGTGCACGCGAGCATCTGGAGACCGATGAGCGATCCCGCCCATAGCGCCGCAAATGCGGCGCAAAGAGAGCATCGACGACACAGCATCTCGGCGAAGATCGTGTTTCTGGTGTTCCTGTGCACGTTCAGCACCGCGCTGGTCGTGAGCGGAATCGCAATCCAGTCCAGCTACGAGGACCGGCGAGGCGAGATCGACCGGGGCTTCCCGGCGGCGCTCGAACGCGGCCGCAACGAGATGACCTTCTGGCTGGCGGAGGGCGACAGCGCACTCCGCGAGTTCGCGTCTTCCCCATCGTTGGACAGCGACGAGCAACGCGCCAAAGGGGCGCTCGCGGACTTCGTGACTCATTCGCTCCACTTCGACGCTGCGGCTCTGCTGACGTCCGGAGGCGAGTGGGTCCACCCGGCAGCGGGACTCCTGACCGGCGACCAGATGTCGCTCGCCGGCTCGCTCGAAGCTGGGCAACGCGCCCAACGACTGACCCTGCCGGGTGATCCTCCGGCAGCGCTCGCGGTCGTCCCCCTTACGCCCGGGCGAGGGAGTGACGGTTTCCTCGTCGGTCGCTACGACCGGTCCCTGCTCGACGCGTTGCTTCAGGAGGAGCGCCGCGGGGTATCCGCTTCACTGGTGCTGACCGACGCCGAGGGCCACGTGCTGGCGGCGGCGGCCGGACTGACGGGCGTCCCGGAAGGGCTCGACCGAGCGATCGGCAGGCTCGAGGCCGAGGCACCCGGCGTGGTGCGGGAATATGCGAACGCAGCCGGCGTGCATACCCTGGGCGCCTTGCTACCCCTGTCCGAACACGCAGCGACCCTGGATGGAGATTCCCCGGACCCGGCCAATCCCTGGGCGTTGGTCGTCGAGGCGCCCTTCACCACTGCGTTCGCTCGCATGATCGAGCTCGTCATCCGGGTCTTCGTGATCGACCTGGTGCTGAGCCTGGTGTTCATCGCCGCCGCGTATCGGATCACGGCGCGCATGCTCGGCCCCATCGAGGACCTGTCCCAGGGCGCCCGGCTGGCTTCCGCGGGCAACTTCGGCCAGGCCATCTCCGACCCGGGCACCCACGACGAGATCGGGCGCCTGACCCGCGCGTTCAACGAGATGATGGGCAAGCTGCACGAGAGCCAGTCCGATCTGCAAGAGGCCAACCGCCAGCTCCAGAGCCGCAACGAAGAGCTCCAACGCGCCAACGAGGTGCTCAACCAGCTGTCGATCACCGACGGTCTCACCAAGCTCCACAACCACCGCTACTTCCAGGAGAGCCTCGTCCGTGAGATCAAGCGGCAAAGCCGCACCGCCAAGCCGCTTTCGGTCCTGCTCGTCGACCTCGACGACTTCAAGGCCCTCAACGACCGGCTGGGGCACGCGAGTGGCGACGAGCTATTGGCCCGGGTCGCGTCGATCATGGATACGACGGTCCGGGAGAGTGACCTGCTCGCGCGCTACGGCGGCGAGGAGTTCGTCGTGCTGGCGACGGACACCGATCTCGAAGGCGCGGTCCAGCTGGCGGAGAAGATCCGCATGGCGGTCGAGCAGGCGCGCCACATCGTGAACGAGAGCCTACGCCCGGTGCGAATCACCGTATCCGTGGGCGTCGCCCAGTACGCGGGCAACCGTCGGCGCTTCTTCGAGGCGGCAGACCGCGCGCTCTACCGCGCCAAGGACCAGGGCAAGAACTGTGTCGTCGCAGCGGACGACGACGGCCCCCTCGAATAGGGCCGCAAGCCCAACCTCTCCTCGATGCGGGCCGCGGTCGCGAAAGAGCAGCGGGTTGCGGCATCCTGTCCCCCATGCAGACTCGGGTCGTAGGGCTGACGGGCGGAATCGGATCCGGCAAGAGCACGGTGGCCGCGCTTCTGCGCGAGCTCGGCGCGGTGATCGTCGACGCGGATCGCATCGTCCACGAGCTGCAGTCCCCGGGGCAACCGATGCTCGCCGACCTCGCCGCAGCCTTCGGTTCGCAGATCCTCGACGACACCGGGGCCCTGAACCGCAAGGCGCTGGGAGCGATCGTCTTCGAGGACCCGGATGCCCGTTTGCGGCTCGGCAAGATCGTGCATCCGGGCGTCGGTCTCGAGATGCTCCGGCAGGTCGACGAGGCACGCGAGGCCGGCACCGCGTTGGCGGTGGCCGACATTCCCCTGCTCTTCGAGGGGCGGCTCGCGGGCCGCGACACGGCCGGCGCCCTGGGAGTCGAGGGCGTGATCCTGTCCTGGGTCCCGGTCGAGGTGCAGATCGAGCGCACCATGTCGCGCGACTCCTGCAATCGAGAAGAGGCCCTCTCGCGCATCCGCGCGCAGCTTCCCATCGACGACAAGCGAGAGCTTTCCGAGTGGGTCATCGACAACAGCGGCACGCCAGCCGAAACCGAAGAACAGGTCGGCCAGCTGTTCCAGAAGCTGGTCGGCTAGGAGGCCGACCCAAGACGCCGTCTTGGGTCTCGGCTTCCGTCGCAAGCGAAGCCTCTGGCTTCGCCAGCTAGCTGCGGTCTGACGACCTTTGCGGCCTGCGTCTTGGGTCAGGCTCGGCTCCTAGCGGAGCACCGCCTTCATCTCGGATACGTAGGCGGCGACCGCGTCCACCGCTGCCTCTGGCGAAGCGGCTGATTCGATGCGGTCGACGATGGCACTGCCGACCACGACGCCGTCCGCGTAGCTGCCGACTTCCCGGGCGTGATCGGGCGTGGAGATGCCGAAGCCCACGACGACGGGCAGGTCCCCTGCCGCCTTCTTGGCGAGTCGGACTCCATCTCGCAAGCCTTCCGGCAGGCCGCTCCGCGCGCTGGTGACGCCCGTCAGCGAGACGTAGTACAGGAAACCGCGCGTCCGCTCCGCCAACAATTGCATGCGGTCGGACGTGGTCGTGGGGGCCGCGAGCAGGATCGGGTCGATGCCCGCATCCTGGAGCTGTCCGAAGAATCCCGCTCCTTCTTCGGGCGGCAGATCCGGCACGATGACGCCGTCCACGCCCACCTTGGCGGCCGCGGCGGCGAAGTCGGTCATGGCGAAGAACGGATTCGCGTAGCCCATCAGGACCAGGGGCACGTCGACCCGGTCGCGCAGGCGGCCGACGACCTCGAGCACTCTTCGCAGGCTGGCGCCGGCGGCGAGACCGCGCTCGCTGGACCGCTGGATCGTCGGGCCGTCCGCCGTGGGGTCCGAGAACGGGACACCGATCTCGATCACGTCGGCTCCCGAGTCGGACATCGCGAGCACCAGCGCCTCGGTGGTCGCAATGTCCGGGTCGCCTGCGGACAAGAAGACGATCAGCGCGCGTTCCCCGCGCTCGCGCAGCCCGCGAAAACGTTCTTCGATGCGGGCCATCAGTGTTTCGCCGCCTCGGCCGCGAGGATCTGTCGCACCTCGGCCACGTCCTTGTCGCCACGACCCGACAGACAGACGACGACGATCTCGTCACGACCCATCTCGGCGGCCAGTTTGCGGGCGTGGACGATGGCGTGGGCGGATTCGAGGGCCGGGATGATGCCCTCGGTCCGCGACAGGTACTGGAAGGCCGCGAGGGCTTCGTCGTCGTTCGCCACCACGTACTGGGCGCGACCGATCTTCTGCAGGTAGGCGTGCTCCGGCCCGACGCCGGGATAGTCGAGCCCCGCGGAGATCGAGTGCGCCGGAAAGATCTGGCCGTCGTCGTCGGACAGCACGAGCGTGCGCTTGCCGTGGAAGATGCCCGGCACCCCCTCCGTGAGGGTGGCGCCATGGCGACCCGAGTGGACGCCCTCTCCGCCCGGCTCGACACCGACCAGCCGAACCCCGTCGTCCTCGACGAAGGGATGGAAGATCCCCATGGCGTTGGATCCCCCACCAACGCATGCCACGACGGCGTCCGGCAAGCGCCCCTCGATGCGCTGGATCTGCTCGCGTGTCTCGAGACCGATGACCCGCTGGAAGTTCCGGACCAGCACCGGGTACGGGTGCGGCCCCATCACGGAGCCGATGCAGTAGTAGGTATCGCGAACGTTCGTCACCCAGTCGCGCATGGCCTCGTTGATGGCGTCCTTCAGGGTCCGCGAGCCGGAGGTCACCGGGATCACCTCGGCGCCGAGTAGCTCCATGCGGAAGACGTTGAGTTCCTGGCGACGGACGTCCTCCTCGCCCATGTAGACCACGCACTCGAGCCCGAGCAGCGCGCAGGCGGTGGCCGCCGCGCAGCCGTGCTGGCCGGCGCCGGTCTCGGCAATCACCCGGGTCTTGCCCATGGCCTTCGCAAGCAGGGCCTGCCCGAGGACATTGTTGATCTTGTGGGCACCGGTGTGCGCCAGGTCTTCGCGCTTCAGATACAGCTTGGCGCCGCGCGCGGGATCCGCGCGTCGCCCGTCCTCGGTCATGCGACTCGCGTAGGTGAGTGGCGTGGGACGTCCCGCGTAGCTGTGGAGCAGTTCGTCGAGCTCGTCCTGGAAGGCGCTCGTCTCGACGATCGTCTCGACCGCGGCCTTCAACTCGTCGAGCGCGGCGACCAGCGTTTCGGAGACGTAGCGCCCCCCGAATTCGCCGAAACGACCCCGTTCGTCCGGCTCGCTGCGGACGCCCTGTTTGCCCTGCTGGCTCACTGTGTCAGATCCTCGCCGGGCCTCAGCCCTCGTTTTCGCCGGGCTTCCTGCCGTCGCTGCCCGCATCCTCGGCTCGCCGCACGGCGGCCACGAAGGCCTTCATCTTGTCCGGGTCCTTGTGGTAGTCGTCGCCCTCGACGCCGGTCGCGCAGTCGACACCCCAGGGCAACAGCTCGCCGATCTCCGCCAGCGCCCGTTCGACGTTGTCCGGGGCCAGGCCGCCGGCGAGGATGACGTCGTGTCCGTGCGCGATCAGCTCCGACGCCTCGCTCCAGTCCCACGCATTGCCCTTGCCCCCGCCCTCACTCGGGTGATCGAGCAACAGGATGGTGCCGGGATAGGTCTCCGCGGCCTCGAGGTCGGCGCCGCGGATGGCCTTGATGACGGGCAGGTCCACCTGCTCGACCTCTTCTTCTGTCTCTTCGCCGTGCAGCTGCACGCGGTCGAAGTCGCAGCGGCGCAGTACGTGCTCGACGTCTTCCCAGGACGGATTTCGGAAGAGCGCGACGCGTTCCACCCCGGTCGAAGCAACCTGCTGGCAGATCGCTTCCGCTGTCGCGATATCCACGCAACGAGGAGATTCGGGTACGAAGTTCACCCCGATCAGATCTGCTCCGGCGGCCACCGCGGCGTCTGCATCCGCCGTCGATCGGATCCCACAGAACTTGATGCGCACGCTCCCGCTCACGACTCCCTCCCCTCTCCGGCGACACCGCGAAGCTCCACGAGGGCCCGCGTGACGTCCGGTTTCCGCATCAGAGACTCTCCCACGAGAAAGGCTCGCGCACCAGCCTGGGAAAGCCGCTCGATGTCGGCATGTGTTCCGATTCCGCTCTCTGCGACGAGCAATACGTCCTGACCAGCAGGAATCCGCGCCGCCAGCCGCTCGGTCGTCCCGAGGTCCACCTCGAAGGTGGCCAGATTCCGGTTGTTGACACCGACGAGATCCGCCTCCGCCGCGAGCGCGGTCTCGAGCTCGTCGTCGTCGTGCACCTCGACCAGGACGTCGAGACCCAGATCCCGGGCATGGGCCGCGAAGTCGCGCACCTCGCGCGCCGTCAGACAGGACACGATCAGCAGGATGGCATCGGCGCCGGCGCAGCGCGCCTCGTCGATCTGGTAGGGATCGACGGTGAAGTCCTTCCGCAGCAGCGGCAGCGGGACGGCGTCCCGAACTGCCGACAGGTACGCGAGTCGACCGCCGAAGTAGCGCTCGTCGGTCAGTACCGACAGGCACGCGGCGCCCCCTGCGAGGTATGCCTGCGCGCAGGCGACGGGATCGAAGTCGGCTCGAATCTCGCCCTTGCTGGGCGAGCGACGCTTGATCTCCGCGATCACCGATGGAGCGACATGCGTCTCGAGCGCACGACGGAAGCCCCGACACGGCGAAGCGACGGCCTTGGCCCGCGCCGCCATCTCCGCCGACGCGACCTGCTCCTTGGCGCGCTCGAGTTCCTCGCGCTTGGTGGCGACGATCTCTTCGAGGATGCTGGCGCTCACGGGCCGGGCGCCTCCCGATTCGTCGCTTCGATCAGGGCGTCGAGCTTGCTCCGGGCAGCGCCGGAGTCGATGCTCTCACGCGCCTGATCGACGCCCTCGGCGATGGACCCGGCGGCCCGTGCCACGAAGAGCGCTGCGCCGGCGTTGAGCACGACGATGTCCCGACGCGGCCCGTTCTCGCCGTCGAGGATCACCCGCGTGATGATGGCGTTGCCCGTCGGATCCGCACCGGACAGGTCCTCGAGCTTCGCGCGCGGGATTCCGAAGTCCGCGGGATCCACGTCGAACACCTCGATCTTCTCGCCGCCCGGCCCGCCGTCGACGTCTCGCTGGAGCAACGCCGCGCGACTGATCCCGGTGGTCGTCAGGTCGTCGAGGCCATCGGACCCGTGCACGACCATCGCGCGCTCGCGACCCAGGCGACCGAGCACACGAGCGAGGGGCTCGACCAGCGCGCCGTCATAGCAGCCGAGCAGCTGCAGCCGGACACCAGCCGGGTTCAGCAGCGGCCCCATGCAGTTCATCACCGTCCGGATGCCGATCTCCCGGCGAACCGGCGCCGCGAAGCGCATGGCCGGATGGGCGGTCTGCGCGAAGAAGGGAGCGATCCCGATCTCGTCCAGGATGCGACCACAGACGGGAATCGGAAGGTCGATGCGCACGCCGAGCGCCTCGAAGACGTCGAAGCTGCCCGTCGGACGGCTGGCCGCGCGGTTGCCGTGCTTGGCGACGGGAACGCCCGCCCCGGCGACGACGAACGCAGCGGTCGTCGACACGCTGAAGGTGTCGAGGCCGCTGCCGCCGGTACCGCAGTTGTCAATCGTGCGCGGGTCAGAGGCCGTCACCGTCGTCGCATGAGCGGCGAGAGCGCGCGCTGCCGCAGCGATCTCGCTCACCGTCTCGCCCTTGGTCCGCAGCGCGACGAGCAGCGCCGCGATCTGGGCGGGCGTGGCCTCACCAGCGACGATCTCGCCAAAGCCGGCCTCGAGCACCGCAGCGGGAACCTCGTTCCGCCCGGCCGCCGTGGCGATGGCCTCGAGCAGACTCATCCCGTCTCACCGCCCTTGCAGCACGCAAGGAAGTTCCCGAGCAGCTGCTTGCCGACCTGGGTGAGGATCGATTCCGGATGGAACTGGACTCCCTCGACGGGGAGCGAGCTGTGACGGACGCCCATGATCTCTCCGTCGGCGGTGCGCGCCGTCACTTCGAGCTCGTCGGGACAGCTGTCTGCCGCGATGACGAGGGAGTGGTAGCGGGTCGCCTCGAAGGGCTGCGGCAGCCCGCCGAACACGCCCACCCCGGAATGGATGATCTCGGACGTCTTGCCGTGCATGATCGAACGCGCGCGCACGATCCGACCGCCGAATGCGACACCGATCGCCTGATGACCGAGGCAGACCCCGAAGACGGGCGTTCCGATCCGCGAGAATTCCTTCACGGCCTCGATGGAAACCCCTGCATCGTGGGGTTCGCCCGGGCCCGGGGACACCACGACGCCGTCGGGACCCCGCGCGATCAGCGCGTCGACGGTCTCGACGTCGTTCCGGACCACGTCCACCTCCGCGCCCAGCTCGCCGAGATACTGAACGAGGTTGTACGTGAAGGAGTCGTAGTTATCGATCATGAGCAAGCGACTCAATCGCATCCCTCGCGCGCGAGATCGATGGCCGTGATCATCGCCTGAGCCTTGTTGATGCACTCCTTGAACTCGAGCTCCGGCTTGGAATCGGCCACGACGCCCGCGCCGGCGTGCACCGTGATGGAACCGTCGGCCACCACCATGGTGCGGATCGTGATGGCCATGTCCATGTTTCCGGAATAGTCGATGTAGCCGACGCAGCCGCCGTACGGTCCGCGCCCCACGGTTTCGAGCTCGTCGATGATTTCCATGGCCCGGACCTTCGGGGCGCCGGAAAGGGTCCCGGCCGGGAAGGTCGCGCGCAGCAGGTCCAGCCAGTCGAATTCCGGCCGCAGCTGCGCCTCGACGTTCGACACGATGTGCATCACGTGGGAATAGCGCTCGATGGTCGCGTACTCGTTGACGTGCACGCTGCCGACCTCGGCCACCCGCCCCACGTCGTTGCGGCCGAGATCCACGAGCATCACGTGTTCGGACCGCTCCTTCGGGTCCGCCAGCAGCTCGGTCTCCATCGCAACGTCGTCGTCGGGCGTGCGTCCTCGACGACGAGTGCCCGCGATCGGCCGCACGTCGACCTTGCGGCCCTCGAGTCGGGTCAAGATCTCGGGTGACGACCCCACCAGCTCGGCGCCCGCCAGGCGCACGTAGAACAGGTACGGGCTGGGATTGATCGAGCGCAGGTGCCGGTAGAGCCAGAACGAGTCGACCTGCTGCGGGACCCGGAACTGCTGGGCGAGCACCACCTGGAAGATGTCGCCCGCCTCGATGTAGCGCTTGCTCTTCTCGACGATGCCCTGGTACTGGTCCTCGCTCATGCTGCGCTCGACGTCCATCGGCTCGCTGACGGCCTTGCGCACCGGGTCCGCGGCCAGGGGCTCTCGCAACAACCGCACGGTGCCTTCGATCGCCGCGGCGGCCTCGCGGTAGCGGGCCGCGGGGTCGTCTCCGTCGCGCAGATGGACGTGACGGATGATGAGCGCCGTGTGCCGGATGTTGTCGAAGACGACGACGGTCTCGGGCAGCACGAAGCTCAGGTCGGGGAGCCCGAGTTCATCGGGGTTCGGATCCGGCAGGCGCTCGACGTGGCGCACCCAGTCGTAGGCGATCATGCCGACCGCGCCGCCGATGAAGCGCGGCCACTCGCCTTCCGGCGTGACGTGGTGCAGCCCCGCCAGCTTCTCGCGCAAGAACTCGAGGGGGTCCCCCGGGACGCTCACCTCTTCGGTGCGCTTGTCGCCGTCCACCCATTCGACCCACGTGACACGCGAGCCCCGAGCGGTGAACGTCGCGCGCGCACCGGTCCCGAGGAAGCTGTAGCGAGCCCACTTCTCGCCGCCCTCGACCGACTCCAGCAGGAAGCTGGTGCGGCCGTCGTCCAGTCGCCGGAACAGCGAGAGGGGGGTGTCCAGGTCGGCGAGGACCTCGCGCGCGACCGGGATCAGGTTGCCGCGCTGCGCGAGGGATTCGAACTCTTCGAGGGACGGGCGGAGCACCCCAGCCTCTGGGTTTGGGGAGAGAAAGGTGAAGGAAATCCGGTTGTTACCAGAGCCCCGGGGGACCGTCAACTCGGGTGCGGGGCGGTCGCGCCTCGAGACACGCGCCGAGAGGCCGCCAGACGGGCAGCGGCGGCGGGCTAGAAGAGCCCGGTCCCGAACATGCCGCCGTCCTTGAACGGGTTCTCGCGGTCCATCCCGAAGCCGAGGAAGGTGAAGTTGAGGCCGTAGCGCAGTCCCTGGACCCGGTTGTCGTCCACCAGGGCCTGGATCGCCCAACAGCGGCACTCCGAGGTGTACTCGATGGCGCCGCGGTTGGTGAGCAGGATGTCGCGGTGAAAGCTGTAGCCGGCCTGGTACTGCAGGGCCCACTGCTCGCTGAGGCGCAGGCGGGTACCGGCGGTCAGCTGGTCGATGCGGGTGAACGAGGAACGGAAGCGACCGAAGCTGCCGCTGGCATTCTCGACCTGCTCGAGCCCCTTGAAGTTCTCGAAGAACAGCCCGACCGCCTGGCGGTAGCGATACCCGACACTCAGACGGCTGTGCCGCTGCAGGCCCGGCAACCGGTCTACGGGCAGCGAGATGTCCACCGAGCCCTGGTCGACCCGCGTCTTGTCGAGGTCGTAGGCGACCCCGAAGCTGGTGACCACGCCATTCCAGGGCATCGTGCGACCCTCGGCGATGGCGAGGCCGAACTCGCCACTGCCGCGGAAGTCATAGCCGACGGACAGGTCCAGCTCGCCCAGCAGCTGCGGCCCCGTTTCCGTCTGGCGATAGAAGTGGTTCCCGAAGCCGAGAGTCACCACGTTCGCCGGGTCGATGCGGTCCGCATCGTCGAGCACCAGGTTGTCGAGGCTCAGCTGGCGCAAGCGCTTCTGGGGAACTTTCGTCGCCGGGACGAAGAACGGGTTCTGGGCCTGACTCGTCTTCTCGATGTAGGCCCAGCCCGCCCGGGGCTCGAGCAGATGAATGAGGGGCGGCAGCCCGGGCAGATCGAACTGGCCTCGCAGCTGGCTCTGGATGTCCACGCGACCGGTGACGAAGCCGCGATCGGCGAAGTTCTGGGCGGCGGTGGAATAGAGGGTCTGGTGCCAGCCGACCTCGGGTCGCACGTCGAGGGCGTCGAAGAGCCGGAACGAATGGCCGACGTGCGGATTCAGGACGAGGCGCTGCCCCTTGTCGTTGATGGGCTCGCCTTCCTGGAAGACGAGGTCGTCGACGCCGAGCTTCTGGCGCTGGTTCGGGTCCATGAAGGGATCCCCGCCCAGGGACGGGATGCCGATGTCGACGAAGCGATTGTCACCGACCACGCCTCCCGAGGTCGGTGTCAGCTGCAGGACGGTGCTCGCACGCTTGTAGGCGTAGAAATTCGCGTAATCGACCTCGAAGCCGAACTCGACCCCCGCGACGTCCTCGAGCCGGGTCGGCAGCCAGGCCAGCTGTGCGGCGCCAGCCCGGTTCAGCAGGTACTCGTCGCGGTCCACCCGGTCCGGGTTCTGCCGGTCGTCCCGGTAGACGGCGGCGACCACCGCGCCGAAGGACTCGTCCTCGCCGAAGTGATCGAAGCCGAAAGCCGTCGACTGGGCGAAGCGGTCGCGACGGCGATCCGCAAACTCGTCGAAGTCCCGGTAGTACTCGTTGTCCGAGGCCACCTCGATGTCCGACCGCAGGCGGGGGCCGAAGGGAAGCACGATGTCGTTGTCGAGGCCCACGCCCCAGCGGTCCGGGTGGTACAGGTTCTTCTGCTGGTTGAGCGGGTCGGGCTGTGCGCCAGGGACCGGGTTCGGTGTCTGGGTCTGGCTGCTGAAGGTGTCGGGATTCTGGTCGCGCAGGTAGCTCAGGAACAGATCCGTCGAGGACGCCTGGCCGTAGACGGTCTCGACCAGCAGCTCGGGCTTGAAGCCGCCCTCGCTCATGTAGCGGGGTGTGAAGATCACGTTCACGTTGTCGCGCGCGGCCCAGAAGAAGGGCACGGCGACCTCGACGCCGTTGCGACCGCCCATCCGCAGCTCCGGCGGCAGCAGGCCTGTCGCGCGATCGGTCTTCACCGGGAACGCTGCCCAGGGCAGCCAGACCGCCGGCACGCCGAGGACGTCGATCGTCGAGTTCGTCACCGTCGCATAGCCGCCGATCTCGACGTCGGCCTCGTCGGCGTTGATCACCCAGGGCAGGCGGTCGGCATCGTCGGGACAGCGACACGTCGTCATGCTGACGTCGCTCCCCTCGTAGCTGTCCGCGGACGTCTTCACGAGTTCACCCGCGGCGACCCGGAAGTCCGCCTCGCCCAGGTCGAGGCGACCCGACAGCACGAGCCCCTGCTGCGCCGTGTTGTCGAACTCGATGAAGCGCGCCTCGAGGACGTCCCCACCTTCGACGGCGCGCACATTGCCGGCCGCGATCCCTCGCCGGGTCAGACGGTTGAAGACGATCCAGTCGGCATCGATGCGGCGGCCTTCCTGGACGACCCGGACCGACCCCTCGGCGACGTAGACCTGCCGGGCGTTCTCGTAGACGATCTGATCCGCGGTGATCTCGATGGGCGCGTCCCGGCGCAGATCGCGCTCGGCGGACCGGGCCGACCCGGGCGGGCCGAGCACGCAGGCCGCCGCCAGGAGCAGCCCTGAGAACCTACGCAGCGACAAGTGTCCCCCCACACCCGGATCGAGCGTGGGGCGAAGCTATCAGAGGCGTTCGCGCAGGGGCAACGCAGGCTCCAGCGTCCCGCCACAGGCGCGCGAGGCCAGGGCCTGTGGGCCGTGGAGGGCGAGCGCTGTCCGCGATCAGGCCGGTGCGTCGAGGCAGGCCGACAGCTTCTCCACGTCCGGTGTCGTCAGGACGTCGTCCACCAGGCGGACCAGCTTCTGGTCCAGCAGCTGGTGCAGCGCCCGGTGTGCTTCGAGCATGGTGAGGCCGGATTCCCGGGCCAGGCTGCGGAGGGTTCCCGCGATGGTAAAGCCCCCGTCGCCCTGCGCCGCGTTGCGGACCAGAGCCCGGACGACCGGGCGCAGCAGGTCGTCGACCCCCAGGGCCGACAGTCTCCGCTCGGAATCGATCAGCCGGTCCGTCAGGCGTCGGATGATGCGGATCGCGATCTCCGGACGCTCCACGCACATCGCTTCGAGGGTGGCGCCGTCCAGCTCCAGCAGGCGACAGGGCGTGATGGCTACGGCGCGGGCCGTGCGCGGCTCGCTCACGACGACGCTCATCTCCCCGAAGAACTCGCCGCATCCCAGGCGCGCCACGGCCTGGCGCCCCATCAAGCCGAGGCGGGTCAGCTCGACCTCGCCGGACTGGATGACGAACAGGACTTCTCCAGGGTCGCCCTCCTCGAAGATGACGGCACCTGCATCGAAGCTGCGCTCGTAGGTATTTCGAACCAGAATCTGGGTGCTCTCGACAGCCAACGGTCCCATCGCCTCCCCACGCCTGGGATCGTCCCGCCGGATGGCCCGCTTTAGGGACTCTTTCGCGGGGCCCCTCGGGCCGGCAGCGAGGCTACGAGCCCGACCGAAGCCGGGTCACGAGACTCTCGAGGTCAGCCACCTCGATGAGCCCGACATGCTCCATTTCGATGGTGCCGTCGGGCGCGAGGACGTACAGGGTGGGAAAGCCGAGCGCCCCGAAGCGCCGGGCGAGCTCCTCGCCCCCCACCAGGACGTCGTACTGCACGTCCTTCTGCGTGACCCATTCCCCGACGACCTCCGGACCTTCCACGTCCACGGAAACCCCCAGGACGACGACGTCGGGTTCGCTGGCGTGGGACTCGCGAAAGGCGTTGAGCTCGGGCACCTGGAATTCGCACGGCGGACACCAGGTCGCCCAGAAATCGAGCACCACGATCTTGCCGCGCAGCTCGTCGGACCGGACGAGGTCGCCGTCGAGGTTCGCCAGCGCGAACTCCGGCGCGGCGCGACGTTCCGCGGCAGCGGTCGGCTCTGGCTCGGTCTCCGGCGCCAAGGCTGCAGCCGGAAGGCCCTCCGCTTCGACGGGGGCATCCACCGGTTCGGCCGCACTGCATGCGAGCAGCAGCGAGATCAGCAAGACCAGAACGAGGGTCGCAAGCCTCATGAAACCTCGGGCGTCCGGGAGAAAGGCGTGCAAAAGCAAGGCGTACCCAGGAGGGTCGCCATTCGGGCGGAGTCCCGCCAGTGTTCGTGCCCGCGACAGGGACGTGGCGCTGGATCGCTCATCCCGAGCGGCCAGCAGCACGTCCCAGCGCAGATGGATCAGGCGCTACCGTGCCTGGTCCGACCTACCAGGCACGGTCCGGCCTACCAGGCCTGGTCATAGTCCGGCTCGACCGGCGCCGCCGCGACGTCGAGGTTCTCTTCCTCGGCGTACTTCGGATGGCGCCCGAAGAATTCCAGGCTGTCCTCGCCCGTCAGGATGTTCGGCGTGATCACGTAGTCGCCGAGCACACTCGGCGTCAGGACCACCATGGCGACCTCGTTGTCGCCACCCGAGAACGCCCAGGCGAGGCCACCGACCACCAGGCCGCCGACCGCGTAGCAGAGCTTCACCGGTGCGTAGACGAGGCTTGCGAAGGCCGAGCCCACGCCGATCCCGGCGCTCTTCCCCATGCTTTCGGATTCCTCGGCGAGTGCCGTGACCGGCGCCAACGCGAGCAGCACGCACAGGATTGCGCTGGCAGTCGCCAGACGCGTGTTTCGTTTCTTGGATGTACGGGTGTCCATAACCTCTCCTTGGGCCACTCGAATGTGGCCTCGAACGGCGGTCTAAACCGCTGTTTCCCCCGGTGCGGAGTCTGACGCGTCCGGCGACGGAGAGCAAGCGCGCCGCGTCACAGAACGGCAGCCACGTGTCACACGTCGACGAGCAGGGTCACGGGCCCGTCGTTGGTGAGGTGGACCTGCATGTGCGCCCCGAAGCGACCGGTGATGACGGACACACCCTCCTGTCGCGCCGTGTCGATCAGTCTCGAGAGGAGCGGCTCCGCCACCTCGGGAGGGGCCGCTTCGCCAAAGAACGGACGTCGACCCTTGCTGCAGTCCCCGTACAGGGTGAACTGTGAGACGACGCCGAGTGTGCCTCCCGCGTCCAGCAGCGACCGGTTCATGCGGCCCTCCGCGTCGGGCAGCACGCGCAGATGGACGAGCTTGCGCGCCATCTCGTCGGCGCGCGCGAGGTCGTCCCCCTGCTTGACGGCGACCAGGCACAGCAGCCCGGAGGACATGACTCCGACGACTTCGTCGTCCACCACCACCCGCGCCGATGCCACGCGCTGGACCACCGCGCGCACCCGGTCAGATCTCGTCCTGGGCCGCGAAGCGTCCCTGGTACACGGCCGCCCCTTCGGTTCGCATCAGCACGAGCTGGCAGACCCGCACGCCCGCGTGGATGCGGAGCGAGCGACTGGAGACGTTGCTCATCTCGAGCACCTGTCGGTTCTGCACGCCGGGCTGCACGAAGGCCGACGTGACGTGGACCATCAGCCCGAGCCGCGCGAAGCGACTTCGGCCTTCGAGGAAGCCGCAGAGATTGCTCGGCAGGGTCACCCGTTCGCACGTGATCCCGTGGATCGTGACGCCGGGCTCGAGCACGTAGGACTCGCGCAGGGAGCGCACTTCGGTGTGATCGCGGAAGTCGGTCTCGTCCCGGATCTCGATGGGCTCGCCGCCCGTCTCGATCACGCGGATCTCGTCGCCGAGAGTGAGATCGACGGACGCAACGCCGATCTGATCGCTGGCGAGCGGGTCGATGATCACGCGCCCGGACTCGATCTCGCGCAGGATCACGTCTCGGGTCAGGACGGCCATCGGGGGCCGCATGTTATCGTAAACGCGATGTCCCACCCGTACTTCGGCTCATTCGACGCGCGACGGCCGATGATCCTCGGCCACCGGGGCGCCGCCGGGAACGCCCCCGAGAACACGCTCGCCGCCTTCGAACGCTGCCTCGCCGTCGGCGCCGACGCCATCGAGAGCGACGTCCAGGTCACCGCGGACGGTGTCCCGGTGCTGCTCCACGACGCGCACCTCGATCGCGTCTCGGACCACTCCGGCGCGGTGTCTTCGCTGACCCTCGCGGACCTGGACGAGATCGACGCCGGCTATCACTTCGGGATCGAAGATCGCGGCCCCGCCGAGCCCCCGAACGACGCCGCCTTTCGGGGCCAGGGGCACCGGGTTCCCAGTGTCGAGGCCGCGTTTCGGGCTTTTCCGGACGCCCGTTTCAACCTCGAGATCAAGACATCCGAGCACGCGGCGATCGAGAAGGTCGTGGGGCTCGTCGCAGCCCTCGACCGCGCGGACCGCAGCCTGCTCGTCGCCGGTGACGACGCGATCATGCGACTGCTGCGAGAAGAGATCTCGCGGCAGGGGGTTCCGGTGGCCACCAGCGCCTCGCTCTCGGAAATCGTGGCGGTGGTGAAGTCGGCGGTCGAGGGCACACCGCCTCCGCCCGAGATCGAAGCCCTGCAGATCCCCGCTCATTTCGGCGGCGGAGAACTCGTCACGCCCGGGCTGATCGAGCACGCACACCGCCACGACGTCAAGATCCATGTCTGGACGGTGAACGAGGTCGAGGAGATGGAGCGTCTGCTCGACCTCGGCGTCGACGGACTCGTGACGGACTTCCCCGAACGCACCGCCCTTCTGGTCGCGAAACGCACCGCGTCCCGGTGAGCCCCGGCATTCCGCACTACCTCGTGAGTCCGGACACCGAACCCAGCCGGTTGGGTGCAGCCAGGTGAGCGAAGCGGCATCGTTCTTTGCGCAACACCGCGACGCCCTGCGCGAAGCCTGCGCACGGGGCCCCCTCGTCGATCTCGCCTGTGGCCGGGGGCGGCACGCCCTCGCCGCCGCGCGGGACGGCATCGCGACCGTCGCCATCGATCGCAACCCGGACTTCCTTGGCGAGCTGGCTCGGCAAGCGCGCAGCGAAGAGCTCCCCCTGCAGCCCGTGCGCTTCGACCTCGAACGCGGACACGCGCTGCCCTTGCGCGACCGCAGCTGCGCGGCCGCGCTGGTCTTCCGCTACCTCCACCGCCCCCTCGCCCCCGCCATTGCCCGGCTCTTGATGCCCGGCGGCTGGCTGCTCTACGAAACTTTCACCCGGGACCAGCTCGCGCGTGAAGGCGGCCCGCGCAACCCGGACTTCCTGCTCGAGCCCGGCGAGCTTCCCCGGCTGTTTCCCGGGCTCGAGATCGTCGCCCACGAAGAGGGTGTGCACGACGGCGCCGCGACCGCCCGCCTGCTGGCCCGGGCTCCCGCCTGAGGCTCAGCGCGCGTCGATCCGTTCGAGCGCCCAGCGTGCGTGGGCGGCGAGATCCGCATCCTCGTCGGCGGCGAGCTGGGCGACCCGCGGCCGCACGGAGGCATCGGCCCGGTTGCCTGCGACGACGAGGGCGTTGCGCAGCAGGCCCCGCCGCTTCGCGCGCCGCAGCGCAGACCGGCGAGTGGCCGCCTGCCAGGCCCCCTCGTCCAGCCCCAGCACCCAGTCGAGCGACGGCGTCTGCCATTCGGAACGCGCCGAGAGGCGCACTCGCAGGCCCAGTGGATCCGGCAGAGCCGCCCGCCCGTCCCGGGCGTTGCGTGCGTTGCGCTCGTTGAAAGGACACACGTCCTGGCACACGTCGCAGCCGAACAGCCAGTCCCCCTGCCCGTCCCGCAGCGACTCGGGGATCGGCGCCGGGCTCTCGATCGTCGTGTACGAGATGCAGCGCGTGGCGTCGAGTACGTGGGGCGCGACGAAGGCGTCGGTGGGACAGGCGTCCAGGCACGCCCGACAGGTTCCGCAGTGGTCGGGCTCGCGTGCGTCCGGGGTCATGTCCAGGTCCGTCAGGAGGACTCCCAGAAAGACGTGGGACCCGTGGGCGGGATGGATCAGCATCGTGTTCTTCCCGATCCATCCGAGCCCGGCGTCGGCCGCGAAGGCGCGTTCCTGGACGGGACCCGTGTCGACGTAGCAACGCGTGTCCAGGGCGCGGCCGTGGAAGGCTTCGAGGCCGGCGGCCAGGGCGCGCAGGCGATCGAGCAGCACGTCGTGGTAGTCGTCACCCCGGGCGTAGCGCGCGATGCGGGGGCCCGTGGCCGGCGGACTGCCGTCGTCGAACACGAAGCCCACCGCCACCACGCTGCGTGCACCCGGCAAGACCCGACGCGGATCCTCGCGCTCGTCGAGCCGGCGCAGGA
Source organism: Deltaproteobacteria bacterium (assembly GCA_029261855.1). Classification (GTDB taxonomy): domain Bacteria; phylum Myxococcota_A; class UBA9160; order UBA9160; family UBA4427; genus JAJDAN01. The sequence continues at coordinate 203,188 of JAJDAN010000021.1, forward strand.
CGTAGTCGAGCGGGCCGCCCTCCGGACCGCCGTAGCCGTCGGCCGCCCAACTCCTCACGAAGCGCGTCTCGTCGCTGGCCCGCGCCGCCGCCACACCGGCGAGATCGAAGCCCACGGCGCGCGCCAGGCGCTTCGCCGCTTCCGCCGATCGGTCGGGGTTCACGGCGCCGGACGGCCGCGCCCCGGCGTCGGCTTCGGCGGCACGAGGATTCGCATCCCCCAACCCACGGCGAGCAGCGCCAGGCAACCGAGCACGTAGGTGAGGAGTCCCGCGGCCTCGTGGGCGGCTCCCTCGGTGGCGGCCGCGGCGCCGACTTCACGCGCCGCCAGGACAGTCCCGATCACGCGCACCAGATTGCCGGCCATCGCCAGGGGCAGCACCGCCGCCACGATCACCAGCCGACGGGTCGTGGTCTTCTCGGTGAAATACGCGAGGAAGACTCCGAGCGGAAGCAGGGTCACCACCGAAGTGATCCCACTGCAGGCCTCGGCGACGAACAGGGTCACGTCCCCCGGCAGCTCGATCACGTTGCCGTTGCGCAGGACGGGCACCCCCCACAGCTGCAGCAGCCAGACCCCGACCTGGCTCACCCACAGTTGCAGCTCGACGATCACGGGCGTCAACAGCGGCTCTGGGATCGGCACCATGAAGATCAGATACGCAATGGGGAACGCGAGCGTGCGCAACCACGACAGGCCGCGCAGGTAGAGCACCATGCCCGCGACGCCGACGATCACCGCGAGCCCCTGAAGCGACACCCAGGACGTGGCGACGCCGACGAGATAGAGACCGAAGGACAGCAGCAACACGGCGAGCCCGCGCAGGTCCCGTTCACCCGGCAATGCGGCGAGGATTCGCCGCTTGCCGGAAGCCGCCCACAGCGCGACGAACGGCACGAGATAACCGTGGGACTGGTACTCGACGCTCGACCACACACCGGCCATGGCGACGAACGCCGGCGCGAAGGCGATGCCCAGGAGCGCGACCAGCGCCCACTCCGTGGCGCTTGCCCCCAGCCAACGCCGAGGCGACTCGGGACCCTGCGAGTTGGTCGGTTCCGACGACACGGCGGGAGCATACCCGTCCCGGCGGTCACGCCGGATGCGCCCTCGGCACGGGGCCGGATCGCGGCCCAGGCGCGGAGGTCCGCGGTATGCTCCCGGCCCCATGGCCCGCATCCGCTTCCCCGACGGCTTCCACTGGGGAGCTGCCACCGCCGCCTACCAGGTGGAAGGCGCCTGGCGCGAAGACGGCAAGGGCGAGTCGATCTGGGACCGCTTCGCCCACACGGCGGGGCGCATCCGGGAGGGCGACACCGGGGACGTCGCCTGCGATTCGTACCACCGCTTCGACGAGGACATCGCGCTCCTGCGGGAGATGAACCTCACCAGCTACCGCTTCTCGATCGCCTGGCCGCGCATCCAGCCCGAAGGTCGGGGCGCCGTGAACGCGAAGGGGATCGACTACTACGGCCGGCTCGTCGACGCCCTACTCGCGGCCGGCATCCGCCCGCTGCCCACGCTCTACCACTGGGACCTGCCCCAGGCCCTCGAGGACGTCGGTGGCTGGACGTCCCGGGACACCGCCGGGCGCTTCGCCGACTACGCCGAGATCGTGGGCCGCAGCCTCGCCGACCGGGTCCGGGACTTCCTGATCTTCAACGAGCCGAGCATCTTCCTGGCCATGGGCTATCTGGCGGGGCTGCACGCGCCCGGGCGCCGCGGGCTCGACCAGTGGCTGCCCGCCAGCCACGTCGTGAACCTCGCCCAGGGTCTCGCCTTCCAGGCGCTGCGCGCCAGCTCCGACGACGCGCGCATCGGGAGCGCCTTCGCCTTCTCGCCGTGCGAACCCATGAGCGACCGCGAGGAAGACGCCGAGGCCGCTGAACGCTGGCACCGCGTCACGAACACCTGGTTCCTCGACCCGGCCCTCGGCCGGGGCTATCCGGACGTGTATCGGGACGACCTTCCCAGGGAGATGGCGGTCAAGTCAGGCGACCTCCGCACCGTCGCCGCGCCGTTCGACTTCATCGGCGTGAACCTCTACTCGCGAACCGGCGTCAGTGCCTCACGCGGCGGCCCGCTCGGCGTCGACGCGAACCCGGCCGCGCCCATGGGATTCGATCGCGGCCCGCGCACGGACGCGGGTCTCGAAGTCTGGCCCGACGCCCTGTTCGACATGCTGATGCGCCTGACCCGCGACTACGACGCGCCCGAGATCGAGATCACCGAGAATGGCTGTTCGTACGCTGACGGCCCCGACGCGAAGGGGCGCGTGAACGACCACCGGCGCACGGACTTCCATCGCGGCTACCTCGCGGCAACCGCCCGGGCCATCGAGGCGGGCGCCGATGTGCGCGGCTACCACGCCTGGAGCCTGCTCGACAACTTCGAGTGGCACCAGGGCTACCACGAACGCTTCGGGCTGACCTTCGTCGACTTCGAGACCGGCGATCGCACCCTCAAGGAGTCCGGGCGATTCTACGGCGAGGTCGCCGCCACCGGCGGCTTCACGACTTGATGGGACCCCTTGACTGAACGCGGGCTGACGGTCGGCCGAAGAGACCCTACAGCCCGTCGCCGAAGACCCAACCCTCGTTGAACCCAGGAGCCCCCGGGTGCAAGACAAGCTGCTCTTCCTGATCGGACCGCCCCGTTCCGGGTCGACCCTGCTCACGCGCATGCTGGGCAGCCACAGCGCGGTCCATGCGCCCGACGAGCCGCACCTCCTGACTCCCCTCGCGCATCTCGGGGTCTTCGCCAAGGTCGACCGCGCCCCCTACGACCCGATCATCACGGAGCTGGCCATGCGCGAGCTCGTGAAGGCGCTGCCCGGCGGTGAGCAGGACTACCTCGCCGCCCTGCGCGGCATGACCGATGCGCTCTACGAGAAGCTGCTGGCGCCGAGCGGCCGCCAGATGCTGCTCGACAAGACACCCGCCTATTCGCTGGTGCTCGACTTCGCGGCGAAGCTCTATCCCGAAGCGCACTACATCGTCCTGACCCGACAGCCCCTGGCCGTCTGGTCGTCGTACGTCGAGTCGTTCTTCGACGGGGACGAAGGGGCGGCACACCGCCACCAGCCGCTGCTCGAGCGCTACGTCCCCGCCATCGCGCGCTTCCTGCGCGAACGTCCCGCCCCGGTCTGCCACGTCCGCTACGAGGACCTGGTGAAGGACCCCGAGACCGAAGTGGCCCGCATCTGCTCCTTCGCGGGCCTGCCCTTCGAGCCGGACATGATCGACTACGGGAAGAAGCCCGAAGGTGCAAAAGAATCGGCCCGGGGACTGGGCGACCCCATGACCGTCGCCAAGCAGAGCCGCCCCACCACCGCGTCCCTCGACAAGTGGACCGAGGCGCTATCGGGGCAGCCGGCCAAGATCGCCCAGTGCCAGGAGATCCTGGCCTCCCTCGCAGACGAAGACCTCGAAACCTGGGGCTACACCCGGGGCGACCTCGAGGCCGAGCTCGCCGGCATCGACCCGGGCGGCCCCCGGAAGCCGCGTCCCAAGCTCACCCGCTACCGCCTGGAGCGCCTGGCGGTCACGCGGCTGCGCAAGAACATCCACCACAACGCCCTCGGGGCACTCCTCCGTCGCATCCGCTGGGCCTGCGACGTGCTGCTGCGCTGAAGCGAGCACGATCCCAGAAGTGCTATAGGTCTTCGCCATGAACGAGAACACCGCCCGAACCGAGACCGCCGAGTCCTCGCGCTACGAGTCGCCGACCATCGAGCTGATCTCCCTGGATTGTGAGATCTCCTCCTATGCGCCGGACGATGGGGACATGCCGCTCTTCTAGCGTCGCGACCGGCGGTTCGCCGCATGGGTCCGAATCGAAGCGCGCCCAACAGCGCGTCGGATGTCTGTGCGTTTCCTAGACGCGCGCCGTCTGCTCCTGCAGTCCTGTCCGCGCCGATGAGCCACGGGCGCTTTCCCGGGCGGAGCCGATCATGCTGAAGCGAATCTGGCAGGCCATCTACCGCGTCGTCCGGACCTACTTCGTCGCCGGCTTGCTGGCCTTCGCGCCCATCGGCATCACGTTCTGGGCCATCGCCTGGATCATCACCCGGCTCGACAACCTGCTGCTGCCCCGGGTGATCCAGTGGGTCTCTCCCGGCCTCGACCAGCCGCCGGACATTCCGCCCCTGGTCGGCGCGCTGTTCACCTTCCTGGTGATCCTGATGGCCGGCGTCATCGTGCGGCACTTCTTCGGCCAGGAAGTCGTGCGCCTGTGGGAAGCCCTGCTGTCTCGAGTGCCCGTCGCGCGAACGATCTACGGCGCCGTCAAGCAGCTTCTCGACGCGGTCCTGCAGACGGGCGACACGAACTTCAATCGCGTCGTGCTGATCGAATACCCGCGCAAGGGGATCTGGGCACTGGCCTTCACCACCGGGCAGACCCGCGGTGCGGTCGCGGCCGCCATCCCCGACAAGAAGCTGATCAACTGCTTCCTGCCGACGACGCCGAACCCGACCTCTGGCTTCTACCTCGCGATCCCGGAAGAGGACATCACCGAGGTCGCGATCAGTGTCGAGGACGCCTTCAAGGTGATCATGTCCGCCGGCCTCGTGACCCCGGGCCTCGCGAACACGGGCCGCAACGGAGGCGGTCGTCTACCGGCGGGCGCGACGCCCACGCAGCCTGCCCCGACTGCGCCCGGGTCCGAACCCGAGTCCTGATCCCGCGATCAGCGGCGGGAAACCTTCGCCACCAGATCCTGGACCCCCTCGTGCTGGAACAGCCCCAGGGTGTCTCCGTTCTCGAGCATGGACGTCACCTCGGGGTCCTGAGCCAGGGCCTGGAGATCCGGGTCGTCGACCAGCCCCTTCACGCGCGGGCCGACTTCGGCGAGCACCTCCCCGAAATGCCGCTCGAAGGCGGCCGGGTCATCGATCGTGGCCTCGGGGACCACGCCCACGTCGACGAAGCGCGAACGCATCTCCGGGTCGCTCGAGATGGCGCGGAAGCTCTGGCGGTTCATGGCGCGGGGGTAGGCACCGTTCTCGATCAGCGTCCAGAAGAAGCGATCCTGCTGCAGGGCCTCGATGCGCGGGTCGGCGAGAATCGCCTGCACACTCGTGACGGCGACTCCCGGTCGCGACGCGAGTCGCGCCATGACGTCCGCCGTCGCCACGTCTGCATCCACCGTCGCACTCACGGCCTTCTCGACGAGCTTCTCGGTGACCTTTGCGGCGGACGAGATGCGGATGTCCGGCACGGCCTCGAGCCCGTCGACGGCACCGGTCTGCTTCGCCGCGTCGAGCCAGATCACGAGGTAGGACACGAGCACGACCACCAGCGCACCGCGGACGGCGCCGATCACGCCACCGACCCAACGGTTGGCCACGCCGAGTGACGAGTCGCCCCGCAGCCGGTTCGTCGCATGGCGGATCACGGCGCCGAGCCCGCCCACCACGAGCGCCGTGACGAAGAAGCCGACGGTGCCGGCGACGACCGGGGCGAGCAGAGGCGAGAAGCCGGTCTTGTCGGCAAGCGACGCACCCAGGTTCTGGGCCGCCCACACCGCACCGGCATACGAGGCGATGAGGGTGAACAGGCCGAGGGCGCTGGCCACGCCGCCGCGCAGCGCGCCGATCAGCGCGAAGATGGCGAGGATCGCCAGGGCGACGAGATCGAGAATCATGGGTCCTTATCGACCGAGCGGGTCGCGGCCTGAACGCGGCCCCCCCCGCCCGCGCGCAGGCCCCGCGCAGGTCAGGCGCAACCGCCCCACAGCCTCACGGAGCGTCCAGGAAACGCCTCGCGACATCGCCGGGGGACTCGCCGTCGTGGTCGACCGCGGCGTTCATCGCCTGCATCTGCGCCTCGTCGATACGGTCGTTCAGCTCGGCCAGGGCGGCCACCACGTCCGGAGCCCGCCGCACGAGGTCCGGGCTCACCAGTACGATGGCGTCATAGGGCGGCACCACCCCGCGATCATCCTCCACCAGGGCCAGGTCCAGGGACGCGATGCGTCCGTCCGTCGAGTACGCGCTGATGACGTCGACCTCCCCAGAGGCCACCGCCTGGTACATGAGTGCCGAATCCATCGCGCGCTCCTCGCGGAATGCCAGGCCGTAGACGGACTCGAGGGCGCGCCATTCCGCGCGCGCGAAGAACTCGTAGTCGCCACCGATGGACAGGTTCGGCGCGTGACGCGCGAGATCGCCGATCGTCCCGATACGCCGGGCCTGCGCGTCCCCTCGCCGCATCGCCAGCGCGTAGGTGTTCTCGAAGCCGAGCCCGCCGACGACACGGACCCCGTGCTCGGCCGCGAGGAACGCCTCGACGCCGGCGAGGACGTCGGCGCGGTCCTCGGGTAGATCCTTGCGCTGCATGATCGTTGCCCACGTGGTGCCCGTGTACTCGACGTAGACGTCGATCTCTCCGGCCCGCAGCGCATCGAAGGCGACTGTCGATCCCAGGGACTGGATGAGCCGGGTCTCGCGGCCTGTTTCCCGGGCAATCTGCTCGGCGAGTAGCTCCGACAGGATGTACTGCTCGGTGAAGGTCTTGGCCCCGATCCGGATCGGCCGCGCGCCGGCCCCGCTCGCCGACACGACGAAGGCCCCGGCCGCGTACGCGCACAGCGCGATCCCCAGCGCGGCGGCGATTCCGATACGCCACCTCGACCGCTCGACGAGCCCGCGCTCGAGCATCCGGACGAGGGCGTCGAGCCCGATGGCGAGGAGCGCCGCCGCGAGGCTTCCGACGAGCACCGCCGTGTAGTTGCGGGTCTGCAGACCACTGAAGATGTAATTGCCGAGGCTCGTCGCTCCGACCGGGGTCGCCAGGGTCGCCGTGCCCACGACCCAGACCGTCGCGGTGCGAACCCCCGCGACGATGACGGGCAGCGCCAGCGGCAGCTCGACCCGGACCAGCCGCTGCCGATCCGTCATCCCGACCCCGCGCGCCGCCTCGACCAGCGCCGGATCGACGCCGGCTACACCGGTGACTGTGTTCCGCAGGATGGGAAGGATGCTGTAGAGGCTGAGTGCGACGACGGCGGGCAGGAAGCCGATGCTTCGCAGCTCGATCCCCAGGCCCGAGAGCAACACTCCCAACCCCGCGAGCAGCGGCACCATCAGTGCCAGCAATGCCAGGCTGGGGACCGTCTGCAGCACGCTGGCCGCGCCGAGCACCGCGGGCTCGAGACGAGGATTTCGGGTAATCCAGACGCCCAGGGGCACACTGAACGCCACTCCGCAGAAGAGCGCCGTCAGGGACAGCTGCAGGTGCGCCGTCCCGTAGTCCGGGAGCAACGACAGCTGCTGGATCAGCGCTTCAGACACCCTCACCTCTCGGGCCATCCGGAGCCAGCCCCAGCAGATCGTCGACGATCCGCGCCTGTCGCTGGGGCGTCTCCATCAGCTCGGCGACCCCGTCGTCGGCGGGGTTGCGCAACAGCTCTGCGGGCGTCCCCAGCTGAACCAGTCGGCCCTCGCGAAGCACGGCGATGCGGTCGCCCAGCAACAGGGCTTCCACCATGTCGTGGGTCACGAAGACGACCGTCAGCGCGAGCTCGCGACGGATCCATTGCAGCGACTGCTGCAGGTGGTCCCGTGTGAGTGGGTCGAGCGCGCCGAAGGGCTCGTCGAGCAGCAGCAGCGCTGGCTCTGCGGCCAGCGCCCGAGCGATCCCCACGCGCTGCTGCTCCCCGCCCGAAAGCTCGGCGGGATCGCGCGCACGGAAGAGGTCCGGGTCGAGCTGGACCATCTCGAGCAGCGCGTCCACCCGCGCCCGGATGCGCGTGGGGTCCCAGCCGAGCAGGCTCGGCGTGACCGCAATGTTCTCGCCGACGCTCAGGTGCGGGAACAGACCGACCTGCTGGAACCCGTATCCGATGCGGCGGCGCAGGACGTGGCCCGGCAACCCGCGCGTGTCCTCGCCCCCGATCCGGACCGTCCCGGCGCTGGGCTCGATCAGCCGGTTGATCATCTTGAGCGTCGTGGTCTTGCCGGACCCGGAGCCGCCGAGCAACACCAGCAGCTCGCCTTCGGGCACCGTGAAGCTCACCCCGTCGACCACGGCCCGACCGTCGTAGCGCTTCGAAAGGTCGCGGACCTCGATCACGAAAGCCTCCGCTCTCGCTGCGCGAGCGCCTGCAGCTGGTCAGCAAGCGCCAGGACCTCGTCGCTCTCCGCATCGAGACCCGGCTGCAGCTCTCGCAGCGCCTCCGCCAGGCGGGTGACGTACTCGAGATTCGGTCCGCTCGGACCGGCACTGGCCAGCACCTGGCGCGCGATGGCATCGAGCGAGGCCGGCCCCAGATAGTTCGGATTGCCCGGCGTCGCGAGATACAGCAACGCGGCACGCGAGCCCGCAGCCGGGTCATCGAAGTGCAGGTCCACGTCGACCCGCTCGTAGCCCCCCTTTTCCCGGTGATCGAGCTGCTCGACGACGCCGTCGACATCCTCGGGCGCCACCTCGTAGGCCATCCCGAAGCAACGTACGTCCGGCTCGCGCACCAGGGTCACCACGCGCCCAGGCCGCCCCGGCACGCCCCGGTGGTCCGTCGAGCCCTGCCAGAAGCGGCGCCGAAAGCCGTGGACCCAGGCCGGCCGGCGACTGCGATGGACGAATGCCGGGCGCCAGACGAGGGAGCCGTACCCGAAGATCCAGAGGGGGTCCTTCATCGGGGCCCCATCACGCGTCCTCGCCCGGCGGGTCGTAGCGGATGGCGACGATCGCGATCGTGGCTTCTCCCCGGGGTCGTCGGAAGCTGAACTCGTCGCCCTCCTCCCTGCCGAGCAGCGCCTTGCCGAGGGGGGAGTCCATGCTGATGAAGCGGCGGTCGGGGTCGAACTCGTCGGGACCCACGATACGGTAGGTGCTGGCTTCGCCGTCCTCGTCCTCGACGGTCACCCAGGCGCCGAAGAAGACCTTGTCGGTCCGGTCGGGGGGCCGGTCGACGACGGCCAGGTCGTCGGTGCGTTTCTGCAAGAAGCGCAAGCGGCTGTCGATCTCGCGCAGACGTTTCTTGCCGTAGATGTAGTCCGCGTTCTCGCTGCGATCGCCGAGGGCCGCCGCCCGCGACACGGCCTCGGTCACCTTGGGACGCTCGACCCGCCAGAGCAGGTCGAGTTCCTGCTGCAGACGCGCGAAGCCTTCCGGCGTGATGTAATCGCTCTTGCGAGCGCCACCCTTCGCTCCCTCGCGTCCGGTCCCGCGTTCGGAGCCTCTGGCACGTCGCACCGCCACCGATCACTCCGGCGTGCGGATGACGAGCAGGCGGACCTCGCTCATGTCTTCCATGGCGAAGCGGATCCCCTCACGACCGAGGCCGCTCTCCTTTACGCCGCCGTAGGGCATGTGGTCCACTCGCCAGGACGGAACGTCTCCGATGACGACGCCGCCGACGTCGAGCACGTCCCAGGCCTTCTGCATCTTGTAGAGATCGCGGGTGAAGATGCCGGCCTGCAGGCCGAAGACCGAATCGTTGACGCTCGCGAGTGCGTCCTCGAAGTGTGTGAAGCGCGAGAGCACGGCCACCGGGCCGAAGGCTTCCTGGCACACGACGTCCTCCGCCTTCGGGACGTCCTCGAGCAGGGTCGCTTCGAGCATGTTTCCGTCGCGCTTGCCCCCGCACAAGAGCTTCGCGCCGTTCGCGACCGCCGACTCGATCCAGCCGTGCAGGCGCTCGGCTTCGCCCACGGAGATCATCGGCCCGATGAAGGTGTCCTCGTCGCGCGGGTTCCCCATCTTGAGGGTGCCGGTCTTCGCGACGAGCTTCTGCCGCAGTTCGTCGTAGAGCGATTCATGCGCCAGGATGCGCTGCACGCCGATGCAGCTCTGTCCGCTCTGGTAGAAGGCGCCGAACACGATCCGCTCGACCGCGTCGTCGAGGTCCGCATCCGCATCGACGATCACCGCCGCGTTGCCGCCCAACTCGAGCACCACGGGCTTCTTGCCCGCCCGCGCCTTCAGGTCCCAGCCCACGCCGGGCGAGCCGGTGAACGAGAGCAGCTTCAGGCGCTCATCCTCGGTGAAGAGCCGCGCGCCGTCGCGCTTGCAAGGCAGCACTGAGAAGGCGCCCGCCGGCAGATCCGTCTCGGCGAGCACTTCTCCGATGACCAGCGCGCCGATGGGCGTGAGGCTCGCTGGCTTCAGCACGAAAGGACAACCCATGGCGAGCGCCGGCGCGACCTTGTGGGCGGCGAGGTTCAACGGAAAGTTGAACGGAGCGATGAACGAGCACGGACCGATGGGCACGCGCTTCCACATCCCCGAATAGCCACGCGCCCTGGGACTGATGTCCAGGGGCAGCACCTCTCCGGTGATGCGGACCGATTCCTCGGCGGCCACCCGGAAGGTGTCGATCAAGCGCCCGACCTCTCCGCGGCTGTCCTTGATCGGCTTGCCGGCCTCGATGCAGAGGGCCTCGGCAAGCTCTTCGGCGCGCTCCTGGAAGCGAGCGACACAGTGCATCAGCACGGCCTGGCGCTCGTAGGCGGCCATCCTCGCCATGGGCTCGGCGGCGGCCACCGACGCCGCGATGGCCCGATCGATGGCGGCCTCGTCCGCCATGGCGACCCGGGTCGCTACCTCGCCGCTGAACTTGTCGCGAACCTCGAGGTCCTGATTCGGGGCCTCGGGTCGATTGGCCAGGTAGTAGGGATAGCTTTCGCGCAGCATGCGAGGGCTCCTGTCAGATCGGGCAGACGATGTTGCCGAGCCGCTCGGTCAGCAGTGCGTTCTCGCGATAGTCGATGGGCACCACCACCAGCGCCGGCCCATCGCATTCGAAGGCGCGCTCGAGCACACCGCGCAGGTCCTTCGACTCGTCGCAGTGGAAGCCGGACCAGCCGAAGGCGTCGGCGAGCTTCATGAAGTCCGGGTTCGAGAACGCGAGCGGGGTGTGGTGGCCAAACTCGTTGTCCTGCTTCCAGGCGATCAGTCCGTAGGCGCCGTCCTCCCAAACCATCACGACGATCTTCGTGCCGAGACGCTTCGCCGTCTCCATTTCATGGACGTTCATGAGGAAGCCACCGTCGCCGCAGATGGCCAGCACGCGACGCTCCGGGTGGACGAGCTTCGCGCTGATGGCTCCCGGCAACGCAAACCCCATGGAACAGAAGCCGTTCGAGATGAGACAGGTATTCGGCTCGTCGCACTGGTAGTAGCGGGCGATCCACATCTTGTGAGCGCCCACGTCCGAGAGCAGGATGTCTTCGGGACCCATCACTTCGCGAACGTCCCACAGCACCTTCTGCGGCCGGATCGTCCCCTCGGACAGATCGTCCTTGTACTCGGCGAAGTCCTTGAGCATCGCGGCCCGCACCTCGCGCTGCGCGGGCAGGTCGAAGAGCGGTTGGTCACCGCCACCGGCGCTGAGCTTCTCGTTCAGCATCCACAGCGTGTGCGCCACGTCGCCCACGATCTCGCATGCCGCGGGGTAGTGGGCATCCACCTCCGCCGGCAGGAAGTCGATGTGGATGATCTTCTTGTCGTTGTCCGGGTTCCACAGCTTCGGGTGGTACTCGACCATGTCGTAGCCGAGGCAGATCACCACGTCCGCGGCATCCATCGCGTAGGACACCCAGTCCTTTGCCTGCAGTCCGATGGTGAAAAGGCTGTAGGGCGAGTTGCGATCGACGCAGCCCTTGGCCATGAAGGTGCTGACGACGCCGATGCCCGTCAGCTCCGTGAAGCTCCGCAGCTGCTTGCTGGCCCGCTTCCGGATGGTGCCGTTGCCCGCGAGGATGATCGGGTTGCGGGCGTTCCGGATCAGCTCGACGGCCTGGTCCACGATCTTGTCGGCGGGCACCGCTCGCCGGGTCTTGTCCGGCGGAAGGGGCAGGCTGCCCGTCTCCTCCTGAGCGATGTCCTCGGGCAGCTCGATGTGACAGGCGCCGGGCTTCTCGGCCAGTGCCAGCTTGCAGGCCTTGCGGATCACTTCGGGGATGTTGTTGGCGCGCTTCAGCGACCAGGCCCACTTCGTGATCGGCTCGAACATGGCGACCACGTCCATGTTCTGGTGACTCTCCTTGTGGAGGCGGTCGCTGTCCGCCTGCCCGGTCAACACCAGCATCGGCGCCCGGTCCATGTTGCCGTCGGCGACGCCCGTCACGAGATTCGCGGCGCCGGGACCGAGCGTGCCGAGGCACGCGCTCAGCTCGCCGGTCAGGCGCCCGTGTACGTCTGCCATGAAGGCAGCGCTCTGCTCGTGGCGCGTCAGGATGAAGTCGATCTTCGAATCCTGGAGCGACATCATGAAATGGGCGTTCTCCTCACCGGGAACGCCGAAAATGCGCTCGACCCCTTCATTCTCGAGACAGCGCACGAACAGATCCGAAGCTTTCACGCGGGCACCTCCAGGTCCGGAGCGTAGGCCGGCCCTGTGTGCGCTGCTATGCTGCTCGCCATGTCGCAGGGGCACGACGATCAGAAGCGCGCCGCCGATCAAGCGGATGCAGCCGGGGACGCCGAGAACGCCGACCTGGAAGAGCGCGTCGAGACGCCCTTCGATCACCCGCTCTTCTTGCCCGCCGTGTTGCTCGGATTGTCCCTGTGGTTCCTGTGGGACGGCTTCATCGTCCCGATGGAAGACCATCTGACCTTCAACCGCGTGGGCTTCGCGGTGCTCGCGGTCGCGACACTCTGGTTCGGCTACAAGGGCCTGCAGGAAATGCGCGCGGATCCGGAGTCCGGCCGCGACTCGGAATCGAGCTGAACGCGCGCTTCGTTCTCGTTCTTGCTGTTTCCGTCGTGCTGTAACTCAAGCAGCGACACTGCATCCGAGCTGCGACTGGCCCCGTCTCGGGGCGATCCCTGCTCTGAATTGTGGGTGCGCGCACCCACAGTCGCGACGCCGTCCTGCCGATGAGTCGGGGGCCATGTCACATCGCGCCCCCCCGAATCGGGTCGAGCCGGACTCGAAGACTGCCGCCGCCCATCCGCCGGGCGAGGCCGACGCGCGCGTCTCGACCGAAAGCCTCGACGAAAGCGAAGAAGCCAAGGAGGCGGTTCCGGCGAACGTCCATCGCAAGCCGGTGCCGGGTGACATCCTCGAAGCGCGCCATCGCTACCGCCTGGTCCGGCGCCTGGGCAAGGGCGGCTTCGGGTCCGTGTTCCTCGCCGATTCACTCGACACGCGCAACGGTCCGGGCGGCCCGCCGCCGCAGGTCGCCGTCAAAGTCATCGGGTCGACACGTGACCGACAGGCGCGCATCTCGCTGAAGCGCGAGCTGGCTGCGCTGCTCGCCATCGAGCACGACCGCATCCCGAAGCTCTATGACTGGACCCTCGACGGCGAGCAGGCCTTCGTCGCGATGCAGCACTTCCCCGCCGGCAGCCTCGCGGACGCACGTCCGTTCATCGGACGCTTCGACGAGGAACAGACCTGGCGCCTCATCACCGACCTGCTCACGGCGCTGACCGCGGCGCACCGGGCCTCGATCCTCCACCTCGACGTCAAGCCCTCGAACGTGCTGCTGGACGGCAATGGCGGCTTCGCGCTGACGGACTTCGGCGTGTCCCATTCGTCGCGCATGTCGAAGGGACTGCTCCACCAGGGCCAGATCGCCGTCGGGCTCGGCACGCACGGCTACCGGGCGCCGGAACAGGACAGCGTCACCATCCAGTCCTTCGACCTGCGCACGGACCTCTGGGGCGTCGGCGCGACGGCCTGGTCGCTCTACACGGGGATCGACCTCAACAAGCGACAGGACGTCCTGCGCCGCAAGGAATCCGGCAACGTCTTCGGCCTGCCGCGACTGTCGGATGTAGCGCTGCGCTGCCCGCCGCCCCTCGAAGAGGTCGTGATGGGCATGCTGTACATCGACCCGACCCAGCGACCCGGCGGCGCCACGGAGGTCTTGACCCAGGTCAAGGCCATCGTCTCGGGCTTCGGCCTCGACTCGGCGACGCTCACCATGGCCCACCGGGCCAACGCCGACCCCGCCGTCATCCGCCAGGTGATCGATTCCCTGGTCGATCCGTTGTGGGCGTCGATCTGTCGCTCGCCGGGCTTCGACCGCTTCTTCGCCCGCTTCGAAGACGGCGAGGTCCTGTCCAGCGCCGACGACCGGGCGCACCACACGCTGCTGCTGCTGAGCGGCCGCGTGCGCGTCGAGCGCGGCGACCGCCTCGTCGACATCGAGAGTCGCGAAGGCGCCATGCTCGGCGCCATCTCCACCCTGACGGGCGCTCCGCGCAGCGTCACCTTGCGGGCCGATGGCACGGTCTGGGCCTGCATCTTCAACGAGGCCGAACTCGAGCAGCTCGTGACCTGCAACCCCTCGATCGCGGTTCGCATGATCCGGAACATGTCGGGCCGGATCGCGTCCGGGCCCGCGCGGCACGGGGACTGAGACCGGCGACGGTTGCCCGCAGCGTGTGAGAGCGGTATCCCCTCGCACACGATGATCCTCGATCGATTCCGGATGGACGAGAAGGTGGCGATCGTCACGGGCGCGGGCCGCGGCATTGGCCAGGGCTGCGCGCTGGCGCTCGCCGAAGTAGGCGTGCACGTCGTGTGTGCGGCGCGCACCCCGGAGCAGATCGACGAGACCGCCGCGCGAGCCACCGCCCTGGGTCCGCGCGCGGTCGCCGTGCCCTGCGATGTCAGCGAGCGCGGTCAGCTCGAGAACGTCATCGACACCGCCATGCGCGAGTTCGGCCGCATCGATGTGCTCGTCAACAACGCCGGCGGCTCGCCGCCGCGCGAAGCCCTGAAGACCAGCGAAGCGATGTTCAACCAGGCCTTCCAGTTCAACGTCACCACGGCCTTCCTGATGTCGCGCTTTGCCGCGCCGCACATGCTGGCCGGGGACGGCGGCTCGATCGTCAACATCTCCTCCGCTGCGGGCCGCCTGCCCCAGCCGGGCTTCGCCGCGTATGGAACCGCCAAGGCCGCCCTGTCGGCGATGACCCGAATGTTGGGCAGCGAGTTCGCGCCCCGGATCCGCGTCAACGCCATCGCCGTCGGCTCGGTGCTGACCTCCGCGCTCACCCAGTTCCTCGATGACGACACCCGGTCGCAGATGGAAGCGCTGACGCCGATGAAGCGACTGGGAGAAGTCGAGGACATCGCGCTGATGGCGCTGTACCTCGCATCGCCCGCATCGTCGTGGGTCACCGGGAAGATCATGGAGGTCGACGGCGGGACCGAGGCCACGAACTGGCCTTTTTCCTTCCCGACGATCTAGTCACAACCCAACCGGCAGCGGGCAAGCAACGCGTCGGCAATGCGCGCGCGGATCGCCGTGATACCGGCCCTGCCCCCTCAAGCCGACTGTCCGCGGGCTCGATGCGTCAGCATGCGCATTGCACTGGCTGTCGACGGAACCCGGGGCGACGTACACCCCATGCTCGCTCTGGCCGATCACCTCCGGAATGGCGGTCACCACGTCGTCATCTGCGGCCCCCCGGACGCGGAGGACGACTGCCGGGACCGGGGTTTCGAGCTGCGGCCCATGGGTGTCGCAGTGCGGCAGTTCATGGACCAGGAGGCCGAGGGGATTGCGCGCGGACGCCTGGGCTTCGCACTCGCGGGTCAGCGCTATTTCAACGCGACCCTCGCGCGGCAGTTCGAGCGGCTGCCCGACGCCACATCCGACGTCGACGCCATCTTCGGTGCCGGTCTGTGTTTCGCGGGGGGATCCGCCGCCGAGCTGCACGGTATCCCCTATCGCCTGATCACGTACTGCCCGGTGCTGCTGCCGTCTTCCGAACACGCACCCTTCATCGTCCCCGGCGCGAACACCCCACGCTGGCTCAATCGCTTGCTGTGGAGCTGCGTCGTGCCGGTCTTCTCCAGCATGGTCGGGCTTCGCATCAATCAACACCGTCGACGGCTGGGCCTGCCCCGACGGGGCGACTTCTATCGCTCCCTGCTCTCCGACCGTCCCATTCTGTCGGCGAACCCCCTGCTCGCTCCCGTCCCGAAGGACTGCGCGGTTCCCGTGACGACGATCCCCTACCTGCACGCGCCGCCGGGTCCGGCCCTTCCCGAGAAGCTCGACGCGTTCCTGAACGCGGGGTCGCCGCCGGTCTACATCGGGTTCGGCAGCATGACCGACCCCGAACCCGGGAAGACCACGCGGGGGATCGTCGAGGCAGTGGAAGCCGCGGGCTGCCGGGCGGTCCTGTCCGCCGGCTGGGCGGGGCTCGGCGAAGGCCCCCTGCCCGAGACGGTCTTCCGCACCGGGCCCGTCGACCACGCGCGTCTGTTCCGACGGGTCGCAGCGGTGGTGCACCACGGCGGTGCGGGCACCACGACCACCAGCGCGCGCGCGGGCGCGCCTCAGATCATCGTTCCCCATGGCGTCGACCAGTACTACTGGGGGGAGCGGGTGCAGGCTCTCGGCGTGGCGCCGCCGACCCTGGCGCGCCACCGCATGAACCCCGAACGGCTTGCGGGCGCACTGCGTGCGGTGCTCGACAACGAGATGGTGGCCGAACGGGCGTGCGAGCTGGGCGTCCGCATCCGGCAGGACGAAACGCCGCTACCCGACGTACAGACGCTGCTCGCCTGAAGCAGCCGGCCACTCGGTAGCCGGTTCCGGCGTGGTACATTGCCCGGCGCCCCCGTTCCCGATCGAGGTTGCGATTGAGCGCGTGTAGATGTGTGGCTGCTGTTCTCGCGCTGGCGTTCTGCGCGGTCCCCGGACACGCGGCGGACCGTGCGGGGGAGCTCGCCCGGGAACGACTGCTCGAATCGCTTCGCGACAGCGGGCGGGTGAGCGACGCCCTGCTCGCCGCCTATGCGGAGTCCGACCGCGTCCCCGTCATCGTCACCCTCGAGGTTCCCGAACGGCACGCCCTGACCCGGCGAGCGCGGCGCGACCGCATCCGAGAGCGCGCCGACGATGCCCTGGCAGACTGCGCGCCGGCGGACTTCCGGTTGCGCCACCGCTTTCGTCACGCCGCCGGCTTCGCGGGCGAACTGCACCTGCGCGCGGTCCGGGGTCTACTCCGGAATCCCGCCGTGCGCGACATCGATCTCGACGGCGGGGGCCACGGCGCGCTGTACGAGAGCATGGGCCTGACCGGCGGCTACACGGCGAGCACCGCCGGCTTCAGTGGCGCGGGGATCACCGTCGCCGTTCTCGATTCGGGCGTCGACACGGACCACCCGGACTTCGCGGGCGCCCTCGTCGACGAGCACTGCATCTGCCCGGGTTGCTGCCCGAACGGCCAGGGCGTACAGACGGGGCCCGGCGCCGCCGAGGACGACAACGGCCACGGCAGCCTGGTCGCCGGGGTCGTGCTGTCTCGCGGCAATGTCGCGTCCATCGGGATGGCACCCGCCGCCGATCTCGTGGCCGTGAAGGTTCTCGACGACGGATTGGCGTTTGCGGCCACCTCGGACATCGTCGACGCCCTCGACTGGGTGATCGACAACTACACCGCCGCGCCGCCGACACCGTCGACGGTGCGCGTGGTGAACATGAGCCTCGCCACGGGAGCGACCTTCCCGGACACGTCCCCCAACGACTGCGGCGACGGCGGCGGTGCGGTTTCCCTGCTCGGACAGGCGGTCGACGAGCTCGAATCCCGCGGCGTACTCGTCGTCGCCGCGGCAGGCAACACGGCGAACAAGACTGCACTTCCGGCTCCGGCCTGTCTCTCGAACGTGGTCTCCGTGGGCGCCACCTGGGACCAGGACCTGGGACCGGAGCCGACGCCCTTCGGCTGCAGCGAGACCGGAACGATGCCGGACCAGATCACCTGCTTCTCGAACGCGCCGGCGCACATGAACGTGTTGGCACCGGGGGCGCGCATCACCGGTCCGAATCTGGAAGGCGTGCTCGGCGTGTCGCTCGGCACTTCCTTCGCGTCCCCCGCGGTGGCGGGCTGCGCGGCGCTGCTCATCGCCCAGGACGACATGCGCACACCTGCCGAAGTCGCCGGGCTGATTCTGGCATCCCCCGTCCTCGTGACGGACCCCGCGACGATGTTCGGCTTCCCGCGCCTCGACTGCGCGAATGCCCTGGGACTGTTGCCGGGAGACGACGACTCGGACTTCGACGGCATCACCGTCGATGACGGCGACAACTGTCCGGCGGACTTCAACCCGGCTCAGGGAGACATCGAGGACGACATCGTGAATGCCAGTGCGGGCGACGGCGTCGGCGACCGCTGCGACGTCTGCGTCTTCGTCATCGACCCGGACCAGACCGACAGCGACCAGGACGGCCTCGGCGACGCCTGCGTGTGCACCGGTCCGGATCTGTGGCCCGGCGACGTGGACGGCAACGGTGAAGTCGACGACCAGAGCGACATCTTCATCCTGGGCTTCAACTTCGGAAACAGCGGTGGCGTCACCCCCGCCCAGGGCGACCAGAACTGCGACGACGTGATCGACGGCGCGGACTACACGCTGTGGGCCGACCACTTCGGCCGCCTCTCGAGTGAGGCCGACCTGCCCTGACTCCCCTCTGGCTATCCGGTCACGGCTGCACCAGGTAGAACGCGTTCACCGGATGTCCGAAGTCGATGGGCTGGAACTTCCCGAAGCCCGCGTCGTGGACCATGTCCTCGAGCAGCGCGGGGTGCAGCCCGAGGGTTCCCAGTCCCGCACCTCCCGGCTCGGACAAGGCGGACGACATGCAGGTCATGACCGAGGTGCCGTACATCATGGCCGCCATGGGATTCTCGGCCACGTTTGCCTCGTAGCTGCCATGACACTTGATGTCGGCGATCAACCAGCGACCCGCCGGCGCGATCGCCTTCCGGATGCCTGCGACGATGGACGCCGGATCGGTCATGTCGTGCAGGCAGTCGAAGGTCGTGACGAAGTCGAAGCGCTCGTCCTCGGGCAGCGGCTCCTCGCGGACATGGTGGAAGCGGACGTTGTCCGCCCCCGCCTCCGCCGCGTTGGCCCGGCCGCGGGCAATGGCGTGGTTCGACAGCTCGTAGCCGTGGAAGTCCGTCTTCGGGAAGGCCTTCGCCATCTCGATCATGGCGACTCCGGTGCCGCAGCCCACGTCCGCTACCTGGATGCCAGCCTCCAATCCCTCGACCAGCCCGTCGATCCGAGGCAGCGCGACGGGTACCAGCAGGCTGCGGAACCAGGGCGCGAAGCCGCGCTCGACGCCGACGGCTCCCTCGGCGCCGAAGGCGTCGTAGGGCAGACCGAGCCCGCTCTCGAAGGCCTCGGGCAGGCGCTCGGCGATGGCCATGGTCTGGGGGAAGTGGGAGAAGAAGCCCGCCCCGAAGGCCGGGTGCCGCTCGTCCGCCAGCACCGCCCCAGCTTCCGGTGACAGCGAGAAGCGGTCGCCTCCCTCGTGCGCGAGGACTCCCGCGGCACCCTGCTGATGCAGCCACTCGCGCAGCCAGCGCTCCGACAGCCCGGTCCGCTTGGCCAGCTCTTCGCTATTGACGGCGCCGGTCTCGGCGAGCGACCGGTACAGGCCGAGCCGATCTCCCAGGTAGATCATCGCGGACGTGACGGCGCCGCTGTAGGCACCGAACACCGTGCGCGCCATGGCGCGAAGTCGATCAGAATCGAGGGGGGTCTCCGGGGCCAAGGTCGCATCCTCCTGTCTTTCGAGTGGGGCTTCGTGGAAAGGGTTCGAGTGGAAAGGGGTCGCTAGACTACCGCGCTCCCGGGCGATCGACTCCTGGGTGCTCGAGAAGGAGCCTGCATGCGCGCCGCGCTGTTCGAAACCCCCGGTCAGCCGCTCACGATCGTGAATGACATCGACATCGCCGACCCTGGCCCGGGCCACGTCCGCGTCGCCGTGTCGTACTGCGGGGTGTGTCATTCAGACCTCAGCATCGTCAACGGCAGCTTTC
Source organism: Deltaproteobacteria bacterium (assembly GCA_029261855.1). GTDB lineage: Bacteria > Myxococcota_A > UBA9160 > UBA9160 > UBA4427 > JAJDAN01. The sequence continues at coordinate 222,933 of JAJDAN010000021.1, forward strand.
CCGCCGAGCCGCCCATCGTGCTGGGGCACGAGGCCACGGGCATCGTCGACGCCGTCGGTCCCGGCGTCACCATGCTGGCACCTGGCGACCCCGTCGTGCTGACACCGGCGCCCCCCTGCGGTCGTTGTTACGGGTGCATTCGCGGCGAGCCCGGCACCTGCGTCAACACGGCGGCCCTGTTCGGCAACAGCCTCCCGGACGGGACCACGCCGCTGTCCCGCAAGGGCGCGCCCGTCAAGCGCGGTGTCGGTGTTGCGGCCTTTGCGGAATACGTGATCACGCCCGAGACCGGCGCGGTCAAGATCCCGGCCGATGTGCCCCTCGAGGTCGCCTGCGTGATCGGGTGTGCGGTCCAGACCGGCGTCGGCGCCGTCCTGAACACTGCGGGCGTCGAGGAAGGCGCGACGGTGCTGGTGATGGGCCTCGGCGGGATCGGCATCTCCGTCGTGCAGGGCGCCCGGGTCGCCGGGGCGGCGCGCATCATCGTGTCGGACCCGGTGCTCGAGCGTCGCGCCGCCGCGCAACAACTCGGCGCCACCCATCTCCTCGACCCGAATAGCGACGACGTGATCACCGCCTCCCGGGACCTGACGGGCGGCATCGGAGTCGACTACGCGTTCGAATGCGCAGGCGCTGCGGCGCTCATCAACGTCGGCATCCACGCCAGCCGTGCCGGTGGCACCACCGTGTGCGTGGGCGCGCCTCCCCTCGACCAGAACATCGAGATCTCGCCGGCGGTCCTCTTTGGCGTCGCCGAAAAGAAGCTCCTCGGATGTCTGCTCGGCAGCTCGAACTCGCTGCTCGAGATCCCGCGACTGGTGTCCCTGTGGCAAACCGGGCAGCTCGATCTCGAGGCCCTCATCAGCAACCAGCGACCCCTCGCGGAAATCAACGAGGCCATGGACGACCTCGCCGCGGGCAAGGGCATCCGGACGGTGCTCGCCATCTAGCTCTGATCCGTCAGCGGACCCGGGCGCGACCCCAGTTCGCGCCCGGAATCGCGCGACGCTCCGTCTCACGCGGCGATTTGGCTCCTGGCACCCGAGTTGGGTATGGGAGATCCCGCCGACGCGCAGGGGCTCCGATCAAGAGCGCTTGCGCAGCTTCCAGACCTGCTCGCTCGGGTAGTCGTGCGCCCAGTCGGCGTCCACGAAGAAGCGCACCTCGGACCCGCGAGCGGGCGAACGCAGCTCGTGGTAGGCGACGACGTCGAAGCCGGTGCGGTCGAACAGCGACAGCCATTCGGAGATCGGAAGGTTGAATTCCGTGCCGGTGCTGCCGTCGGGTTCGCGCCAGTCCATCCGGTGCATTCCGAAGTAGGGATTTCGCAGGGTGTGGTCCACGGGTGCGTCGGAATCGAGCGCCTGGCTCAGCATTGCGAAGGGATGATTGCCGAGGAACACGAGCTGTCCGCCCGGCGCCAGCAGACGCCAGGCTTCCGGGATCCACACGAAGGGGTCCGCCCAGATCGCGGCGCCGTACTCGGAGATCGCGAAGTCGAAGGACGCGTCCGGGCGCGGGACCCGTTCGGCGTTGCCATGGAGGAGCTCGAGGTCGACGCCGTGTTCCCCTGCGAGACGACGGGCCGTGGCGAGCTGGCCTTCCGAGTTGTCGATGCCGAGCACCGTCGCGCCCCGGCGGATCATCCACGACGACACGTAGCCCGTGCCACAGCCCAGCTCGATGGCGCGCATGCCGTTCATGTCTTCGGGCAGCATTCCCAGCTCGGTCTCCGGGATGTGCCAGATGCCCCACTCGGGATCGCCCCGCCAGGAGCGTTCGCCGGCCGCCACCCAGTCCGCCGCCTGGGCGTCCCAGAGCGCGCGGTTCTTCAGGACGTAGTCGGGCGGGACGGCGACACCTTCCGCGTCACCGGCCACCCAGCGCCTCGTCGATCTCGTCAGGCGTGAGGCCGACTTCCGCGAGCACCTCGCGCGAGTGCTCACCGAGCCCGGGCGCCGGCACGTCGCTCGTGAGGTCGGAGCCCGACATGCGCAACGGCGCGGCCACCGAACGGAAGCTCCCCGCAGTCGGGTGATTCACCTCGACGAAGGCGCCCGCTTCCTCTGCCGCGGGCTCGGCGACGGCCTCCTGCAGGGTGAGCACCGGAGCCCAGATCAGGCGGTGGTCGGCGAAGACCTTTCGCCATTCGTCGAGGCTGCGCTCGCCGATGCGTTCGGCCAGGCGCGCTGTCAACTCCTCGGACCCGCGGTAGCGCTCGACCGGGCCGCTGAATCGCTCGTCGGCCGCGAGATCCTCGAGGCCCAGCGCCTTGCAGAGCGTCGGCCAGTAGCGGTCCGATTCGATCATCACGAGGAAGATCCAGCGGCCGTCCCGTGTCTGGTAGTGGTTCCACAGGGGGTTCCGCGGTCGACTGCGGTCGTGCCGCGGAGGCGCCTCGCCCGTGGCCAGGGCCTGGGCGGCATCGTTGCCCTGGATGTAGAGGCCCACGTGGAGCAGGTTGACGTCCACGACCTGTCCGGCCCCTGTCTTGTCTCGCACGCGCAAAGCGGCCAGCACGCCGGTCACGACGGACAGCGCGAGCGCGTGATCGCCGACGCCACCGCGCAGAAAGGAAGGCGGCACGCCTTCGTCGCGCATCTGGTCCATGAAGCCCGCACGCGCCCAGTACGCGGTGTAGTCGAAGGCCGGCTCGTCGGCATTCGCGCCGTCGGGCCCGTAGCCACTGACGCGCGCGCAGATGAGCTCAGGACGGTCTGCACGCAGGGTGGCCGGGTCGAGGCCGTACTTCACGAGACGTCCGGGCAACATGTTCGTGATCACGATGTCCGCCTGCGCGATCAGACGCGTGAGCGCGCGACGCGCGGGCGCTCGCGTCACGTCGAGGGTCAGGGACCGTTTGCCGCGGTTGTCCATCTGGAAGTGCGCCGCCTCGGGGAACGGGTGGCGGATGCCGTTCGTCCGGGGCGTCGAATGCCGATAGATCTCGCCGTGGGGCACCTCGACCTTCACGACGTCGGCGCCGAGGTCGCGCAGCAGCGCTCCCGCGGCCGGCGCCGCCACGTAGCTCGCGATCTCGACGACGCGGATCCCCTCGAGCGGTGCGGTCATGTGCGCGGACTCCTTGCGAAGGAGCCCGCGACCGTAGGCGATGCCAGGGGGTCTCGCGAGCTTCCAGGACGGGCCTCAGCGATAGCGATTGATGCGGTTCTCGAGCGCTTCCTGACGACCGGACACGGGCTTCGGGTCGAGCTTGCGGTCCAGGGCCAGGTCCGCGAGCGCCGCCAGGTCGGTATCGCCGGCCAGGATGGATCGCCCCAGATCACCGCCCCAAGCCGCGTAGCGCTGCTCGACATGCTCGGCGATCGCGCCGTCCTCGATCATGGCCGCGGCGACCAGCAGCCCCCGCGCCAGGATGTCGACGCCTCCGACGTGCGCGTGGAACAGATCCACGGGTTCCACGGACTGACGCCGCAGCTTGGCGTCGAAGTTGAAGCCTCCGCTGCCGAGTCCGCCCGCTTGCAGCAGCGCGTACCAGGCGAGACTCACTTCCTCGAGGGAATTCGGAAACTGATCGGTGTCCCAGCCGAGCTGCGGATCGCCGCGATTGATGTCCAGGCTACCGAGGAGGCCGTGCGCCGCCGCGTAGGCGATCTCGTGCTGGAAGCTGTGCCCGGCCAGGGTTGCGTGGTTGACCTCGATGTTGAGCCGGATCTCGTTCTCGAGCCCGTGCTCCTGCAGGAAGGCGTGGACCGCCGCGGCGTCGAAGTCGTACTGGTGCTTCGTCGGCTCCATCGGCTTGGGTTCGATCAGGATCGCGCCCTCGAAGCCGATCTTGTGCTTGTGCTCGACCACCAGGTTCATGAAGCGACCCAGCTGCCGGTTCTCGCGCGCGAGGTCCGTATTGAGCAGCGTGTCATAACCTTCGCGGCCCCCCCAGAGCACGTAGTTGGCGCCACCGAGCCGATGGGCTGCCTCGAGGGCGTCGCGCACCTGCAGCGCAGCGCAGGCGAACACGTCGGGATCCGGGTTGGTGGCGGCGCCCGCCGCATAGCGCGGGTGGCCGAACAGGTTGGCGGTGCTCCACAGCAGCCCGACACCGGTCCGGTCCATGGCGGCCTCTGCCCGGTCGAGCATGTGCGCCAGATTCTCGTGCCCTTCCGCGAGACTCGCGCCCTCGGGTGCCAGATCGCGGTCGTGGAAGGTGTAGAACGGCGCGCCAATCTTCGAGAAGAACTCGAAGGCCACCTCGAGCTTGCGTTCGGCCTGGGCCAGGGGATCGCCCGCGCCGTGCCACGGCCTGGCGAAGACCCCCTCGCCGAAGACGTCGTCGCCCGGCCAGCAGAAGCTGTGCCAGTAGCAGACCGCGAAGCGCAGGTGATCGCGCATGGACCGGCCCAGCACGATCCGGTCCGCGTCGTAGTAGCGGTACGCCAGGGGATCGTCCGTGTCGGGCCCGGCGAAGCGGACACTCTCGATCTCGGGGAAGAAGGGGTCGGTGGAGGAAGGCTCGAGGGTTCGGGTCATCCGGCGCTCTCCAGATTGGCGACGCGTTCCTGGACGCGTTCCTGGAAGGGGTCCTAGAAGTGTTGCTGAAGCGAATCGTACAGACGGGCGAATCGCTCGCGACGCCGGGCGAGAGCGTCGCGCAAGCCCGGGTCGACCGCGATGACGTCCGCCAGCGGCGGCCGGACGCACACGGCTTCCGGTGACTCACCCGTTGCGGCGAGTCGCCCGAGCCGCGCGGCACCCAGGGCGGGACCGACCTCAGCCCCGGCGATGCGCTCGAGCGGACGATCCAGGGCGGCGGCGAGTACGCGCCCCCAGGCGTCGCTGCGCGCGCCTCCGCCGATGAAGGAGACGCGTTCGACGCTCGCGCCGGTGGAGAGCACCGCGTCCTGGCCTTCAGCCAGCGCGAAGGCGACCCCCTCGAGCACGGAAGCGACGAGCTCGCCCGGCCCGGTGTCGTGGGTCATCCCGAAGAAGACTCCCTTCGCATCGGGATCGTTGTGAGGCGTCCGCTCACCCGACAGGTACGGCAAGAAGAGCGGAATCGCCTCGCTCCGTCCCGGGGACGAGCCCTCCGCGAGCACCGGCTCTGCGACGGCGAGGGCCTGTGCTTCGTCGGCTGCACCGATCAAGTGGGACACCCAGGTGAGGCAGCTGGCCGCGCTCAGGATCACCGACATCTGGTGCCAGCGTCCGGGCAGACAGTGACAGAAGGCATGCACCGCCCGCGCGGGATTCGGTGCGAAGGCGTCCCCTGCCACGAAGTACACACCCGACGTCCCCAGCGCGAGAGACGCGCTGCCGGACGCGATGATTCCGGCGCCGGCGGCGCCCGCCGCCTGGTCGCCGGCGCCGCCGGCCACCACGACGTCCGCCCGCATGCCGAGCCGGCGGGCGAGATCTCCGCGCAGCGTTCCCGTCGCTTCGTTGCCCTCGTACAGGCGGGGCATCGACGCGAGACGCAGCCCGCAGGCGTCCACGACGTCCGGCGACCAGGCGCGCCGCGCGACATCGAGCCACAAGGTGCCCGACGCGTCGGACATGTCGGACGCGTGGTCGCCGGTCAGCCGCAAGCGCAGATAGTCCTTCGGCAACAAGACGCGCTCGACCCGGGCCGCCAGCTCGGGTTCGTGCTGCTGCAGCCAGACCAGCTTCGGCGCGGTGAAACCCGGCATGACGAGATTCCCGGTCACCTCGCGGATCGTCGGCACCCGCCGTTCGAGTTCGCGACAGGCATCCGCGCTGCGGCCGTCGTTCCACAGGATGGCGGGCCGCAGCACGCGGTCCGACCTGTCGAGCAGGGTCGCGCCGTGCATCTGTCCGGAGAGTCCGATGCCGCGTACCGCCGCCAGCGCAGACGGCGCACGGGCCTGCAACCTCGCGGCAGCAAGCTCCGTCGCGGCCCACCAGTCCTCCGGATCCTGCTCGGACCAGAGCGGGCGCGGTCGGCTCACCGAGAGCGGCGCCGTTTCCTGATCGACGATCGAGCCGTCTGTGGCCAGCAGCAACAGCTTCACGCCCGAGGTCCCGAGATCGATCCCGAGGAAGGTGTCGTCGGCTACCACCTCCGCATTATCCCCTCGTCCGCGAACCCGGCAACACCTCGGCCAGTGCGTCGGACAACAGCTCGAGCATCTGGTCGACCTCGCTGGCAGTGACTGTCAAGGCCGGCATCAGCCGGATCAAGTCGGGCCGCGGTGCGTTCACGAGACCGCCCCGTTCGAAGCACGCGCGGACGACGTCTCCGGAAGCCGGCGTCGCCAGCCGCAGGGCCAACAAGAAGCCCCGCCCCCGGATCCCGAGGCATCCATGCGTGCGCGAGATCCGATCGAGGCCCGCAGCGAGGCGCACGGCCACCTGCAGGCGCGCCGCGACGAACGCGGGATCCAGGAGTCGCTCGAGTACGGCGAGCCCGACGGCGGCCATCAGCGGGTTGCCCGCGTAGGTACCGCCCTGATCGCCCGGCTCGAAGCAGCAGACCGCCTCCTTCGCGAGCAACGCCGCGAGCGGAACGCCCCCGCCGATTCCCTTGCCGAGGGTCATGACATCCGGCTCGATTCCGTCGGCCTGATGGGCGAACAGCGGACCCGTTCGCCCCATCCCCGTCTGCACCTCGTCGAGCATCAGCAAGACTCCGCGCCGCGCGGTCAGATCGCGGAGGTCGCGCAAGTAGCCTTCGGCGGGGACGACGACGCCACCTTCGCCCTGGATCGGCTCGACCAGGACCGCGGCCGTCTCATCGCCGATGGCCTTGGCGACGGCGCCGACATCGCCAAAGGGAACCTTGCGGAAGCCCGGCATCGCGGGCGGAAAGATCGCGTCCCACCCGGGCTTGCCCGTGGCTGCCATGGTGGCGAGGGTGCGGCCGTGGAAGCCGCCGTGTGTGGTCACGATTTCGAAGGCCCCGCCGCGCTGCCGCTGGCCCCACTTCCGCGCGAGCTTGATGGCGCCCTCGTTGGCTTCGGCACCGGTGCTCGTAAAGAAGGCCCGATCGAGGGAGCACTGGGCCGTCAGGGCCCGAGCCAGCTCGATCTGCGGGCGATTGTGGAAGGCCGGGCTCGGGGTCAGCAGCAAGCCGGACTGGGCGGCCAGCGCGTTCTGGATCTCCGGCGGTGCATGACCGAGGGCGTTCACCGCCCAGCCCTGGACGAAGTCCAGATAGCGCCGACCGGCTTCGTCCCACAGCCAGGATCCCTCGCCGCGCACCATCACACCGGGCGGCCGTTCGGTAACGGTCATGAGCGCATCGGGCGGATTCATTTCGTGCATTCTCCTGTTCGCCCGCCCCGGCGAGGAGGCCGGTCCGCACGAACGCACGAAAAAGGCCGCCTCGAGAGGGGCGGCCGGGTTCCGATCGGGTTGGGTTCGGGCTCCGAGAGAACCGGAGCTGGAATCAGAGGACGGACCGCCGCCGCACATGAGCACGGCGACGACGCAAGCAGCTGGGAAGGAGTGCGGTCCGCATGATCGCGCGACTGTACGGACGCTCCCGCCCACGGTCAACCACCCCTAGACTCTCGGCCATGAACGACCCGGCAAGCCATGACAAGGTCCGTACGGAATTCGTCGACGCGGGCGGAATGCGTTTCGAGATCCACGCCAGCGGCGACGACGCCAGCGACCGTCTGGCGCTGCTGCTGCACGGATTCCCCGAGCACGCGATCTCGTGGCGTCACCAGATCCCCATGCTCGCACGACTGGGCTACAGGGTCTGGGCGCCCAATCAGCGCGGCTACGGGCGCAGCGACAAGCCGCCGCGCATCGAGGACTACCGGCTGGACCGCCTGGTCGGCGACGTGAAGGCCCTGATCGAGGCCTCGGGCGCCCGCCACGTCACGTTGTTCGGCCACGATTGGGGCGGCGCCGTGGCCTGGGCGGCGGCCCTTGCGCACGTGCCGAAGGTCGAGCGGCTGGTGGTCATGAACCTGCCGCATCCGCGGAAGTTCACGGAAGCGCTGCGCTCCTCGTGGCGCCAACGTCTGCGTTCCTGGTACATCCTGCTGTTCCAGATCCCGCGCCTGCCCGAGTGGCTGCTCGGCCGCAAGCGCGCGCAGCTCGTCGCAGACGCCTTCCGCAAGGCGACGGAGAACCCGGACCGTTTCCCGAACGACGTGATCGAGATCTACCGCGAGAACGCCCTGCAGCCCGGGGCGCTGACGGGCATGGTCAACTGGTACCGCGCGGCCGCACGCACCCCGAAGGCCGACCGCGACCGCTGGCTCGGTACCGGCATCCTCGACACACCCACCTTGATGGTCTGGGGCGAGCGCGACCAGGCCCTCGGCAAGGAACTCACCTACGGCACCGAAGAGCTGGTCTCGGATTTCACGATCCGCTACCTGCCGACCTCGCACTGGGTCAACCAGGAGATGCCCGACGAGACCAATGCCATCGTCGAGGCCTGGCTCACGGGCCAACCGGTCCCGGACTTCGGCCCCGACCCGGGCTCGGAAACCCCTCGGATCACAGCAGGAGACAGAGACGCATGAGCGCCAAAGGCATCCAGAAGGTCAACGTCGATGGGCTCGGGAAGCTGCCCGCGTTCTGCCACGCCGTGGTCGCGGGAGGCTTCGTCTACGTGTCGGGAACCCTCGGCACCAAGCCGAACTCGTTCGAACTGGTGGCCGGCGGCACCGGGCCCCAGACGACCCAGACCCTGCGCAACATCGAGACGATCCTGAAGGGCTGCGGCGCGGGGATCGAGCACCTCGTCAAGGTGAACGTCTTCCTGGCCGACATGGCGACCTTCGCCGACATGAACGCCGCCTACCTCGAGGTGATCGGCGAAGACCCGCCCGCCCGCATCACCGTGGGCCGTACGGCGCTCGCTCTGGGTGCCGCAGTCGAGATCGACGCTATCGCTTATATCGGCGACTGAGCGGAAGCTCAGATCGCTTCGCCGCGGCGCGATCGGCGACTGAGCGGAAGCCCAGGTCGCTCGCCGCGGCGCGATCGGCGACTGAGCGGGAGCTCAGGTCGCTTCGCCGCAGCGCGATCGGCGACTGATTCGACGCTTCAGCTGCCAGCCGGTGAGGCCGCGTCCCGGCGGCGCTTGAGCTCGCAGGTTTCCTGGGCGGCATCGTCGCAGGGGCAGTCCGCGCCGGGACCGCCGCAAGAGCCCTTGAGCCGCCGGCCGTGCACCATCACACCGATCGCCATCGCCGCCATGATCGCGGCGAACAGCAGGAAAGTGGCGAGGAAGGTCTGCATCAGGGCTCCTGGGTTCGGGCCAGCACCGCCTCGAAGACCGGGGTGGCGCGAGACGAGAAGGTAGCGCCCGGCTCGCGAACGATGAAATAGGCGGCCATTCCGCGCTCCACGGCGAGCGTGTAGCCCGCTTCTGGCCCGAGCACGTTGAGCGCCGTCGCCCAGGCGTCGGCGAGCATCGTCTGGGGATGCAGCACGGTCACCGATGCCAGGGCGTGACGGATCGGCGCTCCCGTGCGCGGATCGATGGTGTGTGAGATCCGTACGCCGTCGACCTCGTAGTAGTTGCGGTAGTCACCCGAAGTGGCCATGCCGCGGTCTTCGAGGGGGATCACCTGGTGGATCACGCGCGCGTCGTCCACGTCGGGCTCTTCGATGGCGACCTGCCAGGGCTCGCCGTCCGGGCGGCGGCCGCGTGCCCGCAGCTCGCCGCCGATCTCGACCAGGTGGTTGGCATGACCGAGACGCATGAGATCGTCGGAGACCGCGTCCACCCCGTAGCCCTTCGCCAGGGCCGACAGGTCGATCACGACGTCGGGCCGCAGTTTCACCAGCGCGTCGCCGACCACGGACACGCGCTCCCACCCGACGCGCTCGCGCAGGCTCTTCAGCTCCGCGGGTCCGGGGCCACCCGGAATGCGGGCACCGTCCCCGAAGCCCCAGGCCTGGACCAGCGGGCGGATCGTGACGTCGAACGCGCCGCCCGATGCCTGCGCGACCCAGCGCGCCGCGGCGACGACCCCGGCCGTCTCGGGGGACACCGGGAAGGGCGCCGTCGCGGCGTGGCGGTTGAAGCGCGAGATCTCTGACTCCGGGTCCCAGGTGGACATCTGCGCGTTGACGGCCGTGAGCCGTTCGACGATGGCCTCGCCCACCGCGGCGTGCTCGTCCTGGGTCAGGGACGGCGCAGCCACCTTGACGAGGAAGCGCGTGCCCATGGTCTCGCCCGAGAACTCGAACTCGGGACCGGGCAGATCCGCGAAAACCAGCCGGTGCAGCGAAGCCGTCACCAGAACGACGGCCGAGACCGCCAGGATCACGATCGCGCGCGGGGTCAGGGCTCCCTTGCCGAGCGGAGCTCCCATGCAGGAAACGCGATCAGCCGCCGAAGTCGTCGAACATGACGTTCTCGGGCTCGACACCCAGGTCGGTCAGCATCTGGATGACGGCGTCGTTCATCATGGGCGGACCGCAGATGTAGTACTCGCAGTCCTCCGGCGCCTCGTGGTCCTTGAGATAGTTGTCGAAGAGGACCTGGTGGATGAAGCCCGTCAGGCCGGCCCAGTTGTCTTCCGGCTGCGGCTCTGAGAGCGCCAGATGCCACTCGAAGTTCTCGTTCTCTGCGGCGATCGAATCGAAGTCCTCGACATAGAACGCCTCGCGCAGGCTCCGCGCGCCGTACCAGAAGCTGACCTTGCGATTCGTGTGCAGGCGGCGGAACTGATCAAAGATGTGCGAGCGCATCGGCGCCATGCCGGCGCCGCCACCGATGAAGATCATCTCGTTCTCGGTGGGCTTGGCGAAGAACTCGCCGTACGGCCCCGAGATGACGACGTCGTCGCCCGGCTTGAGGCCGAACATGTACGAAGACATGATCCCCGGCGGCACGTCGGGCATGCGCGGCGGCGGCGATGCGATCCGCACGTTGAGCATGATGATGCCCTTCTCGTCCGGATAGTTCGCCATCGAATAGGCGCGTTCGACGGTCTCCTCGACCTTGGAGATGTACTGCCACTGGTTGAACTTGTCCCAGTCGCCCCGGTACTCGTCCTCGATCTCGAAATTCTTGTAGGCAACCTCGTGAGGTGGGCACTCGATCTGGATGTAACCACCGGCGCGGAACGGGACCTCTTCACCGGCGGGTAGCTCGAGCACGAGCTCCTTGATGAAGGTCGCGACGTTGTGGTTCGAACGGACCTTGCAGGTCCATTTCCGGACGTGGAAGACCTCCGCGGGGATCTCGATCTTCATGTCCTGCTTGACCTTCACCTGGCAGGACAGTCGGCAACCCTCCCGGGCCTCGCCTCGGCTGATGTGCGTGAGCTCGGTGGGCAGGATCTCGCCCCCGCCTTCGAGCACCTTCACCTCGCACACCCCGCAGGTCCCCTGCCCGCCGCATGCGGACGGGATGAAGATCTGGTTGTTGGCGAGGGTGTTGAGCAGGGTCCCACCCGCCGCCGTGGTGAGGGAGTTCTCGGGGTCGTCGTTGATGTTGATCGTGACGTCGCCGCTCTGCACAAGGCGACCCTTCGCGACGAGCAACACACCCACGAGGATGAGGATCGTAACGGTGAAGCCAACGACGCCGAAGAGGACGGTTTCCATATCAAGAGCTTCCTAGAGCTGAGTCCCGGAACTGCTAGAGCTGAATGCCCGAACTGCTAGAGCTGAATGCCCGAAAAGGCCATGAAGCCGACGGACATCAGGCCCACGACGATGAAGGTGGCCCCCAACCCGCGCAGTGCCGGGGGCATGTTGCTGTACCGGAGCTTTTCGCGAATCGCCGCGAGCGCCGCGATGGCCAGCGCCCAGCCGATCCCCGAACCGAGACCGAAGACCGTGGCCTCGCCCAGGCTGTAGTCGCGCTCGACCATGAAGAGCGAGGCGCCGAGAATGGCGCAGTTCACCGCGATCAGGGGCAGGAAGACGCCCAGTGCGTTGTAGAGCCCGGGTGAGTAGCGGTCCAGCGCCATCTCGACGATCTGCACCGTCGCCGCGATCGTCCCGATCAGCACGAGGAAGCTCAGGAAGCCGAGGTCGACGTCCGGCAACCCCATCCACGCCAGCGACCCTTCCCCGAGGAATTTGGTGCTCAAGAATTGGTTGAGCGGAGTCGTGACGGTCAAGACGAAGATGACCGCACCACCGAGCCCGATTGCTGTGTCGACCTTCTTCGAGACGGCTAGGAAGCTGCACATCCCGAGGAAGAAGGCCAGAGCCATGTTCTCAACGAAGATTGCCTTCGTGGCCAGGCTCAAGTAGTGCTCCAACATGGAACTCCTCCTCCACTTGCTCAGGCTTCCAACTGCGAACCACCCAGATGAAGCCGCCGATCAGAAAAAATGCTGCCGGGGCGAGGACCATCAGGCCATTCGGCACGTACCAGCCGCCCTCGTTCACCGTCTGTAGGATCGTTACGCCGAAGAGCTTCCCGCTGCCGAACAGCTCACGCACGAAGGCGACGACGATCAGGATGATCGCGTAGCCGAAGCCGTTCCCCAGCGCGTCCATCAGGGACATCTTCACCGTGTTCTGCATCGCGAACGCCTCGGCGCGCCCCATGATGATGCAGTTCGTGATGATCAGGCCGACGAAGACCGAGAGCTGCTTCGAGACGTCGAACACGAAGGCCTTGAGGATCTGGTCGGTCACGATCACCAGCGACGCGATGATCGTCAGCTGCACGATGATGCGGATGCTGGACGGAATCTGGTTGCGAATCGCACTGATGGCGACGTTCGAACCGATCAGCACTGCGATCACTGCCAGACTCATGACGAGCGAAGTCTCGAGCTTGGTGGTCACCGCCAGCGCCGAGCAGATGCCCAGCACCTGCAGCGCGATCGGATTGTTGTTGAACAGCGGGTCGAGCAGTGCTTCTCGTTCGGCCTTCGCCATCAGGTACTCCCTCCCGCTCGCTGCGTGTCCAGATAGGGCCCGAAGCCGTCCTGCCCCAGCCAGAAGCGCACCAGGTTCCCGACGCCGCGGCTGGTAATGGTCGCGCCCGAGAGCCCGTCGACGTTGTACGGGTCGGTCTCCGGAGGCCCGGCCATGCCCTTCTTGACGGCGATCACCGGCTTGCCCCGCTTGTCGAAGGCCTTGCGACCCTTCCACAGGGCCTTCCAGCGCGGATTGTCGACCTCACCGCCCAGGCCCGGGGTTTCACCGTGCTCGTAGAACGTGATCCCGTCGATGGTCTCCAGGTCCGCATCGATCGCGATGTAGCCGTAGAGCGTGGACCACAGCCCGGCGCCGGAAATCGGAATGATGATCGACTGCAGGCGCCCGTCGGTGACCACCTGGAAGACCTGCCCCTGGTTCGGCAGCCGCTGCACCTTCGCCGCGTTCGTCGGCGCCGGGTGACTGGCTTCGGGGTCCTTCGCGGCCTTGCGCTGATCGAAGCTCGACGCGTCGACGCCCTCGAGCACGACGCCCGTCTCGAGGTCGACGATCACCGGCACGATGTTGGTCTCGAAGCGCTTGGCCACCTCGACGCGCGAGAGGCTCTCGCCCTCTTCCATCAGACCCGCGACGACGAGCACCTTCTTCTGGCGATCCAGCTCGACGTTCGCCTGCTGCCGCTCTTCGAGAAGTACCGAGGCCCCGGACACGAAGACGGAGCAGACGGCACAGACCGCCGCCGCGAAGAGCAGGATGTAGCTCGTACTATGTTGCATAGCCGGCCTCGCGCCTGCGGATGTTCGCCTGGACGATGAAGTGGTCGATCAACGGCGCGAACATGTTCATGAAGAGGATCGAGAGCATCATGCCCTCGGGATAGGCCGGGTTCACGACCCGGATCAGGATGCAGAGCACGCCGATCCCGATGCCGTAGTACATCTTGCCGACGTCCGTGAACGCGGACGAGACCGGGTCGGTGGCCATGAAGACCATGCCGAACGCCCAGCCGCCGAGGACGAAGTGCCAGTAGAAGGGAACGGCGAAGAGCGGGTTCGTGGCGGAACCCGCCAGATTCAGGACCAGCGCCATGCCGATCGTCCCGACGACGACACCGAGCATCGTGCGCCAGGACCCGATGCGAGTCACCAACAACAGCCCCGCCCCCAACAGGCAGGCAAAGGTCGATGTCTCACCCATCGACCCGGGGATGAGCCCGAAGAAGCTCTTCCACCAACTCGCGGCTTCCAGGGCGCCGGAGGTGACTGCGGCCTGGGCGAGTAGCGTCGCGCCCGTGAACGAGTCGACGCCCGAGAAGTTCGCCGCGATCCAGGGGGCGTCGCCGCTCATGTACGCGGGATAGGCGAAGAAGAGGAACGCACGTCCGACCAGGGCCGGGTTCAGGAAGTTCATCCCCGTCCCGCCGAACACCTCCTTGCCGAAGATGATCCCGAACGCGATGCCGATGAAGACCATCCAGAGCGGAATCGTCGGCGGCAGGGTCAGGGGGAACAGCATACCGCTGACCAGGAAGCCCTCGTTGACCTCGTGCCCGCGGATCGAGGCGGAGGTGACTTCGACCAGGCCACCCGCAGCCATGGTCGTGATCAGCACGGGCAGGTAGTAGAGCGACCCGTGGATCACGCACAGGATCGGGTTCGTGTTCCTGAACGAGAAGCCGAGCTCGTGGAGGAGCCAGCTCTGCCAGTTGTCGAGGGGCAGCGCGCCGCTCGCGATGGCGAACTGGGCCTGGTAGCCGGTGTTGTACATGGCCCACAGGATGCAAGGGATGAGCGCGATGACGACGCTGAACATCATCCGCTTGAGATCCATCCCATCGCGCACGTGGGACGAGGTTTGCGTGACCTCCCCCGGCGTGTAGAGGATGGTGTCGTGCATCTCGTACAGGGGATAGAGCTTCTCGAGCCGCCCCCCCTTTTCGAAGAGCGGCGCGGCCTTGTCGAGAGCGTCGCGAATCGGATCCATCAGCCTTCCTTTTCCAGGATCTCGAGGTTCGCGCGGAGGATGGGGCCGTAGTTCGTCTTCCCCGGGCACACGAAGGTGCAGAGCGCGAGATCTTCCTCGTCCAGCTCGAGGGCCCCGAGCCGCTCCGCCTGCTCGACGTCACCGATGATCAGTGAACGCAGCAGGAAGGTGGGCAGGATGTCGAAGGGCAGGACGCTCTCGTACATGCCGATGGGCACCATGGCGCGGGGCGAGCCGTTGACGTTCGTCGAGAGCGCGAAGCGCTTCTTCGAGAAGAGCTTCGAGAGATAGATGGGGAAGATCGAGAAGGCATCGAAGCCCGGCGTGAGCCAGCCCAGGAGCACCCGCTCCGTCCCCTCGCGCAGGACGCTCACCTGCCGGTCGTAGCGACCGAGGTAGCCGAACACGTCTCCCATGGCCTTCTTGCCGGACAGCACCGATCCGGCGATCAAGCGGACGTCCAGGTCGCCCTCCGGACCGCGACAGCCGTCGCCAGCCACGTCGGCGACGTCGGCGCCCCGACGCGTGCGGACGAGCCCGGCGTCCTGCACGGGCGGACCGGCCACGGACACGATGCGCTCGACGTCGAGCTTTCCGGTCGCGAACAGCGCACCGATCGCCGCGACGTCCGCGTAGCCCAGATGCCACACCACGCGCGCTCGGCCCACCGCGCACAGGGTGTGGATGTGGAAGCCGACGGTGCCCGACGGATGGGGCCCCGTGAAGTGCTCGACCTGCACCGGCGCGGTCACACCCTTCTCGATGCCCGACACAGGGTCGACGCAGAGATAGGTGGGCCCCTCGGTCAGCTTGCAGACGACCTGAAGGCCGCGCTCGAAATCCGCCGCGCGACCGTCGAGAGCGATCTCCGGGAGCGGGGCCAAGGGATTGGTATCGGTCGCCGTGACGAAGATCGCAGCCGGCGCCGAATCGATCGCAGGCACCTTGCTGTACGGGCGTGCGCGAAGCGCCGTCCACTCACCGGACTCGACGAGTAGCGCCACGATCTCATCGCGCGTCAGGCTGGCGACGGGCTTGCCCGTGAAGTGCTCGAACGTGACCCGCTCGGAATCCGGTACTTCGTTCGGGTGGGCCGCATCGCGCTCGGCGGGCGACAGATCGATCACCACGGACTGGAGCGCTCGCCTTGCGCCCCGGTTCACGCCGATGACACGACCCGCACCCGGTGCGGTGAAACGCACACCCGGGTTCTTGCGATCCTCGAACAGGACCTGGCCGCGCTTGACCGAGTCGCCTTCCTTTACCTGCATCGCGGGCTTCATGCCCGGGAAGTCGTCGGCCATGATCGCGATGCGCTGGGGTCTCACCTGCCCGCGCACGACCTGGATGGGCGCGCCGCTAATGGGGAGGTCGAGCCCCTTCTCAGTTTTGTGAAGAGCCATTGGGCAGGGTTCTCAGGGCTGGAATTTCGAGAGTGCGCCGCACTCGGGGGGGCGGGCGGCGGCGGGGCAGAGATTAGGGGGACCCCGGCAATCCGACAACGTATCTCCCCGACCAAAATGGCGATTTCCGGGCATCCAGGCCGGAAACCGCCGGGGATCTCATTCGCCGCTTGGCTTCGCGGCTCCCCGAGGCGTAGAGTGGAGCCGTCCCAGGGGCACCGCTCGGCCTCCCCGGCCGTTCGGGTCGACCGACGGTGCTGAGGCAGGAGGCACCGGACCATGCCCGACGCCGCACAGCTCTCGACACACGGATCTCCCCATAGCCACCATGTCCCCACCGCGCGGGACGTGATGACCCACTCCCTGATCACGATCTCGTCGGACTCGACAATCTTCGAGGCGATCCGCCTGCTGGTGGCGCGCAAGATCTCCGGCGCCCCGGTTCTCGACCCGGACGGCGAGATGGTCGGGATGTTGTCGGAGATCGACTGCCTGGGCGTGCTGGCTTCCGATCAGTTCCACGCCGACGGCCAGATCCACCCGGTCACGGACTACATGTCACGCGAGTTCGAGACAGTCACGCCGGACACCGACATCTACCGCCTGGCGCTCTACTTCCGGGACAAGCCCGTCCGACGCTTCCCGGTCGTCGAAGACGGCCGCCTGCTCGGGCAGGTCAGTCGTCGGGACGTGCTGCGGGGCATCGACGAGATGCGGCGGAAGCTGACCCCGCGCAAGCGCTATCCGGACTATCGGGGGCCCGCCTAGCGGCATCCATGCGCTGCGTGCTGGTTTCTCACACCCACTGGGACCGGGAGTGGTACCGGACCTTCCAGTCGTTCCGCGCCCGCCTCGTCGACACGATCGACCGGGTTCTCGACCTGGTCGCGGAAGATCCCGGCTTCCACTTCCAGCTCGACGGCCAGACCATCGTGCTCGAGGACTACGCGGCGATCCGTCCAGGACGAGCCGCGGAGCTGGCGGCGGCCTGCGGCGCCGGCCGCATCGCCATCGGGCCCTGGTACGTCCAACCCGATTCGTTCCTGCCTTCCGGCGAGGCCCACATCCGCAACCTGCTCGAAGGTCGACGTGTTGCCCGGGATTGGGGACCCTGCGCTCGGGTCGCGTACACGCCGGACTCGTTCGGACACCCGGCCCAGTTCCCCCAGCTCTTCGCCGGCTTCGATCTCGGCCCCTTCGTGTACTGGCGGGGCAACGGCAACGAGATCGCCGAGCTGCCGGCCGAGTACCTGTGGGTGGCACCCGACGGCAGCGAAGTGGTCTGTTGCCACCTCGGGCGCGGCTACTTCAACGCCAACGGACTGCCCGCAGACATCGATGCCGCCGTGGCGCGCCTCGAGAAGATGACCCTGGCGCTCGCAGAGCGGGCGCCCCGCCCGTGCGTGCTGCTGATGAACGGCGTCGACCACATGCTGCCCGACGAGAACACCGGGCCGGTCGCCCGGGCCCTGGCCGAACGGACCGGCTGGCAGGTCGAACGCGGGCTCCTCGACGACTACACGAACGGTGCAGCACCCACCGCCCGGTTCTCGGGAGAGCTGTGCGGCGGCCGGGTCGCGAACCTGCTGCCCGGGGTCTGGTCGACGCGCAGCTATCTCAAGCTGCGCAATCGGCGCTGCGAACGCGGGCTCGAAGGCTGGGCCGAGCCGTGGGCCGCGGCGGGCGCGGCGCTCGGAGCGCCGGACGAACGGCCCGCGATCCGACTCGCCTGGCGGGAGCTGCTGGCCAACCAGGCGCACGACTCCATCTGCGGCTGCTCCCAGGACCGCGTTCACGACCAGATGCTGGCGCGCTACGACGCCAGCGAGGAACTCGCACACGAGACCACCCTGCGACTGCTCGAGCGCATCGCCGGTCTCGGGACGGACCGCCAGCCGCCGCGCACGAACGAAGCCGGCGAGCGTCTGAAAACGGTCCGCATCGCGGTCTTCAACCCGTCCCCCCATCCGCGCAGCGATCTCGTACGTCTGCCTCTCGACGGCTTTCCGACGGCAACCGCCGCGGGCGTGAACCCGTTGCTGTCGAAGAATCACTTCGCGACGACGACTCGCGACCGGGGCTTCACCGTCGACGGTGAACCGGCGCGCTTGATCCCGGACGACGGCCGGATTCGTCCGCGTCTCGCGCCCGACCAGCCGGTTCACGATGTGGAGTTCGTGGCCAGGGACCTACCGCCCTTCGGCTGGAAGTCCTTCGAGCTCGCGCGTTCGCCCGACTGGCCCGAGACATCGGACGCAGAACGCGAGATTGCGTGCGACGGGATCGCCCTGCGCGCGGCGGACGACGGGTCCTTCACCCTCGAAGCAGCCGGGCGGCGCTTCAGCGGCCTGCTCGGCTTCGAGGATACGGGCGATCGGGGGGATACCTACGACTACGACCCGGCACCCCCGGCCCCGGGGACCCGGGACCTGCAGAGCGTCCCGGCAACGATCACACGCCACCTGCATCCGAACGGCGTCCAGCGGCTGGTCGTCGAGCGCGTGCTGCAGGTACCGGCGGGCCTCTGCGACGACCGCAGCCACCGCAGCGACGAGACCGTCGCGCTGCCGCTGCAGGTCGAAGCCCGACTCTGGCCCGGATGTCGCTTCGCAGAGCTGTCCCTCCACCTCGACAACACGGCGAAGGACCACCGCTTGCGCGCGTTGTTCCCGTGCGGCGGCGAGCGCGAAGACCGGGACCCGGGGTTCCACGCGGCGACCACCTTCGACACGGCGGCCCGCCGCCGCGGCCGGGCGGACGATCGGGATTGGATCCACCCGGCCCCCGACACCTTCGTCCACCAGGGTTGGGTGGCCCGGAACGGGCTCCTCGTGATCGCACCGGGCCTGAACGAGGCAGAGGTCACAGCCACTGGCGAGATCGCGGTGACGCTATTGCGCGCCACGGGCTGGCTGTCCCGGCCCGATCTGTCGAGCCGCCCGGGTGACGCAGGGCCGGCGCTTCCGACACCTGCCGCACAGTGCCCTGGCGAGCTGACGCTGCGAATCGCCCTGGCCGTCGCGGAGCCCGCCGAAGCACCGCAGTTCAGCCACGACTTCGAACTCGGGCTCCAGGCCGTCGCGGCCGGGCCCGAACCGCTGTGGCCCGAGGGCCAGGCGCTGCTGAGCCTCGAACCCGCGTCCGTCGTGCTGTCTGCCTGGAAGCCGGCAGAGAACGGCGACGGCAGCGTGCTGCGGCTGTCCAACCCGAGCGACGAGCCGGTGACGGCCAGGGTCCGGCTGGGACTTCGCGTCGCCCAGCCCCAGCCGGTACGTCTCGACGAGACCCCGGAAGGAGCTTCGCTTCCCGTCCGCGATGGAGGTTTCGAAGTCGTGCTGCCGCCGCACGCCCTGCGTTCGATCCGGCTTTCTTGAAACCGCCTCGCCCGAAGCCGCCTGCCCTGAGACCGCCCGAAGCTCAGCTGCGTTGGGTGAGGAGCGCTTCGAGTGCGTGGGCGAGCTCTTCCTGACGGAACGGCTTGCACAGGATCCGGGCGCCCGGGAGGCTGACGTCGTCCTCGGCGCGACCTGTCACGAGCAGCACCCGCAGGGTCGGTCGCCGCTCGAGCATCCGCCGCCCCAACTCCACGCCGCCCATTCCGGGCATCGACACGTCGCTGACCAGCAGGTCGATGTCTCCGGGGTGCGCTTCGCCCAGCCGCAATGCTTCTTCGCCATCCGCGGCCTGGAGCACCTGGAAGCCCATGCGGCCGAGCATCCGTCGCATCAGCCTGCGAACGCTCGCATCGTCGTCCACCAGGAGCAGGGTTTCGCCCCCCTGCACGCCGTCGTTCCCAGGTGTCGCCATGTCTTCGTCTGCCCCACTCGCTCGCGGCAGAAACAGCCGGAATGTGGTCCCGATGCCCAGCTCGCTGTCGGCGAAGATCGACCCGCCGCTCTCCCGCAAGATGCCGTAGACCGTCGCCAGCCCGAGTCCGGTTCCCTTGCCCGGCTCCTTCGTGGTGAAGAAGGGCTCGAAGATGCGACCGATGGTGTTCTCATCCATCCCGAAGCCGGTGTCCGTCACCACGAACTCCACGAACTCGCCCGGCCCCGGCAGTTCGAGTCGGACCGCTTCGGTTGCACTGAGCAGCCGTAGCTCGGTGGTGATCGACAGATTGCCGCCATCCGGCATCGCGTCGCGCGCATTGACGACCAGGTTGACGAGCACCTGCTGGAGCTGGGTCCGGTCCGCGTAGACGGCATCGAACTCGTCGTGGGCGGTCGCCTCGAAACGGATGCTGCTCGACAACAGCGGTCCGGTCAGCTCGGCGACGTCTCGCAGCACCTTCGACACGCAGGTGGCGCGCGGCTCCGCGGGTACGTGACGGCTGAACGACAGCAACTGACGAGTCAGCTGCGCGCAGTACTCCGCCGCGCGCTCCAGGTCCGTGAGCGCTTCGGACATGTCCTCGTCGGACGACACCTGCCCGTGCACGAAGCGCGCGTTCCCGAGGATGACGCTCAGCTGGTTGTTGAAGTCATGCGCGACGCCCCCGGCCAGGGTGCCGACGGCCTCCATCTTCTGCGCTTGCAACAGCTGCCCCCGGCTCTCCCGCAGGGCCTGCTCTGCCCGCTTCCGGGACACCGCGCTGGCGAAGACCTCGCCGCCGAGTCGCAACAGGGCGATCGCCTCGTCGTTCCAGTCGTGCTCACGGCCGACCATCTCGAAACCGATGGCCCCGACGACTTCGCGCTTGGACAACAGCGGGATCACGAGCAGGGCCGTGACACCGCGCCGTCTCAGGAAGCACGTCTCCGGCGCGTCTTCCGGAAGCTCGGACCCGGGCGCGATCAGTAGCTCGCGCCCGGCTTCGAACAGCGAGCGTGCGTGCGGATATTGCTCGAGGGACACGTCCTTCAGCGGCTCCCGGGGTTCGGCGACGCCGTCGTCGGTCCATTCCCACGCGTCCTGTCCACCGCTGACGGGGTCCGCGGCGATCAGCCAGGAACGGTCAGCACCGGAGATCGGCAGCAGTGACGCGAGGCCGTCAGTGACACCGCCGTCCATCTCGTCGAGCCCGAGGGCGAGCAGATCGCGGGCCATGTTGGCAATGCGCTTCTGGTTCTCGAGACGTCTACGCATCGACTGCTGCGACAGCTCGCGATCGGTGACGTCGCGAATCACCCCGGCGCTACGGGCCTCGCCGCTGGCGGTGCGGTAGAGCCGACCGTTGGCCTCGAGCCAGACCAGACGACCGTCCCGATGCCGGCCGCGGTAGAGGAAGGTGCCGGAGAAGCTCGGCCCGAGGTCCCCGCGCAAGAAGGCGCTGTGGGCCGACTTCACTCGCGCGAGATCCTCCGGATGCATGAAGTCGAACGAGCTCATGTCTGCGGCGCTCTCGGCGTCGTAGCCGTGCACCTCGTAGAAGTGGGGGTTGGCGTAGAGGATCGTTCCGTCCTCGAGATCGTTCTCGCAGATGGCATCCTGGGCGGACTCGGCGAGCGCCCGAAGACGCTGCTCGCCTTCGTGCAGCGCCTCTTCGGCCTCACGGCGCCGGAGCGCGCTGGCCAGGATCTCCGCGACGAGACGCAACAGCGCCAGCTCGTGCTCGCTCCAGTCGCGCTCGCTGCTCAGCATCTGGAAGCCGAGCAGAGCCGTGACGTGGCCGTCCACCCGAACGGGGATCACGCAATACGAACGGATGCCCCGCGAAAGCATGTGGTCCCGGGTCGGTGCATACTCGTCCGGAAGGTCCGCCGGACGCGGGATCCGGACGATCTCTCCCTGCATGAGTCGGTCGCGCATCCACGCGTTGCGGGCGGCATCCCTGGAATCGGTCTCGAGCACCCAGGGCTCGAAGCCCTCGCGCTGCCAGGCCCAGCTTCGGATCTCGGCGCTGCGCACCGAAGGAAACGCCATCAGGTAGCAACGGTCCGCGCTCACCATCGTCCCCGCGGCCTCGATCGCTTCCCCGATGGCCTCCTCGAACCCCTCGCCGCCGAGTTCGATGAAACGGCGGGACAGCTTGCCGACGCGGGCCTCGGCCAGACGCTGGCCGAGTGCGGCGTCCTCGGCCCGCACACGGCTCTCGACATTGCGCCCGGTAACGACGCCCCGCCGGCCCCCGGACGCGACCGGCACGACGCTTCCGTGCAGCTCGCTCCAGAACCAGCCGCCGTCGGCGTGTTTCAATCGGCACAGCAGTTCGCCGGCTTCCCCCGTCGCGAGGGCCTGCTCTGCGGCTGCGCAGACGTGCTCCCAGTCGTCGGGATGGACGAGCGTCGCCGGGTCGCTGCTGCGCAAGGCGCCCACGTCGCGACCGAGCTCTTCGCAGAGTCTGTGGTTGGCGAACTCGATGAGCCCGCCCGGCCCCAGGGTCGCGACCATCTCCCGGGAGCTCTCGGCAAAAGCAGCGAAGAGATCCTGGGCCTCTTGCAGATCCACCCGCACCTGATCCCGTCGGGCAGCCGAGAGCTCGTCAGCAGCTTCGAGCAACAGGCCTTCGAGAGCAACGACCTCGCCATCGGAGTCGGTGACGGCGACGCCTTCCTCGCGCACGCAGCGGTCGGGACCGTCGCTGGACTGCAGCCGATAGCTGACGCAGTAGGTCGTCGTCTTCCGGATCGCCTCCTCGAGCGCGGCCAACACCCGGCGCCGATCGTCGGGATCCACACGGGTCCAGAACGAGTAGGCGTCCCCGGTGAGCGTGGCTTTCGAGAGTCCGGTCCGTTCGGCGCAGGGACCCTCGACTTCGAGGAAGCGCAGGGTCGAATCGGCGGCACGCCGGAACACCACGGCTCCGAGGCTCCGGACGAGACCGGACACACCGAGCCCCGGTGCAGACCCCCGCTTCGGATCCCTGGACGCGTCGCCCAACAGTCGTTCCCCCGCAGTCGCCCCAGAGTCCCGACCGGGGCGCGTCTCCTCTCATCGGCCGACCGCCGCAGGAGCTTTTCGACCGTCCTGCCCGCTCGGGCGTCTGAACCCGGGAACTCGACCCCCTGCGGCACACTCCAACACCGGAGGCGGCAACCGGGAGGCAACACACAGGCATGTCGAGACTCGACGACCCCGCGGCGGTCGCGGAGCAGTACGCAGGACCCGGCAACTTCGACGCCCGGGTGCGGATCTATCGGCTGTACGCCCGCGCCCATCCCAGCTGGATCGAGTGGCTGTGGGACCAGATCGGCCTGGTGGACGGCGAGCGGGTGCTCGAGGCGGGGGTCGGGACCGGAAATCTCTGGATCGAGAACGCGAGCCGCCTGCCCCGGTCGAGCCCGATCGTGCTGACGGATCTCTCTGCGGGCATGCTGGCGACCGCGCGCGGCCGCCTCGCCGGGCTCGACGGCTTCGAGGCCCACGCCCGCTTCCAGCGCGCCGACGTCCAACACCTCCCCTTCCCCGACGCGTGCTTCGACGTCGCGATCGCGTGTCACATGCTCTATCACGTGCCCGACCGCGCGCGCGGCATCGCCGAACTCGCCCGGGTGCTAGCGCCGGGCGGGCGCTGCTGCGTCGGCACCAACGACTGGACGCACCAGATCGAGCTGCGCGAGCTGATCGCGCGCTTCCAGGTCGACAGCACCATGATGCGGATCGGCCGGGACAGCGCGGCGTTCGATCTCGAGACCGCTGCAGACGAGCTGGCGCCGGCGTTCGGCTCCCTACGCGTCGCCCAGAGACAGGATCGTCTCGACGTGACCGACGCCACGGCCGTCGGCGACTACGTGCGCTCCGCCTGTCCGAACACCCCGGACAATCTCGAGCGCATCGCCGCCCTCGAGGATCACGTCGCCCGTCGGATCCAACGCGAGGGCCTTTTCCGGCTGACCGTGTCGGCGGGCCTGGTGGTGGGCTCGGTGGCGGGAGACGGAAGCGTCGCGGGCTAGCTGGCGAAGCGTAGGCTTCGCTTGCGACGGAAGCCGAGATCCCGAGACGGAGTCTTGGGTCGGCCTCCTAGGGGACCGGCAGGTGCGGACGCACCTCGCGCTCGAACCGTTGCAGCATCTGCCAGGAGAAGCCCGGGTCGATCCCGGCGAGCAGGGGATTCAGATAGAGGACGCTGTCGGGCCCGAGCCGCTCTGCCAGCGCCAGCACCTGCTCGGGGGTGAGCACCTGGTAGGCGTCGCCCTGGCGAACGGTTTCGGCAGTCAGCCCGCGCACGTAGGGGCCGGCGGGCCGCCCGAAGGCCTCTGCGGTCCACTCGGCGTAGGACCGAAGCTGGTGAAGCACGTGGGGCATCAATCGTTCCCAGTCGCGATCCGGGTCGGCCGAAACCCACAGGAAGATCGGTCCCTGTGCGGGATACGGCCCCGGGTCCGGCTTGCCCAGCCGCTCGCATTCGTCGCGGTACGGCGCCCATAGCCGCGGGTCCAGGGGCGGGAACCAGCCGTCGGCGATGCGTGCCGCGCGGCGGGCGGCCGCGGGGCTGCTGCCGCCCAGCAGGATCGGCGGCGGGGGATCGGGGCGCGGTGTGACGAGACAGCGACGCCCCTGCCAGTCGAAGGGCTCTCCCTTCCAGGCCAGGCGCAGCAGCTCGATGATCTCACCGATCAAGCGCCAACGATCCTCCAGGCGCACTCCGAACATCTCGAACTCTGATGGGCGATAGCCGCCGCCGATCCCCAAAACCAGGCGGCCACCCGTCGCCAACTGGGTGACGGCGGCGTCTTCTGCCAGCTTGATCGGATCGTAGAGCGGGGCCAGCAACACCGACGGACGAAAACGGATCCGCCGGGTTCGTCCCGCCAGCGCCGCAGACATCACCAGGGGCGAAGGGTCGTAGCCGTCGGGAGAGGCGTGGTGCTCGCCGAGACCGACCACATCGAAGCCCTGCTCGTCCGCCCACTCCACCTGGTCGAGTGCCGCTGCGTAGAGCTCACGCGCGGGCGCCCCAAAATCTGGCGCCCGCATGTCGTAGGTGACGACGAGCTCCATGCGCCTAGTGCAAGGCTTCTTCGCGCAGCTCGGCGCGCTCGATGATCACCTCGTCGAGCGGCGTGCCGTCCTCGCTGCCGCGCACCTCGATCCCCCGGAGCGTGCCCATTCCCTCGACGACCTGGCCGAAGATCGTGTGCTTGCCGTCGAGGTGAGGCGCCTCCTTGAACAGGATGAAGAACTGGCTTCCGTCGGTGCGCGGCCCGGAGTTGGCCATGCTCAGGACGCCGCGGGCATCGTGCTTGGGAGCGCCCCGCTTCGGGAACTCGCCCGCGTACTTGAAGCCCGGACCGCCGGTCCCCGTGCCTGTGGGATCACCTCCCTGGGCCATGAAGCCGGGAATGATCCGGTGGAACACCAGCCCGTCGAAGAAGCCGAGTCGCGTCAGGTACATCATGGTGCTGACATGGCGCGGCGCCTTGTCGGCGAGGAATTCGATCTTGATGAGTCCCTGGTTGGTGTACAGCAGCCAGTAATACTTGCGGTCCGGCGTGAAGCGGAGCGGTGCGGGCCGCGGTACCTGCTGCCTCCATTCTGGAGCCGTCGTATCCACCGGGTGCGCCTCGATCATGGCGTCGAGGGCCGCAAGCGCCGACGCAGAAGGCGGAGCCGGGCGAGACACAGCTGGCCCCGGCTCGGAGGCACAGCCGACGAGCGCGGCGCTTGCCACCACCCAGGCGAACCATCGGATCCTGCTGCTCACGGGCGCTCCCTCTCCTTCGCCGTTTTCGGGTCGGCGATTGTGGTTCGCCCGAAAGCCGGAAGCAAATCACGGCCCCGTCGCTACGATCACCCGCCGTGAGCGACCTGCACCCGATCGAAGCCTCGACGCTCCACGCACGCCGCGAGCGCGTATTCCTCGTCCTGGCGGGGCTCTTCCTCGGCTCGATGACGATGCTCAACATCCTGGGCATCTCGCGCTTCATCGACCTTTCCTTCGACGTGGGCGGCATCCGAATCCCGATGGCGTTGGCGGTGGGCGTCCTGCCCTACCCCATCACCTTCCTGTGCACGGACTTCATCAGCGAGTTGTACGGACGCAAGCGCGCAAGCTTCGTCGTGTGGGTCGGCCTGGGCCTGAACCTGTGGGTGGTCGCCTTCCTGTGGCTCGGCGGTGCCCTGCCCCCGGTGCCCACCCTCGACCCGGCGACGGGCCTTCCCCCCACGGACGCCTACGACTTCCCGTTCTACCGCATCCGCATGTTGACCCAGGGCGCCGTGGTCGCGTCGATGATCGCGTACCTGGCCGCCCAGATGTGCGACGTCTTCCTGTTCCATTTCTGGAAGCGGCTCACACAGGGGCGGCACCTGTGGCTGCGCAACAACGGCTCGACCCTGGTGTCCCAGTTCGTCGACACCTTCGCGGTCATCACCATCACGCATTTCTACGCGAAGGGACTTCCCGTCGACGCGGCGCTACCCATCTGGCCCCAGCTGTGGGTCTACATCGGATCGGGCTACGTGTTCAAGATGGTCATCGCGTTCCTGGACACCGGCCCCTTCTATCTCGGGGTCCACTACCTCAGCCGCTTCCTCGACATCGATCCCTATCAGGAGCACTCCCGCGACGAGGAAGTGATCGGCTTCGAGCCGCCGCACTGACCGGACTCCGCGGGCCTGCGGCCGTGACCGGCGTCAGGGCAGATCGAGCACCCACGCCGGGTCGGAGAACCACTTCTCGCGCAGCTGATCGAGCAGCCCGGTGCCCTCGAGGCTGGTCAGGTAGTTCTGCACCAGGTTCACGAAGAGCATGTCATCGGCGGAGAGCGCGATCCCGATGGGCTCGAAGGTGAACGGAGACACGACGGTCATCAGTCCCGCCCCGGGGTTTCGGAGCAACGCGACCGCGCAGACGGGGTAGTCGGCGACCATGGCGTCCGCAGTCCCACCCACCACCATGGCGATGGCCTCGTCGTAGGTCGCCGTCGTGATCAGGTTGGCAGTGGGCACTGCGTTCTTCACGTAGCCTTCACTCGTCGTGCCGGCGAGAGCCACGAGCTTGACCGACGGGCGGTCGAGCACGGACGGACCACTCGCGCGAGCGAGGCTCTCGGAACGCGTGAGCACCGCCTTGCCCGAAACGAAGTACGGCCCGGCGAACGCGATCCGCATGTTGCGCTCGGGCGTCATCGTGATGCCGGCCATCGCCACGTCGACGTCGCCGTCCTCTACGGCGGCAACCAGGTCCTTGAACGGCATGCGGACCAGCTCGAGCTTCACCCCGAGCGTCGCGGCCAGAGCGGTCGCCAGATCGGCCTCCATGCCGATCATCTGGTCGTTGCGGTCGAGGATGCTCAGCGGCGGATAGTCGCCAGTCATGGCCACGCGCAGCTCCCCGGTGCTGCGAATGCGATCGAGCACGGGCGAGTCCGAGCCCAGACCGAGGTGGCTGCAGCCACCGGTCGACACGACCAGGCCGAGCGCGAGAAGCCAGAAGCGGAAGCGCTTCATGAAGGATCCCCTCGAGAGAGTGAATCGCGGGTTGCTAGCAGAGTCGCCACGCCCCGAGCAACGCAGGACCCTGGACGTTTCGATTCACCATTGGGGTAGACTGCGCAACGTGGCTCGCCGGTCGGCAAGGACCCGTATCTCGCGATCATCGCGGTGGACCCTGGCCGCCCGCGCTGAGAACCCGTGAGCGCCCCGACCGCGGCAGAAACGGTCAACGGCGAGGGCGGTGGGGCCGGACGCTTGCTCGCGACCGCCGTCGCTGCCGCGGGTGGACTCGCCGCCTTCGAGATCGCCGCGCTCTCCGCCCGCGACGGCCTGTTCCTTTCCCAGCTACCCGCCGCCGACCTGCCGTGGGTGATGCTTGCCGCGGCCGGCGTGTCGCTGGTCGCGACGCTCGGGCTTTCGCAGTGGATGCGCGTCGCCCGACCGGACCGCGTCGCGCCGATCGCCCTGCTCTTCTCAGCGGCGTGCCTGGCCGGCATCGGCGTCACCATCGATTCGGCGCCGATTCCGGCGGCGCTGCTGCTGTACGTGCAGGTGACGGGGATCGGTCCCGTCGTCGCCTCGTCGTTCTGGTCGGTGGTCAACGAGCGCTTCGACCCCTACGAGGCGAAGCGCGTGGTGGCGCGGATGGCGGCGGCGGGTGCCCTCGGCGGCGTCGCGGGCGGCGGCCTCGCCGAGCGTCTGGCGACCTGGGCCGGCATCCCCAGCCTGCTCTTCGTGCTCGCGGGGATCGCCTGCGCGTGCGCATGGGCGACGCGGTCCATCGGCGCGCGTCCGGCACCGAACGCGGATCGCGCGACGACAGCGGGACGTGGCGAATCCGGGCTCGCGCTATTGCGCCGCATCTCGCTGCTGCGGCAGATGGCCGCCCTGATGCTCGTACTCGCGGTGGTCGAGACCCTCGTCGAGTACGCGCTCAAGGCCGAGGCCGCGCGCAACTTCCAGACGGACGAGAGCCTCGTCCGCTTCTTTGCGTTCTTCTATACGAGCTGCGGGCTGCTGGCGTTCGGCATCCAGTCGCTCGCAGGCGATCGCTTCCTGCGGCGCTTCGGCCTGGCGGGCGCCGTCGCGGTGCTGCCGGGAAGCGTGGCGCTGCTGGGTTCCCCGGGCGTACTGGTCGCGAAACTCTGGACCGTCGCCCTGGCGCGCGGGGCCGAGACGGTGGCGTCGGTCGCGTTCTTCCGGGCGGGCTTCCAACTGCTCTACACCCCGATGGCCGTCGGCGTGAAGCGACCCGCCAAGGTCTGGGTCGATGTGGCCTCCGGCAGCATCGGCGAAATGCTGGGTGCAGCCCTGGTTCTCGGTCTGCTCGTCACGGTGCCGGACCTGCCGACGCAGCTCGTGATGATCACCGCCGTCGTCGGCAGCGTGGTCGCGCTCGCCATCGTACGCCGGGTCCACAAGGGCTACGTCTCGGAGCTCAGTGACAGCCTGCGTCGGGGTCGCATCGAGATCCGTGCAGAGGACGCCCTCGACAAGACCACGCTGCAGACGGTCGTCCACAGCCAGATGGCCCTCAGTCGCAGCAGCCTGCTCGAGCAGGTCCGAGCCTTCGATGAGGGCCAGAAGGCAACGCAGGGGGAATCGGCCCGCGCGACCACGGACGGGTCCGTGACTCAGCAGAAGCCGGCTGGCTCCATTCGGCTGTCCCCGCATGACGATCCCTGTCTCGACTGGATCGAAGTGCTCTCGTCGAACGACGCGAGCGCGATCCGCAGCGCGCTCCGCGGCGGCATCGACGGGAGTCCGGGTGCGACCCCCGAACGCCGTCGTCGCCTCGTCGCCTGGGTGATTCCACTGCTCGCAGACGACGCTCTGGCCCGGGAAGCCCGCGACTACCTGCACCCGATCGCACCCCGTGCAGTCGGGCAACTCGTCGACGTGCTCCTCGACGAGAGCCAGCCGGAGGTCGTCCGCACGCGCGTGGCGTGGATCCTCGGCGGAATCGACGACCCGCGGGCCTTCGACGGCCTCTGGCGCGGCGCGAGCGACGAGCGCTTCGGGGTTCGCGTCGCCTGCGGTCGCGCGGCCGCCCGCATCGTCGCACGTGTCCCGGAAGCGAAGCCCGACGTGGACGCGGTCCACGCCGCCGTCCTGGCAGAGCTCGACGTCGACGAAGCTGTCTGGACCCGACAGCCACGCCGAACCGACGAACGCATCGGCGAGGGCTCCGTGTTGATCAGCCGCAAGGCCGTCACGACGGTGCAGCCGAGCCTCGAGCACGTCTTCACGCTGCTCGCGATCTCCTATGAACGCGAGCTGATCGCTTCGGCTCTCGCGGGGCTCGCGAGTCGCGACGAGGGCCTGCGGGGCACGGCCCTCGAGCTGCTCGAATCCGTGCTGCCGGCGACGCTGCGCAAGCAACTCTGGCCTCGTCTCCACGCCCCCGCAGCGATGCGCGAGCACCACCGCAACCCGCAGCAGATCGCCGCCGAGTTGCTCGAGACGACGGCCGGCGCCGTGCTCGACCGGGAGTCCTTGTTCAAGGACTCGTGATGCGTGCGTTCAGGAGCTGCTAACGCCGGCGCGCGACGAGTTCCTCGAGGACCACCGCGTTCTCGTCTTCGCGCTCGGCCGCGGCCAGCAGGGCGGCCTTGGCTTCCGGGTCCGTCTCCTGTCCCGCCCAGCCGCGGTAGAGGGCACCCCCGGATCGTTCGAGGCGCGCCAGCAGGTCCTGCCGGTCGAGCGTCCCGCCGTCGGCGAAGAGTGCTCCCAGCTGCTCTTCGGCGGACACCTCACGCGGCAGCACGATCTGCGTCTGGGTGACGAGTGCGACGAGACGACCGTCCTCGCGCGTGATCCGCGTCTGCCAGACCATCGTGCGCCGTCCCTTGTGCAGGGGCCGGCACTCTCCCCGCACCTTCGCCTGGCTCGGCGCCTTCGAGAAGAAGTTCGTCTTCGACTCGATGGTCGTGGTTCCGTCGCCCGGGCTCAGGCTCAGCACTGTCCCGTAGGCACCCAGGGTGTCTGCGAAGGCCATGATGGCGCCCCCGTGCATGACGCCCGGCGTGGTGCAGAGCGCTTCGGTGACGAAGAGCTCCGCCTCGATGCAGTCGGGTTCGGCGCGGAGAAACTGGACACCGAGGGTCTCCGGAAGGAGACCCTGGGTGGTCTGCTGCACGGTCGCGAGATCCATTTCCATCGCGCAAGGGAACCCCAGATCGCACGTCGCGACAGGGCCCATTCCGCCAGAAATCAGGGGACCAATCCGGGGCGCCGATCCGAACGCGACATCAGGGCTCCCAGGCGCACAGTCGCACCCGATCCCGCGGCGGGTTCGAGAACCCGGCCCCGGGCTTCCAGCCACTTTCCTTCATGACTTCGAGCATGTGCACCATGTTGATCAGGTCCTGCTCGAAGCTGAATTTGCCATCCCCGGCGTATCGGATGCGGGACATGCCGGGTACCTGGTAGTAGCTGCCGTCCGGCCGATGGCCGGGAAGACGGTTCTGCCAGCCCGTGATCAGGCAATCGCCTTCGAAGGCGATCCATTCCAGCGGGAAGGTCCAGTCTTCGAGGCCGCGCATGCTGTCCTCGAGAAACTGGACGATGGCATCGAGACCATCGACCCGGCCCCAGGCCGGGTCGACGAAGGTGGCGTCCGACGTGAAGTGGTCGCGCAGTGCGTCCCACCAGAGTTCGCCGGCGTCGATGCGCTCGCGGGTCTTCTTGTAGGCCTCGTAGGCCTGTGCGAGCTCCTCCTGCTGGAACCTTGCCTGCGCGGAACCTGCCATGGCGTCTCCTCCTCCCGCGGGACGATAGGCCAATCGGCCCAGGGCTCGGCTGCGAGACGAGGTAATCTCGGGGACATGCGCGCAGCCGCCGTCGCCTTGGTCGTCGCCCTTGCCGTCTCCCTGGCAGCCCTTGCAGGCTGCGTCGCCACCACGCCCATGGTCGACGACGTGCCCCCGGGAACGCCCGCCGCCATCGACGGGCTGTGGCTCGACACGACGGCCAACGTCCGGGTCCAGATCGGGGCCGGCCGCATGTGGGCGGACGAGGCCTACACCAGCGGCATCTGGCGCAACCGCAAGGGCCAGATCCAGGCCGTCAACGTGCGCCGCACGGGCCCCCGCAAGTTCGAGGGCTGGAACCCCGGCTACCAGGGGCCGTACTACTTCTACGTGCAGGACGACGGCCGCCTGGCCTTGTTGCTACGCACCAAGTTGTTCGGCGACTACCAGGCGTTCCTCGAGCGGCTTTCCCTCGACGACGAAGCTGCCTACGCGGCAGAAGAAACCCAGGCGGATCCGGGACTCCCGTGGCAGGACCCGGCCGTGATGAAGACACAGCTCGCTACGGCGGCGACGCCAGCGACAGCCCCGACTCCGCCGACACCACCGACGTCGCCGGCGTCGTCGCCGGGCGGGAGCGCCCTTGCGCCGACGCCCTTCCAGGCGCCGGCGGATGTCGACTTCGGCCGCTACTACGCGCTGCTCATCGGGAACAACGGCTACAAACATCTCCCGCGTCTGGTGTCGGCCGAGTCCGACGTGGATGCCATCGAGAAGGTGCTCGAGAACCGATACGGCTTCGAGACGCGCGTGCTCGGCGACGCGTCCCGGGACGATGTCCTGCTGGCGCTCGAGCAGTACCGGCGCCAACTTACCCCCCGCGACAACCTGCTGATCTACTACGCCGGTCACGGTTGGCTCGACGAGGACG
This sequence comes from Deltaproteobacteria bacterium, assembly GCA_029261855.1. Lineage (GTDB taxonomy): Bacteria > Myxococcota_A > UBA9160 > UBA9160 > UBA4427 > JAJDAN01. The sequence continues at coordinate 255,116 of JAJDAN010000021.1, forward strand.
CAGACGAGGGATACTGGCTGCCCGTGGACGCGACCGCCGAGAGCAGCATCAATTGGATCCCCAACGCGACCCTCACCTCCGCGCTGAAGGCCATCCAGGCGAAGCACGTCCTGGTCGTCGCGGACAGCTGCTATTCCGGCAAGCTCACCCGTGGCATCTCCGTGCGAGCGAACCGCCCGCCGGACCATTTCGCGCGCATGGCGGGCAAGCGAGCGCGCATGGTGATCTCGTCCGGCGGGCTCGAGCCGGTGCTCGACGGCGGCCGCGGGAATCACTCGGTGTTCGCGGGCGCCTTCCTCGACGCGCTCGAGCAGAATGACGGCATCGTGGACACGACCACGCTCTTCTCGCGCATTCGCCGGGACGTCATGCTGCACGCGGACCAGACCCCTGAGCTGGCAGACATCCGCAAGTCCGGCCACGAGGGAGGCGACTTCCTCTTCGTCCCGAAGGACCGTTGACCTTGGCCCGCAACCCTGCCCACAGCCTGTTCTCGTCGTTTCCCTTCCCCCGTTCCGGTCGCTGCCCGGTCCCCGAGGACCTTTCCGAGGTGCTGTCGGTCGGCGACGAGGTGTCGGCGGCTCGGGCCGGCTGCCAGCCCGGCGGCCCCGAAGAGGTCTGGAGCAGGGCCGAGGCTCTCTACCGCAGTGGGGTGACACCTGCCCTGCAGCTCTGCGTTCGCTACCGGGGCCACGTCGTGCTCGACCGCTGCCTCGGACACGCGCGGGGCAACGCGCCGACGGACCCGGCCGACGGACCCAAGCCCCTCGCGACGACCCACACGCCGATGAACGTCTTCTCGTCCGCGAAGCTCGTGACGGCCATGCTCATCCACAAGCTCGACGAGCAGGGCCAGCTGCACCTGGAGGACCGGGTCAGCGACTACATCCCGGAATTCGGTCGTCACGGCAAGCGCTGGATCACCTTCCGTCACCTGCTCTCGCACCGGGCGGGCATCCCGAATCTGCCTCCTGAGGCACTGGATCTCGACCTGCTGGCGGACCCGGATCTCATGTGCGAGATGATCTGCGGGCTCAAGCGCGCAGGACGGCCGGGGCGCTTCGTCGCCTACCACGCCATCAGTACGGGCTTCGTGTTCGCCGAAGTCGTGCGTCGCATCACGGGACAGACGATCCGCGAGGTCCTGCAGAAGGAATTCCGCGAGCCTCTCGGACTCGAGTGGTTGCACTACGGCGTCGCGCCCGAAGACGTCGAGCGGGTTGCGCAAAACGCCGCCACCGGGCCGCCCATCCCCTACCCGATGGCCCGTATGCTCGAGCGCGCCCTCGGGAGGCCCTGGACCGACATCATCGACATGTCGAACGATCCGCGCTTCCTGACGGGCATCGTCCCGGCGGGTTGCCTGCTCACCACGGCCCGGGACCTGTCGGCGTTCCTGCAGTGCATGCTCAACGACGGCGAACTCGACGGCGCGCGCGTCTTCGAGCCGCGCACGATCCACCACGCCCTGAACGAGGCCAGCTACCGCAAGATCGACATGACCCTCTTCATGCCGTTGCGCTACGGACTCGGCCCGATGCTCGGCGACGATCCAATCGGCATCTTCGGCCCCAATAGCCGCCACGCCTTCGGTCACGTCGGGTTGTCGAACGTCTTTCCCTGGGCGGACGCGGATCGCGACATCGCGGTCACGTTGATTACGACGGGGAAGGCGATCGTCAGCCCCCACGTGATCCCGCTGTGGCAGCTCCTGTCGACCATCGGCCGGGTCTTCCCGCGGCTCCGCAAGAAGCGGCCGCAGTTCAACTAGACCGGGTCTTGATGAGCAGCCCGAGCATCCGTATCGACGACCTCGCGAACCCGGTCCTCACCCGGCTCCAGCGCGCCGCGCGGGAGGGTGCGGAACAGATCCCGGTCGACCTCAGCGTCGAGGGCATCCTCGACCAGGCCGCCCAGCAGACGGGGCTCACGGACTTCGGACCGGACGACTTCCGCGAACGCCTTGGCGTGTGGCTACAGAGCATCGGTGAAGACCACAATCTGAGCGCCGTCGGCCGGGTCGGCGCCTTCCGCGAGTGCCTGCGATACGCGGTCGCCCGCCTGCGCATCGAGGACTTCGTCCGCCAGAACCCCGGCATCCACGACGTCGAGATCGAACGCCCGATCATCGTCGTCGGGCTGCCGCGGTCGGGCACCACCCACCTGCTGAACCTGATGGCCGCGGACACCCGGCTGCGTTCGATGCCGTACTGGGAAAGCCTCGAGCCGGTGCCGACGCCGGGCGAGGCCCCGGGAAGCGACGGCGTCGATCCGCGCCTGGCCCGTTGTCGCAAGGGCTACGAGATGCAGTGCAAGCTTCTCCCCCTGCTGAAGAACATGCACGACATGGCCCCCGAGCACGTCCACGAAGAGATCGAGCTGATGGGCCCGGACTTCAGCGCCTACATGATCGAGTGGGTGGTGCGCGTGCCGCGCTGGCGCGACTACTACTACGCCCGCGATCAGCGCCCCCACTACGCGTACTTGAAGCGCGCGCTACAGGTCCTGCAGTACCAGCGCGGCCCGAACCGCTGGGTGCTGAAGTCGCCGGGCCATCTCGAGCAACTCGGCCCCCTGATGGACACCTTCCCCGACGCCACGGTCGCCTTCACGCACCGGGACCCGGTGTCCGTGATCGCGTCCGCGATCACCATGCTGACCTACGGAGACCGCCTTCGCTGCAAGCACCCGGACCCGGCGGACAACGCCCGCTACTGGACCGACCGCGTCGAACGCCTGCTGCGGAAGTGCGTGGAGGACCGCGCGCGGGTGCCCGAAGACCAGAGCCTGGACGTCCTGTTCCACGAGTTCATGCAGGACGACATCGCCACGGTCGAACGCATCTACGCGCTGGCCGATCTGCCCATGACCGCCGATGCGCGCGGCCGGCTCGACCGCTACCTCGAAGCCAACCCCCGCGGCAAGCACGGACGCATCCTGTACGACCTGCAGGCCGACTTCGGCGTCGACCCGGAAGCCCTGCGGGAGCGATTCGCCTTCTACTACGAACGCTTCCCGGTTCGGAGGGAGAGCTGAGGGGCGTTCGTCAGTCCTCGACGGTAAGGACCCGGATCATGTCGGTGCTGCCCGACTGGTGGGAGAGACCGGCGGTCACGATCACCACGTCGCCGAGGTCGACGATGTCGAGCTCGCGGGCTCGCTCGATGGCGAAGGCGATCTTGTATTCGTCACCCCCGTCGTCGTCGTAGCGGATGGCGCGCACCCCCCAATTCATGCACAGGCGCCGCTCGACCTTCTCGGAGGACGTGATCGCCAGGATCGGACACGGCGGCCGGTACTTCGAGATCATGCGGGACGTGAAGCCACTCTCGGTGAGCGTGATGATGGCCGCTGCGTTCAGGTGCCCAGCCATGGTATTCGCGGCCTGGCTGACGGCCTCGCTCACCTTGTTTCCCGGGTCCGGGTTGACCTTCTGCAGGTGTCCGTATTCCTCGAGGGAGGCTTCCGCCCGGCGCGCCAGCGCCGCGATGGTCCGCACGGATTCCACGGGATAGGACCCCACGGCGGTCTCGCCCGAGAGCATCACCGCGGAGGTGCCGTCGAAGATCGCGTTGGCCACGTCGCTCGCCTCGGCCCGGGTCGGTCGGGGATTTCGTTCCATCGAGTCGAGCATCTGGGTGGCGGTGATCACGGGCTTTCCGTTCATCACGGTCGTCCCGATGATCTTCTTCTGAACGGCCGGCACCTCTTCGACGGGAAGCTCGACCCCCAGGTCGCCGCGCGCCACCATCGTGCCATTCGACGCCTGGACGATCTCATCGAGATTCGTCACTGCGGAACGGCTCTCGATCTTGGCGATGATCGGAATGTCGGAACCGTGGCGGCGGAGCACTTCGCGCAGCTCCTCGACGTCCCCAGCGTGGCGGACGAAGGACGCGGCCACGTAGTCCATGTCATGCTCGGCGGCGAACACGAGGTCTTCCTCGTTCTCGATCCCCATGGAACCGAACTGCAGCTCCGTGTGAGGCAGGTTCATGCCCTTGCGGCTGCGCAGCGGACCCCCGCGCTCGACTTCACATACCACGGCATCGCCGTCGACCTCGGCGACCGCGAGGCCGATGCTGCCGTCGTCGATCAGGATCGGGTCGCCGACGGCAACGGCACGGGCCAATCCGGGGTAAGTGATCTCGATGCCCGGGCGACCGTCCGCGCGGCCCTCTGGAAAGAACACGAAACGGTCACCCGGCGCGAGATCGATGAGGCCGCCCGGCACCTCCATCACGCGCACCTCGATGCCCCGGGTGTCCAGCATGGTCGCGACCGTGCGACCCGTGCGCCGGCTCGCCTCGGCCAGGCGCGCCAGGCGTGCTTCGTGGTCCTCGGCCTTGCCGTGGGAGAAGTTGAGCCGGGCGACGTTCATGCCCGCCTCGATCATCGCGCACAACACGTTCAGGTCGTCGCACGCCGGGCCCAGGGTGGCGATGACCTTCGTCTTGCGGATGTGAGAGTTGGTCGACAAGTCCGTCCTTCCGGGTGGAGCGGGTGGTAGCGATCTGCCGCGAGGCGGTCAACCGACGCGACCACCGGGCCGGACGACGGACGGGATCCGCACTATCGTCGACAGCGTTCGCGACGGAGGGACCGACATGAAGCCGGCAGATTGCGTCCTGTTCAGCGGCGCGGCCCAGGGCGCCGAGGCGGTGTTCGGCGAGGCGGCCGAGGGTCGAGGCATTGAAGAGGTCAACTTTACCTTCGAAGGCCACAGCGACGCCCGCCGGCGCGGCATCCGGGTGCTGACCCAGAGCGAGCTCACCCAGGGCGACGTCAGTCTCGCCTATGTGAGCAAGCTCATGAACCGCCGCTATCGCGATACGCCGCTGTTCAAGAAGGTGCTGCAGAGCATCTGGCACCAGGTGAACGCCGGCCAGGAGATCTACGTCGTCGGCAAGATCCAGGAAGACGACACGGTCAAGGGCGGCACCGGCTGGGGCGCCGAGTTCGCGAAGCTGTGCAACAAGCCGCTGTTCGTGTTCGACCAGGAACGCAGTGGCTGGTTCGGCTGGACGGGCGGTGCCTGGACCGAGACGACCCCAACCATCAGCCATCCCCACTTCACCGGGACGGGCACGCGCTTCATCGAAGACAACGGACGCGAGGCCGTCGAAGCCCTGTTCGACCGGTCCTTCTGACTCTGGCTCTCACTCTGGCCTCTCACTCTGGCCTCTGACTCTGGCCTCTGACCCCGGCTCTTTCGGAACGACGCGATGGATCTCTACCACGTCTGGTGCAACCTGCGGCCCGGTGTCTCGGACGTCGAGTTCGCCGATCGGATCGGGCGCTATCTGGGCGAGCTGCGGGACGCCGAACGCATCGAGGGCTTCCGCGTCACGCGGCGCAAGCTCGGGCTCGGCCCCGCGGATCTCGGCGAGTTCCACATCGCGATCGAGGCACGCGACCTGGCGCAGCTCGACCAGGCCTTTCGGGCGGTGTCGACACGAGCCGGGCCCCTCGAAGACCTGCACGCGGCGGTGAACCAGTCCGCTCGCGACCTGCGCTTCGCGCTCTATCGCGACTTCCCCGACCCCCACCGGGAGCGCGGTAGCGAGAAGTTCTGAAGCCCGGCGGTCAGTGACCGAAGGCCCCGAACGCCCCCTGCTCGAAGTCGTTCAGCTGCACGACCACCCGCGCCTCGCTCGAGCGCAGGTTCGGCACGTTCAGGGTCCGCGTCGCGTCGACGTCACCTCTCGGGACCGTCAGGACCGACACCGTGCCCGGCGGATCCGTCGGGATGAAGAGATCCGCGCCGGTCAGGAAGCCGAGAAACGCGAATGGGAACGGAACGCTCGTCAGGTCGTCCATCCCGTTCAGGTCTGCGTCGAACAGGAAGACTGCCGACGAGGCCGCCCCGACGGCGCCGGAAGGAGCCGTCGTCGGATTCATGACGTCGGTCCCGTTGATGGCGAGCACGTCGTTCTCGGCACCGCGGTCTCCCCAGAATTCCTTGAAGCGGACCACCGTCAGGGCCGTGAAGTCGTCGCTCTCGGGAATGAACGGCGCGAGCCCGAGCGCCACGTTGAGCCGCACCAGATGGTCGCTGTGGAAGAACGGCTCGTAGTAGTAGCTGAGCGACACGTCTGACTCTTCCCGGGTTACGGCAAACTCGTAGCGGCGTCCGATCAGGCTGTGAAAGGGACCGAAGTCCCCGTCCGGACCGATGTCGTAGCTGGCGCGGGGCCGGTGGCCGATGCGCTCGCCGTCCCCATCGACCCGCCAGACCTCGAGGGTGCCGCCGTCGAGACCGGTGTTCTCGGGGAACGAGGTCACGCGACCAGAGATCTGAAGAAGGAACTCGGGCAGGATCTTCGAGGTCAGAGGCGCGTGCCCCCGAAAGAAGTCGTACATCTCGATGAACGCCTCTTCCGAGGTGGCGGCTTCGATGTGCTCCTGGTTGGCGAGGGTCACGTTGATGCCGCCGACGATCTCCGGCCCGGGATCACCCCGGTCGATCGCACCCGCCCAGAGTGCCAGGGTCGGGACGCCGCCCGGGAGCGCGTCCGCGGGGCGGCCATCGATGTTCACGTAGTGGGCCACGTCCGCCGCGCGATCCGGCGATGAGAGATAGGTCTGGGAGACGAAGGTGCCTAGCGAGTGCCCCAGCAGGTCCACCTGGTCGCGGCCCGTCTCTTCCTGCAGCTCGTCGATCAGGTCGTCGAGCCGCGTCAGGACCTCGGGAAGGATGTCCCCGATCGAGGATGAGTCGTACTCGAGCACGCGGACGTGACTCGCCGGGTATCCGTTGCTCGTGAAGCGCATGGCCTGGGACTCGAACTGGGCGCCGGACCCGGATCCGCCGTGGACGAAGATGATCGGGTTGATGCCCTTCCGCTCGCAGGAGCCGTGTCCCATCAGGAGCGGCAGGAACAGCGCCAGCAGGGTCCATCGCAGTGCCACGAAGACGCGTCGTCGATCTCTCGTCATTGGAATGACCTCCGCGGACCACACTGCCCGAAAACCCGGCCTCTTCCACATGGATTCTTGTGATAGCGTTCATTCACACCATGAATATTCGGTCCATGGATCTCAATCTGCTCGTCGCCCTCGACGCGCTGGTTGCCGAACGCAGCGTCACCCGCGCCAGCCAGCGCGTGGGCCTCAGCCAGCCCGCCATGAGCAACGCCCTGCGACGCTTGCGACAGGCGCTCGACGATCCGGTGCTGGTGCGGTCCTCCCAGGGCATGGTGCCGACCCGGCTCGCCACCGAGCTCGCCGGCCCCGTCGCAGAGCTGCTCGCCGAGCTCGACCGCGTGCTTGCTGGGGACGAGCCCTTCGACGCCGCCCGCACCGACCACGTCTTCCGGCTCGCCGCCGTCGACCACGCCTGGGTGACCCTGGTGCCGCACCTTGCGGAGCGCCTGGCCGAGCTCGCTCCCGGTGCTCGTCTCGATTTCTCGCCGTACGCCGAGACGACCCGCGACGATCTCGAGAGCGGGGCCATCGACGCGGCAATCCTCGTCGGAGACGTCATGAGCAAGGGCGCCGGACTCCGCCGGGACCGCCTCTACGACGACCACTTCGATTGCATCGTTCGTCGCGGGCATCCGCGCGTCGGGCGCCGGCTCACGCTCGCGCGCTACCTCGAGCTGGGCCACGTCCTGGCCTCGCCGCGAAGTCGACGCGGAGGACTGGTCGATCGCGCCCTCCAGCATGAGGGGCTCACCCGACGGGTTCAGGTCATCGTGCCGCACTTCATGGCGGCCCCGTTCGTGGTGGCGCAGACGGACCTCGTCGCCACGATCCCGCGCGGTGTCGCTCGCCCGCTGGCGGCCATGCTCGACCTGCAGGTCTTTCCGCCGCCGATCCGTTTCGAAGGAGGCCCGTGGTACCTGGTGTGGCACGAGCGCCTGCTACGCGCGCCGGCTCATGCCTGGCTGCGACAGCAGGTCCTCGAGGTGAGCGAGGGCCTGCGCGGCACGACCTAGTGCTCGCTACTGCGTGACGCTGCCCGCGTGCAGCTCGAGGACACCCGGCGGGACGCCGGCGCGGCGCGCGGCTTCGACCACGCGCGGAAGCCTGGCCTGCTCGGCCGCCAACCGCTGCTTGGCGGTGTCGCGACTGTCGATGAGCTTCTGGCGCGCTTCCCCGCGCGGGTAGTCGGACTGGATCATGTCGGCGTAGCTCTGGTCCCAGACCTCGACGGTGGCTTCCGCGACATCGACCCGGTGCTTGGCCATGTCGATCCGGGTCGTCCACAGTCCCCAGCGGTCGCCGGCCGACTCGGACGCGGCCGGCGCGTCGGGGTCGGCGGCGGCGGGCGCGGCATTGGCGCGAGACTGATGCTGCGCGTGGCGCGCGCGGGCCGCCGCGAGCTTGGCGCGGGCGGCTGTGAGCCGTTGGTCCGCGGTCTCGGGGAGGTGACCCATGCCCGTGAGCCGCTCCGAGTTGACCACCCGACCGCGCATCGTCTCACTGCCTTCCTCGTGGTCGTCGATGTTCTCTGCGCTCGCCTCGTGGTTGTCGATGTTCTCGGTGCGACCTTCGTGGTTGTCGATGTTCTCGGTGTGGCCTTCGTGGTTCTCGATATTCTCGGTGTGTCCCTCGTGGTTCTGGATCTGCTCGCTGGTCGTGATGACCGCGTCGGTCTCCTGGGGATCGAGGATGGCGTCCTGGGCCAGGGCCATGCCCGACGGCAGCAGGACGAGGGCGACGAGAAGACGAAGGTGCAAGATCATGATCGGGGCTCCCATGCGTGGCCGGAGACGCGAGGTGAAGGCTCGCCATCGCTGGGTCGGCCGCACGCAAGCTGCACTTGAGCCGATTCGCGTGCCAGCGGAACGGTGGCAGCGTGAGCCGATCGCCCGTCTCCCCGAGCCCCGGTCGTCGGCCCCGGAGCGCGCCCTGCTACGGTTGCCCCGATGAAAGCCGAAGCCCTGCCCCGCCAAATCGTATGCGGCCTCGCCTGCCAGGTGTCCGAGGCGGATGGCCGCATCCGACTCGCCGAGACCGATCGCCACACGACGCGGCAGGCCATCGACCTCGCCAGCCGCGCCAATCTCGGCAGCTCGTCCGGCCACTCGCAGACCAGCGTCGTCTTCGTCCACGTCGTCGACTGGCTGACCGAACGCGCCGCACAGGACGGGCCCGACATCGTCGAAGCCGTTCGCAGCGAGCTCGCGCCCGACCTCGACGAGATCAGCGCCCACGCCGCCGAGCGCGAGGTGTCGATCCGCCACGAGATGAAGCTGGGAAGGCCCTGGCGGGAGCTGCTCAAGGTCGCCGATTCCGAGAACGCGGACGTCATCGTCATCAGCCCGCGACGCCAGCGCCAGTCACTCGGCAGCCGCATCTTCCGCGGGCAGACCGCGACGCGCATCCTGAAGGAATCGACTTGTCCGGTGTGGGTGGTCGAGCCGGAATGCGGGCCCCCGAGGCGAATTCTCTCACTTCTCGACCTCAGTCCCGTGAGCGAGATGGTCGTCACGGCCGCGCGCGCCCTCGGCGGCCTGTACGGGGCCGAGCTGTACGGGCTGTGCTGTCTCGACTATCCGAGCGACATCTCCCTGCATCGGCTTCCCAAGGCGCGGGAGGCCATGCAGGCCTACCACCGCGAAGTCCGGACCGATGCCCTCGCCAAGCTCGAGCAACTCACGGCAGGCGAAACCAAGTGGAAGCTCCTGCTCGGCGAGGACTGGGTCGGGCGGTTGGCGCCACGGGTCATCGACGAGAAGAAGATCGACCTGGTCGTGATGGGGGGCGTTTCGAAGCCGCGCCTCGCGGGCGCGCTACTGGGAACGACCGCGCAACGACTGCTCGATCACGTTGCGGTCTCGACGTGGGTGGTCCGGCCCGAACGCCAGGGCCCCCCACCCCACCGGGACGACTGAGGCGCGCGTCCCGTCCGGGCCAGACGAGCTCGACGAGACACTCGGCACGGACGAGACGGAAGAGACCACCGAGCCCGAAGCCGGACGCCAGGCCAGGTAGGAGCAGAGCGCCGGCGTCACCAGTACGTCGACCCCCCAGGCGAAGAACAGCGTCGCCGAGCCGAGCGCCCCGAACTGCGCCTGGCTGACGAGGTCGCTGGTCGTCAGCACCAGCAACCCGAGGCACAGGGCCGCGGTGGTCCAGGTCACCGGACGACCGACCTGCGCGAGGGCCGCGGCTGCCGCCGCCCGCGGATCCGTCATCCGCCGGGCGCACTCGCGATGGCGGGAAACGAAGTGCAGCGTGTCGTCGATGGCGATCCCGAGCACCACGCAGCCGAGCAGCGCGGTCGCGTTGTTCAGGGGGATCCCCGTCACACCGAGCGCGCCGAAGTAGACGGCCACGGGCAGCGCGTTCAGCAGGACCGTGAGCGCCGCGAAGCGAAGCGATCGGAACGCGAACGCGAGGATCACGCCGATCAGCGCGAAGGCGACGACGAGGCTGCGCGCCTGGTCGCGCGAGACGTCGTCGATGGCCCGGGTCAGTAGCGCGCTCCCGCCGGTCACGGTGCCCTCGAGGCGGGTGCCCCCGCGACCCAGGTGCGCTTCGATGCCCGCGACCAGGTCTCCGACCTCGCGCGACGATGTCGCACGCGAGCGCACGAGCACGACCGTCGCCTGACGCGAACGGTCGAGGATCGGATCGACCGCCTCTCCATCGGCGAGCCACAACAGCTGGGCGACCAGAGCTCGATTCGATGCGGCCGAGAGCGGCGACGGCCCACCCATCGCGCGGCCGCTGGCTTCGAGATAGTCGACGATGGACGTCGTGCCGCCGACCTCGGGACGCGCCTCGAGCCAGCGTTGCAGGGCCGCCACCTCCCGCAGGTTCTCGGGGGAGAGCAGGCTTCCGGGCGTCGGGCCTTCGAGCCCGACGAACAGCACGTCGGCCCCGTCGAGGCGGTCGTTCAGGCGTTCGTAGCTCTGACGCACCAACGACTCGCCCTTGAAGTTCTCGACGATGCGCGTGTCGACCTGGATCCGGGTCGCCGCCGCGAGCGATCCGAGAAAGAGCGCAGCCGCCACGGCGAGGATCGGCACCCGATGGCGCAAGGAGAAGGCACCGAGCCACTCGAAGCCGCGGTCGATCCGGCCCTCGCGCGCCTCGATGGCTGGGGGGAGTCGCATGGGGGAGATTGCCAGTACCGCCGGCGTGAAGGTCAGGGCCGCGAGCAGGGACGCCATCACCCCCGCCGCACCGAAGGCGCCGAATTCGCGGATCGCGGCATGGGCGCTGATCCCGAGCGACAGGAACCCCGCCGCAGTCGTGACGGCAGTCAGGGCGATGGGGAACGCGATGGCGGCGAGTCCCGTCGCGTGCGCCCCCGCGCGTCCGCGGCGTGCCAGGGTCTGGGCCTCGGCGACCACGTGGATCGTGTACGCGAAGCCCACCACCAGGATCAGCGGTGGCACGATGCTCGTCACGATGTTGATCGGCCGCCCGGCCCAGCCCATCGCGCCGAGGGTCCAGACGAGGGCCAGCGCGATGGTCGCGACGGGCAGCCAGGCGCCGGTTGCCGTGCGGAAGACCGCGAACGACACGAGCATCATGATCGCGAGCACCAGTGGCACCTGACTCGCGAGCTCGCTGTTGAGGATGCGGTTCATCTCGGCCTTGAGGAACGGAGCGCCGGCGATCCACACGGGCCAACCCGGGGCAGCATCGCGCGCCACGGCCTCCATGCGCCTTCCGAGATCTGCCTCGAGCAGCTCGATCTCGCCGATGGGCTCGAGGGACACGTGAAGCGCGGCGAGGCCGCCGTCCGGCGACACGAGAACGCCCCGGTAGAGCGGGTCCCCAGTGATCGCCCGGCGGGCGCGGTCGAGCGGTCCTTCGCCGCGGCGGGCCTCGTCGAGCAGGGAGCTCGCGAGCAGCTCGTCTTCCGGGCCGCCCGCGAGCGGGACGCTGGCGATGCTCCGCACCGATGCGACTTCGGGGATCTCCCGCAGGCGCGCCTCGAGCTGCGCGATGACGCCGAGGGCCTCGAGAGAGAAGACGCCACCCGGCGGCTCGACGGCCACGATGAACGACTCGCCGGTGTCGAAGCGCGCCTGCAGTGCCTCGTACTCGAGGCGGCCCGCATCGTCCTCCGGCAGCAGCTTCTCGAAGGACGGGTCGATGCGGAGCCGGGGCGCCCCGGTCCAGGGGTCGACCAGCCCGCAGATCGCGAGCCCGGTCAGCGCGACCACGCCGGCGAGCACGCTGCGCGGGTAGCGGGTACTGAAGAGAACCAGTCGCGTCACGAGCCCGGGCTCGACTCCCGCGACGCCGGGCGCCCGAGGCGCGCCGGATCGAAGCTCGCCCGGACGGGCGGCGACGAGAGGTCGAGAGAAGTCACGTCGATCCGGGTCTCGGTCTCACCGGGCACGTCGTGGACCACCAGGAAGCTCGGCACGAAGGCGCCGGGCTCGGCTCGTGTCGCCTGCACAGGCTGCTGCGACACCTCGACCCAACGCGACAGCCGCCCGCGTTCGTCCGACACCTCGGTGCGCAGCGGAACGCAGCGCTCGCGGTCGAGCCAGGTGACCACGGTGTCCCGGCCGTCGCGCGTCAACAGCTTCCACACCGGCCGCCCCTCGAAGTCCGCTTCGCTCCAGGCGTCGGGGCCCGCGGCGTCGACGAGTCGTCGCATGCGCTCGAGGTCGACGTAGCGCAGGTTGGTGCCGAAGAGCGGCTGGTTCAGGTGACGGCCACCGACCCGGCGGACCTTCTGGATCTCCGGAAGCCACGCCCACACTTCGGCGGGCTCGCCCGAGCGTTCGACCAGCAGCAACGCGCTGCCCGCGATCTCCGCCGGCGCCAGCATCTCGAGGCGCACCCGCACCTCGGGGCCGCTCCCCGCGTCAGCGCTCGACCAGGTCAGACGCGCGCGGGACTTCGACGTGCCGCCGTCCCGGCCGCGCGACGCAATGTCGAGAGAGGCGGAGCCCGCAGCCAACGCGTCGCCCTCCTCGAGGCACGCCTCGAAGGGACGATCGCTGGTGAAATCCCTCGCTTCCGCCACGTCCGCTGCGCCCCCGGCAAGGACGCGCGTGGCATGGCCCAGCAGCGCGATCCCGCAGACCAGCCACAGCAGACCGGACAAGACACGTCGCGGCACGGCTCCCCCCTTTCGCGCGACAGGCGGATGCCAACATCGGACGGAAGTCGCGGCCCAGCAACGCCGTTCGTCGGACCCCGCCTGCCCCCGGGTCCGATATCGGACTCCGCGTCCCTTGGAGTCATAGAGACCCCGACGCAAAGGCTCTGGGGCGTTCGCCCGCCTGGGATCAGGCTGTATCGGCGATCCCGGACCAGTTGTCCTCAGCGCGCGGCCCAGCGGCGGGAGTCACTTCCACCGGGATGCCGGTCAAATGCGCCATGCCGGAGATGGCCTCGATCTCATCGGGACCGTCCGCTGCCAGCAGGTTCACGTTCACGCCCTGGGTCCGGCTGGCGACCGAGAGCCCGCTCGCGTGCTGATGCCCCCAGCCGTGGGGCAGTGCGACGGTTCCCGGCATCAGGTCGGCGAGCAATCTCACGGGCACGCGCACGGTGGCGGTGCGGGATTGCACGTCGACCACCTCGCCGTCTTCGATGCCCGCCTTGGTCGCGTCCTCGGGATGCATGTACAGGTGGTTCGTTCGGCGCTCGCCGCTGACGAACTCCTCGATGTTGTGCGTCCAGGAGTTGTGCGTCTCGTGCGAGCGCTTGCTGATCAGACGCAGACCCGAGTTGGCGAGCTGCTGCCGGAACGCCGCGTCGAGTCCGTTCGCCTGGGCGACCAGGTCGTCGGGCGCGAGATGCACCTTCTTGTCCTCGGTAACGATGCGCTCTCCCAGAAAGGCGCCTCCACCAGACGTCTCGCGCGGGCGTCCGTCCGGCGCGCCGAGCAGCTTCCGGAAGCTGCCCTGGCGTCCGAGGCGCAGCAGCAGGGACAGGATCCATTCCTGGGGAAGACCCGGGATGCCTCCGCGCCCGGTCCGCCGACGCCGATCGAAGCGCCGCAGACCCTGCAGGATGCGCTGGGCGATTCGCGACCCGAAGAGCGGCGCGGCCGCGGCCTCGCAGAGGTCGAGGTAGATGCTCGCCTCGTCGCGCTGCTCGCCCCGCGGCGCATGCACCGGCTCGGTCGCCTGAAGATAGGGACGCGATTGCATGCCCATCAGCAACGGGAACGCGAAGAGCACGTCCGGACGTTCGAACGGGCTCGTGCACGGCAGGGTGTAGTGGGCGAGCGAGCCGGTCTCGTTGCGATAGATGTCGAGGGTCACCAGCAGCTCGAGCTCGCCGAACGCGCGCTTCAGCCGCCCGGCGTTCGCCATGGTGATGAGGGGATTGCCGCCGGTCACGAACAGCGCCCGCAGCTGCCCTTCCCCTTCGGTGAGGATCTCGTCCGCCATCACGCCGCCCGGGAAGGCGTCGTTCACCGCCGAGAAGCCGCCGATGCGGCTGCGGTTGTCGCTGACGAACATCCCCGACCGCACACCGAAGCGCGCGAAGTCGACGATGCCCTCACCCATCAAGGTGCCGCCCGGGCGATCGAGATTGCCCGAGACCGTGTTGATGACTTCCTGCAGCCAGAAGCAGAGTGCGCCATGCCCGCCCATGTTGACGCCGGTCGAGCTGTACAGGGCCGCGCCGTCCGCCTCGCGGTAATCGCGCACCATGGCGCGCAGGGTCTCGGGCGCAATCTGGGTGAGCTCGGCGCTGCGTTCGGCGGGCCATTCCCGGGCCAGCTTCTCGACCACAGCGAAGCCCGTCGTGTGCCGTTCGACGCGCTCCCGGTCCACGCCGCCCTGGGCGATCAGCTCGGCCAGGAACGAGAGATAGAAGAAGACGTCGCTGTTCGGGCGGATGAAGACGTGCTCACCCGCGACCTTGGCGGTTTCCGTGCGACGCGGATCCACGACCCACACGCTTCCGCCCCTGGACTGGATCTCACGCAGTCGCTTGATGGGGTTCGGGACCTGCAGGAAGCTCCACTTCGAGACCACCGGGTTGGCGCCCACGATGATCAGACACTGGGTGCGGTCGACGTCCGGGTAGGGCTGCGAGAACGGGAAGCCGTAGACCCGGTGGGCGACAGCGAACTTGTTCGAGCAGTCCTGGGTGGCTGACGCGTAGAGGCTCTTCGACCCGAGGCCCTGCATGAAGCCCTGGGCGAAGATCGGGTGCAGCATGCTGAAGCCCGCGGCCGTACCGACGTACATCCCGATGGAGTCGGCACCGTGGTCCCGACGCAGGCTCTTCAGCTTGGCGCCGATCTCCGAGAGCGCCTGGTCCCAGGAAATCGACACCCAGCGGTCCCCGACCCGCTTCTCGGGTGTCTGCAGACGATCCGGTGAGTCGTAGAGCTTGTGCTGGTTCAGCCCCTTGAGGCAGGCGAAGCCACTGGTCGCGATGTGATCGGCGTTGGGGCGGATGCGAGTGATGGTTTCGGAGCCAGCGCCCGTCTCGACGTCGACCTTGAGGCCGCAGAGCGACTCGCAGATCCGGCAGAAGGTGTCCCGGGTCTCTTGCACGGTATCCCCCGACTTACAGGCTCAGGCGCTGGGGCGCAGACGGTATCGGATCGGCATGCGCTTGACGCCGCCCAGGAAGCTCGACCGCATGCGGTCGACGGGCCCCGCCAGCTCGACGGCTTCCATGCGTTCGGCGAGCTGCTGGAAGATCACTCGCAGCTCGAGGCGGGCGAGATTCGCGCCCAGACAGAAGTGCTCGCCGATCCCGAAGCCCAGGTGGGGGTTGGGGCGGCGGTCCACCCGAAAACGTTCGGGCTCGTCGAAGTGCTTCTCGTCCCGGTTGGCGGCGGGGTAGAACAGACAGAACGCGTCGCCGGCGGGGATCTTCTGTCCGTGCATCTCCACGTCCTCGACGGTGGTGCGGCAGAACTGGATGACCGGAGCCGTCCAGCGCACGATCTCCTCGACGGCGGTGTCGACGTCCGGCTGCTTTCGCAGCTTGTCGAATTCGGCGGGGTTCTCGATCAGGGCGAGCAGTCCCCCGCTCGCCGCGTTGCGGGTGGTCTCGTTGCCTGCCACCACGAGCAGCAGGAAGTAGGACAACAGCTCGAGGGGCGGGAGCGGGGACCCGTCGATGCGGGCATGGGTCAGGACGCTGGTGATGTCGTCCTGGGGGTTCTTCAGTCGGTCCGCCGCCAGCTCGGCGAAGTAGCGGAAGAGATTGTCCCGGGCCGCGCCGACCTGCTGTTGGGGGTTGTCGCTGGTCTGGTATTCCGGGTCCGACGAGCCGGCGATGGCGTTCGTCCATTCGAACATCAGGCGCCAGTCTTCGCGCGGGACGCCCAGCATGTCGGCCAGCACCGCCAGGGTGAGCGGCGCGGTCAGATCGCCGACGAAGTCGGCCTCGCGGGTCTCGCCGTCGCCGGCCATCTCGTCGAGCAGGTCCCGGGTGATGCGCTCGACCTCGCTGTGGCGCGCGCGGATGGCGCGCGGTGTGAACCAGTGGCTGGCCGCCCCGCGGAACGCACCGTGCTCGGGCGGGTCCATGTTGAGCAGCTGGCGGACGGCGCTGCGGTCGGCCACGGGCCCGCCGCGTTCGAAGACCGCCAGACGGGGCGCATTGATGAAGCGCATGGGCTGCTTGGAAAGCCACACGATGTCGGCGCGACGCACGACCGACCAGAACCCGACCCCGCCCTCGAGATCGAACCAGCGGATCGGCGCCTCGTCCCGCAGCCGCTTCCAGGCTTCGTGGGGGTAGCCGTTCTGCGCGTAGTCGTCGGGCCCGACGACGTCGAGCCAGGTGAGGTCGGCTGCATCTCGCATTTCGGTAGGGTATCGCCTACGAACCCGGACACCACGCAATGGGAGGCGCCCCTTCTTGCCGGACACTTCTCTCGGCACCCAGCTCGACGCGCGGCTCGACGCCCTGCTCGCATGGCTCACGCGAAATCTTCGCTGGCTGGGGCTTTTCGGGGTCTTCCTGTGCGTCGCCACCTGGGCGCTGGATCTGGCGGGACTCGTGCACCCCTGCGTCTACTGCCGCACCCAGCGCACCGCCATCGGTTTCGCGGGGCTCGTGATGATGTTCCCCGACCCGCGGCGCTGGCTGTTCCGCTACGGGGTGGTCGTGATCTGCTTCTTCGGGGCCAACATCTCGGTCGCCCAGCTCTTCCTGATCGTGAAGTCGATCAATGCGGGCGAGCCGTTCGGCGGCCTCAATCTCTTCATGGCCAGCGGCGCCCTGTTCACCTTGATCGGCCAGGCGCTGCTGCTCTTCGTACCGGAGAAATCGAACGATGGCTGAAGCATCCCCGCCCTACCGCGTGCTGCTCACGGGTGGTGGGGGCTTCCTGGGCGCCGCGATCCTGCGCGAGCTGGCTAAGCCGGAAAGCGGAGTCTCCCACGTGCGCGTCCTCGACCTCGACGTCTCACGCGTGACGCCCGGCCCGGCGATCGAAGTCGTCGTCGGCGACGTGGCCGATGAGGACTGCGTACGGCGTGCCTGCCAGGACGTGGACGTGGTGATCCACGCCGCTTCCCTCGTCGACTGGGGGCAGGCGACGCCCGAGCGCCTGGAACAGGTGAACGTCGGCGGCACCGAGAACGTGGTCCGGGCCTGCCGCGAAGCCGGGGTCCGCGGCCTCGTCTACACGAGTACCATGGACGTGATCTGCGGCTCCGATCCGGTGGTCGACGCGGACGAGACGACGCCCTTCCCTGCGACCTTTACCAACGAGTACGCGCGCACCAAGGCCCTGGCGGAACGGGTGGCATTGGGCGCCAACGATGCCCAGCTGCGGACCTGCGCGGTGAGACCCTGCGGCATGTACGGCGAGGGCGACCCCTACCACGTCGCCAACGTGCTGCGGATCGTCAAGGAGGGCAGTCTTCCCTTCCGTCCCGGCGACGGCAGCGCGCGTTTCGAGCACGTGTACGTCGGCAACGTCGCCCACGCTCACGTGCTCGCGATGCAGCACCTGCTCGACCCGACTCTTCCTCCCGGCGAGGCGGTCGACGGCGAGGCCTGGTTCATCACCGACGACACGCCGGCGGTGAACTTCTTCGACTTCATGGATCCCATCCTCGAAGCCCTCGGGTACGCGCTACCGCCGCGCTCGCGGCGCATGCCCTACGGCGTGATGCTGGCTCTCGGCGCCGGCGTGGAGGCCTTTGCGTTCCTGGCCCGGCCCTTCGCTCGCATCCAGCCGACGCTCACGCGGTCGAGCGTGCGCTTCGTGTGCCACACCCACACCTTCGACGGCAGCAAGGCCCGAAGACAGTTGGGCTACGCGCCCCTCTACAAGGAACCCGAGGCCCTCGAACGCACGATCGCCTGGTGGCGCGAGCAGGAAGGACCCCCCGGTCAATAGAGCTACGCTCGCGAGATGCCTCTATCGAGCCAAGCACAGGTGAAGCCTCTATCGAGCCGCGCTCCGCGAAAGCCTCTTCGCGTCGTCGTCTGGGGACCTGGCAACGTCGGCGCCCCCGCCATCCGCAGTGTCGTCCGGAACCCCGCTCTCGAGTTGGCCGGCGTCATCGTCCACAGCCCTGAAAAGGAAGGCCGCGACGCCGGTGAGCTCGCGGGCATGGAGCCGGTGGGCGTCGCCGCGACGCGGGACGCCGAGGCCGTCCTTGCCTCCGGGCCCGACGCGCTCGTCTACGCGGTCAACGGAGACTTCCGTCCGATCGAGTCCCAGAAGGAATGCTGCGACGCCCTGCGTGCGGGCATCGACGTGGTGAGCGCCGGCATGTATGGCCTGCTGCATCCGCCGAGCGCGCCGGAAGACCTGCGCGCGGCCTTCCAGGACGCCTGCCTCGAAGGCGACAGCTCGTTCCTGTCCTCGGGCATCGACCCGGGCTTCGCCATCGACCTGCTGCCCGTGGTGCTGTCCGGCTGCTGCCAGGAGATCCACGAGATCCGCATCGTCGAGAACTTCAACTACGCCCATTACGACCAGCCAGACGCCGTGCGAAACCTCGTCGGCATGGGCAGCCCGATGGACGCGACCCCGCCCATGCTGCTGCCCTTCGCCCTCGAAGGCGTCTGGGGCGGCGCACTGCGCGCCCTCGCCGAAGCGCTGGGGCTCGCCGTCGACGAAATCCGCAGCCAGGTCGAGAAGCACGCGCTCGAACGCGACGTCGAGAACGCCATGGGGCACTTCGCGAAGGGCAGCCAGGGAGGCTTCCGCTTCGAGGTCCAGGCCATCGTCGAAGGCCAGGCCAAGCTGGTGCTCGAGCACATCACCCGCATCGACGACGACACGGCGCCTCAATGGCCCCGGCCCAGCAAGCAGGGCTACCACCAGATCCGCATCAGCGGCCACCCGAACCTGGTCGTCACCGTCGAATGCGAAGACGCCGAGGGCAACCACGCGGGCGGCGGCAACAGCGCCGCCGCCGCCCGGATCGTGAACGCCATCCCGGCACTCGCGGAAGCCCCGGCCGGCCTGCTGTGCGCGACCGACCTGCCCCTGATTTCGGGGCGCGGGCTCGTCCGGTAGCCGGCCGACTCAGACCGGCATCTCGGCTGCCGGTGGCATCTGCTCGAAGCTGGCGCCAACCTCGAAGCGCCCGCCCCACGACGGTCGCGAGGCCGTGTAGACCTCCATCGCGGGCTGGAACTGCTCCGGGTCGTCGAGGTGGATGCCGCGCAGGAAGATCATGCCGGGCATGGCGTCGTTGGTGGAATGCGTCCCGCAGCCGCACACGGCGCAGAAGTGGCGATGGACGACGTTGCCGCTGTCCGCGGGTCGCGCATACGAGCGCGTCTCGCCTGCGATCTCGACGCCGTCCGCAGACAGCGCCAGCTGGGTGGCATGACTTGCCCCGCTCGCCATCTGGCAATCGCGGCAGTGGCAGACGCCCATGATCGCGGGCTCGTTGTTGACGGTGAACCGCACGGCGCCACACAGGCAGCCGCCCTTCTGGGGAAGATCCATCGAGGTACTCCTTCTCGTTGCTGCAAGTAACTTGCAGAAGGCAAGTCTCACGCACGATACGGGCGTGAATTGCGAATTGCAAGTCAGAATCGAAAGGACTATCTCCTGGTCATGTCGACGGAGAACCGATCGGGCTGCCCCATCGCCAGCGCCCTGGACCTGCTGGGCGACCGCTGGACCCTGGTGGTGCTGCGAGACCTGCTGACCGGCAAGCGCATCTACAAAGAGTTCCTCGAGAGCCCCGAGGGCATCTCGACCAACATCCTGGCGGACCGCCTGCGCCGACTCGAGGAATGCGGCCTCGTCGAACGGGTCCTCTACTGCGACCGCCCGGCCCGCTACCGCTATGCCCCCACCCGCAAGGGCGCCGATCTCCTGCCCACGCTCCAGGCGCTGTGCCGCTGGAGCAACCGCTACGACGGGGAGACCTGGACCCCGCCCACGGACTTCATGCGCGACACCCCGAGCCAGAGACTGCAGAAGCTCCGACGGCAAGCCCAGCCGGGCTGAGCGTCCAGATTGAGCCCAGGCGAACGGCCAGAAGGTCTATCCTGGTTGGCGTCCCACGACCGGCGGAGCCCCCCATGCCCGACCTCTTCGACCGCTACCGCGTCATCGACGTCGACAGTCACGTCTCCGAGCCCGCGGATGTCTGGACGTCGCGGGTCTCTTCGAAGTGGGGCGACGCCGTTCCCCACATCGAACGCCACGGCGGCAAGGACATCTGGTTCGTGGGCGGCGAGCTGGTGCTGCCCATCGGCACCACCGCCATCGCCGGCTTCGACGGCACCCTGCCCGACTGCCCGGACACCATGGACGACATCCCGAAGGGCGCCCACGACGCGAAGGCACGCCTCGCCTATCTCGATGCCGAAGGCATCCACGCCCAGGTCCTCTATCCGAACGTGGGCGGCTTCGGGTCCGGCGCCTTCCTGAAGCTGAAAGATCCCGCGCTCATGCTCGAGTGCGTGCGGGCCTACAACGACTTCCTGGCGGAATGGGCGTCCGCCGACCCGAACCGGCTGCTGCCCGTGATGGCCCTGCCGTTCTGGGACGTCCCGGCAGCCGTCGAGGAGATCGAACGCGGCGCCGCCCGCGGTCACCGCGGCGTGCTGTTCGGCAGCCGCCCGCGCGAGTTCGGCGAGGCCCACCTGGCGAGCCCGCATTGGGACCCGATCTGGGCCGCCGCCCAGGACGCCGGCCTGCCCATCAGCTTCCACATCGGGTCCGGCGCGGCCTGGGACATGGACGGCGCCGACGTCATGGGCCTGCGCGCGAACTTCGCCAAGCTCGGCGCCAACGCCTTCATGGACAACGAGAAGTGCCTGGCCGACATCCTGTTCGGCGGCGTCTGCCACCGCTTCCCGAAGCTCGACTTCGTGTCCGTCGAGAGCGGCGTCGGCTGGGTGACCTTCGCCCTGGAAGCCTTTGACTGGCAGTGGCAGAACGCGGGCATCACGAAGGAGCACCCGGAATACGACCTGCTCCCGAGCGAGTACTTCGAGCGCCAGATCTACGCCTGCTTCTGGTTCGAAGAGAGCGGCCTCGACAAGGCGCTGGAGCTGTACCCGAACAACATCCTCTTCGAGACCGACTACCCCCACCCGACGTCCATGTCCGTCGGCCCCGCCTCGACGGCCGTCCACCCGCGCGAGTACGCGCAGAAGGTGCTCGGCGGCCTGCCCGAGGAGACCGTCGCGAGCGTGCTACACGGCAGCGCAGCGAGGCTGTACGGTGTTGCGTAGGGCTCGGGGCCCCGAGCGGCTACTACCGCAGCTCGACCGGAAAGATTGCGGCCCGACTCAAGGAGTGCGGCAGGCAGATGGCTGATCGCAGGTGTATAGCCTGTTCTGAATCGATTCCTGGAGACGCATCCCTGTGCAAGGAGTGCGGCAGCTATCAGCGGGCATGGAGGAACGAACTCAGATACGCATCGACGACGATCGGGGTAGTCGTCGTATCTGCGTCGTTTCTCCTCTTCGCTACCGACGCATTCCTAGGGATCCGGACGAACCTGTGGCCCCATACACACATCCGAGTCTTAGAACTGGACTCTCGCCGCACGCTGGCGATCGGGAACTTCGGCGACACCCCGATCCATGTCGATGTCCTAACGCTCCAGACTCAAACCAGGCCACATTGGCGCAGTCTACGCATTGATGTTGCTCAATCCATCCCAGTCGGAACGGTTCTCGCGCATGACCTGACACCGACCGAGGCGAGCGGCGCATCGGGCATCCCGAGGGGCCTGACACAAGAAGAGTACGAGCGAATCCGCAGAGAGCTCCTATCTGAATCCAGCCCTTGCTACTTCTTGGTCTTCTACCCCGCTGAGAGCAGGGCCATCTCGGAGCTAGACGCTCAGATTGGATCGGACCGCCTTGAGTTCGAAGCGGCCGGATCGCTTACGTACTATGACACGGATGGATCACGTGGCACTCTGAAGGTTTCCGCAACTGCAGTTGTCTATTTCAAGATCCAGGACGGTTGCAGGAACTGGGAGCGAGTCCGCATCGAGCGTCTGAAGCAGAGTGAACAGCTCGGCGAAAGCACCAACAAGTCATCACCGCCGACCACTCCATTCGACATCATCGAGACGAGACACGATGCGGAGAGAGCTCATAACCTGCCCCGGCTCCGGCTGACTGACAAAGCAACCTCAGCCGGCCCGGTCCGGACCACGATAGGAAGCCTGCGGCGAGTCGATCCGGACCGCCAGATAGGGGTGGACTTCGACGGCGCGCACTTCGTATCGAGCAGCCTCCCCGGCACGTTCTCCTCCGGGCTTGGCCAGCCACGCCTTGAGTCAGCGATCACCCTGCAAGGAGCCTCGCTTACTGTAAGCCAGGTGGCACACAGAGCGATCAGTTAGCGAGGGGGCCTCTAGCGCGGCGACCAAGGCAGCTCGGCCGCCTTCGGACCGCGCCCATTCGTGCCAAACAGCGCCCTCCAGGCCGAACGAATGCATCCTACCCTGCACAGGTTCTCTCTCGCATACTCACTCTCGACCGCCATTGCCCTGGGCTGCGCCTGCAGCGGGCCCAGCTTCATCGATGAGGAGTGCATCAAGGGCCGCATCTCGCAGGAGCAGGCGGACGAGATCAACAAAGGCCCCTGGGAGCACCTTCCCAGCTACAACCGCAACGCCGACGGCAAGTGCAAGGACTGCGCGGAAGAGAAGGACCGCATCCTGTCCGCGAAGTGCTCGCAGTTCATCAAGGAAGCAACGCTTCACGATCTCTAGCCACCCCCATCCAGGGACATCCACCCGATCCGCGCGGAGCCTCGCGTGAGTGGCGAAGAGGGGAGTTGCTTTGAACGGGGCATGGCGAGTTCGCACTAGCCAAGCAACACCCGCCCGGCACTCCGGTCGCGGTGTGGTGACCGCTCGCGCGAGCCGATGATTGCCCGCCTCCCTCGTAGGGCCCCTATGGCAAACAGCTTCGCTCTCGCTCTTCAGTCCGTGCGAATGATACTGTTGACGACTCGCGCTGCACGCATGGGAGCAATCGCATGCCTCTAAGGCACGTCTGTCATCCAGAACGCTGGCCGCAATCTGCGCGAAAGCTGATGGACTTCCTGGGGCTCCGCTACATCTGGCTGAAGTTCTTTCCCGGTCGTGACCTGCCAGGGCTCGCGCCTCAACCTGCAACCGGGGTCCTATGGTTCCTCACGATCAACACTGCGCTCTTCGGGTTGGCGTCTCAACGGTACGAGAGCGATCTGGACCAGATCGAGAATCGGCAAAATGGGCTGCTGGCAGCAAGCTCAATCGCCGCGCTGGAGCGAGTTCCCGAGGCCCAGAAGCTCGCTAGGGCCCAGAAACCACAGCTACTCTACCTGCCTGCAACGATTCGTTCCCTGTTTGGCGCCAAGGTCCCGGACGCCGACAACGTGCGCGTTCTCGCGGAGGTGGTAGAGAGCTACAAGCACCTATTCACCGCGACCGATGCAGGCGCTGGCGGTGATCGCCCCCGCAGGCTACCCGGTCTGGACTGGAGGGACATCAGACTCGCCGGCGTTGACCTGTCGGGATGGAACCTCCGAAAAGCCGACCTACAAGGGGCGACTCTCAGCGGCGCGAATCTCGAGGGCGCGATGCTACAGGGAGCCAGGCTTCAGCGTGCTGACTTGCGCGGAGCAAGTCTAAGCGGGGCGAACCTG
Organism: Deltaproteobacteria bacterium; assembly: GCA_029261855.1. Lineage (GTDB taxonomy): Bacteria > Myxococcota_A > UBA9160 > UBA9160 > UBA4427 > JAJDAN01. Next base: position 279,108 of record JAJDAN010000021.1, read on the forward strand.
TTCCATGCGAGGCTGAACGAGGCGCAGCTAGCTCCGGTCCGCTGCCTGCCTTCGGACGACGCCGACGGATCTCACGCACGACATGTGCCGGCCGGACTCGTCGATGCGAATCTCCAGAATGCCGATCTCACGAGGGCCAATCTCTGCAATGCGAGCCTATCGGGTGCAAGCCTCTCAGGGGCGATACTTGCGGATACCAATCTGTCTGGTGCGGACCTTCGGCCCATGTTCGAAACGCCGACAGTGATTAGCCAGTACCAGCTGGATGCTGCCTGCGCCGCACCCGAGCTCCCTCCCCTCCTGCCCAAAGGTCTTCACCCTCCGCACAGGTCCTGCGCATCCGACTGCACCCTCCCAAGAGAAGATGACGGGAGTCTGTGCGCACGCTAGGCGCCTCGCATTCCATGTACCGCAAGGTAAGGAAGGATCCGGCATGTTGTCATCCGAAGCGGCGCTACGCGGAGCCAGGCAGGTTCGAACAAGGTTCAATTCCCGCACGAGCGCGGGGTCCCTATGGGGGGTTCGCTTATCCATCGCTTGGTGCGCACAGTGCCTCTTCAGCATCGCGCCTGTGAGTGCCTTCGAGATAGAGCACCGAATCAGGGAGGAGAAGGCCGTCTACTCGGCAGGCGATACGGTCGTGGTCGATCTCTTTCTCGACGCCGATCCGAACCTCTCTCGTTTCTCCGTTGCCGTACTCGGCGAGAGCAAGGCCCTGAGCTACGACGCCGCCTCATCTGCACAGCTTCCGATCAAGTACCCCGCGCCTGCGCCCGCCTACGGCACAACTGGGGCTCGGCCGGCGTATATCCTCTACGGTGGAGGTAAGCCCGCAACCCTTCTCCGCCCACATCCCGAAGCCCAGAAGGCGTTCCGCGTATGGCCGAAGCCAGTGCCGGGGAAGCTGCAAGTCAATATCCAGTTCGCCGAGCCGAACGGAAGAAGCGCTACCGCGGGCGGCAGGGAAGTCTGGATAGCCTCACTCTTCTTCAAGCTTGTTGAGCCCGCCGCTGACACGAAGATTCACCTCTCACTGTCTGCGGACGGAACAGGGTTCGAGACGAGAAGTGGGACCGATCCCCCGATCGACATCGCAAGCGAGGTCAAACTCGCGCCGCCGCTAGTTCTCAAGAGCGCGCCCGTCTGCAGCTGCGCGGCCGAGCTCTGTGTTCACTGGATCTGCGAAGCGGGATCAGAAGCGAGCTGCGACGACTCGTTCGACAACGATGGAGACGCTTCAGTGGATTGCGAGGACTCGGACTGCAAGCGCAAATCTGAGTGCAGGGGGGCTCCGCGTTGAGCAGGTGTCCAATCCACCGGCCCTCAGGATGGGTAGGTCGCGCGCGTTCAGGAACCCGGAAGGGAGCGAGGATTGGAGCGCGAGACGAGGTTCGAACTCGCGACCCCGAGCTTGGGAAGCTCGTGCTCTACCAACTGAGCTACTCGCGCATCCGGGGCGCAGGCTAGCAAACGGACGGCCCTCGCGGCTCCTCCTTGCGTCTCGAGCCTTCACTTTCGTCGCACCTTCGCTACCCTCCCCGAACCCCATGGCCCCGGTCCCGAGGGCCGCACAATGACCGACCGTCCCCTTCCGGACCGCGCCGACGCGCAGAGCCTGGCACCTGCGCCCAGCCACCCGTCGGCCCGCGACACCTTCCCGAACCCGCCTTTCCGGGACTACTGGCCGGCCGTCGAGGCCCATCTCCGCTTCACCACCCAGGACACCGGCAGCGTCGAGAACTACGTCGTCTGCTGGCGCGAGGTCGAAGCCCTCGACGACCCGCTCTTCGGCCGGCTCGGCGACCTGCCCCTGCGCGCCTGGACCCGCACCACTGCCGTTCGGACGCTTGCCGCCCTGTCCGACAAGACGGGCGGCGAGCCGCGTTCGCTCTCGACGTTGTCCTGCAAGGTCAACGCCATGGCCGCGGTCTTCCGCCGCGCGTCCCACGACCGGCATCCCCTCACCGACGAGCCGCTCTTCTCCCGCCCGAATCCCTTCCGCGCCAAGATGACGCTGCTGCGCGAGGTGTTCGGGAATCGCGAGCTGATCGCCCGCACGTCTCCACACGAGGTGCGCCCGTACACGCGCGACGAGCTCAACCGCCTGCTCGCGATCACGCGCAACCGCAGCCGCTGCGATCATCTGATCCTGCTTCTGTGCGCGCGCTGTGGCTTGCGACGATCGGAGGCGATCGGGCTTTGCTGGGACGATCTCAATGCGACAGCGCGCAGCCTGTCGGTCCGGCGCAAGGCCAGCAAACCGCGCAACGTCGCCGTACGCGTGTCGAGCCAACTCAAGACCGAGAACTCGCGCCGCACCCTGCCCGTCCCGTCCGACGCCTGGCAGGGAGTCCTGCTGTGGCAGGAGCACTGCGTCCTCCAGGCATCGCTAGGCGCCAGTCCCTATACCCGCTACCAGCAGCCGAGCCGGCGAACGGCGCCCCACGAGCCGAGTCCGTACTTGTTTCCGCCGCGCCGGCCGGCGAACACGACGGCACCAGTGCTCGACCCCGACGCCTGGGCGGGACGCCTCAAGACCGATCTCGCGAAGGCCGGCATCGACCTCGCCGGCCGGCGGCACTTCGCCCACAACCTGCGCCACACCTACGCGAGCGATCTCCTCGCGCGCGGTGCCGATCTCGTCCAGGTCGCGAAGCTCCTCGGCGATACGCTGGCCGTCGCAGAGGAGTGCTATGCCCACCTCGTCCAGAGCACCAGGCTGCGCGAACTCGCAGACAGCCTGTCGGAAGACATCTGATGCGAGCGACGCCAGCAGCGAAAGCGCGTGGGTGCGAGTGTTCAACCAGAAGCTTGGGAAGCTGATGCTCTACCAACTGAGCTACTCGCGCATCCGCGGCGCAAGCTAGCACACGCCTCTCGGTGCAACAGACGAGGCCTGGCGGCTAGGAGGCCGACCCAAGACACCGTCTTGGGATCTCGGCTTCCGTCGCAAGCGAAGCCTACGCTTCGCCAGCTAGCGCCGGCGGCGAAGCCGCCAGATCAGGACGCCGACGCCTGAGAGAAACAAGCCGATGGCCCCGGGCTCGGGGATCGCGGTGGCGACTCGCCGGGGCTGCGTGCCCGGCGCGGCTCGTCCGGCGGATTGGATCTCCAGCGGGGCTCCCGGCGGGACTTCGGTGACAGGAGTCCCGCCGGCGGCGGATGCCAGCACCGACGTCTCGAGCGCGGCATGCACGACCTCGATCGAATCGGGCCCGGCTCCGGTGCCGCCCGTTCCGCCAGACACGCGCGTGTCGACGACGACGACGACCTCCGACCCGTCGTTGTCCTTCTTCTTCGTGTCGCCGGTGGAAAAGCGGCAGGTCGTGCCGCCGCAGAGCGCGACGGACGACAGCAAGACGAGGAAGACGAAGTAGCGAGGCACGGGCGAATTCTAACGCGAGGCTCGGCGACACGCGGCCGGGGGCGGCCGTCGCGGGGCTTCAGCGAGGTGCAGCGGAGCCTGCAAGACGGGATGCACGCAACGAAAATGTCGCGCGGCTACTCCTCGATCAGCTCGACGAAGAGATCTTCGATCTCGTCGCCGGTACTCGAGATCTCGTCCGAGAAGGCGACGCGTGTCGCCTCGGCGGTGGTGGGCCGGGCGGAGTTCGAGGTCGCGAAGATCGGCAGGTCGTCTGTCAGGTCTCCCAGGCCCGAGTCGATCTCGGCGTCCAGGTTGCGTGCGCCGGCGGCGACGGGCGGGGCCTCGTCGTCCATGCTGATGACCGTCAGGTCGCCGTCGTCACCCCCCGAGTCGAGCAGCGAGCTGAGGTCGACGTCGTCTTCATCGCCGGGAGCGGCGACTGTCGACAGCTCCAACGCGGAGTCCTCGTTCGGATCGCTCGCGACACCCATGCGAGGGGCCGCCGACGCACTCGCAACGGGCGCCGCAGCAGCCGCCGCGGAGCCCGTGGGAATGCGCGCCTCGGGGATCTGCGAGTAGGTCGTCCCTGGGTCCGAGCCGACGCCCAGGTCTCCCGCCGACCGCTCGACGTGGACCGCATCCACCTGCTTCTGGCCCTCGAGGTAGGCCTCGAAGAGCGCGTTGTCGGCGAGGGTGTTCAGGAGGCGGGGCCGGCCGCGTCCCAGCTTGAAGAGCGCAGAGACAGCAGCCTCGCTGAAGAGGTCGGCGCTGCCGCCCACCACCGAGAGCCGGTGCGACAAATAGGCGCGGGTGTTCACCAGATCGAGGGGCGCCAGCTGGACCCGCACGTCGACACGTGCACTGAGAGACGGGTCGTGGGACAAGGTGACGTCGAGCCCGGGCACCCCCACCAGCAGCAACGAGAGCAGGCGACGGTCTTCGTACTCGAGATTGAGCAGGCCGCAGACCTCCGCCATAGCCTCGCGCGAGAGGATGTGAGCGTCGTCGAGGATGAGCACCGTGTGGCGACCGTCTTCTCGCACGATCGCCAGCTGTTCGTAGAGCTGCGCAAGTAGCGACGAGCGGTCTTCGGACGGGTCGTCGACGCCGACCTGCCGCGCAAAGCGACCCAGCACGGACCGGGCGTCGGACGCGCCCGCGAGCATCACCATCAGGTTCGCGTCGAACATCTCCTCCTCGAGGCTGTCGAGGATGCGGCGCGCGAGCAGGGTCTTGCCCGTCCCGCCCTCCCCGGTGAGCACGCACAGGCCCTTGGCCTGGCGCAGGCCGCGCTCCATGCGCAGCTGGGCGTCCCGGTGATTGGCGCTGTCGACATAGAAGCGCAGGTCCGGCTCGTTCTGGAACGGATCCTGGTTCAAGTTGAAGTGATGCAGGTGCTCCACGATGGCTTCCTCAGACGAACGAGATCTTCTTGTTTCGCTTCTTCTTCGGAGCGGGCTCGGGCGGAACCTCCGCGGCCGGCTCTGCCTCGAGGATCTCCTCGGCGTCCGCGATCTCCTCGTCCGGTGCTTCCGCCGCGGGAATGGCGGCCTCCACCTCGGTGATCACGTCATCGAAGGACTCGAAGGCTTCGGTCTGCTCGGTGGTGTCGTCTTCGTCGTCGTCCTGGGCCTCGGCGACGATGTCGTCGAAGGACTCGAAGGTCTCGCCTTCGTCCTCTGCGTCGAAGGCTTCGGCCGAGGCCTCCGAGGGGGTGCCGGCGTCGAGCGCCTCGATGCGCTCGAGGATGCCCGGAATGTCCGGGTCGGCGTCGAGCGCCGCCTGGTACGAGCTACGCGCGCGCGCGAGGTCACCGACGACTTCGAGAGTTCGCCCCAGATCGAAATGGAGACCGGCCCTCTGCTCGGGCGGAAGATCGGGCGTCGCGAGGGCCTGCTCGAGGTGACTGGCGGCATCCTGAGAGCGTCCGAGGTCGAGTGCGCATAGCCCCATCATGTGGAGACTCGCGAGCTTCCAGCTCGGGCTGTCGAGACACATGCGGAACTCGCCAATGGCGTCCTCGAAGAGCTCCATCTCGCGATAGGCGATGCCGAGGTCGTAGCGAGTCTCGTAGTCGTCCTCGGACAAGGTCGCGCTGACACCCTGCTTGAAGTCCGCGAAGATCGACTCGAAGCCGTCCTCGACGGTCGAGAGACCGGAACCAGATTCGGCGTTGGGGTCTTCGTCCTCCTCGATGACGTCGCGCAGCTCAGCTGCGAGATCGAAGCCGCCGTCCTCTTCTTCATCGTCTTCCGCGTCGCTTTCCTCTTCAGACACGTCGGGAAGCTCGCCGAGCGGCACGGTGTCGTCTGCGCGCGAAACGGAGGCCTCGGTTGCGCGGGGCGCGGGCGGCACGTCGATCTGCACCGCCGGCTCGTCGTCCTCCTCATCGTCGCCGAGGGACAGCTCGGCGACTTCGGTGGAATCCTCGCCTGGCGCCTCGGTCACAAGGGCTTCGGGCTCCTCGGCCGCTGCTGCTTCGGGTACCTCGGCCACCGCTTCTTCCGGCGCCGGGGCGGCGGCTTCGCTCGCAGCCGTCGAAGCGGCGGCGGGATCGTCGCCCCTGGCGGCGGCCAGCTCGCCCAGACGCAGGAGCGCGCTCGGATGGTTGGGCGCGATCTTCAGGACCCGTCGGTAGATCGCCTCGGCTTCGTCGAAGAGCTCCTGTTGGCGGTAGAACTCGGCTTCCTCGAGGTCCTCGGCCACCTGCTGCGACGTCGTACTCGAGCTACCGCCTGCGCTCGCCGACTTCGCCGCGACCTCGTCTTCGGCTTCAGAGGCGTCGTCGATCTCGACATCGAAGGCGTCGTCCTCGGCCTCTTCCTCTTCCTCGGCCGGGTCGGCGGCGGCGTCCGCCTCCTCCGCCGCATCGTCGTCGAAGTCGACATCGATATCGATCTCGAAGTCGTCGTCGGCCGCATCGGCAGCGGGGGCTTCTTCGAGGATCGCGGCAGGATCTTCACCGGAGACGTCGAGATCGAAGGCCGCATCGTCGTCAGCCTCGGCCTCCGGCTCGTCGGGCTCGTCGTCGTCACCGACGGACACGTCGATCTCGAAGTCGTCGTCGCCCGGATCGACCTCGACCTCGAAATCGGAATCGAGTGCCCCGCCCGCGCTCGGTCCTTCGAGGAGTCCGGCGGCATCGGCGTCGAGTGCCGCGATCCGATCGCGCAACACCTCGAAGCCTTCTGCATCTCCCTCGGCCGCTGCCCGCTCTGCGGCTCGGGTCCACACGGCGACCGCGGGCACGTCGTCGCCACCCTCGGCATAGGCGTCGCCCAGGCGCTCGAGCGCCGCGCGGTGCCCCGGCTCCTGCTGGAGCACGGCCTGCAGACTGGCGATCGCCTGTTCGCGCTTGCCGTAGCGCAGGTAGACGCTGGCCTCGGCAAGTAGCTGCTCCGGGTCGCCTTCGGGAAGCGGGGCCGGCTCGTCGTCTGCCGCCTGCTCGTCCGCAGACGACTCGTCGTCGGGCAGCTCGAGCATCGGCTCTTCGTGATCGAGGACGAGCTCGTCGAGTCCGGCCTCGTCGTCGAGCTCGAGCTCGAGTTCGTCGTCTGCGCCAAGCTCGAGCCCTTTCGAGACGTCCTTCGATTCCGACGTGTCGCTGGCGAGGAACTCGTCGTCGAGCAGCTCGTCGTCGCTCAGGTACGCGGACTCGGTCTCGTCGATCGCGGGCTTCGACGGGTTCTCTTCCCCCAGCTCGAGGCTGAGCGGAATGCGCTGGGCCAGCTCGCGCGCCTTGTCCTGGTCGCCGCGGTCTCGGTAGATCTTGGCGAGTGCACGCGTGTGTGTGGCGAGCTCGTCGTCGTTCCCGAGCGCCTTGTAGACGTCGATCGCCACTTCGAGGGTGTCCGCCTCCCCGGGGTCACACTGGACCGCTTTGCGAACGAAGGGCTCCGCACGCTCGGGCTTGCGAACCTCGATCAGGCGGCGGGCGACCTCCAGCAGGATTGCGGGCGCGTCGGGGCGCAGCTCGAGCATTCGCTCGAGCACGGGCAAGGTCTGCTCATGCGCGCCCTGGCGCTTGAGTTCGGCCACCACCTCCTGGTACTCGGCGACGGCATCGTCTTCCATGCCCTCCTGTCGCAGGAGCTCTGCCACCTTCAAGCGACTCGTCGTATTCGTCGGGTCGAGCGTCGCCATCTTGCGCAGCAGCTCGAGGGCGGCGGGTTTGTCGCCTTCCTTGTGGTAGCCGTCCGCGGCCGCTTGCAACGCACCCAGCGCTTCGGAGTCGAGACCCATGCGCTGGTACAGCTCGGACAACGACACGTACGCTGCGTAACGCTTGGGGTCGAGATTCAGGATCTGCTTGAAGACGGCGACCGAACGCGCGTCGAAGCCGTCGTCCTTGTACTGGTCGGCGACGCGCGCGTACTGGGTGATGGCCTCGTCGATCTGCCCCCAGCGGCGATAGCAGTCACCGATCTCGAGATGCAGCTTGGCATCGCGCGGATCCAGCTTCAGGAGGGTGTGATACTCCTTGAGCGCCTTCTCCTTGGCGCCCTTCTGCGCGTACTTCCGCGCAGCGTCCAGTACTTTCCGCTTGTTGACGGCCAAGGATCCCTCACGAAGTCGCGACAAGAGCAGGCAGGCGGGGCGCAGCCCCTCCCGACGTGTCTATCGGGACGACGCCGGACGCTCTTGAGGGGGTTTCCCCTACGACTTCAACGGAATTCGGGCCTCGGGCGCGTCCCGAAGATGGGACCCAGCTGCGGGCTCGGCGCGTCTCGCGCGGGCTCGCCGCAGCTCTTCGGGGTCGAGGGGGGCGGGTGACAGAGCGACCCCGAGACGGGATTCGAAGGCCCGTAAGCAGGCCTCGACGAGGTCTTCGCCGGCGACGGCATAGCCGCCCTCTTCGAGGCTCGTACCCCCGAGGCCGGTGCCGTCCGGGGCCACGGCGCGCACGACTTCCGGTGGGTCCGGACGCATCCGGATCGACCCGTGCTGCAGGAAGCCGTCTCCCACCCGTCGCTGTGCGCTTCCCGAAAGTTTGAGGCCACCGAGACAGATCTCGTCGGCGGCAGGCCGTTCGAAGCAGTCGAAGACACCCGCCGCGGGCGCGCGCGAGCCCGGATCACTTCGACGCACGTCGACGGCGAGATCCGTGAGCGCCAGCAGCAGCGCGTCCGCGACCACGCCATACGACTCGCGCACGCCGCTCGGAAGCAGACCCTCCGGCGCGGCGATCGCGTAGGTGAGGTCGGCGCCGTGCAGGACCGCGCGGCCTCCCGTCACCCGGCGTACGAGGCCCACCCCAGCCTTCGCGAGACGCTCCCCTTGCCCCTCCTCCAGGGGCTGCGCATAGCCCACCGAGAGCCACGGACCGTCCCAGGTGTAGAAGCGCAGGCTCGGCAGGCCCGTCTCGAGCGCCGTCGCGAGCAGCGCCTCGTCGACCCCCATGTTGAAGGGTCCGGACGCGGGTGCATTGAGGACCCGGCGCCCCTCGTCGACCACGAGCCGGAAGCCCATGCCCTCAGTCCTGGGCGTCTGAGACTGCCTCGGACTGCGCGTCGAGATGCGCGAGCAGCGCGTCCAGCCCGAGTCGGTAGCTGTGCGGGCCGAAGCCCGAGATCACGCCGACGGCGATACCCGACACGTACGAGTGGTGACGGAACGCCTCGCGCGCGAACACGTTCGACAGGTGGACCTCGACGACGGGAAGCTCGGTCGCCAGCAACGCGTCGCGTAGCGCCACGCTCGAATGGGTGAGACCAGCGGGGTTGATGAGGATCCCGTTGGCCCAGCTGCGGGCTTCCTGGATGCGGTCGATCAGCACGCCTTCGTGGTTCGACTGGCAGCACTCGACCTGGCAACCCAGCTGCTTGCCGGCCGCCTCGAGCTGGTCGTCGATCTCCTCGAGGGTGACCGATCCGTACACCTCGGGCTCACGAGTCCCCAGCAGGTTCAGGTTCGGGCCGTGCACCACGAGGATCGAAAGTGCTTCGGATGACATGGCGCAGAGCCTAGCAGGCCGACCCGGAGGGGCGGGTTGGGCGGGGGTCAGAGGGGCGGGGTTGGGCTGGGTTCAAAGCTCTTCGCGCAGCGCCACCAGGTGACGCCGGACGAGATAGCGTGCCTTGCCCGGATTGCCGTCGTGCGCGATCGCGAGCACCAGGATGACGTCGTCGTCGACGCTGCGGAACAGCAGCTGGAAGGCCGCCAGATTGATCAGCGTCTCGCTCATCGGTCCGGCGTTCAGCGAATCCGACGCCTTCTGGATCTCGGACAGGATGCGCGCGAACTCGACGCCGGCGGTGCCGATGTCGTCGCCGACGGGATTGCCCGGCTTCTCGCTCGTGAGCTGGACGATCGGAATCCCATCGGACCCCATCAAGGCGATCCCCAGACCGCCGCCACACTCGTTCAGGATCGTTTCGAGAATGCTCTCGAAGCTCATGCCGCCCCCCCGGCTGCACCGCGACCTTGCGCCCGCGTGTTCTTGTTCCCGTTCCGCTTCAGGTTGTGGAGCCAACCCTCGAGGGTCGCGACCACGTGGAGCTGGCGCGCGTGGTCCGGCCCGAGACCGGCTGCACCCCAGGCCGGCGCCAGGTCCGAATCCGAAGCCAGTTCGAGATCCGGCTCTTCGAGGCTCGGCGATGCCTGGGTGTTGCGTCGTTCGGCTAGCACTTCGCGCAGAGCGGCCGCCTCGGCGCGGCGCCCCTGCTCGTCGAGCAGCATGGCCATGGATTCCGTCGCGTAGGTCGGATGACTCGTGAGGTCGAAGTCGGCTTCCGGCGCGTCGAGTTCCGCCGCGCGCAGGGTCTGCTCGACCACCCGGTTCGCGTCCATCATCTCGTCGGGATCGCTCTCGGCCAGGGCGAATGCCGTCTCGAGTTCGTCGTCCTCGACCTCTCCGTCGAGGTCGAAGCCGGCAGCCGAGTCCACCGGGGCCCGAGCTTCGAGAGCGGCTGCCGAAGTGGGACGCGGGGTGGCACGGCTCGGCGCCAGCACTGCCGCCAGCTCGTCCCGCGCCTGGAGCACGTCACCGAGGTCGATTCGCGCCAGGGCCAGGGCGATCCGGCCCTTGAGATCGTCCGGCGTCCGCACCAGACCGGCCTCGGCGACTTCGATGGCGGCGACGGCATTGCCGTTCAGTCGCAGCTGCTCGGCATCGGCGGCGAAATCGGTACGCATCTGGGAACTCACGCGGATCTCCTCGCGGGCAGGATCTCGGCCGGAGAGAGCTCCACCGTCTCGGCCTCGCCGATCCGGCGCAGCACGACGTAGTGGATCTTCCGGCCCTCCTTCTTCTTATCGACCTTCATCGCCTCGAGATGAGCCCTGCGATCATACCGGGGGATCTCGGTCGGAAGCCCGAGCCGGAGCAGAAGATCCTCGATTCGAGGGGCTGTCCCCTCAGCGGCCAGCCCCAGTGCCTCGGAGCGACGGGCGGCGTGGACCATGCCGATGGCGACCGCCTCCCCGTGGAGGATCTCCTCGTATCCCATCTGCTTCTCGATCGCGTGGGCGAGGGTATGGCCGAGATTCAGCAGCGCACGGACGCCCGTCTCCTCGCGCTCGTCCTGTGCGACCACCTCGGCCTTGATGCGGCAGGCGCGCTCGAGCACGGGGATCAGCGCGCCGGGCTCGAGGGCCATCAGGCGCTCGGCATCTCGCTCGAGACGGGCGAAGAAGCGGGCGTCCCAGAGCGCCCCGGCCTTCACCACTTCGGCCATCCCGGCCGCGCGTTCCCTGCGCGGCAGCGAGGCCAGGGTGCCGGTGTCGATCCACACCAGGGACGGTTGGTGGAAGGCGCCGATCAGGTTCTTGCCCTGGGGCAGGTTCACCGCTGTCTTGCCGCCGATACTGGCGTCGACCATGGAGAGGATCGTCGTCGGGATCTGGACGAAGGGGATGCCGCGCAGGTAGGTGGCGGCCGCGAAGCCCGTGAGATCACCCACCATGCCTCCGCCCAGGGCCACCAGAGCCGATTTCCGGTCCAGGCCCCGGGCCAGGAACGCGTCGTAGAGCTCTGCCAACTGGGCCAGATTCTTGCTGGCGTCACCGTCGGGCACGTCGATCCGGGTGACCCGCAACCCGGCTTCCCGCAACGACCGCATCACGGGGCCGGCATAGCGTCGCCCGACGCCGGGCACCGTGATGAGTGCGACCTGGTTGGCGCGGGTGCGCTTCACGACTTCGGCGCCGACGCCGCCGAGGCCGTCCGACGCGATCCGGATCGGATAGCTGCGCTCGCCGAGCGACACCCGGACGACCCGCGGCCTCGCTTCGCTGCGGGCGATCTTCTTCGGACGCGCGCTCACGGCCCCTCCTCGTCGAGCGCGCGGACGATCGCGCGAGCCACGTCCTGCACGCTCATTCCGTCCGTCTCCACCATGATCTCCGCCGAGCGGTAGGCGTCTTCCCGGTCCGAGAGCATCTGCTCGATCCGCTCGCGCCGTTCGCGCTCCGTCAGGTGTGCGAGCAGCGGACGGCCCGCCGCGACACCCACGCGCTCCATCAGCGCGTTCACCCCAGCCTGGAGATAGACCACCGTGCCCGTTTCCGCGAGCAGCTCGGGCGCGCCGGGCTGGGCGATGGCCCCACCTCCGAGCGCCACCACGGCGTCTCCCTGACCGGCCTCCCGGATCGCGCGAGCCTCGAGGGCCCGGAAGGCGGCCTCGCCCTCGCTCTCGAAGATCTCCGGGATGCTCCGCCCAGCGATCTCCCGCACGCGATGGTCGTTGTCCACGAAGCGCCGGTGCAGCAGCCGGGCCAGCACGGGCCCGACGGTCGACTTCCCGGACGCCATCATGCCGACGAGCCAGATCGGGCCTGTACGAGTCTTCGGGCGCGTCACGGGCGGCAGTATAGGGGCCGCGACTGCCGGGGCTCGCCCAGGCAAGGGTCATCCGAATGAGGGAGGCCCGAAAAGGAGACGGGGGAGAAGCCGAAGCCCTCCCCCGTTCCATGGTGCGGATTCTGCGCGGCACTTCCGCGCGAGATCGTGTTCCTTGCGGCTCAGTTCCCCGCCAGCTCGGAGGCCAGCACGATCCGCGGCGTCACGAAGATCAGCAGTTCCTTGCGCTGATCGGTGACCTCGCGGCTCTTGAAGGCCGACCCGATGACCGGGATCCGGTGCAGGTAGGGCACGCGGCTCTCCCGCTCCGACTCGTTGACGGTGTAGATGCCGCCGATCACGAGAGTCTGGCCGTCCTTGACCAGGGTCTCGGTCCGGGCCTCGGCCCGGGCGATCGCCGGCGAACCGGTGGGCGTCGGCACCGAGTCGTCCGGCGCGTTCCGCGTCACCTCCACCTGCATGATGATGGTCTTGTCCGAGGTCACGTGAGGCGTGACGAGCAGGGACAGCACCGCGTCGATGAACTCCAGCTTCGCATCGCCGTTCTCGAAGGTCTGGAAGGGAATCGACACACCCTGCTGGATCTCGGCTTCCCGGTTGTCCAGGGTCAGGACCCGCGGGCTCGAGATGACCTTGCCGTCACCCGTGGACTCCGCGGCCTGGATCTGGACGTTGACGTTGAAGTCTTCGTTCAGGACGAAGGCGTTCATGTTCAACAGACCGGTCGGCAGCGAGGTGATCGGGTTTCCGAAGATCACGTTGTTGGCGTCGTGGAAGCGGAAGTCGGGACCACCGAGATCGCGATTGGGCGCGTTCCCACTGAAGCCGTCCTCCAGCTGGTTCGTCCCGAGGGACCACACCGAACCGAGCTCGCGAGAGAAGTCGAGGGCAGCCTCGACGATCTTCGCTTCGATCAACACCTGAGGTGTCTCCGTGTCGATCGCCTTGATGAGCGCGGTCGCCTCGTCGATCACCGAGGGGATGTCCTTGATGATCAGGGTGTTGGTCCGGACGTCGGTGTTGACCGTGCCGCGCGGCGTCAGCAGTCGCTTCACGAGCTGCGCCATGTCGGCGACGCTCGCGTAGTTGACCGGCTGCAGCTTGACGACCAGGTCTTCCAGAGTCTCCTTGTTACGGCGCTCCTGAAGCCGAAGCTCCTCCTCGGCCTTGATGATGTCCGCGGGCGCGATGCGAAGCACGTTGCCCACCCGGACGAAACCGAGTCCCTTCGTGAGAAGGATCACGTCGAGGGCCTGGTCCCAGGGAACGTCGACCAGTCGGATCGTGACGTTGCCGTCGACCTCGTCACCCGCGATCAGGTTGAGGTCGCTGACCTCGGCGATGAGGCGCAGCACGTCCGCCACCGGAACGTCCTTGAAGTCGAGCGAGATGCGACGGCCCTCGTACTCCTTGCCGTCGATCAGCCCTCCCTCTTCCAGGATGTCGGCGGCGGCCGGGGGCTCGAGGGCTCCCGGCGAGGCGACCGGAACCGCCCCTGCGGACAGATCATCCATGCCCATGTCTCCGCTATCGAAGTTCGGGGACGCACTGTCCGAGAACTCCATCCCCGGCTCTTCGACCATGGTGCCGTCGTCGGTCACGGCCGGCGACGTCTGGCTGATCTCCAGAACGCTGCCGTCGTCTGCCTTGACTACCGTGTTCGAAACGGGCGCGGCAGGCGTGGTCCCGGCCAGGCCGGCATCGATCCACTCCTGCTCGGTTCGGAATGCCGGCGGAGCGGCAGCCACGAGTCCGGTGTTGGGGAAGTCGACGAAGATCATCGACCCGCGGCGGATCACCTTGGGCGCGAGACCCGAGGCGCGCTTCACCACCACCCGCACCTCGGGCGTGGCCACGTCGGGCTGCTGGAAGGTCGAGATCAGCGAGATCGGCTTCCGCGGATGCGCGGTCACGCGACCCGTTGCTTCCGGCGCCACACGGGCGTCGCGGATGCTGATCACGACGGTCTCGGCGTCGGGCTCGAGCAGGTCGTAGTCCACGAGCGTGTCACTCAGGATGACCACCCGCTCGTACTCCTTCTTCGAGTCGTAGTGGATGCCATAGACCTGGGCGCTCGCGACCACCGGCGCACTCTCCGAGTCGGCCACGGCGACTGCAATGGCCGCCTCCTCGACGGGCGTCGCTTCGTCTTCCCAACCCATGTCCAAGGCGGCGGTCTCTTCCGTCTCGACCTGCGCAACGGCGACCGCGGTGGATGCACCGAGAGCATCCTCGAGAGCCATCTCCAGGTCTTCACCGCTACCGATCGCGAGGTACAGGCCACTGGACGCGGGAGAGATGCGTCGCTCGGCGAAGGCTCCCGCTGCGGTGCCGCCATCGATCACGACCCGGACCTTGTCCGGATGGGCGCCCACGCGAACCTGGCTGACCTGATCGGTACCGATCGCCGTCTTGGCCGGCGCCTTGCTGCCGAGCCCGGGCATGTCGATGACCAGGCGCGAGGGATCCTCGAGGGTAAAGGTCTCCATCGCACCGATCGTGCCGTCTGCCTCGAGATGCACGAGCACACCGTTTCCGGTCGCCTCATGGGACACACCCGTGAGTGTCGTCGCGGGCGTAGCCGGCGGCGCCTCGAAGGCGGGCTCCATGTCGAACGGCTCCATCGCCGAGGGGTCCGAGTCCATGGACTCCTCTGCAATGATGTCGGCGCTCGGGTCAGACCACGGGTCCACGTCACCCTCGGCGTCCGAAGCTTCCATCGCGGTCTCGTCCGCCATGGGCTCATCCGCGAAGGGATCGTCCCCGAAAGACTCGTCGCCAAAGGAATCGTCCGGCGTGGCCTCGCTGGTCCCGAGTTCGGTGGCCCAGGCGGTCTCGTCGGCAACGGCGTGATCGTCCGCGGTCTTTGCGGCCGCCATGCCATCCGCCGGCGACAGGGTCGCCTGCAGTCCGTCGGGCCCGCTCGAGATCTCGTAGCTCGCATCCTGCGAGAGCGCGATCTCGACACGGGTCAGCGACTCACCGCCGCTACCGCCGTAGGTCGAGACCGTCACGTTTTCCACGAGACCGTCGTAGACCATGACCAGGTCGTTGGGCGTCGCGATCTCCACGGACGCAATGTCGAGCACCAACGCCCTGGGCTCGGCGTGAAGGAACGCGGTATAGACCGGATCCCCCAGACCTTGCAGGGTGATGACGCTCCCCCCTCCACTGCTCTCCACGCGGACGTCGGTCAGACGTTCCGCCGACTCGGCAGAACCTCCAGACCCCGCCGCGCGCGAGGTCGTGGGTGTCGGCGACGAGGAGCATGCGATCACCCCCACCGTTGCCAACGCCACGACACAGAGCGCCGTGCGTGCAATCCAGCTTTCGCTTCTCGGAGCGACCATCGAGCTCACCCTCCCTGATTCCTGCGAATCCGCAACTCGACGTCGTTGGTCGTCATTTCGCCCGCGAAGTCGATGTACGTTTCCTTGACGAGGACCATGTTGTCCCCGATGTGGATCACGAGGCCGTCGTTCTTACCGATCGGCGTCCCCTCTCTCACCACGTGCATGTCGCCACGAGGATCCGAGATCAGCGCCCTCGGATTTCCCGTGTCCCACACCACTGCAACCACCTGCAACTGCTCGAGCTCGTATGCCATGAGAGGGCCGCTGGCGTCTGCCTGCATGCCCTTGTTGTGGCGGTACGGCTTGAAGGGATCGCGCTTCCCCTTCTTGTCGTAGCTGTAGGTCGCTGCGACGGCTCCGAAGCCGCCCAGTGCAGAATCGGCGGGCCCTGCCTGTGCAGGCGCCTTCGCGACTCCGGACGGCGGCGTGGGCTTGTTCTTCTTCATCTTGGCCAGCAGGCGTTCCCGCTCGGCCTTGTAGTCCGCAGCCGAGGGCCCCGAGACGGTGTCGTCACCGCACGCCGTAGCGAAGATCGCCACGCAGGCCAGTACCGCGATTGCAGCAAGTCGTCTCACGATCGCCTCCTACGCCTGGTCCGCGTCTTCACTGAGGAAGCGGAAAGTCGTCGCCATACCCTCGACCCGAAGCTCGGTGCCCGACGCATTGTTGCGGTCGGCGGTGGACACCTTCATCGATCCGATGTTCACGATCCGGGGCAACTTCGCGACGCGTTCGAAGAACATCGCGATGTTGTGGTAGTTGCCCTCCAGCTCGAGGGTGAACGGGACTTCCGCATAGAAGTCGTGCTCGACTTCGCGCGTCCTCTCGATCGACTTGATCGACACCCCGACCTTCTTGCCGGCCGTGGTGATGTCCTGGAGCAGGTCCTCGAACTGCTTGCGGTTCGGCAGCTGCTTGAGGGCGATCTCGAGCTCACGCTCGAGAGTCGCCACTTCCTGCTCGAACTCACCCACGTTGTTCGCGACGGCGCGGACGTTGGTGAGCTTGCGCTGCAGCTCCTGAGACCGGCCGCGCATGGCGTTCAAGCTCGCGCTCGCGTCCTGGTAGGCCAGGAAGTAGTAGCCGGCGGCGACGAGGACGAGAACTGCCCCGACCGCGCCGTAGCGAGCCGCCTTCGGGACCTTCCCGAGCTTCTCGAGCTGTTCCTCGAAATCGATGCTCTTCATGTCCATGATGGGGATCCTTTAGGCCTCTTCGGGAGAGGACTTGGCGTCCTCTTCCACATCCGGATCCGCCAGGGCGGCCGTGATGATGAAGTGCACGAGCTTCACGCCTTCGACCTGAGACCCGGACGAAGTCCGCTCCAGGTCCACCTCGGTGAAGTAGGGCGATGCGTTGAGGCTTCGCAGGAAGTCCGCGACCACGCCCGTGTCGAGGCTGTCGCCCTCCACGGTGATCTGGACTCCCTCGGTCGACAGCGAAGTCAGCCACAGACGATCCGGCGTGTTCTTGGACAACTCGTCCATGATCCGGACCGGCCCGCTGCGTGCGCGGTCGAGCCCCTTGATCACGTCGAGCTTGTCCTCGAGCTCGCTGCGCTTGGCCTTGAACTTCTCGACCTGCTCCTGCTCGGGCTTGTATCGGGCGATGTCCGCCTCGAGTTGGCGAACGGTCGCTTCCGAAGACGCGATGTCGCCCTCGATCCCGCGATCGACCATCGCGATCCCGGCGCAAACCACGACCAGGCCCAAGACGAGGATTCCCACCGTCTGCCGCAGGTCCGCCGCGCGTCTCGCTTCGCGGTGGGGAAGTAGATTGATCTCGATCATTGGACCTCCACCTTCCGACTCGCGAGCCCGATGCAGACGCCCAGCGACGAGCCCACGCTCGTCAGGTAGTCCGGATCGAAGCCCTTGCTCGGCAACATGCGCGCCAGCGGGTTCATCACTTCGACTTCGAGGCCACTCCGTTCCGCGAAGGAAGCGTCGAGGCCCGAGACACCGGCACCACCGCCCGAGAGCAGCACCCGGTTGATTCGGCTCTCGGCCGCAGTGGCCGTGAAGAAGTCGAGAGAGCGTGCGATCTCACCGATCACGGTGTCCGTCACGGAGCGGATCGCGTGCTCCACCTCCTGCGGCACCACTTCCTGATTCTGGTCCGTGGAGTTGCCACCGAGCTTGATGCGCTCGGCTTCCTCGAACGAGATCGAGAGAGACTTCTGGATCTCCTCGGTGTATTGGTTGCCGCCAGTCGTGATGTCACGGGTAAAGGCCGGGATCCCGTTCTGGATCACGTTGATGTTGACCACCTGCGCCCCGATGTTGACCAGCGCCACGACCTCGTCGGGCGGGGCCGTGTAGTTGATCTCGTAGGCGTTCTCGACGGCGAAGGCGGCGATGTCCACGCAGGCCGGCACCAGGCCGGCTTCCTGGATCACCTGGACGTAGTCGTCTACCAGGTCGCGCTTGGCGGCGACCAGCAGTACGTCCATCTGTCCCTCGCCCTCGCTGGTGTCGAGGATCTGGAAGTCGAGGTGCACCTCATTGACGTCGAAGGGGATGTACTGCTCCGCCTCCCACTGGATCTGGTCCTCGAGCTCTTCCCGGGTCATGGCCGGCAGGCTGACCTTCTTCACGATCACCGAGTGACCGGACACAGCGACGGCGACCTCTTTCGTCTTGATGCGGCCGACGTCGATCGCCTCGCCGATGGCATCGACGATGGCGCTCGAGTTGAGGAAGGCGCCCTGCACGATCGCCTCGTTCGGGAGCGATGCAATCCCGAGGCTGCGCAGCTCGAATCCCTTGTCTCGGCCCTTGATGTTGACCTCCACGGCCTTGACCGTGGAAGAGCCGATGTCGAGGCCCACCACACTGGCCTTTCCGAATCGCGGCATTGCAAGCTTCATCGGGTGCTTTCTCCGTTTCCGGTGTTCGGTCCGATCCAGGCCGGCGACGACGCGGCGACGGGATCGGCACTGTGACTCGAGGGCGCGGGGTCAGGCGCGCGCATGGCGTCGGACGCGGCGAGGAGATCGGCGTCGGAGTTGGGGCCGAAGAGCCGGTCCTTGTCCGATACCTTGAGACCGAGCGCGAGCAGGATCTTGCGCTTGGTATCGAGGCGGCACGGCCGACCGGCTTCGACGCGGTCGATCGTGAGAGTGGAGAGCCCGGCCTTCCTGGCCAGCTCCGCCTTGCTCATCATGAGACCTTCTCTGAAGGTCTGAACGTTGTTGCTCGGCAACGGCAATTCCCTTCCGGCGACCCGCAGCGACGTCGCTGGCCACGGTGAGAGTCCTCGGGAGGTATCGGCCCCGTGTTTCAGGGACTTGAGTGCCCTGGCCACCGCTTCCTTGAGTTGAATCTGTGCGGTGAATCACACATCCCCCGCCGGCAAGTAATGTGACGGGAATTCGCCCCGCATCAGGGGCGGCCATCGGCCCGAAGTCCCCGCGGGTCGACCTCGTTCTCTATCTCTCCCGGCCTGGCTCAATTGCCCGGGCTGCGTCCGGGCTGCCGGCGCGCTCCCGGATTGGCCTCAGGTGAACGCGGCTATCCGGCCGATGAAGAACAGGAGGGAGAGGCACGCCCCGATGGCACAACGCATCCTGATCGTCGACGACGACGAGGCCCTTCGAGAGAGCCTCGAGCTCGTGCTCGCGTCCGAGGGCTACGACGTGTCGGCGGCGGATTGCGGGGAAGCCGCCCTCGCCCGCATCGAAGAGCATCCCGTCGACGTCGTGCTGTGTGACCTGCGCATGCCCGGCATCGACGGCTTCGAGCTGATGCCGCAGATCGGACGACAGCTTCCCGGCGTTCCCATCGTGCTGATGTCCGCCTACGGGACCGAAGATCTCGCCGTCGAAGCCATGCGCCGCGGTGCGTACGACTATCTCGCCAAGCCCTTCCAGCCCACAGAGGTCGTGCTGACGCTTCGCAAGGCCTACGAGCGCGAGAAGCTCCGCAAGGCCAACGAGCTGCTGCAACGAGACGTCCAACGCGCCGTCGGCGACCGCCCCATCGTCGCAGCGTCCAAGCCCATGATCGAGCTGCTCGAGCTGCTCGAACGAACCGCCGCCTACAAGACCACCGCGTTGCTGACGGGCGAAAGCGGTACGGGCAAGGAAGTGCTCGCCCGAGCGATCCACGCGCAGTCACCGCGCAGAGAAGAATCCTTCGTCGCGGTCAATTGCGGTGCGATCCCGGAGAACCTGCTCGAGAGCGAGCTGTTCGGGCACGCGAAGGGGGCGTTCACCGGCGCCGCACGCGCACGCCGTGGACTCTTCGTCGAGGCGAGCGGCGGCTCGATCTTCCTGGACGAGATCGGAGAGCTTCCCCAGGCGCTCCAGGTCAAGTTGCTGCGCGTCCTCCAGGAAGAAGAAGTCCGTCCGGTGGGCGAGAGCAAGGCCCAGCAGGTGGACGTCCGGGTCATCGCGGCCACCTCGCGGGACCTCGAGAGCGAGATCGCAGGCGGTCGTTTCCGAGAGGACCTCTACTACCGGCTCAACGTGATGCACCTGCAGGTCCCGCCCCTGCGCGAGCGCCGCGAGGACATCCCCCTCCTGACGGACCACTTCCTCGATCACTTCCGCACCCTTCTCGCCAAGCCGGTGCGGACGCTCACCGACGATGCCCTGGAACGCCTGTCCAGCTACGCCTGGCCGGGGAACGTGCGCGAACTCGAGAACGTCATCGAGCGCGCAGTGATCCTTGCGGATACGGACCGCATCACGCTCCAGAATCTCCCCGAGACCATCGTCTCCGCGATCGGCGAGCACGGCGGAGACCCGGCCTCCTTCTCCTTGAAGCGCGCGAAGCGCGCCGTGGAAGCCGACACCATCCGCCGCGCCCTGACCGCGACCGACGGAAACCGTACGCACGCAGCGAAGCTGCTCGAAATCAGTCACCGAGCTCTGCTCTACAAGATCAAGGAGTTCGGACTACGCGACTGATTCCGGGCCGCCCAGAGGCGCACGGATGAACGCAAGAGCACGGCAATGGGAATGGGGCGATAGCTTGCTCTCCGGTCGCACCTGGACCGGGGTGATCGCCCTCCTCAGCGTCCTGGGCTTCGGAACCGCCGCTATCCCCGCCCTGCTCTCGCACCCGCTCCCGAGGCTCCCGGACCGCCCGGCAACCCCACCGGTCTCGTCGGCCGCTGCGGAGACGACTTCGACGCCAACGACGCGCAGCCCCGGTCCCGCGCCGAAACCACTCGCCGCACCTCCCCACGCCGAGCGACGTGCGCGACCCGGCAACCAGGCCCCCGTCGTGCGCCGCGCCGATTTCGCGACCCGCAGCATCACCACACAGGGCGACCTGCGGCTCCAGATCGAGGCCTGGGACCCGGACGGCGACCCCCTCACGATCCGTACGATCTGGCACCTGGGAAGCCGCGAGATCGAAACAGCCGCTCCCGTCCTGCCGCGCAGCGCGTTCGCGCGAGGCGACAGCTTGCGCGCCACCGTCGTGGTCCGCGACGGCACGGACGAGAGCCCCGCGTTCGAGACCGAGGCCGTCGTCGTCACGAACGCCCCGCCCACGATCACCACCTTCCCGAAGGGCTTCGATGCCACGGGCACCTTCGTGTACGCGCTGGGCGCGGTCGACCCCGATGGAGATCGCAACCTCGCCTTCCGGCTGCGCGAAGCCCCGGAAGGCATGCGCATCGAGGCCCACGAGGGAACGCTCACCTGGCGTCCGAGTGCGGGACAGGCAGGACGCCACCGCGTCGTCGTCGAGGTGGACGATGGCCTCGGCGGCCTCGAGTCCCAGGCGTTCGTGTTGCAGGTCCGACAACCGCGCGCCGCCCGTTCGGAACTGGCCGAGCGCTGATCCCGGCTGCGCACG
This sequence comes from Deltaproteobacteria bacterium, assembly GCA_029261855.1. Lineage (GTDB taxonomy): Bacteria > Myxococcota_A > UBA9160 > UBA9160 > UBA4427 > JAJDAN01. The sequence continues at coordinate 300,438 of JAJDAN010000021.1, forward strand.
CGCTTGCGGGGCTGCGCAAGGATCTGCGTAGCAAGCGGCGCACGCCGCCCGGCGGCCCGGCCCGAAAACTCAAGAAAGCCGAGGAGCTAGCCGATTCGCTGACTTGGCACGAGCCTTGCGATTCCGCCTCCTCGGCGTGTTTGTTCGAGAGGCGGGCCCGGGGCCCGCGGAAGTGCCTGTCGACCAGCGAACGCTCCAGGGAGTCAAAGATCGTGGACCAGCGCCGAACGAGAGGCTTCAGCCTCACCGAGATCATGGTCGTCGTTGCCATCATCGGCATCGCTGCTGCGCTGACCGTTCCCACCTGGAACCGCATGCAGACGAACAACCGCGCGAAGACGACCGCGCGCAAGATCTCGAACGCCTTCCAGCTCGCCCGCGCACAGGCGATCATGACCGAGCAACAGCACGTCGTGATGTGGACGGCGCCCGGGGCCGTCGATGCCTGCGGCACCGCCCTGCCGAGTCCGATCGTCGTGCTCGCCGACGCCGACGGCGACTGCTGCATCGATGCGGCCGAGACGGTGATGAACGTCTCCTCGGACCCGAACTCGGACTTCCGGGACCTCAACTGGGGCGTCACCTTCGCCGGACTCGCCGTGCCCGAAGACGGCGGCGGCGGCGTATTCGGAACGGGCTCCTCGTTCAGCGACCAGTTCGGCGTACAGACGAATCGGGTGCTGTTCCGCAACGACGGTGTGCCCGTCGGCTTCACCAACGCATGCGTGACCGGGACCGTGGGCTCGGGGGCCGGCGGCGTGTACCTGACCAACGGCGGAGCCGCGGCAGGCGAGCGGGACTACGCGGTCGTGCTGTCCGCCCTGGGCGTCCCGAAGGTCTACGCGTGGGACGCGGCTTCCAATGCCTGGACGAACTGAGGTGCGTGTGAAGCGAGCGATGAAGCGATGCGAACGACGGCGCGACGGCTTGACGCTGCTCGAGCTGCTCGTCGCCATGACGATCCTCGCCATCGGGTTGATCGGCCTGCTGGCCATGCAGACCCAGGCGCTACAAGGCTCTCGCCACGGCCGCCACGTGAGCGAAGCCGCGCGCGTCGCCGAGCAGCAGATGGAATTCGTGCAGCGTCAGCCCTGGGCGGCGATCCCGCCTTCGGCATGGAGCGCACCGCGCATCGTCAACGGCCCCACCAACGGCGCCGGTCCGAACGTGGCCCAGGCGTACTCGATCATCTGGCGCATCCAGGCGGGCCCCGACCCGGCCTTGCGCCTCATCGACGTGCAGGTCAACTGGATCAGTCCTCAAGCTCCCGTCGGATCGCCTGGCAGTACGTACGCGATTTCCAGCGTCCGGCACAACGACCCGTGAGCCGTCTCATGAAACGTACGAGAGCATTCACGCTGGCCGAAGTCATGGTGTCCCTGGCCATCCTGGGGATCGTGTCGGTCTTCCTGATGGACATGCTGGCCCGGCAAACGACGACCTATCAGGTCGTCGACCAGGTCTCGGAGGCGCAGACCAACCTCCGGGTGATCACGGATCTCGTCGAACGCGAGATGCGCGTCACTGGCTTCATGGTGCCCGAGGGCGGCGCCGTGTGCGCCGTGGACCAGATCAACGCACCGGACATCCTCGTCGTCTCGGACGCGGCGGCCATCAACCCGACGAGCCAGGTGCTGAACGACCTCGCGGCGCAGATCACCGGCGGCTACGACGGTCTGAACCTCGACACCCTCGCACTCGCCGGGAACTCGACCGTCGATGGCAACCCGTTCTACGACAGCGATAGCAACGGCGTCCAGGACACGGACTTCGTCGATGTTCCGGCCCTCGGCCAGGTCGGCGGCGTGATCATCACGGACCGCAACAATCCCAGCCGCGGCAGCTCCTGCGGACAGATCCAGGCCGGCTCGCTCAACATCGGCGCGGCCGCTTCCCAGGTGCGCGTCGATTACGACTTCGGCGGCGCGGTCGGGAGCGTGCCGCTTCGCGCCCTGAACGCGGGCGACAACCCCGCCGACCTGGTGGCCATCCCCGCAACGGTCTACCGCGTGAACGCCGCCAATCAGCTCACCCGCAACGGCGTAGTCCTCTCGGAAGACGTCGAGGACATGCAGCTGGCGTTCTTCTTCGACCTCAACGACGACGGCGTGGTCGACGGGGATCCACAGCCTGCGCCGGCGCTTCCACCCTTCACGAGCAACGCCGAGTACCCGGGGTCGATCGCAGGCGGCACCCAATACACCAGCGGGGGCTGGGATCACAGCCTGCTGCGCGAGATCCGGTTGAGCGTGGTCATCCGAACCCGCGCCCAGGATGCAGCCGCCGCCGGCAACGCAAACCTCGCGAACAACACGTTCATCGCCATGGAAAACCGGGTCGCACCGGCACAGCCGCCGGACGGTTTCCGGCGCCGCGTCCTCACGATGACCGTGAAGCCGCGGAACATCGGCCTGCGCTAGCGCCCGGACCGGCGGGAGGAAGACCATGAACGCAACCCCCCAGATGAACACGCCGACCGATCGACGAAGGTCCGGGTCCGCCATGCTCGTGGCGGTCATGATGCTGGTGCTGATGGGAATGCTCGGCGTCGCAGCCCTCGACACCTCGGGCAAGGACCAGCAGATCGCGGGCCTGACGAATCGAAGCAAGTCTGCCTTCTATGCCGCAGAGGCGGGCGCCGCCCACGGTCGCCAGCTCATCGCCGGCGCCGATGGCCGAGGTGCCGCGCCGGTGCTCCCGGCAGTGAACCTCGGCGACGCCGCGCTCTATGCCCGCTACCAGGCGCAGCCTCGCTACTTCCCGGACCCCAATCCGCCGGGCGGCGGCGCGGCCATCCAGTACCTCGAGGACGGTGGCCCGGCCGAGGGCATGAACCTCGCGAACCCGCGCTACGTCAACACGATCTGGCGCATCAACGTGGTCGGCCAGAGCCCCGAGAATGCCGGCGGCCTATGGACCAACCGTGCGTCGACGTCGCGTATCGAAGTGCAGGAAACCAAGATCCTGTCGGCCGGCTACTAGGCCGACGACCGCCCGGAGGGAACATGAGACGAATCGATACCGCCCTGTGGGCCGGCGCGTTGACCGCGTTGGCCCTGGCCTGCGGCGACACCCAGGGAACTGCGCCGGCGCCGACCGGCGCCTCGATGGCCACGCCCGGCGCCGAAGACTCGTCCGCTGCGAAGCAGCCGGGGATCGGGGACCCGGTCATCACCCGGGTTGCCCTCAGCCCTCCTGTGCTTGCCGCGGGAACCGAGATTCGCGCAGTCGTCGATGCCTCGGACCCGGACGGCGACGTCCTGCGCTTCGAGTACGTGTGGACCCACAACGGCCGCGAAGTGCGGCGCGGTGAGAAGCCCGTGGTCTACCTCGTCGACCTGAAGCGAGGCGACCGGGTGGCGGTCACCGTCACCGCGACGGACGGCATGAACACGAGCGGGCCCGTTTCCGCCACGGCGAAGGCGGGCAACCGGCCGCCGGTCCTTTCCGCGGTGAGCCTCGAGCCCTTCGGTGACGTGCGTGCAGGCGAGAAGATCAGCGCCACTCCGCACGCATCCGACCCGGACAACGATTCGCTGCGCTTCCGCTACCGCTGGCTCGTCAACGGCGAGCCCAAGGGACGAGAGCGCAGCATCGACACCACCGGCATGAAGCGGGGGGACAAGCTGCAGGTCGAGGTCGTCGCGACCGACGGCGCAGAGGACAGCCGGGCCGAGCTCAGCCCGGTCCTGATGCTGGGCAACTCGCCGCCGATGATCACGCAGCTTCCCGCGACCCGTTCTGAGGACGGGAAGTTCACCTACACCTTCGTCGCGAAGGATCCCGACGGCGACCGCAACCTGCGCTTCTTCGTCGAGAAGGGCCCGAGCGGCATGCGCATGGACGCCATCACGGGCGTGCTGACGTGGACGCCCACCTCGACCCAGGGCGGCGTCCATCCCGTCGAGGTCGGCGTGAAGGACAGCCGCGGCGAGGGCAGCACCTTTACCTTCGAGCTGACCGTGGGCGTCCAGCAGCCCCAGGCGGCGCCGGCGGCCCGCGGATACTGAACCCAACCAAACCGAAGCCCGGGCCCAGCCCCGCAAAGAGCTTCGCAGTACGCAAGAAGATGCGGTCCCAGCGAGCGGGGGACCGCATCTTGCGTTTCCGGAAAACCTCATTCTTTCCGATGTTTAGAGAGAGTTCAGCCGATGGCACGGGGCTTGCGAACACATCCCCTGATCGGGGACTCGAACCCCGCGCTCGGAGATCCAGGAGAACGCCATGACCTTCCTCAACCGCATCCGCATCGCCCTCGCCGCACTGGCTGTCGCCGGCTTCGCCCTGCCCGCAGCGGCGCAGAACGACGATACGGTCCTCTTCTCCACGATCGTCCCGCCCAACGTCATGATCATCATGGACAACTCGGGCTCGATGAATCACATCGTGTGGCATCCCGCCTTCAACCCGAACGCGACGCCCACCTGCGGCTACTGGAGCAACACCCGCGACTACAACGTGACCACGAACAGCAGTGACAGCTTCCCGAGCGGCTCGACAGACACCTCGTTCCGATCCGGCACCTACAACATCTCCGGACGCAGCGGTGCGGGCGGCTGCGTGAACGCCAACGTCGAGATCTTCGTCGACCCGGCGGTGCAGTTCGACTACAACTCGACGCGCTGGGCCGGTCGCTACCTCAACTGGATGTTCAGCCCCGAGGCAAGCGCCTATCGCAGTGAGATCGCGGCCAGCAACAACGGCACCTATTCCAGCTGCGTCGGCGGCGGCAGCTTCGACCTCTACCGACGCGCGCGGGTCAGCGCAGCCAAGCAGATCCTGCGCAAGGTCATCTGCGAGGTGAACGCGTCTGGCGCCGTGCGCTTCGGCCTGGCCCAGTTCCGCGGCGGATCCGACCCCCAGGGCGGCTACATCGTCGTCCCCGCCGACGACTACCTCGATGCGAGCGGCAACCCCAACGTCTACTCCCTGAACGGGGTCAGCCAGAGCCACGGCGCCCACCTCGACGACGCCATCGACGACCTCGAGGGCGAGACCTGGACGCCCCTCGGCGAGACCCTCTTCCAGGTCTACACCTACTTCATGAGCCGCGACAGCGGCGATCGACCCGTCTCCGGCGGCATCACCTTCCCCGAGTACGAGTACCGCACCACCAGCGGGGGCTCCTACAACACCTCGGGTTCCCCGACGGTGCCCGACAGCCCCATCCAGCAGGCCTGTCAGCGCAACTTCGTCGTGATCATCACCGACGGCGAGCCCACCAAGGACACCTTCGTCTCGAGCACCGCCACCACGGACCAGGGCTTCGCAGACTTCCTGACCCTGATCGGCGACTACAACCCCGACGGCGAAGTCGAGCTGCCGATCGCTGCGCCCGATTGCGCCGGCGGCGCGACCGACCTGTGCGGCCGCTACCTCGACGACATCGCGAAGTTCATGCAGGACAACGATGCGCGGCCCGACATGGACCCGCACAACGGCTACGACCAGACCATCGACGTCTATACCGTGGGCTTCACCACAAACGCCGCGGCCAACTCCCTGCTGCAGAAGACCGCCCAGGTCGGCAACGGCACCTTCTCGACCAGCAACGACGCCGACGCCCTGGCGACGGCCATCGTGGACGCCATCAGCGACATCGTGCAGAAGTCGCAGTCCTTCACGGCGGCGACGGTGCCGGCCACCCGAACCTCCGAGGGCGGGCAGTTCTACACCAGCCTGTTCGTACCCTCGACGGAGACCGGCTACTGGACCGGTCGCCTCAAGTCGTGGACGATCACCCAGGCGGGTGAGATCCGGGACGCCAACGACAACTGCGCGCTCGCAGACCCGGGCGCTCCGGCCACCTGCGTCGCAGGCACCTTCCTCCAGACCGCGGTCCCCTTCTGGGACGCCGGCGAGCTGCTCGCGGTCCGCACGCCGGGATCCCGCAACCTCGTCACGACCGTCCCGACGGCGTCTCCGGGCATCAGCCAGCTGACCTCCTTCGTGCGTCCGAACCTGACGCCGGCGCTGCTCGGCCTGACGGCTGCCGACATCCCGAAGTACAACTACGGGCTGTACACGCCGCCCAGTGACGCCGACGAGCTGCGAGACGTCATCGTCGACAACCTGCGCGGCTGTGATCTCGGCTCGGTCGGAGGTGGCTGCGTCGAGCGTCCCTGGAAGCTCGGCGACATCTTCCACTCGGACCCGGTCGTGGTCCCCGGACCCGCCTCCTTCGTCCGCGACCCGGACTACCAGGCCTTCGCCACCAACTACAAGACCCGCAAGCGCGTGATCGTGGCGGGCGCGAACGACGGCTTCCTGCGCTTCTTCGATGCCGGCACCTGGCAGACGGGCGCGACCCCGCCCACCTATGACAAGGGGACCGGCGCGGAGATCGTGGGCTTCATGCCCTACGCGACGCGTCAGGTCGCAAAGGACATCCCGATCGATGCGGGTGGCCGCAACGTCTACGGCGTGGACAGCTCGGCCTCGGTCGCAGACGTCTGGTTCTATACCTCGGCTTCCGCCAACGGACCGTCGGACGGGACGGGCTGGCAGTCCTGGCGAACCATCGCCATGGGCGGCCTCCGCCAGGGCGGCAAGAGCTACTACGCCCTCGACATCACGAATCCGGGCTCGGTCACCTGCCCCTCACCTGCTAGCGGCGGCATGTACCCCTGCTACCTGTGGGAGTTCCCGCGCGAGGACGCAACCGGCGGCATCGTCGACTACATGGGCCAGACCTGGTCGGAGCCCGTCATTGTCAAGATCCGGGTCAACCCGACCATCAACAGCCCCAACGCGACCACTCCGGGCTACGACCGCTGGGTGGCGATCGTCGGCCTCGGGTACTCACCCGAAAGCGACCCGAACGACGACGCTGCCTACGACGTCTTGGGCACCGAGGGCCGCGGCATCGCGATCATCGACCTGAAGACCGGCCGTGTTCTGGCAGAGAAGAAGTTCGACCCGACGGGCAGCAATTCGAGCACGAACCCGGCGTCCTTCGTCTACTCCTCGTCGAATCCGGAACGGGCCATGCACTACGCCATGACCGCGAGCCCGGGCGTCTTCGATCTGGACTTCGACGGCTATGCGGACGTCATCTACATGCCCGATCTGGGCGGAAACATCTGGAAGTGGGTCATCAGCGAGATCGGACAGGACCCGATCAATGGCAGTGGGTCCGTCACCCAGCCGAACTGGCCCTTCCGCAAGATGTTCGCGGCCCCCACGCACTTCGTCGCGGGCCCGCCCGGCAAGACCTACTACAAGAGCATGTTCTTCACGCCGAGCGCCACGCTCAAGAACGGCAACCTGTGGTTGGTCATCGGAACCGGCGAGCGCATGAACCTCCGGCAGGAGGGAGTCACGGGCACCACGCTCGAGAACAACCGGCTCTACACGCTGGTCGACTCGGACTCCTTCGACGAGTCGTCGCCCACCACAGTGACCCTCGAGAGCGATCTCGTCCAGCTTCCCCCGAATACGGGTTGCGCGGACACGTCGAGCTACAAGGGATACTTCTTCGTAGGCGAGGAAGCCGAGAAGTTCGTCACGGAATCCGACATCTTCTCCTACATCGTCCTGGCGGCCTCGTACATCCCGACCATCAGCGTCGACCCCTGCATCTCGAACGGCATCGCGAAGCTGTACGCCTACAAGGTCTACTGTGGTGCCGGCGTCTTCGTCGAACCGGGGAGCGGCGGGACTCCGTCGATCAGTGTGAACCTCGGCAACGGCATGCCCACATCGCCGCAGATCACCATCAGCAGCGGTGGCTACACGGGCAGCTCGACGGATCCGAACCCGAACAAGGTGATCATCAACAACCAGGACGGCGAGGTGGTGGTACCGGGATCGGGTGATCTGGACGGCGATGGCGTGCCGGACTGCCCCGGTGCGGACTGCCCCTGCCCCAACTGGCCCAGCGACTGCCCGTTGCCCACGGGCGGAGGCGGCATCGGTCAGTTCTACTGGCGCGAGCTCTAGCGAGCCCGCGTCTCGAGAAGAGACTGCTCCGGGCGGCAACACCGCCCGGAGCTCTTCAAGGAGACACGAACATGGAAGCATCCAACCGGCGCTCGGGAATCCTGCGAAAGGCGATCTCGTTCGCGGCCGCCACGGCTCTGGTCGTGGGATGGGTGGGCCTCGCGGGCGCCCAGGGTCGCAGCATGACCGGCAAAGATTTCCTCGAAGCGAAGAACGCCGATGCGATGACGCTGCAGATCGACGACCTGGTCGTACACGTCACGGACGACACGCTCATCTACAACGGCGACGACAACAAGCGGATGAAGTTCGAGTCGATCCCCGACCCCGCCAAGGAATCGGTCGTCGTGGAGTACTCGGGCCGCGCATCCGGCAAGAACGAGATGATCGCCCGGCGCCTGGTGGTGAAGATCGCGCCTCGATAGGCCCGGCAGCTCGGCGGCCCTCTCGTCAGCCCTAGACGGCGGCCCCGGACGCGGGCAGGTGCAGAACGAAGTTCGCACCTGTCAGGTGTCGGGGCCGTTGGCATTCGAGGCCACCGTTCATTTCCTCCGCGAGTCGCAGGGCCGTGGCGAGCCCCAGGCCCGTACCCTCTCCGGGGGGCTTCGTGGTGAAGAACGGATCGAAGATCCGGCGGCGATCCTCGGGGTCCACCCCCGGTCCGTTGTCTTCGACCGAACAGACGACGGTCCCGGCTTCCTCTCCCGAACGCGCAGCCACAGTCAGCCGCACGCTGGGCGATTCGACCCGGGCCACGGCATCCGCCGCGTTCAGGACCAGATTCAACAGGATCTGACCGACGACACTCTCATCGGCGACGACCCGAGAGGACCCGGGCGCCCCCGCGGAGACGACTTCGAAGTCGATATCCGCATAGCGTTCCTGCGCCACCACCAGGGACACGGACTGCTCCGCGGCCTCGGCCAGATCGAATTCCGACGGCGTCGGCCGCGGGGGGCGGGAGAAGTCGAGCAGCTGGCCCAGGATGCGACGTACGCGTTGACACTGCTCCAGGGCGCGGCCGAGATAGCCGCGGGAACGCTCCGACAGATCCTCGTCGCGACCCACCAGGTCGAGAAAGGCCAGCACCGCACCCATGGGATTTCCGACCTCGTGCGCAACGCCCGCTGCCAGACGTCCCACCGAGGCGAGGCGTTCGGAGCGGTCCAGCCCGTCCTGGGCCCGTCGCAGGCTTGCGTTCGCCTCGCGTAGCTCGCTGACCGCCTTCTGCAAGTCGGTGGTCTGTCGTTCCAGGGCCTCGCTCATGTCGCTGAGCGCCTCGCCCACCTCGACGGCTTCCTGTACGCCGTCTACCGATACGCGCGGGCCGGGCCCATGCTCTTCGATCGCACGCGCGACCCGCGCCAACTCTCGCAGGGGCAGGACGACCCGCCGGCGAAGCAGGTACCCACCGAGCCAGCCGAAGACCAGCACGTCGACGGCGAGCAGACTGCAAAGCACCCAGGCCTCCATCGACGGTGGCAGCACGGCCACCGCGACGACGCCCGGCGCCGCGCCGGCAACCGGCTTCGCGAAGCGGATGGGCTGCCAGGGCCGTCCCGCTTGAAGCAGGGGCCGCTGCTGCAGGCGGGCCTGCACCGCGAGTGCGAGGGATTCCGCGTCGAGAGAGTCCCCGGTCATCGCATGGGGAGCGGGCTCCCTGTCGGGCAGCACCCGGAACCAGACGGCCGAGCCGACACTGTCACCCAGCGCGACCGGAAGGGTCTCCGCCTCGGCTGCCAGCGCGCGCCCCAGGCTCGGAATCAACCGGTCGAGGTGCGCGGCATGGGCCTGCAGGAAGAAGGCCGCCAGGAGCCCGACCGCGGTGGCCATGGCCAGGGCAAGACTCACGAGGACCTCGGACTGGACGCCTCGTCCCCGCATGGCCCCCACCCTGTCTACGACTCGTTCGAGTCGTCGTCGAGTCCGAGCTTCTCGAGCCGGTAGCGGAAGGACCGAAAGGTCACGCCGAGCAGGTTTGCCGCCCGCTTCTTCACGCCGCCGGCCTGCTCGAGACCCTGGGTGAGCAGCGCTCGCTCGTAGTCGGCGAGCACCTGATCGAGGTCGATGCCGTCGCTGGGGATCTGGGGCGTATCGCGCTGCTGGCGCTCACACAGGCCCGGCGGAAGCGCATCGACGCCGATGCACTCGTCCCGGGACAGTGCGACGGCTCGTTCGACGAGATTCTCCAGCTCGCGAACGTTCCCCGGGAAGTCGTACTCCATCAACTTCGCCATCACGCCGTCGCTCATCGAGCGCAGGGGTCGACCCAGCTCGTCCGAGAACTTCTGCAGGAAGTGGCCGACGAGGACCGGAATGTCGCCGCGCCGGTCGCGCAGCGGTGGCATCGAGATCTGGATCACGTTCAAGCGGTAGTAGAGGTCCTCGCGGAAGCGATTCGCCCCGACTTCCTCGGCGAGATTCCGATTCGTGGCCGACAGGATGCGAACATCCACGCGCAGGTCGGCCGTCCCGCCGACCCGGCGGATCGTCTTTTCCTGAATCGCCCGTAGCAGCTTCACCTGGAGCGACTGCGGCAGCTCGCCGATCTCGTCCAGGAACAGCGTCCCCCCGTCGGCGAACTCGAAGAGCCCTTCCTTGTTCTGCACGGCGCCGGTGAACGCGCCCTTGACGTAACCGAACAACTCGGACTCGAGCAGGTTCTCCGGAATGGCGCCGCAGTTGACGGCGACAAAGGGCTTGTCGCGCCGCTCGCTCTGGGTGTGGATGTCCCGGGCCACCAGCTCCTTGCCCGTACCGCTCTCGCCGGCGATCAGGACGTTGGTGCGCGTGTCGGCGACCTGGGCGACCAGCTCGAAGATGCGCTGGATGGCCGTGCTGCCGCCGATGATGGTCTTGTGACGCTGCTGGGATCGCAGCTCGCTGCGCAGGCGCCGGTTCTCCCGGGACAGCAGCTTCTTCTCCAGGGCCTTCTCGATGACGAGTCGGATCTCCTCGACCTTGAAGGGCTTGGTGATGTAGTCGTACGCGCCTTCCTTCATTGCGGCGATGGCGGTATCGGCGCTGGCGTAGGCGGTAATCATGAGGACGACGGTCTCGGGCGACCGGTCCCGCACTTCGCGAAGCAGATCGAGCCCGGTGCGGCCCGGCATCTGGATGTCCGTGATGACGAGGTCGTAGTCGTCGGAGTCGATGGCGACCAGCGCGGCCTCGACGTCGCCCGCGGTGCTGACCTCGAAGCCTTCCCGGCGCAGGAAGATTTCCAGGAACTCCTGCATGCTGCGCTCGTCGTCTACGACGAGAATTCGGGGCTGGCTCACCTTCCTGCCTCCACCTTCCCGGACGCCGCCTGCGCGACCTCCGGCATCGATACGCGGAACACGGTTCCCCGCCCCGGCTCGCTCTGTACCTGCAACATGCCTCCGTGGCTCTCGATGATCCGGTGCACCGTGGACAACCCCAATCCGGAGCCCTGCTTCTTCGTGGTGAAGAAGGGCTCGAAGATTTGATCCTGGACTTCGAAGGGGATGCCGACGCCGGTGTCCGACACGACGATTTCGACCCAGCGCGGCGCAGCTCCGCCGTGACGGGTCACCCCCCCATCTGCGTTTCGGCGGGATCCCGCACGCGCTTGAGGCAGCTCCCGGGACACCGCGGCGACGGACACCCGCAGCTCCCCGCCCTCGGGCATGGCCTGCACCCCATTCACGAACAGGTTCCACAGGACCTGCTTCAGCTGGTCCGGATCCACCTCGGCAACCCCATCCTGCGACAGGTCGAGCCGCAAGCGGACCGAGTCCGGCAAGGACGACTCGAAGAGCTTCACGACGTCCCCCACCAGGTCGCTCACCACGACCGACTGGGTGCACGGCGGGCGCGGACGGGCGAAGTGCAGGAAGTCCTGGATGAGATCTCCCAGCCGATGCGCCTCGCGTACGGCGATCCCCATCAGGCGTTCCCTCTCCGGATCCACCTCGTCGTCCTTCATCCCCGTCCGCAACACCTGGACGGACCCGGAGATGGCGGCCAGTGGATTGCGGATCTCGTGGGCCATCTTCGCGGCCAGCTCTCCCACCGCGGCGAGGCGCTCGGAACGTCGCAGCTGCCCTTCCATCTCAACGACTTCGGTGACGTCCTGGAAGATCAGGACATGCCCCGCTTCGGCGCCGTCCTCGTCCCACAGGATCGATCCGGCGAGTCCGAGATGGATCTCGTCCCCGGCCCGGTTCGTGAAGCGCATCCGGGCCCGCTGGGGCGCGTCACTCGCGCGCTCTTCCCGGGGCGCCATCGCGAGTTCTGCGACGCCGGGGATCAGCTCGTCCACGTGATGTCCGAGCGCTTCCGTGGCCGCGATGCCGGTGATCTGTTCGGCCTCGGGATTGAAGTAGGTGACGCAGCCCCGGCGGTCCGTCGTCGCGAGGCCGCTCATGATGCTCTCGACGGTGCGTTCGTGGAGATTCCGCAGCCGGATCAGGTCGTCGGTACGGCGGCCCAGAGCCTCACCGGTGCGGTGCAGCTCGCGCGACAGCATGCTCGCGAGCGCGCCGACGAGGAACAGCGCACCGACATGAACGCCCCAGGTGGCGGCCAGGGTCTCTCCCGACGGCGCACCGCCCTGCTTCCAACCGACGACGAGAACCGCTCCGTAGCAGCACGCGCTGAGGGTCGCGGCACCGAAGGCGCCCCAACGTTCGAACAGCAGGGCGCCGTAGACGGTGACGAGCACGTACAGGAAGGCGAAGAGCGAGCCGTAGCCCCCCGAGAAGTGCACCAGGGCGGTCACGATGCCCACGTCGAGCGCGATCTGGATGGTGGCGAAGCGACTCAGGGAACGCAGGCGACGCACCAGCGTCGCGGAGATGGCGGTCGCACCAAAGGCCAGCGCCACCGTCCAGAAGAGGCCGGTGAGCGCCTCCTCCGACATCTCACCGCTCGGCCCCTGGAGACCGGCGGCGATGCCGAAGCTGACCCCCGTCAACACGAAGCGCCCCAGCAACAACTGCTCGGCGCGACGCCGGGCCGGTTGGCCGAGCTCCGCCACGACTTCCGAGTCGCGCAGCCCTCCGCCGCCCGTCACCCGATCTCCCTTGCGACGATCAGCCGATGGTGTCGGCGATGGTGAAGATCGGCAGGTACATGGCGATCAGGATCGAGCCGATCGCGCCGCCCATGAAGACCATCAGCAGCGGCTCCATCATGGACGTGAGCGCCGCGACCGCCACATCGACTTCGTCGTCGTAGAAGTCGGCGATCTTGTTGAGCATCACCTCCATGTTGCCGGTCTCTTCACCGACGGAGATCATCTGCACCATCATGCCGGGGAAGACCTTCGATTCCTGCAGGGGCTCCGCGATCGTCTTGCCCTCGGAGATCGAAGCTCGGGTTTCCTGCAGCTCCTCCTCGATGATCATGTTTCCCGCCGTCTTCGCGACGATGTCGAGGGCATCGAGGATCGGCACACCGGAAGCGATCATCGTTCCCAGCGTCCGGGTGAAGCGCGCCACGGCCACCTTCTTGATGATGTTGCCGAAGAGTGGCAGATAGAGCTTGATCCGATCGGCCTGGTAGCGATACGCCTCACTCCGAGCCCGCGCTTGGGAATGCGAGATGACGATCGCCGTGATGATCGCGATGCAGTACAGGACGTTGGCCTGCATCCAGTCGGACAGGGAGATCACCATCTGGGTCGGGCCGGGCAAGGTGCCGCCGAAGTCCGCGAACATGTTGGCGAAGACCGGGATCACCTTGACCAGCAGCAAGACGACGACGCCGATGGCGATCGTACTCACCGTGACCGGATAGACCATCGCGCCCTTGAACTGGCGCGCGAGCTTGTCTGCCTTCTCGAGCTGAATGGCCAGGCGGTTGAGGATCGTGTCGAGAATACCGCCGACCTCGCCTGCCGCGACCAGGTTGACGTAGAGATCGTCGAAGATCTTCGGGTGCTTGCCCAGGGACTCGGCGAAGGTCGAGCCGGACTCGACATCGTTCCGCACCTCGCGGATGACCCGCGCCAGGGTGGGATTTTCGGTCTGGTCCCCGAGGATCTGCAGGCACTGCACCAGGGGCAGACCGGCGTCGATCATCACGGCGAACTGACGCGTGAAGATCACGAGGTCCTTGGTCTTCGCCTTCTTCTGCAGGAAGGTGAAGATCTCCTCCACGTCCTTCGGCTTCAGCTTGACCTTGGTGGGCAGGATGCCCTGGGAACGCAGCTGCGCCGTGACGGCCGCCTCGTTCCCAGCCTCGAGGGCGCCCTTCTTCTTGGCGCCATCCCGCGTTCTGCCGGTCCAGTTGTAGATGGGCATGTTGGTCCCCTCTTACGACGCCGTGGCCCGCGGGCCCTGCGTGATCAGTGTCTTCAGCTCGTCGACGTCGGGGCTGCGTCCCATCGCGTCGTCGAGACTTACGAGTCGTCGTTGGACCAGGCCCGCCAGGGACTGGTTCATGGTCTGCATGCCGAACTTCGACTGACCCACCTGCATCGACGAATAGAGCTGGTGGATCTTGTCCTCGCGAATCAGATTGCGGATCGCCTGGTTCGGCACCATGCACTCGATCGAGAGCACGCGGCCGGGCCCGTTGGCCCGCGGCATCAGCGCCTGGCACATCACCCCTTCGAGCACGAAGGAAAGCTGCTGTCGGATCTGCGACTGCTGATACGGCGGGAATACGTCGACGATGCGGTTGATGGTCTGGACGGCGGAGTTGGTATGGAGCGTTGCGAACGCGAGGTGGCCGGTCTCGGCGACGGTCAACGCCGCCTCGATGGTCTCGAGGTCGCGGAGCTCGCCAATGAGCACGATGTCCGGGTCCTGGCGCAGGATGTACTTGAGCGCCGCCTTGAAGTTGTTGGTGTCCGCGCCGACCTCGCGCTGGTTCACCACGCAGCCCTTGTGGGGGTGCAGGTACTCGATGGGGTCCTCGATCGTGACGATGTGCTCGTTGCGATCCGTGTTGATCCGGTCGATGATCGACGCCAGGGTCGTGGACTTGCCGGACCCGGTCGGTCCCGTAACGAGGATCAGACCGCGCGGCTTGCGAGAGAGCTCGGTCACCACCGGGGGCAGGTTCAGCTCTTCGAAGGTCAGGATCTTGAAGGGGATCGCCCGGAAGGCGCCTGCCACGTTCCCTCGTTGCACGAAGATGTTGCCCCGGAAGCGGGACAGCTTCTGCACGCTGAACGAGAGATCGAGCTCGTTGGTTTCCTCGAAGCGGTGCTTCTGTGCGTCCGTCAGCACCGAATAGCAGAGCTGCTTCGTCTCCTGGGGCGACATCGGCGGCATCTTGAGCGGATGCAGCTTGCCGTCGATCCGGAGCTGGGGCGCCGTGCCCGTGGTGATGTGAAGGTCGCTCGCGCCCTTCTCGATCATCGCCTTGAGCAACTGGTGCATGTTGGCCATGGAACTGCTTCTCCGCCGCTCTACTGACTATCCGAGGAGGACACCCGGAACACTTCGCTCAGGGTGGTGACCTGTTCGCCGAGCTTGTTGAGAGCGCTGCGTCGCAGGGTCGTCATTCCGCCCCGGATCGCCTCGCGCTTGACCTCGATCGTCGATGCACCGTTCAGGACGAAGTCCTTGATCTCTTCGGTCAGCTCCATCACCTCGTACACGGCGACGCGGCCCTTGTAGCCCGTCTCCGAGCAGTTCGGGCAACCGGCACCCTTGACCGCCTCGACGGCCTTCGCCTCGTCCTGGGACATGCCCGCGGCCACCAGCTCTTCGACGGTGATCTCCGGATCCGGGGCGACGCAGGCCGCACAGATCCGGCGAGCAAGACGCTGGGCGACGATGCAGTTCACCGACGAAGCCACCAGGAAGGGCTCGATGCCCATGTTCAGGAGCCGGTTGACCGTCGAGGGCGCATCGTTGGTGTGGAGCGTCGAGAGCACCATGTGGCCCGTGAGCGCCGCCTTCACGGCGATCTCCGCGGTCTCGAAGTCGCGGATCTCGCCGACCATGATGATGTCCGGGTCCTGCCGCAGGAAGGAGCGCAGGGCGGCCGCGAAGTTGAGGCCGATGTCCTCGTGCATCTGGACCTGATTGATGCCTCCGAGGTTGAACTCGACGGGATCCTCGGCCGTCGACAGGTTCTCGCCGACGCCGTTGAGCTCCGACAACGCCGAGTACAGGGTGGTCGTCTTTCCCGAACCCGTCGGCCCCGTCACCAACACCATCCCGAAGGGACGATGGATGCAGTCCTTGAAGACGTCGAGCTGAGGCTGCTCGAAGCCGAGCTTGGTCATGTCGAGCTGCAGGTTCGACTTGTCCAGCAAGCGGAGGACGATCTTCTCACCGAACAGGGTGGGAAGCACGGACACGCGGAAGTCCATCTCGCGGCCCCGGCCCATCTTCAGCTTGATGCGGCCATCCTGGGGCAAGCGCCGCTCGGCGATGTCCAGCTCGGACATGATCTTGATGCGCGAGGTCAACGCGTTCTTGAGCTTCATGGGCGGCTTCATGACCTCGTAGAGGACGCCGTCGATGCGGTAGCGGACCCGGAAGCTCTTCTCGTAGGGCTCGATGTGGATATCCGATGCGACCTTCTTGATCGCATCGGTGAGGATGAGGTTCACCAGCTTGACGACCGGGGCGTCTTCCGCCTCCTTGCCGAGCTCGGCGGCGGACGCGCCTTCTTCTTCGGATACGAAGTCGATGTCCGAATCGTCGAACGACGCCATGACGTCGTCGAGATCGCTGGTCTGCTCGTAGTACTTCTCGATGCCGCGCTTGATCGCCTCTTCCGAAGCGACGACGGCCTGGATGTTGTAGCCGGTGAGGAACTTGATGTCGTCGAGGGCGTAGATGTTCGACGGATCCGCGGTCGCCAGGATCAGGGTCGAGCCCGCACGATTGACCGGGACGACGTTGTGCTTGAGCGCGACGTCTTCCGGGATCAGCGCCACGACTTCCGGATCGACCTCGAACTCGTCGAGATCGATGGAGGGAACTCCGTATTGCTTGGCAACGAACTCGGTGAGCTCGGCCTCCTCGAGGAGCCCGAGCTTCGTGATCTGGGCACCCAGGCGGCCGCCCTTGGCCGCAGCCTCGCTACGCGCCTGCTGCAGCTGCTCCGCCGACAAGAGATTCTCGCGAACGAGAAGCTCGCCAATCCGCTCGTTCAAGGGTTCCCCCCCCAACACCCTGGGGCCAGTCCGACGCACAGCCGGCCGGCCCGAGGGCAGAAAAGCCTCGTAATCTCGACCAGATATCGGCCTGCCGCTGGGGGATCTTTACCCGGGCGCCGGCACATCACGGGTGCGCAACGGCGCCCGGCAGGGCGCCGGGGCTGCTGGCGAATCAGTCGCGCGGGGCTGCCACAAGGGTCTCGGGCACGCGCGCACCGCGGGTGAGATCGGAGAGGCTGGTTCCCCCCGCGCGCATCACGACGAGGCCTGCGGCGGTCAGCGTGACCCAGAATACGAACCAGACCAGCAGGCCCAGGGCGAGCGCCGTCGCCGACGGCACGCCGAACTGCTCGAGCACGGTCTTGAAGGCCAGCTGGTAGGTGCCGAAGAAACCGGGCGCCGAGGGAATCGCCACGGCCACGCCCACGGCGCCCAGGGCGATGTACGAGACGACGATCATCCGGGTCATCGACCCCAGATCGATCCCGAATGCCAGAAAGCCGGCGAGCATCGGCAGCATCGAGAAGAGGATCCAGATCATCGCCGAGTGGAACGCGATCCAGAAGAGGTGACGTCCGCCACTGAGGGCACCCAGCCCCTGGATGAAGTTCCGGAGCAGTCTGCCGACGAGCACCGAGATACGGTCCGGAAAGGGCCGCAAGAACCAGCCCGTCAGGCGGATCATCGTCTCGGGCGCGACGCGCAACAGGATCAGCCCGACCAGGGGGACCAGGGCTGCGGGCAGCAACAGGATCGCGCCCCGCGAGAGGAACTGGCTCTCCGCCTGCCCCGCGCCCGCGAACGAGAGCGCACCAAATGCCAGCAGAACGACGGCAACGACATCGATCACGCGCTCGAGTACGACCGTCCCGAACAGCGCGGAAGCACTGACCCCGCTCTCCTTCGCGACGTACCAGGCGCGAACGACCTCACCGATGCGGAGCGGAACGAGGTTGTTGACCATGAAGCCGATCACGACGCCCCGCGCCAGCAGGCTGCGATCGACGGGAGCGATGGGATTCGTCAGATGACGCCAGCGAAGTCCGCGGAAGTAGACGGCGCCGAGATACGCGGGGATCGAGATGGCCAGCAGCACAGGCAGGTTGGCGTCGGCCATGGCGCGACCCACTTCACCGAGCGGAATCCCGCGCACCGCGAACGCGAAGGCCACCACGGTGATCGCGAGACCGACCAGTACGCGCCAGTCGCGCCAGGCCGGGGTTCGACGGCGCGCCGGATCCGTCGCGCCCGGAGCAGCCCCGAGCACCACCTCCTCGACCAGGTCGGGGCGGTCTCGTGAATTCGGCGGCGGGCTCACTGGGATCCGAGCCAGCGCCGGGCCTCGGCCACGTCTCGCTGGATCTGCTCCTTGAGGGCGTCAGGCCCGTCGAACTTCTTCTCCGCCCGCAGTCGCCGTTCGAAGCTGAGATCGATGCAGCGTCCGTAGACGTCACCCTCGAAATCGATCAGATGCGCCTCGGCGACGAAGCCCATGCCGTCTCCGAAGGTGGGGCGCATGCCGACGTTGGTGACCGTCGGGACCTCGCTGCCCCGACTCGGGTCCCCTTCGTCGACGAATCGGGTCCAGCCCGCATAGACGCCGGCCTCAGGCAGCACCTCGTTCTGGGGTGCGAGGTTCGCTGTCGGGAAGCCGAGAGTGCGGCCCCGCCGCTGGCCTGCCACCACCGTGCCCCGAACCCGGAAAGGACGGCCCAGGAGTCGGCCGGCTTCGACCACCTCGCCCTGCCCCACCAGCTCGCGGATCCGCGTCGAGTTGACGTCCCGGCCGTCGATGGTCACTTCGGGGAAGATCGTCACGGAGAAGCCGAGTCGCGGACCCGTTTCGGTCAGCAGCCGCATCGAGCCTTCCCGGTCGCGTCCAAAGTGGAAGTCGTAGCCCACGTAGACTTCCATCGGTCGGATCCGACGGTGGATGTACTCCCCGACGAAGGTCTTCGGTTCGAGCTCGGCGAACTCGCGGTCGAAGGGCTCGACGATGACCACGTCGATGCCCATCTCCTCGAGCAACTCGAGCTTCTGGTCCAGCGTCGTCAGCAGGCGCGGCGCGCTGTCGGGCTGCAGCACCTTTCGCGGATGCGGCTCGAAGGTGAAGACCACGGCTTCGCCGCCCAGATCCCGCGCCCGACCGAGGACGGTCTTCATGATCGCCCGGTGTCCGACGTGCAAGCCGTCGAAGTTTCCGATGGTGAGAACGGGTCGGCGCAGCTCGCGTTTGAGCGCGGCGGTTCCGTGAACGGCTTCCAAAAGTGGAGACTCCCCCGTGCTAAGCTGCGCGCGTGCGCATCCTCACGCGCTACCTGGTCGCACGCTTCCTCGGCTTCTTCGCCGCCTTCTTCATCGTCTCGACCGTTACGATCGCCATCGTCGAGATGATGCTCAACCTCGGTGACATGTTGCGGGGTGACGGCGGACTGTCCGACATCTCCAGCTACCTGCTTCTCCGCCTGCCCGCCTATTACCTGCGCGACCTCGTGCCCATCGTCGGCTTCGCTGCCGCCTTCTTCACGTTGGGAACCGCGGGTCGCTGGCTCGAGCTGCTGGCCGCCAAGGCCGGCGGTCTCTCGCCCCAACGCATGTCGGCCCCCCTGCTCGTCACGGCCCTGTTCCTGACGGTCGTCACCTTCTTCCTCAACGAGACCTGGGTGCTCGATGCCAGCCGCCGCTGGGATCAACGCGACGAACTCAGCAACCCCATCCGCTTTCGAGAGGGCTCGTTCTGGTACCAGCGCGGACGCACGATATACAACATCGCCGACGCTGACCGAGCCACGAACACCCTGCGGGGAGTGCGCATCTTCGAGCTCGACGAGCGCGGCCGCCTGATGCGGAGCATCGAGGCGCCCACCGCCACCCTCGACGCGTCCGACCACTTCGTCTTCCAGGCGCCGCGAGTCCGCCGCTTCGACCCCGTCGACCGCGCCCGCGCGCCCGACATCGAGGACCACCTCGAGGCCGCGTCCCTGTCGCTGCAGGACGAGAGCGGTGGAGCGCTCATGAACGCGGACCTGTCCACACTCTCGGTCCGCGAGCTGTCCCAGGTGATCGGCCAGCAGGCGGCCGCGGGCGAGCCCGCAGCGAGGCCGCGCGCTCTCCTGAGCGCGCGACTCGCCGAGCCCTGGGTGGTCCTGCTCTTCGTGCTCGTCGCCGTTCCGTTCGGTGTCCGCGCTGAACGCGGCGGTAGCCAGGGAATGACCGTCGGCGCGCTGTACGGGATGGCTGGGGTCACCGCCTTCTTCGCGCTGCGCAGCCTCGTCGGCACCCTGACGAGCAGCGGCCTGCTCCCTCCGGTGCCGGGCCCCTGGGTGCTTCTCGCCGTCTTCGGCGCGGCCGGCACCTGGCGCTACGCGAGGATGCCCTCTTAGGACGGTACTCGTTCGGATGTAGGCTTGGGTGTAACCCTCGAGTCGGCATCGACATCGATTGCTTCGACCTGGCTCGAACAGTGGGAGCACCGCGCGATGGCGCCCAGGAACCACAGGCTCGCGGTGGCGGAGGACTCGTGGACCCTTCGCCTCGGGGCGTTCCTGACCCTCTTCGGCATCCTGGCGGCTCACGCACTTCTCGAAACGGCACGGGACGCGCTGTTCCTCTCGAACATTCCCGCCGAGCGTCTGCCCTGGGTGTATCTGCTGATCGCGGTCGTTGCCCTCGGGATCGCGAGGCTCTCGCATTCCGGTGCGGACAAGGGTCGCCACCGCGAGCGACTGACCGCCGTGCTGCTACTGGCCTCGCTCGTCACGCTCGCGTTCTGGTGGTGGACAGACCGCTCGGGTCCCTGGGTCTTCTACTCGCTCTACGTCTGGTCCGGGGTGATCTCGAGCATCATCGTCGTCAGCTTCTGGCTGCTGCTCGGCGAGCTGTTCACGATCACCGAGGCCAAGCGCTTCTATGCATCGATTGCCACGGGCGGATCCATCGGCGCCCTGGCGGGCTTCGGGCTCGCCACGGGACTGACCTTCTACATCGCCGCCGATTGGCTGCTGCTGGTATCCGCCTCCTTCTTTGCGGTGAGCGCCCTCGGCCCGGCCTTGCTGCTGCGCCCGTCTGGAACCACAGCGCCCACGACCGAGGCCGCGAAGCCGAGCGTCGCTCCGAGCGACTCCGACGCCGGCTCCAACAGCTTCTCGGCTGGCATCGCCGCGATCGCGTCTCATCCCTACGCGTGCCGTGTGGCCGTTCTCGTGGGACTGTCGACCCTGACGCTCACCTTCGCGGACTTCTTGTTCAAGAGCACGATCGCGCACCAGGTCCCCGCAGACCGGCTCGGAACCTGGTTTGGCGGCATCTACCTCGCCCTCAACCTGGGCTCGTTGGGGATGCTCGTATTCGGCGTCACGCCGCTCATCCGTCGCCTCGGCATCCATCGGTCCCTCGCCGTACTGCCCGCTGCGATGGGGTTGGCGGCGGTCGGTTTGCTCGTCGGTGGCGCCCTGTTGCCGGTCCTGGCCCTGAAGGCCGCGGATGGCACCCTGCGCTACTCGCTCCAGAAGACCGCGCAAGAGCTGCTCTATCTGCCGATGCCGTCGGAGCTTCGCGCCCGGGTAAAGAGCTTCATCGACATTGCCGGCCAGGCGGGCGCGAAAGCCGTCGCATCGATCGCCATCCTGTTGGTCGTGGGCCTTCCCTCACACGATCTGTTGTTGGCGGGTGGCGTCCTGATCCTGGCATCGGGCTGGGCCTGGGCCGCGATCGAGATTCGAGGCGCCTATCTCGACGTCTTCCGTCAGACCCTGAGCGAAGGGACGATCGCAACGCGAATCGATCACCCGGATCTCGACCTGGCCTCTCTCGAGACGCTCATCCGCGCCCTGAACCACCCCGACCCCCGTCATGTCCTGGCGGCCCTGGCGCTATTCGAGGAGCGAGCCCGGGTCGATCTGATACCGGCGCTCATCCTCTACCACCCGGCCCCGGCGGTCGTCACCCGGGCGCTCGACCTGTTTGCGACGTCCGGACGCAACGACTTCCTCATGGTCGTCGAGAACCTTCTCGAACACGAAGACGCGGGCGTTCGCGCGGGCGCGGCGCGCACGCTGTCGGCGACCTCTCCGAATCGGGAACGACTTCAGCAGCTCGCAGACAGCGACTGCCCGTGCATACGGGTCAGCGCGGTATCCGGCCTGCTGGTCCACGGCTGGATCGACGAGTCCGACGCCAGCGTCGAGTTCGAGCGAGCCGTCCGCGACGCGGAGCCCGAAGCTCGCCTCGCGCTCGCCAACGCGAGCAAGCTCGCGTATTCCACGCTGCACCGCGAGCCGCTGGGGCAGCTGAGCCGCGACAGCGACCCGGAAGTCCGGCGCGAGGCAGTTCGAGCCATTCGCGCCAGCGACGACCCCTGGTACACGCCGCAACTCGTGACACTGCTGGCCGACCGTATGGTTCGCGAAGAGGTCCGCCTGGCTCTGCTCGGACGCGGAGACGCCGCCCTGCAAGCGCTCTCCCGTGCGCTCGAGGACAGCGAAGTAGCGATTGCCGTCCGTCGACACATCCCGCGGACCCTGTCGCGCTTCGCCACCCCCGCCGCAGCCGAGATCCTGCTGCAGTCCCTGGAACGACCTCTCCCCGGAATGGTCCGCTACAAGGTCCTGCGGGGTCTCGCACCGCTGCTGCGGGGCCCGATCGCACCGCTCGTCGACCTCGCGCCCGTGGCGCGGGAGGTCGAGTCGACCATCGATCGGGCGCTGCAACTCTTGCGCTGGAAGATCGAGATCGAGGAGGGCCACCGGGAGGATGCCTCGCGCGCCACGTCCGGCGGCGCGTTGCTCGGGGAGCTGCTGTGCGACAAGGAGCGGCTCGCCATCGAGCGCATCTTCCAACTCCTGCAGCTGCTGCATCCGGAGGAGGACTTCCGTGGAATCCTCGCCGGGGTCGACAGCGGCAGTCGTGCCGACCAGGCGAGCGGAATCGAGCTGATCGAGAACCTGCTCTCACCCGCGATGAGCCGCGCTCTGCTGGCTCTCCTCGATTCCGGTCCGGAGGCGACCCGCTGGCAGCGCGCCGTGGACCTGCGTCGGTCGGTCGTCCCCTATGCGGCGCTGCTGCACGAGCTGACCGAAGACGCCAGCGAGAGCGTTCGCGCCTTCGCGCTCCATCACCAGTCCGAGCTCGGCCTGACTGCCGCGGACGGATCGCCCGCGGACGTCGACGCCGAGCGGGCGAACCCGCTGGCGCGACTTCTCGACCAGGCCCTGGGACTGGTCGAGCGACTCCCCGAGGCGCGCATGCGCCGGCCCCTGCTCTCGCAGCCCGCGCCGGGAGATTCCCGTGGCTGACTATCCCGTCGCCTCTACGCTGGCATCTCCCCTCGCCTCACCTCTCGATCGGGCGCTGTTCCTGCGGACCCAGCCGTATTTCGCCGACCTCGACGCGGGTGTCGTCGCACTCCTGGCCCGCGAGAGCCAGGAGCGCTTCTTCCGCCGCGGCGCGTGGGTGCTCGAGGAAGGCCGCCCCGCAGACCGGATCCTCTTCCTGGTCGAGGGCCGACTTCGCGGCGAGCAGGACGGGCATTCGCTCTGGGAGATCGAGGCGCCGGGCGGTGTCGGCCTCGCGCACTTGTTGGCACAAACGACCCGACCGCCCGGTTTCCGCGCGGAGAGCGACGTGCTGGCCCTCGAGATCGAGCGCGAGCCCTTCATGCAGATCCTCGACGACCACTTCGCCCTCACCCTGGAGATCGCTCGTAGCTGGAGCCACATGATCGCAGCGCTGGAACACGACGAGCAGCTTCCGGAGCTACCCCCCCTCCCCCCGGTTTCATCGCCCCCCCTACCCGGGGCCGGGACGAAGCTCGTCGACCATCTCGCCTTCGCACGACGAACGCCCTACTTCGAGCGAACCAATCTCACGATCCTCGCCGAGCTGTTCCGGACGGCACGCATGATCGGTCTGCAGGCCGGGCAATCGCTATACGAGGTGGGGGAACCCGTGGACTCCATCGCTCTCATCCTGAGCGGGAGCATCCTCAGCGAGGGCTACCGGCTCGAGCGCCTCGAAGCCGGCGAGTTGGTCGGCCTCTGGGACCTCATGACGGACGACCCGCGGGAGCGGTCCGCCATCGCCGAGACCGAAGCGCGAGTCGTGTTGCTGGACCGCGCCCACTACGTCGATCTGCTCGAGGACCACTTCGACCTCGCCTGCGAGCTGCTCGCGATCCTCGCGCGAAGGCTCATCTCGGTCCAGAGCCTTCGCCTGTCGGGCGCGCAGGACGAGGCGGGCTAGCCGGCCGAAATCGGATTCCGGCTTGCTGCGGGTGCGCGGCCTTCTGCCGCGCACGCTCCTAGCGGACGAAACCTCTGGCTTCGTTTGCTCAGAAGCGCACACCCACGACGGCGCCTCGGTGGGACGGCGCCAGGAAGAAGCTGGGCTTGGGGTCCAC
Source organism: Deltaproteobacteria bacterium (assembly GCA_029261855.1). Taxonomy (GTDB): domain Bacteria; phylum Myxococcota_A; class UBA9160; order UBA9160; family UBA4427; genus JAJDAN01. The sequence goes on from JAJDAN010000021.1 coordinate 324,866, forward strand.
GGGCGCCGGGTTCCCCAGTGACCGGCGGTACGCGGCCAGATCCTCCTCCCCCCGCCACGGCATCGTGAGCAGCATGAGTTCGCCGAAGGCAATGCCGACGCCTGCGGAGATGGCGGCATCCTCCAGGTCGCCCAGGGCTGCAATGACCCCGAAGCCCGCCATGTTGATTCCGACGTTCGACGCGTGCGGGACCCAGCTCTTCCGGCTGCGCGCGCGGTGGTCCACCGCCAGCAGCTGGGCCTCTCCGGCGCGGACCCGGGCTTCGAGTGCCTGTCGGTCGTCTCCGGGGATCTCGAGGATGGGTTCCGCGCCCAGGCGGCCGGGATTGGGCCACAACCCGAGACGCAAGCTGCCGAGTGTGGCCTTCGAAGCCGTCACGATACTGCTCACACGCTTGTCCCGATCGTTCGTGAGAACTGCCTCGGTCGTTCCCAGCGCGATGCCGATCCCCCATGCCCCCTGGAACGAGTACTGCCACAGTTGAGCGTTACCTTTGCCCGCGTCCAGGCGTCCAACCAGCGATGCGACCCTGGACTCGAGTTCCTCGTCACTCAGGTCCGCAAGATCTCCGGAGATGACCGCGTGCTCACTACCCCCGTCTGCAACCTCATCGCCACTCGCTACGGACCCGAACAGCAACAGGCTGGTGAGTCCCGCCGCGACCGACACGGCCGTTCGGGGTCGAAGGATATTCGCGAGGTCGTCGAGCAGGAGTCGCATGTCGTGTCCCTAGGTAGAAGGTTGTTGCGCCGCTGGCGGCGCGCGCATGGGCACATGGATGCGATCGCGCTGACTTGGTTACTCGTTGCGGTCAGCGGCGGCTGTACATCCCCGACCGTCACTCCGCCGCCCGGGCCCGCCCCCGTCGAGACAACCCGCGACGCGATCGCGGAGTTCCCCAACTGGCCCATACCCCCCCTCGAGGCCGAGCGCGTGCTCGCCGAGGGCGACCTGACAGTGCTCTCGGAACGCTACGCGGGCCGCGGGCTGACGGGCGCGTCGCGCGTCGAACTACGCGCCGCCGGACACCCCGAGAGCTTCTCCGCCAAGTGGAAGCCGATGCCCGCCGGACTCGACGGCATCAACAATGCGCCCCGCAAGGAGCTCGCCGCATACCAGATCCAACGCATCCTGCTCGAGCCCTCCGACTACGTGGTGCCCACTTCCGTCGCCCGCTGCATGCCGCCGGAGGCCTTTCCCGTGCCCGGCGACCATCACTCGACCCTGCCGGGGTCGAGCTGCGAACTGGGGATCTTCTCGCTCTGGCTCGAGGACGTGACCCTCCCCGATACGGTCCTGGACGAGATGCGATTCCGGAACGACTCGGTCTACGCCTACCACTTCTCGAACTTCAACCTGATCACCTACCTGCTCAAGCATCAAGACGGCCGCTACGGGAACTTCCTGGTCTCACGCAGCGACGGCGGACAGCGGCTGTTCTCCATCGACAACGGCGTGGCGTTCGGCGGCATCTGGTACAACTGGTTCGTTCCGAATTGGAAGCATCTGCGCGCGCCTGCACTGCGCCGCGCATCCATTGATCGGCTACGGGCGCTGCAACCCGCGGATCTCGCCTATCTCCGTACGGTGGCGCGCTTCGAGAGACTTCCGGACGGAAGCTGGGTCCCGACCGAGGCCGTCGGCGTTCTCGCCGAAGACTACCAAGACGGCGTGCGGATCGAGGACGACGTCGTCGAGCTCGGCCTCGACGAAGACGAGATCGACGACATCTGGGAGCGCATCCAGGACTTGATCGAGGACGTCGACGACGGCGACCACGAGCTCTTCTGAACCGGGCCCATCCAGGAAAGAAGAGGAGCGCAAGATGGATCGAGGCGGCCCGTTGCAGACCTTCACCGCCGTGCGTCCCGGCGAGCGCCTGCTCGCGGGGCTGATGTGCGGCTACTTCTTCCTGGTGATCGCGAGCTTCTGGGTCCTCAAGCCGCTCAAGAAAGCCCTCTTCATCGGCTACTACGACGGCAGCGGGCTGACCCTGGGAAGCTGGCAGCTCGGCGCCGCGCAGGCCGAGCTGATCGCCAAGGTCATGAACATGGGCGTCGCGTTCGTCGCGGTGGTTGTCTTCACGATGCTGGCGCGCCGCTTCCGCCGCCAGCAGCTGACCCTGATCTTCACCGCCTTCGTGGTCGCCTGCGAGCTTGCCTATGCGGGGTTGCTCGTCGAGCCCGGCGCCTGGACGGTGTGGAGCTTCTACCTGTTCGGAGATCTCTTCAGCACGCTGATGGTTGCGACCTTCTTTGCCTTCCTGAGCGACAGCGTCACACCCGACGCCGCCAAGCGGCTCTACGGACTGATCGGCCTGGGCGGAGTGGCCGGAGGCGTGTTCGGATCCACCGTCCTGGCCGCCGCCATCGAGTCGCTCGATCGCAGCGAGTGGATGGGGCTCACGGCCTTGTTGGGCGTCGTGATCGCGGCGGTGGCCGTCGCGGCCGGACGCATCGTCGATCGAACGGAAAGCTCGGCTCTCGGGGCGCAGGCGACAGACGCCTCGCCGACGCCGCCCAGCGCACCTGCGGGCAACGCCGCCATCGAAGGGGCGCGCCTGGTCGGCCGCTCACCCTATCTGCTCTCGATCGTCGCCATCGTCGGCCTCTACGAGATCGTGTCGACCATCCTCGACTTCCAGTTCACGAGCACCGTCTCGCACTATCTGGACGGACCCGCGATCGGCAGCTACTTCGCGCGCGTCTACTCCGTAACCAACTTCGTCTCGCTCTTCGTCCAGGTCGGGTTGACGGGCTGGGTGCTTCACCGCCTCGGCGTCCTCGCGGCGTTGCTCGCCCTACCGGTCGCGGTCGCCGGCGGATCGGCCGCCTTCGCGCTGCTGCCCGCGCTCTGGATCGGCAGCTCACTCAGCGTGATCGACAACGGTCTCAACTATTCGATCAACCAGTCCGCCAAGGAGGCGCTCTACGTCCCGACGACCCGGGAGGAGAAGTACGGCGCCAAGGCCTTCATCGACATGTTCGTACAGCGCCTGGCCAAGGCGGTTGCGGTCGGGCTGAGTCTGGGGATCACGTTGGTCTTCGACGACTTCGGCTCGATCCCCTGGCTCTCTCTCTTCGTGCTGCCACTCGTCGCCGCGTGGCTCTTCGCCGCCCGCTACGCGGGGCGGCACTTCCGCCAGGTCGAGGGCTCAGTCCGATGACGACGCCTCCCGCCCAACTGCTCCGGGGTCCGGGTCGAGGAAGCGGAAGAACGCGTGATCCGGAGGCAGCACGAGGGTCGTGCTGCCCTTCATCGTCTTGCGATAGGCCTCGAGACTTCGGACGAATGCGTAGAAGTCCGGGTCCTTGTTGTAGGCCTCGGCATAGATCCGCGCCGAATCGGCGTCGCCTTCGCCGCGGGTGATCTCGGCCTTCGAGCGGGCTTCAGCGAGAGTCAGCTCGGCCTCGCGCTCGGCCTTGGCGCGCAGCTCACGGGCCTTGCGTTCACCCACCACGCGCAGCTCGCGCGAGATCGCACGCCGTTGCTCGCGCATCTGATCGTAGGCGGCAGGTTCCGCCGCCCGGGGAAGCTCGATGCGATTCAAGCGGACGTCGACGATGTCGATCCCGGTCTCTCCCAACGCAACCTCGCTGGCGTCGTCCAGGGAAGCGATCACATCGGAACGGGCCAGCAGCTCGGCGCGCGTCGACCGTCCCACCTGCTCACGGACCCTCGACACGATCGTCTCGAGAATGCGTTTCTCGGCTTCGGGAAAGCCACGGGGGTAGCTGCGGCGGAACGCGTGGGCGTCCGATAGGCGCCAGACCGCGTAGTAGTCGATGATCAGGGACTCGCCGCCGCGGGCCAGCATCTCGGCCGGCGCCGCGTTCGCGTACTGGAGCCGGGCGTCGTACACGAGCACCGTGTCGACGACCGGAAGGCGGAGGTGCGGACCCGGCTTGTCGAGGATGTCCACCGCCTCACCGAAACGCAGCACGATCTTGGCCTCGCCCTCGCGAACGATCACGACGGGCCCCCAGCCAAAGCTCCCGGCCCAGAGCAGCGCGACGATGACCGCCGCAAGAACGATCACGGGGAAGAGCCATCTCACGGCGTCCCTCCCCCGGCACTCGTCTCCCCGCGCGTCTTGCCCGAGCCCGTCTGCCCCTCGCCCGTCTCGCCCGAACGAATCTCGGACCCGAAGTGCTCGGCCGGGCGCGGCGCCAGTGCACCTGCACTCCCCGACCGACCGAGGTCCACGGGGATCAGCGGCACCACGCTGGCGGCGCCCGGCTCGATCACCAGCTTCTCGACGTCCGGCAGGACGTCTTCCATCGTCTCCAGGTAGAGACGGCTGCGCGTCACCTCGGGCGCCAGCTCGTACTCCACCAGCAAGGCGTCGAATCGGGACGCCCGCCCCCGGGCCTCGAGGATGCGGGACTGCTTGTAGGCGAGCGACCGCTGGGTCAGCTCGATTGCGACCGCCTGGGCGCGTTCGAGGGTTTCCTTCGCATCACCGCGCGCCTCGGAGATCGCGCGCTCCTCGTCCTGGCCTGCGGCGATGATCTCGTCGAAGGCCTCCTGCACCTGTGCGGGCGCCTGAACGACCTGCAGCTCGATCTCCTGCACGCGGAAGGCCGAGCCCATACCGACGACCTCGAAGTAGGCGGCAAGCCTCTCTTCGAGCACCTCGCGCGCGCCCACCCGGATGTCGCTCTGCCGGGTATAGAGCACGTCGTCGACACTCATCTGTCCGACGACCTCTCGCACCGCCGCGCGCGCCGCGTCGTAGAGGGTCTCCTCGGGATTCGAGATCGCGTACAGATACGAGAACGGGTCCTCGATGCTGTACTTCAACACGTAGCCGAGGTTGACGATGTTGTTGTCCGCCGTCTGCATGGCGTTCTCGAAGGATGTCGTCGTGTCGCCGCGGGTGGGCGTCGCATCGTCGGGCAGGGCCTCGCGCTTGGGCGCGCCCGGCGCCCGGCGCTGGAGCCCGAACTCGTGCTGCCGAACAGCGGCCACGTTGACGATCTCGATGCTCTCGATGGGGGTCGGGAGGTGCCAGTGCAGACCCTCGTCCGCGACCACCCGGTCCCGCTCGCCGAACTGCAGGATGACCGCGGACTCGCCCGGCTCGAGGGTATAGAAGCTCGTCAACGCCCAGCCGATGATGACGGCCAGGGACAGCAGCCCCGTGGCCCAATTTGCGAGGGTGCGGGCTACCGAACGGCGGATGCCGTCCTCGTTGCCGAGTTCGTCTTCGTCGTCGCGGCGTGCCAAGCGGCTCAGCTCTCGTCGCTACCGCGATCGTTCGAGAAGCCTGCCGCCGCGTCGAGGAAGGGGCGAATGAGATCGATGGGCAACGGGAAGATCGTCGTCGAGTTCTTGTCGCCCGCGATCTCCGCCAGGGTCTGCAGGTAGCGCAGCTGAAGGCCCATGGGCTCGCTGGCCAGCACGCGCGAGGCGTCCGCGAGCTTCTGTGCCGCCAGGAACTCACCCTCGGCCAGCACGACCTTGGCGCGCTTCTCACGCTCGGCTTCGGCCTGCTTGGCCATCACGCGCTGCATCTCTTGCGGCAGGTCGATCTGCTTCACCTCGACCGCTCTCACCTTCACACCCCAAGGCTCCGTCTGCTGGTCGATGATTTCCTGCAACTGCTGGTTGATGCGGTCGCGTTCGGCGAGCAACTCGTCGAGCTCCGCCTGGCCGCACACGGATCGCAGGGTGGTCTGGGCGAGCTGCGAGGTGCCGTAGAGGTAGTTCTCCACCTGGATCACGGCGAGCTCCGGATGCAGCACCCGGAAATAGAGCACGGCGTTCACCTTGACCGAGACGTTGTCCCGGGTGATGACTTCCTGTGCCGGGACGTCCATCACGATCTCGCGCAGTCCGACCCGGACCATGCGGTCGACGAAGGGAATGATCCACTTCAGGCCCGCACTCTTGACGCCCGTGAAGCGACCGAGTCGGAAGACCACACCGCGCTCGTATTCCGGAAGGATCCGGAATCCCATGATGGCCAGCGCCAGGAAGACCACGACTGCGATCAACGGAGTCAGCATGAACCTTGCCCCCTCACTTGCTCTCTGCGCGGCGGACCCGCAACGTCAGCCCCTCGACGGCCACCACTTCGACAGGCTCCCCTTCGGCGATCGGCTCGCCACCCTCGGCCCGGACATTCCAGTACTCGCCACGCACGAAGACTTTTCCCTTCGGATCGAGCGCGGATACAGCGCGGCCCACCAGGCCGATGATCTCGTCCACCCCCGACGTGGGCTTCAGCATCATGCTGCGACCCACGGAGAACACGACGAGGCCGCCGAAGATACACATGCCGGCGACCGTGGGCACCAGCACGGTCCAGAAGGAAACCGTGAGATCGCTCAGCTCGGGCTGGTCGAAGACCATGGTGCCCCCCAGCAGGATGCATAACGCACCGGCGGCGAACAGCGCACCAAAGGACGTAAAGAAGATCTCCGCGACGAACAGCGCCAGGCCCAGCAGGATGAGCATGAGGCCCACCCACGAGAAGGGCATCAGGTCGAAGCCGATACCCGCCAGCAACAGGCAGACCAGCCCCGCGAGGCCGGGAAAGAGCAGGCCCGGGTTGTTGGCTTCGATGTAGAGACCGAGTCCGCCGAGCAGCAGCAACACGAGCGTGATGTTGGGGTGCGCGACGAAGTCGAAGACCTTCTGGACCAGGGTCATCTCGATGGGTACGACCTGGGCACCGGTGAGGGACAGGGTGACCGGTTCACCTGCCACCTTGACCTCGCGCCCTTCGACCGCGGCGAACAGCGCCGTGCGGTCTTCGGCCACGAGATCGATCACGTTGAGTTCGAGGGCCTCCTGCTCGCCGATGGCCACCGAATCACGCACGGCCTTGACGACCCACTCGACGTTGCGGTTGCGCTCTTTGGCGATGGTCTCCGCGTAGGCGGCGAGCAGATTCTCGGCCTTCTCCATCGACAGGTTTCGCATCACCGGGGCGGCAGGGTTCGCGTCGGAGGCATCCCCGTCGGTCTTGTCTTCTCCGGCCTTGTTCTTCGGATCTGCAGGCGGAGCCGCGGGCACCTGGTCCCCGCCGCCCACACCCACGGGATGGGCCGCGCCAATGCTCGTGCTCGGGGCCATGGCGGCCACGTGTCCGGCGACGGTGATATAGGTGCCTGCAGATGCTGCCCACGCGCCCCGCGGCGCGACGTAGACGATCACCGGGACCTTCGCGTTGAGGATGGCCTGGATGATTTCCTTGGTGGCGCTCACGAGGCCGCCTTCGGTGTCCATCTCGATCAACAGGGCGTCGGCACCGTCCGCCTCGCTCTGCGCGACGGCCTGCACGATGTAGTCGGCGGACGCCGGGTTGATGGTGCCCGCGATGGTCGCCAGATTGACCCGGGGTGCAGCCGTGGACGCGCCCGCCACCAGCGTCAGCGAGACGAGCACCACGAGCACAGACAGCCACGCTCCCAGCGAAGCGCGACGTGCGGCAGCCTGGTTCATCGAAGGCCGTCCCGGATCTTGGCCACCCGGTCGAGCAGGTGCGCGGCCACCTCGTCCTTCGACAGCAGGGGCAGGTCTTCGACCTCGCCGTCGGGCGACACGAAGTGCACCGCGTTCGTGTCCACATCGAAGCCCGCGTCACTGCGGGAAACGTCGTTGGCGACGAGCAGGTGGCAGCCCTTGCGTGCGATCTTCCGGCGCGCCGACTCGATCACGTCGTGACTCTCGGCCGCAAAGCCCACGATGACGCGATGCGACCCCTGCTCCTTCGTCAGCCGGCACACCTCCGCCAGGATGTCGGGGTTCGGAACCAGCTCGAGCTGGATGCCCCCTCCCTCGGCGAGGCTTTCCTTCTTGATCTTGCGGTCCTGGGGGTTCGCCGGCCGGAAGTCCGCCACGGCGGCCGCCTTTACGACGAGGGTCGCATCCGGCAGCTCTGCCAGCACCGCGTCCCGCATCTCGAGGGCGCTCCCCACGTCGACGCGACGAACACCAGGCGGCGTCGGCAGCGCGGTCGCGCCGGCGACGAGTACCACCGTCGCGCCGCGACGAGCGGCCTCGGCGGCGACCGCGAAGCCCATACGGCCGGACGAGCGATTGGTCAGGCTGCGCACGGCATCGATGGGCTCACGGGTGCCGCCCGCCGTCACGAGGACGACCTCGCCCGACAGGGAATCGGACCCGAGGGCCAGGCTGGCCGCCGCGGCGATGGCAACGGGCTCGGACATGCGGCCCTGCCCTTCCCAGCCGCACGCCAGCTCTCCCGCATCGGGACCCACCGTCCGGACCCCTCGCGCGCGCAGGGTTTCGAGATTGGCCCGGGTCGCCGGGTGCTCCCACATGTTGACGTTCATCGCGGGCGCGACGAGTACGGGCGCGCGCGTCGCAAGCAGGACGGCGGTCACCAGGTCGTCGGCCATCCCGGCGGTCATCCGGGCCAGCAGGTCCGCCGTTGCGGGTGCCACGATCACCAGCTCGGCCCAGTCTGCCAGCGCGATGTGGTCGATCTCTGCGGCGGTCGTGTCAGAGCTTCCCGGGGTCGCCGTCCCGAACAGACTGCTGCTCGCGGGATGTCCCGTCAGGGTCTCGAGCACCAGGGGAGATACGAAGTGGGTCGCACGCGGGGTCAGCACGCAGCGCACCGCATGACCGGCCCGGGTCAGCTCGCGCACGAGCTCAGGCACCTTGTAGGCGGCGATCCCGGCACTGACCGCGACGACGATGCGCCGGGGCTCGGCGCGCTTCCGCGAGCTTCGACCCGGACTCTGGCGCTGATCCTGACTCTGACGATCCTGGCGATCCTGGGTCATGTCCCGACTACCCGCGAGGCCAAAATCCCTCGACCGTTTGCGAGGTTACCGAACCGCCTGCGAAATCCAAAGCGACGCTGCGACGCCCGAGCCCTAGGCGCGGTCGGTTCAGCCGTCGCCAAGCTTCTCCTGCAGGCGCTTGGCGACACCCGGCGGAACGAACTCCGTGACGTCGGCACCGAAGCGGGCCAGCTCCTTGAGTCGGGACGAGCTGACGTACAGGTGCTCGAGGCTCGTCATCATGAACAGGATCTCGATCGACGGCTTCAGATGTCGATTCATCAGGGCCATCTCGAACTCGTACTCGAAGTCGGACATGGCGCGGAGTCCGCGAATGATCGCGGTCGCGCCGATCTTCTCCGCGAAGTCGACCGTCAGCTCCGAAAAGGTCTCGACCCGGATGTTCTTCTCACCGGCCAGGGCCTCGCGAAGCATGGCCAGGCGGTCTTCGAGATCGAAGGTGCCACCGCGCTTGTCGACATTCTCGGCGACGGCGACGACGACCTGGTCGAAGGCGCGCTGCGCGCGGTGGATCAGGTCGAGGTGTCCATTGGTGAGCGGATCGAAGCTGGCGGCGAACAGGGCCACCTTCTCGGTTCGTTCGGTCATGTCCTGCCTGGGTCTCCGTCTCCGTCGGGGGGGAGGTCGTGCTTCTCGGATGGCGCCTTCGGCGACAACCAGGTCACCCGGGTATCGCCGTAGTCCCTCTCGTCCGCGACTTCCACGCCGACAGGGGGAGCCAGAGGATGACGCTTCGCCCTCTCGACGACCACCGTCGCGTCGGGCGTGAGCAACTGACTCTCGAGCAATGCTCGCAGCGCTTCGGGCAGCCTGTCCGAGTCGTAGGGCGGGTCGAGAAAGACGAGATCGAAGGGCTCGCGCCCGGCCAGGCGTCGCAAGACGCGGACTGCATCACCCCGCACGACCTCCGTGCGGTCTTCGAGGCCGAGGGCCGCGAGATTGCGTTCGATCACCCGCAGCGAGCCCGCTGCGTGATCGACCAGGAGAGCGAACGAGGCCCCCCGGGAAAGCGCCTCGATGGCCAGCGCTCCGGTCCCGGCAAACAGGTCGAGGACGCGTGCACCGGAGAGATCTCCCAGCTTCCCGAACACGGCTTCCCGAACGCGGTCCGACGTCGGCCGGACACCGTCGGGCGGCCCGACGAGACGCCGACTTCCAAGCTGTCCACCGACGACGCGCACCGTCCTGTCTACTCCGTTCTCGAATCGGTCCGCGACACCGGCGCGGATCCTGCGTCCGGCGTCGATGCGACCGCTCGAGTCGCAACGCTTCGGCGCACCGCGAAGCGTAGTCGCATTTCCGGACGTGCGCCGAACCCGGGCCACGCAACGCGAATCGACACAAGCCAGGACACACCGGCAAGTTGCATCACGCGATCGAGGGTTTCGCCCTAGCCGCGCCCGGTGAAACCCCCGGCCGCGACGCCAACTAGCGTCGACGCAGTTCTCTGTCACTACGCGCAACGTTGCTTTCTTGCCGTAGCGGCAATGATCGGTGCCACATGGATGTTTCGGCTATTGCCGCGACGAAGTCGTCCTATACAATGCGGCGCGTACGAGGGTCAGCAACGTCTTCGTGTACCAACTCTTTCGTGTAGGCCCACCGGACTAACAAGCACTCCCGATCTCAACCAGGCAATCCGAGACGGGAAGACCGCTTGACCCGTCCCACCCAGGGCCCAACCCGAACCCGGCTTCGGCCAGACGAGACGTCGAGACAGCTCGAATCACCCGCAAGCAAGAGAACGAGAAGCATCGAACCAAGGAGAAGGTCATGTCGACAGCTGCTCTCAGCCGCATCAAGAAGAAGTTGCCCGAACGCATCGCACAGGTCCGGGGAACGCGTTCCCAGCGCCAGTTCGCGCGCGACCTGGGCGTATTCCAGCAAAACGTCAACCGTTACGAGAACGGCACTACGCCGCACACCGATTTCCTGATCACGCTCGCGAACAAGGAGAGCGTGTCACTGGATTGGCTGCTGCTCGGCAAGGGCCGCATGCGCCGGCGGTAGCCGGTCAGGCCGCAGTCGCGGCCGTGAGTTCACGGCCCGGAGTCTTCGGACTCCGGGCCGTTTGCGTTCCGGGTGGCGCGTCGGCTTGGGGCTCGCGCACCGGCAGTGGGCACGCAGCCGGGATGTGGCGCGCGGGGTCCTCCGCTCTCGAAAAGCGGAACGAGACTTCCGCGCCCCCACGGGCTCGGCGCTCGGCCTGGGGCAACCCCTGCGCAGCCGCCCGGCCTACGCCCGCGGATTCAAACGCGTCGCGTCGCGCCGGCGCACCGGGGCACGCTTCTTGCTCAATCCCCTATCGACGCCGGCAGCTGAAATCCGGCGGAGGCGAGGAGTGCGGAAGCCGAATGCTTCGGATGCTTGCAGGACTGACGCTCGTTCTCACGGGCGCGGATCACTGGACCACCTACCTGTGCTTGCGCATGCCGGTGCAGGGGTGGGAGGTCATCGAGGCCAATCCCGTCGCCGACTGGCTCTTCGGAATGGCAGGCCTGGTGCCGGGCCTGGTGATCGACACCGGGATCACGGGATTCGCGGTGCTGTTCCTGCTGCTGACTCCTCGCTTCGGAAACAGAATCAAGGCCGGCCTGCTCGTGTTCATCGCCTCCACCACGGGGTACGCCGTGATCAACAACCTCAACGCCATGCAGGACCTCGGGCTATCGCCTCTGGGAGTTCACTGAGATGAGACGCTTCCTGCTCTGCGCATTCGCACTCATGGGCGGCTTCGCGCTTTCCTGCCAGGTCTTCCCCGGCGCACAACAGACGGCGGAGGAAACCCGCGAGGGGACGCTACCGGCCGTCGCGGCTGCGCCCGTCGAGACCGTGTTGCTGGCCGACAAGATCGCGCAGATCGAGGGTGGACGGACGCCGCAGAAGGCGCGGGCGACGTCGATCCGACGCCTGGTCGAGATATTCGGCGAGCGTCACACGGGCCTGTCCCAGTGGGAGATCGAGGCCGTCGCGACCACAATCGTCGACGAATGTGCGCGCAACGGCCTGGAGATCAGCCTGGTGATGGCGGTGATCCACGTCGAGAGCGCGGGCTACCACCGGGCGGTCTCCCCGGTCGGCGCCCTCGGCCTGATGCAGATCATGCCCGACACCGGTCGCGAGCTCGCACGAGAACAAGGCTTCGAATGGCACGGCGAGGAAACCCTCTTCGACCCGGTCGTGAACGTCCGGCTCGGGATCGCGTATCTGCGCGAGCTGTCCGACCGCTACGACCATGTGCCGACGGCACTCGCTGCGTACAACTGGGGCCCGGGCCGCATCGACCGTCGGATCCGCCGCGGCGCAAAGATGCCGGAGCTGTACGTCGAGCAGGTAATGCGCGCCTACGAGCAGGTGATCGACGACCCGACCCCGGGCGCATCGTCCTAGGCAGATCGCAGCCAGCCGCGGTCGGACGACCTTTGCGGCGTCCGCCTGCTGACCCAAGACTGCGCCTTGGGTCAGGGGGATGCCGCGGGCTGCACTTCGTTGCCGGGGTCGGTCAGCACCGCGACGAAGCGATCGAGCGCATCCATCGCCTGCTCGTCCGTCCCGCGGTAGCCGTTCGTCAGCACCGAGAAGATCGCGACTTCGCCGTCCGCGAGCTCGGCGAAGCCCGAAAGGGAGGTGACGCGGTTCAGCAGACCCGTCTTGGCCCGCACGCGTCCCGGAGCGCCTTCGACCCGCTTCTCGAGCGTGCCATCCCCGTTGGCGATCGGCAGTGCGGCCGTCAGCTCGGGACCGATCCGGAACGAGCCGCGCCCGATCCGGAGCGCTTCGACGAGCACGCGCGGCGACAGCTTGTCGCGGTACGACAGCCCCGATCCGTCGACGACGCGAAGACCCTCGAGATCGACACCCAAGGACGAGAGCGCGGCCCGCGACGCGGGAATCCCGTTCTCCCAAGAGCCCGGCGCCCCCGTGGCGTGAGCCCCCATCGCCTTGACGAGCGACTCGGCGACGGCGTTGTTGCTGAACTTCACGAACAGGCGGACGATCTCGCCGAGCGGTCTGCCCTGGAATTCCAGGACCGGCACCGCTGCCGGCGGCACCAGGCCGACCTGGGTCTTGCCCTGTACCTCGACGCCGAGAGCCGCGAGCTGCATTCCGAGCACCGCGCCGGCGTAGCGGGTCGGGTCGGTGACGCTCCGGTAGTACGTCTTCGTCTTGCCGCCGGCAGGGGCCTGGCCGTCGACCGTCACGAGCTCGCCGTCCGCTCCCGCGCGGCGGTCGACCACCAGTGAGCTTCTCTGTCCGGCGGGGCCGGTGCGGGCCCGATTCATCACGGCGAGATACGGAACCTGCGGATCCACGTCCACCAGCACCGGGTCGCCCGGTCGCGCCCCGGGCCGGACGGTCACCGCGAAGGCGCCGTAGTTCGCGTTCAGGCCCCCGACCGGTGCGTGATAGGCGCGCGAGGAAACGGCGCCCCAGTCCGGATGCCAGCGCGCGCCATCGAAGGCGCTGGGATCGAGCACCACGTCGCCCTCGACCCGCCGCAAACCGCGGCTGTAGAGGTCGGCGGACAGGCGCCACCAATCTTCCGAGGTCATCGCGGGGTCACCGCCGCCCCGGACGTACAAGGTCCCAACGACGCCGTCCGCGCCCGGCGATCGATCGGCCAGAACCGCGGTCTCGAAGCGGTGGGTCGGCCCGAAGGTCTCGAGCGCCGCCATCGCCGTGAGGATCTTCATGTTCGACGCGGGTGTGAGCGCCTGGTCCGGGGAGCGTTCGAACAGCACCGCGCCGTCGCGGGCGCGCACGACCAGTGCCGAGACGCGCGCCCGTCGCAGTCCCCGTCCCAAGAGCGCGGCGTCGAGTCGTTCGGACAGCTTCGCCGGGCTCGTCGCGGTCGCCGCCGCGGCGCCGCCGCCTTCTGCCTCGACCGCGGACACGAGCAGGAAGGACGCGACGAGCAGGATTCCCGCGCGCGCTCTCGTCACCCACAGACCGCCGGCCGACGCTCCCCGATTCACCACGCGCTGCCCTCCCGAAGACGCTTCGCCCATTGCCATCGAACCATGCGCCCAGAACAGCTCAGATCGGCAGGGGGGGAGGAACCTTGACTTGAGCCAGCTTATCCCCGAGCCTGCGGGGCGGCAATTCCGGACACTGGGCTGGGGGGTACCGGTGCTCAATTGGATCTGGCTTGCCCTGATCCTGTCGTCTCTCGTCTTCGCGGCCTATACGGGCCGGATGACCGACGTCACCCAGGGCCTGTTCGAAGGTACGAAGGACGCAATCCAGCTCGTAATCGGGCTGGTGGGCGGCATGATGTTCATGCTCGGCCTCGTCCGCATCGCCTTCGACGGGGGCCTGCGCGACTGGATCGCGCGCGGACTGGCCCCGGTCCTGACGAAGCTCTTCCCGGACGTCCCGCCCGACCATCCGGCCATGGGCGCCATCGTCATGAACATGGCCTCGAACATGTTGGGGCTCGGCAACGCGGCGACACCCTTCGGTCTGAAGGCCATGTCCGAGCTGTCCAAGCTCAATCGGCATTCCCCCGTCGCGTCCGACGCGATGGTCCTCTTTCTCGCCATCAACACGTCGGCCATCACGATCCTGCCGCCGAGCGGCACCATCATGGTGCGACTGGCCGCCGGATCGACCGCGGCGGACGCGATCTGGATCCCGACCCTCATCGCCACGACCTGCTCCACCCTGGCGGCAGTGGGCGTATTCTACCTGCTGCGACGGCTGCCGGTCTTCCGTCCGGTTCCGGGTCTCGTCGGCAGCCCGCCCCCCGACGAGGTCGAGGCCCTCCCCGACGACAGCGCCGGAGAAACCCCGGAGCGCCTGCCGATGGAATGGTGGCGGGCCACTCTGGTCGGCGGCATCGTGCTCGCGCTCGTCGTCTTCTTCTTTCGCGACGGCTGGCAACTCACCCAGGAACGGGGCGGCCTGCAGGGGGTGCTCGACCTGGTGCAGAGCTGGGCCTTCCCGAGCCTGATCGCCGGACTGCTGCTGATCGGCGTCGCCGGCCGCGTCTCGGTCTACGAGTCGATGATCGCCGGCGCCAAGGAAGGCCTCGAAGTCGCCGTTCGCATCGTCCCGTATCTGGTCGCCATCATCGCGGCGGTCAAGATGCTGCGGGTCTCCGGCTTGCTCGACATGCTGATCTCCAGCGTCGCACCCATCACGGCCGCGGTCGGCGTTCCCGCCGAGGTGCTCCCCATGGCGCTGCTGCGCCCCCTCTCGGGTTCGGGCGCCTTCGGCGTCATGAGCGAGACCTTGCAGGCCAGCGGGCCCGATTCGTTCGTAGGCATGCTCGCCAGCACGCTGCAGGGCTCGACGGAAACGACCTTCTACGTCCTCGCGCTCTACTACGGCGCCGCCCGGGTCACGGCCACTCGGCACACCCTGGCGGCCTGTCTGACGGGTGACCTCGCCGGCTTCGTGGGTGCCGTCGCCGCCTGCCACCTCTTCTTCGGCTGACCCGATTCCCATGAAGGAAAGGGACACAGGAGCCGACGAAGACGACAGCCAGGTGCGCATCCGCGAAATCGTGTGGACGGCCCTGGCACGCCGCGTCCACGCCATCGACCCCATCGAGGCGGGGCTCGGAGCCCGCCGCTTCTTCCGCGTCTGCTTCGACGACGGGAAGCACCCCGCGAGCGTCGTCGCGCGCATGGACGCCGCGGAAGATCCTTCCCTGCGGCCGGCGGGGATCCCTCCCGAGCCGGCTCTCGAGCCCGTTCGCGCGCTGCTTGCTGGGGCCGGCCTGCCCGTCCCCAGCGCCTACGGCGCGGGCGACGGCTGGATGCTGCTCGAAGACGTGGGCGAGACCAGCCTCGAGCAGGCCGCCGCGTCGCTACCCAAGCCCGAGATCGAGTCGCTCTACGCCGAGGCCTGCTCGCTCGTCCCCCGCCTGCAGGGCGTGGCTGCCGTCGCCGGACATCCGAGCTTCTCGCGCCGCCTCGACGATGCCCTCTTCTCCTACAAGGCCGAGCAGTTCATCGCCTGGACGCTGCCCTGGGCCCGCGGCGGCGACACCGCGTCGACGGCGGACGCGGGCGTGGTGCGCGCCGGCTTCGCGGCCGTTGCCGAGGTCAGCCGCGACGCCCCCGCACGACTCGCCCATCGCGACTTCAAGGCGGCCAACCTGCACCTGCACCCGCGACCCGAACACGACAGCCGCCTCGTCATGATCGATCTCCAGGGCGCCTTCCTGGCGCCTCCGGAATACGATCTGGTGTGTCTGCTGCGAGATTCCCACGTCGCCCTGGACGAAGCGTTCGTCCAGGGAGCCCTGGATCGGGTCCGTTCCCAGCTACCCGACGCTCCCGCCCCCGACGTGTTCGCGCGACGCTTCGACCTGCTCACCTTGACGCGCAATGGCAAGGACCTCTCGCGCTATCTCTATGCCGCGAAGACGCGCGGCGACCAGCGCTATCTGCGCTTGCTGCCACGCGCGGTCCGCACCCTGCAGGCGGCAGCACGCCGCGTCGACGACACCGATCCGCGTCTGCGACGTCTGGCCGACCTGGTCGAATCGCTCCCGGAGCCCCCATGCGCGGGATGATCCTGGCGGCTGGACTCGGCACCCGCCTGCGCCCCCTGTCGACCTTGTGCGCGAAGCCCGCCATGCCGATTCGCGGCATTCCGGTGATCGCGCACACGCTCACATGGCTGGCGCAACACGATGTCAACGAGGTGGTCATCAACCTCCACCATCTCCCTGACAGCGTGCGCGACGCCGTCGAGCGTCACCGGCCCGACGGCATGCAGCTGCACTATTCGCCGGAATCCGAGCTACTCGGCACCGGCGGTGGCATGCGCGCCGTCGCGGACTTCCTCGCCGGGAGCGACCCCTCGGTGGTGGTCGCCGGCGACATGCTGGTGGACTTCGACCTCCGGGCCGCAATCGCGCGGCACACGGAGCGGGGTGACCGCTACACGCTGCTGGTCCGCCGAGACGATCCGCGGGCTGAGGCCTTCGGCACCCTCGGCGCCGACGCCGACGACTGCCTGCGGCGCATCGGCAAACGCTTCGATCTCGGCGGAGAGACGGCCCGCGGCCTGTTCCTGGGCATCCGGATCGTGGCGGCCCGCTGTCTTCGCGACTGGCCCGAAGCCAGCGCCTTCGAGGACCTCGCGGACTGGTTGGGCCCCCAGCTGCGCGCCGGCGCACGGGACGTGCGTCTGGACTGGATTCCATTCGATCAGTCCTCATGGCAACCGGTGGGGACGGCCGAAGAGTATCTCGCGGCCAATCTGGACCCTCCGCCCCTGTCCTACCGGGACGAGATTCCAGGACGGCCGAGAGCGAGCGTCGTGATGCAGGGGGGCCAGCCCCTCGTCGTGGGCGACGGAGCGACGATCGATCCGGCGGCATCCCTCGAACGGGTGGTGGTGTGGCCGGGAGAAACGGTGCCCGGGGATGTCCGGGCCCGAAATGGGGTATGGGCGGACGGACGCTTCACGGTGTCGGACGAAACTCGACCTGAAGTCCAACAAGAAGCTTCACGGAACCGATCCAACGACGAGCGCGCGCGGTAAGCTCGCAAGGACGAGACCCTGGGAGGCGCGGACGGCGAGTGAGCGAAGTGCTCTTCATCGGTACGAGCGACGCGTTTGGCGCGGGCGGTCGTCGGCAGTCCGCGGTGCTCGTCCGTGGGCAGCGCGGGTCGATGCTGCTCGATTGCGGCGCCACCACCGGGACCGGCATGCACGAGCTCGGGATCGAGCGCAACGAGATCGACACCATCCTGGTGTCCCATTTCCACGGCGACCACTTTGGCGGTATCCCGCTGTTGTTGCTCGCTGCCCTGTACCAGGACGGACGCAAACATCCGCTCCGTATCGCGGGCCCACCGGACATCGAGAGCCGGGTGCGCGCCCTTGCGCGCGCCATGGGCCACGCCATCGAAGATCGCGACTGGACCTTCCCGATCGTGTTCCAGGAGGTGCCGGCGGGCAGCGCGCACGAAGTCGGCCCGGCCCGGATCCAGTCCTTCGCCACGCGTCATCAGGTCGAAGCCCATCCCCAGGGCTATCGCGTCGAGACCGGCGGTGAAACGATCGCGTACTCGGGGGATACTGGCTGGTTCCCGGAGCTGCCGCGGATCTCCGCCGGCGCCGATCTGTTCATCTGCGAGTGCACGCTCCACGGCCAGCGGCTCGACTTCCACCTCGATCTCGAGACCATCGAGAGGCACCGCGCCGACTTCGATACGGGCCGGATCCTGCTGACCCACCTCGGCGAAGAGATGTCGCAGCGGCGCGGGGAATGCTCGATCGAGACCGCCGACGACGGTCTGGTGGTCAAGATCTAGACTCGTTCGATCCCGCGAGTTCTACCCGTCGCGTTCCGTCGCGCTGTCGGCGCCGAGGACGACTTCGCCGAGCACCGCCGCGCGCGACGCTCCGGTGCAGGCCGGCAGGTGGTTCGGGACGCCGAGCAGGGCGTTCCGTCCCATCAGCGAGAAGGCCATGGCCTCGACGGCGCCCGACGGAACGCCGACCGTGTCGGAAGTCTGCACGGACGCGTTCGGCAGCGCGCGCACGAGGCTCGCGAGCATGGCCGGGTTGCGAGCGCCCCCGCCGCACACGAGCAGCCGATCCACGGCGGGAGAGCCCGGAAGCAGCTCGCGACAGGCTCGGGCCACTGCCTCGGCGGTGAAGGTCACGAGGGTCGCGAGCAGATCATCGAGGGACTTGCGGCCACGCTTCCATTCGGCCGCCAGGGCCTCCGCCTCGGCGCTTCCGTAGCGTTCCCGGCCCGTGCTCTTCGGCGCCGGACGCGCGAGGTAGTCGTCGTCCATCAGTCGCGCCAGCAGGGCGCGATCCGCACGGCCGCGCAGCGCCCCGCGGCCGTCGCGGTCGATGCGCTCCTTGCCGTCGGTGGCGGCGCGAACGACGCCGTCCACGAGCGCGTTCGCAGGGCCGACGTCGAACGCGATCACGCCATCGGGGTCGCCCGCCGGCAGCCACGTCAGGTTCGCGATCCCTCCCAGGTTGAGCGCAACCCGATTCTCTTCCGGATCCGCAAGGGCAGCGAGATGGAAGAAGGGTGCCAGCGGCGCGCCCTCTCCTCCCGCAGCGAGGTCGCGCGCACGGAAGTCGGCGACCACCGTGCAGCCCGTCCGCTCGGCGATGACCGAGGGGTCGCCGATCTGCAAAGTCGCGCGACGTTCCGGATGATGCGCCACGGTCTGACCGTGAGACGCAATCGCGTCGATCTTCGCGAGAGGGACCCTGGCTTCGGCGGCGACCCCGCGAGCGGCAGCCGCGAAGCGCTCTCCCAGTTCGACGTCGAGGGCGGCCAGCTCGGCCAGCACCTGTTCGCCCGGCACCCGGCAAGCGGCCAGATGGTGGATCCGCTCCTGCAGACCGGGGTCGAAAGGAAGCTCGACGAACGCACGCAACTCGTAGGGACGAGCTTCCGGGATGTCGGGCCACTCGACGAGAGCCGCATCGACACCGTCCGCGGACGTCCCACTCATCAGACCGATCACGAGCATTCGAGGCCCCCCTCCCCGGCTTGCCGCCCCTCGAAGCGCCGCGGCCGCGGCCAGTGTATGCGGTTTCGTTGGCGATTTCCGCGCAGTTGACAGCGAAGTAAAGGACGCGAATACTCGCCCGCCCGCCTCCGGTGACGCGACCCGTGGGCGTCCGAGGCGCGTCCGCGCGGCCCGGTTGCCCCAGCGCCCCGCACTGAATCCCAAGACCGAAGCACCGGAGGATCCCGCAATGAACGACACCTCTCGCAAGCAGGGCTGGGCGATCACCGGCGGCGCCATCCTGCTCGGTCTGCTCTTCCTGCAGGGCATTCTCAACGGCAGCTACGTCGCGCTCGCGATTCCCGTCGCCGTCCTGACTCTCTTCGTCCTGGGTCTGGTCGCCTGGGTCGGTCACACCATCGCGACGGTTCAGGTCGAGGCCGAGCCTCCCGCCGCCGACCGGGCTCCGGTCGCGGCGGACCCGGGACCCGAAGCGACGCGCGAGTAGGCCATGCGAATCGCGCTGCTCACGTACCGCGGCAACATGTTCTGCGGTGGCCAGGGAATCTACGCCGCCTACCTGGCGCGTGAATGGAAGCGGGCGGGACACGACGTCCACGTCTTCGCCGGCCCGCCCCTACCCGAGCTCGAGGCCGACATCCCGCTCCACGTGATCCCGAACGACAACGTGTTCGGGCAGCCCTACCCCGACTTCTTCGATCCCAAGGCCCCCTTCTCGCTGCTGAAGCCGCTGTCGCTCTGGGAGCTCGGCGTCTCGCGCTTCGGCGTCTTCCCGGAAATGCAGACCTTCGGCTTCCGGCTGATGGCGCGCTGGAAGTACTTCCAGCAGAAGTACAAGTTCGACGTGGTCTTCGACAACCAGTGCCTGAGCTGGGGCCTGCTCGGGCTTCGCGCCATGGGCGTCCCCGTCGTGTCGGTCATCCACCACCCGCTGCACATCGACCGCGAAGCCGACTTCTCCATCGATCCGCGACTCATCAAGAAGGTGAAGCGCACCCTCTACTTCCCGCTGTTCATGCAGCAGCAGGTGGCGCGGCGCCTCGACCGAATCGTCACGGTCTCCAAGGCGAGTCGCGTGGAGATCGAGCGCTACTTCGGGATTCCGCAGCATCGGGTGCCCGTCGTCTACAACGGCACCGACACCGAGATCTTCCGCCCGCTCCCCGACGTCCGGAAGGACGCCGACATGCTATTCGTCGGCCGCACCGAGGATCGCAAGAAGGGCATCGGCACCATGCTCGAGGCGCTCTCGATGCTCCCCGAGCACATCACCTTGAAGATCGTCGACGGGCGCATTCCATCGGACGGCCTCGTCCCCGGACTGATCCGACGTTTCGGACTCGAGAAGCGCGTGATCATCCGCGACGAGATGCTGTCGGTCGAGGAGCTGGTGCGCGAGTACTCGAGCGCTCGGGTCGCCATCGTACCGTCGTTCTTCGAGGGCTTCGGCTTCCCCGCCAGCGAGGCCATGGCCTGTGGATTGGCGGTGATCGCGAACGCAGCCGGAGCACTCCCCGAGGTGGTCGGCACCGACGGCAGCGCCGGACGCCTGGTCCCGCCCCGCAACGCCGAAGCCATGGCCCAGGCCATGAAGGACGTGCTCGCCGACCCCGCCCACACCGCGCAGCTCGGCCGCAACGCCCGCGCGCGGGTCGAGAAAACCTTCCAGTGGAGTGACGCCGCCGCGAATCTGGTCGACGTCTTCGAGGACACGCGACGTGCTGCTCACGGTCGATCTCGAGCGGCTTGACGTCCGCGCCGGGCACCGGGTCCTCGACGCGGGCTGCGGAGAAGGCCGTCACTGCTTCGGTTGCCTCGAACGCGGCGCCGACGTGGTCGGGCTCGATCTCGACTTCGCGTCCCTGCGCGACGCCAGCAAGCGCCTGCGCGGCCGCGGCCGCGAACTCGACCGGATCGGCGAGATGGTCCAGGGCAACACCTTCCACCTGCCCTTCGGCGACGCCAGCTTCGACCGGATCATCTGCTCGGAAGTCATGGAACACGTCCACGACTACCGCGGTGCCGCGCGCGAGCTGGCGCGAGTCACGAAGCCGGGGGGCCGGGTCGCGATCACCATCCCGACCGCCACCAGCGAGAACCTGTATCTCCGTCTCGGGGACGACTACTTCGAGAGTCCGGGCGGCCACATCCGGATCTTCCGCCCCCGTGAGCTCGCCCTCGGCCTCGCCGCCGCGGGTCTGTCCACCAGGGGAGTCGGTTTCGCACACGGCTTCCACACACCCTACTGGGTCCTGCGTTCCGTGATGCACCTTCCCGACGCCGACGACAGCGCGATGGTGCGCGCCTACCGAAGCTTCCTGATCCGCGCGACGGGATCGAAGCTGCTCGATCGGGTCGAGAAGCTGCTGAACTACGTCTGCCCGAAGAGCCTCATCCTGTACGCGCACAAGCCGGCGGTCGCGACCAGCCAGCCGGAGCCGCGACAGGTCGCCGCGGCCTGACGTGCAGCCCGGGAGCGAGCCGCTCCGGATCGCCTTCGTCGCCTACCGCGGGAACATGGAATGCGGCGGGCAGGGGATCTATCTCTGGCATCTCGCCCGGGAGCTCGCGGCCCTCGGACACCGCGTCGAGGTCTTCGTCGGGCCGCCCTACCCGGACCCCATGCCGTGGGCCAGCCAGGTCCACCGCGTCCCCAACCGCGAAATGTGGGCCAAGTGGTTCACCCGGGACTACGCCGGGATGCTCGGCGAGAAGAGCCGTACCGAGGTGCTGTCGCCCCTGAACTTCTACGAGCTCGCGGCGAGTCGCCTCGGCTTCCTGCCCGAGCCCTTCGCCTTCAGCTGTCGTGCCTTCGCGGCCATGACCCGCGAGATCCGGGGCGGTACCCGCTGGGACCTGGTTCACGACGTGCAGTGCCTGGGGTACGGCCTGCTCGGGCTCCAGGCGCTGGGGCTCCCGGTGGTGACGACCGTCCACCACCCACTGACCGTGGACCGCCGCGCCTCGTTCGTGCGCGACGCGACCCTGCGCGACGCGGTCGGGACGGCACAGTTCTACCCGATCGGCATGCAGCGCTTCGTCGCGCGTCGCCTCGAGCGCGTGCTCACCTCGTCGGAAACCAGCGCGCGGCAGATCGTCGACGACTTCGGCGTCCGGGCCGAGCGCGTGGTCAACGTCTGGAACGGACTCGACACCGACTACTTCCGACCCGATGAGAACGTCACCCGCAGCGAAACCGAGCTGGTGTGCGTCGGCCGCGCCTCGGATCCGAACAAGGGGATCAAGACCCTCGTCCAGGCGCTCGCGCGGCTCCCAGATCCGGTGCGCCTGACACTCGTCGACAACGACCACCCGGACAACGACATCTTCAAGTGGGCACGCGCCGAGGGAGTGGAGGCGCGACTGCACGTTGCGGGGCGCGTGCCCCGGGACGAGCTGCGTCGCCTCTACCAACGCGCCAGCGTGGTCGTCGTGCCGTCCCGCTTCGAGGGCTTCGGCCTGCCCGCCGCGGAAGCGATGTCCTGCGGCGCACCGGTGGTCGCCTGCCAGGCGGGCGCCCTACCCGAGGTCATGCGCGTCGGCGGCGGCGGCCTGCTCGTCCCCCGCGACGACCCGAAGGCCCTCGCCGACGGGATCCGCACCCTGCTCGACGACCCCGCACGCCGGACGCAGCTGGGTCGTTCGGCGCGAACACGGATCGAGCAGAATTTCTCCTGGCCACGGGTCGCACAGGCGACCGTGTCCGTCTACCGCGACGTGCTCGCCGAGCGGCGCGGACGACCCACCAGCACGATCACATCGGACAAGGTCGGCGCCAGACCCGCGACCCCGTCGAAGGCCTGAATCGCGCCGCGCGCGATGCCCGCCGGAAGCCGGGCCATGGTCTTCGACCAACCCGGCATGCCCCATCCGAGGGAGATGCCTTCGACGCTCTCGACGACGAGATGCGCTTCGGCCTGCTCGCGCATCAGCGGCAATTCGTAGCGGGTGAAGTGATCGCTGGGAGCGTCGTAGCCCCGACGTTCGCGAACCGGCGGCAATCCGATCTCGAGCCGCAGGTCGTCCACGGCGCGCCCCACACGACAAGCGAGGGACTCGAAGTTGGCGATGGCCAGCACCACGCAGCCGTCCCGGGCGCACACGCGCGCCATCTCCGCGATGGCCTGCTCGGGCTGGTCGAAGTGGTCGATTGCACCCTTGCAGATCACGCCGTCGAAGCTGCCCGTCGCGAAGGGAAGCCGGTCCGCCCAGCCCTGCACCCAGTCGGGCTCGACCGCGCCCGCCTTGATCTTGTCCGCTGCAAAGAGACGGGCCATCTGCGTCATCCGACGCGAAGGCTCTGCACCAACGACGATGGCTCCTCTCGCCGCGAGCGCGAGCGAGTCCTGACCGACGCCGCTCGCCACGTCGAGGATTCGCTTGCCCGGACCGGGTCGAGCCCGATCGAGGGTCACGTCGGTCATCTTCTGGAACAGGAATTCGCTGTCCGGCGTCATGCCCGTAGGGATGACGTCGCTCATGTCCCGGTCGAGATCCACGATTCGCACGGCGCGCACCTTAGCATCTCCACGCGGCTGCATCGGCTCTCCCCGGTCCCCACGTCGCCCTCCGGAGCGTTCGGCCGAGCTGCGGTGCGGTATCCTGGCTGCCGCCCATGCCTGCCCAGGACGCCCATCCTCCGGCCGAGTCCGACGCGCCCGATCCGCGCGACGAAAGCCCGGCGACGCCCTCTCGCGGAAGCTCGTTGCCCGGCCCAGGCGACCTGCGCAGCTTCGGTCAGAACACCCTCGACCGGCTGTACGCGTTCCGCGTCATCTACGTTGCGATCTTCGTCTTCATCCTGCTGTACGTCTTCAGCGTCCGCGGGGCCGAACAGCTCCTGCAGAACCACTTCAGCGAAGTCGTCCGCGACGCCGTGCGAATCACGCGACTGAACGTGCCGGTCAAGACGCAGATCCAGACCCGCATCGAGAAACGCGTGCAGGCTTCGCGCTGGGTCCGCTGGGGCGGCGTCCAGGCCACGGTCATCGTGCTGGCGAGCGATGGCGCGACCTGGATCTATGTCGGCGGACGCACCGTGCAGCCGCCAGGCTCGCTCGATCCCCGCGAGATCGCACGCGAGGCCGAGCGCCTGCTGCCCGCCCAGGAAGAGGTGATCGTATCCGTCCCCCACAACGCGCTGCTGGCCAACGCGATCCTCGTCTTCTACGCGTCGCTGTTGCTCGTTGCCCTCTTCTTCTACAACCGGGCCGTGAGCCGGGGCGAAACGCGCCGCCTCCACGAGGTGGTCGCCGCGCGCGACCTGAGCGCGCTTCGCGCCCAGGGCATCGAGCAGGAGCTCGAGGCGGTCCGGCGGAAGATGCTGGAGGTAGACCCCGCCGAGCGGGAACAGAGCGACGAGATCCGCTCCCTGCAGCAGGAACGCCAGAGCCTGCAGGCGAAGATCACCGCCCTCGCGCAACGAGAAGAAGAGCTGCGGCTCAAAGCCGCGCGCGCCACCGAGCTGGACCAGGAACGACAGGCGCTCGAAGACCTGCTCGAAGAGGCCGGCGGCGACCTGGCCGCGCGCGACGACGAGATCCGAAATCTCGAGCGCACCCTCAAACGAGGCGGCTCGCGCACCGCCACGCCGACCGGTCGCAGTCGTGAGGCCGATGTGCTCGCGCGGCGCTTCGACACGCTCTACAAGACCCTCGAGATCGATGCGCGCGCAGTCGCCGACCTGATCGCGCTGCGCGACGAGACGATGAAGCTGAAGGCCGAAGAGAGCCTCAAGAGGCTCTCCGACGAGACGGAGAACGTCGCCGTGCGACGGAAGGTGGGCGGCCTGCCACCCCGGCTCGCGATCTTCGAGCTCGGCTTCGCCGGCAAGGGACGCATCTACTACGCGAAGGGGGACAAGCGCCGCTTCCGCGTCCTGGCCGTCGGCGCCAAGAACAGCCAGAAGACCGACCTCGAGTACCTCCGCAGGCTGTCGCTCTAGCCTACTGAGACCTACGAGGCGCGGGCGGCAAGCAGCTTTCGCAACGTGTCCTTGAGTTCTGCATCCTCCCAGGGCTTTGGGAGCACCGCGTCGATGGTCGCCGCGTCCTTGTCTCCCGGCGAGACCGCCTGGGCCCAACCCGTGATCAACAGGCGTGCGGTGTTCGGCTGCAGCCGCGCGACGCGGGCCAGCAGCTCGACGCCCGTCATCCCCGGCATCTTGTGATCGCTGAGCACCGCGTCGAAGTCTTCGACCTCGAGCTTCGCGAGCGCCTCGCGAGGGGTCTGCGCGGTCACCAGCTCGTAGCCCTCGCGCCGGAGACTGCGGCGCAGAGCGCCCAGGATCCGCTCCTCGTCGTCGACCAGGAGCACGCGAGCGACGCGCGTCACGCGATCAACCGCCCGCCGGGCCGTCGACCGGTAGCCACACGGTGAAGGTCGTACCGTCTCCCACCCGACTCGAGACGTCGATGCGGCCCTCATGCCGACGGACGATGCTGTAGGACGTCGAGAGCCCGAGGCCCATGCCAGCGCCCACTTCCTTCGTCGTGAAGAAGGGATCGAAGATCCGCGTCTGGTCCGTCGGCTCGATGCCGGCGCCGGTGTCGCGAATGGAGATGGCGACGCCGTCGTCCTTCGGCTCCGTGCAGATCTCGATGGTCCCGGTGCCCCCCGCGCCCCCGAGCTTCTGCTCGATGGCCTGGTAGGCGTTCACCAACAGGTTCATGAAGACCTGCTTGAGCTGACCGGCGAAGCAGCGAACCGGCGGCAGCTCTCCGTAGTTCTTCTCGAGCACAACCGAGTGCTTCATCATCGTCCATGCGATGCTCGCGGTGGAATCGAGACAGTCGTTCAGGTCCGCCGGCGCGAGATCGTCGCTCCCGTGATGCGAGAAGTCGCGCAGGTCCTTCACGATGTGTCGGATGCGCTCGGCGCCGTCCTGGGATTCCCGTACCGCCTTCGCGAAGTCGGTCTGCACGTAGTCGAGATCGAGCTCTCGGACGAGGGCCGTCAGGGCGTCCGACGCCTGCCGGATCCCCTCGATGCCCGCTCCCACAGGCGCGGCGGGCCCTGCCCCTTCCAGGTCCTGGACCGCCTTCTGCAGATCGTCGACACGCTCCCAGGCCTGCCGCAGGTCACCCAGGTACTCGGCCATCTGGAAGAGGTTGGCGTGGATGAATCCCATCGGGTTGTTGATCTCATGTGCGATGCCGGCGGCGAGCTGACCGATCGAAGCCATCTTCTCCGTCTGCAGGACCTGTCGTTGCAGCTGGTGGATCTCGGAGAGATCCTGGAAGATGGCCACCGCGCCACCCGCCGCGGCCAGCGGCGAACACGAAAGACCGATCGGGATCACGATGCCGTCGGAGCGACGCACCTCGGTTTCCGCACCCTTGAAACGCGCGCCTTCGGACAGGGTTCGGCCGATGGGGGATCCGTCCCGGGGCTCGCCCACGAACCAGTCCCACAACACTCTTCCGACCAGCCTCCCCCGCTCGACGCCGAGGATCTCTTCGGCGGTGGTATTCGCGGTCTCGATCCGCCCTTCCGCGTCCACGACGACGAGGGCGCTATTGAGATTCTGGACGATGTCGTCGTTGTAGCGCTGCAGGTCGCGGATGCGGCGTTCGGCTACGCTCTGGGCGGCCTGCTGTCGCCAGCGACGCACCTGTTCCAGCACGACGACCGGCAGCACCTCGGCGTAGTCCGGCCCAACGCGTACGCAGTCGGCGGCGCCGCTGCGGAACGCTTCGAGGGCCGCGCCCTCGCCGGCATCGTCGGTCACGAACACGAGCGGAGGACCCGCATTCGCGAGCGCCTCGAGCACCGGGCCGGACGCCTGCGGGCTGGCGCGATCGAGCAGCACGGCGTCGACCTGCCCACTGGCTGTCGCAGCGAGACACGCCGCAGCATCGCGGACGATCTCGATCTCGACATCCCCGCCCAGCTGGGTCAGTGCGTCCAGCGTATCGCGGCAGGAATCGGGACCCTCAGCTCGGGTCAGCACGACGATGCGCACGAGCGAAGGCGCCTTTTCCAAGCGCGCTCTCTCCAAGCAGATCCTCACGGCCCTGCACGGCCTACACGAAGACTCACATGTGGGGGGATTCACGCGAGGCTAGCGGATCGATCCCCGTGCGGAAACCCCGGGTACCCGCGAAGCGACGGGCTCCTGCTTGCCAATGCCGTGCTTGACGAGTTTGCGATAGAAGGTGCTGCGACCGATCCGCAGGCGACGTGCAGCCGCGGTCGCGTCGCCGTCCGCCTCTCTCAGCGCACGCACCAGCGCGCTGCGTTCGTAGGCATCGAGCGACAAGGGAAGGCGGTCCGGACCGTCATTGGACGGCGATGAGCCGAGCGCCGCCGCGGACGGCTGAATGTCCGCTCCGCGCAGTTGCGGTCCGGCCGACAACGCGATCGCCGACTCGATGACGTTCTCGAGTTCGCGAACGTTCCCGGGCCAATCGCGATTCGCGAGTGCGTCCAGGAACTCGTCCTCGACACTGACCACGGGGGAGTCGGAAGCGTGCTTCGCCAGGAAGTGCTGCACGAGCAAGGGGATGTCCGAGAGACGCTCGCGGAGGGGAGGCATCTCGAGGCGGACCACGTCGAGTCGATAGTAGAGATCCGCGCGAAAGCTGCCTTCGGCGACCATCGCCTGCAGATCGCGGTGGGTGGCCGAGACTACCCGGATATCCACGGGAATCGCCTGGCTCGCGCCCAGCGGACGGACCTCACGCTGCTGCAGGGCCCGCAGCAGCTTGGCCTGCACGGCCGGCGGCAACTCGCCGACCTCGTCGAGGAACAGGGTCCCGCCATCGGCACGGCGAAAGAGCCCCTCGGCACCGACCGCGTCGGTGAAGGCGCCCTTCTCATGACCGAAGAGTTCGCTCTCGATGATCGACTCCGGCAGCGCGCCGCAGTCCACCGGCACGAAGGCACCCTGCCCTCGCGGGCTCGTCGCGTGCAGCAGTCGCGCCGCCAGCTCCTTGCCCGTCCCACTGTCGCCCAGGATGACGACGGAGCTCTCGTTGTGACGCAAGCTGCGGATGCGACGCTCGACGTCGCGCATGGCCGGGGACGACCCCACGAGACCGGAACGCAGGTCTCGCCCGCGCAGCTCTTCTTCCAGCTCTCGATTGCGGCGCAGCAGCCGGCGACGGTCCACGGCCTTGCGAACCGTGCTGCGAACCCGCAGGACGTCATCGAAGGGCTTCTCGAGGTAGTCGAAGGCGCCGCGTCGCATGCAACCCACTGCGCTCTGCACGCTCGCCTGACCCGTCATCACGACGACCTCGACCTCTGGCCGGTCACGCTTCAGCCGGTCGAGCACGTCCAGCCCATTGACCGCGCCCATGAACAGATCGAGCAGCACGACATCGAGGGTCGCGTCGTCGAGCAGCGCGTCGAGATCGCCCGGGTCGCTCGCGAGGATCACCTGCTGGCCGTCGGCTTCGAGGATCCGGCGCATGGACCGCAGCAGCAGCGGCTCGTCGTCCACCACGAGGACCCGACCCACGCCCTTCGCCCGGGACCGCAGCCTTCCGCTGTCCTTCGAGGGGACTGACGAATGCGGCATGGAATGACCCATGCCCTACTCATCGGTCCCGGAATCGGGACGCTTGAGCACCCCACCGGCAAGCAGCCGGCAGGAAGAAGGCTTGAAGGGCGGCAGAGCCGCCTATACACTCGCGCCACCCCCCTCCGCGTAGCCGGAGGAACCCCGTCTCTCGATGAGCGCAACCAAGAAGTCGCGTGTCCTCGTCGTCGATGATGAGGAGCACTACCGAAGCGCTCTCGAGCGCATCCTGGTGCGGGTCGGTCACGAAGTCTTCACCGCGCGAGACGCCAGCGAGGCCATCGCGACCGTCGCCGCCCAGCCCGTCGATCTCGTGCTGTGTGACTACAAGATGCCCGGCATCAACGGTCTCGAGGTCATCCGTCAGATCCACGAGCTGGCGCCCGACCTCCCCTGCATCGTCGTCACGGGCTACGGGACGCCTGAGACCTCCATCGAAGCGCTGCGCGCAGGGGCCTACTGGTACCTCGAGAAGCCCTTCGAGCAGGAACGTCTCGACGTCATCCGACGACTGGTCGAGCAGGCCATCGAGCACGGCCGCCTCAAGAGCGAAAACCGCCTGCTGCAGAACCAACTGCGTTCGAAGTACAAGTTCGACAGCATCGTCGGAAAGAGCGCCTCGCTCCAGAAGGTGCTCGGCATGGTGGAGAAGATCGCCGAGACGGACAGCACCGTCCTGATCACGGGCGAGAGCGGCACCGGCAAGGAGCTCATCGCCCGCGCGATCCACTACAACAGCCGCCGCTCCGACCGCATGCTCGTGACCGTCAACTGCGGTGCGATCCCCGAGGAGCTGCTCGAATCCGAGCTCTTCGGCCACGTGAAGGGCGCCTTCACGAACGCCATCCAACACCGGGAGGGACGCTTTTCCCTCGCGCACGGCGGCACGATCTTCCTGGACGAGATCGGGGACATGAGCCCGAATCTCCAGGTCAAGCTGCTGCGCGTGCTGCAGGAGCGGACCTTCGAGCCCGTGGGATCGTCGAAGACCGAGCACGTGGACGTGCGCGTGATCGCGGCCACCAACCAGAACCTGCCGGACATGATCCAGGACAAGAGCTTCCGCGAAGACCTCTACTACCGCCTCAATGTCCTGCCGGTGGAGATGCCGCCCCTGCGCGAACGTCGCGACGACGTCCCGTTGCTCGTCCACCACTTCCTCGACCGCGCGCGCGCCGAGAAGGAATGTCGCGTCCTGGGCCTGTCCGACGACGCGCTCGAACGCCTCGTGTCCCACGAATGGCCCGGAAACGTGCGCGAACTCGAGAACATGATGGAGCGCCTGCTCGTCCTCACCAGCGAAGGGGAGATCGGCCTCGACGACCTGCCGGCGGACTTCCGCCAGCCTCCCTCGCCGCGAAACCAGGGCGCGCCGAAGGTCCCCGCATCGGGCCTCGACTTCAACGACGTCGTCGAGCAGCTCGAAGTCGACCTGATCCTCCAGGCGCTCGAGCACACCCACTGGAACAAGAACCGGGCCGCCCAGCTCCTGGGCCTGAACCGAACCACGCTCGAGGGCAAGATCCGCAAGCGTGGGCTGGCTCCGCCCGGTTCGGAATCCTGACCGTCCCGCCAGGACGGCGGGGGCCGCAGCGCCCCCACCTGTTTCGTCCTCCACCTGCAAGTCGGCCATCCCCGTAGGCACGCTCGCGGTCCGTGACACACGGACCGCGAGCGTGACCGGCCAACTCACCCGCAACGGGCCGGCAAGCCACCGGCGGGAAGCGACGAGGGAGTGCCTTTCCCCGTCACCCCAGCGTCGGAATCCGGACGCTCCTGCGTGTGGAATGCCGCCCTGCAGCCCTGGGCGGCAGCGGAAGTCCGCAGCGATCTGCGCACTCGCCTCCCGCGGTACCAGTCCGAAAACTTTAGAAGAAACTGGGACTTGGGGCAGAACCGGCCCGAAGCGCAGGGCTCCCGAGTCCCTGAATCGGGACCGAAGTCGATTCCAGTGCCAGCGTTGGCATCCACCGTGCACTTCCCCGGATCCATCACACACCAGGTCAGCAGAGGGGCTGGCCCGGGACCTAGATGCGATTCAGAGGAGATGCGCCGGAATGGAAGCCCTGCTCCGCGATGCCAAAGAGAAGTACAGCGAGATCCCGTCCAACCTCAAAGAGCAGATCGTTCTCGAGCACACCCCGCTCATCCGATACATCGTCAACCGCATCGCGGTCCGCCTGCCGTCGCATATCGACCTGGACGACCTCCACAACACCGGCGTCATCGGGCTGATGGACGCGATCGAGAAGTACGACCCCGAGAAGAACTGCAAGTTCAAGACCTATGCCGAGTTTCGCATCAAGGGCGCGATCCTCGACCAGCTGCGCTCACTCGACTGGGTGCCCCGCAGCGTCCGACAGAAGAGCCGGAAGCTCGAGAAGGCCTACGGCGAAGTCGAGCAACGGCTGGGCCGCCAGGCCACCGAGGACGAGGTGGCCGATTCCCTCGGCCTGCAGATCGACAAGTTCCACGACCTCCTCAACCAGGTGCGCGGCATCTCCCTGGTGAACCTCGAAGAGATCCGCGGCACGAACAGCGACGGCGAACGCGCCGGAACCTTCGCCGACATCATCGAGGACGTTCATTCGGAGAATCCCTTCGCCTCGCTCAAGCTGCTCGAGACGAAGCACTTCATCTCCGACACGATCGGCACTCTTCCCGAGAAGGAGCGCCTGGTCGTCTCGCTCTACTACTACGAAGATCTCAACATGAAAGAGATCGGGAACATCCTGGGCATCACCGAGTCCCGCGTCTGCCAGATCCACACGAAGGCAGTCCTCCGGCTCCGCTCGAAGCTCAAGGGAATGGTCGACTCCCGCTGAGGACGCCGATCGCACCGCATCTTCGCGACCTGCTCGCTGCGGCCCCCTCGACGTACAGGGGTACGTCTTCGGCGACCTCCACTCCGCGGGCCGCGAAGCTACGGCACCCTCGACGCCCTCAGCCGCCCCGTCGTCAGTCGTCCAGGCGAACGAGGACGACGGTCACGTTGTCGACGCCGCCTCGCTGGTTCGCGCAGGCTACGAGGGTGTCGCAGGACTTCTGGAGGTCCGGGTCGTGGCTGACCAGCTCCAGGATCTCACCGTCTCGCAAGTGAGTCGTGAGACCGTCGGAGCACAGCACGAAGGTGTCTCCGGGTGCGGGTGTCAGCTCGGCGAGGTCCGGTTGCGCGGCAGGAGCGACGCCGAGCGCTCGCGTCAGGACGTGGCGGTGCGGGTGCTCGCGGGCGTCCGCCTCGCTGATCTGACGCCGGCGCAGTAGCTCGCCGACCAGGGAGTGGTCGTCGGTCAGCTGCCGAATGCGTCCACCGCGGATCAGGTACGCGCGGCTGTCGCCGACGTGGGCCAGGGCGACACGATCCGGTGTCGCGAGGATCGCCACCAGGGTCGTTCCCATTCCGGATAGATCGGGATCCGACTGGGCGGTCCGATGAATCTCGCGATTCGCGCAGGACACGGCCTGGCGCAGCTTCTCGGCGGGACTTGCGGTCGCGCCCTGGAGAGCGTGGATCGCGCGAAGCGCGTGCTCGGTCGCCATCTCGCTCGCGACCTTGCCGGCCTTGTGGCCGCCCATGCCGTCCGCCACCAGATAGAGCCCGAGATCCGGCGCCGTCGCGAAGCTGTCTTCGTTGGCTTGTCGCCTCAGACCGACGTCGCTGCAGGCCGCCATGGACAGCTTCATGCTTCGGGTTCTCCGCGTCAGACCGGCGCCTGCCCGGACCATCCGGCGGGCGCTTTCACACACACATCGGAGGGGCGCCGGCTCACCTTGACCATCGCGCGCCGACCTTTCCCGGCCCTCGCCCACGCCTGCAATTTCCGGACAAAAACCATTCAATTCCGGGACGTCAGGCGTCGATAATACGCACGAGGTACGCTGCGAACCATGCGACCGCCCGCCAACGTCGGGCAGGGTCGGGGGGGAATGAAATGCCGAAGACCCTGCTACTGGCGGACGACAGTGTCGTGATCCAGAAGCTCGTCGGACTGAGTTTCGCCAACGAGGACGTGGAGCTCGTCACCACGGACAACGGTGATGACGCGCTGAAGCGAGCCCGGGAGATCCACCCGGATCTCGTCCTCGCCGACGTCGTGATGCCGGGCAAGAACGGCTACGAGGTCTGTCAGGCCATCAAGGAAGATCCCTCGATCAACACCACTCCGGTGCTGTTGCTGACCGGTACCTTCGAGGCCTTCGACGAGGACCGCGCGCGCCAGGTCGGATCCGACGGTCACATCACGAAGCCCTTCGAAGCACAGGGGCTCGTGGACCGGGTCACCGACCTGCTTTCACGACCGCGCCCGGCCCCAAAGCCGATCGCCTCGCCTGAAGCCCAGTCCGCCGCCCAGCCCGCCGCTGCATCGGCCGCGCAGCCCGCGGTCCCCGAGCTGCCGACGGCGCCCGCCGCAGAGCCCGACGACGCCTACGACTTCTTCGACGACGAGGTCCAGGAGCTTGCCGCGCCGGAAGCCCCGGCCGTCCCGGCGGCCGCCATGGCTGCTCCGGATGATTCATTCGAGTTCGGCGAAGACCTCGACGCGCTCTCGCTCACGTCCCCGGGTGGAGACACGTCCGAGACCCTCGACACGAACTTCGAGCTCGACGAGGACACGCCTGACGATCTCACGATCGCAGTCGTGGCCGAGACGCCCATCGCAACCCCGCCGCCCGTCCCGATCGATCTGGACGCGCCGGACGCCACGCGAGTCGCCATGGGCGAAACGATGATCACCGACGACTTCGGTGCGATGCCCGCTTCGCCGCCCGCATCCGCAGCCCAGGTCGCCTCCCTGGACGAGCGCCTCGCGGAGGCCGCCCCGGCGACCGCGGTACCGGCCGTCCCCGCAGCGCCGACGCCGGTTTCCGATCCCGCTCAGACGATGCTGGCGGACGACCTGTTCGCGGACCCGGTCTCGACGGAGGCGGCAGCTCCGACGCCGCCGCCGATTCCCGCACCGGCGGCTCCCGAAGCCGCGACGCCTGCGACGGGCGAGCTGCCGCCGGCGATGGACTCCGGCTTCGAGTTCGGCTTCGACGACGCCAACCCCGGTTCGGCGGAACCCGTGGTCGCAGCGACCGCAGAGATCGAAGAGGACCTCGTCGACGACGAGTCGGACCCGTTGGCCGGCATGGCGTCGCCGCGGGCCGTCGCTTCCTTCGAAGCGGAGGCCGACGCCGACGCACCCGATCTCGCGGATGCCGCCGGCTCGACCCACAGCGGCTACGACGTCTCCGCGTCGGACCTCGGCAACCCGCTCGGCGACGCGGACGGCAGTCCGTCGCTCGCGACGCCCGTCGCAGCCGCGGCGCGCAGCGACCTCTCGCCGCTGATGCAGGAACGCATCCACGAAACCCTCGAGAAGATCGCGTGGGAGGCGTTCGCGGACGTTTCCGACACCATCGTCCGCCAGGTCCTGCAGCGGGTGGAGTCGATCGTCTGGGAGGTCGTGCCCCAGATGGCCGAAGCCCTGATCCAGGAAGAGATCCGGCGCATGAAGGGCGAGGAGTAGGCCCCGCGCCAGCAGACGGATCGGTTACTCTCCCCGACCCGCGCCGATCCGAGGCTCGCTTCGAATCGGCGCGCAGGAGAGATCATGTCGCCTTCCTCTTGCTGTCCGCCGGTATCCACGTGGCGCCCGCTCGTCGAGCTGGCCCTGGCCGAGGACGTCGGCTCCGGCGACGTGACGTCGGCCCTCACCATTCCCGCAGTCGCCCGGGGGCGAGCGCGCATCGAGGCGCGAGAACCCGTAGTGGTGTGCGGCCTGGATATCGCGGAGGAAGTGTTCCGGCAGGTGGATCCCGGCCTCACCCTGGAACGACAGGTGCGCGAGGGAGAGCAGGTCGCAGAGGGAACCGCCCTGCTCCACGTCGAGGGCTCGGTCCGCTCGATCCTGACGGCCGAGCGCACCGCGCTCAACTTCATGACCCGGATGTGCGGGGTCGCCATGCATGCGCGGCGCTTCGTCGAAGCCGTCTCCGGCACCGGAACGGCCATCGTCGACACCCGCAAGACCCTGCCCGGCTGGCGCGTGCTGGACAAGTACGCCGCGGCGACCGGTGGCGCCGTCAATCATCGCGTCGGGCTGTTCGACGGCATCCTCCTCAAGGACAACCACATCGCGGCAGCGGGAGGAGTCACCCCGGCCGTGAAGTCGGCGGTCGCCGGTGCTCCGGCGGGGCTGCGGGTGCAGGTGGAGGTGCAGTCAGCCGCGGAAGCTGCCGAGGCCGTGGCGGCTGGCGCCGACTTCCTGCTGCTCGACAACTGCCCCCCCGCGGTCTGCCGGGAGATCGCGGCGAACGCTGCGCCGGGCGTCCTGCTCGAATCGTCGGGGGGCATCGCGCTCCACAACGTGCGCGAGCATGCGGAAGCGGGCGTCCACCGGATCTCCATCGGAGCCATCACGCATTCGGCCCCGTCCGCGGACCTGGCCCTCGAGATGATCGCGTCCGAGGCATGAACGATGGTGCCAGCCGGGTGCTCGAGACCCTGCGATCGGCTCGCGACAGCGACCGCGAGGGGCGCTGTTCTGGAGAGGCCCTGTCGGAAGCACTCGGCGTGTCCCGGGCAGCCGTGTGGAAGCAGGTCGAGAGCCTGCGACAACGCGGGTACGAAATCGAGGGAGCGCCCGGCGGTGGCTATCGCCTGACCGCCCTGCCCGACCGCCTCTACCCGGAAGAACTCACGGCCGGCTGTACCCGGCGTTGGGTGGCGCGCGAAATCCACTACTTCGAGGAGATCGACTCGACGAACCGGCTCGCGTTCCAGCTGGCACGGGACGGGGCTCCCGCGGGTTCCGCGGTCGTCGCCGAGAAACAAACTGCCGGACGTGGACGCCTCGGTCGCTCGTTCTTCTCACCCGCCCACCAGAATCTCTACACGTCCATCATCCTGCGGCCCGAGATCACGATCGCCGAGGCGCCGACCCTGATCCTCGCGGCGGCCATCGCCGTCGCCGAAACCCTCGGCGAGCCCGAGCGGGTCGAGATCAAGTGGCCCAATGACGTCTTGATCGATGGACTGAAGACGTCGGGCATCCTGATGGAGATGAGCGCAGAAGCCACCCAGGTGGGATTCGCGATCCTCGGGATCGGCGTGAACCTGAACGTCGAGCGTGACGAGCTGCCCGAGGACTTCCGCAGCCGCGCGACCAGCCTGCGGTCCGCTGGAGGCGAGCGCGTCGACCGGGTCGGCTTCGCGAGGCGACTTTTCGGTATCCTCGAGGACGTGCTCGACCGTCACACGGCTTCCGGCTTCGCAGCGATCCGACCCCGCTTCGACCCGTGGTTTCGCATGCCGGGCCGCGCCATCGAGGTCCATGGCATGCACGGCGACATCCTGCGCGGAATCGCCCGGGGAATCGCATCGGACGGCGCCCTCGAGCTCGATCTCCCCGACGGCAGCACGTCCCGGGTGATTGCGGGAGACGTCACCCTGTCCAAGCGCAACGAGGAAGCGACCCCATGACCGTCCTGCTGGTGATCGACATCGGCAACACCAACATCTCGCTCGGCGTCTTCGACTACGAAGCCGATGCCGCGGCCGAGCCGGGCAAGGGCGACCCGGACCTGCACTGGCGTCTCAGCACCCACCGCGAACTCACCTCGGACGAGCTGACCGTCACCCTGCGTGCCTTGTTCTCCCAGGAAGGACGAGACGTCTCGGAAGTCACCGACGTGATCGTCTCCAGCGTCGTGCCGCCCCTGCTGCCCATCTGGGAGCGGGTCACCACGAAGCTCTTCTCCCGGGAGCCACAGATCGTCGGGCCCGGCATGCGCACCGGGATGCCCGTCCGCTACGAGAATCCGCACGAGGTCGGCGCCGACCGGATCGTCAACTCGGTCGCGGCCTTCGAGCTCTTCGGCGGGCCGGTGATCGCCGTCGACTTCGGAACCGCCACCACCTTCGACTGCGTCTCGGCCAAGGGCGAATACATGGGGGGATGCATCTTCCCGGGCATCCACATTTCCATGGACGCGCTGTTCGAGCGCACCTCCAAGCTCCACCGGATCGAGATCGCACGTCCCAAGCAGGTGATCGGGAAGACGACGACCGGCGCCCTGCAGTCGGGACTGCTCTACGGCTACGCGGGCATGGTCGATTCGATGATCGAGCGCATTCGTCCGGAGCTGGGAACCAAGACCGCGCGGGTGATCGCGACGGGCGGCCTGGCGGGGCGTATCGCCAGCGAGAGCAAGCACATCGAGGAGGTCGTTCCGTTCCTCACCCTCGAGGGTTTGCGCCTCCTGTTCGAGAAGAATCGCTAGTCGAGCACGCCGGAACCCTCCGGTTTCGGCCAGCTAGCGCGGCTCCGTCACGACGACGACCGCCGCCTGTCCCTTTGCGACGGTCAGCTGAAAGTCGCGCCGCACCGTCAGCCCCGGGCCCGTGACCGACACGCTGACGGTGTGCTCGCCCGGCTCGACGATCGCCCGCGAGATCAGGACGTGGTCCGCCAGCATCGTCCACGAACGGGTGTCGGGCTTGTCGAGACCGACCAGGGCGGCCTCGGTCCCGAGAGCCGCCAACAACCCGATCACGGACCCGAGGCCGCCACCGGCCTGTTGGCCGGCGATTCGCGCGCCCTCGGCGGCCGCGGCCCGGGTGATCATGCGGGTGAGCGCCGCGCCGATGATGCGCGGCTTCAGGCGGTCGTATTCCTTGCGGATGTCCGCGCCGATGCTCGCCACGCGATCGATCGGCACCTTGCGACCGTCGATGTCGACGGTGGCGTCTCGGGCGTGACTGCCGGACGGAACCAGGTCCGGATAGACCACCACCTTGAAGACGCTGCGGGCGAGAATCTGGGTGTTGCCCGTGATGAAGGTCCCGGCGATCCCGATGGCCGCGCCAATGGGCATGCGCTCGGGCACCTTGTGGGGCACGCGCCCGAGAGACACGACCGTGATGATCTCGGTGGGCGGTGGCGAGCCGCCGGGCAGCGGGCCGTCCCCGAGCAGCTCCCGGATTCGCGGGCCCCGATACGGGTTGGGTCCCGCCAGGCGCGTCACCGGTTCGCGCAGCGTCGGAAGCACGCCCGCCGCCATGGCTTCCTCGTAGTAGCGGAGCGCGCGGTTTCCTTCTCCCAGCCGCTCGAAGGTCAGGCCAGCCAGGTAGGACCCGAAGACCCCCGGTCGTTCGAGGCCGACGCTCTCGAGGTACTCACGCATGACCGTGAAGCTGCGGGCTTCGACGGCGGCGCCGCTCCAGTTCCCGAGCGCGAGATAGTTGAGCATGTTCACCGAGTTCAGCGCGAGACGCTCGGCGGGTGGTGTCCGATAGTCCTTCGCGCTGTCGCTGTAGATGAACTCCCCGATGGTGCCGCCGACGTCGTTCTTGTAGTCGAGCAGCTCGATCTCGGTCTCGCCGGCGCCCAGGTCTCGGGCGCTGCCCTTGTAGTCTTCGATCGCCTGCAGCAGCGAACCGCGCTCGAGCACCGCGAGCGATTGCTCGGAGTCCCACGACTCCGGCAGCTCGTCGATCGAGCCGACGTCGAGGATCTCGTTCACGTCGGCGATGCCGCCGCGGTAGTCCCCGACGGAAACCTGCTCCGTCGCGGACTCGATCCGCTCGGAATAGGTCGCGCAACCGCTCCCGAACAGCGAGAAGAGCAGCAGCGATGCGATCAGCAGCGCCGAACGAGACACCCGAAGCTACTTCTTGACGGCCTTCGAGCGCGTGACTTCGTTCTGGAACTCGATGATCCCGGTTTCGATCTCGACCACCTGCAAGAACAGGCTGTACTGGATGCGCCGCAGTCCGCTCAGCTTCTCGTCCACTCCGCTGATCTTGCCGGTGAAGAAGTACTCGACGCCCAGCTGCTTGCCCAGGCGCTGGGCCGAAGCGGGATTGTACGCCGCGCCCTGCTGCATCCCGACTTCGCGGACCAACGCGTCCTGACGGGCCCGATCGACGACACGAACGTCGCCCGTGTTCACCAGGGCCGTCTCGATCGACGAAAGCAAGGTCGCCATCTGGTCGTCGATGTGCTGGGTCGTCTCGTTCGTGATGGGCCAGATCGCCACCAGGGGACGGTCCTTCTTCTCGACCACCCCAATCCAGAAGCGAGACGCTTCGAGGTGCTTGAGGTAGTCGGCCACCAGATAGTTGATGTCCTCACGGTCGAGCTTCACGCTCAGCGCGGGAGCGTCCATGTCGGGATTATCGGTCCCCTCCCCGCCGCGCATCGCCTGAGGCGCGCAGCCCAGAGCGAAAATGACTCCGGCGAGAAGGACGACGCGTAGCGTGCGACGGCTTGCGGACAGCATCTAGAAGAAGCCTCCAATGGCTGCGAACGGTAGGAAGACGATATCGAGAGGGACGGTCAGGACCATCAGCGGGACCTGCGCCGCCGGCGCGATCGTCGAATTCGCGACGCCACGGGTCATGCCGAACAACAGCTTCGAGTTGTACCAGGGCTTGGGCTCGGGTTCCCGCGGTTGGTAGCGGGGCTCGATGCGGCCGTCCTCCGAGGTCTGGGTCTGGGTCGAATCCGTCGCCGAGCGCTCCGGTACATCCGACGAACAGGCCAGGGTCCCGAACGAGGCCCCAAATGACAGGGTCATGACCCACAGCACTGCCACGATCCGCAGTCCACGCGGGACTCCTTGCGACGCGAGTTGCAGCATTGGTCTTCCTCCTCTCTTCCTACGCGATTTCCGACGGCGGGAATCGTACCCGCAGCCTGGCCCCCCAAACACCTCACCTGACCCGGGGTTTCACCCCTCGGGCAATCAAGTTCGGCCGGGTGCAGGCCGACTGTTGAAGGTGGCGGCGTGCCGACCGCAGGGAAGACCTGCGGACCAGCAGAGGGGTTTGTACACCAATGGCTTCAACGGGCAAGATCCGGCTCAGCCTGTCGCCCCAGGCGGAGAAGTACGTCCGCAAGGACGCGCCCGTCGAAGCCCGGCGAATGGCCGCTCGCGGCGCCCTGCCCCTCGAGCCCGTCGAGCTCGCCACCGTGTTGTTCGCACTCCTCCACGACCCCGACACCGAGGTGAAGTCACGCGCCCGGGAGAGCCTCGAGGAGCTTCCCGAACACGTCACCTTCGCGGTGCTCGCCGGTCCGTCGCACCCCTCGGTGCTCTCCCATCTGGCCCGGGTCCACCACGACAGTGAGCCCCACTGCGAGCGGATCGCGCTGAATCCCCACACCGGAGACGACACCCTCGCCTACCTCGC
Source organism: Deltaproteobacteria bacterium (assembly GCA_029261855.1). Classification (GTDB taxonomy): domain Bacteria; phylum Myxococcota_A; class UBA9160; order UBA9160; family UBA4427; genus JAJDAN01. The sequence continues at coordinate 364,820 of JAJDAN010000021.1, forward strand.
CACCCTGCCCCTGCGGCGGGTCATCGACATCATCAGCAACAACCAGGAACGGCTGCTCCAGTCCGACGAGATCGTCGAGGCGCTCGGCGCCAACCCACTCACGGGTCGCGCGGTGATCGAGCGCATCCTGACCTTCCTCGGCGTCGATGAGGAAGAAGAAGACGAGCTCGACGCGAACGTCAGCAGCAGCGACGCCGAGGCTGCCATCCTCGCGATGCTCGGCGATGGCATGGCCGACGTCGCGAAGCACCTCGCCAGCGACGAGGACATCGACGACGACGAGCTGACCGGGAATCTGTTCGCCGCCATCCAGAAGATGTCGGTGATGCAGAAGATCAAGCTGGCCCGGGTCGGGGGCAAGGAGGCGCGCTCGCTCCTCATCCGTGACCGCAACAAGATCGTGGCGAGCTCGGTGGTCTCGAGCCCGAAGATCACCGATACCGAGATCGTGCAGATCGCCAAGTCCCGCAACGTCTCGGACGACATCCTTCGCATGATCGCCCGCAACCGCGAGTGGACGAAGCACTATCAGGTCAAGTCCGCGCTGGCCACGAACCCGAAGTGCCCCCTGTCCGAGGCCATCAAGTTCCTGAACTATTTGCAGGAGAAGGAGCTGCGGAGCATCATGAAGAGCAAGGACGTGCCTTCAGCGATCGCAACCCACGCTCGTCGGATCCTGGGCAAGAAGGGCAAGGTGTAGTCGGCCGTGGCGCATCTCACACCGGACGGAACACAAGTCAACGCACGCATTGCCTTCTGGGGCATCGCGGGAGCCGGCGTCTCGTCGAACCTGCGCGTCATCTACGAGAAGCTGCGCTCGGATCACCGCGGAGAGTTGCAGCAGATCCCGACGCGACTCGACCCGACGACCCACTACGAGCTGCTCCCCATCGAGCTCGGCCAGGTCAACGGCTTGCGGACCCAGCTGCAGGTGATCGCGGTGCCCGGCGGCCCCGAACACGCACCCACGCGGAAGCAACTCCTCGACCACGTCGACGGCGTCGTCTTCGTGGTGGATTCGCGACCAGACCGCGTAGACGCCAATCTGGAATCCCTGGCCGAGCTGCGCCAGGCCCTCGCCGCCTACGGCCACAGCCTCGACGAGCTCCCGGTCGTCGTGCAGTACAACAAGCGGGACGCCAGCGACCCGTACGTCATCGAGGAGCTTCACCGCAAGCTCGACATTCCCCAGGCCGCCGTCTTCGAGGCCGTCTCGAGCAGCGGCAAGGGCGTTCTGCAGACCCTCACGACGATCTCGAAGCGGGTGATCCGGGTCCTGCGGGAATCCGACCTGGAACCCGAGCCCGAACCGGAGGTCCGGTCCCAGCCCCCGCCCGCGCCGGAACTCGAGCCGCCCGCGCGCAGCCACGTCGACCTGATGGAACAAGCCATCCTCGCGGAGGGAGGCCTGGCCGACGATGACGACGGACAGGACGCCGCCCTCGCCGCGCTCGACGCTCCTCTCGACGAGCCCTGGGACTCCTCCCCCGGCCGGGACCCGCGACACAAGTCGGCGGACGGAGCGCGCATCGGCGCGGACTTCGAAGTCGTCTCCGTCGGGCAGGCCGAGGTCGCCGGTCAGCGGAGCGTGAAGCTGCCCCTGGTCCTGGGCAACTCCGAAGGCGAGACCGTCACCCTGCGTCTCACCGTCTCGCTGGATCCCCTCCTCGACGGAGACGAGTGATGCCGCGGCGAGTCGGCATCTTCGGGACCTCCGAGGAGTCGCTGCAGCTGCTCCGCCTGCTGGCGGTGAACCCCCAGATCGAGATCACGGCTGTCTGGGACGACAACCCCGAGGCGGCGCTGCATCTTGTCCGGCGGGCCGCGCCCGAGGTGGCGTCCCTGCTCGAGTCGCTGCTCACGGTCGACGCCGAGGGCTTCCGCAACGCCGGACGACTCGACGCCGTCGTCGAGGGAGGCGCTTCCCCGGGCTTCGCCACGCGCTACCCCGATTCCGCCGAGCAAGGTCTACAGATCCTGTCTCCCCTGACGGCTCGCCTGCTCTGGGGGTACGAGACCGCGACACGCGACCGCAAGAACGACCTCCTGACCGCACTGTCGGAAGTCGTCGAGTCGGTCGAGCTGACCATCGACTCCGACGAGCTGTTCGCGCGCATGCTCGAGATCGCCGTGGGCGTCACCGGTGCGGATGGTGGCTCTCTGATGCTGCTCGACCCAGCGCGGCGTGAGCTGACGATTCGGGTCGCCATCGGCGTCGAACGCGAGCTGTGGCCGAAGATTCGCGTGCCCGTCGGCGACGGGATCGCGGGACGGGTCGCCCAGGACGCGCGCCCCCTGCTGATCAACGGGCGAGCCGACCGAGGCGCCTTCCAGATCGTGCGCGAACGCATGGATGTGGAGTCCGCGCTCTGCGTTCCGCTCGTCTCCGACGGCGGCGTGCTGGGTGTCCTCAACCTCCATCACAGCAGCCACCGAGACGCGTTCAGTGAAGACGACCTGCGCTTCATGGAACGGGTGGCGCGGCTCGACGCCCAGATCATCACCCGGGCCGAAGAACACCAACTGCTCCGCAACCAGGCCGCTCGCTATGACACCGTCCGCAGCGTGCACGAAATCCTGGGCGGCGCGAATCCGCTGCTCGAGCGATTGCGCGCCCTGTGCCTCTTCACCGCGGAACGGGTGGGCGACGGTATCGCGACGATCTACCTCGGCGGCAGCGAGGACGGCGATCTGCGGCTGGCGGCGACCTCGCTCGAGGGCGGCGGCTTCGGCGGCGAGTACCGCGTGGTCGAGGGTCAGGGTATCGACGGCGGCGTCGCCCAGAGCAAACGCCCCGCGTTCCTGCGCCGCGACGACGGCAGCCTGGCCTACGTCTCCCTGCCCCTGTTGGCGGGAGACCGGCTCGTGGGTGTGCTGTCACTGCAGACCGGCGCAAGACCTCCGCGCGGCCGCGGAGCCGAGGAGACCCTGCTCGAGCTCGCGGCAGCCACCGCGGATGGCATCGCCCAGTCGGATCGCGAGATGCGCATGTCCGTCCGCGCGAACCGCATCAACGCCATCAACGAGACCGGGATCCGCATGATCTCGAGCAAGCAGCTCAATGAGGTCGTACGCCTGGCCACCTCGTCGGTCGCCATGATCCTCGAGGCGGATCACGCCATCTTGCGACTTCAGGACGACGAGACGAAGCGCTTCGTCATCCGCTCGTACTTCGGGGCGGCGGACGGTCAGGTACAGGAGCGACTGTTCAAGCTGGACAAGCAGGTCTGCGTGGAGACGATCCGCAAGCGCACGGCCCTGCGTGTGCCCGACCTGGCGGACCACCCCGGCTTCGAGACCTGGCAGGGCGAGTTCCGGTCCTTCCTGTGCGCTCCGATCCGAGTGGAAGGACGCGTCGTCGGCACCCTGTCCGCCTATGACAAGATCGTGACCGACCACTTCTACGCGAGCGCCTTCGACGACGACGACCTGCAGATCTTCACGAAGTTCTTGAGCTACGTGGAACGCGGGATCGACGGCGCCCTCTCCCATTCGGCGGCGCGATTGCACCGCAGCTTCGACCAGGAGACCGGCCTGCCCAACGCGAGCTATCTGCAGCAGCGTATCCAGGAAGAGGTCGCACGGGCCGCGGGACGCGACGGGGCGCTCGCCATCGCCCTGTGTCGAATCGAGAACCTCGACGAGATCATCGGGCGGGTGAACCCCGCCCACGCGCACCGCGTCACGCTCCGGACCGCGGAGGCCCTGCGCGCGCACCTCCGGGACTTCGACGTCCTCGGCAAGACGGGCGCGGGCGAGTTCACGGTGCTGCTGCCCGAGCCGGGTCCCTCTCCGGGCGAACGGGTCTTCGAGCTAGCGCGCGCCGTGGCCGACGAGCTCTCGAAGGATGAGGCACTCAATGAACCGGTCCGGGTCGGACTGGCCTTCGGCTACGCGGTCCACCCGGTGGATGGCCGCGATCGGGACGCGCTGCTGCGGATCGCATCCGAGCCGCGCATCCGCATGGTCTGAGCGCGAGAAGCGCTAGAGCAGATCCGCCAGGCTGCGCGCCGGGATGCCCGCGCCCTCGGCGGCGCCTTCGCACACCACCTCTCCTCGCCACACGTTCGCGCCCTCGCCCAGCGCCGGGTCGGCCTGGACTGCCGCGACGATGCCCTGCTCGGCGATCTGCTGGACGTACGGCAAGGTGGTGTTGGTGAGCGCGAAGGTGGAAGTGCGGGGCACCGCGCCGGGCATGTTGGCGACCCCGTAGTGGACCACGTCTTCCACGATGTAGGTCGGATCGGAGTGCGTCGTCGGGTGGATGGTCTCGATGCAGCCGCCCTGGTCGACCGCCACGTCGACGACCACCGAGCCCGCCTCCATGCGCGCCACCAGCTCCCGGGAGACCAGGGTCGGGGGACGCCGGCCTTGCACGTAGACGGCACCGATCACCAGGTCACTCGTCACGACGGAACGCTCGATGTTCGCCGGGTTCGAGTAGAGGGTGTTGAGCTCGCCGCGAAACAAGTCGTAGACGTAAGACAGGCGCGGCAGATTGGTGTCGAGAACGTCGACCTCGGCGCCCAGGGCATGGGCGACGCGCAAGGCGTTGATGCCGACGGTACCCGCGCCGAGAATCGTGACCCGACCTCGCGCGACACCCGGCACGCCGCCGAGCAGCAATCCCTTGCCGCCGTTCTCCTTCTGCAAGAGGTTCGCGCCCACCTGGGCGGCCAGCCGCCCCGCCACCTCGCTCATGGGCGCGAGGATGGGAAAGGACCCGTCGCGGTTCCGCACCGTCTCGTAGGCGATGGCGTAGACATCGGCCGCCTGGAGGGCGGCGGTCAGCTCGGGCGCCGCCGCCAGGTGCAGATAGGTGAACAGGATCTGCCCGGCACGCAGAAACTGGACTTCGTCCGCATTCGGTTCCTTGACCTTGACGACGAGATCCGGCTCGGACCAGGTCTGCTCGGCGGACGCCAGGCGAGCGCCGACCTGCTGGTAGGTGTCGTCCGGGAAGCCGCTGCCCACACCCGCACCGGCTTCGACCCAGACCTCGTGGCCCGCCTTGACGAGGGCGCGTACGCCGTCGGGAACCATCCCGACCCGGAACTCGCGGTCCTTGCTCTCTCTCGGGACACCGATCCGCATGCGCGGCCCTCCTCGGCGCCCGGCTCGCGGCGCTCGGGACTCTTCGGCTGAACCCTGGGCTTTCGTTACCGGGCTTTCGCTGGGGATTTGGCCACTTGGCAGCTCTCGTGCGTCAGCCCTGGTAGGCCTCGATCAGGATGTCGGCGATCTCGGGGCGCATGATGCGGATGTCCGGACGCTCACCGGTCTGCAACTGCTCGCGCACCTTCGTACCGGAGATCGAGAACGGCTTCTCGTCCGAATGTCGCTCGGTGAGATCGACGCGTCCGAGACTCTCGTAGAACGCCGCGAAGCCGATCTTGCAGGGCTGGATGTGCAGCTCTCCCGGCAGGGCATCGAAGATCTCGTGAGCGTCGAAGTCGCCCCAGATGGCCTTGCCGTCCTCGTAGGGCGCGTCGGCGTGCTTGCGCCCGATCACGATGTCGCTGAAGCCGTAGTTCTGGCGATAGATGCCGTGCATCACGGCTTCCTTCGGGCCTCCGTAGAACATCTTGATGTCGAGACCGATCAACTCGAACACCTCGGACAGGTCGTAGCCGGCCTGCTTCCAGACCGACTCGTCCTTGTCGCCCTCGCCCAGCAGGTTCGCATCGTGGAGCTTGCGATAGCAGCGCATGCGCATGGCGGCGGGGACGTCGTCCCCCTTCAGTTCCCCGACCAGGGGATTCAGGACGACACCGGTGAAGTGTCCGGCAGAGGTCAGCTGCTCCGCGCCCGCCACCAACGCGTACTCGTGTGCGCGGTGGAGCGGATTGCGTGTCTGGAACGCCAGCGCACGGTCCCACTTGCGGTCCTGGATGAACGCGCGCGTCATGCGCGGCGACAGCATGTACTCGCCGTAGTCGGCGTTCACGGTCTGGGGCAGCACGCGCAGGGAGCCGCCGAGCAGCTTGCCCCGGGGATCCTTCTCGACCATGCGACCGCCGGGATGATCCATCCGGTCGGTGCCATACACGGCCTTCACGTAGCGAGGCTTGTCCCAGTCGAAGATCTCGACGTCATCGACGATGGCCACCAGGTCGCCCGCCTCGTTCACGACGGCGGCGGACCCTCCCGCCGGAATCGCGGCGGCTTCGTCATCGCTGACCGGCAGCGAGAGCGGGATCGTCCAGACGTAGCGCTTGCCGCCACTCAGGATGACGCTCTCGTCGAGAACGCGATCGTAGGCTTCCTGCTTCATCGGCCCTTCGAGAGGGGAAAGTGCGCCGTCGGCGATGCGGTAGACGGTGGACAGATCTGCGGCGCTGACCCGCAGGCTCGGCAGCTTGGCCGCCTCGGCGCGCAGCTCCTGGCGCCGGCTGACGGGGATGATCCGGTCGACGGGCTCCGAGAGCCCACCGTGAACGGGTACGAGGTCCTTCCTGGGTGCCATCTTGTGCCTTCTCCTTGCTCTCTTCTCGCGCTTGGTTTTGTTCGACCGATCTGCTCGACCCGATCTCTTCGACTTTTGGGGGGCGACTACCAGACGGGCGCGAAGACCGACCCGCTATCCAGCAGGATCCGGTCGCCGCTGCCGTCGACTCGCCGAACGAAGAGCCGTTCCAGGCTCCTCTCCAGGCCCATCGCCTCACCGACATATGCAACGAATCGCCCATCCGGAGAAACGGCGGGCATCTTCTCGTCCCGGATGCCGCCTACAACGGGCGACCTTGCAGACCCGTCGGGTCGCATGCGTCGCAGCCGCCAGCCGGCTCGGGACGGCGAACTGTACACGATCCAGTCGCCGATGGGCGAGAACGAGGGCTCCCGCCCGGCCCCCATCCGCTGCTCGTGGCCCGTGGCGAGGTCCAGCGAAACCAGCTCCACGCGCTCCTCGCGCCCGAGAGGCGTCGGGAGTCGGCGCACATAGAGCAGCTTCTTGCCGTCGGGCGACAGCCGCATGGTCTGGGCGTTCTGGTCTTCGAGAACGACACGCGGAGAGCCTCCTGCGGTGTCGGTCACCCAGATCCGCTCGAACTGCGCGCCGTCCCGCACCACCACCTCGAGATAGGTGATCTGGTGGTCCTTGCCGTAGGCCGCGTACATGTGCGGATTCGGTCCCGAGGTGATCGTTCGGACCTCCTCGCTCTCACGACTGAATTCGTAGATCTGGATCGTGCCCCGGTGGTTGCTCAGGAAGAGCAACCGCTGGTGGTCGTCGGACCATGAGAGCGGCAGCGCGCCGCGGGGAACCGAGCGGACGGGTGTGACCTGCGCGGTCTGGGGATCCACCAGGGCGAGGCGTCCGGGAAAGCGGCTCATGTCCGCGCGATCGCCCGGGGCACCGAACAGCTGACCGATGGCCTCGACGCGGGCGACCCCGGCCTTCTGCTCCTCCGCTTCCTGCTGGGCCTTCTGTTGGTCGAGCAGCTCCGCGCGACGACGCGCGGGCTCGGGCTCCCACCACGTGACCGCGATCGGATCGCTCGGAAGCTCGTCCAGGCTCAAGCCGATGCTGCTGCAACCCGTGAGCAGCGCGCAGGCGGCGGCGACCAAAGTCGCGAAACCGTGAATAGACCTGGGCTTCATTCGCCGGCCTCGAGGCGTCGCCCGCGCAAGGTCCCGCTCGCATCCCGCTCGAAGATGCCCGCCGACAGCACGCGATCGACCTTCTGCGCTCCAACAGCGAGCACGATCTGGGCGGCCTCGGGGAACGGAAACAGCGGGTGGTTCGCGAAGTCCTGGTCCATTTCCGACAGATAGACGCCCGCGGCTACGTGGGAGTGGTAGACGGCGGTGACCTGTTCGCCGTGACTCTCGGCGTCCTTCTGCGCGCGCAGGTAGTCGACCTCGCTCATGTAGTACGCCTCGGTGCCGTCGCGGGGGTGGTTCTTCGGGTCGTTCTGGTTCTGTTGGGTCATGGTGTTGCGGCAGCGATGGGCGCGCCGGTAGGGATCCGCGTCGGTACCCGTCACCAGGCCACAGCATTCTTCGGGCCGGGTCTCGAGCGCATGAGTGAATAGCTCGTTCAACAGCCGCCCCGGAATGACCGTCGCGGGCGCATTCTCGTCGATCTCGATCGGGTCTCTGTGCGGACTCATCACGTCGATCAGATCTGGTAAGTGAGCGCCTCGGGGTGGGCGCGGCGCACCGCTGCCCGCGCCGCACGCCGGCACAGCTGCTCGAGGGTGGTAGACGAGAGGACCTGGGCGAATCCGGAAGCGAGCTCGGGCCACAAGAAGTCGGGGCGGTTCTGCGACGCATCGCCCGCGTCGTCACCCCAGCCGTCCGCGGCGCCGAGCGGACCTTCCACGGCTTCGACGACCTCACGCAGGGTGATCCGGGACGGCGGCCGAGAAAGGGTGTAGCCGCCTCCCGGCCCGCGCTTCCCGATGATCAGGTCGGCCTTTCGAAGGCGCTGGAAGATCTGCTCGAGGTAGCGCGTCGGGATGCCCTGGCGCTCGCCGATGACGCGAACCTGAACCAACTGGCCCTGCCCGTTGTAGGCAAGGTCGAAGATCCCGCAGATGGCGTAGTGGACCTGGAGCGAAAGCCGCATGTTCGGGTCAAGAATGGCAGAGCGGAGGCCCGGTCCGCCAGGCTTCCGGCTCGCGATAGGCTCCGGGTCCGGTAGAGTCGCCGCCCGATGAGCGGAGACCCCGACCGTAAAGACCTCGACCGTACGGTCCGGACGACGCATCGGACGGTCCTCGCGATGATCGCGGTCTGTGCCCTCGTCGCCTGGATCCAGCCCGGCCCGCCCGACGAGCCGGGAACCGATCCGATGCTGACCGCCGTTGCCATGACGCTCGGCCTGGCGGTGATCGTGTTGCGCGGAATCACGCGCTCGAAGGCGATCGTCCCCCAGACACGGGTGACCCTGCTGATGTCCGCGTACGCCTGCGGCTTCGCCCTCGCCGTACTCGGTGCCTATGTGGCCATCAACGTCGAGCAACCGCAGACCGGCGTCGCCTTCGCCCTGGCGGCGTTCATCATCTGCCTGCGTCCGCCTTTCTCGCCTTCCGCGCCTTCCCCCTCCACGCCGGCCGACCCGCCGAGCGCCTAGCCCGGATTATTCATGAGCGCCCTACTGCGAACACCGAAAGCACCGAATCTACGCGGGCTTCTCCCTCCGGTCCTGCTCGACGTACTGAGAGTACGCCTGCGCGGGCCTTCGGTCCGAGGGCCGCGAAGCTTCGGCACTTTCGACATTCTCGCTACGGGCTTCATGAATAATCCGGGCTAGGGAGCGACCGTGCTGCTTCAAATCGACGCCCTCGCCAAGCGGATCGGCGGGCGCACGCTCTTCGAGGGCGTGTCGTTGCAGGTGCAGGCCGGTGACCGCATCGGTGTCGTCGGCCCGAACGGCGCCGGCAAGTCGACCCTGTTGAAGGTCGTGTACGGCGACGATGTCCCCGACGACGGACGCATCTCGCGGCCGCGCCAGGTCACGATCGGAATGCTGCGGCAGGAGATCGACCCCAGCGAGTCGCGATCCGTGCGCGACGAGGCCGCGACCGCCCTCGCCCACCTCGATGCCCTCGAGCAGGAGCTTCGCGATCTCGAGGCGACCATGAGCGAGGCTGGCGCGACAGGCGGGGAAGTCGACGGCGATCTAGCCGATCGCTACCACCGCACGACCACCCGCTTCGAGATGGCTGGAGGCTTCGAGCGCGACGCCCGCATCGACGCAGTGCTCGGCGGCCTCGGCTTCTACGCCGAGGCGCGGGTGCGGCCTCTGTCGACCTTCTCCGGCGGATGGCTGATGCGGGTCGAGCTGGCGAAGCTGCTGTTGTCCGACCCCGACGTGCTGCTCCTCGACGAGCCCACGAATCACCTGGACCTTCCGGCGATCCAGTGGTTCGAAGCGACCCTCGATGCTTTCGAGGGCGCCGTGCTCACGGTTTCCCACGACCGCACCTTCTTGCGACGCCACGTGAGCCGGGTCGCCGAGCTCGACGGCATCGGGGGCTTCGCCTGCTACGAGGGCAACTACGACTACTATCTCGCCCAACGCGAAGAGCGACGCGCGACCCTGCTGGCGGCCCGTGCGAAGCAGGACCGCGAGGTCGCCCAGATGGAGCGCTTCGTCGAACGCTTCCGCGCCAAGGCGAGCAAGGCCAAACAGGCCCAGAGTCGCGTCAAGGCCCTCGATCGCATGGAACGCATCGAGGTCGCCTCCGACAGCCGCAAGCGGATCCGCATGCGGATTCCGCCGCCGCCGCGGTCGGGACGCGTGGTCATGGACCTCGCCGACGTCCACAAGTCGTACGGGGACAAGAAGGTCTACGACGGCATGTCGTTCCAGCTCGAACGCGGCGAGCGCGTGGCACTCGCGGGGCCCAACGGCGCCGGCAAGTCCACCCTGCTGCGCCTGCTGGCCGGCGTGATCGACCACGATAGTGGCGAGCGCACGCCGGGACACAATGTCCAGATCGGCTTCTACGCACAGCACCAGCTCGAGACCCTCGACCCGGGCAACTCCGTGCTCGACGAGCTCGGGACCGCCGCGCAGCTGGGCGACGTCCCGCGCCTGCGCACCCATCTCGGCTCGTTCCTGTTCACGGGAGACGACGTCGAGAAGAAGGTGAGCGTCCTGTCCGGGGGCGAGAAAGCGCGTCTCGCCCTGGCGAAGATGTTGCTGCACCCGCGCAACCTGCTGGTGCTGGACGAGCCCACCAACCACCTGGACATCGAGGCCTGCGAGGTGCTGGAACGGGCCCTCGACCAATACCAGGGCACCCTCGTCTTCGTCTCCCACGACCGCAGCTTCATCAACGCCCTGGCGACGCGCGTCGTCGAGGTGAAGGCCGGCGCCCTGCGCAGCTTCGCCGGCAACTACGACGAGTATCTCCGCCGCACCGAAGGCGGCGCCGCGCAGCTCCCCGCCCCGGCCCCGGCCACTGCATCACCCGCTGCCGCGCCGTCCCGGGCACAGGCGCGGGGCAAGACCCCGAGCCAGACGCAGTCGAAACCGTCCAGCACCAATTCCAGCACCAATTCCAGCGCCAATTCCAGCGCCAATTCCAGCGCCAAGGCGCCACGGCAATCCAAGGAAGACCGCCAACGCGACCGGGAGCGACGAAAGGCCCTCGAACGTTTGAATCGTCAGGTCGCGCGCATCGAGGAGAAGATCCAGGCCGAAGAACGCGAGTTCGAGTCGCTGGGTTGGAAGCTCGCGGAGCCCGACCTGTACAAGGACGTCGACCGCATGCGCGAGCTGACCGAGACCCGGGAGGGGCTCGAGGCCGCCATCGCCGAGAAGTACGCCGAGTGGGAGCGGCTATCGGACGAGATCGCCGCACTCGCCGACATCGCCCCGGCCAGTGCCTCGCCCAACGCCGCGACGGATTGACGAGCCCCCGGGGCCACCGTAGTCTCCGCCGACCTGCCCGGGTGGCGGAATTGGTAGACGCGCCAGGTTCAGGACCTGGTGTTCGCAAGGACGTGCTGGTTCGACTCCAGTCCCGGGCACCATATCCGCAAGTCGGCCCGAAGGGCCAACTTGCTGCGCCGCGGGCGCTTGCCTCCGGGCTTTGATTGGGACTGATTTCGGGGGGCTGGTTGACCCGGGGGTCGGGGTGCCTAGGGTTGTGCCCCCGGAGGGCCCCAATTGGCCGATCAGTCAGGTGAGTCCTTGGCCACGCACACTGTGCAGGGTCCTACAGGGGAAGAGCTCGAGATTCCCGCCGTTCTGCCGGTGCTGCCGCTGCGTGACGCGGTCGTCTACCCGGGCGTGACGGTTCCCCTGTCCGTGGGCCGAGCGCGATCCCTGGCCGCCCTCGAGGCCGCGGGTGAGCACGGCTACCTGCTGGCGGCAACCCAACGGGACGCCACTGTCGAACAGCCCGAGCCCCACGACCTCCACCACGTCGGCTGCATCGTGCGCGTCATGCGAACGATCTCCTCGCGACGGGAAGGCAAGCAGGCGCTCGTCGTCGGCGTGGCGCGCGCCGAGCTCGGCGAAGCCATCGAGCTGCATCCGGTGCACACCACCCGGGCCATCCCCCTGCCCGAGCCGCCGCTCGCCTCGGATGAAGACGAGGTCACCTGGCAGCGCGTCATCCAACGCGCCCAGCAGGTCATCGACCTGCGGGACGACATGCCGAGCGAATGGAAGACCTTCCTTTCTGGCATCCCCACCCCGGGAATGCTCGCCGACCTGATCGCCTCGAATCTCGCGATCCCGCCGGAAGAGCGAATCCTGCTGCTCGAAGAAACCGATCCCGTCGTGCGCCTGCTTCGCGTCGAGAGCCATCTCGAACGCGAGATCACCATCGCCGAGACCCAGCGTGCGCTGCGCGACGAGTCCCACGCCGTCGACGAAGACCCGCGTCGACGCGAGCGCATGCTGCGACGACGAATGCGCGAGATCCAGGACGAGCTGGGGGAAGCCGACGCCGGGCTGCGCGAGGTCGACGAGCTGCGCGACAAGGCGGAGGCCGCCGAACTCCCCGAAGAGACCCGCGAGCAGGTCGATCGCGAGCTGAAGCGGCTGGCCGCGCTGCCCCAGCACGCGCCGGACCGTCATCTGGTGCGCACCTATCTGGAATGGATGCTCGACCTTCCGTGGGGAGTCGAAACCGAAGACGTGCTCGACCTGGCTCACGCCCGCGAGGTGCTGGACGCCGATCACCACGGGCTCGACAAGGTGAAGCAGCGCATCCTCGAGTACCTGGCGGTGCGCAAGCTGGCACCGACCGCAAAGGCTCCGATCCTCTGCTTCGTGGGACCGCCCGGCGTGGGCAAGACTTCTCTGGGTCGCTCCATCGCGCGAGCCATGGGCCGGAACTTCGCGCGCGCTTCCCTGGGCGGCGTGCGCGACGAGGCCGAGATCCGCGGCCACCGACGCACCTACGTCGGCGCCATGCCGGGCCGCATCCTGCAAAGCCTCAAGCGCGCGGGGTCTCGCAACCCGATCTTCCTGCTCGACGAGATCGACAAGCTCGGGTCCGACTTCCGCGGCGATCCGTCGTCGGCGCTGCTCGAGGTGCTCGACCCCGAACAGAACCAGTCCTTCAGCGACCACTACATCGAGGTGCCCTTCGATCTGTCGCGCGTGCTCTTCGTGGCGACCGCGAACACCCTCGCCACCATCCCCCCTGCGCTGCTCGACCGCATGGAGGTGATCGAGCTACCCGGCTACACCGAGGCCGAGAAGCAGATCATTGCGCGTCGGCACCTGGTGCCGAAGCAACTCGAGGCGCATGGCTTGCGCGAAGACAAGATCGAGGTCGGCGACGACGCGCTCGAGAAGGTGGTGCTCGAATACACCCGCGAGGCCGGCGTGCGGAACCTCGAACGGCAGCTCGCGAGCCTCATGCGCAAGACTGCCACCCGGGTCGCGGAGCAGGGCCCGGACACACCCTTCCGCATCGACGCGGCCTTCGTGTCCGAAGCGCTCGGTGCACCGCCGCACCTGTCGGAGACGGCCGAGCGCGCCGGGCACCCCGGTGTCGCCGTTGGACTCGGTATCACCGCGCACGGGGGCGACATCCTGTTCGTCGAGGCCGCACGCATCCCCGGCGGCAAGGGCATGCGGCTGCGCCTGACGGGACAGATGGGCGACGTCATGCGCGAGTCCGCCGAAGCCGCCCTGTCCTGGGTCCGCGCCCATGCCGACGACCTCGGACTACCCGCCGAGGCGCTTCAGCCCTGTGAGATCCACCTGCACATTCCGGCGGGCGCCGTCCCCAAGGACGGGCCATCCGCTGGCATCGCCCTCGTCACGGCGATCGTGTCGGCGCTGTCGGATCGTCGTTCCCACGGAACGGTCGCGATGACCGGCGAGATCTCGCTGCGCGGACGCGTCCTGCCGGTCGGCGGCATCAAGGGCAAGGTCTTCGCGGCGGCCCGAGCCGGCATCGAGACGGTCGTGATGCCGCGTCGGAACGCCAAGGACCTGATCGAGATCCCGGACGACGTGCGCAGCCAGCTCACGATCCGCCTGGTGGACACCATCGAGGAGGCACTCGGCTACACGCTTCCTCCCTTCGAGGCGCCCAGCGAAGCCGCCGCCGAATCCCCGGCCGTGTCCGCCTAGCCGTCGACAACGAGGAATACCGGCCCGCGGTGCGCGTCGCTCTCGTTCACGATTGGCTCACGGGCATGCGCGGCGGAGAACGCGTGCTCGAGGAGCTGTGCGGCCTGTATCCCGAGGCCGATCTCTTCACCCTCATCCACGTTCCGGGGTCGACGTCCGCGCGCATCGAGTCGCGTTCGATCCACACCTCGTTCCTGTCGCGCGTCCCGGGCATTCATCGCCACTACCGCGCCTGGCTTCCCCTGTTTCCCGCGGCCGCCCTGCAGCTGGACCTGTCGGGCTACGACCTGATCATCTCCTGCAGTCACGCCGTCGCCAAGTCCGTGCGCGTCCCGCCGGGCGCGAAGCACCTGTCGTACTGCCTGACCCCCATGCGCTACGTCTGGGACGGGCGGGACGCCTACCTCGGAACGGGTCTTCGGCGCGCACTGACGACGCCGCTCGTTGCCTGGCTGCGACGCTTCGACACACGCACCAGCGGCCCCGACCGGGTCCAGCGCTTCGTCGCGATCTCGAGCGCCGTGCGCGACCGCATCACGCGTAGCTACGGCCGGGACGCGACGGTCGTGCATCCACCCGTCGCCACGGATCGCATCCAGCCCGACGCGAGCCCCCCCGACGACTTCTACCTGCTGGTCGGCGGCTTCGTCCCCTACAAGCAGGAAGCCCTCGCGCTCGTGGCGTTCCGGAAGCTGGATCGGCGTCTCGTCGTCGTCGGCGACGGCCCCGGTCGGGCAGCCGCCCAGGCCCAGGCGCCTCCCCAGGCCGAGTTCGTCGGCCGGGTGTCCGACGCCGAACTGGCGCGACTCTACGCGCGCTGTCGCGCGCTCATCTATCCCCAGGAAGAAGACTTCGGGCTCGTGGCCGTCGAGGCCCAGGCGGCGGGTCGACCGGTGATCGCATTCGGGCGCGGCGGAGCCGTCGACAGCGTGCGCCCGTATCGCGACGACCGCACGGAAGAAGGGCCCGGCGATGCCACGGGGATCTGGTTCGATCGCCAGGACCCGGATGCCCTCGCCGCTGCGGTCGCACGCTTCGAGGAACACGAAGCCGTCTTCGACCCGGTTCGCATCCGCGCGTGGGCGGAGCGCTTCTCGCCCGACCGCTTCCGTCGTGCGTTCCAGGCCGAGGTCGACGCGGTCCTCGGGTCGCCCCCGACCCGGCCCTAGGCACCTGGCGCCCCCGCCTTGTGGCATGCTCCTGCCATGCCGGCGCCCGCACAGATCCAGCACCTCGACCTGAAGGCCGAGAACCAGTCGATCCAGGGCGAGATCGACGCCGCGATCCGGCGCGTGACCGACAGCGGGCAGTTCGTGCTCGGCCCCGAAGTGGACGCATTCGAACGCGAGTTCGCCGACTACTGCGGCGTCGGCCACGCCGTCGGCTGCGCATCGGGCTCCGATGCCCTGCTGCTGGCGCTGATGGCGTTGGACCTGCGGCCCGGAGACCAGGTCGTCTGCCCGTCCTACACCTTCTTTGCGACTGCCAGTGCCATCACGCGTCTCGGGGGCATCCCGGTCTTCGCGGACATCGACCCGCGAACCCTGAACCTCGACCCCGAACAGGCGCGCAAGGCCGCCGCGCGCTGTTCGCAGCTGCGCGCGCTGCTACCGGTGGACCTGTTCGGCCGTATGGTCGACACGGAGGCGTTCCTCGGTCTCGGAGACGAGCTCGGCGTCCCCCTGATCTTCGACGCGGCCCAGTCCGTCGGCGCGCGGGACACCCAGGGACGTCGCGCCGGAAGCCTGGGTGACTTCAGCTGCTTCAGCCTCTACCCCACGAAGAACCTGGGGGCCCTCGGCGACGCGGGCATCGTCACGACGAGCAACCCGGATCACGCCGCGCGCCTGCGAACCCTTCGCGTCCACGGTGCCAGCGAGCCGTACCTGCACGACGAGGTCGGCATCAATTCTCGACTCGATGCCCTGCAGGCCGCCGTCCTTCGCGCAAAGCTTCGGCATCTCGACGACTGGAACGACTCCCGTCGCCGACTCGCGGCCCGCTACGACGCGGCCTTCGCAGCCGCCGGCGCCCAGGACCTGTCACTGGCGACACCCACCCGCGACGCGACGGATCCCGTGCATCACCAGTACGCCATCCGGGTCCCGGAACGCTTGCGCGACCCGTTGCAGCAGGCGCTCGCCGGCGACGGGATCGCGACCCGGGTCTTCTATCCAGTCGGGCTCCACCAGCAGCGCTGCTTCGCGTCGCTCACGCGCGCTGGGGACGTTCTGCCGGAGACCGAGCGCGCCGTGCGGGAGAACCTCTGCCTGCCGATCCACCCGATGCTGCGGGAAGACGACATCGACCGGGTCGTCGAGCGCACGATCACGTTCCTTCGAAGCGCCGCTCGTTCCTAGCTGCGGTCTGACGACCTTTGCGTCGTCGCCTCTTTCCCCAAGACTGCGTCTTGGAACTGACGCCTAGGAGGCCGACCCAAGACGCAGGCTTGGGATTTCGGCTTCCGTCGCAAGCCGGGATCCCGCGGCGACGCCGCGGGCCGGCCAGCTAGCTGCGGTCTGACGACCTTTGCGTCGTCGCCTCTTTCCCCAAGACTCCGTCTAGGGTCAGGCTCCTAGGTCGCGTTGCGCGCTCCGCGGAAGACGGTCATCAGGATGATCCGGATGTCGAGCCCGACCGACCAGTTCTGCACGTAGTAGAGATCGTGTTCCACGCGCTCGTGCAGCGACGTGTCGCCCCGCCAGCCGTGAACCTGGGCCCAGCCCGTCATGCCGGCCTTGACCTTGTGGCGCAGCATGTAGCCCGGGATCTCGCGCTTGAACGCCTCGATGAAGACCGGGCGCTCGGGGCGCGGGCCGACCAGGCTCATGTCCCCCCGCAGCACGTTCCAGAGCTGGGGTAGCTCGTCCATGCTCGTCCGCCGGAGCCAGGCGCCGAGTCGGGTCCTGCGCGGGTCGCGGCGCTGGGACCAGACGGGCCCGGTATCCCGCTCGGCGTCGCGCTTCATCGTGCGGAACTTCCACATCCGGAACACCCGACCGTCGAGACCGGTGCGGTCCTGGGCATAGAAGATCGGGCGGCCGTTCGAGATCCAGACCGCCGCGCCGACCGCCGCCGCCACCACGAGCGCCGGGACGGCGATGGCCGCGCAGACCACGAGGTCGAAGAGCCGCTTGTTGACGACCGCCCAGCCCACCATGGGGGTCTCACGCAGGCCGATGATCGGCAGGCCGTCCAGACTCTCGATCGAGCTGCGCAGGGTCATGACGCGCAGCAGGTCCGGCACGAGCTTGACGCTCACGATCTCGTCATCGAGGTCGGCGAGCACCTTCTCGAGCGCGTGGGTTTCGTCCTGGGGAAGTGCCAGGATGACCTGATCGACGCGATCCCGGCTGTGGAGCACTTCCTTCAGCTGCGAGAAGCCGCCGAGCACCGGGATGCCGCCGACCTCCTGACGCGCGCCTCGGCCCTGGTCGGCCAGTACGCCGAGCACCTGCAGACCGGCTTCGGGATGCACTCCGATCCGGTGGATGATCTCTTCTGCGAGCTGACCCGCTCCCACCACGAGCACGAAGCGCTGGTTGAGGCCGCGCCGTCGCAGGGCCCGCAGAGCGAGGCGTCCACCGGCCCGGAAGCCCATTACGCCAATCGGGGCGAGCACGCTGAATACGGCGACGGCTCCGCGCGACTGCAGCGGGCTACCGGCGAAGAAGGTCAGCGCGACCAGCAGGACGACACCCATCGCCGTAGCCTGGATGACGGCCCCCGCTTCTCGCAGCAGCGACCCCGTCCGCTGGGGCTGATAGAGGCCCCGACCGCGTAGCAGGAACAGGAAGAGGGGCGCGATCGCAAAGACGAGGAGTGCGTGCGAACGCATGCCGGGCTCGGGCGCGGCCCCGCTCGCCAGGGCGCTCAACCACCAGGCGGCAAGCCAAGCGCCGGACACGAGTGCCGCGTCCGTCACGACGAGGAGCGTTCGGAAGACTTCGCTGTAGCGATAGAGCAAGCTCAGCTCCCTTCCTGTCGCCTGGCCTGTCGCCTGGCCTCGCCCGGCCGCGAGGAGCGTCCGCGCAGGGGCTCACGCTAGCAGGCCGCCCCGAATGGGGCGCTCTCAGCCGACGCGGTCGGCGTCCACCGCCCCGCGCAGATCGTCGAGAAACGTGGGCATGGCGGAGATCACGCGGCTCCAGTTCGGGATCTGGGGTGCGCCCATGGGATCGCGCACGAAATCGAGGCCCGCCGCACGCAAGGCTCCCGAGAAGGTCTCCACCGCCACTTCCTCGGCATGCCGGTCGAAGAGCAGGCCGTTCAGCTTCGCGTCGTCGCTGTAGCGCGCGATGGTGTCCTGGGCGGTTCGCACGTAGGCGGCCATCAACGTATTCAGGAAGCCCGCGTCGAACTCGACGCCGTAGCTCGCGAGGTTGCGGATCAGCGAGGCCGCGATGTCGACCACCATCCGGTGCAGTCCCCGGGTTGCGTCTCCCTGGGACAGGTCCTGGTGCTTGTGGTCGTAGTTGGCGACGAGCTCGACCTGGGCGACCCGCTTGAGTGAACAATTGCGGAACACTTCGGCCAGGACGCCTACTTCCAGACCCCAGTCGGCGGGAATTCGGTTGGCCCGAACCAGGTCGCTCGTCATCGAGCATTCGCCGGACAGCGGATAGCGGAACGACCCCAGGTACTCGAGCAACGGGACGGGACCGATCACCGATTTCATGGCTTGTAGCAGCGGCGTCATGAAGAGACGGGTGACGCGCCCGTGCAGCCGGTCCGTGACCCGACTGTAGTAGCCCTTGGCGAACTCGTAGTTCATGTTCGGGTTGGCGGTCGGGAAGCAGAGTCGCGCGAGCAGCTCCCGGCTGTAGTCGCGGATATCACAGTCGTGCACCGCGATCACCCGGGACGCCTGGTTGGCGAGCACGTACCCGTAGGCGAGCCAGGTGGCGCGTCCCTTGCCGTCGGCGCCGGGATCGAGCCCTTCTCCGCGGAGGCGCTCGAGAAGCTCGCGGATGCGCGGGCCGTCGGCCCACACCACCGTCGGCTCGGCGAGCCGGGTCGGCACTTCGCGGAACAGACTGCGCATTTCCTCGTACTGGGCGCGGTCGGCGTCCCCCGAGAGACTCACGACGAGCTCGTTCAGGTACGGGACGCGATGCAGCTCCTCGACGATGCCTTTGAGGGCCGGCCCGCGCAGCTCGGCGTGCAGACAGGGCAGCACCAGCGCGATCGGGCGCGTGCGGCTGTAGCCCAGCAGCTCGTCTTCCAGGCGCTCGAGATCCGGGCTGCCGAGACGATGGAGTGTGGTGATTACACCCGACTGATGGAAGTCTGCCATCCGCGGGGAGGCTCGCACCCCGGGGACTCCACCGCCACCCTGACCTTCCTGTCTCAGCTGGGACGCTGAGCGCCTCGGGTCAGGCTTCGGGGCCGGCGATCCGGTCGAGCAGCTCGAGGGCGCGGGGATCGATGTCGACGAACTCGAGCCCGATCTCGTGGCTGAAGGCGTCCGTCTCGGTGGACCAGACGACGTTGCCCGTCGCGACCACGGTCTCCGACCCGATGTTGAAGGTCACCCGCAGCTGATCGCCCAGGTTGATCTCACAGCCGACCGCCTCGAAGGAGATGCCGCCCGAAGAAAGGTTCTTGCCGACGGCCAGACGGTCCGGGCGGTCGATCTCGGCGAACGAGATCACCTGGTCCGTGGCCAGACGCGCGTACTTCCGGCGTTCGTGACTGTCCGCTGCCATTTGCGACCCCTCGCGGGGTTCATCGGACCGCCGAGATTCGGGCTTGAGGCGCTGGAGCTCGAGCGAGGCTCAGGAGAACAGCTCGAGCTGCCGGTCGTCCGGACGCGGACCCAGGCCCGCCACATTGACCCCGAGCACCCGCACCGCGCGTGCGCCCGCGTCCGTGCGGTCGAGCAGGCTCACAGCCACGGGGTAGATGTCCGCTGGCGTCACAACCGGCGCCTGGAGTGTGTGGCTGCGGGTCGTCGTCTGCTGGTCCTCGAAGCGGACCTTGACGCCGACCCGCCGGGCGCAGAGGCCCTGTTCCTGCAGCGCTTCGCCCAGCAGCCGGCAGAGATCCTGCAGGCGGTCCCAGAGCTCGCTGCGGTCGGGCTCGGCGGGTCGGAACGTGTGCTCACGGCTGAGGCTGCGCGGATGCCGGCGACCGCGCACCGCAGAGTCGATCTCGCCCGATACCAGCTCGAGGATCCGAAGCCCGTGATTGCCGAGGGCGCGCTCGACGGTCGCCCGGTCGAGCCGCATCAGATCGCCGATGGTGCGTGCCCCCAGTCCGGACAGGGTCTCGAGGGTCTTGGGTCCGACGCCGGGCAGGCGGCTCACCGACAACGGCGACAGGAAGTCGCCCTCGCCACCGTGGGCGATGCGGAAGCTGCCCCCGCGCGGCGCTTCTTCGGCGGCGAGGCGCGCCAGGTGCTTGGCCGGCGCGATCCCCAGATGGAGGGGCAGCCCCAGGCTGTCCCGTACCCGCTCGACCAGGCGGGCGGCGATCTCGTCGGGGTCGGCCCCCGAAAGCGAGACGTCGAGATACGCCGACTCGAGTGCAACCGGCTCGACGGCATCCACCTCGGCACGCAGGCACGCGCGCAGGCGTCCCGACACCTCGCGGTAGAGCTTCATGTCCGTCTTTACGACCGTCGCCGATGGACAGCGTTCGAGGGCGTCCTGCATCGTCATTCCGGGCTCGACGCCCGCCGCGCAGGCGTCGGGACTGGCCGACTGAACACGTCCCCTCTTCCTGGGGTCGCCGCCGACGATGACCGGGTGACCGCGCAGCCCCGGCGTGCGCTGGCACTCGATCTCGGCGTAGAAGTTCGGGACCTCGGCGAACAGGATCACCGGGAGGGCTCCAGGACGAGCCGCTCGACCGATGCCTCCTCCAACAGGAAGCGGCTGGTGACGACGAGCGACGGTCGCCCGTCTCGCCACGGCGCCAGGCCGTCATCGAAGTGAGGATGCCCGGGATGCTCCGATTGCCCCGGCGCCAGGCTCGTGAGCATGCGGTCGGGGGACGCCAGATCGACCGCCATGCGGAATGTCGAGGCCGTGCGCGTCTCGAAGCTTTCCCGGTCCGGAACCGCGCGGGCGATGCTGTCTGCCTGACCGGCGAGCGGAAACGAAGCGAGTGACTCGGAGCCGATCACCGCAGGACCCGCCACTGCGAAGGGACGGAACGCGATCCCGTGCAACCGTCCCCAGGTCCAGCGTTCCCGGTTGTGGCCGAGGCGATACGACAGACTCATCCAGGTGCGGCGGAGGCTCTCGCGGACCGCCACGCTCACGCGTTGTGAATCGGTCCAGCCGCCCGAGCGCCCGGAACGCGCGGCCCCGAGGACGATGTTCTGGACGAGGGCCGTCGGGTCGACGCCGGGTAATTCGAGGTAGCGGTCCATCAGTTGGGAGCCGATGGCGGGCTCGAGCATCTCGACGAGCAGGTGTCCAACGAGCAGCTGAAACGCGACTGCGCCGCGGCTCTGGGTCCCTGCGACGCCGTCCCAGCTGCGCAGCAGCTCGGCCACCTCTTCGCCCTCGGGACTCAGCTCGGGGCGTTTCCCGGCCAGAGCCAGCAGCGCCGCCACGAGCTGCGGGTCGATGTTGGCTGCGGCGTCCTGCTGCAGGGCGGCCGCCGCGCGCAGCTCGACGGGACCGGCCGTGACGAGGTCGTCAACGAGGGTGCGCACCCGTCGGGCGCGCGCGTCGCTGCGCCACAACCACTCGAGCTGGACGCCGGCGAGCTCTTCTTCCAGACGCTGGCCGCTTGCGACGATTGACGCCGCATCTTCGCCGGACGCATCGCTCGAGAGCTCCAGGTGCGGCAGTACCTCGGGCGCAATTCCGGACCGCCAATCGAAGGCGCGCAGCCGCCCCGGCACCGGTGACAGACCCGAAGGCAGGGTGCGCTGGGGCAACCAGCCCGCGACCTGCAGCCCGACCTCGCCCGCGCGCGTGGCGTACACGACCTCGACGGGCGGAGACAGGTGTCGCGACAGCGCCTCACGCAGCTCGCTCCCGGTCCGCGCCTTCGCCGCCCGGAACATCCCGACGATCGGGTCTTCGGCGCGCGCCCCGGTCCAGGACAGAGCCAGCGGGGCGCGCGGGACGCCGTCGGGAAGGATCCCGTTGATGAGGGGACCGTGGCGGGTCTCGCGCACGCGCAGCTGCTCGACCCGGTAGTCGGGCGCGCCCGGGCGACCGACGACGATCTCCTCGTAGCGCTCGTCGACGGGCACCCAGCGGCTGCCGTTCTGATACAGCACGCTGGGGCGCGGTTCGGCGGGGCCACCGGGCACGGCCTGCGCCGGACCGTCTTCCGCGCCCGTCGCGTCGCCCCGGCGAACGCTTTCCTTGAACAGGTCCACCGTCGCCACGGCGAGTGGCGACGCCGCCCAGCTCAGGTCGGGATTGCGCCCTGCCCAGAAGACCGGGAGCCCGGGGATGGTCACGCCGGCCGCGTCCACTTCACCACCGCGAACGTGCGCTTCGTACAGCAACGACGGCGCGCTCGGCCGAACCGCCAGCTCCGCAACCAGGACGGGGGCGCCACTGGACGTCAACGCCCCAGGCAGCGCCCACGCGCTGGCGCGGAAAGAGGCCACCGAGAGCAGGCTCGAGGGACGCTCCGCGTCGGGGAACGTGCGACCGAGCTGGGACGCGTCGTCGAGAGGGACAGCGAGGCCGAGGTCCCGCTCACCGCCGGGGAAGAACGGCCGCGCCCCCATGCTCCCGAGCCGTTCGATCAGATCGGACAGCACCACCGGACGCTCGTGGGAGGCGCCCGCCCCCCATGCGACGAGCTTTCCGATGGCAAGCGAATCCGCGACCCCCCACGGCTCCTCGTCGAAGGCTTGTTCTTCGCCGCCCGCCCGTCCGGGGAGCGCGAAGAAAGGCGACGGCGCGCGCAGAACCAGCGGCGGTGCCACTCGCCCCGCGCGCACCCGCGCCATGCGCGCGTTGACGCCGGCCGCGTAGGCGTCGAGTGCGGTGGCGGTCTCGGCGTCGAGGTGCTCGACCTCCGCCGCCGCGAGCCGGGGGAATCCGAGGGTCCGCACGATGCGATCCGTCGCGAGCCCGGCCTCGCCGATGCGTTCTGCCGTCCGCCCGAGGGCGATGCGACGCAGCCAGAGCATCTGCGCCAGTCGGTCCTGGGCGTGCGCGAAGCCCAGCCCGAACCACGCGTCCGTTTCGTTGCCGGCGAGCACGTGGGGGATACCGCGGGCGTCGCGGTCGATTCCCACCCGATCGCCGAGTCCCTCGACCCGCAGCTGACCGGCCACGATGGGAAAGGCGTCCCGCGCCGCCCGCTCACGCGCGGCGCCCCGGGTCGCGAGCCAGGCACCGACCCCCGCGGCCAGGACGACGAGCAGACCGATGGCCAGCCCGGCACGACCGGGAAGCCACCTGCCACGCAGCGCAGACCCGGCGGAGCTCACCGCAGCGCGGCCTCGAGCAGCACGCTCGCGACGGCATGGGTGCGACTGCGCGACACCGCCAGATGGGATCGCGCCGAGCCCCCGAGCCGCGTGGCGAGACGGTCGGCCAGCTTCGAGACTTCACCGTGCAGGCGCAGTTGCAAGCGGTCCGACACGTTCGCGCGTCCCCCGGCGTCCGGCTCCAGGCAGGTCTCGATGTCGACCCAGCGGACGCCCCGCGCCCAGCCCGTCCCGACGGCCTTCATGACGGCTTCCTTGGCGGCAAAGCGCACGGCGAAGTGAGAGGCGGGACGACCCGTCCCGCGACAGGCGTCGATTTCCGCGGGCGTGAAGACACGCCGCTCGAAGCGATCGCCCCGGTCGTCCAGGACGCGCTCGATGCGCGCGATCTCGATCACGTCGACACCGCTGCCGATGATCATTCGCCCCCCAGGGTTGGCACACACCATACTAGAGTTAATCTGCGCCGGGCTCCCGAGCGTCCGGGGTAAAGCCCCCGACCGTCTCCGAGCATCGGACGAACCGGCATCCCGCCTTCTCGCCATCTTCCAGCCCGCGACTTCGACCCGCGAGCGCCGAGCCCCAGGCCATGACCGTTCCGAGCCTCGACAGTCTGATCGCGAACCCCGGAGTCCGAGGACGGCGCGTCTTCCTGCGCGCCGATCTCAACGTCCCGATGAAGGACGGCCGGGTCGGCGACGACTCCCGCGTCCGGGCCTCGATCCCGACCCTGCGGAGGCTCCTCGACGCGGGAGCGCGGGTGGCGTTGGCCTCCCATCTCGGGCGTCCCAAGGGCGAGCGACGCCCGGACTTGAGCCTCGCTCCCGTGGCCGGCGTACTCGCCGAGCAGCTTGGACAGGCGGTTGCGTTCTGCTCGGAATGCACCGGCCCCGAAGCCCAGCAGGCCCTCGACTCACTCGGGGACGGTGAGGTGGTCCTGCTCGAGAACCTCCGCTTCCACAAGGGCGAGACCGAGAACGACCCCGCCTTCGCAGCCGAGCTTGCGGCCCTGGCCGACATCTACGTCAACGACGCGTTCGGGGCCGCGCATCGCGCCCACGCCTCGACCGCCGGCATGGTGCCTCTGGTGGCGCACCGCGCGGCGGGCGACCTGCTCGCGTCGGAGCTCGAGAACCTGAAGGTCGTGCTCGACCCCGAACGCCCCCTGCTGTGCCTGCTCGGTGGTGCCAAGGTGTCCGACAAACTCGGCGTACTCGAGGCGCTGGCGCCGCGAGCAGACGTGCTCGCCGTGGGCGGCGCCATGGCATACACGTTCCTCGCCGCGGCCGGCGAGCCCGTTGGCACGTCCCTCGTCGAGCCGGACCGCTTCGACGACGCTCGGCGCGTCGTTGCCGCGGCCGCCAACGCGGGCAAGCGGCTCCTGCTTCCGAGCGATCACGTGGTCGCCCAGGCCCTCGAAGAAGGCGCCGAGACGCGAACCGTCGCAGCCATCCCCGACGGCTGGATGGGTGTGGACATCGGTCCCGCAACCGCCGCCGAGTACGCCCGCGAAGCGCGTCAGGCCGCGACCATCCTGTGGAATGGACCGATGGGTGTGTTCGAGATCGACGCCTTCGCGACGGGGACGGAAACCGTCGCGAAGGGCGTCGCTGAGTCACCGGGACGGTCGGTCGTGGGCGGCGGCGACTCGCTCGCTGCCATCCACAAGCTCGGACTCGGGGACCGCATCGGGCATCTATCCACGGGCGGCGGGGCGTCCCTCGAGTACGTGCAGGGCCTCGAGCTTCCGGGCGTCGCGGCGCTGGAGTCACGATGAGTCGGCCCATCATCGCGGCGAACTTCAAGATGAACGTGACCGCGGGCGAGATGGCGTCCTACGCGCCGCGGCTGGCCGCGGCCGTCGCGGACATCGACGACGTGGAGGTGGTCGTCGCGCCGCCCTTCACTTCGATCGACCGCGCCGCCCGCGGATTCGGGAACAGCGCCATTCGCCTGGCCGGCCAGGACGTCAGCGAGCAGCCGCACGGTGCCTTCACCGGCGAGGTCTCGGTCGCCATGTTGCGCGAGCTGGGCTGCCGCTACGCGATCGTCGGACACAGCGAACGCAGGCTTCACGAGGGTGAGACGGACGCCCGGGTCAGCGCAAAGGCGCTGGCGCTGCTGGCCGGAGGCATGCGACCCATCGTGTGCGTGGGCGAGTCCCTCGCAGACCGCGAGCAGGACCGCACCCTCGAGGTCGTGAATGCGCAACTTCGCGGCGGCCTGGCGGGAGTCTCGGCGGATCAGGCCCGGGACCTGGTGGTCGCCTACGAGCCGATCTGGGCCATCGGGACCGGGCGCACCGCGACCCCCGAACTCGCCCAGGAAGTCCACGGGGCGGTCCGGGAGGGCCTCCAGGCCCTGTTCGGAGACGCCGGGACGGATGTGCGCATCCAGTACGGAGGCTCGGTCAAGCCGGACAACGCGGCGGCGCTCATGGCCCAGCGCGACATCGACGGGGCCCTCGTGGGGGGTGCCAGCCTGGACCCGGCCAGCTTTGCGAGTATTGTTCGGGCCGCTTCGAGCCGATGATCCGCTGTCTCATCCACCAACTCCTCCCCCATTCAACTGGCCGTCCGCCTGCAGAGGCCCGGCCAGGAGCCGATTCATGAATACCTTTCTTCTCGTCCTCCACATCCTCGTCTGCTTCATCCTGATCCTGGTCGTGCTGCTTCAGCGCGGCAAGGGAGGTGATATGGGGGCGGCCCTGGGTGGCGGGGGCAGCAACACGGTCTTTGGCAGTCGCGGGGCGGGCAACTTCCTCACCAAGCTCACCACCGGCGCGGCCATCGGCTTCATGCTCACCAGCCTGTCCCTCTCGTACCTGACGAATCAGGACCAGAACGTCCTGGTCTTCGACGAGGCAGAGATCGAGGGCCTGGCGCCGACCGGCGACGAGGACGCCTCGGCGAACGATCTCCAGGAAATCGACATCGAGCTGGATACCGAGAGCGGCGCCGCGGGCGAGGCGTCGGCCGACGAGCTGGTCGAGATCGAAATCGATCCGACCGGAGAAGATCAGTAGCAGCGGGAGAGTGCTTCGGTATTCTTCCGCGCCCGCGTGCGGCGATGGCGGAACTGGTAGACGCGCCAGCTTGAGGGGCTGGTGGGGGCAACCCCGTGGAGGTTCGAATCCTCTTCGCCGCACCACGCGAGGCTCCCTGCGAGCACGGTCAGCCGTGTCGTACTCTCCCCTTCCGTAGCTTCTCGAAGCCTCCAAGAGGAGAGGTCATGCCCGGCACGGTTCACTACGAGACGTCGGATCGCATCGCGACCATCACGCTCGACAACCCTTCGGCACTGAACGCCTTCGATCACGCGATGTGCGTGGATCTCAAGCGAATCTGGAACGACGTGGAGGCCGACCCCGACGTCGTCTGCGCGATCGTCACGGGCGCCGGGGAAAGGGCCTTCTGCACGGGTTGGGACGTGGCCTCGCTCTCGCGAGAGGACAGTGAGAACCTCGTTCCGGGAGACCGCTGGTCGGCGCCCTACGGCTACCTCACCGCGCTGCAGAACCGCTGCTGGAAGCCCGTCATCACCGCCGTCAATGGCGTCTGCAACGGCGGCGGGTTGCATTTCATCGCGGATTCCGAGCTGATCCTCGCGGCGGAGAACGCGAGTTTCCTGGACACCCATGTCGCGGTGGGCATGCCTTCGGCCCTGGAGCCGGCGGGACTCGCGCGGCGGATCCCGCTCGAGCGGGTCTTTCGCATGGCCCTGCTCGGCAAGCAGGGTCGCATCTCGGCACAAGAAGCGTTCGATCTGGGCCTCGTGGGAGAAGTCGTGCCGGCGGCCGAGCTGATGAACCGCGCGCGAGAGACGGCGGCGGTCATCGCGCAGCACTCACCGACCGCGCTGGCGCGTTCGAAACGAGCCATCTGGGAAAGCCTCGACCGGGGCCTGGACGCGGGCCTCGACGCAGCGCACACGATGGTCGAGCGACACCTCGGTCACCCGGACCCGGCGGAGGGATCGAAGGCGTTTCTCGAGAAGCGCCCGCCGAAGTGGGCGCCCTATAGCGGCACCGACTAGGCGACGGCGCAAGGTCGTCAGACCGCAGCTAGCGGCGGTGGCCTCAGGAACCGTCGGGGTCGCGCTTCATCTCGCTGAGGTTCGCGGCGCCGTCTGCCGCGAGATATTCGGCGGCGAGCCCGAAGTCGAGGTTCAGGTTCAGCTGGTTGACGATCATCTTGTTGACCGCCAGCTTCGTCCAGCGAACGCCCGCCAGGGGCCGCGCCGCGATGTCCCGCGCACAGGCCATCGCCTCGTCCATCAGATCGGATGCCGCGAAGACGCGGTTGACGAGACGGATGCGCTCGGCCTCCCGGGCGTCGATCACGCTGCCACGCATCAGGTATTCCTTGGCGATGTTCGGCCCGACCAGCAGGGGCCACATCACCTGTCCGCCATCGCCCGCCGGCAAGCCCCACGGCGTGTGCACGTCGCCGATGCTGGCGGTGTCGGCCAGGTAACAGATGTCGCAGCTGAGGGCGATCGATGCGCCGAGGC
Source organism: Deltaproteobacteria bacterium (assembly GCA_029261855.1). Lineage (GTDB taxonomy): Bacteria > Myxococcota_A > UBA9160 > UBA9160 > UBA4427 > JAJDAN01. The sequence continues at coordinate 392,803 of JAJDAN010000021.1, forward strand.
CGCGGGCGGCGCCGTTCACGGCCGCGATGATCGGGGCTTCGCACTGGACCATGGACCAATTGAGATTGCGATTGCGCGTCGCCTCGAGCGGGCCCGAACGGCCGCCATAGTCCTTCGCGTCGCCACCCGCGCAGAAGACGTCGCCAGCGCCCGTGAGCACGATCACGTGTACGTCCGGGTGGTGGGAGAGCTCGTGGAAGACGAGCTCCAGCCCGCGATGCATCGCGGCGTCGACCGCGTTCTTCCTGTCGGGCCGGTCGAGGGTCACGAGTGCGATCGCGTCTTCGATCTCGATCTTGACGCAGTGCTCGCGGTGGATTTTCGAGAGATCCATCAACGCTCCCAGCTCGAACGATCCGGCGCTCCCAGCTCGAACGGCGGCACCCGACGCGAGCGCGACTCGCGCGCCCTGCTTCGGGGAGCGTCATGATTGCATACGTCCGCATACGGGGCCCGGGAGAGCCCGTCACCCGACAAGGGTCGTCCGCGCGCTAGCGTGCTCTTCCCGAACCCCGAGAGGTGCAGAGCGGTTGGAGTCAGCGGTCTCGAAACACACCCTCTCTCCCCTTCCCACCAGCCGGCAGGAGGCCCGTTAGCGTGGACCTCCGGGGTGGGCTCGTGCTCGGTCGCCGGGCCGCAGGTGCCGTGGGCCGGATCCTCGCGGACCGGCTCGACGAAGCCGTGGGCGCGGCATTGCCGCGCACGCAGGAGCAACTCGCCCAGCCCGATGTCTTGAGCCGGCTGCTTCGCGACCACGCCCCTTCCGGCGCAGTCCCGCTGCCGCAAGTGTCAGCGGCTCGCCTACCGGGCGTCGACTTCGAGAGCAGCAACTGCACGAACTTCCTGGTCGAGCTCGAGTTCGACGCCGATGCCCACACAGCGAGCGATTCCGAAGCGACCGGGCCGCTGCCGCGGACCGTCTACGCGAAGCTTCCCTGCCCGGAGCTGACCACACGCGTCTTCGCGAATGCCGTCGGCTTCTGGGAGGTGGAGGCGACCTTCTGCCAGCGACTCGCCGGCCGCGTTCCGATCCGCGTGCCGCGCGTGTACGCCGTCGCCCGGCGCGGCGCGCGCTTCGTGCTGCTGCTGGAGAATCTGGCGGAGCTGCCCGGTGCGCGGCTCTTCATCAATCGGGACATGGCCGCCGGCACGACACCGGAACGCGCGCGCCACTGCCTGCGCACCTTCGCCGAGCTGCACGCGGCCTTCTGGGGATGGAGCGCCCAGGAGCGAGACCGTGCGCTTCCGGCACACCTGCACACGTATCTGGCGCCCGGCGGTCGCGAGCTGACGCGCGCCCTCAACGCCGCATCGGTCGCGCCCGCGCACCGGGCGGCACCCGATCTGTTCCGAGCCGAGCACGTCGCCATCTTCCGCGAGGCCACACGGAAGTGGAACGCTTTGATCGATGCGTGGTACAGCGAGCCCCTCACCTTGATCCACGGCGACAGTCACCTGGCCAACTGCTTCGAGTACGCCACCCCCGACGGCCCGCGCATGGGGATGATCGACTTCCAGGGCATGCACTGGTGCAAGGGCATCCGGGACGTGCAGTACTTCCTGATCAACTCGCTCGAGCCGGAACTGCTGGCCGCGCACGAGGACGAGCTGATCGACTTCTACCTCGCCGCGCTCGCCAAGCACGGGGTCGCGCTCGACGCCGACGACGCGCGCGCGCAGTACCGCGCCTTCTCGTTCCAGACCTTGATGGTCGCCGTCACCTCGATCGGCCTGGGGTCCCTGACCGAACGCGACGACACCGTTCGCACGCTGCTACGGCGCAGCGTCGCGGCCATCGAGCGGCTCCGCTTCGGAGACTGGCTGGCGGGACTCTGAACACGCGCCTCCTTTCGACAGCCCAGTCCGGCAAACCAGTCCGGCAGTCCGGGCAAGCGCTTCCGCTACGCTCGCGCCGACAGGGAGACCGCGAATGTCAGCCGACGAAGCGACACGAGAGATCCACACCTTCTGTCGGGTGTGCGAGCCCGCCTGCGCGCTGGTGGCCGAGGTCTCGGGGGGCGAGGTGCGCAAGCTGTCCCCCGACCGCGAGCATCCGGTGAGCCAGGGCTTCGCGTGCCACAAAGGCATCGCGGCTCTCGACGTTCACCGGGACCCGGACCGGGTCGACCGCCCCCTGCGTCGCACGACCTCTGGCGACTTCGAGGAGATCTCCTGGGAGACCGCCTTCAGCGAGATCGCCGAGCGGTTGCAGGGCATCCTCGACCGGCACGGCCCGCCGGCTCTGGGCGCCTACCTCGGCAATCCCCTCGCCTTCAATACCCTGGCGGGCAACGGCATCGGATCCTTCCTGCGCCAGCTGGACTGCCGACACCATTTCGGATCCGGGACCCAGGACTGTTCGAACAAGTTCGCCGCGGGCGAAGCCGTCTTCGGATCGTCGACGATCCACCCGGTGCCCGACCTCGAGCGATCGGACCACATCCTCATCTTCGGCGAGAACCCGCGCGTCTCGCACATGAGCTTCTTGTCGATCCCCGACCCCATCGGCGTGCTGCGCGCCGCGGGAGAGCGCGGCGCCTGCGTGCGCTTCGTGAACCCCCGGCGCATCGAGCCGGAACGGGGCGGCGTGGGCGAGATCGTGCAGATCCGCCCCGATACGGACGTCTACCTGATGGCCGCCATGCTTCACGAGCTGGACGCGGCAGGCCTGTTCCGGGACGACGTCCTCGACGCCCACGCGAAGAACGTCGCGGGGCTGCGGGCCTTCATCGCCGACTATCGGGCAGAACGCGTCGCCGACGTCGTCGGCATCCCGGCCGACGAGATCCGCAGCCTGGCCCGGGAGTTCGGCGAGGCGGAGAGCGCCTGCGTCCACATGTCCACCGGCGTCAACATGGGCCGACAGGGCACCCTCGCCTACTGGCTGCTGCAGATGCTGTCGCTGGTGACCGGCAATCTCGACCGGCCGGGCGGCAACCTCTACGCCCTGGGTTTCTATCCGGCCGCCCAGGCGGGCCGCAGCGAGGCGCCCGAGAAGAGCTTCTTCGACTCGCGCTGGGGACGCCTGCGGCGCATTCGCGGTTCGCTACCGGGAAATCTCATGCCCGAGATGCTGGGCGACGATGCCGGCGACGAGCGCGTGCGCGCGCTCTTCGTCGTGGCGGGCAACCCGGTGCTGTCGGTGGGGGGCGAGGCGCGCATGCGCGGAGCCCTCGAAGACCTCGAGCTGCTGGTTTGCGTCGACCTCTACCGCTCGGCGACCGGCGAGTTGGCCGATTACGTTTTGCCGTCGACGGACATGCTGGAACGGCCGGACATCAACCTCTGCGGTCTCGGCATGCAGCACCGGCCCTACGTCCAGTACAGCCCGGCCGTGGTCGCGCCCCGGGGCGAACGCCGTCCCGAGTGGTGGATCTTCGCCCGTCTCGAGCAGGCGATGGGTCTCAAGAGCGTGGTCGACCACGCGACCCCGGAACATGCGGAGGCCCTGCACTTCGGGCGCATCGACCACATGCTCGGCAAGAGCGGGCTCTCGATCGAGAAGCTCCAGGCATCTCCGCACGGGACCGCTCTGCTGCCGGAGCGTCCCGTCGGACGCTTCTTCGAGGACTGGATCCAGACCGGGGATCGCCGGGTCGACTGCTGCCCGCCCCTCTTCGAGGGTGCCCTCGAGGGGGCGGCGGAAATCTTCGAGGCGTTCGCCGCGGCGCCCGCGGAGCGGCTGCAGCTCATCACCCTGCGCGACTCGCACATGCACAACTCCTGGTACGCGAACCTGCCGCGGCTCCGACGCGGTCGTTATGCGGACAACGCCGTCCACATGAACCCCGACGACGTCGCCGCGCGCGGACTCGCCGCCGGCCAGCGGGTGCGCGTCCACAACGAGCACGGCGCCATCGAGCTGGCGGTCGAGGCCGACGATTCATTGCGGCGCGGCGTGGTCGCGGTGACCCACGGCTGGGGAAACGCGCACACGCCCGGCATGCGGACCGCCCAGGCGCACCCCGGACAGAACCCGAACCGGCTGCTGCCCACCGGCCCGGGCAGCTTCGACCCGCTGTCGAACCAGGCCTTCATGACCGGCGTCCCGGTCGAGGTCGAGGCGCTTTCTCCTGCGACTCGCCCGGCTGCCGTCTAGCCCCAATGCGTCATTGGCTTGGCTTCGAGCGCGCGGAGTTCCGGGTAGAACCCTTCGGAACCAGCTTCGCGAGCGGATGCCGCTGGAACGGGAGAACCTCACTAGTGTGAGATCCTGTCGGCAGTCTTCGGATGCCGCGCGG
>JAJDAN010000022.1 GCA_029261855.1 Deltaproteobacteria bacterium
CCGCGCGGCATCCGAAGACTGCCGACAGGATCTCACACTAGTGAGGTTCTCCCGTTCCAGCGGCATCCGCTCGCGAAGCTGGTTCCGAAGGGTTCTACCCGGAACTCCGCGCGCTCGAAGCCAAGCCAATGACGCATTGGGCCTAGCGGACCCAGCCGGGCTGGCAGCCGGCCCGGCGGCATTCGTCTTCGAGCCCATCGGCCAGATACTCGACGAGTTCACTGCGCTTGGTCTGCAGCTCCGACTGGCGTTCTCGGAGCTCCTCGCACGAGATGTGCTGGCGGATGCCCGCGTCGTCGGTCTTGTACCACTCCCCGCCCCGGTTGCAGGCCTTGATGACCTGCTGCATCCGCCCGAGTCGGCGCTCGACGTCCTCGAGGTCGCGCTCCGCGGTGGGCCGCTTGGACTGCCACATGGCTTGCAGGCCATCGCCTGGTGCGTTCGCGCGTCGGGCCGCAGGACGCGTGCTGCCCCGACGAGGTCCCTTGGTTTCGATCACCTTCTGGACCTTGCGCTTGAGCACCTGTGGCTCGGCGGTCGCGCAGTGCGTCGGATCGCTCGTGTAGCGGGTCGTGCCGTCCGCATCGGTGCACTTGTAGATGCCCGCTTCGGCGGACACGAAGGACAGCGCACAGACGAGCGCCGCGAGCGATAGCGAGCGGACCGTGTGCATCAGCGACGCCAGCCGCGCGGGACGTCGGCCTTGTTGGCCTCGCCTTCGAGTTCGTCGAGGGCGCTGCGCAGTTGTTCCCGGTGATCCTCGAGCTCGCGCACCCGGCCCTCGTCCGTGAAGCCTCCCTTGTCGAGATAGGCTTCGAGACGCGCGAGAGGCTCCCGGATGGTGTCGAAGCGTTCGCGCCACTGGGTCTGGTTCAGACCGCCGCGAACGTGGGCGTTGGGCTTCAAGGTGATGACGCCCGCCGCGGCGTCCACCTGGTAGACGTAGTTGTTGAAGAACGCACCGCCGAGCAGCCCCACGTCCATCGAGCCGCTGATGGCCGCCCGCAGATTCTCGACCTTCGCGGGCCCGAGCTGCACGGACCGCAGCTGGACGATGGGTTCGGACACGATGCCGTTGGCGGTCCGGACGTCGATGCGAGGCGTCTCGTCGGTGACCTGGATGCCCAGCTGCTGGGCGACGGACCAGGGGATCGACACGCCGCTTGCGCCCGTGTCGATGAAGAACGGGGCGCGTACACGGCCGTTCAACAGCACCTCGACCCGCATCAGGGTGCCGTGACGCTCGAAGGGGATGCGCATGGTGCCGCGGGCAGACCGGGTCGTCCGTGCCGCCGGTACGGGCTCGGTGTCCCGGGAGGACCCGGACCCGGACCCGGAAGAGTCGTAGACCTGCAACGGGTCGTGTACCGGTCGCTGCTTCGCTTCGCGCAGGGCGCGCTCGCGCTGGGCCGGCGGCACGTGCCGGATGTCCTGGGAGAAGTGGAGGCGCCCCCGGGCATCCGTCCAGCGGTAGATCTCGCCCGCCGACACGGGCACCACGGGCGCTGCGACCCCAAGCAGCAGAGCGGCGAGGATGGGCAGCGCGGCCCGCAGGTTCGGCATTCGGACGAGGATCGTCCGCAGGCGTCGCATCGACTGACCTCCGCCCCCTGAATCGGCTGCCTTCCGCTTCGGCTTGACGATCCGCGGGGGGTCCACCCCGCAGACGGCAGGCAACCGGCAACTTCTACTCGGGAAGCGGAAGGTCCGGCGGGGACACGGGGTCGAGCGCCTCGGCGGGGTCGAGCGCCGCGGCCGGGTCGACGGACGCGGGCGCGGTCTCGAGCGCCGCGAAGAACCCGCGGATCGTCTGGGCGTCCTTGCGCGAGATCCCCGGCACCGCGGCCAGGGCTTCCTCGTCCGCGGCACGCACGGCGCGCAGGGAGCCCAGGGTCTTGAGCAGCGCGCGCCGCTTCACCGGCCCGATCCCCGGCAACTCCTGCAGGATGGACGTCATGCCCGTCTTCGACCGCAGCTCGCGCTGGAACTCGATGGCGAAGCGGTGGGACTCGTCGCGCACCCGCTGCAGCAGCAGCAGGCCCCGCGACCCCGGGTGCAGCATCACCGGATTCGCCCGGTTCGGCAGGAAGATGCGTTCGGCCTTGAGGCCGCCGCCGCGCTTCACGCGAACGCTCGGTGAATCTTCGTCCCGCTCCTTCGACAAGCCCAGGGTGTCGACGTCGAGCGCGGTGTCCTTCAGTGCCGCGAGCACTACTCCCAGCTGGCCGCGCCCCCCGTCCACCATCAACAGGTCGGGCAGCGGCTCGCTGTCGACGCGCGCCAGACGGCGGCGGATCACCTCGCGCAGGCAGTCGTAGTCGTCTCCGCCCGTGGCCTCGTGGATACGATAGCGGCGGTAGTCCTTCTTGCTGGGACGCCCGTCCTCGAAACAGACCCGACTCGCAACGGGCAGCGCGCCGTTCAGGTTCGAGACGTCGTAGCACTCGACCCGCCGCGGCAGCTGCTGCAGGTGGCAGCGGTCCTGGATCTCGGCGAGTGCCGCCTCGACGCTCTCGCGCGCTTCGAGCCGGCGCGAAAGAGTCCCGTCCGCGTTGTTGGTGGCCATGGCCACGAGCTGTCGGAGACCCCCGCGCTGGGGTGTGCGCACGTCGACGCGCGTGCCGGCGCGCTCGCCGAGCCAGTCCTCGAGGACCGTCGCATCTTCGAAGTCCTGGGACGTCAGGACTTCGCGCGGCGGCATGCGTTCGTCGTCCGCGTAGTACTGACCGACGAATGAACCCATCACCTCGCCATCGTCGAGACGCACGTCGGAAAAGCCGAACGAATCGGTACCCACCACGCGACCCTCGCGCACGTGCAGCACCTGCACTTCGACTTCGCTCCCCTTGCGAGCGAGCCCGAACACGTCCCGCGCGGTGCGGTTTTCGGACACGATCTGCTGGCGTTCGACGGTCCGCTCGACGGCCTGGATCCGGTCGCGCAGGCGCGCCGCCTCCTCGAAGTCCTCGTGGGCGGCGGCCGCCTGCATGCGGGCGTGCAGATCGCCCACCAGCTCGGTCGAGCGTCCGCGCAGGAACATCGTCGTCCCCTCCACCAGCTCCTGATAGCCGGCGGCGTCCACCAGGCCGCAACAGGGCCCCAGGCAGCGCTTCATCTCGTACTCGATGCACGGACGCTTGCGGCGCTGGTAGTCCCGGAAGACCGAGTTGGTACACGAGCGCAACGGGAAGACGCGCCGCAGGTTCGAGAGCGATTCCTTGAGGGCGACGCTCGACGTGTAGGGCCCGAAGTAGCGCGCGCCGTCCCGGCCGAAGCGACGGGCCGTCGTCAGCCGTGGCCAGTCCTCGCGTTCGTCCAGGCGCAGCGTGAGATACTGCTTGTCGTCCCGCAGCCGGACGTTGAACGCCGGCTTGTGACGCTTGATGAGCTCGTTCTCGAGCAGCAGCGCTTCCTTGATGGTGGGCGTGACCACCACCTCGACGTCCGCCGCCCGGTCCATCAGCGCCGGGATGCGCAGGCGGCCGTCGCCGCCGCTCACGTACTGGCGCACGCGGCTCTTCAGGTTCTGCGCCTTGCCGACGTACAGCACCTTGCCCGTCCGACTGCGAAACAGGTAGACGCCCGCGTCAGTGGGCAGCGCCTCGACGCGCTCCTCGAGACTCACTTGCGCCCCGCCCTCATCACCCGATCCTCATCAGCCGATCTTCAGGCGCTCTTCCTCGAGCAGGCGGATGCGGTCTCGCAGGTCCGCCGCCTGCTCGAACTCGAGCTCCTCGGCGGCCTTCTTCATCTCGGCACGCAGGCTCTGGATCAGCTTCGGCAGCTCGTGGGCGGGCGCCGTCGGGGCGCCGCGTTCGCCCTGCACGCCCACCGTCACGTAGTCGGCTTCCCAGATCGAGTCGTGCAGACTGGTGATCTTCTTGCGGATCGTCTGGGGCGTGATGCCGTGCTCCTCGTTGTAGCGACCCTGGGTCTCCCGCCGTCGCGCCGTCTCGTCGAGGGTCGTGCGGATGGAGTCGGTCTGCTTGTCGGCGTACAGGATCACACGTCCCTGGGCGTTGCGGGCCGCGCGGCCGATGGTCTGGATCAGGGACCGCGCCGACCGCAGGAAACCCTCCTTGTCGGCGTCGAGGATGGCCACCAGGGAGACCTCGGGGATGTCGAGGCCCTCGCGTAGCAGGTTGATGCCGACGAGCACATCGAAGCCGCCTTCGCGCAGCTCGCGGATGATGTCCATGCGCTCGATGGTCTTGATGTCGCTGTGCAGGTAGCGGATGCGGATGCCGAGCTCGGCGTAGTACTCGGTCAGCTCCTCGGCCATGCGCTTGGTGAGCGTCGTGACGAGCACGCGTTCGCCCCGTTCGATCACCTCGCGGATCGCCCCGAGCAGATCGTCGACCTGACCGCTGGCCGGGCGCACCTCGACGACCGGGTCCATCAGCCCGGTGGGCCGGATGATCTGCTCGACCACGACGCCCTTCGAGCGTTCGAACTCATAGTCGGCGGGCGTCGCCGACAGGTACAGGCGCTGCTTGGCGCGCTCTTCCCATTCCTCCATGCGCAGGGGACGGTTGTCGAGAGCGGACGGCAGGCGCCAGCCGTATTCCACCAGCGTCTCCTTGCGCGCGCGGTCGCCCCGGGACATGCCGCCGATCTGCGGGATCGAGATGTGGCTCTCGTCCATCACGACCAGGGCGTCCTCGGGCAGGTAGTCGTAGAGGGTATAGGGGGTCTCGCCCGCTTCCCGGCCGTCGAGCCAGCGCGAGTAGTTCTCGACCCCGTGACAGAAGCCCATCTCCTGAAGCATCTCGATGTCGTACTTGGTGCGCTGTTCGATGCGCTGGGCCTCGAGCAGGCGTCCTTCGCGCTTGAAGAGCGACACCCGCTCCTCGAGCTCCTGCTTGATCCCTTCGACGGCCCGGTGCAGCCGGGCCTCGCTCGCCACGTAGTGGCTCGCGGGATAGATCATGCTGCGCTTGGGCCGAGACAGGACCTTGCCGCGCAGGGGGTCGATCTCGGAGATGCCCTCGATCTCATCGCCGAAGAACTCGATGCGAACGGCACGGTCGGCCTCGTACTGGGGGAACACCTCGACCACGTCGCCCCGCACGCGGAAGGTGCCGCGATGGAAGTCCTGGTCGTTCCGGGTGTACTGCATGTCCACGAGCCCGTGCAGCAGGTCGTCCCGTGACAGCTCGGCGCCGGCCTCGAGATAGACGTGCATGGAGCCGTAGTTGTCGGGCGCGCCCAGGCCGTAGATGCACGAGACGCTCGCCACCACGATGACGTCGCGCCGGGTCAACAGGGAGTGGGTCGTGGAATGCCGAAGCTTGTCGATCTCGTCGTTGACCGACGAATCCTTTTCGATGTAGGTGTCGCTTGCCGCGATGTAGGCTTCGGGCTGGTAGTAGTCGTAGTACGAGACGAAGTACTCGACGGCGTTGTTCGGGAACAGCTCCTTGAACTCGGCGTAGAGCTGGGCCGCCAGGGTCTTGTTCGGCGACATCACCAGCGTCGGCCGGTTCACCTGGTCGACCACGCAGGCCACGGTGAAGGTCTTGCCGCTGCCCGTCACGCCCAGCAGGGTCTGGTGCTTGTCGCCTCGTTCCAGGCCTTCGACGAGCTGACGGATGGCCTCGGGCTGGTCGCCCATGGGCTCGAACTCGGACACCAGCTCGAAGGCGGCGTCGCTTCGCATGTCTCCCGCGGCGCTCACTTCCGCCTCCAGCGCGGACCCTCGGGCGTATCGATGATCTCGATCCCCTCCTCGCCGATGAGGTCGCGGATGCGGTCGGCCTCTGCCCAGTCCTTGTTGGCGCGGGCCTGCTGCCGGTCGGCGAGCAGGGCGTCGATGCGTGGATCGGACTCGAACACGTCCCCGGCCGGGTCCGCCACGACGAGGTCCAGCCCCAGGAAGCGATCGAAGGCGAGCAGCAGATCCCGGCGGTCGGCCGCAGACAGATCGTCGCGATTGCGGGCAACCTCCCAGGCCACGGCGAGAGCCTTCGGCGCGTTGAGGTCGTCCCGCATGGCGTCCCGGAAGCGCTCGCGGTAGGCCGACTGGGCGGCGCCTTCTGCTTCGCCCCCGCCTTTGCCCCCCTCATGGCCCTCACCCGCGTCGCGAACTTCCGCCGCCAGACCCAGCAGCCGCCGGTAGCCCGTTGCCGCTGCCTGTACGACTTCGGGTGTGTAGGTCTGCTGCTGCCGGTAGTGGGCGCTCAACAGGAAGTAGCGATAGGCCAGGGGCTCGATGCCGTTCTCCACCAGGTCTTCGAGCAACGCCACGTTGCCCGTCGACTTGGCCATCTTCTCGCCCTGGAAGTCGATGAACTCGTTGTGCATCCAGAAGTTGACCCAAGGGTGTATTTCCGTCGCGCACTCGGTCTGGGCAATCTCGTTCGTGTGATGCACGCGCACGTGATCGATGCCGCCGGTATGGATGTCGAAGTGCTGGCCCAGGTATTTGGTGCTCATCGCCGAGCACTCGAGGTGCCAGCCGGGAAAGCCGACGCCCCAGGGCGAGTCCCATTCCTGCTGCCGGTCGATGCCTTCTGCGGCGAACTTCCAGATCGCGAAGTCGGCGGGGTTGCGCTTCTCGCTCACCTCGTCGATGCGCCCGTGATCGGCCTGGGCGGCCAGGTCGAGACCGGCGAATTCGCTGTACCGCGGAAAGCGCGAGACGTCGAAGTAGACGCCGTCGCTGATCGTGTAGGTGAAGCCGTTGTCCTCGAGCGCCTTCGCGAGAGCGATCTGCTCGGCGATGTGCTCGGTGGCGCGGCACAGGACGTCGGGGTCGCGAATGTTGAGCTGGCGCCGGTCCCGCAGCCATTGCTCGGTGTACATGGCCGCGATCTCGAGGGCCGTCTTGCCGGCCTTGGCGGCAGCTACCTCCATCTTGTCGTCGCCGTCGTCGCTGTCTCCGGCGAGATGTCCGACGTCGGTCACGTTGATGACGTGAGTGACCTCGTAGCCCTCCTCTTCGAGGGTCCGGCGCAGCAGGTCCGCGAACAGGTACGGGCGCAGATTGCCCAGGTGCTGGGGGGCGTACACCGTCGGACCGCAGCTGTAGATGCCCACCTTGCCGGCTTCGATGGGCTCGAAGGGCTCCTTGCGCGATGTCCGGGTGTTGTAGAAGAGCAGCTTGCTCACGGGCGAATCCTACCGGGCGAGTCGGGATCCGCGACGGGCTCGAGCAAGACTGTTGCCAGGGCGGCGATGCCTTCCTCACGCCCGATGGCGCCGAGATGGTCCGTGCTCGTGACCTTGAGGTTCACGCGCTCGAGGGAGGTGTCGAGCAGGCTCGCGAGGGCCTCGACCATCTTCGGCTGGTGGGGCGAGAGCCGCGGCACCTGGGCGATGATCGTCGCGTCGAGATTGGCGATGCGATAGCCGGCGGCGGTCATCATCTGCTCGACGCGTTCGACGATCCGCGCACTGGCGATGCCGGCGAGAGACGCGTCCGACGACGGAAAGTGCCGGCCCAGGTCCCCCGCGCCCAGTGCACCGAGCACCGCGTCGGCGACGGCGTGCAGCAGGGCGTCACCGTCCGAGTGACCCTCGAGCCCGCGGCCGCCGGTTTCCGACGCCGGGATCTCGACGCCGCCGAGCATCAACTTGCGCCCTTCGACCATGCGGTGGGCGTCGAAGCCCTGCCCGATCCTCACGACCGTCCTCCTTCGTTGTGTCCTTCCCGCTCGCGCTCGGGCTGTCCTTCCCGCTCGCGCCCGGGCAGCTGCCGAGCCAGCAGCACCTCGGCGATCGCGAGGTCGATGGGGTGGGTGATCTTGATGTTCGAGGGGTCGCCCTCGACGATCCGGACGGGCACCCCGAGGCGCTCCACCAGCTGGGCATCGTCGGTGGCGGTGAAGCCGTCCGCCGCCGCCTTCTCGAGACCTTCGCGCAAGAGCTCGACGCGGAACACCTGCGGGGTCTGCGCCGCCCAGCAGGCCCGGCGTTCCGGGGTCGACGTGATCACGCCCTCGTCCACCAGTTTGATGGTATCCGGACTGGGTCGGGCCAGGATGGCCGCACCGCTCTCGGCCGCCGCCCGCAGCACGGCCTCGACGTCCGCCGGGGAAACGAGGCAACGCGCCGCATCGTGAACCAGCACCCACTCGAAGTCCTCCGGGAGCGAGGCGAGGCCTGCGGCGACGGAGTCCTGACGGCGCGCCCCGCCGGGAACCGGACTCGCAACCCGGGGATGCACGCTGCCGGGCTTCCAGGCAGCCACTTCCGCCTCGGGCAGGACCGGAACCACGCGATCGACGCCCGCGACCGCAACCAGGATGGCGATCGATCGCTCGAGCAGGGTCTGGCCACCCAGGGAGACCAGGGCCTTCGGCACGGGCGCCCCGAGCCGCACCCCCTCCCCCGCTGCCAAGACCAGTGCTGCTGCGCGCATGGCGGACGAGGATAGCCTCCGAACGGTCCCGGTTCGCCTTTATCGCTGTTAGAGTCCCCGCGCGCCCCCTGGAGGATCGTCATGCGAAGCATCGTTTCCCTGCTCCTGGTCCTTGCCACCGCCGTCCCGTTGGCGGCCGCGATCGCCCAGGACGAGCTGCCCGTGGAGCCCAGCGCCCCGAGCGGCATCGGACCCGTGCCCGAAGGGAGCACCGAGGGCCCCGTCGATCTATCCGGCACGCCCGACGCCGAAGCCGTCGAGCAGACCGAGGCCTTCGAGGCCCAGATGCCCATCAACCGGCCATACGGCGGCCAGGAATTCGGCGGCGAGCAGATGACCCTGCGCCTGTCCGACGCCGTCGCCAAGGGAATCGAGAACAACCTCAACCTCCAGGTCCAGCGCTACGACCCGCTGATCGCCTACGAGGGAGCCGAGGCGACCTGGGGCGCGTTCGATCCGACCTTCGCGTTCAACAGCGGATACACGTCGACCAAGGAAGCGAACACGAACTTCCTGACCGGTGGCGGAGGCCTCCGCAACAGCACCTACGTGACGGACGGCACCGCATCGGTGGGCGCACTGGTTCCGTGGCTCGGGGCATCCGTCGCGCTCGAGACCGGCGGCAGCAAGGTGGACACCCAGCAGTTCGCGGGCTTCGCCACCATCCGACCCATCTACGAGACGACCGCCTCGATCACCGGCACCGTCCCGCTGCTGAAGGGCCTCGTGTGGAATGAGCCGTGGACACGGGTCAAGACCTCCGAGGTTCAGTACGCGGGAACCCGCGAGAACTTCCGCGCGGAGCTGATGGAAGTCGTGCGCTTCGTCGAGACCCAGTACTGGGACCTCGTCGCCCAGAAGGAATCCGTGCGCGTCGCCGAGAAGAGTCTCGAGACCGCGCTCTCGTTGCTCGACCAGACCCAGACCGAGTACGAGGTCGGCGTGAAGTCCAAGGTCGAGGTGGTCGAGGCCGAAGCCGGGGTCGCCGCCCGGGAATTCGATCTCATCCGCGCGACCAATCGCTACCGCACCGCCCAGGACACGCTGATCGATTCCGTACTCGGGACCCAGCTGACTGCGGGATCGCGCCTCGAGATCGTCCCGGCGGATGACCCCGAGGCCTACGTCAACTACCAGATCGACACGGTCGAGGCCGCCGAGAAGGCGTTCATCAACCGACCAGAGCTTCGGCAGGCCGAGTACGAGGTGGAGCGCCAGGAATTCGAGCTGCGGTTCGCCAAGAACCAGCGGCTCCCGCAACTCGACGTCGTCGGCTCCTACGGCGTCTCGGGCACTCGAGGCGACAATGTGGCCGCCACCACCAATCCCTATGACGGCAGCTACGACGACACCTACGGCGACTGGTTCACCGACCAGGGCGGCCGGGAGTTCTCGGTCCGGGGGGTGGTCTCGATCCCCATCGGGAACGTCGGGGCCCGCCATCGCGTGTCCCGCCAGCAGTTGGAGCTGCGGCGTTCGAAGACCGCCCTCACCCAGCTGCGCCAGCAGATCATCCTCGAGGTGCGAGACGGCGCCCGCAACCTGGAGTCCGCCCAGGAAGGCATCGAGGCGGCCAACCGTCGCGTCACCGCCGCCGCCGAGCAGCTGCGCGCCGAGCGGGTTCGCCTCGAATACGGCGAGTCGACCCCGTTCAACGTGCTGCTCAAGGAAGAGGATCTCGTGGAAGCGGAAAACGAGAAGATCTTCGCGCTCTTCACGTACCGGAAGTCGGTCGTGGACCTGCACCGCGCCCAGGGCACGATCCTGCAGACTCGCAACATCGTCGTCGAAGAGGCGGCCGCCCTGCGCCGCATCGAGGGCACGAGCGAGTACCTACGGTAAGATCCGCGGCCTCGGAGACAAGGAGGTGCGTTTCATCGTATGAGTCTCTTCGGATCCAGCGGGCGCAAGCCCGAAGACGAGCCGCGTTCGGACGCTGTGCGCCAGCACACGGAACGGGCCCCGGCCAGGACCGATACACCCGAGAGCGGTGCCCTTGGGGATCGGCGGGCCGCCAACCAATCGGCGAGCAGAGGGGGAGAGCAAATGGCCAGCTTCGGGAAGTCGATCATCTTCAAGGGAGATCTCACCGGCGACGAGGACCTCGAGATCGAGGGCCGCGTCGAAGGCCAGGTGAAGCTCCCGAACCACCAGCTCACCATCGGCGCACATGGGCGCGTGACCGCCCAGGTAGAAGCCAAGCACGTCGTCGTGATCGGCCACGTTTCCGGCAACGTGAGCGCCAGCGAGCGCGTCGAGGTCCAGGCCACGGGCATCGTCGATGGCGACATCGCCGCCCCGCGCCTCCTGATCGCCGAAGGAGCCGTGGTCAACGGCAGCATCTCCATGGGCGCAGCCGCGGCTGGCAAGACCACCGGTACCACACCGTCCAGCGAGCCCGAGGCCGCTCGCAAGACCGGCTAGAGGGTTCCTGCCCGGGTTCGCGGCGCAGCGGAGGGGATGCTTCCTCCCTGGCGACCTTGTTGTTCCCTTGCGGGCTCATCGAACCGCCAATCGTCGGCGCATCCCCTCCACTCGCCCCGAACCAAGGGGCACCTGGGGAGAACGGTGGCAACGTTCTGGCCGGTCGCGCTCGAATTCAGTGGCGTCGTCGCCTCGCGAGGGCCAGCAGGCCCGCCCCGAGCATGAGGCCGGTGCCCGGCTCGGGCACGATGCTGAGTGCAGCCGGCAACGCTCCGACGAACTGCCCCCCGACGACCGTCCCGTCCGCGCTCGTCAGATCAACGCCATCGGGCCCGTCGAGAATCTCGAAGCCACCAAACTCCAGGGTATTGGTCGAATCGAAGAGACCCGCACCACCCAGGGTGGTGACGACGTTGCCGGGATAGTTGTAGCCCACGAACTCCTCTTCGAGGACGGGCTCACAGAACTCGTCGTTCGGGCCGTAGCACTCCTCGTAGCCCTGATATACGAGCTCCTTCGGAGTCGTCAGTTGGAGGTACCAACTCGTCGTGTACAAGACCGAGTAGGACTCGCCGGTCGGGACGACGAAGGATCCGAACTCTGGCGAGCCGTCGATCTCATTCTCGCCGTCCGCCGGCAGAAACAACTGCGCGCCCCCCAGCTGCTGGTCGTAGAATTCCGTACTGAACCCAGTCGTCGAGATGTCCCAGAGGAGGGAGGGATCGTTCGCAGGAAGCCACGTTCCCGAGTTCGACCAGAAGTATCTCTGATTCATCGCGATGCTTCCGTTGTGATACGCAACGACCCCCAGGCTCGCGTGAACATTGAGGGTCGTGTCCGTGATCTCCCACTCGTAGAAGGGACTACCGCAGTCGCCGGCACATCCCGCGTTGGCGCCTAGATCCAGAGGCGAGAACCGGAACGAGAATTCCGGTGTGGGTGTGATCGTGACCGGGGTGCCCAGATCGACACCCTGGGCACTGACGTAGATGTCGGCGGTGCGAAAGTTGCTCGCGCCGCTCGCAAGGATCTCGCCAGCACCGATCTGGTTCGCAATGATGTCATCCGTCGGGATGGGGTCGATCAGCGGGCGCGCGGCGACCGTCGCGTAGGCCCGTATGCCACTTGCAGACGCTGAGATCTCAGAGCGGCCGGCGACGATCCGCCGGGAGGATTCGAGCCCGGACTCCGACGTATAGAGGCCGTTATCGACCCAGTATTCCGCCACCGTCCGGTTGACGGTAGTCTCGTGCGGCGACGTGCTACACGCGGACTCCTCTCCAGCCGAGCCGTTGAAGGCTGGCTCCAACGTCCAATCGAGGCCGACCGAAGACCGGATGCTGCAGTATGCCTCTGCCTCTGCCGACTCGGGCACGACGAGAGCACCCAGGGCAACCGCGATTGCGATACGACCCGTCACAACCGCCCAACCGTATGACCTGAAACCCCGCTCCAGCATCGTGAGACTCCTCATGGGCATTTTCGCCACCTCGATCCTGACACTGGGCGACTTGCGAAATCCCCTCCCAAATGGGAGGCCGACGTCTCGGCCGACCGCACACGGAGCTTCGACTTGATCGAACTGAGCTCGGCCCTCCATGCAAACGAATCGATCGTGCCCCTGATCTACGAGGCGGCGGTGTTCTCGGAGCAGTGGCCCGAAGCGATGAAGGCGACAGTCGATTTCTCGCAGAGCCACGTCGGGATGCTCTCCGTGTCCTACCGCGCCAGCAGACGGGGCGAAATCGTCGCGCAAGTCGGCCTCGCGGAGGACGTCGTCGAACGCTGGGAAGCGAAGCACGGCTACAACGAATGGGTCGAACTTGCAGCCTCGCTGCCGCCGGGCGAGGTGATCCACGCCGCCGAGACAGTGAGCGTCGAGCAACTACTCGACACGCCCATGGGTCGCGAGATCATCGCGCCCCTCGGTGTGAGCGACGGTGCCGGTCTGCGCATGAGCGACTCCGCGTTCTTCGTCGCAGCTCTCAGCGTCTACGCGCGTGAGAGCTACGTGCCGGCGTCCCTGGACCGACTCCGATTCCTGGCACCCCATCTCGCGCGAAGCCTCGCACTTCACCAGCGGATCGAGTCCCTCGCGGCCCGCTCCGCAGCCTTCGAGACCGGCCTCGAAGCGCTGCCCGCGGGCATCGTGCTGCTGGATCGAGAAGCGGGCTGTCTGCATGCGAACGCCATGGCCCGAGGCGTCTTCGAGGACGCCGATGGAATTACGCTGCGAGAGGGGCGCGTCCGCATCGCCGATGACGAGGGCCGCAACGCGTTCGAGGATGGAATCGAACAGGCCCTGATGGCCGCGCCGGAGGGCGCGGCCCGTGGATACTTCCGCATTCGTCGGCGCTCGGGGCGCCGCGCCTATCACGCCGTCGTTTCACCGGCCGTGACGGCGTTGGTCGACGCCGGCTCCGTGCCCGGCGTGCTCCTTTGGCTCACGGACCCGGACTCGGGTGCGACTCCCAACGAGCAGTCGATCGCAACCCTGCTCGACCTGACGCCCACCGAGTCTCGTTTGGCGACCGCGATCGCGAGTGGCCTGACACTGCGCGAGTACGCGGAACGGGCCGGCGTAACGGTGGGCACCGCCCGCTGGACCCTCAAGCAGGTGTTCGCCAAAGCCGAGGTGTCGAGCCAGGCCGAACTGGTCCGGCTCATCCTCGGGAGCGTACCGAGCCCCCCCTTCTAGACACCCGACGTCGGAACGAGCACCCCCCCTCCCGCAAGAGAGTGTGCGCAAGGCGTGCGCTTCGAACCCACGCCGCCGGGAAAGAAGAGCGGCGGGGACCGGGGGGGCGGCAGGGGCAGTGAAAAGCAGCCGCCGATAGCAAAAAAGAAAAACAACCGCGGCCCGTGGTGTGGAAAGCGGG
>JAJDAN010000023.1 GCA_029261855.1 Deltaproteobacteria bacterium
CTCATTTGCGGATTAAATCCCCAGCAAAAAAGGGAACACATGAATTTGCCGCCCTACAAAATGGCGAATGTTGATTCACTGATCCCCTACGCCCGCAACAGCCGCACGCACAGCGATAGCCAGGTGGCACAGATCGCTGCCAGCATCAAGGAGTTCGGATTCACGAATCCGGTTCTGGTGGATGGCGAGCATGGAATCATCGCAGGGCACGGCCGCGTTCTGGCGGCGCGCATGCTCGGCATGTCCGAGGTGCCAGTCATCGAGTTGGCGCACCTAACGGAGGCCCAGAAGCGCGCATATGTCATCGCCGACAACAAGCTGGCCCTCAACGCGGGCTGGGATTTCGAAGCGCTCAAGATCGAGTTCGAGGAATTGAGCGCCGCAGGCTTTGATTTATCGCTAACCGGCTTCGGGGAAGCGGAGATGGCGTCGGCGATGGGGCTGGTGGAAGAGCAGGAAGCAGCGCAATCGCTGAGCGCTGGGCTGCAATACAGAGTCGTTATCGATTGTGAGTCTGAGCAGCATCAGGCGTTGTTGATCCAGCAGCTTGAGGATGAGGGCTTATCGTGCCGGCCATTAATTTCGTAGTCGAGACGAAGTGCAGCACGTCGGTACGCGCTCGTCAGCTTGAGGCCATCTTTGATGTGCCGCGCCAGGAAACAAGCCGGATCGAATTCAAGGGCGATTTGCCGATTGAAGACACCGACTGGAGCGTTGGCCTGATCGTCGGGCCATCTGGCTGCGGCAAGTCAAGCATCCTGCGCGAGGTTTTCGGCGGCGAGAGGCCCATGAACTGGTCTCGCGATAGCGTCGTCGACGATTTTGACACGTCGCTGAAGATGGACGAAATATCGACCGCCTGTCAGTCGGTCGGATTCAACACAATCCCGGCATGGATGCGCCCCTACCGTGTGCTGTCGAACGGTGAGCGGTTCCGGGTTGAGCTGGCGCGGCGCCTGCTGGAGTCTGAAGGCGTGATCGTCGTAGACGAGTTCACGTCCGTCGTGGATCGGCAAGTGGCCCAGATAGGCAGCCACGCGGTGCAAAAGTACGTGCGCAAGACCGGCAAGCAGTTTGTGGCGGCTGCGTGTCATTACGACATCATCGATTGGCTGCAGCCTGATTGGACGTTCGAACCTGCCACGATGACCTTCACTCGGAGGTGTCTTCGGCGAAGGCCAGAACTGCAATGCGAGATCAAGCGCGAGCCGTGGTCAAGCTGGCTCGAATTCGCTCCGTTTCACTATCTGACCGCCGATCTTCATCGGGCGGCGCAATGCTACGTGCTGCGCGTCAATGATCGCCCTGCGGCATTCGCGGGCCTGATCTACCGGCCGCATGCCAAGGTCAGGAACATCTGGGGCGTTTCGAGGCTGGTGACGCTCCCCGATTTCCAGGGCCTTGGCCTCGCGTTCGCTCTCAGCGATCGAATTGGCGCGGCGTATGCAGCCGCCGGCAAGAGAATCAGAACATATCCCGCGCATCCGGCGTTGATTCGTGGATTCGATAAATCCCGGCACTGGAAGCTGGAGAAGCGACCAGGGTATGCGGCGAAGGCCAGCACCAGCGACGGCATCGGCTGGCGCGCTGGATCACGGCCCTGCGCGGTGTTCGAGTATTGCGGCCCGAAGGATCAGGCGGCGGCCATCATAAATTGAAATCCAGCGCGATTTCGGCGAGGTGCGTATGACCAGCGAACAGCTTCTGAGCTTCGACTGGTGCGCGGCCAAGCTCGATCTTCCGGAACCCGCTGACGACAGCGCTCAAACGGTCGCCGCTGTATCCGTGCGAGATGACGGCATCACGCCCGATCACACAGGTTCCTTCGTGCCAGCGTGGGCCGTAGACGCGGTATTCCACGTTCTTCCGCCCCTCGGCGAATTCGCGGAACCAACGTGTCTTGAGGGGAATGAAGAGGGGTTTCATGGCTGCTCAATCCGGTGAATTCATAGGCGTTCTGCCCATCATTTGGCCGAGCCGCACGGGCGTCAAGAGGCAGCGTAACCCATTGTAAATATTATGAGAAAATCTCACGCCCCAACCGCAGAAAGTCGCGCAGAGGTTAAAGCGCTGGCGGCTGTCGGTGTCCGGGAAGACGAAATCTCCAAGTACGTCGGCATCTCTCCGCACACCCTGCGCAAGCACTATCGGGATGAGTTGGACAAGGCGCATATTCAGGCCACGGCGAACGTAGCTCGGTCGCTCTACAAGCAAGCCACTGAAGGCGGCAATGTAGTTGCCGCAATCTTCTGGATGAAGGCGCGGGCCGGATGGAGAGATAAGCCGGAAATCGCTGATCTTGGCAAGAAGGAAATTCAACAAAAAAACGCTGAGCAACTTTCTGAAGGCAGATTTAGCCCCGGCAGGAAGCCAAGGCTAGTCGTAAACAATCGGTGAAATTCTCCACTTCGTGCCCGGACTGGGAGCGCCGCATACTGGCGCAAGAATCACTGATTCCATTTCAGCCGTTGTTCCCTGGTGAGGCGCGCGCCGGCATTGAAGTGATGGATGCGCTTCGGGTGGTTGATATGCCTGGCAGCCCTTCCTTCGGTGACATTTCCCGCGATTGGGTGCGGGACTGGTGCAAGAGCATCTTCGGTGCGTATGACCCAGATACAGGGCGAAGACTGATCAAAGAGTGGTTCTTGTTGATCAGTAAGAAGAACACCAAATCGACTACCGCCGGGCTGTTGATGTTGGCGATTCTGATTCGGAACTGGCGTGAGGCTGGCGAGTTCGGAATCCTAGCGCCGACTGTTGAAGTCGCGGCCAATGCATTCAAACCTGCCGCTGATGCGGTGCGCGCTGATCCTGAGTTATCCCAGATTCTGCACGTTCAGGACCATACTCGGACGATCAAGCACCGCGTAACCAAGGCAACGCTTCAGGTGGTCGCCGCCGACTCTGAGGCAGTCGCCGGGAAAAAATGGATCGTCACCGTTGTGGACGAGCTATGGCTATTCGGAAAGCGCGCGAACGCCGAAGACATGCTCCGCGAAGCCACTGGAGGCATGGCCAGCCGGCCCGAGGGGGCGGTCATCTGGCTGACCACGCAGTCGAACGAACCGCCGGCAGGCGTGTTCAAGCAGAAGCTCGAATACGCCCGAAATGTTCGTGACGGGAAGATTCAGGACAAGCAATTTCTGCCGTTGCTCTATGAGTTCCCGCAAAAGGTTCTCGAGGAAAAGGGCGAGCGGGAGGCGGCGAACTTCTACGTCACGAATCCGAATCTAGGCGCTTCGGTCGACGAAGAATATCTGACCCGCGAGCTGGGCAAGGCCAAGGAAAACGGCGAGGACTCGCTACGCGGATTCTTGGCCAAACACCTGAACGTCGAGATCGGCCTAGGCCTGAAAACGCAGGCCTGGGCCGGCGCCGAGTTCTGGGAGCGCAACGGCGCGCTGGTGACGCTTGATCGGGTGATAGAGGAATGCGAGGTCATCACCGCAGGCGTCGACGGCGGCGGCCTGGACGACCTGTTGGGGCTATGCCTGCTGGGCCGGAAAGAGGACGGATCATGGCTGCACTGGGCGCGCTGCTGGGCTCACCCGATTGCGCTGGAGCGTCGCAAGTCTGAGGCCGAAAGATTCAAAGACTTCCGCCGTCAGGGCGATCTAGTCATCGTCGAACAAATCGGGCAGGACGTGCGCGAAGTCGCCGAACTTATCAACCGAGTTGAGGAGGCCGCGCTGCTGGACAAGGTGGGCGTAGATCCGGCCGGCATCGGTTCCATCGTAGACGCGATCACCGATCACGACATTGCGCACGACCGTATCGTCGGAATTCCGCAGGGTTGGAAATTGACCGGCGCAATCAAGACCACTGAACGCAGGCTCGCCGAAGGCGCGATGCAGCATCAGGGTTCGCCGCTGATGGCGTGGTCGGTTGGTAACGCCAAGGTCGAACAGCGTGGAAACGCAATCGTCATCACGAAGCAGACGGCAGGCGCGGCCAAGATCGACCCGGTGATGGCCACTTTCAACGCCGTCGCATTGATGGCGCTGAATCCGAAGGCACGCAAAGCCAAACATCAGATGTTCTTCGTATAAAATGACGAAGCCGAATCGTGCGTCAACACGACCCGGCTTCTAACCACCATGATGGAGTGAACATCAAAATGGCTGATGTGAGTCTAGCGGACGTTGAGTCGTCCGGCATTTACCAGATACGGAATCTGGTCAACGGTAAGGTCTATATAGGGAGCGCGACTTGCTTCCGAATTAGGTGGGGCTTTCATCGGAACGCGCTTAACAAAGGCCGGCACCATTCAAAGCACCTTCAGGATTCGTGGCGCAAGCACGGCCGGCATGAGTTCTCTTTTGAGATCCTTGAACGCTGCGAGCGAGGCTCGCTGATTCAAAAAGAGCAGGCATGGATTGATGCTCGGAATCCTGAGTTCAATATCTGCAAGGTCGCTGGAAGCACACTTGGCCGTCTCCACGGCTCTGAAACGAGGGACAAGATCGCGGCCCGAGCTAAAGGTAGAAAGTTCCCGCCTCGAAGTCCTGAATACCGGAATAAGTTTTCGGAAATTCATGCCGGCAAGAAGAAGCCGGCCCATGTAATGGCAGCACTCCAGACCGGGCGGCGACAAAGGGTAAGGACGCCGGAAGAGTGCTCTCGTGTATCTGAATCCCTTCGGCTCGCATATCAAACAGGTTTGCGGACCAGGGAAAAGACAGAGAACCACAAGAACAAGATAGGTCAGTTTTATGCCAAGATCACTGACGATGAAGTTAGGCAGATAAGAAGTCTCAAATCGGCTGGATTTACTTGCAAGGCCCTTGCCCAGAAGTACAACTCAAACGCAGGGACAATCTCTGCGATATGCAATAGAAAACGATACAGATGGGTCGCGTGAGCGAACGAATTAAACGAACCCGCCACTAGGCGGGTTTTTTATTGGAGGCACCGATGGCATTGGACAGGGCGTATAGCGTCTTGACCCTCAAAGCAGTTGATGAGGACAAGAGAATTCTTGAGGGCGTAGCGACTACGCCATCGACCGACAGGCAGGGCGACACCGTAAATCCGCTTGGAGCGAAGTTCTCGTTGCCGATTCCGTTTCTGATGCAGCACGACGCCAGCCCCGAATCCTCGGTTGGCCATGTTGTTGCCGCTACGCCGACCAAGGACGGCATCAAGGTAAGAATCCAGATCGAGAAAGACCCGCTTTTGCCGGAGCTGGACAAGGCATGGGCGCGAATCCGAAAGGGTTTGGTGCGAGGGCTTTCGATTGGGTTCAAGCCCATCGACCCGCCAACGCCCATCAAAGGCACTTACGGCCTCAATTTCGACACCTGGGAATGGCTTGAACTCTCCGGCGTTGTCATCGCCGCGAACCAGCAAGCATCCATTACCAGCATTAAGAGTTTCGACCGCCAGCACCGCGCCGCGACCGGCAAATTGCGTGCAGGCGTTCCGCTGCTGATGAAACAGCCGCCGCCGCGGCAACGCACTTTCGTGACGCTTATTCCGAGGCATCCGCCTCCGACGGAATAGCTCACCTCCGCGCAAACAGACCCGCCACTCGGCGGGTTTTTCTTTTTAAGGAACCTGAAATGAAAACCGTATCCGACCAGGTCAAGGACCTGGAGAACACCCGTGCCGCTTTGGCCGGCCAGATGGCCGACATCGCGCAGAAGTCAATCGACGCCAGCCGTTCGATGGACGAAGACGAAGGCCACGAATTCGACAATCTCGAATCGCAGATCAAGTCCATCGATGTTGACCTGACCCGGTTGCGCCGGCTCGAAACTATGAACGCGCAGGCCGCCAAGCCGGTGAACAGCACGAAGGCGTCGCCGCGTCAGACCGACTCCGAAGTCGCTTCCGAAGTCCGCAACGGCGCCCCGCGCGTCATCGTAAACCGCGAGGCTGACGAGAAGTTCCAGGGCCAGATGTTCACCCGCACCGTGATCGCCAAGGCGCTGGCTCATGTTCGTCAGTGCTCGCCCATTTCCATCGCCGAAAAGCGCTGGGGCAAGACCAACCCGAAGCTGGTCGAGGTCATCCGCGCCAGTGTCGAGGGTGGAGCGGCGGACGGCGGCACCTGGGGCCATGAGCTCGCCGACAGCGACACCCGCTACATGGGCGACTTCATCACCTATCTGTGGCAGAAAACGCTGTACGACAAGCTGCCGCTGCGCGAGGTGCCGGCCCGCGTCCACATCAAGGGTCAAGATGGCGTCGGCACCGGATACTGGGTCGGCGAGTCCAAGCCCATTCCCGTTTCCGCTCAGGATTACAGCGATGTCGAACTGACCCCGCTGAAGGTCGCTGCCATCTCTGTCATCTCCAACGAACTGATGGCCGATTCTTCGCCGTCTGCCGAGATGCTCGTGCGTGATGCGCTGGTCGGTGCCATTGCGCAGCGTACCGACGCGACGTTCATGAGTGCGGCCGCTGCAGTCGGCGGCGTATCGCCGGCCGGCATCTTGGTCGGCGCAAGCACGCAGACCAGCTCCGGTCCGGACGTGGAAGGGCTGTATGAGGACATCAACAACCTCTACGCCTACTTCATCGCCGCTTACAACACCGGTGGCCTCGCCTACGCGATGAATCCGAGCACGGCAAAGGCCATCCAGCTCATGCGATCCGCGCTGGGGCAGAAGCAGTTCCCCGACATCACCACTGAGGGCGGCACGCTGGAAGGCGATCCGGTCTACACCTCGGACAATGTGTCGGCGTCCAATCTGGTGCTGCTGAAGCCGAGCGACATCTACAAGATCGGCGACATGGGCCTGGAGGTTTCGATGTCTCGCGATGCGACCATCGAGCAGGCCAACGACCCGACCGGCGCCAGCGACACTCCGGTTGCACAGACCAATTTCCCGGTCTCGATGTTCCAGTCCGAATCGACTGCGATCAAGGTCGTGCGGCGGATCAACTTCGCCAAGCGCCGCGCGTCTGCTGTCGCTTACATCAGCGGCATTGGCTACTCGCAGGGCACCTCGGGCGCCTAAGCCCAATAGGGGCGGGGCTTCGGCCTCGCCCCTTTTTCTCGGGAGTCTGCAATGCAGATCGAAGCACTCAAGAACTTTTCCTACGCCCGCCGGCGGTATCGGCGCGGAGATGTCGTGCCTGACGTTAGTTCACGCGACGCCGAGCTGCTGGTGTATGCGCAGGCCGCGCGTCTATTGCCTGATGGCGGCATCGCAATCGAAGTGCAGCCGGATGAAGACATCTCCCCGCGCACTGGCAAGCAGAAGCGGCGGTATCAGCGACGGGACATGCAGGCTCAGTAATGGCCGATGCCGTCGCAAAGCCCGGATTCTGGGCGCGCGTGTTCAAGCGCGACAAGAATCTCAGCCCGTCGATCCTCGGGTCGGTTTCCGGCAGCAGCTACGGCGGCCGCTGGCAAACCCTTTTCGACTGGTATCCGGGCGCCTGGCAGCAGGACAACCTGCCGGAGATCACCGAACAGCGCGCGTTCCATGCCGTGTTCGCGTGCATGACGCTGATTGCGTCCGACATCGGCAAGCTGCGGCAGAAGTTGGTCAGCTTGCAGGACGGCATCTGGATCGAAACCAGCAGCCGCCAGTATTCCCCGCTTCTGGTGAAGCCCAACCGCTACCAGAACCACATCCAGTTCAAGGAATTCTGGATCACGTCGAAGTTGTCTCACGGCAACACCTACGCGCTCAAGCAGCGCGACGGCGCCGGCAACATCGTGGCGCTCTACATTCTTGACCCGTGTTCCGTCACCCCGCTGGTATCTCCGGCCGGTGACATCTTCTACCAGCTCGGGCAGGACAATCTGACCGGCCTGGACGAATCCATCGTCGTTCCTGCGCGCGAGATCATCCACGACCGCATGAACTGTCTGTTCCATCCGCTGGTCGGCATCTCGCCGATCTACGCGAGCGGGCTGGCTGCGTCGCAGGGACTGAAGATGCAGCAGAACGCAACGAAGTTTTTCGGCAATCAGTCGCGCGCCTCCGGACTTTTGACCGCGCCTGGAGCGATCAGTAACGAAACCGCCGAACGTTTGCGCGACAAGTGGCAGGAAAACTACAGCGGGAACAACTACGGGAAGGTCGCTGTACTCGGCGATGGCCTCAAATACGAAGGGATGAGCGTCAGTCCCGTAGACGCCCAGCTTGTTGAGCAAATGAAGTGGAGCGCAGAGGTCGTGTGTTCCACGTTCCACGTCCCGCCTTTCAAGATCGGGCTAGGGCAGATGCCGACCTATCAGAACGGCGAAATGCTCAATCAGATCTATTACAGCGACTGCCTGCAATCGCTGATGGAACAGTACGAAGCCGCGATGGATGACGGCCTCGAACTGATGCGGTTCGGCACGCTCGGCGTTGAACTCGACGTTGACGGCCTGCTGCGCATGGACACGGCGACGAAGGTCAAGACCCTGACCGACAGCATCAACGGCGGTCTTCTGACGACCAACGAAGCGCGCCGGAGCATTGACCAGCCCAAGGTTGAGGGCGGCGACACCATCTGGCGCCAACAGCAGTATTACTCGCTCGAAGCGCTCGCGGAGCGTGACCGTAATAGCCCGCTGGTTGAAGAGCCCGCGCCGCCGGCCAATGACGAATCAATGTCCGATGACGAGATCGCGGCCGCCCTAAGCGACGAAGAGGAAGCCGCATGAGCAAGGATTTTCAACAGGCCATTGTCCGGGCCGTGCGGGCTGAACTCGACAAGCGATTCGCCAAACTGGAGCCGCGATTCAGCGAACTTCAGCAGCGCCAGATGACCCCCGGCCCGCAGGGCGAACGCGGAGAGCCAGGTCAGTCGGTCAAGGCCGAAGATGTTCTGTCGATCCTGCGTGCCGAGTTGATGGAGATGGTCAAAGCCATCCCCGCGCCGAAAGACGGTGAGCGCGGAGAGCCAGGCCCTAAAGGCGAGCCCGGCCAGGACGGCAAGAGCATCACCGCCGATGACGTGCTGCCGGCGTTGATGAGCCAGGCCACCGAGATGGTCAAGGCCATCCCGCCCCCCAAGGACGGCCAGCGCGGCGAACAAGGCCCGCAGGGCGCGCCTGGGGAGCGCGGAGAGCCCGGCCCGCGTGGTGATGCAGGCCAGCCCGGAAAGTCGCTCACGCTTGACGACGTGCGCCCCCTGATCGAATCCATGCAAGCCAAGTGGGAGCTGGATTTCGAGCGCCGGGCACTGGCGACGATGGAGAAAGCCATCGACCGCATGCCGTCACCGAAGGACGGCAAGGACGGCGCCGACGGCCGTGACGGTCTGGGCATTGACGACCTGACCGTCGAACACGACGGCGAGCGCACCGTGACTGTCGTCTATGAGCGCGACGGCCGGCGGAAGGAATTCCCGTTCCAGATTCCCGCCATGATCTACCGCGGCACCTACAAGCCCGAGCACGAATACCAGCGCGGCGATGTCGTGACCTGGGGCGGTGGCATGTCCGTGTGTCTTGAGCCGACCAGCGAGAAGCCCGGCACCGGCAAGGCGTGGCAGGTCGCAGTGCGCAAGGGAAGGGACGCCCGATGATGCTCGTCACGCTCGAAGAGGCAAAGGCACAGCTACGTCTGGACTCTCCCGAGTCCGACGGCGGCCCCGAAGATCCATCAATCGAGCT
>JAJDAN010000024.1 GCA_029261855.1 Deltaproteobacteria bacterium
CCCTTCCCGCCCCTCCGACCCCCCGCCTGCCCCACCACCCCCCCCCCCTGGGCCCCCCCCCCCCCCCCCCCACCCCGCCCCCTGGCAACAACCCCCGCTAGCGCGAACCGGTCAGGCTCGTGTAGACGATGCGCGTGAAGACTTCGGGCGAGAGGAACCCTCCTCCCCACTTCGGGTCGAAGTCCCGTGTCGGCCGGGCTGCTACGACGTCATCGACGCTGCGGCCCGCGTCGATCTGCTGCTGAATCGCCGACCGGATCGTCGCGAGCATGTCGCGGTAGGACCGTAGCTCGGCGGCATTCGACAACGGGCCGTGGCCCGGAATGATTCGCGTCTTCGCGTCCGTCAGCGCGAGCGCGCGATCCGCGGCGGCGATCATCCCGTCGATCGACCCGCCGCTGGCGACGTCGATGTAGGGATACAACCCGTTGAAGTAGGTGTCTCCCAGGTGGATCACGTTCGCCCCGCGGAAGATGACGATCGCGTCGCCGTCGGTATGGGCCGGGTCGACGTGGACCACGTCGATGACGTGACCGTTCAGATGGAAGCGGAGGCCGTCTTCGAAGGTCACGACCGGAAGGGCTGCCGGCGGGGACGCCTTCGTGGTGGTCTGCCGCAACGGGTTCCACTGATCTTCACTCAGGCGCTTGTGCACGTTGGCGTGCGCGACGATCACCGCGCCAGCCTTCCCGAGATTCTCGTTGCCGCCGGTGTGATCGCCGTGCCAATGGGTGTTGAGGACGAAGCGGATCTCGGCGCCGCCGAGGGCTGCCACGGCCGCGCGAATCTGCGGCGTCGCCGGGGCGTACTGATCGTCGACCAGCAGGCTGCCGTCGGCGCCGTGGACCACGGCGATGTTGCCGCCGCGGCCGACCAGCATGGCCAGTCCCGGCGCCAGCACCTCGCTCTGCAGGCCCGGGTCGGCCTGGGCGTGGGCCGTCAGCGCCAGTGCGATCGTCGCGAAGAGCGAACCGAGGGTTCCGATGCAACGCATGGGGTCTCAGCCTCCGTCGTACTGGGGTTCAGCGAATGGCGAGGGAGTATTGCTGCGAAGAATGCAGTGAAGAGTGCGGCGAACTACGACCGCCCCATATACTCGCGCATCATGACAGAGCCGCCGCACGACTCGCGACCCCCGGGCGCGACCAAGCGCGACTACGACCGGACCCTCGGCGTCGTGGAGTGCTTCACGGTCATCACCGAGCAGTGCCCCAGCGGAGCCGTGCGACGCGTCGCCGAGGCCGCGCTCGAAGCCGTGAAGGGCGGCGGACGAGGCGTCCTGCGCGAACAGGCCCACTACGTGTTGATGGCCATCCGGGGCTGGCGGGGCGAGCGCTCCGCGCAGGTTCATCGGTCTCTGTCCGAGTTCATCGGCGCGACCAAGGACGATCCCGGCGAAAGCGGGTGAAGAGGCGCGCTGCCCCTGTCGAGGGGCGCGCGCTGCTGCTAACCAACGGTTTCCCGCGGCTGTCATCATCCGCCGCCCCCTGTCCCCTTCCCCAAGCCCCCTGTCCCCTTCCCCAAGCCCACCCCAGCAAGCGCACGGAGACCGTACCGATGCATCCGAAGGCGACCGTTCGCGTCGCGAACTCGATGGCCGCCCTCGACCGGGTGCTGACTTCGATCGAAAGTGGAAGGCGCACGGCGCCCGACTGGATCCACATCCAGGGCCGCTGTCGCCTGGACGGCCTGGTGGACGCCGAGCGCCAGGCGCTACTGCGGCGGCTGCATGCGTGCGTGCTGCGGGGCTTCAAGACGCCTGTCGAAGTCGGATCGACGGCCAGCGAGCGTCTCGCGCTGTGGCGAAGCATCGCCCGCAACGGCTTCCACGACTTCGGCACCCAGGGCTTCACCAAGTGCTACGGATCGCCCTTCATCGAGGACTACGACTACGTCGGCGCCTATCTCGAGAACGGGCTCGCCGGGATCGATCCGTATCGCATCTACTCGGCGATCCTGGGCTCACACGACTACACCATCGAGGATTTTCTCCAGACGCCAACCTGCGAGAAGATCGACACCGTGGTCGAGCCGATGGCCGGGACCGGCGAGTTCGGTCACTGCTCGCACTTCCGTCATCCCGAGCTTCGCTACATCCTCTTCGACCTCGACGAGACGGCTCGCGAAGCCGTGCTCGCCCGGCCCTGGCTCGAAGGCGCCGACCGGGAATACCGCATCGGGAACGTGCTCGATCCGCAGGTCTGGCGCGACGTACGTTCCGCGAGCCGCGGGAACTCGCTCGCCTACATCGGCAAGCAGAGCCACAACCTCTTCGACACGCGCCAGCTCTACGATCTGCTCGCCCTCGGCACCTCGCACGTCGACCACTTCATCCTCGAGACCCCGGAGCCCTCGCTGGTGCAGGACCTCGCACCCATCGACGACCTGACGCGACCGGAGATGGCTGACGCGGGCTTCCATGCCGCCCTGATCGAGGACGAACGCAACGCACCGAACCCCTTCACCAACCAGCTCGGATTCCGGATGGAGGTGTGGGACGAAGACGAGACGCGGGTGCTCTTCGAATATCCGAAGTGGCGCGCCTGGCAGCCCCCCACCCTGGTCGCCCTGGCCGAGCTGCTGGACCTCGAGGTGCTGTACCTCAACGACGCCGTCGGAGACTTCGTCCCCGTCGACGCCTGCGGGAGCACCCGTCAGCCCGGCGACCGTGTCGAGTCGATCGACCATTCCGAAGCCCACGACGGCGTGGGCTTCATGCTCTTCCGCAGGCGATCCTGAGCGTTCCGCCTCAGCGCGACCCCGACGCGCTCGGCGCCCCGTTCGCCTGGTTTCTGGGATCTTCCGCGTCGTGGTTCACGTCCTGGGGCATGCAGCAGGTGATGTTCGCGTGGCTCGTCGTCGACGTGCTGCACGAAGCCCCGGCACGGGTCGGCACGGCACAGATGGTTGGCACGCTTCCGGCCGTGGTCTTCCTGCTGGCCGGTGGCGCCCTCGCAGACCGCTTCGAGCGCCGGAACACGATGGTCTTCACGCACCTGGCCGGGGGTGTCACGGCGCTCGCCCTGGTGGGGATGCTGCTCGCCGACCGCCTCGGCTTCGGGCTGGTGCTCGTTTACGCCTTCGCGTGGGGGACGCTCCACGCCATCCACTTGCCTGCGCGGGACGCCATGCTCTTCGACGTCGGCAAGCGCGCCTTGTCTCGGGCCGTGCCCGGGACCACTCTCGTGCAGTTCGGCGGACAAGCGGCGGGCAATCTCCTGGTCGGAGCGGCGACCTGGCTCGGCGCCCCGGTGGTGCTCGGCATGCAGAGCCTGCTCGTGCTGTCCGGCGCAGGTGTCGTCTCGAAGCTGCCACGCAGCCAGCTCACGACGGACGGCGTCCATCGACATCCGCTGCGCGAGGTCCGTGACGGAGTCCGCATCGTCTTCGCGTCCACGCGACTGCGTTCCCTCACCCTACTGATCTCGCTCAACGGCATCTTCTTCATCGGGCCGTACTTCGTGCTGGTCCCGATCCTGCTTCGCGACGTCTACGGAGGCGGGGTCGGCGAGCTCTCGATCCTGATGATGATGTTCCCGCTCGGCACGATCACGGCGTCGACCGCGCTGTTGTGGCTGGGACGCGTACCGCACCGCGGGCGCGTGCACTTCGCCGGGCAGCTGCTCGGCAGCCTGTGCCTGCTCGGCATCTCGACGACGCCGTCGTTCCCGACGCTGCTCGGCCTGTCGTTCGTGTGGGGTCTCGGCGGCGGCGCCTTTCTCAACATGGGCCGCACCCTCTTCCTCGAGTCGGCACCGGAAAGCCACCGCGGACGAAAGAAGGCGTCGGCCAAAAGATGGACCCCCGATCTCGATCCGACGTGAACCGAGACCGGGGGTCACCCCCTTGGTGAAAGCAGCTATTCGTCTTCGCCGACGTCCGGGATGTCGTCGCAGAGCGGATGGAAGTT
The DNA here is from genome assembly GCA_029261855.1 of Deltaproteobacteria bacterium. Classification (GTDB taxonomy): domain Bacteria; phylum Myxococcota_A; class UBA9160; order UBA9160; family UBA4427; genus JAJDAN01. Next base: position 3,911 of record JAJDAN010000024.1, read on the forward strand.
GCAGTCCACCAGCGGTACGAAGTCCCCCTCTTCCTGTCCGACCTCGAGGAAGAGCCCGACTCCCCGTGCGTAGTACTTGCGCTCTTCGACGCCGGGTTCGAGGGGCGTGAAGTCGCGCGTGACGACGCAGTTCTCGTTTTCGCAGAAGTGTTCCGCGAGCTCCTCCGGCACGTTGAAGTCGAGCCCCTCGCCATTCCCGTAGGAGTAGGAGTTCGACAGCACCTGGGCCATGTCCTCGGCTTCGCCGAAGGCCCACTCCTGTCGATAGATGGAGCCCGGGGCCGGAACCGCCTGCATCAGGACGCCCTGCTTGGCATCGTCGCGACCCGCCTTCCAGGACCCGTCGATGTCGACGAGCTCAGGCACCTCGGGGTCGTCGCCTTCGAAGAGCTCGAAGTTCAGCGAGATCTCGCCGCAGTAGTGGACCGACCCGTCCAGGGCGACCGCGAGCCAGTCGTCCGTGGACTCCACCACGACACCTTCCTCTGATGCCTCGTCGTGCGCGGTGATGCAGGTGACTCCCTCGATCAGCTTGGTGGCGGCCCGGATGTCGATCGCGATCGCCTCGTCCTCGGTCTCGTAGTGCCACGCGTAGCCGATGCCGACCGGGTAGTACGGGTTCGGATTCGTCAACGAACTGAAGTCGTCGTCGAAGGTCGCGGGATCGAAGGGCGGGTCATAGGCGCCCGGAAGGTCCCGGCAGATGTCGATGCGTGCGTCGTACACGTCGCGACACTCCTCCTTCGCCTCCCCGGTATCGAGTGCGTCTGCGAGACAGCCCGCGACCTCGTCGAGGTCGCTCTCGAACACGCAGTTGCCGACCGCTTCCCAGAACTCTTCCTGGATCTCCTCGCGACACGACCGATAGCCCGCGCTCGCGTTCTTCTTGCACGGGCTCCCGCCCCAACCGAACGCCTCTGCGGACGACGGCCACAGCATGCCCGCTCCGGCGACCAGGCTCGCTCCGACGAACGGGACGAGCAGCTTCCTGATTCTCTTCTGCATCTCTTCTCGGACCTTCTGATCGCGATGCCTTCTCACGGCTTCCTCCTTCGCGCTTCTGACCAAGAGGGCACATCGGGTGCTCGCTTCACGGTGAGTGCAAGGGCGATGCCGAATGCGACACGGCACCGAAGACAGGCGTACACCCAACACCACCCGGCGTATCTGCCGAACCCGGCAGGGCCGTGCCGAACCCGGCAGGGTCGGAGCGCCGCGGCAACGGGCGAGCGAGGGTCAGGGCGAGAAGGGCGGGCACGCCGCTTGCTTCGTGAGCAGTCCCGGGAGACGCCCTGTGACTTCAGTCGATGTAGAGAACCACGCGAACGGACGCGTCGATCACGCGCGCGTTGACGTAGCCGATCGCCCGACGGTCGCCCGCCACGAAGCGGCGGATGGCCTCGTCCGACGCGAGGGTCGGCGGTGGCAACACGCCGCGGAAGTACTCGCGGTTCCAGTAGACACTGAGACGCGAATCATCGAGCCGCAGCACCCGGCGGTTGAAGGTTTCGCGCGCCTGGCTCCCCGCTTCGCGATTGATCGGCAGGATGGGGTCGCCTCCCGACCAGTAGCGACGGCGCTTCAGGTAGATCTGCGCGACCGACTCGAGGTCGAGTGAGATGGATCGGTCGACGTGGACGATCACGGCCATGCGATCGGCCGACGCGGGCGCCGCGGCGCCGAGCGCGAGCACCAGCGCGGGCACCAGGGCGAGCCCCACCGTCACGGGCGAAAGATGCGGGATGCGGGCGATGGGTCGACCTTGCATCTCAGAAGATGAACGAGAACGACATGCTGAGCCCGCGGCGGACCTCTTCGGTCTGCTTGTCCGTGACGCGGTAACTCGCCTTGAAGTGGAGGTAGGGCTTCGGGATCCACGCGATGCCGAAGTCGCCGATGTGGGCGTCGCCGTCCCGGCCCTCGAAGTCGAGCCGCTCGTAGCGGCCGACCAGGTTGAAGGTCGGCACGACTTCGAAGACGCCCTGCACGTAGACGTCCCACAGGTCCCGGTCTGGAATGGCTCCTTGCTGCAGGGTGAATTCGCTGGTCACCAAAAGGCGGTCGATGCTGAATTCCGCGTCGAGACCACCCAGATAGCTCCATTGCCCGCCGATCTCGGTGGCCAGGAAGGACGAGCCGATGGACCACTGCTCGAGGGACCTGCCGAACTGGACGCGCCCACCCACGCTGTGATCCGCGGGATCGGGGTCTTCGCTGGCGTCCAGGGGGTCCATGACCTGCCCATAGACCCAGTAGTCGAGGGTGCCGCCGAAGGGGTGGATCGTGCCCAGGGCGGCGGTTCCGGTCTGGTGCTCGTCGAAGGCCACCTCGAGAAACGCGGGCTCGATCGGTGTCCAGACGAACGGCTCCGCGGGAACCAGGTTCCAGCGTCCGACGGGGGTCTGGAACTTCCCGGTGCGAAGCGTGAGCGGGTCGCCGATGGTGAGATCGCCGTACAGGCGCTCGAACTTGGCGACGGGATTCGATTCGACGGAGCTCTCGTTGGTCTTCCAGCGGAAGAAGTCACCGACCTCGAGTTCCATGAAGCCGCTGACGTACTGGTTCGGTTTCAGGAGGACGAGGAAGTTGACGCCGTCGAGCTCGAGTTCGCCCGGCTCGCCGTCCTCGCGGTCGAATTCGACGGTGGTGAAGCCGCCGACGTGCAACCCGGTGTCACCCAGGGACAGGCCGCGACCGAGTTCGTACTCGATATCGCCGAGCGGGCTGTCGATGGAGAAGAGCGGCGCGCCGGAGTCGGAAAGCGGCGCGCCGGAGTCGGAGAGCGGCGCGCCGGAGTCGGAAAGCGGCGCGCCGGAGTCCGAAAGCGGCGCCTCGGAATCGAGAACGGGAATCTCCTCCGATTCGAGGAGAAGCTCGGACGGGGGCTCCTCGCAACGCGCGGGAGGCGCGGAGAGCACACCCGCATACAGCGCCAGGAGCACCGCGAATGCAGTGCTAGGCTTGGACGGAAACGCAGCCATGACCGGCGACACCACCACAATGTGGCAAGGGGGTACCGGTTGACCCTACCCCCGCTTTCGCTCCGCGGCAAATTGTTTGGGTTCGCGGCTCTGCTGATCCTCGTACCCGGGCTGCTGCTGAGCTTCCTGGCCGACCGCAGCGCCCGCGATTCGCTCCAGACGGTGATCGGACGCGCCCTCGCGCGAGAGGCGCTTCACACCGCCGATCGACTGTCGGTCCTGCTGCGCGCCGAACACGAAACCCTCGCCAGCTTTTCGCGACAGGACCTGATGCGGGAGATCCGCGTCGCAGACATCGACAAGCGCATCGCCCAGGCGCTGCTGACCCTGCGCGACGGAAGCCCGGCCCGCGCCGACTACCTCGTCGTCGATGTCGCGGGCGCGGTGGTCGCCGCCAGCAGCGCGCACTGGTACACCGAAGTGGGACACGCCGATGCAGCTCGCGTTCACGGCGAAGACTCGCGCTACAACGGCCCACTGGTACTCGGCGCTCAGCGGGTCCTCGTGCTCTCCACCCCGGTCCCCGACCCCGATGGCGGCATGGCCGAGCTGGGGCAGCTGTACGGCCTGCTCGACTGGTCCTACGTCGAGGGCCTGCTCGATGCAGAACGCAGCGATCTCGCGGCCCAGGAGATCGCAGCCACGGTGCTGCTGATGGATGCTCACGGTGAGACGATCGCCTCTGCGGGCGACGCGACCCGGGGAACGGAAGGCTTGATGACGGAGACCGGCTACGGGATCGATCGCGACGCCGGCCTGATCGCCGGAGCTGCGACGCTCGATGCCGACGTTCCCGCGTGGCGGCTGCTCGTCGTCGAGCCCCTCGAACACGCCCTTGCGCCGGCCCAGGCCCTCACGCGCCGGCTCGCCGTCACCACAGCGCTCGCCCTGGCGGGCGCGCTGGTTCTCGCGACCCTGTCCGCCCGGCGCGTAGTGCGCCCCCTCAGCGAGCTCACCGAGGCGATCCGCGCCATGGCGTCGGGACGTCTCGGCACCAACACCGTGCCCGTGCGTTCCGACGACGAGGTGGGAGTGCTCGCGAGATCCTTCAACCAGATGGCCGGCGATCTCGACGAAGCGCAGAAGCACCTGGTCGAGGCGGAGAAGTTCGCGTTCGTGGGCGAGCTGGCGTCGGGCGTCGCCCATGAAGTCCGCACCTCTCTCGGCGTGCTGCGCAGCGCGGCGCAGATGCTCGGGCGTTCGCTTTCGTCGCAGCCCGATCCCGAGATCCCGGAACTGGTGGGCATGATTCGCGACGAAGTCGGGCGCCTGGGCGGCGTCGTCGACGACCTGCTCACCCTCGACCGGCCGCGCGCCATCCACCTCGAACCGACGCCCCTCTCCCAGCCGATCCTGCGAGCGGCCGAGTTCGTCGAGCCCCAGGCCCGTGAGAAGCGCGTGGAGATCCGTGTGCAGCAGGCGGAACACGACGCGACGGTTTCCTGCGACCGGGAGGCCCTGCAGCATGTTTGCGTCAACCTGCTGGTGAACGCGGTCCGAGCCGTCTCGCCCGGAGGCAGCGTGAGCGTCGAGATCGACTCCCCCCGCGCCACGAACGTGCGTTTCCGTATCGAGGACGACGGTCCGGGCATCCCCGACGAGCTGCGCGAGCGGATCTTCGAGCCCTTCGTGACCGCGCGGGACGCCGGCGTCGGACTCGGTCTCACGTTCGTGAAGCGCGCCGTCCACGAGCACGGCGGAAACATCCGTGTCCACGCCAGCGATTCCGGCGGGGCCTGCTTCGAAATCGAGCTGCCGCTCGCTCGAACGAATCCGGAGGACGAGGCATGAGACCCGTCATCGTCGTCGACGACGATCACCGCACGCGACGAATCCTTCAGATCCTGCTCGAACGCATGGATCTTCCATCTCTCGCCTTCGACAACGCGCCCGAAGCGCTGCAACAGCTCGGGCAGGAGTCCGCCGCCCTGGTCCTGACGGACCTGCGGATGCCGCACATGAACGGCATCGAGTTCCTGCGCGAGCTACGCAAGCTCGATCGCGAGATCCCCGTGATCGTGATGACCGCCTACGGCACCGTCGAGGCCGCCGTCGAGGCGATGAAGCTGGGGGCGGTCGACTTCCTCGCGAAGCCCTTCGACGTCGAGGCGCTGGAGACCCTGATCGCGCGTTCTCTCGACTATGCCCGGCACCGCAGCGAGAACCGCTTTCTGCGCGAGCAGGCCGACCGGGCGCCCCGCTTCGAGGAAATGGTCGGAAGCGCGCCCGCCATGCAGGAAGTCTTCTCGCTCGTCGACAAGGTCGCCCCGACCCGTTCGAGCGTGTTGATCACCGGCGAGACGGGAACCGGCAAAGAACTCATCGCCAACGCCATCCACCGGCGCAGCCCCCGGGCCGACAAGCTCTTCGTCGCCCTCAACTGTTCGGCGATCCCGGGAGAGCTGCTCGAGAGCGAGCTGTTCGGACACGTGCGTGGCGCATTCAGCGGTGCGCACGCGGACCGGGAAGGAAAGTTCCAGTCGGCGGACGGTGGCACCCTCTTCCTGGACGAGATCGGGGACATGGAGGTACGGCTCCAGGCGAAGCTGCTGCGCGTCCTCCAGGAAGGCGTGATCGAGCCCATCGGCAGCAATCGCCGGGTGCCCGTCGACGTGCGCATCGTGTCCGCGACCAACCACGACCTCGCCGCCGCGATCAGCGAAGGTCGCTTCCGGGAAGATCTCTACTACCGGCTCAACGTCTTCTGCATCGAGCTGCCGCCCCTGCGAGAGCGGCGGGCAGACATTCCCGGGCTGGCGCGCTTCTTCCTCGCGCAGTTCGGCCGCGAGCTCGGACGCGGGGCGCTGTCACTCGACGAGGACGCCGCGGACGTGCTCGCGACGAACGACTGGCCGGGGAACGCGCGCGAGCTGCGCAACGTCATGGAACGCGCCGCCGTGCTCTGTGACGGACCCGTGGTCGACGCGAAGCTCGCCCTTCGCTTGCTACCGCCGAGCAGCGACCCCGAGGTGGACGCGGGCGACGAGGGTCCCTTCGAGCTGCAGGCGGTGGTCGCCGAGGCCGAAAGGCGGGCCATCTTGCGCTCGCTCGCTCGCACCGACGACAACAAGGTCGCGGCAGCCGGCCTGCTGGGCATCGGCGAGCGGACCTTGTGGACGAAGCTGAAGAAGTACGGGATCTGACGATCCCGGGATCACATCCCGGATAGGGCGCTGCCGTCGTCCGCCACGGCTCCGTCGAGATGGGTGGTGCAGGCGAAGAGGTCGAAGCGCCAGGGGTCGGGACCCGCGAGGATGGAGACGGCGGTGTTGCCGAACCGGATCGGCGGACCGTCGCGTCCGAAGCCCTCGACCGCCAGACTCGCCGGAAGCTCGACGAGTCTCGCGGTGATCGAGTGGCAGACGAGGCCGTGGGTGACGACCGCGAGGTGCCCCTCGGTTTCCGCGGCGAGCCGCCCCACCGTCTCCCAGGCCCGATCCACGCGGGCGTGGAAGCCCCGCCAGGTCTCGCCGTTCGGCGGCTCGTGGTCCGGCGCGAAGATGTCCACGCCACGCTCCATCAGCTCGCTGTAGGGCGTTCCGCAGTGGTCTCCGAAGAAGCGCTCGCGCAGGTCCGCGTCGAAATCGATGGTCACGCCGGTGACGCGCTCGAGGGGCTCGGCCGTCATGTGGGCCCGGGCCATGTCGCTGCAGACGATGCGTCGGATGCCTGCGTCGGCGAGACGCCGGGCGAGGCATTCCGCCTGGGCGATCCCGCGGTCCGACAGCGGTGTATCCGGATACTGAACGATACGCGCGCGGTTGCCGGCGGTCTCACCGTGGCGGATCAGGTAGATCGACATCCGAGGAGACTAAGCGCTGGGGCCGTCTCCGGCGAGCCCAGCCAGAAGGATCTCGACGATCTTCGGTTCGAGCAGCAGCTGGATCGAGAACGGCGCGCGGATCTCGGGAATGTCCGACACCGGGAAGCCGAGCTCTCCGTGCAGCGACAAGACCATCGTGTCCGACGGCGCGTGGGTTCCCAGTAGCGCGGCCATCAGCGGCCGCTCGTCGAGGGTCGGCTCCGCGAGCGTCACGTCCTGCTGCAGGGTCGACGCGAGGGTCAGCATGACACCGGCGAGGATGCGGCTGCCCCAGTCGACGAAGCGGCCGAGCGGGTCCGCGTCGTCGTCACCCCGCTGCAGCCACAGCAAGGCGTCGCCCGGGTCCATCGCCAGCAGCGCGGTCCCCGTCAGTCGCCCTTCGAAGCGCTGCAGGACCCCGGCCACGAGGTCTCCGGAAAGACCGCGGGCTGCGAGATCGGGATCGAGGTCGGAAAGCGTACTGCTCGTCACCGCTTCGAGGTCGATCACCGTCGACGACGCCGGCGTGTCGGCGAGTCGTTCGCGAGATCGTTCCAGTCCGGTGGCAAGGCAGTGGCGGATCAGCTCGTGCTGGCTGGTCGAGAGACTCAGGTCTTTGGCTCCAGGAGCGAGGCGCGACCGAAATTCGATTCGGAGCGAACCGGGGGGAGGAAGCGCCGCAATTGCAGAGACGGGGGATGTATCGTCCGTCGACAGAAAAACCGAAGGGGAAATGCTACGAACAATCGGGAATTTCGGCACCCCCCCGCGCACACCGGCGCCAGGGGAGAAGCCCAGCGGAAGCCAATGCGCAGATGACACAGCGAAACAGCTCCTCCTTGCTCCTGTCCATCACGCTCCTGCTGCTTGCGGGGCCGGCGCACAGCGACCTGCTGTGGCGCATCTCGAGCCCGGCCCGACCGGAAGCGCGGGTCGACGTGCTGGCGACGGTGGCCTTCAGCCAGCAGGACCGCCTGGCGTTCCAGCCCGAGGTCCTGGCCGCCTTCCAGACGGGGGGGCGCCTCGTCCTGCCCAACGACGCTGCGCTGAGCCCCCAGAACGCGCTGATCGGCTGGAAGGCGCACCTCGCCGAGGGTGACAATCTGCGCAACTGGCTGCCCCCTGGCGTCATGGCCCGCTATGTCGAGGCCGTGGGGCTCGCCGGCTACCCGCCGACCTTTGCGGACGTCACGGCCCCCTGGTTCGCCGCGCGCATGGTCCGCCGCGCGGATCTCGAGCGCACGGGCTTCGCGCCCGAGCGGGAGTTCGAGGTCTACTTCGCGCATCTCGCCGAGGAGCGCGGCGTGCCCATCGAGGTCCTCCCGCTCGAGGAATCGGCCACGGGCTATGACCGGGCGGCGGCCATCCCGCGTCCGGTCCAGGTGAAGCTCATGGAGCAGGCGCTCGCGGAATCCCGCACAGCCGCTCAGGACCTGCCCGCCGCCCTCGCCGCGTGGAAGCGTGGAGATGCCCGCGCGCTGGCGGTGGCGTTCCCGGCGGTCGCTGCACCGGAGGTGGCTCGAATCGCTGCCGCGGAGAACGAGCGACTCGCAGACGGCATCGCGCGACTGCTCGCCGAACCCGGCGCACACAGGGACCTGCTACTCGCCGACGCGCGCAGTCTGCTCGGAGACGACGGCCTGCTCGAGAAGCTCGCAGCGCGTGGCTTGCGCGTCGAAGCCATCGGCTCCGCGACGGCGGACGGGGCAGCAGCGGATCCCGCCCGCGCGGCGGCTCCCTACCCAGCCCCGCCGCTCGCGGCAGTCCCGAAGAGTCCGGGCACGGGTCGTGCGCTGCTCGTCGGCATCGACGGAGCGACGATGCGCGTCATCGCGCCCATGTTGCAGGCGGGTCGGCTCCCGAACCTGGCCCGGCTGGCCCAGCAAGGCGCATCGGGTCCTCTCCGCTCCCACGCACCGCTCTATTCCCCGCGCATCTGGAATTCGATTGCGACCGGCAAGACCCCCGCTCATCACGGCATCGAGGGCTTCACCTTCAAGGACCCGTCCGGCGTCCAGCGCCTCTATCTGAGCATCCACCGCAAGGCTCACGCGCTCTGGAACATCGCCTCCGCCGCGAAGCTCAGCGTCGGGGTGGTCAACTGGTGGAACAGCTATCCCCCCGAGGTCGTGAACGGGGTCCTGGTTTCGGACCACGCCAAGCCGACCCGGCTCAAGGAGCTGCGCAAGCTGACCGGAGCCGAGGGGCTGACCGGAGCGTCGGGTGAAGCGGGCAACGAGGATGAAGAGGGAGCGACCGTCTACCCGCCTGCGTGGCAGGACCCGGTCGCGGACGTCTACGCCCGGCGCCTGCTGGTCCCCGGCACCGACGATCCCTTTCTGGGCAACGTCGGTCTGGCAGACTGGATGAAGAAGGAAGAACTGTCGAAGCGCTTCCGGGACGATGCCGCCGTGGCGCGCATCGCCCACAGCATCGAGTCGACCGAGGCGCCCGACCTGATGATGGTGTTCCTGCCGGGGATCGACCGGGTCAGCCACCGCTTGTGGGCCGCCATCGAGCCGCCGGAAGCGTATGACCCTGTCCCGGACATGAGCCCGCGTCAGCGCGAGGCCGCGCGCGACGCGCTCGAGGCGTACTACGCCTACAGCGACGCGCTGATCGGCGTGCTGATGGAAGGCTACGGGAAGAACGACCTCGTGATGGTCGTCTCCGACCACGGATTCGAGGCCGGTGAGCACCTCGGCGCTCTCACGGGCGTCCACGACAGCGAGGCCGCGGTCGACGGCATCGTGTTCGCGCGGGGCCCGGGCATCGCACCGGGAACTTCCACCCGAGGCACTTCGGTCAACGACGTCACGCCCACGATCCTCGCGTGGCTGGGGCTTCCGCTCGGGCAGGACATGCAGGGACGGGTCGCGGCCTTCCTCACGCCACGCCAACCGGTGACGACGATCGCGACCCACGATGTGGGCGAGATCGAGCGCATCGGCGAGGCAGCGTCGGGCAGCGAAGGCGAGATCCTGGATCAGCTTCGCGCACTGGGATACATCGAGTAATCTAGTCAGCTCTTCAGGGGGGAATGGCGGTGGCGCGCAATCACTCGCAGCAAGGCAAGAAGAACAAGAAGAAGGGCGGCAAGAAGCAACGCGCCGTCGCGTCCAAGATCGCCAAGGGCGCGGACCGCCATCGCTTGTACGAGGAATCGGTCCAGGAAGTGGAGAGCGACGTCCAGATGATGGACCGCGTCTTCAAGAAGCAGTACGGCCGGCTCCCGAAGCGCATGCGCGAGGACTTCTGCGGCACCGCCGCGCTCTGCTGCGAATGGGTTCGCACCCGGCCGGGCAACACCGCCGTCGGTGTCGACATCGAGGCAGAGGTCCTCGACTACAGCCTCCAGCACCACTTCCCCAAACTCGACAGCGAGCAGCAGTCCCGCGTCGAGCTGCGCGAAGCCAACGTGCTCGAGGACGACACCACGGGCTTCGACGTCACCTGCGCGTTCAACTTTTCGTACTTCTGCTTCCAGACGCGCGAGCTCCTGACCGCCTACTTCCGCAAGGCCCGCGAGAGCCTCGCCGACGAAGGCCTGTTCATCGTCGACCTCTACGGAGGCGCCGACGCCCAGCGCACCATGACCGAAACACGCGAGCAGGAAGGCTTCGACTACGTCTGGGACCAGCACGTCTTCGACCCGGTCACCCACCACGTGATCAACTACATCCACTTCGAATTCCCGGACGGCAGCGAGATGCGCCGCGCCTTCACCTACGACTGGCGGCTGTGGTCCATCCCCGAGCTGCGAGACCTGATGAAGGACGCCGGCTTCTCGGAAACGGTCGTCTACTGGGAAGGCACCGACCGCAAGACCAACGAGCCCAACGGCGTCTACCGAAAAGTAGAATCCGCCCCCGACGACCCCGCCTGGGTCTCCTACATCGTCGCCCTTCCCTGAACCCAAGCGAGCCCAAAAGACGACGGACTCACTAGGGGCTCCGCCGAGGGGGCGCCCCCGGCGACGACGTATTGCAAGTCGAAGACCCGGCAAGGGGAAAACAGCGCCGCCCAGGGAGGAGCGGGGGCGCCCCTCGACGGAGCCCCCGGGCAACCCACCCGACGCCCCACGCCCTGCCCCAGACCCTCGCGAACCGAGCCTCGCCCGATATTGACATCCATGTCAATCCGATGGACCGTTCCCTCCCCCCGCGGCGCCAGCTGCGCCCGGCCACCGACCCCCGAGACGGAGAACCCCCAATGAACTTCGACTTTTCCGAAGACCAGAAGCTGCTGCAGCAGACGGCGCGCAACTTCCTGGCGGAACACTCGCCGCTTTCCGTTTGCCGAGAAGTCCTGGAATCGGACCAGCCCTACAGCCAGGCGCTCTTCAAGGCTGCCGCCGAGATGGGATTCCAGGGCACGGTGATCCCGGAGGAGTACGGCGGCGCCGGCTTCGGTTATCTCGAGCTCGCGGTGGTCGCCGAAGAGCTCGGCCGCGCCCTCGCGCCGATCCCCTTCGCGTCGAGCACCTACCTCGCAACCGAAGCGATCCTGCTCGCGGGCAGTGACGAGCAGAAGAGCCAGTACCTGCCCGGGCTCGCGTCGGGCGAGGCCATCGGCACCTTCGCGCTCGTCGAGAAACCCGGCCAGAACGGCACCGAGGGTGTCGAGACGAAGCTCTCCGGCGGCAAGCTTACCGGCACCAAGCTGCCGGTGCTCGACGGCGACGTCGCGGACTTCGCGGTCATCGCCGCCCAATCGGACAGCGGCCTCTCGCTCGCAATCGTCGACCTCGACCAGGCGGGCGTCACCCGCACGTCCGTAGGATCGTTCGACCCGTCCCGTTCGATGGCGCGCATCGAGTTCAAGGGCGCTGCTGCCAGCGTGCTCGGCAAAGAGGGAGACGGCGCCGCGCTGGCCGACCGCGTGCTCGACCGCGCTGCGGTCCTGGTGGCCTTCGAACAGCTCGGCGGCGCCGAGCGTGCCTTCGAGATCACGAAGGACTTCATGAACGGCCGCTATGCGTTCGGTCGCCCGATCTCCTCGTTCCAGGCACTGAAGCACCGGCTGGCGGACCTCTGGTGCGAGATCCAGCTCACCCGCTCGAACTGCTACTACGGCGCCTGGGCGCTCAGCAACGACACTCCGGAGCTGGGAATCGCCGCCTGCATTTCGCGGATCGCCGCCTGCAAGGCCTACGACCTCGCGGGCGTCGAGATGATCCAGCTGCACGGTGGCGTCGGATACACCTGGGAGTACGACTGCCACATGTTCTACCGCCGGGCGAAGCTGCTCTCGGTGATGCTGGGCAGCCCGGCGAGCTGGAAGGACAAGCTGGTCACGCGCCTGCGTGAGCAGAAGGCCGCCTGACGGCCCGCCCCTTCCGTCTCCTCTCCTTCTACTCCGCACGAACCTTCGCACGAGCCTTCGCGCGACCCCGAAACTGGAGCGAACCATGGACTTCAAAGACACCCCCGAAGAAGCCGCCTTCCGCGCCGAAGCCCGCGCCTGGCTCGAAGCCAACGCCGAGCTCGCCGACCCGAACGATCCCGGTGACGACGTACTCGGAGAGCGCACCGACCCGGCGACCATTGCCGCCGCCAAGGCCTGGCAGAAGAAGAAGGCCGATGGCGGCTGGGCCTGTATCACCTGGCCCGAGGAGTACGGCGGGCGCGGTGCCACGTCCATCCAGAACGTGATCTGGGGCCAGGAAGAGTCGAAGTTCAAGACGCCCCCGAACATCTTCGGAATCGGCATCGGAATGTGCGGGCCCACGGTCCTGACCCACGGTGATGATCGACAGAAGAAGCAGTGGATCCCCAAGCTGCTGTCCGGCGAAGAGCTGTGGTGCCAGCTGTTCAGCGAGCCGAGCGCCGGTTCCGATCTCGCCGGTCTCCGCACCACCGCAGTGAAGGACGGCGACGACTGGGTGGTCAACGGCCAGAAGATCTGGACCACCGGCGCGCAGTTCTGCGACTGGGGCATCCTGGTCGTCCGGACCGACGCCACCGCCGCCAAGCACGCGGGGCTCTCGTACTTCGTCGTCGACATGCACTCACCCGGTGTCGAGGTGCGACCCATTACCCAGATCAACCACGGCCAGGGCTTCAACGAGGTGTTCTTCAGCGACGTTCGCATCCCCGACGCCAATCGCTTGTCCGAGGTCGGCAACGGCTGGGCGGTCGCGATCACCACGCTCATGAACGAGCGGGCTTCGATCGGCGGCGGCGGCACCGGTGACGTCATCGGCGACCTCATCGAACTCGCCGAGAACGTCGACCACGGCGGACGCCCGGCCATCGAGGACGCCTCGGTCCGTGAGAGGATCGCCGACTTCTACACGCGCAGCCGCGGCGTGCAGTACACCGGCTATCGCACCCTGACGGCACTCTCCAAGGGGACGACCCCCGGACCGGAATCGAGTCTCGGCAAGCTGGTCGGCGCCGCGCTCGCACAGGAGATGGCCGCTTTTGGAATCGAGCTGGGCGGTGTCGCCGGAGCGACTCACGGCGACATCAGCACACCCGGCGCGTCGGCCTTCCACGACATGTACCTCGCCATCCCCGGTCTGCGCATCGCCGGCGGAACCGACGAGGTGCTGCGCAACATCATCTCCGAGCGCGTCCTCGGCCTGCCGCCGGAATCCCGGGCGGACAAGGGCATCGCCTTCAAGGACATCCCGACGGGGCCCGCCAGCTAACCAATGGCTCGGAATCGACGTGAGAAATGCGCCTCCCGGAGCGATCCGGGGGGCGTTCTTCTTGCGGGCCGGCGCTTCGAGTGAGACGCTACACCGCGACGCCGCGTCTGCCGATGATGTAGGGAGTTTGCCCTGCGCCGCGAAAGACGCGACGATCTCGCAGGGCGGGGGGCGGCCAGCGATCCATGGGCGAGGAAGAAGTCCGAATCGACGGCTACGAGATCGAGCGCGAGCTCGGCAAGGGTGGCATGGCCACCGTGTACCTCGCCGTGCAGGAGAGCTTCCGTCGCGAAGTCGCGCTGAAGATCATGGCGCCGAGCCTGGTGAAGGACAGCAGCTTCGCCGAGCGCTTCCTGCGTGAGGCGCGCATCGTCGCGAATCTCGCCCACCCGAACATCGTGTCCGTCTACGACGTGGGGGTGTCGGGCGACAACTATTTCCTCGCGATGGAGCTGCACACCGGCAGCGACCTGGCCAAGCGGATCGCGAGTGGCGTGCCCCACGCCGAGATCATCGACATCCTGCGACAGATCGCGAGCGCGCTGACCTACGCCCACGCCAACGGCTACGTCCACCGGGACATCAAGCCCGGGAACGTCCTCTTCAGCCACCACGGGCACGTGGTGCTCACGGACTTCGGGATCGCCAAGGCCGCCGATTCATCGACGGACCTCACCCGGGTGAAGCGGGTCGTCGGCGAGAGCGAAATGACCAAGGAGGGCTCGATCGTCGGCACACCCTCCTACATGAGCCCGGAGCAGGCACGCGGCCAGGCCGTCGACGGCCGCGCGGACATCTACAGCCTCGGCATCATGCTCTTCGAAATGCTGACGAAGCGGGTCCCGTATCACTCCACCGACCCCTTCGCCGTTGCCATCATGCACATCAACGAGCCCGTGCCGGAGCTGCCCCCCGAGCACGCGATCTTCTCGCCGGTGCTGCAGAAGCTGCTCGCCAAGGAGCCCGGGGATCGCTTCCAGACCGGCGCTGAGCTGATCAAGGAGCTGGACAAGCTCGCGAAGAAGGTGCGCACACCGAAGCCGACACCGGAAGAGCTTCGCACCATGGTGATCGCACCCGGCGAGGTCCCCGCCGCCGCCCGCAAGCCGGGTAGCAACCGGAACCTGCAGCTCGCCGGCGGCGCCGTGGGACTGCTCGTCGCGGCTGGCATCGGCGCCTATCTCCTGATTCCGCCCGCCGCCGAGACCGATCTGCCGCCGGCCGAAGTCACGCTGACCGACGGCGAGGCAGGTGAGGCTTCGGACGCACGAGATCCGGCGGTGATCATCCCCGAGGCCGCAGGCGCCGACGACCGTCGGGTGGCCGCGCTGCTGATCGAGGCGGAGCGGGCCATCGAAGCGAACCGTCTCAGCTCTCCTCCGGGCGACAATGCGCTCGAGAAGTACCGGGAGATCATCGAGCTGGACCCGGGCAATCGCGCGGCCCGCGAAGGTCAGGTCCGCGTCGCTGACCGCTATCTCGAGCTGGCCAAGGACGCAGTGCGCGAGCGACGCGTCCGCAGCGCACGTCGCTACGTCGACAAGGTGCAGCAGTTCGCGCCAGGGCACCCCGAGCTTGCGGCGGCCCAGCAGCTGGTCGCCACAGCGGAGAAGTCCGGGGCGAGCGCGCAGAAGAACGAGCTGCGCATCATGGGGCTGCTCGGCCAGGCGCGGATCGCCTTCAACGACGACAAGCTGACGACGCCCAAGGGTTCGAGCGCCTGGGACAAATACAAGGCCGTGCTCGCCCTCGACCCGAATCACCAGCAGGCGCTCGAGGGCGTTCAGCGGATCGCGAGTCGCTACCTGCAGCTCGCGAAGAGCGAAGTCGCGAAGGGCGATCTCGCGGCCGCCGACGACTACCTGGCGAAGGCCGCGATGGTCTCACCGACGCATCCGGGCCTGTCCGCGGCGCGGGCGTCCGCCGCCCAGGCGCGCGCAGGCAGCTGACCCGGGGCCGGCAGACTGCAGGCCACTAGTCCACCGGCGCGGCGGCGACCGCCGATTCGCGCAGGCTCTCGGACAACTTGCTGCTGTCCTTCTGCTTGCGGTCCGACAGAACCACCGCGTAGGCGTACTGCTCGGCGGCGCCGACGAAGTTGCCCTCGCGAACGCTGCGGTCCGCGTCCTTTTCGTACTGGAGTTCCGGGTCCACCAGCACCGCGGCGAGCTTCTGTCCGACGGTCTGGGAGATCTCCTCGGCGAGCTTCTCGAGGATCTCGGAATCCGTGGGCAGATTCGCCACCTGGGCCTCCTGCTTGAAGTCCCCGATGTCGATGGCCGGCGAGTCGGTGCCCTCGAGCTCTTCCTTGACGCGCTGGGTGTCCGCGAAGATCACCTTGGCGTTGTCGGCGTCGATGACCCGGTAGGACACCGAGAAGACGCCCACCTTGCGGTGATAGATCTGGTCGATCTGGACGTCCTCGACCCGGTCGCGCTCGATGGTCGTCGTGGGCGGCGTCTCCATGCCGGCGCGATCTCGCTCCTTCTCGCTCATGGAGGTCCAACGGTCCCAGTCCGGGTTCGACACCCGTTCCTTGCCGGTCGTCACGCGCTTGCGCTGGCTGAGGTTGCGCTCGGTGGCGTCGATCTTCGCCTCGAGGATGTTGCCCTGGATGAGGTAGTCGACGGCCTGCAGCTGTGCCGCTTCCTTCGACAGACCTCGTTCCTGCTCGATCTCGGCCAGCTTCTCGCGCTCGATGATGCGGACGTCCTCGGAAAGGTGCTGGAACAGGTACTGCACGATCTCGGCGGTCACGGTGTCACCGAACTCCGAGCTACCGCGATGGTGATCCTCGAAGCGAGCGGCACTCACGCGCTTGACCGCCTTCTGAAGCACCTCTTCCCGGGTCTCGCGCAGATCGCGGCGCAGCTTCGGTGAGTCCGGCTGCAGCACCTCGATGACGTTCAGGTAGCCCCAGGCGAGTCCGTACATCTCCTTCTTGCGCGCCTTCTCGTAGCGGCGGTGCATTTCCTGGATGAGCGGCTTCTCCTGGGGGAGCTCGCCGGGCTGCGAGAGACCGAGCCGCTCGCGGATGTCGCGCGACTGCGTGAACCAGCGGAATGCGTTGCGCCACTGCTTCGACTGACTGGCGCTGCTCCCGAGCGTCACGAAGTGATCGGCCATCACGTCCGCCGATTCGGAGAGTCGCGGTCGCACCTTTTCGAAGTTCGGGGCCTCCGAAAGCGTGACGAGGGCCTGGTAGGCGTCGTCGGGACGATCGTTCGCGAGCGCGTCGTAGAAGCGCTGCTCGAAGAGCTTGGCGTCCACCTCGACGAGCTTCTCGTCCACCTGCTGATCCGCGGGGTTGACGGCGGCGATCGTGGCGAGCATTCGCTGGGCGTCGGAGAAATCCTCGTTCTCGATGGCCGTGTTGGCCTTCTCGCGCAGGTCCTTCAGGATCGCGACCTTCTGCTCGGCGTACTCGACCTGCTCGTCGGTTCCCGCGCCATTCAGCGCGCCCAGCTGGTCCATCAGGGCGAGCTTCTCGTCTACCTGCGAGTCGCTCAGCCCTGCCAGCTGGGCTTCGCCGGCGGCGATGGCTTCTTCGGTCTTCTTCTTTCCGTCGGTGATCTCCGTCGACACACGCTGGAAGGTCGCGGCGTCCCAGCGCTTGATGCTCTCCAGGCGCGAAGCCTGGGCGTCATAGACCTTGAGGGGCACCAGACCGTCGGGCAGCGCGCTGCTCTGCACGGCGGCTCGGACTTCCTTCGCGGACCCCTGGGCAAGCGTGCGGCCGGCTTCGGACAGGCGCAGCTGCATGGTCTGCCGCTGGGTCTCGCCGAGGGCGGGGTCCTTGAGATCCGCTTCGATCTGGTCGTAGAGCGCGGCGAGATTCCCAGACGTCGAAGCCTGCTGGATGTCCGCAGCCGTGTACTTGTCCGGCGGCGCCGCGCACGCGGCAACCAGTGCGATGCTCGCCAGAAGCACGAGCGGCAAGCCCGCGTTGTGTCGCAAGCTGCCGAGTGGATTTCGCAGCAGACTGCGTAGAGAGGTACGGGCGCGTTCAGGGGTGATCATCATCTGGTTCGGGGATCCTGGTCGTCTTCCGGTTGCGGGTTCGGCGACGGCATGTACGCGCCGCATGATAGCCAGTATCGGCCTGAGTACCGGGATCGGTTGACCGGGTTCCGCACTACAGGCTCGCATGGGGACTACACCTCACTCAGTCACTCTCTCAGTCACTCTCTCAGTCACTCTCCCAGTCACTCTCCCAGTCACTCTCCGCCGCGGGTTCTACGCGCTACGCCCCGGTCCCCAGGGTGAGCAGCGACTGTGCGGAACGCGCTCCGTCGATCGCGGCACTCATGATTCCGCCTGCATGTCCAGCTCCCTCGCCCACGGGATACAGGTTCAGGAAGCCGGTGGCGCGGCGTGTCGCTTCGTCGCGCGGCAGACGAACGGGTCCCGAGCTTCGGGACTCGACCCCCACCAGCAGTCCTTCCGGGCCGGCAAAGCCTGGAATGTTCCGCTCGAAGCGGAGCAGGGCGCGGCGCAACGCGTCGCGAACCGGTGTCGGGAGCAGTGCGTCGATTCGCCCCGGCGCGGCGCCGAGCTTGTAGCTCGTGGCGAAGTCACCCGTGGACTCGCGTCCCGCCAGGAAGTCGGGAACGCGCTGTGCCGGAGCGTGATAGTCACCGCCTCCCGCCTCGAAGAAGGAGGATTCCATCGCTTCCTGGAATTCGACGCCCGCAAACGGCTCCGGGCCGAAGTCGGACGGACCGAGAGTCACCACCAACGCGGCGTTGGCCCATGGCGACGAGTGTCGGGAATTGCTCATGCCGTTGGTGCACAGAAAGCCCGGGGCGCTCACGCTCGCCACGATCTGCCCGCCCGGGCACATGCAGAACGAGTGCGCTGCGGGCAGGCCCTGCCCCGCCTTGCAGACGAGCCCGTAGTACGCGGGACCGAGCTGCTGGGCCTCCGGGCTCGACCCGTGGCGCGCGCGGGTGACGAGGTCCTGCGGGTGCTCGACGCGCACGCCGAACTGGAAGGGCTTGCCGGCGACGGCGAGCCCCTGTTCGGCGAGGGCGCGGAGGGTGTCGCGTGCGCTGTGGCCCGGCGCGAAGATCACCGCATCGGCGGCAATCTCGCCGCGCGACGTCGCGAGCGCCCGGATCTGCTTCGGGTCTCCGCCACAGGCGAACCCCTCGACCCGCGTGTTCCAGTGGAAGCGCACACCGGACCGATCGAGCTCGCCTCGCAGATGCGGCAGGATGCGATGCAGGCGGTCCGTACCGATGTGTGCGCGGGCATCGACCGCAATGTCGTCGGGCGCTCCGGCGGCGATCAGCTCGGCGATCAGAGGCGCCTCGAGGGGATGATCGATGCGTGTGTAGAGCTTGCCGTCCGAATAGGTGCCCGCCCCACCCTCTCCGTAGAGCAGGTTGTTTTCCGGGTCCGGCGTCCGGCTGCGCAAGAAACCCGCGAGTGCACGTCCCCGTTCGGGGAGCGCCGCGCCCCGGTCGATCAGGTCGACGGCGACCCCGTTGCGCGCGAGCACGAGGGCGGCGAACAGGCCCGCCGGCCCCGCCCCGACCACGGCGACGCGCGCCCGGGACAGGGAGGCGTGGCGCTCTTCGACGAGGAGACTTCCCGGCGCCGCCAGCTGCGCAACACGACCCTGCTTGACGGCGCTCTGGAAGGCCGCGCCCTCGCCGCCGGGCTGTAGGACCACGTCCGCCTGCAGCGCGAATCGCAGGGACCGCTTGCCTCCGCGTCGCCGGGCGTCGAGGGAGCGGCGCGCGATGCGAAAGCTCTGCACCTCGGCCTCGGACAGGCCGACGGCCGCGAGCGCACGCGCCCGCACGGCGGCCTCGGGCTCGTCGATCGCCGCCGAAAGATCGCGAATGCGCCAGGTCTTCGACGGCTCTTCCACGCCCTGCTTCCTCCAGTCCGGCAGGCATCATACGGGAGAGCCACCTCGGTACAGCAGTGCCGCGGCGCAGCCGATGCGCAAGACTCCCGGCCGCGCCGCCACGAGGAGGCCGAGGGCCACACCCATGGATGCCACACGCTCTTCCGCCCAGCTGGGCCCCGCACACCGCGCCGCATCCCTCGATCGGATGCGGAGCGAGACCTTCGACGTGGCCATCGTCGGCGGCGGCGTCGTCGGCTGCGGTGCCGCGCTCGACGCGGCCACGCGCGGACTATCGGTGGCGCTGATCGACCAGCGGGACTGGGCGGCCGGCACCTCGAGCCGGTCGAGCAAGCTCATCCACGGGGGACTCCGCTACCTCGAGCAGGGCGAGATCGGTCTCGTCCGCGAGGCGCGACACGAGCAGGGCCTGATGGTCAGTCGTCTGTGCCCACACCTGGTGCGACCCGTTTCCTTCCTGTTGCCTCTCGACCCGCGTCCGACCCGCCGGCTCTGGCAGCGCCCCTACTACGGAGCCGGCATCTTCCTGTACGAGTGGCTGTCGGGTGCGCGCGTGCTGCCGTCGCACCGCCACCATTCGCGTCGCAGCGCCCTCGCGCGTTTCCCGGGCCTGTCTCCCGACGCGCTCGCCGGCGCCATCGAGTACTACGACGCGCTCGTGGACGACGCCCGCCACACCATGACCCTGGCCCGCACGGCCGCGGCGCACGGCGCGGCCCTCGCGACGAGCGTGCGCGCCGAGGGCTTCATCGACACTGGCAGCGCCGTCTCGGGCATTCGCGCGCGTTGCCTCGAGAGCGGTGCTTGCTTCGAGATCACGGCCCGAAGGCTCGTGAACGCCACCGGCGTCTGGACCGACGAGGTGCAGGACATGGCCGGCCGGGGCCAGATCCACGTGCGCGCCTCGAAGGGCATCCATCTCGTCGTGCCGCGGGATCGCATCCCCGGCGAAGCCGGCCTGATCCTGCGCACCGCCTCGAGCGTGCTGTTCGTGATCCCGTGGAAGCAGCACTGGATCATAGGGACCACCGACAGCGACTGGAACCTGGACCTGTCGCACCCCGCGGCCAGCGCGCGCGACGTCGGCTACCTGCTCGAAACCGTCAACGAGGTACTCGCGCAACCGCTCACCAAGGCCGACATCGAGGGGGTCTACGCCGGGCTGCGCCCGCTGCTCTCGGGCGAGGACGACGCCACCAGCCAGCTCTCGCGGGAGCACGCGGTTTCCGAGTCGGTGTCCGGGCTCATCACCGTCGCCGGCGGCAAGTACACCACCTACCGGGTCATGGCCCGGGACACCATCGATCTGGTGGCGCGGGAGCTACCCCAGAAGGTTCCCGCTTCCTGCACCCACGAGACGCCGCTGGTCGGCGCCGAAGGCTACGAGGCCGCCTGCAACCGTCGGGATTCGCTGGCACAAGAGAGCGGGCTGCATCCCAGTCAGATCGATCATCTGCTGTCCCGCTACGGGTCGCGCATCGCCGATCTGCTCGCGCTCGTGGCAGAGCGGCCCGAGCTGGGTCAGCCGCTCACGGGCGCGACCGCCTACCTGGCCGTCGAGATCGTGTACGCGGCGTCCCACGAGGCTGCGCTGCACCTCGAAGACGTCTTGACTCGACGCACCCGCATTTCCGTGGAGACCTTCGACCGAGGCCTGGCCGCCGCACCGACCGCGGCGCGACTGATGGGCGAAGTGCTGGGATGGGACGAAGCCGCTCTCGGCCGCGAAGTGCAGAGCTACGCGCTGCGCGTGGCGGCAGAGCGCGAATCCCAGGAACAGCTGGACGACCTCAGCGCGGACGCCACCCGGCTGGGCGCACCCGACGTCCGGATGGGCGATCTGCGCCGGGCGAAGGTCGTGAAGCTGTCCGCTCGCCGCCGCTAGCGGCCGACCGATCCCATCGTCTGGTCGACCAGATGGGCGTCGATGCGCCGCGCCCGCCGTCGCATGCCTTCTTCGAGCACCACGTCGCAGACTTGATTGATCCGACGCGGGACGCCCTCGCTGTGTCGGTGGACCACGAGGGCGGCGGACTCGGTGAACAGATCCCCGGGCCGGCGGCCGGCGGTTTCGATTCGCTTGCGGATGTAACCGTGGATCTCGGTGGGCGAGATGCGGTCGAGTTCGTGGATCAGGGCGCGGCGTTCGTCGAGCCAGTTCCACAGCGGCTCCTCACCCGGTCGCGGGTCTCGGGCGAAGAGCACCACCTGCACCAGCCGCTCGCGGGCGGGCCCGCGCATGTCCAACAGCTCGTCGAGGTGCTTCAGGAAGCCGAAGTCCGCGCGCTCGGCGGCGTCCACCACGATCACGACGCGGTCACCCTGGGACCGCGCACCGACGAGCGACGCCGGCGTGAGAGCCTGGTCGAGATTCAGCTGGTCCGCGAGGATTACGCGCTGTGCGGCCCAGGAACGTCGCGGCTCGACGAGCCTTGCGACCCGGCAGAAGGCAGCCAGCCGACCCGGCAGGACCCGCGCCAGGCTCGACCGCCCGACCCCATCGGCGCCGCTCACGCACAGGATCGTGTGGTCGGCGTCGACGTGCTCACTGACCCACGCCAGACCCGCGCGAAGACCGCGCGTCGCGAGCACGGGCCCGCGGCCCGGCCGCGCGTCGAAGGGCGCTTTTCGAAACGCGTAGAAATCCAGATAGCTCGGCATCATCCACTCCAGCGGCTTCCAGCAGCCCGAAGCCCCTTCCCAGGCAACCCCTGTTCTGTGCAAGCCCCGGACCAGCGGCATACGATCTCTTAACTGACTGATATTACTAAATAAATTAAAACATATGTCCGGGAGTGCCGCGCGCAGGGAGCACCCTTCCGCCGGCATCCCGAGGAAGCGGACTGCCCACCGCGCACTCTTTTGCGGGGCGCCCGCCCAGCAGGCACCTGACCATTCCCTGGTCAGCGCCTGCCCTCCCATTGGGCAACAGCCCGCACACACGCCGTTCTGTCTGCCTCTCGGCCGCGCCAGTGGCCTCCCGGCCGGGCGAGACGTGGCACAGCTCTTGCTCCTGTCGCGAGGCATCCGGAGAGCCGGACCACTCGCCCCAAACCCGGTCCCACCGCCATCCGGAAGGAGGATCCGATCGATGCGCAACGCAACCCGCAAGGCCCTGAGCTGGGGGATCGCCGGCATCGTCCCGCTGCTCGCCCCCACCCAGGCCTTCGCCGAGGACACACTCGATTCCGGTGACACGGCCTGGATCCTGACGAGCAGCCTGCTCGTCCTGATGATGACCCTGCCGGGGCTCGCGCTCTTCTACGGCGGCCTCGTGCGCACGAAGAACCTGCTGTCCGTGCTGATGCAGTGCCTCATCTCGGCCGGCGCCATCGGCGTACTGTGGGTGGCGGTGGGCTACAGCCTGGCGTTCGGAGGCGAGGGCAACCGCTTCTTCGGCGACTTCTCGATGGCCATGCTCTCGGGCATCACCCCGGATTCACTGTTCGGGACCATCCCCACCTACGTGTTCGTCATGTTCCAGGGGATGTTCGCGATCATCACGCCGGCCCTGATGCTGGGCGCGTTCGCCGAACGCATGAAGTTCAGCGCCTACCTCAGCTTCATCGTGCTGTGGGTGCTGATCGTGTACTGCCCGCTCGCGCACATGGTGTGGGGCGGCGGTTGGATCGCACAGCTCGGTGCACTCGACTTCGCGGGCGGCCTGGTCGTGCACATGTCGAGCGGCTTCTCGGCGTTGGCCGCGGCCATCTACGTCGGCAAGCGCAAGGGCTACGGCAAGGAGCCGATGGCGCCCAACAGCCTGCCGCTGACCGTCATCGGCACCTCGCTGCTGTGGGTCGGCTGGTTCGGCTTCAACGCCGGCAGCGCGTTGGCCGCGGACGGGTCCGCGGGGCTCGCGTTCCTCACCACCCAGACCGCCACGGCAACCTGCCTGCTGACCTGGGTGGTGATCGAATGGCTGCACCGCGGCAAGCCCACCGTGCTGGGCGCCGCGACCGGCGCCGTCGCCGGCCTGGTGGCCATCACGCCGGCGTGCGTTTCCGTGAGCCCGGCGGGCGCCATGGCGGTTGGCGCGGGCGCTGCGCTGATCTGCTACGCGGCGGTCACCCTGCTGAAGCCGGCGCTCGGCTATGACGATTCCCTGGACGTCTTCGGCGTGCACGGCGTCGGCGGCGCCTGGGGCGCCCTGGCGACGGGACTCTTCATTGCCGATTTCGCCCTCGACGCGGAGGTCGGCCGCGGCGGGCAGATCATGAAGCAGCTCGAGAGCATCGGGTTCACGGCGGTCTACGCGGTGGTCATGAGTCTGGCGATCCTGTTCGTCCTGAAGCTGGTCCTCGGTGGGCTGCGGGTCGACGAAGAGGCCGAGCACGAAGGCCTCGACCTCGCCGAGCACTCGGAGACCGCCTACGGACCGGCCAACTGACGGGTCGTTGATGGGCACGCGACTGGGGCCGCGGGAGCGAGCCAGCTCCCGCGGCTTCCGCCGCGCCCCTCTCCAGCCTTCCCTCTCCTCCATTCTTTTCGGAGAACCCGATGCAGCTCATCGAAGCCATCATCAAGCCGTTCAAGCTCGACGAGGTCCGCGACGCCCTCCAGCAGGTCGGCGTCCAGGGTCTCACGGTCACCGAAGTCAAAGGCTACGGCCGCCAGAAGGGACACACCGAGCTCTACCGCGGCGCGGAGTACGTCGTGGACCTGCTGCCGAAGGTCCTCGTGGAAGTCGTCGTCGCCGACGGCGACGTGGAGCGCGTCGTCGAGGCGATCGTCGCCGCTGCCAGCACGGGCAAGATCGGCGACGGCAAGATCTTCGTGCACCCGGTCGAGGAGGTGATCCGCATCCGCACCGGCGAGCGAGGCGAGGCCGCGCTCTAGTCCGCCCTCTAATCCGTACTCCAGGCGCAGGCCGTCATCCGAAGAGCGGGTGCAGAGTCCGCTTCACGATCTTGTTCATGGCGTTGCGGGGCATCTCGTCGACGAAGCGGATCGCGTCGGGCGTCTTGTAGCGAGCCAGCTCGCTGCGGACGTGTGCGACGAGAGCCGCTTCGTCCGCGACCGCGCCCGGCTCGAGCTGCACCACGGCGACCACGCGCTCGCCCAGGCGCGGGTCGGGTAAACCGAAGACCGCAGCAGCCGCCACCGAGGGGTGCTCTCCCAGCACGCGCTCGACCTCGGCGGGATAGACGTTGGCGCCGCCGCGCAGGATCAGCTCGTTGCGCCGCCCGCGGATGTAGAGGGTGCCGTCGGGCTCGAGGAAGCCCACATCCCCGGTGTGGTAGACGCCGGCGCGCAGGGCGTCCGCCGTCGCATCCGGTCGGTTCCAGTAGCCGAGCATCGGCGTGTAGACCCCCGCCCAGTCTCCGGTGCGCGACGGACCGACGCAGATCTCGCCCATCTCACCGGCGGGCAGCGGACGATCGTCCTCGTCCCGGATCTGGATCTCGATCTGCGGCAGCGCCTTGCCGCACAGCCCGGGCTGCGCAGACGGTGTGCCGTCCGCGCTGGTCACCGCGGTGGGCGCCTCGGTCATCCCGTAGCCGATCCCGACCTCTCGCCCGAAGCGCTCGCGGTACAGGTCGCGAAATTCCTCCGGGCAGTCGGCGCCCCCCACCATCGGCCGCTGCAGCGAAGCCAGGTCTTCCTTCGCCACGTCGGGATGGGTCATGAGATCGTGGATGATGGTCGGCACCGCCGCGAAGTGGCCGACCTTTTCGTCCCGCACCCAGGCCGCGAGTCCGGGGGCGTCGATGCGATCGATGGCGACGCAGGTGCTGCCCACCTGGAATGCCGTCAGCGGTCCGAGCACGATGAGGTTGAGGATCGTGAGGGGAAGCACCACGCCCTGACGCAGATCCGGCGTGTAGGTTCCCGTCGCGGCCGACACCGCGCCGGGCAGCAGGACGTTGTGATGACTGTGCACGGCGCCCTTCGGATGACCCGTGGTACCGCTCGTGTACGCGATGGCCGCCGGCGAGAAGGGATCGACGCGGGACGCCTGGGCGGGACGGTCCGGGTCGCCGGTCGCGCGGCGCAGGCCCGCCCAGTCGTCTCCGGACGTTTTGGGGGCTTGGGAGGCTTCGGAGCGCGCGGCCGCATCCACCGTGACCACGTGCTCGAGTGCCGGGATGTCGCCGCGCAGCGGTGCGATCTCGGAGGCGGCGTCCGGTGCCGCCAGGTAGACCCGCGCTCCGCTGTCGTTCAGCAGGTAGGCCTTCTCGGGCCCCGCCAGCGGTCGGTTGACGCCAACCCACACGGCCCCCAGCCGCAGGGTCCCGAGAAAGGCGATGACGATGTCCACGTCGTTGGGCAGGCAGGCCGCGACCCGGTCCCCTGCGCCCACGCCGAGCCCGGCCAACGCCGCCGCCGCGCGATTCGCTTCGGCATCGAGCGCTGCGTAGCTGTAGCGACCGTGGCGTCCGACCAGCGCTTCCCGGTCCGGGTCCTCGTCGAGCACCCAGTCGAACACGTCGCACACGGACTGGGTCCGGCCGCTCGGGAACTTCGGCCGCGACGGAGGCGCCAGCAACCCGTGCTCGGCGAGCATGGCTTCAGGACATCGTCGCGATCACGTTGTTCGCGAAGCCTTCGAGGTAGCCGCGCTTCTGGTCCGGGGTGCTCGTCGG
This sequence comes from Deltaproteobacteria bacterium, assembly GCA_029261855.1. Lineage (GTDB taxonomy): Bacteria > Myxococcota_A > UBA9160 > UBA9160 > UBA4427 > JAJDAN01. Next base: position 29,814 of record JAJDAN010000024.1, read on the forward strand.
ACCGAGCGCGTAGGTGAACGGATAGCTGACCGTCGCCGTGGCCCCGGCGTCCTCGAGACGCTTGTAGACGTCCGGATCCGGCGGCGTGACCAGGGGCACGACGGCTTCGAAGGGCTGGTTCTGTCGGCCGGCGTCCTTCCGGTACTGCTGGATCTTGGCGAGCATCTCGAGCGCTTCCTCGGGCGTCTGCCCGGACCCGAGCCAGCCATCGCCCAGACGTCCCGCGCGACGCAGGGCCGCATCACTCACGCCGCCCACCCAGATCGGCACCGGCTTCGTGGGAGCCGGTGACATCTGCAGGGCTGGGAAGTCGTAGCCCTCGCCGCTGTGCGCGACCATGCCGCCGGCCCACAGCTTGCGACAGACCTCCATCCCTTCGTCCAGGCGCTTGCCCCGGCGCGCGAACTCGGCGCCCATGATGTCGAATTCCTCGCGCATCCAGCCCGCGCCGACTCCGAGAGCGATGCGATTGTTCGACAGCACCGCCAGGGTGCCCGTCGCCTTGGCGACCTCGATGGGATCGTGCAGGGGCAGGATGTAGATCAGCGTCGAGAAGCGCAGGGTCTTCGTGACCGCCGCCATGGTGGCGATCGTCACCCACGGCTGCGGCCACGGCGTCTCCGCCGTGAAGCCCGGGTCGCCCGTCTCGTTGTAGGGGTAGTTCTTCTCGAACTTCTCGAGGAAGAAGAGATGGTCGGAAACGAACGCACCGTCGAACCCGACCTCCTCGCAGATGGGTGCAACCGCGGTCAGCTGCTCGGGCTCGGTGAACGCCAGGGACTGCCAGAACTTCATTCGGGAGAGCTCTCCGGTTCAGACGGGCTGCGAATCGTAGCCCTGGGAACGTGGGGGCGTCAGTACGACCCCTGCTTCTCGAAGATCCGTCGCGGATTGTCGACGCTGAGCGCGCGGATCTGCTCTTCGGTCACGCCGTTCTTGCGGAGCGCCGGGATCACGTCGCAGGGCACGTGGCGGAAGTTCCAGTTCGGCGCCATGACGGCCGCGAGATCCGGACCGAAGTCCGGGAAGAAGTCGATGTGGCAGCAGGCGTCGTGGCTGAGGACCATCTGGTCCGCCCAGCCGTTGCGACACAGCTCGGCAATGACCCCCACGCGTTTCTCCGTGGGAAGGACCATGTCGAGCCCAAAGCGGTCCATGCCGATATAGCTGCCGCGCTCGAGGATCTTCGTCAGGTACGCGATGTCCTCGGAGTCGCCGCAGTGACCGATCACGACGCGGGACAGATCGACGCCCTCTTCTTCGAAGACGTCCTGTTGCCCCAGGCCCGATTCACAGGCCACGTCGGTGTGGGTCGAGATCGGAAGCCCCGTCGCGCGCTGCAGCTGTGCGGACGCGCGCAGCAGCTTGGCGTTGAACTCGGTCACCCCCGCCTGATGGGTCGCGCACTTGATCAGGCCGGCCTTGATGGACGTTCCCTGGATCCCGTCGGTGACGTCGCGGATCAGCCACTCGACCAGCTTTTCGGCGGGCCAGGCTTCGATCCACGGCTCTTCGTGGTAGTAGAAGCCCGTCGAAGCGATCACGTTCATCTCCGCGCGCGCCGCGGTTTCGTGGATGACGTGGATGTCCCGGCCGATGTTGATGGGGGTGAGATCGCAGACGGTCTTGACGCCTGCTTCCTTCGCCTTCACGAGCTCGTCGCTCGCGAACGCGATGACCTTCTCGGTATCCACCCAGTCGCCGAAGGCCTGCCGCATGGACCAGTTCGCGATCATGATGTGCTCGTGCATCAGTGTGAACCCGAGGTCTTCGGATTCGATGGGTCCGAGAACCCCTTGGACGGTGGCCATGACCGGCTCCTCCTGTGGTCAGCGATGGACGGGCCATGATCGGGCATCCCCGATTCGGGCTCCAGAACCGGCAATTCATCGGAAGAACTGGCGCTTTCTGCCCTACATCCCAGGGGGAGACGAGATAGGGAGGTTTACCGTAGGGATTCGACGCCGAGGCCTGTAACGCACTGGTGACTTCGGGCCACTCATCTGCAGGCCGCCATTGGAAGCGAGCAGGAGCAGAGAAGTCATGGAGCACGCCGTCGACGAGCAGATCGCCCGCATCAGCCGGAGGTTGCGACGCTGGCGCGAGGAAGATGCGCTCACGCTCCAGGAGCTGGCCGGCCGCGGCGGGCTCGCAACCAGCACCGTCCAGAAGGTCGAGACCGGGCAGATGATGCCGAGTCTCGCCGTCCTGTTGAAGCTGGCCCGCGGGTTGGGCCGACCGCTCACCGAGCTGCTCGAGGACGACGGCGGCGAGATCGACGTCTTCCATTCCAAGGCCTGCGAACGCGAGTCCGTCGGTCGCGGTGGCAGCGTCTTCGTCGAGCGCCTCAGTGGCAACCTCCAGCGTTCGAGCCTCGAGACCTGGCAGGTCACCCTCGACCCGGGCGCGTCGAGCGGCAGCGATCCGATCCAGTACGAGGGCGAGGAGCTGGTGGTCTGCGAAGAGGGATTCGTGACCTTCCGGATCGGCGAGCAGGAATACGTGCTCCAGGCCGGAGACAGCCTGCACTTCAAGGCCAGCATCGCGCATTCCTGGTACAACGACGGCACCGAGCCCGCGCGCTTCACGATCACGGGGACCCTGCCCCTGTTGTTCCGCGGGCTGATGCAGAGTCGCGTGCCGGTGGTTCACGTGCGCGAGCACATCGAAGAGCACGGAATCGCGACGCAGGAGCCGGCGCTGGGCTAGCCTCGCGGACGCCCTGCGTCTGCGCGCAGGGCTGGTCTGGAGGAAGCGCCTTGCCGCTGTACACGTACCGGGGAAGCGACGGCCCGCGAGGCCTCGAGCTTCGCAAGACCGTCCGCGAGCGACACCTGGCCCACCTTCGCGGCCTGTCCGAAGCGGGACGCGTGCGCTTCGGGGGTCCGCTGATCGACGCCGAGGGCAATCCCTGCGGCAGCCTGGTCATCCTGGAAGCCGACGACCTCGCCGGCGCGAAGCGCATCGCCGAGAGCGACCCCTACCTCGTCGAGGGCGTGTTCGAGAAGGTCGAGGTGCTCGAGACCAAGGGCGTGCTTCCCTGACGAGCGTGCTGCGCGTGGACCGGATCCAGCTGGTCGGGCATCCCGACCGCGTGGAGCCGGCCTGACCGATCGAACAGGGTGATTTTCCACCCGCTGCTCCGGCTCGCAGCTCGCCGCTTCAAGTTCTCCCGCCAGAGGCCGAAATCTCCTGTGTGTGCCGGCGCGACTCGTCGGCAGACGTCGGGAGGCTGTGTGCGGATCTGGATCGATGCCACGCGCCATGATGACACCATCGAGATCTTCGGGATGACGATTCTCGAGCGGCTTCTTCGAACGCTGATCCAGTCGCAAAAGCAGGTTCGCAGGCTCCGAAAGCTAGAGTCCGAGCTGAAAGGACTCACCGAAGCCACCTCGTGGGTCCGCGACTTCATCGAACAACGGCTGGTCCCGACGGAGGTGCGGATCGAGCTGGCGCCGGACGGCATGATCCCCGACGGCATCCCGCGCGATCTTCTCACGCGACTGCCGATCGTGTTCGCCCAGGGCCAGGCCACCGTTCGTGACCGACTCGCCGAGACCCTGCGAGATGCAGACGGTGAATCCGTATTGGCGTTGTCCACCGACACGGTGGTGGACGTGCGCGTCCTCGACCACGTCATGCGGTCGAGCCCGGCCCTCGCCTTCCTCAGCGGAACTGGAAGCGAACGCGGCGCCGTGGTCCGAATCGACTGCCCGCTGCCTCCCGAACGGCGCGAAGAGACGGACGACCTGCTCGGAATCGCACAGACCTGCCTGACCGCCGGAATCGTCAAGGAGCTGAACGGCGACGACTTCAACGGGTACGTCCCCAAGCTGAGGCGCAGCGAGGCGCCGTGGCTGTTCAGGGTGCGCGACCACCAGGCAGCGGCGAAGGTCGCGCACTTCCTCTTCTGGTCGAACTACAAGGGCGCCACCGACTTTCTCACGCGCTACGTGTTCCCGCCGCTGGTCTGGCGCGCCGTCGGACCCCTCGCCGAACGACGAATCCCACCGAACCGTGTAACCGCCGTTGGCATCGTCTGCTGCTTCGCGGCCGTGCCCTTCTTCGCTGCCGGCTGGTGGCTGCCGGGCCTGCTGCTCGCGTATGCAATGGCCGTCCTCGATTCCGTCGACGGAAAGCTCGCCCGGGTCACCTTCGCGTCGTCGAAGCTCGGCGACGTTCTGGACCACGGCACCGACTACGTCCACCCGCCCTTCTGGTACTGGGCGTGGGCTTGGGGACTCTCGGGCGGAGATCCGCTGTCGACCGTCTTCCAGGCTTCGCTCTGGATGGCGGGGCTCTACGTCCTGGACCGTGGACTCGAGCAGCTCTTCAAGTGGCGCAGTGGGGGTCAGTCGGTGCAGGACTACACCGCACTGGATGTGAAGCTGCGGACCTTCGTGTCCCGGCGCAACGTCAATCTCGCGCTCTTCACCGTTGCCCTGCCCTTCGGTCTCGGTCTCGAGGCGTTCTACACCGTCGTGGGTCTTCAGCTCGCTACCGCCGCCTACCACCTGGCGCGCGTCGTGCAGTTCTGGGACCTCCGTGAGCAAGCGAGGACCGCATGAAGGCGATCATTCTCAGCGCGGGTCAGGGGAAGCGACTCCGGCCCTATACCGACCACGTGCCGAAGTGCCTGCTTTGCATTCGCGACAACCAGCCTGTTCTCGAGACACAGCTACGGGCACTCGCTGAGTGCGGCGTGGAGGAAGCCGTCGTCTTCGTCGGATTCGGCGCCGACCAGGTCGAGGATTTCGTCGCGCGCTCGGCTCCCAGCGGAATCCGTGTCCAGACCGTCTTCAATCCCTTCTACGCGGTGGCGGACAACCTGGCCACCTGCTGGCTCGCTCGCGACTACATGCGAGACGACTTCCTCATGCTGAATGGTGACACTCTGTTCGAGCCTGCTGTGGTCAGGCGCTTGCTCTCGGCTCCCTCCGCTCCGCTGACGCTCGCCGTCAACCAGAAGCCCAGCTACGACGACGACGACATGAAGGTCTCTCTGGGCTCGGGCGGACGCCTGGTGGGCGTCGGCAAGACCCTCGATCCACGCATCGTCGATGCAGAATCGATCGGCCTCATGCTCTTCCGACGCGAGGGCGCCAGCCACTTCTGTCAGGTGATCGACCGTGCGGTCCGCCGCGAAGGCGCGACCCGCCTCTGGTACCTCTCGGTCGTCGACGAGATGGCGCAGGAGTCTCCGATCTCCACCGTGGCAATCAATGGACTCTGGTGGGGAGAGCTGGACTCGCCCGAAGACCTCGCCAGTCTGCGAGCCGACCTCGGCAACGAGCCGAAGGAAGAGGCCCGCGTCGACCGCGCCTTGTTCGCGCAGGGCTAGTCGGGACAGTGGTCGACGCGCACGTAGACCCGATCGATGCCGTATACACATGGGTCGACGGCTCCGACCCGAAGTGGCGCGAGCAGAAGCATGCCCGCCTCTCGGGGCTTCGTGAGCGCGGTGGCCGGACCGATCCGGCCACCACTTCCGACGTCCGCTTCCGCGAGCGGGATGAGCTTCGCTATTCGCTTCGCTCCCTCGAACGCTTCGCACCGTTCATCCGCAAGGTGCATCTGGTGAGCGCCGGACAGATTCCCGCATGGCTCGATCTGCCTCATCCAAGGCTGCAGGTGGTGTTCCACGACGCGATCTTCCCCGACCCCTCGCATCTGCCGACCTTCAGCTCTCGGGCGATCGAAAGCCATCTTCACCGGATCCCGGGCCTCTCCGAGCGCTTCATCTACCTCAACGACGATATCATGCTCAACACGCCCGTGACCGAGTCGCACTTCTTCGATCGGGAGGGCCGTTGCGTCGTCTACCTGGACGAGCGCAAGGTCGTCTGGGACCCGGACGCTCCCCACTACGAGCGCTGCGTCAGCGCTGGCGCCCGCAACAGCAGTCGGCTGATCGAAGAGATCGGCGGTCCCCGAATCGAGTGTCGCGTCGACCACACGCCCTATGCCCTGCGCCGATCCCTGCTCGCCGAGATCTGGGAGCGCTTCCCGAAGCAGCTCGAGGCCGTTTCCTCCCACGCCTTCCGGAGCGCCCGCACCCTGAGCCCTACCTCCAGCCTGGCGCAGTACTACGCCCTCTACACCGACCGCGCCGTCGCCGTGCATGAGCCGCACCTCGCGTACTTCAAGGTCAGGAAGAAGCCTTGGACGCCCTACTGGCTCGGCGCCCGACTCCTGATGCACTACATCACACGCCGCCACACGCTGCCCTTCCTATCGATCAACGATTCGGGTGAGCTGGACGACAGCTGGTTGACCGCCCAGTGCATCCGACTCTTCCTCGAGAGGACCCAGCCCCGAGCCAGCAGCTTCGAGAAGCGCGAGGCTTCCGCCCGATGATCTCAGAACACCGGGACTACTACCTCCGGAAGCTCGTGACCTGTTACCCGCAGGTCAAGGGGTTGATCCCGGCGAAGCGGCGCGACTACGCGGACTACTCCGTACGATCGAGGGAGCGGATCTCGCACCGATATCGCTGCATCTTCATCCACATCCCCAAGTGCGCCGGTTCGAGCGTGAAGAAGTTCCTCTACGGATCGCACACCGGTGGGGATCATGCGACGGCAATGGAGCTGCGGCATCTGTTCCCGAACGAGTACGAGACGTATTTCAAGTTCGCCGTGGTCCGGAACCCGTGGGATCGCGTCGTCTCCGTCTACTCCTATCTCCTCGCCGGCGGCAACGGATCCTTTCGCGATCAGAAGGTCAAGGAGCAGCTGATAAGGCTGGGCGGCTTCGGGCCGTTCTGTCGCCACCTCGAGAGGGCTCTCTCCCGGCGGTTTCCGAAGCCCTTCCCCCGGCACCTTTGGCCGCAGGCATGGTTCCTGAGGGAAGCCGCGGGGCGACCGGTGTGCGTCGACTACCTGGTCCGATTCGAGGACATGGACCCGGGCCTGAGGGCCGTCGGCTCGCACATCCAGGCCGACATCCGGATACCGAGGATGCGCGAGACACCCCACTCACACTACTCCGAGTACTACGACGACGAGTCACGCCGGCTCGTCGAGAGCGCCTATCGGGAAGACGTCGAGCTATTCGGCTATCGCTTCGATTAGCCGGGACGGGACGGGGAAAGAAGTGGCCAGAGTCGCCCTCTTCGCGCGGAAATTCAGCCAGTACTCGCAGACCTTCGTCTACGACGAAGTGCGCCACCACGCACGCTACGACGTCGACGTGTTCTGCCTGCGCCGAGCCAACAGCGACCGGATCAAGTGGGATCCCGTCCACGTCGACTCGAGCCTCCTCTTTCGTGCGACCGCCTGGAGCCGGCGCTGGGATTCCCTCTTCCGATCACGCGACTATTCGCTGGTGCACGCGCACTTCGGGACCGGGGCCATCTATATGGCTCGCTACGCGGCTCGCTTCGACCTGCCTCTGCTGGTGACCTTTCACGGCTGCGACGTCCCGCTGCTCTCGATCTACGACCGACGGATCCGCAGCCACCGACGCTATGCGCGCCACGCCCCGCGGATGCTCGATCAGATGGCACTGGGGATCTGCGCGTCAGGCGAGCTGAAGGAGATGCTCATCGAGTTCGGTGTCCCGGAGGACAAGCTCGTGGTGAACCGGCTCGGAATCGATCTCGAGGCCTTTCCGCCCGGCGCCATCCGGAGAGACCCTCCGCAGGTGGCGATGATCGGCCGCTTCGTGCCCAAGAAGGGCTTCGAATACGGGCTTCGAGCCTTCGCCCAGGCGGTGGCCGTGCGGCCGATGCGGCTCGTGATCGCCGGGGCGGGAGACCTCGAGGGTCGCATCCGCGGGATGATCTCGTCCCTGGGGATCGCGGAGCACGTGCACATGCCCGGGGTGCTCAGCCATGCCGAGGTCACAAAGCTGCTTCAGGAGAGTGACGTGCTGCTGTGCCCGAGCGTGGTCGCCGCCGACGGCAATCGCGAATCCGGGCTCATCGTCGCCAAGGAGGCGTCGGCCTGCGAAACCGTTCCGCTGGGAACCTGGCACGGCGGACTTCCGGAAATCGTCGACGACGGGGTGACGGGGTTCCTGGTTCCGGAGCGGAACATCGGGGCGCTCGGCAAGCGGCTCCTCGAGCTCACGGCGAACCGCGAGCGGTGCCGCGAGATGGGGCGCGCCGCCCGTCGCAAGATGGAGCGCGAGTACGACCTGCGCGAGAGCGTGGCGGCCCTGGAGCTCCTATACGACCAGCAGATCGCTCGCCATGCGGAGAGTCGACGAATGAACCCGGCCTCGCAGCTCGACAGCCGGGCCGGCCTCTCGACCCCCGTGCGGGCGAACTCGCCTTCCAACTAGGACGCCTGCTGCGCGGCGCCCGGGTAAGATCAGGCGCTTCTCCACGCGAACGCGATCTCTGTCTCGAGGTCGGGGTGGATACTGCGCATGACGGGACAGCCCTCGGCTGCCTCCTCGAGCCGCCGCCGCGCTGCGGGTTCGAAGCCACCCGGCAGATCGAAGTGCAGAACCAACCGGCCAACTCGACGCACCGGGTCGGCGACCATATGCTTCTCGACCCTCGCGTGGGCTCCGGTGAGGTCCCAACCCTCGCGCTGTGCCACGATGCCCATGGTCGTGAGCGCACAGGAGCCGAGCGCCGTAGCCAGCAGGTCCGTCGGGGAGAAGGACTCACCGCGGCCCTGATTGTCGACGGGGGCATCGGTCGCAAGCTCTGCCTGGGAGGGCGCATGTCGACAACGGGTGCGCAGCTCGCCCTCGTAGTCCACGTCGATCTCGACCATCGTCGTTCCTCCTTTTTCGGGCCGGCCCGGTCCGCATCTTCTCGGGCCCCGAGCATACGATGAGCGAGATCGTCTGCCGCGTGTGCGCCGGGCCTTTCGACGGCGCCGTGCAGGCCTGGTGCCCCACCTGCCTGGCGACGCGCTGGTTCGAGACCCGCAATCTGATCCGGGCCAAGCACGACCCGGCGGTAGCACCCAATACCCTCGACACGTATCGGTCGATCATCACGCCCCGGCTCAAGGCCGACCTGCGCGAGACCCTGGAGGACGCCGCCGCCCGGGGAAGCTGGTTCTGGGACCGGGACTACGGGATGTGGGTGCACGTGACCGAACGACCGCTGGGGCGCGCCCCCGGCGTGGGCATCCCGGCTGGACGCGAGGATCCGGACCACGCCCTCGACTGCCTCTTCATCGCCGAGGCCGACTCGACGGAGGAGGCCCACGTCTTCGCGGCAGACTCCCAGCGTCACGCCGCTCAGATCCGGGCGGGGGTCTTCGAGCCCCTGGGGGCCTGCGGCCAGGCGGGCTGCGAGAACTTGCGGCGGCCCGGCGCCACCCACTGCGCCTCACACGCCCGGGAGGCGGATCTCGGACCGGAAGGAGCGACGGAACCGGCTGTGCGCGGGCGGTGACTCTAGAACCACTCCTTTGGCTATCTCGTGGCGGGCTTCATCCACCCGCCGGAGCCGAAAAGGCGGCGAAGGCTGCATCACCTCCGCCGTCCCGGCTCCACGCGAACGAGGGCGCATGGAACGGCCCGGTGGCGATTCGTCACCGGGCCACTCTTCGTTCTGGGGCCCGGGTCAGTAGCGGTACTGCAGCCCGGCGGCGAAGGTCGCGAACTGCAGCTCGGAGATGGGGCTCGCGGGGAACAGGTACGCGACCTCGAGGTCGAGCACCAGGCGATCGGTGAGGTAGAAGTCGACGCCGCCGCCCAGGCGCGCCACGAAACCCGAGTCTTCGCCCTGCTTCTCGTTGAACACGATGCCGCCGATGCCGGCCAGCCCGTAGGGCTGGATGCGGCCGAGCAACGGGTAGAGCTTCGCGTTGGCGGTCAGCGTCCAGCCGTCGAAACTGTCGTTCTGGCCCGCCAGGGCCCCGGCGCGGTCGCGGACTTCGAAGCCCCAGTAGTACTGGAACAGGACTTCGCCGGCGACGTAGGGATTCACCCGGTAGCCGGCCCTCAGCTCGACGCCACCGCCGTCGTCGGCGGTGATGTCGGACTCGTTGCCGGGAACGTCGATCGCCGGGTCCTTGTCGAAGTTCTCGAGCGCGAACTGGGCACCCAGCCCGATGTAGAAGCCCTCGCGAGCGTACGGGTAGTAGCTGTCGTCCCACTCCGGCTGCTGCGGCTTCTGCTGGGCCGCAGCCGGCAGCGCAAGAATGGCGCCCAATACGAGCGCGGCGATCCGACCTGTCATCGCTCGAGAACCCCCCGGCCTGGGGTTTACCACAGGCGTGTCACCCGGCACCGCAGAGGCGGGTCGAAACGCGGCTCAGCGCAGGCTGGGGACGTCGACACGCGCACCGCTGCGGACGTCCCGTTCCAGCACCGGGACGGGCACGACGCGCCCGCCGGCGGAGACCGCATAGCTCGGGTCCGCCTGCACGCCGGGCGGCGCACCGCGGTTCGCGTACGGCACCCGAATCTCGTAGCGACCGTCCGGACCCGCGGTCGCGCGGCTCTCGAAGCGGCCACGGCGCCCGCGATTGCTCGTGTACCCGAGCCGGGCGACGACGACGGCGCCCGGCGCGGCCTCGCCGACCAGGCGCGCGCCCGCGACGTGCTCGAAGACGCGGAATTCCGAACGACCGATGCCGGCCCAGATCGTGTCCAGGGGTGATTCGTACACCAACCGGTGACGCGCGAGGCCCGGACTGTCGTCCTGGCTCAGCCGCTTGCGCATGGCCTGCCCGCGGAGGTGATCCGGAGGGACGTCTCCGAGGCTGCGGACCAGCACGTAGCGAGCGCGCAGATCGTCGAGGATCTGCGACGCGTCGGCTTCGCGGCTGGCGAAGTAGGCGTTCGACCGTCTCAGGTTGTCGCCGCCCACGTCGTCTCCGAAGTTGCCCACGACCGTCGGACGGCGAGCGGCGTACTTGAGCAGGTGACCGTAGCCCCAGGGCGCCATCACCCCGTACGCGGGCTGGCTCGTTGGGTCGAGGGGGCCGCTGGTCGGTGGCGTGTTCTCGTTCAGCCAGAGAGCCGTGTCGAGCAGGACGCGCCGCGAGATCTCGGGCTTGGGGACGACCATCGTCTCACCGCGCAGCCAGTGGACGAAGTTCTTCGCGGGCACGGCGTAGGCGGCCAGGGTCGGGGCGTACAAGCCGAGCGCCAGCACGATCACCCCGGCCTGGACGGTCCGCAGCGTCGCCGGGGAAGCGCCCACCCACCAGGCTGGAATGCGACGCACCGACGTGACCACCGCCCACGCCATGACCAGGGCGAAGACTGGCGACAGCGAATTGAAGAAGCGCCGCTGCAGCAGCGTCGCCATGCCCAGGGTGAGCGTCCATGCGACCAGCAAGCGGATCGCGGGCGCGTGCTCGAAGTCGCGCGAACGCCATGCCAGTGCAGCCAGCGCGACGGGGAGCAGATAGAGCAGCCGCGACAGGCGCAGCTCGGCGTTGTGTGGATCGATACCGGTCTCGGAAGCGAAAAGCGGTTTGGATTCGCGGACGAGACCCTGGAACACCTCGTCCCGGGTGAACCAGCGCCAGGCCTCTTCGACGCCGTTCGTCAGCTCCGGGATCGCCACGAGGCTGGCGCCGACGAGGGCCAGACCCGTCGCGAGCGCGACCGTCGCGCGGCGCCCGGGCGTCTCACCGAACCAACCACCGCGTGAGGCGAGCATGCAGATCGCCGCCAACGCGATCAACACAGCGAACATCCAGGGCTGGAAGCGCGACAACACGGTGGGACTGAAGGCGCGCGCGCCGTCCCAGCCCGCGAACCAACCCAGCGGCGCGACGACCAGCAGCGCGACGCCGGCGGACAGGGCGAGCATGCGCGCTCCCGACCGCGAAGCGGCGGCGCCGGGCCTCGCGAGCCAGGCAACCCCGACCCCCAGGACCACGACGCCCACGTGCAGCACCGTACCGGGCCAGATCGACAGACAAACGCCGCAAAGCAGACCGGTTGCGACGGCAGAGCCGCGCGCGTCCCCGCCGTCCGTCAAGCGGTCGACGAAATTCGCCGCCCAGGCGAGCAGCGACGTCGCCGCGAGCGCGACCGCCACGTGGTGATCGACGAAGCCGATCTGCGAGTACCAGAAATGCGCCGACAGGAAGCAGAGGCCGGTGGCCGCGACGACGGCGATCGTCCGGTCGAAGAGACGAAGCCCCAGCCGGTAGACGACGACGACACACAGGGCACCGAGGATCGGCGGCAGGATCGCGGCCGCGCGCTCCGCTGCGAGCCAGCCCCCGACCGCGCCGAACGGCCACACGAACCAGGCCACCCCGGCGTCGAAGAGCGGGGGCCAGATCGGCATGCCACCGTGCGGAAAATTCAGGTACGGGTCGAAGGCCGGTGGCCAGCCCGCCGAAGTCGGGAGGGAGGCGAGCGCGATCTGCACGCGACGCATGTGGTACCACGCGTCCATCCCGAAGTAGACGACACGTCCCGGTTCGATCACCGTTGGCCACGGAAGCAGGCGAACCGCGAGGGCGAGCGCAAAGAGTCCAAGGGGTGTGAGAACGCGCGCCGCCACGCGCGGAGGATACTCTTCACTCGCTCTTTCGCGTATGGTTCGCGCTGGCTCCAGTATGAACGCTCGCCTCGCGCATTCCTCCGGCTGGCTGCTCGCCGGCTTCCTGTTGCTCGCCGCGGGCCTGCGCATCCCCGGGCTCTTCACGGACTTCTGGCTCGACGAGATCTGGACCCTGAAGATCGTCCTCGGGATGGATTCCGCCTGGGACGTCTTCACGACGGTCCGGCATTCGAACAACCACCACCTGAATACCCTGTGGATCTACGCCCTCGGCCCGCTCGAAAGCTGGGTGCCCTACCGGCTGCCCGCGTTGCTGGCCGGGACGCTCAGCGTCGGCCTCGCCTGGCGGATCGGAGCCCGGGGCGGCCGCCTCGAGGCCTGCGTCGCGGCGGGCCTGTGCGCCACCTCGTACCTGCTGGTCCACTACTCGTCCGAAGCGCGCGGCTACGCGCTCGTGATCTTCTTCGCCCTGGCTTCCGTCGTCGTGCTGGAAGACTATCTGCGAACCCGCGGACGAACCCAGGCGGCGCTGTTCTGGCTGTGCGCGAGCGCGGGGTTCCTGTCCCACCTCATGTACATCCACGTCTTCGTAGCGGCCGGCGCATGGATGGCGGTCGCGCTGGCGCGCCCCGACTTCCGATTCCGGGCGTGGGCCGGGGACGGGTTGCGGCTCTTTGCGCTGCCGACCGCCTTGCTGATGTGCTTCTACTGGTTCGACATCCGGCTCACGAAGATCGGAGACGGCCCGGAGCTCGACACCCTCGAGGTATTCGTTCGGGCCCTGTCCTATGCCCTCGGCGGCCCGCCGGCCGGGTGGCTCGCCGCCGCCGCCGCCGTCGCGACGGTCCTGCTGTTCTCCGCGTCGGTCTTGTGGTGGCAGCTACAGCGGCGCGACGTCTGGATCTTCCTCGTCGTCGTGATCTTCGTGTCCCCGGCGGTCTCGTTCTGGCTGATGCGGCCCGAGGTCTTCTTCGTCCGCTACTTCCTCCTGAGCACCGTGTTCGGTCTGATCGCCCTGGCAGCTCCCCTCGCCCGCGCGCTCGCACGCGGAGGGCCCGTGCGCGGGATCGCGGTCGTGTTGCTGGCGGCCGTGACGATCGGCAACGGCATCCGCATCGCGAGCTTCTACGAGTACGGCCGGGGCGACTACCTCTCGACCCTGCGGTTGATCTCCGAGTCCGCGACCCTGCGGCTCCCGACCGCGGGCGGCGATCACCGCTTCCGAACCCACAACGTGATCCGCTTCTACAACCGCTACCTGCCGGAGGACCGGCGCATCGTCTATCGGGAACAGAGCGAGCACCCGGACTGGCTGCTGCTCCACCGGATCGGTCCGCTCGGACGCTACGCGCCCGAGCTACACCGGGACGAGGTCAGCTACGAATTGGTGAAAGTGGCGCCCTATTCAGACTTGTCGGGCTGGCACTGGCTCGTCTACCGACGCGAGCGCTGAGCGCGCTTCCAACTTCGAACGACGAACTCAGGCCTCGTCGAAGTCGGCGACTCCGGTGTCTGAGTCTTCCATGGACTCGAGCACCGCGAGGTCGTCCCAGACGGGGATGCCCGCTTCCTTGTAGAGCACGCGGGTGCGGTCGGTGACGGCTCCCACCCGCACGAGGGCAGGCATCATCAGGTCCTTGAACGAATGCAGTCGGTCCGGCGGAGCCGCCTGGCGGATGCCCGCGGCGCCGGCCTCCACCAGGGACTTGATGAAGTCCTGGGGATCGATGCCCACCGCGTCCAGCACCCGAATGAAGCCCGGGTCGGGCTTGCGAGGGCCGTCGCCTTCGGGTCCGCCCATCGACTCGGCCATCATCTTGATGACCTCGAAGGCGAACTGGGCGATGTCCTCCCGGTCGTCCGCGTGCATGGACGCGATCGCCTCTCCCACGTAGACGTTGCCGAAGGCTACGTGGCGCGACTCGTCTCGCAGCACGTTGTCGGTCAGATCGCGAAGCAGGCCGCAGGTCGTGTCCTTGCGCATGTTGTGGAACGCGGCGAGCGCCAGGCCCTCCACCACCATGTTCATGCCGATCGCGATCTTCACCCAGTGGTCGGCCTGCAGGGTCGCGTCGATGGTCTCCTTCAACCACGGCGAGATCGGGTAGACCTTCGCGAGCTTCTTGATGTAGCGGTCGTAGACCTCGACGTGTCGCGCCTCGTCCATGGTCTGGGTCGCGGCGTAGAGCTTGCCCTCGTAGTCCGGGACCGCGTGGGTCAGAGCTGCCGCCGTCATCAGCGCACCCTGCTCGCCGTGCAGGAACTGGGACAGCAGGTGCGCGGTCGACTCGGCGGTAAACTGCTCTTTCTGCGAGGGCGACAGCTTGGCGAGCACGGGGATCTTGTCGAACTCGAGGCGCTGCCCACCCACGAGGGGCTTCGACGGATCGATCTCGCGGCTCCAATCGATGTCGACGTCCGAGTCCCACATCATCCGCTTGGACTTCGTGTAGAGGTTCTTGAGCTTGTCCATGTGGATCTCGTAATCGAACTGCCAGCACACCTCCATCGGCGTCTTGAGGATGTCGGTGGTTTCCCAGTTGGTGCTTCCGGCCATGGACGGCTCCTGGAGTGCTTCGATTGGTGAACTAAAACCCTAGGGACCGAAACCCTAGGGACCACGGCCGACTCGGGCCAGCCCCTGCGACGCTCATCGGCCGAGCGGGACTTCCTCCGCAACCCGCTGCGCCCCGAACTGGGCGAGCTCGGCGGCGGTCAGGAAGCGCGAGCCCCTGCCCGGGAGCCGCGCGCTATCGAAGACGTCCGAGGTGAGCGGAGCCTGGGTGTGGGCAAAGCGGCCGATCCACAGCTTGGTTCCCGAAGGCGCCGCATACAGGGCGACCTCGAACTCGACACTCGCCGGGAACTCGGACCCGACGGCAGAGCCCACCCGCTCGCGGTAGCGACGGACCACTCCGAGCAGCACGGCATCGGCGCCGAACTCGCTGGCGGCCAGCATCGCCGCCAGCTCAGGAGACTGTCCCGGGGTCAGCTGACCCTGAGCCTGGAACGCGGTCTTCACGTCGTTCTCGGGAATCACGGGGACGTAGGTTGCGAGGGCCTCGCTGACGAAGCGCGTCACGAGAGCCGCGGCCTCGGCGGGGCTCGTCCGCAGCCCTTCTTCCTCGACGACGACGTCGCCGCCCTTGTCGCCGACTCCCTCTCCGGCGACCGCCCCCGTCGAGCGCGCGAGGCGGTCCGCGGCCGTGAAGGGGACGACGGCGATCCGATCGATCCGCTCGACCCGTTCGAACTGCCGCTTCTCGACGAAATCCGGAAACCAGGTCGAACAGCCCGGGACGAGCAAGGCGCTCGCGGTCAGCACGAGGAGGGCCCGGGTGGAGGTCATGTCCCCAGGCTAGCCGATCCGCCCGGCTCAACTCGCGAGCCGGAACGGCCGATCCAGACGCCGTGTCCCTCCGCCGTCTCACTCTCGGATCTCGTCGCGCCGCAGGCTTCGCTTGCGGCTGCCTGGGCCTGGCTCTCGCCCTGGGATGTAGCGATGGCGGAAGCGAGCAGGCCAAGGGCGAAGCGCGGCCGACCAGCGGGCAGATCGTGCGCGCCGTCATGACGAGCCTGCTGACGAACTCGGTCGAGGCCCGTGAGCAGGACGCCGCGGTGCCGGAGGCCGTGCCGAGCGAGCCAGTCGCGCAGCAAGGTGCCGAGTTCGCCGACCTGGAGGCCGAAGCGCCGCAGACCTGCGAGATCCCGTACAACGGACCGGTGACCATCGTCCGCGCGCCGACGGCAACCGCGTTCACGCGAGCCGTCGGCGACCCTCGGCGTGCTCGGATGGTCTACGAAACGGACGACACCGCAATCTGGGAGGACGGCCGGGTGGTCACGATGGATGTCGAGAATCTCGGCACCCATCTCAACGCCGTCGGCTGGGCGTCGAACCCGATGCAGATCCTGGGCGCTGGTGCGCGTCCGGGCGGGTCCGGACAGAATGTCGGCTGGGACTCGGCGACGTCTTCGTTCCAGAACAGCAAGTCGACCCAGAAGCGCAAGAAGAAGCGCCGCCGCCGCGGCTGACGACGCTGATCCCGGCGGTCCGTGCGACCGCCTGCAGCCCCGGGGTGCCCGTGCGATACTCGCGCGAGGAGGTCCCCCCATGATCGGCACCGCCCTCGACCACGTCTCGTTCTGCGTCTCCGATCTGGACGCGGCCCTGCACTTCTACCAGGAGATCCTCGGCTGCAAACCGGTCGAGCGACCCGACTTCGGATTCGCCGGCGCCTGGCTGCAGGCATCGAACATCCAGATCCACCTCATCGTGCCGCCCGAAGGCATCCAGGGCCTCGGCAGCAATCCCGACCGCAACATTCCCCTCGCCAACCACACGGCCTTCGCCGTCGCCGACTACGAGAAAACTCGCGATCACCTGAAGGAGCATGGACTCGACGTGCTCGAGACCAGCCCGGAACAGGGGCAGATGTGGGTGCGCGATCCGGCGGGCAACATCCTCGAGTTCATCGCCGCCACGCGTTAGGCGGGACGCCGTGCCGGAGGGCGGAGCTTCCTATCGAGGGTTGATTTGGCAAGGGCTGATCCTGCAGCCCAGCTACCGGGTCCGCAACGGGCGCCCCGTGGTGCAGCTGTACGGGCGTCTCCAGAACGGGGAACCGTTCCTGGTGGAAGACGACCGCGAGCGCCCCTACTTCTTCGTGCGCGCCTCGGAAGCACACCGCGCCACTGGCGAACGCGACGTCGAGGTACGCGCGAGCGACCTTCGCAATCTCGACGGCGAAGCCGTGTCCCAGGTGGTGGTGACGATCCCGGGCAAGGTCCCGGCCCTGCGCGACCGGCTCGACGCCCAGGGGGCGGGGTCCTGCGAGGCGGACGTCCGCTTTTCGTATCGCTACCTGATCGACCGCGAGATTCGCGCTTCGGTCGCGATCGAAGGGGAGCCCCGCAAACGCGACGGACTGCTCTACTTCCGCAACCCGACGCTGTCTCCCGGCAGCGCACCCCCACCCGCGCTCGTCACCCTGTCGATCGACCTCGAGACCACGATGGACGCGAACACGATCCTGTCCGCCGCAATCGTGTGCACGGGGCCCGGGGACGAACGGGTGGAAGAGGTCCACGTCGTCCACGAAGACCGCATCGACGACCCCCACGCACGCATCCATTCGAACGAACGACACCTGCTGGTCGCGGTGGCGGCTCGCATCCGCGAACTCGACCCGGACCTGATCGTCGGCTGGAACGTGGTGGACTTCGACCTGCAGGTCTTCACCCGCCGCTGCGAGCACCTCGGGCTGCCGCCGCGCGAGGGGCGTCTCGGACGCACGGACGGCGCGGTCGGCTTCCAGCAGGACCGGGGCTTCACACGCCAGAGCCGCGCGGAGATCCCCGGGCGCATGGTGGTGGACGGCATCGCGCTCGTGCGCGACGCCATGCGACTGCCCGACTACCGCCTCGAGACCGTCGCCCAGGCCGTGCTCGGGCGCGGCAAGAAGATCGACCACGAAGCACCGAACGCCGGCGAGGAGATCCAGCGTCTCTACCGCGAGGACCCGGAAGCCCTCGTCGCGTACAACCTCGAAGACGCGCGACTGGTGATCGAGATCCTCGAGCACGAGGGTCTGCTCGCGCTCACCCTCGAACGCAGCCTGCTCTCGGGGATGCAGCTCGACCGGGTCGGCGCGAGCATCGCTTCTTTCGACCTGCTCTACCTGCCCGAGCTGCGGAAGCGCGGCGTGGTGGCGCCCAGTGTCGACGCGTCGCGCAAGACGGCGCCGATCCAGGGCGGCGCGCTGCTCGACGCAGTGCCCGGGGTCACGCCCAACGTGGCGGTCTTCGACTTCAAGAGCCTCTACCCGAGTCTCGTCCGAACCTTCAACCTCGACCCCCTGGCGCTCGCCCAGGGCGCCACCGCCGAACCGGAAGACTGCATCGTCGCACCCAACGGCGCGCGCTTCTCGCGCGAGCCGGCAATCCTCCCCGCCATCATCGAACGCTTCATGCAACGGCGCGAAGACGCCCGCGGCCGCGGGGCACGGCACGCCGATCAGGCGATCAAGATCATGATGAACGCGATGTTCGGCGTATTCGCCGCTTCGTCCTGCCGCTTCTTCGATCCACGCGTCGCGAACGCGATCACCGGCTTCGGTCAGCAGACCCTGGGCTGGACCCGGGACGCCTTCCAGGCCGAAGGCATGCGCGTGGTGTACGGCGACACGGACTCGGTCTTCGTGCAGCTCGACACGGACGCCGACGGTCCCGGCCGCCGGGAAGCGAAGCGCGCACATGCCGTCGCACTGCGCGAACGCGTGGAAGCGCGGATCGGCGAGCGCATCCGAAGCGAGTACGGCGTCGAGCCGCGGCTGACCCTCGAGCTCGAGAAGGTCTACGACCGCCTCTTCCTGCCTCACGTGCGAGGCGGCCGCGGCGTCAGCAAGAAGCGCTACGCAGGTTGGGAGGACGGTCGCCTCGAGATCGTCGGGCTCGAAGCCGTGCGCCGAGACTGGCCGGCGGTCGCAGGGCGCCTGCAAGAAGGCATGCTCGAGCGGCTCTTCAGCGACGACAGCTACGCGAGCGTGATGCCCTTCGTCAAGCAGGTCACCGACGACGTGACCGAAGGCAAGCTCGACAACGAGCTCGTGTACGTCAAGCGGATCCGCAAGCGCAACCTCGACAGCTACACGGCGTCGACGCCGCCCCACGTCCAGGCTGCGCGCAAGCTCGAACAGGCGGGCGTCCAGGTCGGTCCCATCGTGCGGTACGTGATCGCGAGAACCGGGCCCGAGCCCGTCTTCCCCGGAGGCCCGCTGCCCCGGGACGTCGACCGACGTCACTACGTCGAACGCGTGCTCCGGCCCGTCGCGGACGCGATCCTCGTGGAGATCGGCCACAGCTTCGACGAAGCCATGGGGCAACCTCAACAGCTCGATCTGCTCTAGCGACCCGAGTGCGTGCTCAGCTCGTCCCTGTTCCAGAACGCGCGTTCGTCATGCCGAAGCTTCGCGCGTCGAACTTCATTTCGATTGACACTGCGGAACGTCGGCCAGTAACCTTTGCAAGAGGCGGGTCAACCGTTCGGCCCGCGACGATGGGCGCGATGAGCGCCATCGGCGCAAGCCTGATTCAGGCGAACCGCGTCCGGGATCGGGGGAGGCGACCGAAAAGAGAGAGGAAGAGAAAGAAGAAAGTGAGTCGCGCAGGGCGCAGGAAGCCCTGCCCTCCGGCGAACGACGGGTCACAGCCTGTCGAGGCGCCGCGTCCATCAGGCCGGGAAACCCGGCAAGGGAACGGTCGAACGCCCGGGATCGAAGATCTCGGGCGTTCGCTGCTCTGGAGCAGCATTCTCTGCGCCGCCATGACGGGACCCGAAGACGAAGCAGAGAACACCCCCGGAGATCCCACCCGGGATGCCGCTCCCGACGAGAGCGGTGTCGTGCGGTCCACCACCGACCGCCGCAGCGTGGACGAGTGGCTGCTCGTCCTGACCGCAGAAAGCTTTCGCGCCTCGGTGCATCACACGGGTCAGCACTTCATCGTGCACGTTCCCGCAACCGAGCGCGAAGCCGCGAGACGGGTGCTCGACCAGTATGAGACCGAGAACGCCCGGCCCCCGCGGCCGCGCAGCCTGCCGGCCGAACGGATCGGCGAGATCGAGCGCTTCGCCGGCGGCCTGTTCGCCCTCGCGATCGTCGCGTTCTTTGCCTGGACCGGGCCGCGGGACCCGGCGGTCACCTGGTTCGCAAACGGTGGTGCCGACGCCAGCGCGATCCTCGACGGCGAGCTGTGGCGCACCATCACGGCCCTGTGCCTGCATGCGGACTGGGCGCACGTGCTGTCGAACGCGCTCTTCGGTGCGCTGTTCGTGGCGGCGTCCGCCGGGGGCTACGGCCCCGGTGTGGCACTGCTGCTGATGGTCGTGGCCGGAGCCGCGGGCAATCTCGAGAACGCCCTGTTCCAGGGGCCGGGCCACGCGTCGGTCGGGGCATCGACCGCGGTCTTCGCGGCGGTCGGACTGCTCGGCGGGCGCGGCGTGGCCCAGCGGCTGCGACGCGGTGACATCGGGATGCGCCTCTGGGTTCCGATTGCCGCGGGACTCGCCATCATCGCCATGCTCGGAACTGGCGAGCGATCGGACGTCTGGGCGCATCTGTTTGGCTTCCTGACAGGAGGCTTCCTGGGGATTCCGGCCACCCTGGCCTGGCCGCGGACGGCCGGCCCCGCCGTGCAGGTGGTCGCCGCTGCCACGGCGGTGGCCATCCTCGCCGAAGCCTGGCGCCTCGCCCTCGTCTGAACGCGTTAGAATCCGCTGCTTCGACAAGGCCCCCGTTCGACCCCACCCACGCGAGCACTCGCGGAAGAGAGGACGCTGCTGCTGATGGCGGAGCGCCACAGGACATCCCGGCCCCAGCGTCTCCCGGTCATTCGAAGCATCCCCTGGCTGGCTGCCCTCGCGGTCGTCGCGGCCCTGGCACAGGCGCCGCCGGCCTCCGCTCAGGACGAGGACGTCATCGGGTCGGTCAGCATCCAGACCACTCTCGGCACGTTCTTCGTCGAGCTCGAGGAAGACAACCCCACGGTCCGGCCCTTCGCCCGGGCCTTCGCGAGCCTCGTCAAGGACCGCACCTTCTTCCACTTGAGCGACAAGACGATCGGTTGCGACGCCGACGACCCGAACTGCTTCCTGTGTACCTGCGACTTCGCTGGCGCCACGATGAACGCCTGCAGCGAGGACGTCGGCGTCTGCGACGACGCACAGAACCCCCTCCCCTGCACCAACACCACGCCCGAATTCCGGGCGATCGACCAGCTCGTCACCTCGCGGGTGGTCCACGCCGGCGTCCTCGAGATCGACGGTGGCAACAATCTGATCGAGGCCAACAACGTCCTTGGCCCGCCCCTGGACACGGGAGCCGCGGGGGTGTTCGAGAACAACCTGCTCACCGTGGCCTTCGTTCGAGACGCCCCCGCTGCCCCCGGTGAAATCGGAGAGATCACCCCGGAGTGGATCATCAACCTCGTCGACAACTCGGACCTCGTGCGCGAGGACGGGTTCACCTTCGACGACGCGGACGACGACGGGAACAACGCCTACTTCGTGATCGGCCAGGTGGGCACGGGCGGCGACATCGTGGCCCAGCTCGCGGGGCTGGCGACCACCGACGCCCGCTGCAACGACAGCCTGCTCGGCCCGCCGTCCACGAGCTCGGCGGTGCTCGCCGAACTCGCGCAGCTGCCCGTCGTCGACTTCACGATGGAAGACCCGAACGGCGAGCCCATCCTGGTCGAGCTCTGCAACTCTGGCTTCTCCCCCCCGGACTACCCGGCCTGCCTGAATCCGCTGTGCGT
Organism: Deltaproteobacteria bacterium; assembly: GCA_029261855.1. Lineage (GTDB taxonomy): Bacteria > Myxococcota_A > UBA9160 > UBA9160 > UBA4427 > JAJDAN01. The sequence goes on from JAJDAN010000024.1 coordinate 51,574, forward strand.
CGAGCTGTCCGCCGACGAGCTCAGCTGCCTGGACCCCCTCTGCTACGCGGTCGAAGAACTCGAGACGCCCGTGAACGGAAGCACCCACGAATGCACCTTCCCGGTGCAACCGAACTTCCCGCTCATCACCATCGCCCAGCCCTCCGGCGTCACCCTGGTGGCGAACGGCCTGGCCCCGCCCGAGCCCGCCAACTTCCTCGACTTCCCCAACAACCCGGCGATCACCATCGACATCCGCAACGTCAACTGCTTCGTCGACATCAACGACCCGCCCGGCAACTGCGCCAACCCGGGTGTGTCGACCTTCTTCGAGGTCGCGAGCGGCGGCTCGGCTGGGCTGCTGCGGACCTCGGACACGTCACAAACGACGGTGACCGGCGGCAGCGTCGACGAGATCGAGCTGTACGACCAGGGCCGCGCGGTCCTGCAGGGCGGCAGCGTGGGTACGCTGACCTCCACCGATACGTCGGACCTCGCCATGCAGGCTGGCGGCAGCCTCACCAGCTGGGTCGCCCAGAACGATTCCACCGGGCTCGTCACCGGCGGCGACCCGGTGACCCTCGACGCCCAGGAGCAGTCCTTCGTCCGCATCGTGGGTAACGGCTTCGAGGTCGACGCGAATCCGGTCGCCTTGGGACCGGTCGCGAGCGTCACCGGCATCCTGACGGGAACGCTGGCCTCGGGCGAGACCCTCGACCTTGACTTCGACCAGGTGGCTGCGGACCAGAATCTCTACCTGCTCGCTACCGACGCCATGCAGACCCCGGTGGACCTGGTACTCGTCGGGTCCGGGGGCAATCCCGCCGATCCGCTGACGGGGTTCGGATCGGTTTCCACCGGCTTCCGGATCGCACAGACCGAAGTCACGAACGCCGAGTACGCCGACTTCCTCGACGCGGTTGCCAAGAGCGACCCCCACGACCTGTACGATACGCGCATGGAGACGGACAGCCGGGGAGGCATCGCCCGCAGCGGCGGCCAGGGCAACTATTCCTACGACCCGATCTCGGGCCTCGCCGACCAGCCCGTCGTGTTCGTCTCGCGCGACGACGCCATGCGCTACGCGAACTGGCTGCACAACCGCATGCCCACGATCGGGGGCGACGCCGCCACCGAGGACGGCGCCTACCTCTTCGACGCTGGCGTCCTCCAGGGCGGACGCCAGCCCAGGGCCCGCTACTTCGTGCCGACCCGGGACGAGTGGTACAAGGCCGCCTACTACGACGACGGCACGGCGACCTGGTTCGACTTCCCGACTTCGTCGGACACCCTGCCCACCACCCAGGTCCCGACCCGGGACATCGGCAACGGCGTCAACGCCCAGGGCGCGCTCGCCGCGGCGGCACCGCTGACGGACGCCGGCGCCTACGCGTTCTCTCCGAGCCCGTTCGGGACCCTCGATCAGGGGGGCAACGTCGTCGAATGGCTCGAGGACACCCTCGGTCTGCGCGGCGGGCACTGGAATCTTCCCGGCGCCCGGACCCAGAGCGACGCTGCGCCCGTGACCGTCGCCAACGCCGATGCGCAGGAGAACTTCCTGGGCTTCCGGGTCCCGGAGCCGCGCAGCGGGTTGTTGGCCCTGGCCGCGCTGTCCGTCATCGCCGCGCTGCGTCGGCGCGTCCGGTCGCGCTGCTGACCGACGCGCTTGCCGCGTCGCGCACGCAACGGACCGTTTGACGTTTCCGGGGGACGCGGCTAGAACGTGTTCCACTCGCGCCGCCAGCGCCTCGCTTGAACCCGGTTCACCCGAGAGACGTCCATGTACATCGACTACTCCCCCGAGCAGAAGGCCCTCTCCGCAGAGCTGCGCAGCTACTTCGCGCAGCTCATGACGCCCGAAGAAAAGGCGAGCATGCGCGGCGCCGAGGGGGGTGAGACCTATCGCCGGATCGTTCGGCAGATGGGCAAGGACGGCTGGCTCGGCGTCGGCTTCCCGAAGGAGTTCGGCGGCCAGGGACGAACCACCCTCGAGCAGTTCATCTTCATCGACGAGCTGCGAAGGGCCGGGGCGCCGCTGCCCTTCGTGACCCTCAGCACCGTCGGGCCCGCGCTGATGGAGCTCGGGTCCCCCGAGCAGAAGGCCGAGTTCATCCCGAAGATCCTCGCGGGCGAGGTCCACTTCGCCATCGGCTACACCGAGCCCGAGGCCGGGACCGACCTGGCTTCCCTGTCGACGTCGGCGGTCAAGGACGGCAACGAGTACATCATCAACGGGACCAAGATCTTCACCAGCGGTGCGCACGACGCCGACTACATCTGGCTTGCGGCCCGAACCAGCTCGGAAGGCAAGAAGCACCACGGCATCACGATCTTCATCCTCGACACGAAGGACCCCGGCTTCAGCACGTCGCTGATCCACACGATCGGCGAGGTCTCGACCTGCATGACCTACTACGAAAACTGCAGGGTCCCCGAGAGCAACGTCGTCGGCGGGGTGAACGGCGGCTGGCGACTCATCACCAGCCAGCTCAACCACGAACGCGTGGGCCTGGCGGCCTTCGGCGGACTCGCCCTCAAGCACTACGACGACGTCGTGGACTGGGCGCGGGAAACCCTCGCCGAAGACGGCCAACCCGTCGCGAGTCGACCCTGGGCACAGATCGCTCTCGGCGAAGCCCGTGCAAGACTCGACGCCATGCGCCTGATGAACTGGCGCATGGCCTGGCAGCTCGAGCAGGGCGCCATGAACCCCGCCCAGGCCTCGGCGGTGAAGGTGTACGGCACCGAGACCGTGATCGAGGTGTACCGCCTGTTGCTGAACGTCGTGGGGACCGCCGGCGCAGCGCACCGCGGTTCGGCGGGCGCCGTCCTCGAGGGAGACCTCGAGCACAACTACCGCGTCGCGACGATCAACACCTACGGCGGCGGCGTCAACGAGATCCAGCGCGAGATCGTATCGATGGCCGGTCTGGCCATGCCGCGCGTTCCGCGCTGAGGAAGCCAAAGCCATGAACTTCTCCTTCAACGAAGAGCAGGAAGCGATTCGCGAGCTCGCGCAGCAGATCTTCGCGGACCATTCCGACCACGAACGCCTGCGCCAGGTCGAGAACAGCGCGGACGGCATCGACCGGGACCTGTGGGATGCCCTCGGCAAGTCGAACCTGCTGGGCCTGGCACTGCCCGAGGCCCACGGCGGCTCGGGCATGGGGATGACCGAGCTCGCGATCCTGCTCGAGGAGCAGGGGCGCAGCGTCTGTCAGGTCCCCATCCTGGCGAGCGCGGTGCTGGGGGGCGTCGCCGTCGCCGCCTTCGGAAGCGACGCGCAGCAGACCCGTTGGCTGCCCGGTGTCGCCAGCGGGGACGCGATCCTGAGCGCCGCATTCGCGGAGTACGCCAGCTTCGATCCAGCCCGACCGCGCACCACGGCGCGCCAGGACGGCGACGCCTGGCTGCTCGAGGGAGAGAAGATCTGCGTCCCGGTGGCGCACCTGGCCGAATGCATCCTGGTGCCGGCGGCGACCGCAGACGGCAGCGTTGGCGTCTTCCTCGTCAACCCCACGGCAGCGGGGGTCCACGTCGAGCGCCAGCAGATGACCAACCGCGAGCCCCAGTCCCGGCTCGTGCTTTCGAAGGTGCGCGTTCCCGCGGACGACGTCCTCGGCGAGAGCATCGCCGCCGGCACAGAGATCGTCCGTTTCGTCGAGGCCCGAGCCATGGTGGGTGTGGCCGCGACCCTGCTCGGAGTCGCCAGCGAGGCCCTGCGCCGCACGGCCGAATACACGGGCACCCGGCGCCAGTTCGAGAAGCCCATCGGTTCGTTCCAGGGCGTCTCCCTGCGCGCCGCCGACGGCTACATCGACATCGAGTGCATGCGATCGACCCTGTGGCAGGCCCAGTGGAAGCTCGACGCCGGGTTACCTGCCGACATCGACATCGCGATCGCCAAGTGGTGGAGCAGCCTCGGGGGACACCGCGTGGTCCACACCGCACAGCATCTGCACGGCGGCACCGGCGCCGACACCGACTACCCGATCCACCGCTTCCTGTTGTGGTTCAAGCAGCTCGACCTCACCCTGGGCGGAGCGGCACCCCAGCTGGCGAAGATCGGAAGGCTGGTCGCCGAGGGGGCCTGACGGCCGGCGGATCCGGCGCAGGGTCGACCAACCCGAGTCCCCTGTGCGATGCTGCGGCCGTGCCGGTCGAAGTCCGCATGCCCGAGCTCGCCTCCGACATGACGGAGGCCGATCTCCTCTCATGGCTCGTGAAGCCAGGGGACAGCGTTCGCGCGGGCGACCTGATCGCCGAGATCGAGACCGACAAGTCGACGGTCGAGTTCGAATCGCCGGTGTCGGGAACCCTGCTCGAGATCCTCGTGCCCGGGGGCACCGACGGCGTCGCCGTCGGCACCGTGCTCGCGCTGTTCGAAGGGGACGCAGACGCCGCGTCCCCCGCTCCACCCGAGGAGCCGCAAGGCGCTGCACCCGAGCCTGAATCGAAGCCCGCTCCGGAACCCGCAGCGCGCGCCGCGGCTCAGCCCGAGCCCGCGCCGGTAGCGGCGCCGACGGCGAAGAGCGCTTCGGGCGCCTCCGCGACGGCTCTCGCCCGCCGGGTCGCCGGCCAGACGGGCGTCGACCTGGACGCGGTCGCCGGTACCGGGCCCGGCGGACGCATCACCAAGTCCGACGTGCAGGCCGCCAAGCCCGCCAGGCCTGCGCAGCCCGAGAAGCCCGCGCAGCCCCAGGCGACGGGCGCCTCGGCCGACAAGGCCGAGACGCCGCCTTCATCCTTCCAGAGCGACACGCCCTTCCGGATCGAGCCTCTCTCCCGCATGCGCCGAACCATCGCGACGCGCCTGCAGCAGTCGAAGCAGACGATCCCCCACTTCTATCTGCACGTGGACTGTGCGATCGACCGCCTGCTCGACCTTCGCAAGAAGCTCAATGCGGAAGGGCGTCGCATTTCGGTGAACGACTTCATCGTGCGCGCGTCCGCGCTCGCGCTCATCGAGGTGCCGGGCGCCAACGTCTCCTACAGCGACGAAGGCCTGGTCTACTACGAGCGCGCCGACGTAGCCGTCGCAGTCGCCACCGACGGAGGTCTGGTGACGCCGCTCGTGCGCGAGGCAGACCGCAAGGAGCTCGAGCAGCTGTCGGACGAGATCCGCGACCTCGCGACTCGCGCCCGAGAAGGAAAACTCACGCCGCGGGAGTACCAGGGCGGCAGCTTCACCGTTTCCAACCTGGGCATGTTCGGGGTCGACAGCGTCTACCCCATCGTGAATCCGCCCCAGAGCTGCATCCTCGGGGTTGGCGCCGGGACCGAGCAGCCCGTGGTGCGCGACGGGAAGGTCGCGGTCGGACACCAGATGACCCTGACCTTGTCGGCGGACCACCGAGCGGTCGACGGCGCCGTCGGCGCGCAGCTGCTCGCCGCCATCAAGCGACGGGTCGAGGACCCCCTCGAGATGCTGCTGTAGGACCCGGTCGGTCCGGGCCCCGCGCCGGTTCAGGCCTGCAGGGTGTGGCCGAAGCGGGTGCCGTAGGGCTGTCCCGAAAGCTCGAGCCAGCCGGGCTCACGGTCTCCTCGCACCCGCACGACCACGGCCGTGGCGTCCTGACCCGGTCGAACGCGCTGGGCCGCGCTGACGATCCGACTCGCGAGGACACGCGGGCTGAGGTCCCCGGCGACGCGAACGATCCCGTCGTCCTGGACGACGTCTTCCGCGCCGTCGGTGCAGAGCACGATGGTGTCGCCCGGCTCGAGTTCGACGGTGAAGACGTCCTCCGAGTCGGCGTCCGTCTCGTCGCTGACTTTGGTGAGCTCGTGGTCGACCGTCAACTGGTGCGCGCGATCGTTGCGGATCAGATAGGCGCGGCTGTCGCCGCGGTGACCGATCACGCCGGTCCGTGCGTGAGCGAGCAACACGGTCAGCGTGGTCGCCAGACCTGCGAGCTGGGGGTCCGTTTGCTGGGCCTCGTCCAGGGCCGCCATCGCATAGCCCATGGCCCGTTCGACGACGGCTCGCGCGACGCCGCGGCCACGCAGATCGAGGGCACCGTCGACGTGCTCGACGAAATCTTCGAGGGCTTGCGCGGCTACGCGCGAAGCGACTTCTCCGGCCGGCGTACCGCTCGCGCCATCGCAGACCAGATACAGACCGAGACCGTCTTCGACGACGAAGGCGTCCTCGTTGTGGAAGCCCTCTCCCCCCGCGCGAGATGCACCCGAACCTTCGGTCGTACCCATTCGAAGCCCCCTTCCTCGGGGGGAGACTCTAGTCCAAGTCGAGCTGCGGCGACCCAGCCGGCGGTGCTCCCGCCCTCGATGCACGGAAGCCGGTGGCCGCCTGCCAGCCCGAAGTCTGCCACTCGTTGCCGTCCTCTTCGCGCACCCATGCTTCGGCGCGCTGTTCCTCGAGGACTGCGCGGCCCGCGGCTTCGTCGAGAACCAGCAGCGCGGTGCTCAGTACCTCGGCCTCCGTGGCCCGACGGCCGACGACCACCGCGATGCGTCGCGATTGCAGGGCCTGGCCGCTGCGCGGGTCCACGACGTGGCCGTAGGCGACGCCCTCGATCACACTCGACTGGGCGAGGCTCGACGACAACGACAGTGCCTGGTCGCGAAGCTCGACCAGACCGACGGGCGTGCCGTCGTCCGACTCGATCAGCAAGCGCCAGGTCTGGCCCCCCGCCCAGACACTGCTGCGACCGAAGCTGAGCAGACAACGCGCCAGTCCCTCCTCTGCGAGCCGGGCGCGGACCCGATCCAGGGCGAACCCCTTGGCGATTCCGCCCAGGTCGACGGACATGCCCGGCAGCGCGAGAGACGCTCTTCCCTGTTCGAGGCCGATCGGTCGACCGACTCGCGTCAAGACTTGGGCCAGCTCGTCGCGGGACGGCGCGCGGTCGCGGCCGGCCGCCTCGGTCCACAGCGCCACGACGGGGCCAACCGTCACGTCGAAGGCGCCCCGCGTGGCCCGGCGGGCGGACTCGGCCTGCAACAACATCTCGTAGAGCGCCGGGTCCACCGCCGCCGGGCCCTGCCCCGCGGCGTCGTTCAGGCGGCTCACACCGCTCTCGGGATCGAAGCGACTGGCCACACGCGAGAGCGCCGCCACCTCTCGGAACAGCTGGTCGAGAGCCTCGCGAGCGGGGGCTTCGCCGCCTGGAGACACGCGCAGCGACACATCCAGCACCGTCCCCATGACGAGACGACCGTCCTCGACGGCGACCCACTGGGGCGCTGGCTGCGCGCACGCAGTGCTCGCGACCGCGGCGAGCGCGAAGAGGAGGACCCGCCCGCCACTCGACACACGCGCGACGCTAGACCGGCTCGGTGGGTGTCCCGGAGGACGGCAGGTCGAGATCGTCATCGTCCTCGAGTTCCCAGTCTTCCCCGTCGAGGTTCTCCTGGCTCCCCGCGAACACCGACCACACGGAGATGACGATCAGGGTCGCCAGGCTCGCTTGCAGCAACAGGAAGCCGGCGATCTTGACGATGGCAAACGACTCTCCGCCGTAGCGAACCATCCAGCTCGCGCCTTCGTCGAGCAGACCCGCAAAGAAGGGAACCGAGATCAGCCAGGCCTTGAGCTTGCCCGAAAGGGGCACGAAGAGCATCAGGTGCGTCATCACCAGCAGCAACATGCCGAAGGCGAAAAGATGGAAGTGCGACACTTCCAGCAGGCCCTGGTAGGTGCGAGGCGACGTGTACTGCTCGGCGTCGCCGAGGTAGTAGGCGACCACCGACGACGGCGCGAGGCTCATCTTGTTGAAGTAGAGGGCTGCGTTGGTGACCCACAGCATCCCCACATAGATGGCGTACAGAAGTACGATGACCTGCAGCAGGCGATTGCGCGACCATTCTCCAGTAACCACGAAGCGCAACGGGTCAGGGCTCCTCTCTCGCTTCTTCTCTCACTTCTTCTCTCACTTCTTCCACTTCCGTCTTCTCGTTCGCTCCGCCGTCCAGTTCCGGCGCGATCAGGACCGCATGGTAGGCCAGCGCGCGTCTGACGCTGGCGGCTGCGACCCGGGTCGACAAGGTCGCGTTGACGACGCCATGGATGTCGCCCCCCACGCGCAGCTTGTCGTCTCCATCTGTGCCCTCGAACTGCGCGTACCACTTCTCGGCAGGCAGGTAATCGAGGGGTTCGTGGAAGGCGAGAATGCGGACCGAACGGACCGTCCCGTCGGGCAACCACACGACGAGCAGAGCCGAGGGATGCGTCCGGACCGTGTGGACGTCGATGTGTGCGTACCCCAGGACCTCGTCGCCCTTCCAGGCGGTGAAGATCGTGATGAGCTTCGTGTGGACGGCAGCACGCGCGGCGGACTCGATCGCGGTGACCTGGTCCTGGGACAGGATGATGGTGTCCTTCTCGATGCGGTCCGCATCGGGGAACGCCTGTTCCAGAGCCTCCTGGCGAGCCTGGAAGACCTTGGCTTCTGCGGTCGTCGCAGCGAACGAGAACGCGGCGAGAACCCCGATCAGGGCCCTCGCCGCGCGGTGACGGGCGCTGCGCGGCGTTCTGCCGCGCACGCTCCTAGAAGACGAAGCCGATGCTCGCCTGCACCTGATCACTGAGGGATCCCCTCTTCGCCTGGAAGTCCCGGTAGTCGAGCTTCACGACGACCTGCGGAATCGGCTTGTAGCTCACGCCGTAGACGTACAGGTCGTAGTCGAGACTCAGGTCCTTCCGGAAGCCTCCGGCGACGTCGTACTGGGTGTCGAGGTACTCGTAGCGAAAGAAGGGCTCCAGCGACATGTTCGTCTCGAAGAAGAGCGGCATCACGTCGTAGGCGATCTCCGCGTAGCCACCGATCATCTGCTGCGCGACCGAGCTGGTCGTCCCGAGATCCAGTGCACGGGACAGGCTGCCCGCATCGTCCACGAAGGCGTGGGCGAACAGCCCGCGCAGACTCAAGCCGTGCGCCTTGTACTGCGCGTGGAACTCGTAGATGTGAACGAAGGCGTCGGGGATCTGACGGGTTTCGGTGGTCGGCTGAATCACCACGTCGCCGGGCGGCGTCGTGCAATTGGCGATGCAGACCGAGTTCGTCTGGTTCTGGCCGGACTTGCCGGCATAGACCGAGCCGCCGATCAGGAAGCCCGGCAAGGCGTCGCCGGCCTCGTAGTCGACGCGTCCGACGAAGGCCCAGTCGTCGGCGAGCGCTTCGCTGCCGTTCTGACGGCCTCCGCGCAGGCCGTTGTCCCGGAAGCCCTTGGCGTCGAAGCCATTCACGCCGTACATGCGGTAGTGGACGTCGCCGCCGCCACCGAGGTCGAAGGTGCCGAAGATGCCGCCGCCGTTCTCGCGCCAGGTCGTCGGCAGGATGCGCCGCTCGACCTCGGGCCGTTCCGCACCGAAGTAGAACGGGGGCTCGTGCACTTCGTTGAGGAAGCCCATGGGAATCAGCACCAGTCCGGCCCGGATGTTGAAGTATTCCTCGACGAGGAAATCGACGGTCAGGAACTCGATGGAAGCCGAACCGCTCTTGCTGGTGCTGCCGTGCTCGAATTCCACCTCGGAATTCATGACCAGCCAGTCGTTGAACTTGTATCCGGTGTAGAGGACGAAGCGCAGGGCATCGAAGACGTCCTGTCGGCCATTCGAGTTCTTCGTCTGGTGCTGGAAGCGAACGTCGCCGTAGCCACCGATGGACAGTCCCCGGTCTCGTCGGTAGACCTTCGAGGCGGCAGGACCGAGACCGGAGAAGCCGTCGGTCTCCGTCAGATCGTCCGGTACGGCCTCGTCGCTCTTCAGATCCGCGATCTCTTCGGCGAGCACCCGGAGCTTCTCTTCGAGCTCCTGGAGTGTCGTCTCGCTGCTCTCGTCGTTCGCGGGGGTGGCTTCGGCTACCGCCCCACCCGCGAAGGCGACGGCGAACAGCGATCCCAGAAGGACGATCTGCCACGTGCTCGTTCGGGGGGGTGATGTCGTGCTCTGCATGATCTCGGCCTCGTCCTCTGCTGGGTGCGTCATCAACTGACTAATTGAAAAGGATTTTCAATTTCAATGGAGATCAGGTTGTACCGAAATCGGATTTCATTTTCAATAACTGAATTCATCAATGATCTTGGTTATTTGCGGGCAGAGCGATCTGCGCGAGGGCTCTCGCGGCGTCTTCCTCGTGGATCGCTGCCGGCTGCGACCCGCGCCGCACCATCCGGCCCGCGGTTCGCACCACGGCTCGCAGCTCGCGCACGTTGCCGGGCCAGGAGTGGCTCTCGAGCGCCATCAGCGCGCCGGGCGTCAACACGAAGGCGCCGATCTCGTCGAGGAACGACTGGGCCAGGAGCGGCAGGTCCTCGAGGCGCGCGCGCAGGGGCGGAACCCGGAGCACCGCATCCTGGGCGAGTCGGTAGTAGAGATCCTCGCGCAACACGCCCGTGCGTACCGCCTGTCCAGGGTCTTCGTGGGTCGACGCCGCGAAGCTCGCGTGCACCGGATACGAGACGGCCGCGCCCAGCCGACGCCCCTCGCAATTCTCGAGCAGCCGCAGGACCTTGGCCTGGTGCGCGGGCGCCATGGCGCCGATCTCGTCGAGCACCAGCAACCCGTCGCGTGCCTGCTCGGCCGCACCCGGACGGTCGACCGCCCCGGTGAAGGCGCCGCGCGAGGTGCCGAACAACTCGCTCTCCAGGTGGTCGCTCGGGACTGCGGGACAGTTGAACACCACCAACGGACCCGGCAGGTGGGGCGACGAAGCATGGAGCGCGCGCGGAACCAGGTCCTTGCCCGCCCCGGTTTCGCCGAGCACCAGCAGGCACCGGACTGGCGTGCACGCCAGTTGCTCGATCTCGTCGCGAAGCCGCCGGATCGCCTCGGACCGACCGAGGATCATCTGTTCGATCACGGCCCATTCCGGGAGCAATCCCCGTGCCGCCGAGTTCCAGTGGGAACGGAAGCCTGCCAGCGCAAGCGGAAGGCCGCGAACGGCAGGACACGGCTCAACGTGGAATCGGGGGCTTCCGATGTAAGGAGACGCCCTCGATCGGGAGCCTCGTCACATGGAAATCATTCAGGCCGTCGCGGCCTTCTTCGTGGTATTTGCCGTCGCCGGTGCGATCGTCCAGGTGCTCTTCGCCTATTCGCTCCAGGTCATCTCGGAAAAGAACGAGCTACCCGAGTTCGCCTCGTTCATCTCATGGCTTCCGCTGCTGCAGCTGTATCCGTACATCAAGGTAGGCGGCGGGAACTTCAAACTGTTCCTGCTCGTCGGCATCGGCGGGACCATCGGCGTGGGAATCCTCGCCGGCTTGAGCGCCGCGATGGGCGAAGCCGGCGGCATCATCGGCGGACTCGCGATCGGCGGCTTTGCGCTGGGCGCGATCGTCTACTTCGTGCGCATCGCGATGGCGACTGCGGAACGACGCGGGCTGTCCAAGTGGATCGGGTTGCTGAGCTTCGTTCCCATCGCAAACTTCTTCGTCTATCCGTACATCGCCTTCCACGACGGTTTCCGGCCGCCCAACAAGGTCGGCGCCCTGCTCGGGCTGCTGCTGGCCTTCGGTCCCCTGCCCGGCCAGATCGCCATGGTCGACCAGATGGCGTCGCAGGCCCAGGAGGTCGCGCAAGCGGACATGGGCGACGGCATGACCCTCGAGCAGGCCATGGGCGGGCTCGGTGCGGCCATGGAGATCGGCACCCAGCTGGCAATGCTCGACGGCATGGACCCGTCGGACCCGGACCAGGCCCGCATGATGCGCGACTCGGTGATCGAGCTTCGCTCGAAGCTCGATCAGCACCGGGCTTCGCTCGGCGAGGAAGCGGCGGCCGACATGGAGGAGCTGCTGGCCCAGCAGGAGCAACGGCTGGGGATGGGATCCGCGCAGGCCCAGATCGACGCCGGGGACATGAACGCAAGCCCCGACGCAGATCCCAGCTACGCCGACAGTCCGCAGCAGGCCTACGAGCCTCCGACGCTCTCGATTCGTCCGCCGATCACCGACGGCATCGCCCGCAACGGCGACGACGGTTTCGCCGTCCCCGCCGATCCGCCCTGCCCTTCGGGCACCCAGCCCCGCGGCGCGGTCCCGCCGGAGGGCACGCGAACCTGGTGCGAGAAGATCGGTCAGGACGCCGGCATCAAGCACGGCTGGATGACCGAGTACCACGCGAACGGCCAGCCCCTGTCTTCGGGCGAGTACCGGGACGGACTCCGCGTAGGCGTGTGGTCGCGCTTCTACGACGATGGCCAGAAGCGCGTACAGGCCCAGTTCGAAGACGGGCTACAGCACGGCGTGCTGCTTTCGTGGAACCCGGACGGCTCACTCGCGTACGAGAAGCAGTTCTCCCAGGGAGCGCCGGCTTCGCGCTGACCGCCCTCCGCGCCCTCCGGCGCTAGCGACCCGGCAAGACCTCGATCGCGCCGGGTGCACCCGCGACGACTTCGCCGATGACCGCTCGCGCGGGCGTGCCGTTCGCCGCGAGTTCCGCGATCAGCTGCTCCTCGTTTTCGGGCGACACGGTCAGGAGCAGTCCGCCCGAAGTCTGGGCGTCCGCGAGTAGCAGGCGATCGACATCCGACACGCCGCCGTCGAAGCGCGTCGTCGCGGCGACATAGTCGAGGTTTCGCCGACTGCCGCCGGGCACGACGCCCTCCTCGGCCAGGGCCCGGACGAAGTCGAAGACCGGGACGGCCGCTGCCGACAAGCGTGCCGCGCAACCCGATGCCGCCAGCACGTTGTGGAGATGACCCAGCAGCCCGAAGCCGGTCACGTCGGTGGCACAGCGGACGCCCGCCGCCAGGGCGGCGTCGCGCGCGCCCGCATTCAGGGTCGACATGGACGCCACCACCTCGCGGAGCTGCGACTCGCTGAGCCGTTCCTTCTTGATGGCCTGCGCGGCGATGCCGGCGCCGATGGGCTTCGTCAACACGAGCTTGTCTCCCGGACGCGCAGCCGTCTGGGACAGGATTCGGTCCTCGTCGACCTTGCCGAGGACGCACAAGCCGTACTTGAGCTCGGGGTCGAGCACCGTGTGCCCGCCGGCCACGGCACAGCCCGCCTCGGCGGCCTTGTCGCGGCCCCCGCGGAAGATGCGCGTGAGGACTTCCCGGGAGACCTTCTCTTCCGGAAAGCCGCAGACGGCCAATGCGATCTGCGGCTCGCCGCCCATGGCGTAGACATCCGACAGCGCATTCGCCGCGGCGATGGCGCCGAAGTCCTCGGGATCGTCGACGATGGGCGTGATGAAGTCGACGGTGAAGACGAGAGGCGAGCCGGATTCCGGACGCAGGAGTGCCGCATCCTCCATGGGCCCGGCTTCGTCGGAGAGCCACGGATGATCGAAGGGCGCAATGCCTCTCAGGACCTCGACGAGGCCCTCAGCGGAAAGCTTGCGTGCTCAGCCGCCGGCCGGCACGAGCGACGTCAGTCGAATCTCGCTCACCGTTCCTCCAGTGAAGTAGGGGACGCCGAGCATAACCCGTCTGACTGCAGGGGCGGTTCAGGCGCTTCCTTCGACCCACTCTTCGAGGTTCTCGGGCAGGCGATCGGCGAAGGCCATCGTCTTGGCCCGGTCCCCGAAGTTCGCCTCGAACATGCCTCGGAAATGCCCTTCCAGTCGCTCGCTGAAGAGCCCGACCGTCTTGAGCGACGGGATGATGAAGCCGCGAACCGGGCCGGCGACGCTGGTGCGCTGCATCTCCGGGTCGATCTTCTCGCGCTCCTTCGCAAGCTCGGTGAAGACCGTCTGCGGGTCGAGGCCGGCCTCCTTCCAGATCTCGAGCATGGAGGTGCGCATGGATCCGCCGGATCGCGAGTCGACCAGCAGACGGGCTGCTTCGAACGCGAAGTCCTCGAGTCCGTCGCGCTCGGCGTCGGAAAGCGACCCCACCACCTCCGACAGGTACTTGACTCCGTAGCCGCAGTGACGGGCCTCGTCACGGGAGACGTAGGTGAGCAACTGCTTGAGCAGCGGCTCCTGGGTCGCGTTGCGCATGTCCCGGAAGACGTGAAGAGCGAGTCCCTCCACCACCATCTGCATGCCGACCGCCTTCTCGAGCCAGCTGCCCGTGGCGATGGTCGCGTCGAGCACCTTCTTCAGCGAAGGCATGATGGGGTTCACCTCGTCGAGCAGCTTGATGTACGCCGCGAAGACCTCGACGTGGCGGGCCTCGTCGAGGGTCTGTGTGGCGGCGTAGAACTTGGCGTCCATGTGCGGCACCGCGGACACCATCTGGGACGCGACCATCAGCGCTCCCTGCTCGCCGTGCAGGAAGTTCGAGAGCATGAAGGCCGTGCTCTTGCGCGAGATTTCCCACTTGATATCCGGGTCGAGGTTCTGCCAGAAGTCGGTCTTCTCGACGGGGAAGCCACCGAGTGAGAACGTGCGGGCGAAGGCCTCGCGATCGATTCCCTGGTCCCAGTCGAGATCGCGAACGGCGATCCACTGGCGGTCCAGTGCATTCGCGTAGAGCGTACGCACCTGATCGATCTCACTGTCGTAGTTCCAGTTGTAGATGGCGTTGAGGGCGGCCCCGGTCTCGTCGGTTTCCGGGGGTCGGAGGGGAACTCCGCTCATGTTGGTTCTCCGTTCAGGAATGAGAGTCAGTGCGCGGACGGGCGTTCCATCCGCTTGAGGAGTTGCTCGCGGTGGGCGCGCAGCAGGGCTCGAACGCCTTCCTGGGCCTCACCGCTGTCGCGAAGCTGCAACGCATCGGAGATGCGACGGGCCAGAGGCGCGACGATCGCGCGCGAAGGCCGGTGGGCATGGCGCGGGCGAAGCGCGCCCGGCGTCTGGTCGACGTCCGAGCGCGGGTCCGAGAAGACCGATCGCAGGCCGTTGCGCACCAGGCGCAGGACGAGGTTGCGACTCGCCTTGGAGATCAGCTGTCCCAGCTCGTCGAGGTCGGCGCGGTAGTCGTCGTCCCCGAGGCCGGGGTCGGTCAGGCCGTCCAGCAGCCGCCTCGCGCGGGTGATCTCCTCGTCGCTTGCGTTGCGGACCGCGAGGGAGACTGCGGAGATCATCAGGATCTCGTGAACGTCGAGCAGCTGGGTCACGAGCTCGACGCCCGGTCCGCCCTCGAGCCGCAGGAGATGTCGCAGCACGTCGAGGCTCGCGTCTTCGACGGGCCTGACGCGCGCCCCGCCTCCATGGCGGATCTCCAGCAGCCCCAGCTGGTCGAGCTGCTTCAGGGCCTCGCGGACGGAGCCGCGGCTGACACCGAGCTGCTCCGCCAGCTTGCGCTCGGAAGCGAGGCGCTCACCGGGCTGGTAGTCGCCGCGAAGGATGGCGTCGCGGAGCTGGTTGGTGACGGAGTCGGATGTGCTGCCCATGAGGCGATGGTCGGACCACTTTTGATTGGTCGGACCATTTTGGCAACCAGGACCTGGGGCTGCAAGGGGCAGATTCGCACGGTGAGGTCCAGAAACGACGAAACCCGCCGACTCGGAAGTGGCGGGCAAACTGTTTCGACTTGGTGACGGGAGAATTTAGCACAGATCGGATATCCGTCAAGGGGTGACCCCGAAATTCGTGCAAACCCGTCCCGGATCGCGAAACCAGGCTCCGAAAACGCCGGAATCCGCGCCGAAAACGGCGTTCGACCGACCGCTGGGGAGCCCCTCTCAGGAAATCCCGGAGACGGACTCCGGCAGATCCTTCGCGATGCGGATGATCGGGATCCCGGTCTGGGTGTTCTGGTGCATCTCCTGGAAGCACCGGGGCACGTCCTCGAACGCGTAGATCTCGCTGTGGATCGTCGGCTTGAAGACCGAGCCGTACAGCTCGGTGGCCGCAGAGCACCCGATGACAGTCTCGTAGTGGGTGTGGTCGAGGGTGATCTGCTTGATGGAGGCGCCCGCCGAGTTGTAGTCGACGCTGCGCGCCAGCTGCCAACCCGCGCTGATGTTGACCCCCTGGCGCGACGCCACCGCGAGTCCGGCCGGGAAGACGGGGCCCCGCATCATGTCGCAGACGATGTGCATGCCGACCCCACCCGTGAGTCGGCGGGCCTCCTTGGTAAACCCCTTCACGTCGTCCCGCCCGGCAAAGCGGTTGAAGGCCTTCTGGTCGATCCCGACGATGCCCATCTCTTCGAGCACCTTGCGTCGCTCGGGACTCCCGGAACAGAAGTAGGCGTTGTGCCCCTCGTGCTTCGCCAGCATCAGGAACAGTTCGCCGACGCCACCGCCGAAGCTCAACACGTTGAGCGTGGCCAGCCGCTCTCGGCCCACCTTCAGGCGGAAGATGCCGAGTGCGCGGCGCCACAGGTGGTAGGCGGTGGGTGCGCGCAGCGGCAGGGCAGCGATCTCCCAGAGATCCAGGCCGCAATCGAGGGGCGCCGGCACCAGCTGCCATTCGCCGACGACCGCCTCTTCACCGTACCAGCCGATCGAATCCGGCTGGTCGTAGGCCCAGATGTTCTTCGGGTAGCCGTACTCGTCCGGTTCGCCATTGCAGTGGGTGAGCGCAATGTCCCCCACCTGGAAGCGGGTGACGTCGGAACCCACGCCGATCACCTCACCGACGGCGGAGTTGCCCGGGTAGATCTTCCCGCCCCGCAGTTCCGCGATGTTGACGGTATCGGCGAGGGCGGCGTGCTCGATGTTGTGCTCGGCCGAAGCGGCGAGGATCCGCAGGTGAACGTCCTTCGAGCCCATCTTCGGAAGCTCGAGCTCGTCCAGAGCGATGATGCGGGAAACGTCCACCTGGGACAGGTCCTCGTTCACGCGCTTGCGCTCGGCGGCAACGGCTTCGGCGGAGATCGAATAGGATCGCGACATGGGGGGTCCTTTGGCTGGGCCTGGGCTGGAGAGCTGTGTGACTGAGGCAGGAGCTGGGGCTGTTTCGAGCGGCTTCTAGGGGATCCGGACGGTACAGGCGGGGGCCCCGGGACTTCAACCCCACGTTGCCGCCGCGGGGCGCGGCTTCTTGACGATGCCGGACCAGGCGCTGCAGACTAGCGGCATGACCCGCATCCTGATCGGGGCCGTGGTCCTCGCGCTCGTGGTCGTCGTGCTTCCTCCCATCGCCGCCGACCTGGGCGGCTACCGGGCGAATCCCGCACTGGTCCGTCAGGACGGCCGCATCGTCGAGATCGGCGACGGGCGCTTCTTGCACGTCGTAGAGCTGGGCGGTGACCGGGCCGGTACCCCGGTGGTCCTCATCCACGGCCTCCCCGGAACCACGACCGACTGGACCACGACGCCCGAAGAGCTGGCGGCCCTCGGACACCCGGTCTTTGTGTACGACCGCGTCGGCTACGGGTTCTCGAGCCGGGAGGAGGACCCGGAGAGCCGACACACCTACGCCTCGAGCGCCGACGATCTCGCGGCGCTGCTCGACGTGCTGTCCCTCGAGCGACCGATCCTAGTCGGCTGGTCCTACGGCGGCGGCGTCGTGCAGCAGTTCGCCGTGCGGGCGCCCGAGCGCGCGAGCGGAATCGTCCTGATCGGCTCCGTCGGACCCGCGAGCCTGCCGTCCGGGCACGAGGAGAGCGGCCCGACGAGGGACGACGAAGGGCTCGGACTCATCGACCAGATGCTCGCGAGCCCGATTGGCGCGGGCATCTTCGACTGGGTGGGCTCGATCCCGCCCCTGGCGGACCGCATCGCCGGGGACGCCCTGGCTGCCGCTTTCGCCGAGCCAAGCGCGATTCCACCGGGCTTCGTCGAATCCACACGCGCCGCGCTCGAGCTTCCCGGGACCTTCACGGCGTTCGCGACGGAAGCGCGCAAGAACGACTTGTCGACCCTCCACCCCGAAGCCATCGCGCTGCCGGCCCTCGTCATCCACGGCACGGAAGACCGACTCGTCCCCTACGACGTGGGGCTCGACCTCGAGGCGAAGCTCCCGCAGGCTCGCCTGGAGACGGTCTTCGACGGCAGCCACATGCTGCCGGCCACCCATCCCGAGCTCGTCGCGCGTGCGATCCACAATCTCGCGATCGGCGGCTACATCCTCGAACCGGAACCGACCGAACGGAGCCTTGAATGAGCCTTCCCTTCCCCGAATACGAAACCCACGATGCCGTCGGGCTGGCGGATCTCGTCCGACGCGGAGACGTCAGTCCGTCCGAGCTGCTGGACGCGGCCATCGCGCGTGCCGCCGAACGCAACCCCACCTTGAACGCGGTGGTCATCGACATGGAAAAGGAGGCGCGCGCGGCGATCGAAGCCGGGCTGCCGGAAGGCCCGCTGCGCGGCGTGCCCTTCCTCATCAAGGACCTGCACCTTCTCTACGCCGGAGTCCGTTCGACCAACGGCAGTCGGCTCTTCCGGGACCAGGTCGCGGACCACGACAGCGTGCTCGTCAGCCGCTACAAGGCGGCGGGACTCGTCACCTTCGGCAAGTCCGCGTCGCCGGAGTTCGGCGTGACCGCCACCACGGAATCGCAGCTGTTCGGCGACACCCGCAATCCCTGGGCGCTCGACCACAGCGCGGGCGGCTCGTCCGGCGGCGCGAGCAGCGCCGTGGCCGGGGGACTGCTACCCGCCGCCAACGCGAGCGACGGCGGCGGGTCGATCCGCATTCCCGCGTCCTGCTGCGGGCTGTTCGGATTGAAGCCGACCCGCGGCCGGACGCCCTTCGGCCCGGACGCCGGCGAGGGATGGAGCGGGATGAGCAGCATCCACGCGGTCACGCGGTCGGTGCGGGACAGCGCCGTGCTGCTCGACGCGACCCACGGCCCCGACCCGGGCGCCCCCTACCGCGCGCCCGAGCCCGAGCGACCGTACCGCGAGGAGGTCGGCGCCGACCCGGGACGCCTGCGCATCGCCGTCCAGCGGAAGCCCTGGAACGGCGCGATCCTGCACTCGGATTGCAGCTCGGCCGTCGACGACGCCGCCAGTCTGCTCAGCGGGCTCGGACACGACGTCGAGGACGCCCCCTTCGACGCGGACTTCGAGACCCTCGGCCCCGCCACCAGCGTGATCATGAGCGCAAACCTGCGGGCCTCCGTCGACGACCGGCTCGCGCTGCTCGGGCGATCGCTCCGGGACGACGACCTCGAGCCGATCACTCGCACCATCTACGAGAGCGCTGGCAAACGCTCGGCGGAGGACTACGCGCGGGCGGTTCGTCGCATCCATGCCGCCACGCGCTGCGTCGACGCGCAGCTCGCGCAGTACGATCTCGTCCTGTCGGCCACGATGGCGACGCCGCCGCTTCCCCTGGGCGCGATCTCCCTCTCGAATGCAGACCTCGCCGCCTACGGCCGGGACATCATCGCCACCGTCGGGTTCACGCAGCTCTTCAATGCTTCCGGACACCCGGCCGCGTCGGTCCCCCTGTTCTGGAACGACGCGGGTCTGCCCATCGGCATCCAGTTGGCGGCGCATTTCGGCGACGAGGCGACGCTGTTCCGAGTGGGCGCGCAGCTCGAACAGGAACGTCCCTGGTTCGAGCGACGGCCCCAGCTCTAGCGCGAGGCCCCAGTCCGTCGTGTGCGAGCCAGCGCGAAGGCAGCGGCCGCGATCCCCAAGGCTTCACCCGCGTGGAGCAGCAAGCCCGTGGAACCGGGCTCGCCAACGACGAAGATGCTGAGCACCCGGGCGGCAGCGAGTCCACCGAACGCGAGCAGCGAAGCGGTGAGCCCTGGGACAACCCAGGCGGGACGCGTCGCGGACAGCGCCAGGAACGATCCGATCCCGAGCTGCATTCCGCCGTAGACCGCGCGCACGTCGTTGTCGGCCAGCGCGTCCGCGACCGTCAGCCCCACCCGAGACGCCATGGGCGCCGGCCAGAACAGGAACGCGACGCCGATCCCGAGGAACGGCAGGGACGAAAGGGCCAGGACCCAGCGGCCGAGAGTCATGCGGAACACCTCCCGGGCCTAGCGTACCTGGCCTGGCCGCTCATGCGGCGGAGGCCGTGTCGAGCTTCACCGGCTCGGGCTCGTCCGCCGCTTCCGCGGCGTCCGGCTCCGGCCGGTCCGTCGAGCACGCCGCGCCGCGCAGCTGTTCGAGCAGCTCTGTCTGCGACCGCACGCCGAGCTTCCGGTAGATCGACTTCAGGTGGTTGCGCACGGTGTTCGGGCTGATCGTCAGCTCACGCGCAATGGTCGCAACGCGCAGGCCCGCCCGCAGGCGTTCGAGCACCTCCCACTCGCGGGGGCTCACCAACCGCAGACGCTCGACGAGCGCGCTCGGATAGGCGGCTGAACGGCCGCTCCCGTCGATCCCCATCTCCGAGAGCTCGAGGGCGATCTTCCGGAGCCCGCGCTCGAACTGCTGCAACCGCGTGCTCGACCGCGGCTCGCTCGTTGCGACGCTCGACAGATAGCCGATGAGCGCCATCGCGAGAGCGCGCTCGCTCTCGTCGAAGCCGTCCAGCTCGTGCGAGAAGAGCACCATCACGTCGCAGGGCCCCGATCCCGAGGTGCCGACGGGCACCAGGAAGGCCGACCGCACCTGGTAGCCGTCGATCCAGTGCTCGCCGCTCGGGCACTCGCAGTCGGCGACGTAGAGGGGCTCACCCTGGCGGGCCACCTGGGCGACGATCGCGTCGGGATCGGCCACCTGGAAGTGCAGCTTGGGGTCCATCTCTCGCGCGTCGACGGGCGAGCCTTCGGTGTCTCGCCAGATGCCGAAGCGGAGCTTCAGGCTCTCGTCCTGGGGGTCGTAGCCGAAGTAGCTGAAGTAGTACTCGGTTCGATCGAGGGTCATGTCCACTCCTGTTCTGGGGCAACACCGACCGGGGTTTCCCACGCTTTTCGGTGGATTTGGGTCTGGTCTGCGTGCGGGAGCGAACGTAGATGCGTGTCACCCTCCTGGAATGGCCCGGACAGAGCCCTTTGGCTAGCCCGTTTGTGGCCAATTTGGGCGAAACCGGATTGTGTGCCGTTTCGATCCGGCGTCAGGAGCCGACGAAGAGCCCCTCGAGGGCCGGCTCGACGGTGGCGCGGAGACGCGCACACCGCGCGATGTCCTCGCTGACCAGACGCACGTTGCGGGCAGTGCCCGACGGTGCCTCGTCACGCGACGCGAAGAACGCCGCGACCCGCTCGACGTCCTCGGGGCTACAGAGCCCGGACGCGAGATGAGGCAACCCGGTCGACGTCATCGGCCCGAGCCGGGCGACCAGCTGCGCGTAGTGGCCGGTGAGCCAGGCCCACGCCACCGGGCGTTCGGTGGGTCGGATGCCGCGTGCAAGGGTGCGGTAGTCCTGGCCGCGCAGCCTGCCGTCAACCACCAGGTCCAGACTCTTCGACAGCAGATCGGGGTCCTGGAAACGCCCGAGTGACTCCACCACGATCTCCCGCACCACGGGCGACGGCGGATCCAGCGCGATGGCCACCAACGCGTCCCACAGTGCCGCGTCGCCCTGGGCAGCGGCGACGGGAAGCAGCAGCCCGACGACTTCCTCGTCGGCCGTTGCAGGATCGGCCACGAACGCGCTGGCCACGGTGCGCGCCCGGGCCAGGATCCACGGGTCGCGTCCCATCACGGCCAGCGCTTCGACCAGCGGCCCCCGGCGCAGACGCGCATCCGGCGACTCACCGGCCTGCGGCAGGACGCCGATGCGGTCGAGGTGTGGTCCGAGTGCGCCGCGCACCTCGCTCGCGAAGGCGGTGCCGACGGGCGAAGCCTCATCCGGAAGACCCACGTCATAGAGCGTCCAGTACGCGTCCGCGACGGCCCTCGTAACCTGGCGCGACCTCTGCGGCGCGAGCAGCCGCAACACCGTCACGAAGTCTGCGACGTCCAGGCGTTCCGCCTCGAGCAGCGCCCAGTAGTGCCCGGTGATCGCCACGATCTCCGCGGTCTCGAGCACCGACAGGTGGTCGCGCACCAGGGCAACACGCGCCGACGGCGGCAGGTCCCAGCGGTAGTAGCCCCGTTCGCCGGCATTGGGGTGCACGAAGACCGGGCAGCTGCGAACGCTCTCGAGAGCGACTTCCTGCTCGCGTCCCGCGAGCCGAAAGCACTCGCGCACCCGGGGCGCGTCGGGGTCACCCGTCCCCAGCCCGACGCACAGCGGAACCGTCCAGGGTTCGCCAACGGCGGCCTCGCTGCCCGCCGGCAGCGCGCGGGTCTGCTGCAGCCTGAGCCGCGGCGCCGACGCGTCCTCGCACGAAAGTTCGACCTGCACCAGCGGCGTTCCAGGCTGATCGAGAAAGTTCGCGAGGGTCTCGGCGACCGGCTGCCCGGAAGCCGTCTCGAGAGCCGCCAGCAGCTCATCGGTGCCACCGGACCCGTACGCGTGGTCTTGCATGTACGCGCGCACGGCCGTGCGGAAGGCGTCCTCTCCGATCCAGGCTTCGACCATGCGGAGCACGGCGGCACCCTTGCCGTAGGTGATGCCGTCGAACGCGTTGTAGACGTCCCCGCCATCGTGGATCGGTTGCCGGATCTGGCGTGCATCCCGCTTTGAATCGAGCTGCATCGTCCCCTGTGCGTAGGCGACCCCGTCCAGGCGGGATTCCAGCTCGGGGTCGATGTCCTCGAGCACCTTCGCGGCCATCCAGGTGGCGAACGACTCGTTGAGCCACAGGTCGTCCCACCACGCCATCGTGACGAGATTGCCGTACCACATGTGCGCCAGCTCGTGGGACACGATGGACTGCGCGGCGTAGCGGCTCCAGATGGGAGCCGTGGCGGGATCGAAGAGCAGGAAGCGTTCGCGGAAGGTCACGAGCCCGACGTTTTCCATGGCGCCGGCGCCGAAGTTCGGCACCGCCACGAGGTCGAGCTTCGCGAACGGGAACGGATGATCGAAGTAGTCGGTCAGCCAGGACACGATTACGGGACTGCGCTCGAGCACGTACCCGGTCAGTTGCCCCTGACCTCTTCGCGCCACGACGCGCAGCGGTGGCGTGCCACCCCCGTCCACGATGTCGAACTCGCCCACCGCGAAGGCCACCAGGTAGGTCGGCAGCGGCTGCGTCTCCGCGAAGACGAAGACCTCGGCACCGGGCTCGCTGCGGCGTTCTACGAGGGGCCCGCCCGAGAGAGCCGTCTGACCGGGCGGGACCCAGAGGGTGACCGCGAAGGGAGTCTTGAATTCCGGTTGATCGAAGGACGGGAAGGCCTTGCGCGCTTCGAGGGGCTCGAACTGGGTGAACGCGTACCACGTGCCGTCCACCTCGACCCGATAGAGACCGAACGGGCTCTCGGGCAGGGGACCGTCCCACGCCAGGCGGAGCGTCGCGGGCCCCGCCGGCACGCGCGAAGCCAGCTCGAGGGCGAGCCCCCCGTTGCGTCCGTTCTCGATGCGCGCCTGGACCACGGCGTCACCGGACTCGATCTCCGCTTCGCGCACATCGAGGTCGGACCCGTGCATCACGATACGACGGGTCGGGGACGCCACCTCGACCTGGATCATCGCCGTTCCGGAGAAGCGATCTCGCCCGGGATCGATCCGGAGATCGAGCGTGTAGTGGAGGGGAATGACTTCCCGGCCCAAGCGCCGATTCCCGTCCAGATCCGAGGCGTCGGTCCCGGCCGGGCGAGACCCTTCGCAGGACAGCAGCAGCCCAAACGCCAACACGACGACGACGCGCGCAGCGAAGCGGAGGCTCATGGCGCCCCAACGTAGCGCGGGCATCGCCCGAATCAGAGCGGAGCGGACTGCTCCCCTCGGATGAGCTTGCCCGGGTGGGCGCCCGTGGGCTCACCGTCTCGCATGATCACCTGGCCGGCGACGATGGTCGCGCGATAGCCCTCGGCGCGCTGGACGAGGCGTCGCGCCTGGTTGGGCAAGTCGAAGACCATCTCCGGCAGCTTCAGCTGGACGGCGTCGAGGTCGATCACGTTCAGGTCGCCCTTCATGCCCACCCCCAGGGTTCCACGGTCGTGCAGACCATAGAGCTCGGCGGTGTCCTGGGTCATGCGCTTGACGGCGAACTCGATGGGGATCTTCTTGCCCCGGGTCCGATCGCGAACCCAGTGCGCCAGCATGAAGGTCGGGATGCTCGCGTCGCAGATGATCCCGCAGTGCGCGCCGCCGTCGCCGAGCCCGAGCGCGGCGCGCGGGTGATGGATCATCTCGTAGATGGGGTCGCAGTTGAAGTCGCTGTAGTTCAGCAGCGGGAAGAGCAGCAGCTCGCGACCGTCGTGCTGCAGCATCATGTCGTAGAGCATCGCTTCCGGGGCCACGCCTGCGCGCTCGGCCATGGCCGCGACGCTGTCTTCCGCGCTCGGCTCGTAGTTCGGAGGCTCGCCCATGGGGAAGAGCTTGTTGATGCTCGAGTAGACGAAGGCCTGCATCGGATCGTCGTACTCGACCTTCTCCTCGAGGATCGCCTTGCGCCGCTCGGGCTTGCGCAGCTCGGCCACGCGCTCGGCGAGCGGCAGGCCGGCGACTTCCTGGTAGGCCTGTTTGGCGGCGAAGGGGTGGTACTCGGTCTGGAATCCCACCAGCATGCCGAAGGGGCGACCGGCGATCTGCGGAAAGATCTGCGCTCCCTCGGCGACCGCCTCGGCGGAAAGCTCGAGCAGCTCGCGCCACAGCTGGGGTGCCGCGTCCACCTGGAGCATGGCGAAGGTGACCGGACGACCGATCTCGGCCGACAGTCGCCGCATCCATGCCATTTCCTTCTTCGGTCCGAGAATGTCCTCGCCGCCGGCGCCCGCCCCCGCGAGTTCGAAGATGCCCTGGCCCAGCTCGCCCAGCACCCGTCCGATCCCGAACAGCTCGTCTTCCGCAGCGAAGGTTCCGGGCACGGGCTCGCCGTCCACCGCCTTGTGCAGCAGGGTTCGCGACGTCGAAAAGCCGAGAGCGCCCGACTGGATGCCCTCCTTCACGATGGCCGCCATCTTCTCGATGTCTTCCGGCGTGGCGGGTTCGTTCTTGGCGCCGCGCTCGCCCATGACGTAGGTGCGCACCGAGCCGTGCGGAACCTGTGCGCCGACGTCGATGGCGAGCGGCGCCCTGGCGACGGCGTCCATGAACTCCGGGAAGGTCTCCCAATCCCACTTGATGCCTTCGGCAAGCGCGGTGCCCGGGATGTCCTCGACACCCTCCATCAGCTGGATCAGGTAGTCGTGCTGGTCCGGTCGCACGGGCGCGAAGCCCACCCCGCAGTTTCCGAAGACCGCGGTCGTCACGCCATGCCAGCTCGAGGGCGTGAGATAGGGGTCCCAGGTCACCTGACCGTCGTAGTGGGTGTGGATGTCGACGAAGCCCGGGGTCACCGCACAACCGGCGGCGTCCACCACCTCGCGCGCCTCGCCTTCGATCGTTCCGCCGCGCTCGATGCGGACGATGACGCCGTCCTGGACGGCGATCTCGCCCTCGAAAGCGGGGGCTCCCGTGCCGTCGACGATCTTGCCATTGCGAACGATCAGGTCGTACATGAGGCGCTCCTCGACTCGGGTCGGCGCGTGGCCGCCGAAGGGCCAGAGGGTACCACTCGCCCGGCTGGACCTCCCATGAACCGGGTTCACGTGACGTAGGTCGGCCTGCTAGGCTGCCGCCGTGTCCGAATCCCAACCGACCGCTCCCTCCCTCTCTTCCGAAGCCTGCACCCGGGGCGTCCGCGTCCAGGTCCGCGCCGCCTACTCGGCGGAGCACTCGGACCCCCAACGCGGCCAGTGGTTCTTCCTCTACACCATCCGAATCGCCAACGAGGGCGAAGAGCCCGTCCAGCTGCTCACCCGCCACTGGATCATCACGGACGCGACCGGCCACGTAGAAGAAGTGGAGGGTCCGGGCGTGGTGGGCGAGCAGCCCCTGCTCCGGAAGGGCGAGGATTTCGAGTACACCTCCGGCTGTCCCCTGCCGACGCCCTTCGGCAACATGGAAGGGACCTTCCAGATGGTGTATCCGGAAACCGAGGGCGAGGACTTCGACGCGGTGGTCGCACGCTTCGAGCTCAGCGAGCCCCGCGCGCTGCACTGAGCGGGCCGGTGCGAGTCGCGCGCGCGTGGTGGCGTCGCGCCAGCGCTGGGTGCGCAGGGCTCGCCGGCGTGTTGGTCCTCTCGGGCGGGTCGTGCACGACGGCCCGGGCCGACCACCCGCTCGAGCCGATCGCGAACCGGGCACGGGTCTTCTATCACGAGATCTACGACCTCGCGTCCCGGGGCGTACGCCTTCCGGTGGATCTCGCACGCCCCATCATCGTCCGCACGGCGCTCAACACATGGGTGCGAGGGCTCCCCCTCGAGAAGGGCGTTCGCAAGCGCATCCTCGATCGCATCGACTCACCAGACCTGCTCGACGAGGTCGTTCCCTTCCTGCTGTCCCTCAAGGAGACCTATCTCGCCGACGGCGACTCCGTCGAGTCCTTCGACGCGTTCTTCCGTCGCACCTGGTCGGCCGCCGATCGCGTCCCGGGTATCGAACACAGCATGTTCTCCTGGCAGGAATCTTCGACGCCGGAATCCGCAGGCGCGGCCACAGGCTTCGTGCTCGACGAGGAGACCGCGGCGCGAATCGTGACCTTCTATGACGCGCTCTACCCGTCCTCGGGCCCGCGGGCGCCTCGATCCGAAGGCCTGAGGTCCTGCGACCGGGGCGACGACCCGCTCGCCCTTCGCGCGGCGGTCGAACGCGCTCGACCCATCGTGCGCGAGATCATCAGCGAGCTTCGCCCGCGTCTCGACCTCGACCCGGAGCTCGACGCGGCCGTGCAGGCGACTCTGGACGACCCCGCACGACTCGAAACCGTCACCACGACGGGGATCGAGTTCATCGATCACTTCGTCTGCTCGAGCTACCGCGTGTTTGCGAACGGCATCCGCCGCGAGGTCGAGCTGAGGAGGTGGATGCGACGCCAGCTCGACGAGCCGGGCGGAGGCGACCTCTTTTCCTACCTGCGCTTCGCCAACGACGAACGGCGCTACGCCGCGCTGATCGTCGTCGACGGACTCCAGGGCCACCTGGTCGAGGCGCTGGCGAGTGGAGGCGGAGGACCCTTCCTGGACGCCGTCCGCCTCGAGCAGCAGCGGGCCGGAGGTGCGGCACCGCCGACCCAGCCGAGCCGCAGGGCGCCGGAAGTCGAGACCCGCTTCCTGACCTCCCTCGCCACGCGATCCTTCGATGACCCCCGCTACCTGCCGTTCTTCCGGGATCTGTACGACGATGGCGGGGAGTCCGATTCGCGACGCCCGCACGGCGTTGCGCAGATGGGCATCGCCACCACGCCCACGATCAGCGTCCGCAACCTCCCCATGGTGAAGACCGGCGCGACCGTCGCGGGCTCGGGCGGCACCGGGATCCCGAACTTCCATTTCGTGGATCGCAGTTTTCGGCGAGCCGGTGAGTCCCCGGACCAAGCCTCGGGTCGGCCCTATTACTTCTTCGGAAACGACGCCATGCGCCTCACGCCGCTGACACGCGAGGCCGGCATGAGATCGCTGTTCGACCGGCTGCCGCGGCTCAACTCGTTCAGCTGTGCAGCGCAGTACGACGACGAAGCCCACTATCGCATCGACGCGCTGGTGAACCTCGCGCTCGGCGAATCGCTGCGCGACTTCGCGGAAACGCTCTGCATCAGCGAGCTGACGACCCGCGCGCGCAACGAACGCCGCCTGCGAAAGCTACGCACCCATCTGCTGGATGAGCAGGACAGCCTGACCCGCGAGATCCCCGTCTGGCGCATCTTCCGCGTCCTCGCCCAGCGCGACGAGCGCGCACTCGCCGAGCGCGCCATCGACGAGATCGCCCGGCTCGAACAGCGCACGGTTCCCGAGCTGCTTCTCTACTACAACCCCTGGCCCGACCACTTCGCCCACTTCAAGGGACCCTTCGGCGACGAGATCCTCGCGCCTTCCGGAGAGCTCGCGCGGCTCGACTACTGGATCGGGCAACTGAGCAGGGTCTACCGCAGGGCGGGCGTCGAGCAGCGGACCCTGTTCGGCATGGCAGGCGATCACGGCCTGGCGCCGGTCTTCCACCTGGTCGATCCGGAAGCGCTCGTCTTCGACGCGCTGCGCGAGGAGGGCGTCGATCTGCGCGTGTCCAAGATCTCGTCCGACGAAGGCGAGGGCCCGAAGCTGAACAGCTTGTTCGACCCGCCGGCGATGCGAGGCTACGACGCCGTGGTCGCCTCCACGGCGGGCGGCAACTACATGCTCGACTTCTTCGTCGATGCCAATGGGCCAGGCTGGAGCCGTCAACCGTTGTATCGAGAGCTCGTAACCCTCGAGCTGCTCGCGAGCCACGGCGCCGCCAAGACGAGCAAAGACGCCGCCAAGACGAGCAAAGACGCCGCCAAGACGAGCCAGGACGCCGCCAAGACGAGCCAGGACGCCGCCAAGACGAGCCAGGACGCCGCCAAGACGAGCCAAGCCGGTCGCGAGATCGACATCCTCTCCGAGCTCGTCTCGCGCCTCAGTGAGTCCCTCGACTATCTCGCCGTGCGCGAGGCGGCGAGCGGCGCGGACGGCGGCGAGACCCGCCTGATCGGTACTCGCCCGAGCGAACGCGGCCCGCGCCGGGCCGACGGGTGGATCCTCCGTCGCGGCGATCGGATCTTCTACCGCTACGACCGCGCGGACCTTCTCGACACGGATCGCCTCACCCCCTACGAGCGACTCTCTCCGGCACAGCGGGCAGAGCACGCTGCGCTCCGCGAGCGCTGCGTCGATGACGCGAGCCGCGAGGTTCCGGAAACCTGGTGCCGCGAGTCCGACTGGCGTCAGCTGACGCGCTACACCCCACGTCCGGACTCAGTCGTGCAGCTCGCGCACCTCTACGACGTCGACCGGGCCGGCAGCGTCAATCTCTTCCCGCGCAGTGGCATCGCCTACAACTCACGGGTGCCGGGGCGCCACGCGGGCGAGTCCTTCCACGAGAAGGACGCCTTCGTGGGTCTCTGGGGGGCGCCCGTGACGCGCGGGCCGGACGCGGGTCGGATCGACGTCCTCGTCAACGGCTCGCTTGCCGGTGCCCTCTACGAGCATCTCACGGGCGAGCGCCCCTTCCCCGGCGAGAACGGATGGGGCTTCCCGGCGATCGGACCAGAGCTCTTCGCGGAGTGAGGCGCGGCCGCGGCGAGAGCTGGCCGCTCAGAAGCTGTAGTCCAAGCGCAGGAACAGGCGATCGTTGCGGCCGATCTCCTCGAAGACCGGGCTGCTGCCCGACTGATAGAGGACGATGCCTCCGGTCAGCGCCAGGGCGTCGCGCAGGTCGTAGGACGACTCCAGGCGCACGACACTGCCGAGCTGGCCGTGGGTTCCCAACACCAGTGCCACGCCCGTGACGTGCAGCCGCGCGTTCAAGAAGTCCGCGGTCGCGCGGAACGCAGCTTCGACGAGGTCCTCCTTCGCATACGCCACCTGCAGGCCGGCCACCGTCTTCTTCATGTTGCTGTCGTAGTCGAAGATGTGGCGGTGGACGACCTCGACGGCGACGGTCAGGTCGCTCACGCCGTAGTACTCGACGCCCGCCATCCAGTCGAGACGGTCCTTGTCGACGACGCGCACGGGTGTCACCGCGCTGGCTTGGACCTGGTTGTACTCGACGCCGTGAAACCATCCGATCTCGGCCTTGAAGAGCCAGCTGCCGGCCGTCCAGTTGCCGCCGGCGCCCGCCAGGGTGACGAGGGGATAGCGCTGCAACAGCCCGGCGAAGGGCTCCGTCACCAGCGGCTGATTGAGATAGACCCGCGCCCCGTAGAGCGACAGATCCCACCCGGAGAAGGTCGCGTTGAGAGCGCCGCCGTACTCGGGCGTGCTCCCGAACTGACTCGGCTTGTCCGAGGCGGGATCGACGACGACGGGCGTGGGGTTGAAGTCGTTGCCGATGGCCGGGTTCCGGTCCTGTCGGAATTCCGGCACCACCAGCAGCTGAACGTTCCAATCCCCAAAGCCTTCCGGCACCCAGCCCGGGTAGTAGTCGACCCGGGCCATCGTCAGCGGCAGGCGCAGGTCTTCGATGTCGACGAGGCCGGGCTCTCGGTTGTCGAGGGGGTTGATGACGTCGAGCACCCGCACCGTATCCGAGCGCCCCCAGTTGACGATCTGTCTGCCGAGCTTCAGGTCGAGACTGGGCGCCGGACTCCCCTGGACCCAGACCTCACGAAAGTCGACCTCCCATTCATAGTCGTCGAGCACGTCGTCGGTGTACTGGTCGCGACCTCTCAGCAGATAGGCGAAGTCGTAGAACCCGTAACCCTCGATGCGTGCCTTCCAGTCCGCCGGCAGGCGCAGGTCCAGCTGCAGGTCCAACTGCGCGCGCAGGCGAGACAGGTTGCCGTAGTAGGTCCCCAGCGGCTGCGGGTTCGCGGGCGTCGGCTTGCGGGTGCCCGCAGCGGCGTTGTGGCTGAGGTAGTTGTAGGAGGCGCCGAGGCTGAAGTCGCCGTTCAAGTCCCAGAAGGGTTCGGCGACTTCGCCCGCCGGCTCCGGGGCAGGGTCCGACTCGTCTGCTTCTTCAAAGCCCGAGTCGTCAAAGCCCGAGTCGTCAAAGCCCGAATCGTCGAAGCCCGAATCGTCGAAGCCCGAATCGGCTTCGCTCTCGACATCCTCCGCGAAAGCCGCTTCCGGCGTCGCAGTGAGCACGACCGCGAGCGCAGCCACCAGCCAGAACGCCCGGCGCACTCGTCGGTCAGAGTCCCTTCTCGAGCTGCCGGGTCGAGAAGAGATCCTCGTCGAGATCCTGGTTGAAGCGCACGTTGTCGTTCCGGAGGATCGTCTTGTGAAGGGTCGTCTTGCCCTTCTTCGTCGTCATCGTCATCTCCGTCGCCACCCAGATGCCGTCGATCTGGGAAAGCGAGATCACGTCGAGGTACTTGTTGCGTTGGCCCTTCTTCAGCCAGCTCTTCGAGCGGACGACCATGAAGTTGTCCTTGCGCACGAAGACCACCGACTTGACGGTGCCGGTCTCGTCGATCTCCTTCTCGGTGCGCGGGACGGATTCGATCACCCACACGGGCGCGCCTCGCACCTCGCTCTCCTCGAGGATCTTGTAGTCGTAGGCCGAAAGCGGGCGGTCCGTCAGGTCCGCATAGCTGAAGTCGGACCCCATGAAGGAGCCGCTCTTGTCGCCCGTCGCGATCCGCTTGGTCTTCTTGAGCGCGGGCAGATAGAGCCACTGGTCGTCGTCGCGCTCTTCCTCGTCGTAGTCGTAGGTGAGGAACCCGGTGTCCTTCACGTCCGCCGGCGACTGAAAGAACATCAGCGAGTAGTCGTCGTCGCCGAAGTCCTTCGAGAAGTTGCGCAGCCTCCGGACACGCTCGTTGCCGCGCTTGTCGATCAGGATCATCTCGATGTCGGAGATGCCGTTGTCGCCGTCGTCGCGTTCGTCGACGGCCTGCATGATGGCGCGCGCATCCGTGGGATCGACGGCGAAGACCGGGCTCGCGGCGAGCGTCAACGTCGACGTCAACGTCAACGCGAGAAGGAGCGGGAGGCGGGTTCGCATTCACACAGTCAAGCAGTCATGAAGACGCCCAACAAGGAGGGCTGCCGCGATGTGTTGCATGGTCACAGCGAATACGGACGGCCATGATTCGACGGCGCCCAGGTGGGGCTCCGGCGGAGCCCCCGATCCGAGAGGACTGCGTGGAACCCTCGCCTTCCTACGGCCAGCGAATCGAGCGCGCATTCGTTGGCTGGGGGTACTGGATCTGTCGTCACCGCGCGCTCGGCATCCTCGTGCCGATGCTGGTGACCGTCTTCTTCGTCTCGTGGCTTCCCGAGATGCAGGTCGACAACTCGGCGGAGAGTTTCCTCAACAAGGGCGAGCCCGAAGCCCTTCGCTTCGACCGCTTCCGCGCCGAGTTCGGGCGCGACGATCTCATCGTGATCGCCGTCCGCCCCGAGCAGGTCTTCGACCTCGCCTTTCTCGAGAAGCTGAGACGGCTTCACACCGCGCTCGACGGCGAGGTGCCCTACCTCGAAGAGATCACCAGTCTCGTCAATGCGCGATCGACTCGCGGCGAAGCGGACACGCTCATCGTCGAAGACCTGATGGAAGACTGGCCGGAGACGGAAGCCGATCTGGCCGCCCTGCGGGACCGGGTGCTCTCGAATCCGCTGTACCGCAACACCCTGGTCTCGGCCGACGGCACACTGACCACCCTCAGCCTCGAGCCCTTCACCTACTCGACCCACCCCGCGGGCGGTCGCACCGGCGCGGACACCGATGCGACCGGTGGATTCGACGACGAGAGAGCCGGCTTCGATGACGACGACTCGCGCGACGCGGGCCCCGACACGCCCACCTACCTCACGAGTCCCGAGCTGGCGGAAGTCGGCGCGGCCGTCGACGCGGTGGTTGCCCGCTTCCAGGCCGACGACTTCGAGATCTTCGTCGCCGGCGCGCCAACCCTCACCACCACCATCAACGACTACATGATCCGCGACCTGAGCGTGTACATGGGCCTCGCGTTCGTCGTGATCGGGATCCTCCTCTACGTGCTGTTCCGGCGCCTCCTCGGCGTCCTGATCCCGATGCTCGTCGTATTCCTTTCTCTTCTCACGACCCTGGGCGTGATGGTCGTACTCGGCATGCCCGCGTCGGCGGCCGCCCAGATCCTGCCCATCTTCCTGCTGGCGGTCGGGATCTGCGACGCCGTCCATCTGCTGGTGATCGTCTACCAGCGACTCGCGGACGGTGCCGAGCGCGAGGACGCCATCGCCTTCGCCCTCGGACATTCCGGCCTCGCCATCGTCATGACCAGCCTGACCACCGCCGCGGGAATGCTGTCGTTTGCCGGCGCCGAGCTCGCACCCGTCGCGGCCCTCGGTCTCATCACACCCATCGGGATCGGCCTCGCCCTCCTCTACACCCTGACCCTGCTGCCCGCGCTGCTCGCCAGCGTGCCCCTGGTCGCCCGCTCGCGTCGCGCCGGCCGACGCACATCCGACCTGCTCGGCGAGACGCTTGCCCGCATCGGCGACGCGGCGGCCCGGCATCCGGGGCCTGTCCTTGCCGCGACCGCGTTCATCGCAGTCGTCGCCCTCGTCGGCGCGACCCAGGTGCGCTTCTCGCACAACGGCATGACCTGGTTCCCGGAAGGCGAGCCCCTTCCCCGGGCCTCCGCCCTCATCGACCACGAGCTGCGCGGCAGCATCACCCTCGAGGCGGTGGTCGACACCGGTCGCCCGAACGGGCTGCACGAGCCGGACGTGCTCCGGCGCATCGAAGACGCCATGCGACGGGTCGAGCGCATCGAGCAGCCGCCGGTGTTCGTCGGCAAGGCCACCTCCATCACCGACATCGTCAAGGAGACCCACCAGGCCCTCAACGAGAACCGTGCGGACCATTACAAGCTCCCCGACGACCGACAGCTGATCGCACAGGAGCTGCTCCTCTTCGAGCAGAGCGGGAGCGACGATCTCGAATCCATCGTCGACAGCACCTTCCAGCGGGCACGGGTCAGCTTCCGGATCCCGTGGGAGGACGCCCTCCTCTACCCCGCCCTGATCGCGGAGATCCAGCAGGAGCTGCGCGCCGCGTTCGACGATCGGGCCGGGGACGAGATCGAGCTGCGTTTCGAGATGACCGGCCTGCTCGTCGTGCTCGCCGAGGTGTTCGACGCCCTGCTCACCAGCATGATCCGGTCCTACGTCCTGGCGTTCGTGTTGATCACGCCGATGATGATCCTGTTGCTCGGCAGCCTTTCGCGAGGGTTGCTCAGCATGATTCCGAATCTGCTGCCGGTCGCGGTGACCCTCGGCGTCATGGGCTTCCTGGACATGCCCCTCGACGTCTCGACGATCATGATCGGGGCCATCGTGATCGGAATCGCCGTCGACGACACGATCCACTTCATGCACAAGTTCCAGCGCTACTACGAGGAGACGGGCGACAGCAGTGAAGCGATTCGCTCGACCCTCCGGACCACCGGTGCGGCGCTGCTCTTCACGACCTTGGTACTGAGCGGCGGCTTCTACATCATCTCGTTCGGTACCCTGGTCAACATCCACAACTTCGGAGTCCTCACAGCGCTCGCCACGATCTCGGCGTTCCTGGCCGACCTGCTGGTCTCACCTGCGTTGCTGGCGGTCGCCACGCGCAAACGCGCTACGGCAGGAACGCCGCCAGCTCCGTGAGATCGTGGATCTGGTGGTCCGGCGCGGGGCCTTCGTGCTCTCGCAACCTGCGTTCCGGGTCGGCGACCCGGCGCGTGACCCAGGCGGTCCGCATCCCGATCGCGGCGGCGCCTCCCACGTCCGCAGCAAGATTGTCACCGACGTGGAGAGTCTCCTCCGGCGCCGTACCCAAGGCTTCCAGAACCGCGCGAAAGATTTCCGGCCGCGGCTTGCGGAACCCCGCCGCGTCGGAAACCACGAGGACGTCCAGATGCTGGTGCAGATCCGATTCGCGCAGCACCCGCAGCGCGGTCTCGGAATGGCTGAAGTTCGAACACAGGGCCAGCGGCACCCGTGCGCGCAGGGACGCCAGCAGATCCGGATGGTGGGAGAGGACCCCGACCTGCGCGCGCAGTGCCGCCATGTGAACCTGGGTGAGCTCTTCCGCAAGCTCCTCGGCGTGAGCGGCAGGCAATCCCTCGCCCTGCGTTCCCAGGCGCCCGATCAATGTCGAGAAGCGTTCGACCGTCGGCAGCTCGAGTCCTCGGGCGTAGCGGCTCTCGCGGAATTCGCGGTCGACCGACGAGAGCGCGTCCGCAAAGCGGTCGAAGTCCACGCCCGGCAAGCTGCGCACGATGGCGGCATGCAGTGCGGGGGCCGTGCCGGCGACCCGCCTGCCCTTGTGCAAGATCGGTCCGATGTCCTCCATCCGCAGATCCACGAGGGTGTCGAACAGATCGAACACGACGGCGCGAAGCGGCGGTCTCACGGCGCTCACGACACGAGACCGATCTCGCGCAGCCGCTCCCCGAGGAACTGCCCCGCGGTGATGGGCGGATGACGCAACGGTCGCTCGTCGCTGACGAAGTGCGGCAGCACCGACAGGTCGCTGCCGGGTCGGGGGTGGGCGAAGAAGGGCAGCGAGTAGCGATGGCCGCTTCCGTCGGGCGGGTTCACCACACGGTGGGTCGTCGCGGGAATCAGGTCGTTGGTCATGCGCGAGAGCATGTCGCCAGAGTCGACGACGAGTTGACCCGGTGGAACCTCGACGGGGATCCAGTCCGCGCAACCGGGCGGACGAATCTCGAGACCCGCGTCGGTGGCTTCGCACAGCAAGGTGATCAAATTGATGTCTTCGTGGGCGGCAGCCCGAAGACTGCCTGCGTGACCGGCCGCCGCACGCGGCGAAACCGGTGGGACGGGTGGCAGCGGTGGATAGTGGAGCGCCCGCAGGATGCTGTTGCCTCCCACCACGCCCTCGGAGAAGACGTCGCGCGCCAGCTCGAACGACGCGGCGAGCTCCTGCAGGATCCGGATCGCGCAGCGCTCGAGCGCCCGGTAGAGGGCCAGCGCGTCCTCTTCCAACCCGGGCAACAGGGCCTCGGCCGGCCAGACGTTCGCCGGATAGGACGCGCGCTCGGCACCGGCGCCCGGGTGTGGCTGGCCCACGTGAAAGAACTCCTTCAAGTCGGGAAACGCGCAGTCCTTCGCATGCTCGACGCCGAAGGGCGTGAAGCCCCGCTGGCCCCCCGCCACCCCGGAGCAGGCGCGCTTCGCGGCGTCGTCCATGGAAAAGAAGCGCTCGAAGTGCCCATACACCCGGCGAATCAGTGCAGGGTCCAGCCCGTGCCCCTCCACCCGAACGAAGCCCAGCCGGCACAGGGCATCGCGCAAGGTGTTTGCACTTCGATTGCGGACGCGCGCGTCCGGGGATTCGTCATCGGCCAGATTCACGACCGGAATGCTGTTCATGGCGATCGATCTCCCCGCCCGACCTATAATACGGCGGCCCGCTCGATCCGCCCGAAGCCGGGGATGAAACCCAGGCCGCGAAGGAGAACCCCATGGTGACCAGCCTCGTCGGCTCGATTCGTCGGGACGTGCAGTACCTGGGAACCGGAGTCCGGATCCTGATGAAGATGCGGAGCATGCTCTCCGACGACTTCACCGCGGCCGACCTCATCGAGCAGTGGGCCCGGCGCACCCCGGACGCCGAAGCCGTGCGCTTCGAAGGGCGCGGCCTGAGCTACGCCGAGCTCGACGCCGCGGGGAATCGCATCGCCAACTGGGCGCACGCAACGGGCATTCGTCACGGCGACGTGGTCGCCGTCTTGATGGAGAATCGCCCCGACTACATGGCTTGCTGGCTCGGCCTCGCGAAGGTCGGCGCCGTCGGTGCGCTCATCAATACGAACCTCGCGGGTTCGCCCCTCGCCCACTGCCTGCAGGTGTCCAAGGCACAGCACCTCGTGCTCGGAGACGAGCTTCGCGACGCCTTCGTCGGAGCCCGGGACCTGCTCGAAGAAGTTCCTCAGGTCTGGCTGCACCGCGACGGCGACAAGGAGCCCCCGCCCCTCGAGCCCGGCTGGAACGATCTGGACGCCGCGCTCGCCGAATCCTCGCCGAGCGCGGGACGCGAGCTGCGTGCGGACCTCTCCCCCAAGGACAAGCTCTTCTACATCTATACGAGCGGAACGACGGGCAACCCCAAAGCGGCGAACATCTCCCACCACCGATTCCTCTACATCTCCGCCGCCTTCTCCGGCATGGCGAAAGCTACGGCGCGCGATCGCATGTATGTCGTACTGCCGCTCTATCACTCGGCCGGAGGCATGTGCGCAGTGGGTCTCACCATCGCCGCCGGCGGCACCGTCGTGCTGCGTCGGAAGTTCTCGGCGTCCCAGTTCTGGGAAGATTGCCGCCGTGAGCGAGTCACGCTCTTCCAGTACATCGGAGAGCTGTGTCGCTACCTGCTGAACGCACCGCCCGAGATGGGAGAGAACGAGCACCGCCTGCGGCTCTGCATCGGCAACGGACTTCGTCCGGACATCTGGGAGGAATTCCAGGATCGCTTCGCGATCCCGCAGATCCTCGAGTTCTATGGCGCCACCGAGGGCAACGTCGCCCTCTTCAACGCGGACGGGAAGGTCGGCGCGATCGGGCGCATGTCGCCGTTGATGCGCCGACTGATGAAGATCAAGCTGGTCCGCTTCGACAACGAGATCGAAGAACCGGTGCGCGGCGCCAGCGGCTTCTGCATCGAATGCAGCCCCGGTGAGCCCGGAGAGGCCATCGGCCTGATCCCCAAGGACCCGAACGCACCCGTGGGCCAGTTCGAGGGCTACACCGACCCGGCTGCCAGCGCCAAGAAGATCCTGCACGACGTGTTCGAGAAGGGCGACTCCTGGTTCCGCACCGGCGACCTCATGCGTTTCGACGACGAAGGCTACTACTACTTCGTCGACCGCATCGGAGACACCTTCCGCTGGAAGGGCGAGAACGTCTCGACGAACGAGGTGGCCGAGGTGCTCGGCCGCCAGCCCGGCGTGCGCGAAGCGAACGTGTACGGCGTGAACGTTCCCGGAGCCGACGGCCGCGCCGGCATGGCGTCGCTGGTGGTCGACCCCGAGTTCGACCTGAAGAGCTTCCGCGAAGCGATCCACCGCGAGCTGGCCGCCTATGCGCGTCCCCTCTTCATACGCCTGCAGCGGGAAATGGAGATCACCGGCACCTTCAAGCATCGCAAGGTCGAGCTGGTGAAAGAAGGCTTCGACCCGGGCCGCATTCCGGACCTTCTCTACTTCGACGACCCCACGGAGGCAGCATTCATGACGCTGGACACGGCGACCTACGAGCGGATCACCAACGGCCAGGTCCGGATCTAGGCGTGGCTGAATCCGCAGGCAAGCCCGCGCACGCGGGCGACTCGAAGCAGCGCCCCACCCCCCTGGCCCTTGCCGCCATCATCGGCCTCGGCGTCGTCCACGCGCTCTGGGCGCTGTTCCAGTGGACGCAGCTGGTGGCCGCGCGCACGGGGGGAACCTCCTTCTGCGGGCTCGGCGAGAGCACCGCTTGCGCCGAGATCTGGGACTCCCCGTTCGCAACTGCCATCCAGGAAGCCTCCGGCATGCCCGTCGCGGGCTGGGGACTGGTCTGGAGCCTCGCCTCGGTCGCGCTGCCGGTCGTCGCGCTGAAACGGCGCGCGGAACCCGCGCGAGCCCAAAACGGACCCGACCCGGCCTGGGTCGCCACGATCTGGATGGCCGTCGCAGGTGTCGTCGCCGTCGTGGTCCTCGTGACCGCGTCCATCAGCTACGGCGCGCTCTGCACCACCTGCGCGCTGACCTACACCCTGGTGGCCGCGTACGCGGCGACCTGTTTCGTGCAGACGCCCCCGCAGAGCCTGCCGCTCGCGCGCGGAATCTCGCCCGCCACGATCGCCCTGGCCGTCTCCCTCGCCGTGCTCTTCATCCCTGGCTTCAACACCCCCATGAGCGAGGCCGCCGAGGGCCGCAAGGCGCTGCTCAAGGTGGCCGGCGAGCAGAACGCGACTTTCGGCAGAGAGAACCCGAACGCATCCGAGGAGAAGCGCGCACCCGAGCCCGTCGCGGAGGCCAGTCTCGCTCCCCAGGAACCGCTTTCGGGGTTGCGCCAGCTCCTGACCGAGTTGCCACCCCAACTGAGACAGGTCTTCGCCGACGAGCTGTTGCGCTACGCGTCGGCGGAACCCGTCGCGCTTCGTGAGCCCCGGGGCCTGGTCGGATCTCCGGATGCTCCGATCCGTTTGACGGAGTTCACCGACGCTCTCTGCAGTCACTGCGCGAACCTGCACGAGACCGTCGGGCAGCTCCTGACCGCGCTGCCGCCGGGCAGCTTCTCCGTCGAAGCACGACACTTCCCGCTGGATGCCGCGTGCAACTCCGCTCTCACCGGCGAATCGACTCTGCCCGTCCGGTGCCTCGCCGCCCGCGCGGAGATCTGCATGGAGGGACGTGCGGACGCATTGGACTTTGCGGGGCTCGTCTACCAGAACCAGCGCAACCTGACCGAAGAACAGGTCTACGACCTGGCCGCACGCTTTCGCCCGAGAGACGATCTCGCGGCTTGCGTCGCAAGCGACGCCACCCAGGCCAAGCTACAGGCCGACATCGACTGGGCACTCGAGCACGGTATCGAGGGCACCCCGCTGGTTCTCCTGAACGGCCGGCCGGTCGCGCCATTCGGCCCCCTGCTCTACGCGCTGATCCTGACGGGTGGCGACGCCGCGCACCCGGTCTTCGCGGATCTTCCAGAAGGTGTCCTGCGCGACCCCCACGAAGGTCACGCCCACTAGCTGGCGAAGCCGCCGGTTCCGGCCTGCCGGAAGTCCTAGTACCGGGGACGCACCGGTTCGGAACGCTGGGTCAGCAGCGCGATCCCGAGTGGACCCCGGGCGGGGTAGAGGTGAACGACCTCGCCCTCGCGTAGCACCTCGACCTGTACGGTGCGCCCGGCTTCGCCGTCGTTCGTCGCACGCTGCAGCGCCTGCGGGTCGAAGACACGTTGGTCGTCGTAGCGCAGGAACACATCGCCAGCCTCGAAGCCCACGCCCGCTGCTTCCGAAGCCTCCATCACGCGCTGCACCACGACTCGGTTCTTGCGACCGGACGCGTACAGGATCCAGTCGTAGGCCTCGTCTCCGAACACCTCACGCAGCGCGCCGTAGCGGGCGTCCAGCTCGCGCATCTGCCGCGCGTAACGCGGCTTGGAATTCCAGCCTTCGCGCGTCGCCTGGTCCCGCAGGTAGAGCTTCTCGAGCTCGATGGCTTCGAAGCGCGCGCGCAGGTCCTGGATCTCCGACGTCGTAAAGCCCCCTCGCGCCAGGACGTCGGCATCGATCCAGTCGTCGCCGACCTGGGGCTCTGCTTCCTCGCCAGCGGACGGCACCGGCACCGCTTCGTGGCCGCGTTCGGCCAGGCGACGCTCGAGCGCCTTGCGACGCGCGACTTCTTCCTCGAGCCGCAGGCGAAGCACGTCGAGCTGAAGCAAGCCGTCATCCGGGCTGTCGGGTTTCGACGCCTGGGAGACGGCCACATCGCGAGCCGGCGCGCTCTCTCCCGCGAGATCCGGTGCCAGCCACCAGCCCCCCGCGGCGCCCACCAGGGCGCCGAGGGCGACACCGACCGCTCCTGCCACGAGCCAACCCGGGCGCGCCATCAACCGACCCGCGCGGACTCGCCCGCTACCCCCGACGAGCGGCCGACGACCCTTCGCAGGCCGCGCTTCGCCGCGTCCGCCATGTCGTCGAACACCAGGTAGAAGACGGGCACGATCAACAAGGTCAGAAGCGTG
The DNA here is from genome assembly GCA_029261855.1 of Deltaproteobacteria bacterium. Lineage (GTDB taxonomy): Bacteria > Myxococcota_A > UBA9160 > UBA9160 > UBA4427 > JAJDAN01. Next base: position 91,495 of record JAJDAN010000024.1, read on the forward strand.
GACGAGAACATCCCCGCGGCCGTCGCGATCGCCATGGGCGCGCGACTCTCGGACCCGGGGCCGAAGCCGACCGCCGCGGGCAGCACGCCGAAGATCATCGAGATGGCGGTCATCAAGACCGGTCGCATGCGCACCGGCGCTGCCGTGCGCATGGCCTCGACCTTGTCGAGCCCCTCCCGGCGCAGCTGATTCGCGTAGTCCACCAGCAGGATCGAGTTCTTCGTCACCAGCCCGAAGAGCAGGATGATCCCGATCATGGAGAACAGATTCAGCGTGTTCCCGGTCAGGAGCAACCCACCCAGGGCACCCACCATCGCGAGCGGCAGGGCCAGCATCACGGTCAACGGGTGGATCAGGCTCTCGAACTGCGCCGCGAGGACCATGTAGATGACGAGGATGGCGAGCCCCATGGCGAGCATGAACTGCTCGACCCCTTCGTTCATGGCCTCGGCCTCCCCGGCCAGCTCGAGGGTGACGCCTTCCGGCAGGATCTCCTTTGCGATGCGACGGGCTTCGGCGACCGCAGGGCCCATGGCGCGACCGTCCAGATTGGCGCTGATGGTGACGCTGCGTTGGCGGTTGCTGCGGGTGATCTCCGAGGGAGCGGCCGTCACGCCAACGTCGACGACGTTGCGCAGCTCGATGGCCTCGCCGCTCTGCGAACGCAGGTACAGCTGGCCGATGGCTTCCGGGTCCCGACGGTGCTGCTCGTCCAGTCGCACCCGGATGTCATAGCGGCGACCCGCTTCCTTGAAGACCGCGACGTCGAGGCCCCCGATCATCACCTGCACGGTCCGCGCGATGTCGCGGGCGCTGACGCCCAGGTTCGCGGCCTTCTGACGGTCGGGATGCACGCGCAGCTCCGGCATCCCGAGCTTCAGGCTCTTGTCGAGCCCGACGAAGCCGCCGGATTCCTTGAGTCCGTCGACCATCTGCTGGGCCAGACGATCGAGGTCTTCGAGGGGCAGCTGCCCACGCAGCTCGACCTGGAAGCTGCCCGACGTGCCGCTCATCATGGCACCGGGATTGAAGATGCGGACGATCCGGCCGGGCACGCGGCCCAACTCGCGGCGGGCCGCACTCATGATCTCGAAGACGCTGCGCTCGCGCTCCGCAGCAGAAACGAGGTTCGCGAAGATCATCCCCTTGTGGGTCTCGTTTGCAGGACTGTGGCCCCCCTCGGTGCCGGCGGCACCGAAGATTCCCGCCACCTCCGGCTGCTCGAGGAACCAGCGCTCCACCTCGTACAGGTACTCGGTGCTCGCCTCGAGGGAGGTCCCCGGCGCAGCGGCGAACTTCACGAGGAAGATGCCTTCGTCCGAAGGGGGGAAGAACTCGGTGTCGAGCTGCGACCCGAAGATCCAGATGAGACCGATGGACGCGAGGGCCGCGGCGACCGTCTTGATGCGATGCTCGAGGGTCCAGTAGAGGAGCTTCCTGTAGCCGCTCTCCAGAGCATCGAAGCCCTGCTCGAGCCGGTGATAGACGCCGCCGTGGGAGCGTTCTGCGGGCGGGGGCATGCGCGCCGCCAGCATCGGCGTGAGGGTGAGGGCGACGAACAGGGAGATCAGCACCGACCCCGCGACAGTCACGCCGAACTCGCCGAGGAAGCTGCCGACCACGCCCTCGACGAAGAAGGCGGGCAGGAAGACCGCTGCGACGGAGATCGTGGCTGCGGTGGCCGCGAAGGCGATCTCCCGCGTCCCCGTGCGAGCGGCAGTCATGGGGTCGGCACCGCGTTCCCGGTGTCGTTCGATGTTCTCGAGCACGACGATCGCATCGTCGATCACGACGCCGACCGCCAGGGTCATGCCGAGCAGGGTCATCGTGTTGAGGGTGAAGTCGAAGAGCCAGACCAGCCCGAAAGTCGCCATCAGCGACACGGGGATCGCGGTCGCGACGATCAGCGTGGGACGCGTGCGCCGCAGGAACACGAAGACCGTCAGGACCGCGAGCGCGGCGCCGAAGATCAGCGCGAACTCGGTTTCCGCCACGGCCTCGCGCACACCGCGGGAGAAATCGATGAAGCCGGACGGATCGCGAATCGAGATGCCCGAGGGCAGGATCTCTTCGATCTGGTCGAGTCGCGCGAGCACCTGGTCGACGATGGCGACGGTGTTTCCGCCCGACTGTCTGCGGATCCCGACGCCCACGGCTTCGCGGCCGTTGTAGTGCATCTCGACGTCGAGGTCCTGGGCACCGTCTTCGATGCGCGCCACGTCGCGCAGCAGGACCGGGGCACCGCCGACGTGCGCGACGACCATCCCGCCGAGCTCGTCGAGGGTGCGGAACTCGGCATCGGTGCGCACCGAGTACTCGACACGACTGTTCTGGACCTCGCCACCAGGCGCCTCGACGTGCTCGCGTCGGATCGCTTCGAGCACGTCCGTGGCGCCCAGGCCGCGCGCGCGCATCTCGTTGCCGTCGAGCCAGATGCGGATGTTGCGGTCCCGGCGCCCGAACATCGCGACGCCCGCCACCCCGGGGATGGTCTCCAGGTACGGGTTCATCTGGCGCTTCACGAACTCGCTGGTCTCGACCAGGCTGCGCTGGGATTCAATCGGGATCCACAGCACCGGCGAGTCGTTCGGATTGAAGTCGCCGACGATGGGTGGTTCGATCTCGCTGGGCAGCTCCCTCCGCGCCAGCGCGACCTTGTCGCGAACGTCCTGGATGGCCACATCCATGTCGGTGCCGAGCTGGAACTCGACCGAGATCTGCGACGCGCCTTCTGCGCTGGTCGAGGAGATCCGGCGGACACCCGCGATCGTGTTCAGTTGTTCTTCGAGGACGTCGGTGACGTCCTCCTCGATGCCTTCCGGGCTGGCCCCTTCCAGTACGGCCTGCACCGACAGCACCGGGAATTCCATGTTCGGGAACTGGTCGACCCCGAGCCGGTTGTATCCGAGCACGCCGAAGACCATCAGCGCGAGGATCATCATCCACGTGAGGACCGGGCGTTCGATGGAGACGTCGGACAGGGTCATTTCGGACTCTCCGCTGTCGTCCCGGCGGCCACGTCCGTGGGGCGCTGACCGGTCGTCGACCGCACGTCGACCCGCGAGCCGTCGATGAGCTCGCCCTGGCCGCGGACGACGACCTGGTCGGTGGCCGTCAGGCCGCTCACGATCTCGACCATCCCGTCTCGGCGGATGCCCGTCGTGACGTTGACGCGCTCGACTTCGCCGGGGCCCGCCATCCGGAAGACGACGGAGCCGTCTGCGCGCACGAGCAGCGCGTCCTCGGGCACCATGACGACCCCGCTTCGTTCACTCACGCCGAGGTCCGCGCGCGCGAAGAGCCCCGGCCGCAGCCTGCCCTCCCGGTTGTCGACCTGGGCCTTGACCCGCAAGGTGCGTGTGCGCGGGTCGATGGTCGGCGAGATCACGCTCACTGTCGCCGGGAAGACCTCGCCGGGGAACGGCGCGACGCGAACCTCCACCCGGTGGCCTTCGGACACCAGGCTCGAGTCGCGTTCGGCCAGGTAGAACTCCACTTCGATGTCCTCGAGGGCCACCAGGTCGAAGAGCGGCGCTCCGCCGGCCACGAACTCACCCTCGCTCACGTAGCGCCGGGCCAGGTGCCCGGCGAAGGGCGCGGAGACCGACGAGTCTGCGAGGGCGCGTTCGGCGAGGCCGAGCCCCGCCCGCGCCGCCTCGAGCCGCGCCGCGGCCAGCTCGAGCTGGGTGCGCGCTTCGTCGACCTTCGCTTCGGACGCCGCGCCGCGACTCCGCATCTTCTCCACACGACCGCCTTCGCGCCGGGCGTCCGCCTGCTGCGCGAGCGCCTCGGCCACGGACGCGCGGCGACTCGCGACCTCGAGACGGCGCAGCTCGGGATCGATCTCGACGATCACCTGGCCCTTCTCGACGAGCGCACCCTCGTCCACGTGGATGCGCGTGATCTGCCCGGCGACCTGCGCGGCGACCGCTGCTTCCGAACGCGCGAGCAGCTGGCCGGTCGCCTCGATGCGGTCGCGCACGTCGCGCACCGCGACCTCGCTGACCGCGACTGGCGGAAGCAGGGCCTCGGGGACCGGTGCCTCGTCGCGACAGCCGGAGAAGAGAGCGATGCAGGCGACTCCACAGGTCGTGCGCCATGCAATCCGCCACGTGGCGTGAAGAGCGGCTCGACGCAACATCATGTTCAGCGGGGCTCCGGCACGACCAGGCCATCGATCATCGCGTCGATGGCGCGTTCGGTGAGATCCGGGGCCCAGTCCACGTCGGGACGGGACCTCCGGAGGGAAATCAGTCCGTGCACCAGGGCCCAGAAGGCCTGGCGGGAAGTCTCGAGGTCGGCGCGCAGTCGCCCGGCTTCGTGCAGGGCGGTCACGGGCTGGTCCAGCAGGGCGCGCGCCTCCTCACCGGCTGCAAGGGCTTCCGCGCGCTGGCGGTGAACGGTGAGCAATTCGTAGTGGGTCGGGTTGGCGGTCCCCCAGGCCGCGAAGGCACCGAACAACAGACGCAGATTCTCCACGGCATCGGGCCCCAGGCGGACACGCCGGAAGGCCTCGACGGCCTCCGACATGCGCTCCTCGACGAGCGCGTCGAGCAACCCCGACTTGTCGTCGAAGTAGTGGTAGATGGTCGGGGGCGTGTATCCGCAGCGTGCCGCGAGCTTCCGCATGGAAAAGCGCTCGAAGCCCGCGCTGACGAGCAGGTCTTCCGCCGCGTCGAGAATCGTTCGACGGGCCTCTTCGCGCTGGCGTTGCCGCCTTTCGTCGGAAGTCTGGGCCGGGGGTGTCGACATCTGAGGGGGAAGCACCGCAAGAGGGCCGAACAGTGTACTAGATGTCGAACACTGTTCAAGTCTCTCGGCGACGTCAGGCCCCTCTCCGCCCGGCTGTTCCCCGGATCTGCCGGGTCCCTCAGCCCTGGCTGGGGAGCCCGGGCTTCACGGCCTGGAACAGGTAGCGATTGACGCTGAAGAAGTACTCGCCGGCCTCGCCGAGATCGCGCAGGTCCGACGCCCAGGCGTCGGCCTCGTCCTGGGTGATGCCGTTGCGGCCGAGGACGAAGGTACGAATGCCCTCCAGAATGCCGGCGCTGTACGAGTCCGGGCTGTACTCGGGATTGAACATCGGATGCACGTCCCGCCGGACGACCTGGAAGCCTGCCTGCTTGAGCTTCGGTGTCAGTGTCGCGGGAAGATGCGGATCGACCAGATGCTGATCCCAGGCCTCGAGCACCCGCTGCATGCGCACCGGGTCGCTGTTGTTCCAGACCGTGCTGCTCCAGTCCGTGTCCACGATGAACGCCCGGCCACCCGGGCGCAGCACGCGGAACAGCTCGGTCAAGGCGACTTCCACGTCTTCGACGTACTCGTAGACCTGCGTCGATACCGCCGCATCGAAGATGCCGGACTGGTACGGGAGATCCGTGGCCTCGCCCACCTGGATGTCCACCCAGTCCTGGTCCTGACAGCGCGCACGGGCCAGGGCCACCATCGGCTCGCTCTGGTCGATGCCGGACACGACGCCGGAAGCACCGACGATCGCGGCCATGTTCGTCGCGAGGAAGCCGGGACCAGGACCGACGTCGAGCACCACCTCGCCCGCCCGGAGTGCCATCGAGTGCAGCACGATCGCCCGCTGGAGCGCGACCTCCGGTGCCTGGTACATCCGCTCGAGGGCCCGAGCGGTCGCTTCGTTGAAATCGAGCCCGGTTCCGATGCGTTCGTCGATTCCCTGGCCGCGGGTGGGCTCACCGTCGATCGTCTCTGCCATCCCGGGAGGGTAGAGGCAGCGGCGACGGACCGCGACCACGGGTACCCTGGCAGCGTGACCCGCGAGATATCCGGTCCCTTCGAAGCGCAGGAAATACGGCACTTCCTCGACACGCTCATCTACGAGCGCGAGGCGTTCCTGATCGACGAGATCGTGTCCCTCGACCCGGAATCCCGCCGCGTCGAAGCGCGCATGGACACCATGCGCCCGCTTCCCTACACCGCCATGCAGCGCGAGAGCGACGTGCACCCGCGCCACGTCGCTGCCGCCGAGCTGCTGATGCTGACCGGGAATCTCGGATTCCTGCACGCCTGGTTCTTCCACGGCTGTCGCTGGGACGAGGGCTGGGCCGGGTTCGGCAACCGCATCCACCGTGCCGATTTCAAGAATCTCGCGCGACTCGGACCGCCCCTTCGTCTGGAGTCCCAAGAGTCGCGCACCCGCGCGAGCGACACGCGCGTGATGATGCGTCTCGAGCTGAGCTTCTGGCAGGAAGACGCCCTGGTGTATCGCGGCGATCAGTCCGCGATGTTCTTCCGCGAGCGCAACCTCTCGGAATGAAGCAGCTGTTGCTCGTGGGCGGCGGTCACGCCCACGTGGAGGTCGTGCGGCGTTTCGGACTCGAACCTGTCCCGGGGTGGACCGTCCGCGTCGTGTCCGCCGACGCCGCGCCGATCTACTCGGGCATGGTGCCGGGCTTCGTGGCGGGCCTGTATCGCGCGGACGAGCTCGCGATCGATCTGCCCGCGCTCTGCGCGCGCGCGGGCGCGAGCTTCGTGCACGACCGTGTGACACGCATCGACACCCGCGAGCGCCGTGCCCTGCTCGCCAGCGGCGAGAGTGTGTCGTTCGACCTCGCGTCTCTCGATGTCGGCAGCACCGTCGCCGGTCGCGAGCTGCCCGGGGTGGCCGAGTACGCCCTGGCATCGCGACCGATCGCCGCCCTCGTCGACGATGCCGAGGGTCGCGTCGGACGTCTGCGAGACGCGGCCCCGGGTGCGTGTCGGGTGGTGGTGGTCGGCGCCGGTGCTGCGGGACTCGAGCTCGCCTTCTGTCTGCGCGAACGCCTGCGCCGAGCGGGCGTCCGGCGCCTCGAGACGTCCGTGCTGGACGGCGCCGCGACGATCCTCCCGGGCGCATCTCGATCCCTGGTCGCTCGAGCGTCGCGGGCCATGCAGCGACGCGGGATATCCCTGCTACTGGACCGCGAGGTCGCGGCCGTCGAAGCCGATGCGGTACGGCTTTCCAACGGGAGTCGCGTACCCGCGGATCTCGTCGTCTGGGTCACGGGACCCGCCGCGCTGCCCCTGGCGCGGGACTCGTCCCTGCCCGTCGACGCACGCGGCTTCGTGCGCATCGATGCAAGCTTCGAAGTGGAGGGCCAGCGCGACCTGTTCGCGGTCGGCGACTGCGCAAGCCTCGCCGGCATGAAACGGGCCGGGGTCTACGCGGTGCGGGCCGGACCGGTGCTCGACCACAACCTGCGCGCCCGCATGTCGAACCGCGAGCTCCGGCGATACCGCCCTCAGGCGGACTTCCTCACACTGCTGACCCTCGGTGACGGAACCGCCATCGGGTCGAAATGGGGCATCAGCGTCGAGGGAGCCTGGGTCATGCGCCTCAAGGACCACATCGACCGCGCCTTCGTTGCGAAGTACAACACCCGGCACGACGAGACGGCCGGCCGGTAGTCGGAGCGCGGCCCATCCGGGATCCGGCTATCCTGCGCGCCCGTACTGCCCGGAGCCCGAAGCATGACCGAGAGCACCTGGATCCCCTGGATCTACCTGGCCTTCAGCATCTGGTGCGCCTGGTTCAGCGCGAACGCGCACCTGCCCATGAAGAAGCGCGCGAAGCGCGCGACGCTGAGCTTCGCAGCGGGCTGGCTGACCACCGAGCTGGCGCTGCATCACATCGCCTGGCAGGGCATCGCGACGGCGGTCTTCTGGACGCTGGGCGCCTTCGAAGCCTGGCCGGGCTGGGTCGGCCTCGGTATCAGCGGAGTCTCGTGGGCCGCCTTGCTCGTCGCCCAGACGCAGGCGGCACGCGCCAAAGCCGTCTGCGAAGAGGCGCTCAGCAACGCATTCGGGAGCGACTATTTCGAGAGGATCCGCCCGGAGTACCGCAAGCATCTCGGACACGAACTCGACTGGAAGCGCCTGGTGCGGCCGTTCAAGATCCGCCGCAAGGGTGTCGAGCGGATTCGCGACCTGCAGTACGGGCGTGGCGGCGGGCTGGATCTTCATCTCGACATCTATCGCAGCATCGTGCCCCCGCAGAACGGGCCGGTGCTGTTCCAGATCCACGGCGGTGGCTGGATGATGGGGAGCAAGGACGAGCAGGCGCTTCCTTTGATGAACCAGCTCGCCGAGATGGGCTGGGTGTGCGTGACGGTCAACTACCGCTTGAGTCCCCACGCCACCTTCCCCGAGCACCTGATCGACTGCAAGCGCGCACTGGCCTGGGTGAAGGAGAACATCGCCGAGTATGGCGGCGACCCCGACTTCATCGCCGTGACCGGCGGATCGGCGGGCGGACACCTGTGCGCGTTGATGGGACTGACCCAGAACGATCCGGAATACCAACCGGGCTTCGAGCAGGCGGACACGAGCGTCGCGTGCTGCCTCCCCTACTACGGGGTGTACGACTTCGCGAATCGAAGCGAGACCCACTACAACGACGGCCTGACCCAGGTGCTCGAAACGAAGATCATGAAGGGCGCCCCCCACGAGATCCCCGAATCCTGGGACCGGGCGTCGCCCGTGACCCGCGTCAACGAGAGCACGCCCCCCTTCTTCCTGGTCCACGGCGAGAAGGACACGCTGGTGCCCGTGCTGGAGGCGCGCGAGTTTTCGAGGGTGCTCGGTGAGAAGAGCCCCACGCCCCATGGCTATGCCGAGCTTCCGGGGGCGCAACACGCGTTCGAGCTCTTCCTGTCCCTGCGGACGGCCCGGGTGAACGACGCATCCTGCCGCTACCTGTCCCTCATGCACAGCGAATACCTGGACCGGCGCGCAGCTCACTCCACAGACCCGTCCGAGACGACGGCGAGCACATGACCATGGATCCGATCGCACACACGACCACCGGCCCCGTCGAGGGGCGCGTCAAGGAGGGCGTGCTGCTCTTCGCCGGGATCCCCTATGCGGCGCCGCCCGTCGGGCCACTTCGCTTCGCGGCGCCGCAGCCCCACCCGGCGTGGACCGATGCGCTGCCCGCTCAACGTTTCGGGAACGCCGCGCCGCAGCCCGCGGGCAGCGGCATGACGTCGAGCCCGCCCCGCCGCATGGGCGAAGACTGCCTCACCCTGAACGTGACCACGCCGGCCCTCGACGACGCCGGGCGGCCGGTGCTCGTGTGGATCCACGGGGGCGGCTTCCGGACGGGTCAGGGTGCCATCCCCTGGTACAACGGCACCTCGTTCGCGACCCGGGGCGACATCGTCACGGTCAGCATCAACTACCGCCTGGGCGCCCTGGGCTTCGCGAACCTGTCCTTCCTGGGGGATGAGACAGCAGACACGGGGGCGGCCGGCATCCTCGACCAGATCGCCGCGCTCGAATGGGTGCGGGACAACATCCGCGCGTTCGGCGGGGATCCGGCCCGCGTCACCGTCGCCGGCGAGTCCGCCGGCGCCATGAGCGTCGGCATCCTGCTGGGGTCGCCCGGTGCGAAGGGTCTGTTCCAACGCGCCATCGCCCAGAGCGGTGCGGCGCATCACGTACTGCGCCGAGAGACGGGCCAGGCCGTTGGCCGCAAGCTCGCACTCGCACTCGGCGCCGACAGCCTCGAGGCACTGCGCGACCTGCCCGCCGAGCGGATCCTGGAGGCCCAGAATCGCGTCGAAGCCGAGTTGTCCGGAAGCTCCGAGCGCGGCGCGACCGACATCGCGGGTGCGGCGGGTATGCCGTTCCAGCCGAGCTTCGGCTGCGCGGCACTCCCGGAGGCCCCCCTCGAAGCCGTGCGCAAGGGCATGGCGTCCGACGTCCCGTTGCTGATCGGGACCAACGCCCACGAGTCGACGCTATGGCACCAGGGCGAGACCGACGCGCGACGCCTCGAGAAGATCGCCGGGCGCTATCTGCCGGAAGCCGCCGCAGCCCTCGACGCGTACCGCCTGGACCATCCCGCGGGCTCCCCCTTCGACATCCTGATCGCGCTGACCACCGATCACATGTTCCGGATCCCGGCGCTCCGACTCGCCGAGGCCCATACCGCGACGGGCGGGCGCAGCTGGAACTACCTCTTCAGCTGGAAGTCGCGGGCGTTCGGCGGACGCATGGGCGCGACCCACGCGCTCGAGATCCCGTTCATCTTCAACAATCTCGAACGGATGGGCGTCGACGCCTTCATCGGGGAAGGCCCGCTGCCTCAGGCGCTGGCCAGCGAGATGCACGACAGCTGGATCGCTTTCATCCGCGACGGGTCGCCGGAGACGAGCGCACGCGCCTGGCCGAACTTCGACCCCGATCGGCGCGCCGCCATGGAGTTCGGCGACGAGATCGGCGTGCGCGACGACCCCTTTCCGAACAGCCGACGCGTCTGGGACGGCGTGCGCTGAGCCGACTGCTCGTTCATCGACTCCGACGCGCCCGCCAGGAGTACCGCAATGTCTTCCCCGGATCGGCCCGTTCGGCGCGCGACACTCGCCTCGCTCGCGTTCACCGCCCTGCTCCTCGTGAGCTGCCAGGGCCCGAACGCACAGCCCGCGAAATCACACGACGGCCGCCTCGACTGGCATGCCGTCGCGAACGTCCAGGTCATCGAGATCCTCACGGTCGACGAGGACGGGGATCGCCGGGAGACGAAGGTCTGGTTCGTGCTGATCGACGGCATCCCCTACCTGCGGACCAGCGACTCGAGCTGGCTCGACAACATCCGGCGCGATCCGAACGTCGTGATCCGGATCGAGGGCGCGGGCCACGCCCAGGTGGCACGCGAAGCAACGACTCCCGGGCTGATCGAGCAGGTCGACGCGGCCAGCCGGGCCAAGTACGGCTGGCAAGACGGCTTCATCCGCTTCTTCCGGGTCGGTGATCCGCAGATCCTGGAGCTGTCCGGCCCCGGATCGTGACGAACCGGGTTCCAGTCCCACTGGAATCCGACCGATCCGCAGGATACGCGCCTTCTCCGCAACCTCTCATTTCAGAACCGCGGCCTTGCTGTCGATACGAAGCACAGCCGTCGGGAGGGGTCCGGCGGATGGAGGACGCCGAAGTTGCACCCGCTTCTGGACCTAAGGCCCTGGCCGCGCGCCCTGCTGCAGTACCCCTTGCTGATTCTGACGGCCGTCCTCCTGGGTGGCGCCCTCGCGTTCGTCTACTCGTACGCGCCGCTCCACCGCGCGAAGGACTGGGAGATCGCCTATCTCGAAGAGCGCCTGCAGACCCGCACCGAGCAGGTCGAGACTCTCGAGGCAGAGCTTCGCAAGGCGGAAGCGACCGTCCAGGGCCAGCCGTCGAATGACGAGGTCAAGTCTCTTCGGGCCCAACTCGACGAATCCCAGAGCCTGAGCGCGTCGCTGCAGAAGCAGGTCGGCGACCTCGAGCAGAAGCTGACCCAGGCGAATCGCAGCCGAGACTCCTGGAAGAAGAAGCACGGCGCACTGGTCGCCGAGGCCCAGACGCGGACCCGCAAGGCAGAGGTCGCGCGCGCCGAGAACGACAGACTCGAAGCCGACGAGGTCGCGGGCGCTTCCGCGAACGCCACCCTTGCTGCGCCCCCCAAGGTCGATCCCGGACGAGACGATGCGTTCACGCCGCCGGCAGCGCCCGCACCCAACCTAGATCCGACGGAAGCCGACACCTCGGCACGCTGAAAGGAACCTCCATGCAACTCATCGCTGCAATCGGCGGTCTATCGTTCATTCTCGCGAGCCTGATCACAGGCGCACGCCTGCTGCTCGTTGCGCGCCGCACACGAGAGCTTCCGGAGCTGGCGCTCGGCGTCGGACTCTTCCTGATGGGCGGACTCGGCTACCCGATGACGCTCCTTGCCGAGTTCGGAACCTTCCTGCCCGACGCAGCGCGCACGGGCCTCGTCGTGACGAACACCGTCTCCGGCGTGGTCGGCCTGACGCTGTTCGCCTTCTTCACGGCCCGCGTATTCCGACCCGAGAGCCGCGGTGCGCAGACTTCCGTGTGGTTCATCGGACTGCTCTTCTGCATCGCGTTCGTCTACCGCGCGACCACCTACGGCTTCGCGCCGATGGCGCTCGACGGCGCCCGACCGCCGCTCCTCCACTCGCTCGTCACGGTCGTGGCGCTGGGATGGGCGGGGGCGGAGTCGCTCCTCTACCACGCGCGTCTGCGCAAGCGGATGCGCCTGGGCCTGACCGACCCCATCCTGGTCAATCGCATGTGGCTCTGGGCCCAGGGAATGCTCGCTGCCATGCTGCTCACGGGCATCTCGAGCGCGTTCGCCGTCGCCGAGATTCCGTTCAACGACACGACGAGCGGAATCCTCACGATCGGGATCATGGGAACCCTCGCCGCCGCGTCGATCTGGTTCGCCTTCTTCCCGCCCGGCGCCTACGTGCGCTGGATCCGGTCGCGCGCTGCCGCCATGACCACAGCGGCCGCTTGATGCCCGATTCTCCGCTCTTCGGGTGGCTCTGCCACGAGCTGGCGGCGGCTACCGCGTTCAGCAGCATCGAGTCCCGCGGTACGGTCCGCATCGCGCTGAAAAAGGGCGGGCTCAATGCCGAGACCGTCACCGCGGTGCAGCTGCAGGTCGTCGTCAAGCGGGTCCTCCCCGAGGAGCTGCGTCGTCGCGGCTGCGACGACGGCCAGGCCGTCTGCGACGCCATCGCCATCCGGCTCAAGGACCAGAACTTCGGGGAAGCGGTCGACGGCCGCAGTCCGGAGGCGGTGTTCGCGCGACTCGGCTCGACGTCCTGACCCACCCGCGCTTGACGCCTGCGACCCGGCCCCTTAGGGTCTGCCCGATCCAACGGAGGTACCGAGCGGCATGATACTGCTGGCTCTCTAGACGTTCCCCTGACGACCCGCCGAGGCTCACCTCGGTATGTGGCCCGACCATCCGGGCCCGCGCGTCGTCCCGGACGGATCGCTCGCTGCCGCGCACGCAGCAAGGCGACCGGACGGAGTCTGGAAAGCGAGCCCGCCGTGTCCCTCCTCGATCTCCGGGGCGTGCACTACGCCCACAGCGACGATGTTCCCCTCGTTCGAGATGCCAACCTCCGCGTCGAGCGGGGCTGGACCGGCGTGGTCGGACCCAACGGCGCTGGCAAGACGACGCTCCTGCGGCTCCTCGCCGCCGAGCTGTCTCCCGATGCCGGCCGGGTCCTGCGGACGCCCGCGGGTCTACAGGTGCATCTCTGCAGCCAGGAGGTCGAGCGACTCCCGAACGCCGTGAAGCAGTTCGCCGCTGATGAGACGCGAGAAGCGCAGCGCCTGCGCGGCCGACTGCGCCTCGAGGACCCTCAGCTCGATCGCTGGCCCACCCTGTCACCCGGTGAGCGCAAACGCTGGCAAGTCGGCGCAGCGCTCGCGCACCTTCCCGGTGCCCTGTTGCTGGACGAACCCACCAACCACCTCGACGCCGAAGCCCGGGACGATCTGCTTCTGGCCCTCGCGGACTACCGGGGCATCGGGATCGTCGTGTCGCACGACCGCGCCCTGCTCGATCGTTTGACAGACCGCACGCTTCGCATCGAGCGCGGCCGGCTGACGATCTACCGGGGCGGCTACACCCAGGCGCGAACCAGCTGGGAAGCGGCCGAACAGGAACTGCGGTCCCAGCACACACGGCTCGCCCACGAAAGGCGAAAGGAACGCAAGCGACTTTCGGACAAGCGCCGCGCGCGTTCGCGCGCCGAGTCGAAGATGAAGACGAGCCACCTCATGAAGAACGCCCGGGACAGCGATGCGCGACTGCGCGGCAAGCAGAAGCGTCGCCGATCCGCCGAGGTCTCCCTCGGTCGCGACGTGCAGTTGAGTCGGCGCAAGCTCGACCGCATCGACGGCGAGCTCGCGAGCTTCCACTTCGACAAGGAACTCGGGAAATCGCTGTTCGTGGACTACGTCGCCGCACCGGTGCCGCGACTGATGACGCGGGAGCGCAAGCGCCTGGTGCGCGGGGGCGAGGTCCTGCTCGACGAGACGGAAGTCTCGGTTGCACGCGAGACCCGGGTGCATCTCATGGGGCCGAACGGAGCCGGCAAGTCGAGCCTGCTGGAAGAGCTCTACGCCGCCGCGCAGGTTCCGGCAGACCGGCTGCTGTACCTGCCTCAGGAGCTCTCCGAGCGAGAAGCGCTCGCCTTGCTCGACGCAGCCCGATCCGAAGCGTCGGAGCCCCGAGGGCGCCTGATGAACGTGGTGGCCGCGCTGGGCGTGGACCCGGAACCACTGCTCGCCTCCCGACGACCGTGCCCCGGAGAGGCGCGCAAGCTCGCGCTGGCGTTCGGGCTGGCCCGGCAAGTGTGGGGATTGGTGCTCGACGAGCCGACCAACCATCTCGATCTGCCCTCCATCGAACGCCTGGAGGAGGCCCTGATGAGCTATCCGGGAGCGCTCGTCATCGTGAGCCACGATGAGACCTTCGCGGCGCGGCTGTGCGAGGAGCAGTGGCGTATCGCGGCGCGCGGCATCGAGCAGAAGTGGACTGGATGAAGACAGCGGCTAGATTCCGACGCGCCGCCATCGAGTACGCCCCGAGGAGTCGTCCATGAAGCTCGTATCTCCGTCGAAGCTCTCACGCCGCAAGTTCCTCGGGAGCGCGGCAGTGCTCACCGCCGGGCTCGTGCTCCCCGTTCGCGCGTTCTCGGACGCGACGTCCGACGCCGCGACACTCAGCCAGGCGCTGAAGGCGGCGAAGACCAGCCCGCTCATCTACGTGTCCCCTCTCAAGAAGGACGGGCTCGAGAGCCGCTGCCACGGCGAAGTCTGGTTCGTTGCAGCGGGCAACGACCTGCTCGTCGTCACGAACCCCGAACGTTGGCGAGCCGCGTGCATCGGCGCAGGCCTCGACCGGGCACGGATCTGGGTGGGCGACTTCGGCCTGTGGAAGAAGTCCGGGGGCGAATTCCGGAAGGCGCCGAGCTACGTCGCCACGGCGAAGCTCGACGGCGACCCCGCGAGCCAGAAGCAGGCTCTCGAGGCGTTCGGCAAGAAGTACCCCGACGAGTGGGACAAGTGGGGGCCTCGCTTCCGCGACGGTCTGGCGTCCGGTGAGCGCGTGATGATCCGATACACCCCGGCCTCCTGACCGGCGACATCCCGCGTCGGCAGCCCGTGTGCAGGGCATGCGCAAGTCCCGTGCGGCCCGGGGTCGCCCAGGGCGGGTCCCGCGAGAGGGAGGTTAAGCCGATTCACCAGCCCGGCCGATGAGTTGGGTTGGATGGCCACCTACCTGAAGTACCACCAGCTCGAACGCTCTCCGTTCGAGGGCGCGGGCAGCGATCGCCTCGTTCTCGCGACCGAGGCGCTTCGACGTGCCTACGCCGAGATCAAGCTCGGACTCGACGAAGGCGCCCCCCGCATCTGCCTGGGTGGCGGACCCGGCATCGGGAAGTCGAGCCTCGCCCGCGCGCTTCCCAAGTTGCTCGCGCAGGAAGCGCACTGCGTCCTACTGCGCGATCCCAGCCGCGGCTGGGTGCGGCTGAAGGCTTCGATCATCAAGCAGCTCTCTCTCGAAGCCGGGCAGCTGTCGCGCGCGTCCCTCGTGACCGCACGCCGAGACGATCGCCGGATCGTGCTCGTCATCGACGAGGCCGAACACCTTTCCGCCGAGACCCTCGAGCACCTCGACGTCGTGCTGGGCTACAAGGACGACCACGGAGAGCAGCTGGTCCACGGCGTCCTGCTGGCGAACCTCGAGGGAGCGCCGCGAGGACATGACATTCCGCTGCTCTGGTGGCTCGACAAGCTGACGACGCGGCAGCTGACGCTGGCCGCGATCCCACTGTCGGGCCTGCGCAGCTACATCGACAAGCACCTCAAGAAGGCGGGTGCTGCGGACGGATCGATCTTCGAAGACGCCGCGATCGCGGCCATCCATCGCTATACAGGCGGCGTGCCGGGCGCGGTGAGCGCCCTGTGCGAGCAGCTGCTCGACAAGGCCGCATCGCGAAACTCGCCGACCGTAACCGAAGCGCTGGTCGCGGGTGTCTTCGGCGACCGGGCCGAGACGCCCGCCCGCAGCCTTCCCGAAGCAAGGTCCCTGCCGCCGGCGGCACGGATTCCAGAAGAGCAGCTTGCCGAGGCGCCGCTGATCGATCACTCGAACACACCTCCGCCGCCCGACGACACCCGGTCTGACCGCGCGCTGCCGCAGTTCGGTGACCGCCGCGGCGCTCGAATGCCCCCGGTGTCGCCGGAACGTGCGGCTCCGGCCGAGGAGAAGCTCGAGGTGCAACAGGGGTTGCTCCCCGTCGACGCCGAGGAGACGAAGTCCGACGACTACGCGGACGAGCCGGACTTCTTCGCGATCCCCACATCCGAGTCCGTGGCTGCGCCCAAGCAGCAAATACGGCGGGCCATCGCTCGACCGATCACGGGGCGCGGCGCGCGCATCGCCCGAAACCTGATCACCCTGGCCATCCTCGCGGTGATCGCGGCCGCGGTGCACGCCGGGTGGAGCATCTGGACCGAGCTCGAAGCCAACCAGCCCGTCCAGACGACGCGCAAGGCGCGGAAGCGGATCCCCCCCTCCGTCGCCCATCAAGCAACGCAGGCGGGCATCCCGTCGCTCGCGAAGCTGGTCGCCCCCGTGAAGGAAGCCACCGAACGCGCGACGCGTCGGCTCAGCAACGAGACCCATCCCATCGAAGAGCCGGGAGACGGACTCACATCCGACCTGCGACTGGGCGCCGCCGGCGCCGGGCAGCAGACCCCGGACGACCCCTCCCTTTCCATCGACCAGCTCAAAGAGATCGCCGAGAAGTCGAAGGCAAAGAGCACCGAAAGCGGCAGCCCGCCCGACAATTTCGAGCCCTGGACCCAACAGGGACCCGAGACGGCACCCGCGGCACCCGCGCCGACCCGCAGCCGGTAGCCGCGAGCATGCTGCTCGTCGCCCTGCTCGTCGCATCCGTCGTCTTCATCGTGGTTGCGACGACCCGCCTGGGTCTGCATCCATTCGCGGCGCTCATCCTGGCCGCGCTCGGATTCGGACTGCTCTCGGGGATGCCCGCCGCGGACGTCGTCGCGGCGGTCAACCAGGGCTTCGGCGGCATCCTCGGATACATCGGCATCGTGATCGTTGCGGGCACCATCATCGGCACCTTCCTCGAGCGCTCGGGCGGCGCGCTGCGACTGGCAGAGGCCACCTTGCGTCTGACCGGTCGCAAGAACGTCCCGGCCGGGATGGCACTCGTTGGTTGGACGGTCTCGCTTCCGGTCTTCTGCGACTCGGGCTTCGTCATCCTCTCGCCTCTCTGCAAGGCGCTCGCCGAGCGGACGCGCACGACCCTGGCGGCGGGCGCCATCGCCCTCGGCCTCGGTCTCTACGCAACCCACACCATGGTGCCGCCGACTCCAGGCCCGGTCGCCGCCGCAGGCATCCTCGGTGCAGATCTGGGACGCGTGATCTTGTGGGGCAGCGTCGTGAGCGCCGTCGCCCTCGTCGCGGGGTGGCTGTTCGCAACTCACTACGCCGCGCGCTTCGAGATCGCCCCCTATCCCGACGGAGATGCGAAGGACGCGCGGACGGTCACCGCCCGGGACGGTCCTTCCGCGAGCCACGCTCTTGCCCCGATCCTCGCCCCGATCGTGCTGATCGTGGCGGGTTCGATCGCGAAGCTTCCCGGCCAGCCCCTGGGCGACGGGGTCCTGTGCGACACGATCGGTTTCTTCGGCGCGCCGATGGTCGCGCTACTGGTCGGCGCCGCCCTGTCGATCACCCTGCCGCGGCACTTCGACCGCAGCCGCCTCGGGTCCGACGGCTGGATCGGTCACGCCGTCGTATCGGCGGCGACGATCCTGGTGATCACCGGTGCGGGTGGGGCCTTCGGCAAGGTCCTCCAGGCGTCTGGCATCGCGGATGCCCTGGGCGGGACGCTGTCCGGTTCGGGTCTCGGGATCTGGCTGCCCTTCCTGCTCGCGGCCGCGATCAAGACGGCCCAGGGCTCGTCGACAGTCGCGATCATCACGACGTCGGGACTCGTGGCCCCGCTGCTCGATCCCCTGGGACTCGACGGCGAGACGGCGCGCGCGCTCTGTGTCGTCGCCATCGGCGCGGGCTCGATGGTCGTTTCGCACGCCAACGACAGCTACTTCTGGGTGGTCACCCAGTTCTCGAACATGGACGTTTCCACCGGCTATCGCCTGCACACCCTCGGGACCGGAGTCCAAGGCGTCGTCGCGGCCCTGGCGGTCTGGACGCTGTCGCTGGTCCTGCTCTAGACCTGCTCTGTCCCCACGTCTTCCCGCGCCCCGCGCTCCTCCCACTCCCCGCGCGGCGACACCGCAGATATTTAACTTGAAAGTTAACTATCTGCGTGTTACGAAGACGGGCATGCAATCACACGATCCCCGCCAGGTGCTCGCGGATCTGCCCGAGATGGAGTTCCGCCAGCTCGCGAAGTTCAACCAGGGGCACGTCGGCGTCTTCTGGGCCGACGGCGGCCGATCGCCCTGGGAGCGGCATCCCGACGACGATGAGCTGCTCCAGATCCTCGAAGGCGAAGTCCTGGTCACCGTCCTCACCGAAGAGGGTCCCGTCGAGACGCGCGTACCGGCGGGATCGAGCTTCGTGGTACCCCGCGGCCACTGGCACCGGCAGGAGCTGCGCGGCAAGGTGCTCGAGCTGTACGTGACACCGGGACGCTCGGAGCACTCCACCGCAGACGATCCGCGTGAAGACTGAGGAGCGAGCGATGTCATCGAACCCGGCGGGCGAAGCCCCGCGCCTGGTCCCCATGCTGAGCTACGCCGACGCCCCGGCCGCAATCGACTTCCTGGCCAAGGCGTTCGGCTTCGACGAGCTCTACCGGCTGGAAATGCCAGACGGCAAGATCGGCCACGCCGAGCTCGGATACGACGGTGTACGGGTCATGCTCGCATCCGAGTACCCGGCCCTCGGGCTCGAGAGCCCCCGTGCGCTCGACACCCGCTACAGCCAGATCTACGTCTCTGTAGACGACGTCGACGCGCACTACGCCCGCGCGCGGGAGGCCGGGGCGACCATCGCGGCGGCACCTGCCGACCAGGACTACGGTGACCGCATCTACCGCGCCTCGGACCCGGAAGGACACCGCTGGATCTTCGGGACCCGTCTCTCTCGAGGGCGCGTGACAGCCGAGCGCACGTGAGAGCCGAGCCCATGAGAGCCGAGCACACATGAGAGCGAAGCAGACCCGGCGCGTGGACGACGCCCTCGCAGCGCTGGCCGATCCGACGCGGCGCCAGATGATCGACCTGCTGCGGGAGCGACCGCGCCGGGCCGGCGAGCTCGCAGCCGCCTTCGACGTGTCCGCCCCCGCGGTCAGCCGCCACCTGCGCGTCCTGCGCACACGCGGCTTGATCGAGGAAGAGCCGGCTCCCCAGGACGCACGACTGCGCGTCTATCGCCTGCGCCAGAAACCCTTCCAGGACCTGCAGGCGTGGCTCGACGAGGTCGAAGGCTTCTGGACCGAGCAGCTGGACTCGTTCCGCGCATTGGCCGACGCGCGCGGGCGCAGCCGGCGTCCCGGAGGCGACCGATGAGCGAGGGCCAGCGCGAGCAGGATGCGGTCCACACCAGCACCGTCGTCTCCGTAGACCCCGCCCTGGCCTTCGAGATCTTCACCGACGAGGTCGACAGTTGGTGGAAGCACGGCCCGCGTTTCCGGACGGGCGCCCGCGACCAGAGCCGCATGCGCTTCGAGGCGGGGGTCGGGGGACGGCTCCTCGAGGTCTTCGACGACGATGCCGAGCCCTTCGTACTCGGCGTCGTCACGGTCTGGGAACCCCCTCGTCAGCTCTGCTTCGAGATGCGCGGCCGGGACTTCGGCCCGGGGGAGAAGACCGACGTCGAGGTGCGCTTCGAGACGACGCGGAGCGGCACCCGCGTGTCGGTCATCCACCGCGGCTGGGCGGCGTTCGCGAGCGACCATCCCGTACGCCACGGGCTCACGGGCGACGCCTTCGGCGCCATGATGGGCGTCTTCTGGGGTGACCTGCTGGTCGCACTCGGCGATCGGAGTCGGAGCCGGAGTCGGTGAGCACAGGCTCCGGATCCGGCGGCAGCCGCCATTCCCTGGCCTTCATCATGATCACGATCATGCTCGACTCGATCGGTTTCGGGATCATCCTCCCGGTCGTACCCGAGCTGATCATGGAACTAACGGGCGAGGGCCTCACCGAAGCCGCGCGCTACGGCGGTTGGTTGCTCTTCTCCTATGCGTTGATGCAGTTCGTGTTCGCACCGGTGCTCGGGAACCTGAGCGATCGTTTCGGACGACGTCCCGTGCTGCTCTGCTCGCTGGCGGTCTTCGGCCTGGACTATCTGGTGATGGCCGCCGCTCCGAGCCTGGCGTGGCTCTTCGCAGGGCGCATCGTCGCGGGCATGATGGGCGCGACACACACCACCGCCAACGCCTACGTGGCGGACGTCAGTCCTCCGGAAACGCGCGCACAGAACTTCGGCATGATCGGGGCCGCCTGGGGTTTCGGCTTCATCCTGGGCCCCGTCATCGGCGGCTTGCTGGGTGATCTGGGACCGCGGGTTCCCTTCGTCGCGGCCGCCGGGCTCGCGTTCGTGAACGTGATCTACGGCCTCGTCGTCCTGCCCGAAACGCTCCCGCGCGAAAGCCGCCGCCCCTTTCAGCTCACCCGCGCCAACCCCATCGGCGCTCTCGCGCAGATGCGCGCCTATCCCTTCGTGATCGGCGCCCTGGCGTCCGTGGTGCTGTACCAGATCGCTCACGACGCCAACCCGAGCACGTGGACCTACTACACGATGCTGAAGTTCGACTGGTCCGAGCGCGAGATCGGCTATTCCATGGGCGCGGTGGGCGCCCTGCTCACCCTCGTCCAGGCCGGAGGCATCCGCATCGCCATGGCCTGGCTCGGCGACCGTCGCTGCGTATTCGTCGGCCTGTCCTTCATGGCGATCGGCTACGCGGGCTTCGCGGCGTCCAGCGAGAGCTGGATGATGTACGTATTCATGGTCCCCTTCGCCCTCGGTGGGATCGCGATGCCCGCGCTGCGCGGGATCCTGTCGAACGAGGTCCCCGGGAACGCCCAGGGCGAGCTCCAAGGTGCCATCAGCAGCATCGGCAGCCTGACCGCCATCGGGGCGCCGGTCTTCATGACCCAGCTGTTCGGGCTCTTCACAGCGAGCGCGACCCCGGTGTACTTTCCCGGCGCGCCGTTCCTGGCTGCCTCGGTCCTGGTCGTGTTCGGCACGCTCTGGTTCTGGCGGGTCCTGCGTGTCTCGCCGCCCCGCGCAGGCGGCCAGTCGAGCGCCTGATCGCGCCCCTCTCGCCTCCTCCCCCTCGTCCCCCTCCTCGAATCGGAGCCCGCATGAGATCCTTCGAGAGCGTCCTGGCCTTCTTCCTGATCGCGCTGCTCGGTTGCGGCGGCGAGCCGGTCCCCACCGTCGACGTTCGCCTCCCCGCGTCGCCGCCGTCGTCGGTCCTGATCCAGGACGTCTCGGTGTTCGAAGTAGAGACGGGAACGGTCACACCCAACCGGGACGTGCTGCTCGAAGCTGCGTTGATCGTCGGCATCGAACCTCACGGCCGGCTCGAAGGGCGTGGCGACACGCTGATCGTGGATGGCGCCGGCGCGACCCTCGTCCCCGGCCTGATCGACATGCACGGGCACATCGTTTCGAACAGCAACCCGAGCTGGAACCGCGGATCCCCCGACCCCGAGGCCAACCTGCGCGCCTACGCGTACGCGGGTGTGACGACGGTATTCGATCCATCGGACATGTCCGACGATCCCTGGGGACGGCGCGCGCGCGTCGCCGCCGGCGAACTCGTGGGGCCGCGCATCTTCACCACGGGACCGCTGCTCACCACCCCCGACGGTCACCCCATCGCGATCATCCAGCAGCTCGCACCCTGGTGGATCTCGTGGTACCTCGAAGGACTGGTGGCGGTTCCCCTCCCCGACGTCGCGGCCGCAGAGAAACAGGTCGATGCCATCGCGACGAATGGCGCCGACGCGGTGAAGATCGTGATCGACGCCATCCCGCTCGAAGCCCCTCGCATGCCGCCCGAAATCGCCAAGGCCGTCGTCGAGCGCGCGAGAAGCCACGGGTTGAGGACGGTCGCCCACATCGGGACGACCCAGGACGCCCGCGAGGCGGCCGACGCCGGAGTCGCTCTCTGGGTCCACGGTGTCTACAAAGAGCGGATCCCGGACGACCAGATCGCCGTGCTCGCCGCCTACGGCATCCCGATGGTCGCGACCGTCGAGGTCTTCGACCGCTACGCGCGCGGCTCGCGGGGGCCGATCGTTCCCACGCGCCTGGAACGGGAGACCGTGCCGGCCGACGTGCTCGAGTCGTTCTACCCGGTGCCGTCGGACTTCGAAGTGGGCACGCTCCGCGGTTGGCTCGAGCTCGCAGGCGAGACCATGGACATCCGCATCGACAACGTGCGACGACTCCGTGAAGCCGGTGTCACCATTCTGGCGGGCAGCGACACCCAGTCCGGGGTGTTCCCCGGCGCGGGACTCCACCGCGAGCTCGGCCACCTGGTGCGCACCGGCATGACCCCCGCGGAAGCCATTCGCGCAGCGACCCTCGACGCCGCGATCTGGCTGGCGGACGGGGACGAGCCCGATTCGGGGATCATCGCCGTGGGCAAGCGAGCCGACCTGCTGCTCGTGGAAGGAGATCCGACACGGGACCTGGACGCGCTTTCCGACCTGCGCGCGGTGTTCCTGGCGGGCATGCCCATCGAACGCACGCCGGTACCCGGCCCCTGACGCACGGCGCACGCTGCTGG
This sequence comes from Deltaproteobacteria bacterium, assembly GCA_029261855.1. Lineage (GTDB taxonomy): Bacteria > Myxococcota_A > UBA9160 > UBA9160 > UBA4427 > JAJDAN01. The sequence continues at coordinate 114,126 of JAJDAN010000024.1, forward strand.
ACTCAACACCTAGGAGCGTGCGCGGCAAGGGCCGCGCACCCGCAGCAAGCCGGAACCCCGGTTCCGGCCCGGCTAGGGCAGCGAGCCTGCCGAGCCCCGGTTCTCGAGCAAGCGGTGGATCAGCTTTTCCGGCCAGTCGATCGTCATGCCGTTACTCCCGACCGCGATTGCGTGCTCCATATCGTCCAGGCTCTTGATGCTCCAGGCACGGATCCAGAGGCCCCGGGCGCGGGCATCCGCGACGTGTTCCTGCGAGATCTCCTGAGCAGCAACGCCCACCTCGCGGAAGCCGGAGTCTGCGGCGCGCTCGATCCAGTCGGCGACTGAGCCCTCGCGACGATCGGCTTTCAGGATGAGCAGACAGATCGGCAGTTCGGGCGCGAGCTCGTGCATGCGCACGAGCTGATCGAATCGAAAAGAGGTGACGATGACCCGGTCGTGCAGCGCGAAGCGATCGACGACCTCGAGCACCCGGGCGGAGAGACCGGGCTCGCCGTCCTTGAGCTCGACGTGGTAGACGAACGCGCGGCCCATCTCCTCGAAGAGGTCTGCGAGGGCGGCGAGCTTCGTCCCCGCGAAGCGCTTCGGCGCGTCCGGGTGCGAGGCATCGAACCAGGCTCCGATGTCCACCTCGCGCAGCTCGGCGAGGGGATGGTCCCGGACGCTCCCGGCCTGCCGGGTCTTGGGACGGAGCAGGCTGTCGTGGAAGAGGACGACCTGATCGTCCGCGCTGAGCTGGACGTCGAGCTCGACCTCGACGGCACCCAGCCGCTGGGCCTCGCGGAACGCAGGCAGGGTGTTCTCGGGCGCATAGGCGGACGCACCCCGGTGGGCGATGACCTGGAACGGCCGCGGGAACGCCGTCGGGTGCGGCTCGGCGAGAGCCCGGCAGCTCGCGAGCGGCAGCGCTGCGAGCGCTGCAATCAGCGCAGCGATCCTACGCAGACGCGTGGGCGGCGTTCCGTTCGGCACGGGACCGGATGTAGCGCACGTAGAAGGCCGGCGGAATGAAGGCCAGCGCGATGGCGATCGCGGCGACCAGGCCGTGCAGCGACGAGCTGACCATCACCCAACCACCGTCGGTAGTCGTTGCGCCGCTGACGAGCTGCCCGACCAGTCCAACCGCCGTACCCCAGCCCGCGGCGAACGCACCGATGGCCCACATCAGGAAGCGGTTCGAGACGACGGGGTCCGCCAGACCGAGGCGCACCCGGAGCCGCATCTTCGTCCAGTAGGCGAACGACTCGGTGGCCCCCCAGAGCAAGCAGCCGATCTGGAGCGAGCTGCGGAAAAGCGAGCTCGGCTCGAGAGGATCGGGTGCCTGGAAGCCGTGGTAGAGGCCTGCGTAGACGAGGCTTCCGAACAAGCCGATGCCGGCGAGCAACGCGATCGCGCGGGCGACCTGCGAGTCCGGGTGGTAGACGCGCCAGTTGAAGACGAACTTCGCAAAGGCGCCGCAACTCACCGCGAACAGCGCCACAGCGAGCATCGCCGTGTAGACGGCGGGGCGCGTCGTCTCGAACTGACGGGCGAACACCATCAGGCCGAAGCCCACGGGCCCGATTCCGAGCACGCCGATGCCCATGAGCAATTCGGGTAGCTCTCGGGTCCGGCGCGCGAGCAGGAGCACACGGACGCCCACCACCAGCGCCACCACGAAGAAGGCGATGAAGCCGACCCACACGAGACCGCCCATCTACGAGCCACCGCCAAGGCGGCTGAAGACGGCATCGGGCGTCTCGCTGCCCCCGGCCATCGCGAGCTGTTGGCCCTCACTGGCGAGCGCCGTGACGAAGCCCGCGCACAGGCTCCCCGCATCGGCGATCCCGCGAGCCGTCAACTCGGCCTCGAGAACCTTGTCGATCACCACCTTGAGCTGATCGGGTGTGACCGAGCGCGCGTCGAGACCGGCGCTCTTCAGAGCCAGTCGTACCGTCCCGCGTGCCTCGAGCCGGTCGAGCGAGGTGTCCTGCTCGAGCCGCGAGCACATCCAATCGAATGCCGGTGCGTCAGCCATGCGTCGCATTCCCCTCCAGAGAAACCGCTCATGCGCTTATCGGCCAACGGGACCGTCCCTGAACCAGAACCGCCCCGATCGCCATCCCGGGGCCGCTGGAAGAGGCTGTCCCGGGGCCGTTCCGGTGGCGAGTCCGGTCGCTATGGTGCCCGGATGGACCTCGACGAGCCCTGCGTGGATACCGGTGGAGGCCGCGTTCGCGGAGCGCGCGAGGACGGGATCTGCGCATTTCGCGGCGTCCCGTTCGCCGCGGCGCCGGTCGCCGCGCGACGGTTCCAGCCGCCGCAGCCGGCCGCCACCTGGCCCGGGACGCTGGACGCCCGGCAGTACGGTCCGGCCCCACTGCAACGGGTCGACCCATTGTCGAATCAGATCGGTCTCGACTTCCCCGGCCCCCTGGACGAGGACTGCCTGCAGCTGAACGTCTGGACTCCGGCGACCGACGACGGCGGCCGGCCGGTGATGGTGTGGCTCCACGGCGGGGCCTTCGCGACAGGCTCCGGGACCTCACCCGCCTACGCGGGTCACCGCATCGCCGCTCGCGGCGACGTGGTCGTGGTGACCCTGAACTACCGGGTCGGCGCCCTGGGCTTCCTGCACCTGGCGCCGCTCGTACCCGGCGTCGATGGCGCCAACCTGGGCCTGCTCGACCAGCTGGCCGCCCTGCAGTGGGTCCGCCGGGAGATCCGCTCGTTCGGCGGCGACCCGGACCGCGTTTGCTTGTTCGGCGAGTCGGCAGGCGCCGGCAGCTGCGTCGCCCTGCTGGCCATGCCGGCCGCCCGCGGCTTGTTCGCACGCGTCATCGTGCAAAGCGCGGCGCCCGACGGCATGCTGACCACCGAAGAGGGGACGGCGCGGGCGCAGCTCTTCCTCGACCAGCTCGACCTGCTCGACCCCGGCGGCGCGACATCCGGACTCGCACGGCTTCAGTCCGTGCCCACAGAGCAGCTGCTCGCGGCCCAGGCGGCGTGCATTGCCGCGGGCCCCCACCGGACGGGCATGTTCTTCGCGCCGGTCATCGGCGGGGAGAGCCTCCCCGAACGCCCGCTACACGCGATCGCGCGCGGCAGCGCACGCGACGTCGGCGTCCTCATTGGAAGTACTGCCGAGGAGATGCAGCTGTACGCAACGGTGCCCGGCCTGGGCGACTTCCCCGACGCGATCCTCGAGCAGGTGGTGGCGTCCCGGCTCGACGCCGACGCAGAGGAACGCGACGTACAGGCCGCACGCGCCGTGGCGCTCTACCGCGCAGAGCTGACCCCCGCACCCCCAGCCGCCCTGTCCCAGCGCGACCTGTTCTTCGCACTCGAGACCGACCTGAGCCTGCGAGTGCCCGCGACGCAGCTCGCCAGTCGTCAGGCACAGCTCCAACCCGAGACCTTCATGTACCTGTTCGACTGGCGCTCGCCCATGTCCGACGGCCACGGCGGTCAGCTCGGCGCCTGTCACGCCCTCGACCTGCCCTTCACCTTCGGCTGTCTGTCCGGGGGGCCGGCGCTGGCCTTCGCGGCCGGAGACGACCCGGGCATGCAGCAACGGGCACGCGTGCTTTCGGACCGACTCATCGACGCCTGGACGGCGTTCGCCCGGACCGGAGACCCGAGTCACCCGGGCATCGGCAACTGGCCGCGCTACGACACGCCGCAGCGCACCACCATGCTGCTCGGTGACACCTGCCGCACCTGCGACGCGCCGCTGGAGGAGAGGCGCGCTGTCTGGGAGGGATGCTTCGGGTCACTGCCCGATCTCGAGCCCAGGCCCGAGCCCGGGCCCCAGGGCTGAGCGCTTCGTCTCAGGCCTTGCGCGGCGACGTGATCTCGAGGACCACCTCGGCGACGCCGTCTGCTTCGGTGACGATCGGGAAGATCCAACCACCGCTCGGGAGGACGCCGTAGCACGGCGCTTCGAGCCGCAGCTCGTAGCCCTGCTCTTCCAGAGTCGCGACGACGTTGCCCATCATGATGTTGAGGAACTCGCCCACGGCCTCGAGTGCGAGCTCCGAAGCCAGCGTGTCGAGTTGCATTCCCAGCAGACCCCGCGCCAGGCGCTCGCCGAAGACGCGCTCCACCATCAGGGTGACCCGCAGGGGTCTCGTCCCCACCGCCTCCGTCGAGGCCAGCAACACTCGATCGGGCGCCTCGGTCAGCGGCTCGCCGCCCCCCAGCTTGACGGGCATGTCAGCGACCCGCCGAAACATCCGCTCGAGCAGGCCGACGACCAGGTCGGCGGTCGGGCTGCCGTGCAGCGGCGCGGGGAGCTCTACGCCGAGGCTGGGGAACTGCTCCTGTTCGCTCTTCCACTCGTCGTACAGGTCGCGCGCCCGGTCGTCCTGGAGGCATCCCAGCTCGACGAGCCCGGCGGCCAGGTCGACCCGGGTCTCGCGCTGCTGCTGGAGCAGCTCCTCGAGCTCGATCGAATTCAGCACGCCCATCTGCATGGCGAGTTCGCCAAAGGGGAGATCGGTGCGGCGCTGCTCGTCGTTCACGCGACGACAGTCCGCCTCGGTTGCGAAGCCTTCCGCGACCGCCAGCTCGCCGATGTTCGGATTCAGCTCGTCCATCAGGTCCAGGGCCTGGCGCAGCTGGACCTCTTCGATCTCGCCCCGGCGAAGCAGGAACTGTCCGAAGAACTCGGGCCTCACGACCGGCCCTCCACACCGATCCGCTCCATCTCGCGTTCGAGAACGGACTCGATCTGATCCGCATCGAAGGGCTTGGCGATCATCTGGACCGCGCCGAGACGGAACGCTTCTTGTGCGGTGCTCTCGGACCCGGCGACGGAGGAGATCATGACGACCCGCGCCTTGGGCTGAGTCGCGCCGATGATCCGAAGCGCCGAGAGTCCGTCCATACCTGGCATAACGATGTCCATGAGAATGAGATCGGGCTTCGTGAAGGCCGCAGTGCGCACCGCTGCGGCGCCATCGGTCGCCTTGCCAACCAGATCCACGCCGTCGACCCCAGCGAGGATCTGCTCCAGCTGTGTGATCACGAGCTTGCTGTCGTCCACGATCAGGACCTTCAGGCCGTCGGCCAAGCGCCACCTCCCGGGTCGTTTCAGGCCGACCCTGCGGCGTCTCCGTCTATCGGCGGGTCCGGTGACGCGGTTGACACCCAGATGGATCGAAGGCGACTCTACGTGTTGCAGCGACAGCGGAATCGCGAAAACTCTGAGTCACGCTTGCGCCGGCTCGCGCCCCTCGTCAAGGTCTCCGACCGACGGTTCGATGCGACCGGCAAGCGGCGCGCTGGTCCCCGATCCAAGCGAGAATCCACGCCTGAACCCACGCCCCAAGCCCGAGAGGCCCCCCATGAGCTACCTCAACGACGCCATCCGCCTTTACGTCGACCAACTGATCGACTGGGAGAGCTACTACCGCTGGTACCGCGGAGGCGAGACCGATCTCGACGCCGAGCGCGCCGCCCTGATGGAGATCCTCGAGACTGCCGCCGGCGTCTGCGCGGAGATCGCGGAGCAGGCGCGCCCGAACTGGCACGAGGCCGCCCGCCTCGAAGACGGCGAGGTCGTGTACCCGGACCACATCCGCGACGGCTACGCCAAGCTCAAGGAAGTCGGACTCGTCTCCTTCGGCGTCGAGGCGAAGTACGGAGGCTTCGAGCTTCCCGCGGTGATCGAGAACATCATCATCCAGATGATCGCCCGCGCGGACGCGGGGCTGATGACGCTGATCGGCCTGCAGGCCGGCGTCTCCGAAGACATCCAGATCTACGCCAGCGACGCCCTGAAGGACGAGTACCTCCCGCGCTTCGCTAGCGGCGAGGTCATGGGGGCGATGGACCTGACGGAACCCCAGGCCGGTTCCGATCTCGGCGCGATCACCACTCGCGCGACCGAGCGCGACGGTCGTGTCTTCTTGTCCGGCAACAAGATCTTCATCACCAACGGCGGCTGCGAAGTCCATCTCGTTCTCGCGCGCGACGACGAGAACTTCGACGACTCGAAGGGAACCACTCGCGGACTCTCCCTCTACCTCTGTCCGCGCCACCTCGCGGACGGTACGAAGAACGGCGTCGTCGTCGAGCGGCTCGAGCACAAGCTCGGCATCCACGGCTCCCCGACGGCCTCCATCCGCTTCGATGACGCAGAAGCCTTCCTCGTCGGCGCCAAGGGGAACGGCTTCAAGGCGATGCTCACGCTGATGAACAATGCGCGCCTCGGCGTGGCATCCCAGGGCATCGGGATCGCCGAGGCGGCGTTGGCCACCGCGGTGAAGTACGCGTCCGAGCGGGAGCAGTTCGGCGTGCCCATCGGCGAGCAGCCGCTCATGAAGAACATGCTCTCGCGCATGGTCATCGCCGTCGAGGGGAGCCGCGCGCTGCTCTACCGCGCCTGTCGTCTGGTCGACCGCAACCGCGCCATCGAGCGCGCGCTGATGCGATCCGCCGAGACGAACGAGTTTTCCGAGGCCGAGCGGGTCGAGATGGAAGAGCACCGCCAGGCCAATGACACCCGCATCCGCCTGCTCACGCCGCTCGCGAAGTACATGGCGACCGAGACCGCGGACGAGATCACGCGCATGGCGATCCAGGTGCACGGTGGCGTCGGGTTCATGGCCGAGTCCGAGGTCGGCAAGCTGCACATGGACGCCATCATCACGACGATCTACGAAGGTACTTCCGAGATCCAGGTGTCCTTCGCGCTCAAGGAGATCGGCAAGGGTGCGCTGGCGGCAGTCTTCGAGGCCCTCGAGGCCGAGCTCGCGGCCTTCGAGGAGGAGGCGTTGCGCGAGTACGCCGACAAGGTGCGACAGGGCATGAAGCTGATCCTCGACGCGTCGAGCGCACTGCTGTCCGACTTCAGCTACGCGCTGATGTCGGCGCGTTCGCTCTCGGAGGTCGTGATCAGCGTGGTCGTCGGCGCCGAGCTGCTGATGCAGGCCAAGGCCGATCCGAAGCGCTTCGACCTGGCCGCGTCCTGGATCAACCGCCGCATGAACGACCTCGAGGGCCGTACCGCGCGCATCAAGGCGGGCACCCTCGCTCGTGTCGACCGGGCGGACAAGATCATCGATCTCGTGCGGTAGCCGGCCGCGATGGATCTGCGCCCCTACGCTGCGCGGGACGAGGCCGTCGTGGTGAGGCTTTGGCACGAGACCAAGCTTCACGCATACCCGTACCTCGCGACCGAGCAGGCCTACACGCTCGGGACGGACACGGCCTTCTTCCGCGAGCACGTTGCCGACTGCAGTACGATCTGGCTCGCGGTCGAAGGCGGCGAGACGGTCGGTTTCATCGCGCTCCAGGGCAGCTACATCGACCGGCTCTACGTCCACCCGAACGGCCAGCGCGCGGGTGTCGGCACGGCGCTCCTCGACAAGGCGAAGGCCCTTTCGCCCGAGGGACTCACCCTGCACACCCACCAGCAGAACATCTCGGGATGCGCCTTCTATGAGCGGCACGGCTTCGTGCCCGGCGACTACGGGATCAGCGCCCCGCCCGAATCCGCTCCCGACGTGCTGTACCGCTGGCGGCCCTGAGGCGCTCGGTTCTTCTCTGAGCCTGCTTCCTTCAGCCCAGGATCCTCGGCGCCGTGACGATCAGGCCACAGCCCGCTCCGCCGATGGCGCCCCCGGCTACCTTTCGGGCCATGGCCCACTCCGTGGGCAGGAAGAAGAGCCCGATGACGGACCCCACGATCGTGCACGCGACGATCGTGCCCGTGATGAGCGGGTAGCGACGGAGGATTTCGATGATGCGCGTTGTCATGATGTCATCCTATCTGCCCGGGTTGGATTCCGCGCGCCTCGAAGGGTTGCTGTTCGGGTTGCGATCGAACGATGCTGCGAAGCGCGGTGTCCCTGGTTCGGAGGATCTGCATGAGCGATGAGCCGACGCAGCGACCGCCCTTCATCCGCCACGTGAGCGACCTCCCCTGCGGAGACGTCGTCTGGCCGGGGTCCGACGAGGTCCTGTCGATTCGCACTCCGCTGTCGCGGCCCCTCGGGCTGACCCGCCTCGGCGTGCACCACGAGCTGCTGCCGCCCGGACACCGCAGCAGTCTGCCCCACGCGGAGGCAACCGAGGAAGAATGCGTCTACGTCCTCGAAGGCCACCCGGCAGCCTGGATCGACGGCGAGCTTCACACGCTCGAGCCCGACGACATCGTGTGCTTCACACCCGGGACGGGGATTCGCCACACCATTACGAACCCGACGAACGATCCCGTTCGTCTACTCGTGATCGGCGAACGGGTGGCCGTGAGCCGCCAGCGCGTCGCGCGCTTCGTCGAATGGCTGGGTGCCGCTCACCCGGAGGTAGACCACCCGGACGAGCTCTCGCCGGACGAGCTCGTGCGACTGGCTGACGAGTTCGAAGGCGGGTCCGTGCGTCGCAACCGCGGCCTGCGCGAGAGCTGGAGGGTGGGGTTCATCGACCACCTGTTCGAGCGCGTCTCGGACTTCGAGGAAGACTGACGACTGCTCCGGGTGGAGCTACGCTCGCGGCCTGCACCTGCTGGACGAGGTTCCCGCCCGAGTGGCCACTCCCCTCCTGGATCAGATGGTCGAACTGCTGAGACGTTCGGCGCTGCTCGACACACTTCCGGCGCAGGAGCTGCGCGAGCTCGCCACCCGTGTCCACCGCAGCGACTACGACACCGGAGACCTCATCTTCCACAAGGGAGGCGACGGCACGGGCATGATGCTCGTGATGCAGGGGCGGGTGAAGATCACCTCCGTCAGTCAGGCGGGAAACGAGGTGATCCTGAACATCATCGAAGCGGGTCAGATCTTCGGAGAGATGGCGCTGATCGACGGTGAGCCCCGGTCGGCAGACGCCGTCGCCGCCAAGAAGTCCGAGATCGTGACGGTGCTCCGGCGCGACTTCCTGCCGCTGCTGAAGCGACATCCGGACGCCGCCCTGGGCATGATGGTCGTACTGAGCCAGCGCATCCGACAGACGACGCAGTTCGTCGAGGATTCCGTCTTCCAGGACGTGGGCACGCGCCTGCTACATCGTATCGAACTGCTGGCGAAGGCCTACGGCCAGGAGGACGCAGAAACCGGATCCATCCGCGTCGAGCACGGCTTCACCCAACAGGACCTCGCGGACAGCGTGGGGCTCACGCGGGTCAGCGTCAATCGTCAGCTCGGAGCCTGGAAGGACCAGGGCCTCGTCGGCCATGGTCGTGGTTGGATCGTGATTCACGACCGGGGGGCGCTCGAGAACTTCGTGGGCGGCTGCTGACGGATCGCTAGGTGCTCAGTTTCGCGGTCTCGCGAGACGATAAGCTCCGGTCATGAGCACCCACACCAGCGGCCAGCCCGGACAGCTTCTCTTCTGTGGCTTCGAGGGGACTGCGGTCCCGGACGACCTCGCTGCGCTGGTGTCGGACGGACGCATCGGCGGCGTCATCCTGTTCGCACGCAACATCGAGAGTCCGACGCAGTTGCGGGCGCTCACCCGGGATCTCCACCGATTGGCGCCCGAAGGCGCACCGCTGCTGATCGCGATCGACCAGGAGGGAGGCCGCGTGCAGCGCCTCCGCTCGCCCTGGACCGAATGGCCACCCATGCGGAAGCTCGGCGACCTTGACGATGAGAACCTGACCGCCGAGTTCGCAACCGCCCTGGCGCGAGAGCTGATCGATTTCGGCATCGGACTCGACTTTGCACCCTGCATCGACGTGGACACCAACCCCGAGAACCCGATCATCGGCGACCGCAGCTTCGGGCGCGAGCCCGGCGTGGTCGCGCGCCATGCCGCCCGCTTCACCCGGGCGTTGCAGCAGGCAGGCGTCGCCGCCTGCGCGAAGCACTTCCCCGGTCACGGAGACACCTCGACCGACAGCCACCTCGTGCTCCCGCGACTGGACCACGACCTCGAGCGGCTGCGAGAGATCGAGCTACCGCCGTTCCGCGCGGCGATCGACGCGGGCGTTGCGAGCATCATGACCGCACACATCCTGTTCCCGGCACTCGATGCCGACCGCCCGGCCACCCTGTCTCCCGACGTCATGCGGATCCTGCGCCGGGACCTCGGCTACGACGGTGTGGTCTTCTCGGACGACCTCGAGATGAAGGCCGTCGCGGATCACTTCTCTCCCACACGACTCGTGGACGAAAGCCTGTCGGCAGGCGTCGATTCAGTGCTGGTGTGCCGGGACGCGGCCCTGCGCGACGAAGTGCTCGCCCTGCTCGAAGCCACCTCTCCCTCGCGCCTGGCCGCCAGCCTCGGTCGGATCGCCGCGCTCAAGCAGCGCTTCGGGGGGCTCTCCTCGTCCCCGCCCTCCTCGCCGCCGTATGCAGCCCATGCGGCGCTTGCGCGGCGTCTCGAGACGATCGCCTAATCGTTTCGCCACTTCTGGCGGATTTCCGCCAGAGTCGGCGAACCCCGGCGACACCGGACGCGTACGGACACACGCGTACGTCCATGTCGCGAGTTCCCGTTGCTTCTTCTCGGCGAGGTCTGCATAACGACTTCGAAGGAGGAGACTCATGACGACGGTGCTGGTGGTGGACGACCAGGAACGGGCTCGAAGGCTGCTGGGCTCGGAGCTCGCGACGGCGGGCTTCTCGGTGATCGAAGCCGCGGACGGCGAAGAGGGATGGGCGAGCTTCTGCGAGTCGCAACCGGAAGTCGTCGTCACCGACATGGCGATGCCTCGCTGCGACGGCATCGAGCTGCTGCGCCGCATCCGGTCGCGCTCCGACGTCCCGGTGATCGTGTTCAGCGGTCACGGATCGGTGAGCAGCGCCGCCGACGCGTTCAAGGCCGGTGCCGACGACTTCCTCGATTCTCTCGACATGGAGATCGACGACCTGGTGGCGCGAGTTCGACAGTCCGCCGGGTCGGACCAGAAGCCTCCGAGCAACGACGCCATCGAAGAGCGGATCGTGGGCGGGAGTCCGGCGATCTCGCGCATCCGCTGGCAGATCGCCGGACTCGCGCCACTCTCGACGCCGGTGCTCGTGACCGGCGAGCAGGGCACCGGCCGCTCCCTCGCGATCGATACGATGCACAGCCTCGGTGCGACGGGAAGTGGCACTCTGCGCCGCTTCGAGGCGGCGGCCTTCGTGCCCGCGGACTTCGCAGACCCCGGCACCATCGGCGCCGTCCACCTCGCAGACGTGGAGCGCTTGACACCGGACGCCCAACGCTACTGGGCGCACCGCCTGGCCCGGGACGAGCGATCCAGCATGCCGCCCGCGCTGCGTCTCTTCGCGAGCACCGCCGTCCCCTTACCGGAACGCGTGGAAGCGGGTCGCTTCGACGCGTCCCTCGCCCGGGCACTGTTGCGCTTCCAGGTCGAGATGCCGCCCTTGCGGGAGAGGCCCGGGGACGTCCCGACCATCGCCCGCACCCTGCTCGGGCGAATCGGGCGCAGCGTCGGGCGGCCGCGGATCCAGCTGTCGCCCGCGGCGCTGGAAACGCTGGCGGCCTGCAAGCTGCCGGAGAACATCGGCCAGCTGGAGCGATTGCTCGAGCGCGCGGTCGCGTACTCCCTCGGCAAGAGGATCCGACGGCAGACGATCGAGGACCTGATGGCCGATCTCGAACGGACCGTTGCGGGCATGCGCGAGGAGCATCGTCTTCACGAACGCGAGCGGCTGCTCGAGACGCTCCAGGAGACCGGCGGAAACATCACGCACACCGCGGAGATCCTCGAGAAGAGCCGCGCGGCGGTGTACCGGCTGATCGCCAAGCACGACATCCCCCTCGCCCGACGCAGCTAGCGCCGGTGTACATCCTCGCTCGATTCTGTCTCCACCACCCGAAGGCAGCAGCGTTGATGCTTGTCTTCGCGACGGGTGTGCTGGCCCTCGGTCTGCCGCGCGTGCATCCCGAGTTCGGGTACCGCGTCCTCATCGGGGACGATCATCCTGCCGTCCGAAGCCTGGACGGCTTCATCGAGCGCTTCGGCGGCGGTCTCCCAATCCAGATCGGCTGGGAATGCGGCGAGGGCCTGCCCTGCGGCGACGTCTTCGACGCGGAGTCCCTCAGCATGGCCGCGGCGATCGTCGACACGCTGCGGTCGAGCGCCGGCGTGAGCACCGTTCTCGGGCCTCCCAACGCGCCACTGCTGGTCGCTGCGCCGGCTGCAGAGTCCGATCGCAAGCCCGACCGGGAGCCTGATCCGGAGCCTGATCCGGAGCCCAGGGGCTTCGCGGTGCGTCGTTTCATCGAGCACGGCGCGAGGGCCGGCGATGCCGACGCGCTCGCGCAGCTGGCCGTGGACGATCCGCTCTGGCAGGAGCTCCTCGTGTCACGCGACCGAACGGCGGCCATCGTCGTCGTTCAGCCCGTCGACAGCAGTGCGGAAACGAGTCGACGTGTGAGCGCCGCCGTGCTGCGAGCGGTCGCTCCTCATCGCGCCCGGGGCCACCGCTTCCACCTCACCGGCGACCCCATCCAGAACGGGATCGTCGGTCGCGACCTCGCCGACAGCACGTCGCGTCTGGTTCCGTTCACGATTCTCGTGATCGTGGCGATCCTGTACGCCTTGTCGCGCTCGCTGCGCGCGACCGCGATCGCGCTGGCAACCCTGGGGGTCGCACTCGTCTGGACCTTCGGGCTGCTGGGCTGGATCGGCTGGCCCCAGGACGGAATCCTGGAGGTGCTGGCTCCCCTCATCCTCGTCGTCGGTGTGTGCGACTCGGTCCACCTGCTCTCCCAACACGCAGAGCTCTCAGCTGCCGCGGCAAGGGGAGCGGACGTTGAAACGGAAGAGACGGGCGCAGCCGACTCCGACCGAATCCTCGAAGCGGCCCGGCGCGTCGCCGGGCCGTGCGCCATCACGACAGCAACGACCGCCGCCGCGTTCCTGTCCTTTACCACGAGCGACCTCGCCACCTTCCACCGCTTCGGCTCGATTGCGGCGTTCGGCACCGCGGCCTGTCTGGTGTTGACCTTCTCGTTGCTCCCGCTGCTGATGCAGTGGCTGCCCGACCACCGCCCGCGCAGCGTCGCAACGACCCGCGCCTGGGTCGTCGCCATCGAGGCGATCCTCGGAGCCAGTGAGCGCCGGGCAGTCCCGATCCTCGTCGCGTCCGCGGCCGTTCTGGTCTTCTGCGGGGCGGGCTGGTGGCTTCATCTGCGGGTCGACCACGAATGGACCGAGTCCCTGGGTGAGTCGAGCCAGGTCGTCCAGTCCTGGCGCTTCATGGAGCAGCGCATCGGACGTTCCGACACCCTCGAGGTCGAAGTCGTCCTGCCCACGGGCACGCCGCTCGAATCACCCGACAGCCTGCGGCGCTTGCGCGCTTTCGCCGAGCGCCTCGGCAGACTCGAGAACCTGCGATCCCCGCGAAGCATCGTCGACGTGATCGAACGCGTGAACCAGCTGCTGCACGACGACGACCCGACCCACCGCGACATCCCCGACACGGCCACGGCGAACGCCGAGATCCTCGAGCTCATCGGCTTCGATGATCCCGGCCTGATCGCCCAGTGGGTCAGTTTCGACCGCTCGCGCGTTCGCGTCTCCGTGGGAGCGCCCGAGCAGGCCTTCTCGACCCGGGAACGGGTGGTGGCGGGGCTGCGGCGCATCGCGCGCGAAGAGCTGCCGCCCGACTGGCAAGTCATCCCCACCGGCCGCGTCGCCATGCAGCACGCCTGGATCCAGGACGTGCAGACGACGCAGCTGCGAAGCTTTCCCACGGCGCTCGGCCTCGTCTTCGTGCTGGTGGCTGGCTTCCTGCGGTCCGCCAGGCTCGGGCTGGCCGCCCTGGTCCCGACCGGGCTGCCCATCGTGGTGACCCTCGGCGCCATGGGCTGGTCGGGAATGACCCTCGACGTCGGCCGCGCCATGATCGCCGCGATCCTGATCGGGATCGGGGTCGACGACAGCGTCCACATCCTCGATGACTATCGGAAGCGGCGTCGTGCGGGAAGCCCGCCCCGAACGTCGATCCGGGCCGCCGTGCTTCACACCGGAAGAGCGGTCGTCACCACGTCACTCGCTCTGGCCCTCGGCTTCCTCACCTTGATGGCGTCGGCGTGGCAGTCGATCGCCAGCTTCGGCTTCCTTTCGGCAGTCGCGATCCTCGGGGCGCTGGTCGCTTCGCTGCTGGTGCTGCCTGCGCTGGTGTTCGCGTTCTCGGACGCGCCGGGCGCTCCCCGCGAGACCGCCGAGGCCGCCGGCCCCGGCGGCTGGAGGGCATGTCTGGGCGTCCTGCTGCCGGTCGTCGCGATGCTCGCGGGGTCCGTCCTGCTCGCGAGCCGAGACCCGCGCGTCTGGAGCGCCCCCTGCTGGCTGCTTCCCAAGGGACACGTCGTCGCCCTCCCCGGGTCCGGGCTGTGCCCGCTGCAGCTCCTCGACGAGATCCGTTGGGTCGCGGACGCCAGGGGAGCGCGGATCCCGGTGAGCACCGGGGATGGCATCCGCGAGGCGCTTGCGGGCGTCGGGCCCGTCGCAACGATCGGCCTGATCCGTCGCGGCGAGCCCGTGACCGCGTTCCTGCCCCTCGAACGCAACACGCCCGAACGACGCGTAAAGCAACTCGCGGCAGCCGGCGGCGTCGCGAGCCTGCTGCTCGCCCTGCCCGTGCGACTCCTCGCCCGTCGTCGTTTCCGCGGCGCCCTGCCCTTCGGTGTCTTCGTCGCCTCGATCGCGACCGTCGTGATCCCGGCCATCGCGGGTCAGCAGTCCCGCGCCAGCGACCTTGCCGCCATCGTCGCCCTCGCCACGGGCCCCGCCGCCCTCGCCCATCTGGGTATGGTGTTTCCGAGCGAGTCCCGGATGGTCCGCGTGGCGCCGGGACTGCAGCTGCTGCCCTACGCGGCGAGCGCCGTCCTCGCCGCGGTCGCGATCGTCGCCCTCGACCACTCGCCCCTGCTGTGGCCGAGCTTCGTCTACCTGCTGCTCGCACTGCACGTGGGCGGCTGCGTGGTGCTGGTGGCGGCGTGTGCTTTCGCCCCGCGCGAGGCCGTTCGCACCGCCCGTGCACGCGAGGCCGCTGTTCGCGGCGCGACAGCGGCTCGGGTTGCGAACTCGCTCATGCACGACCTCGGCAAGGACCTCGGATGGATGCGCGGTCTCGCCAAGCGCCTGGTTCGCCAGTCTCCACGCGACACCTCACTGGGACGCGACATGTCCGAGGTGGACGCGCTGGCCGAAGACCTGGTGAGGCGGATGCGTTGCTTCGTCGACGAGACGAACGCCCAACGGCACGACCCGCCGGGCGTCGTCCGCCTCGACGAGCTGCTCGATCGCTGCGCGAACCAGCTCGAGGGCGACCACGGCAGCGGGTGCCTCGAAGCGAACCGCGACCCGACCTGGCGCCTCATCCGCTGTCCGGAGCTTCTCTACGACATGTTGCTCGAAGGGTGCCAGGACGCGCTCTCCCAGGCGGACACGGCCACGCCCCTGCACGTCGTCGTGCGGCAGTCGGGCGACCCGGGCCTTCGACTCTTGCTCGTGGACCGGGCCGGAGCTGTGAAGTGCAGCCTGGCGGTCCCGGCGGAGGGCAGCGGATGAAGAAGAGTCGCCGGTCGTCGCTCGCGATGCTCGCGCTGACCGCGCTGTCGGTCGCCGCCGACGCACCGTCCGGCGACGTGTCCCCGGAGACAGCGACGCAGTTGCTGAACGAGGCGTTCGCCAACCAGTACGAGATCGACAGCACGGCCCGCATCGAGCTCGTCATCCGGAACCGATCTGGCCAGGAACGGCGGCGCCACATCGATGCCGCCACTCGCATCGTCGGAGACCGTCTGCAATCGATCGGCAGACTCGTCTACCCCGAGCGCCTGCGCGGCATGACGATTCTCCAGATCGAGACCGCGAACCGCAGCCACGACGCCTACGTGTACCTGCCTTCCATGCGGTCCGTGCGCCGCGTATCCGCCGCGCAGCGCGGGGACGCGTTCTTCGGAACCGACGTAACCTACGAAGACCTCGAGCGGCGGGACATCCGCGACTACCAGGTCGTGGCCGCCTGGACCGAAACCAACGACGGTGAGGCGGTCGTCGTGGTGGAAGCCCGCCCCCGAAGACCCCGATCCTACTCACTGCTCCGCTTCTGGATCGCCCTGGCCGATCGCGCGTTCTTGAAGCTGCATTTCTACAAGCGAGACTCGTCCGCGGAGGTGTCGGAGCCGTTCCGCACGATCGCGGCCCTGCGCTCCGACATGCTGAAAACCAACGGCCACACGCTTCCCACGCGCCTCGTGGTCGCGAATCACGCGCGCGGTACCACGACGGAGATCCGCTACCTCGACCTGCAGGTGAACCCCGAGATCGACGGGCGAGTCTTCTCGATCCAGACTCTCGAGCGCGGCGGACGCATCCCGGGCGCGCGCTGACCCCAAGCCCGCCAGCCAATCAGGCGTAGTGTTCGGAGGTCTTCGCGTCCTCAGCCACGTCGTTCCACGCGCGCAGCCACAGCCACGCGAAGCGGAACGACAAGGTCAACCTCCACTGCAGCGCCCGCAGCTTGCGCAGGTCCGCACCCCGGGCTCGCTGGGCCAGACAGGACAACAGCTCGAGCGCAGCGTCGGGCAGGTCCGAGCGCGCATACAGCCGCGCCAGATCGAGCACGACATGGGTGTCCCAGGGTTCGATGCTGCGCGCGCGAGACAACAGCGCGATGGACTGGGCCTGTCCCGACGGACCGCGGAAGTGCATACGGCCGTCGATGAGTGTCTGAAAGGCCGCGTCGTCCTGACCCATCTTGAGCAGCAGCTCGGCGCACAGGCGCCAGGCTTCGAACTCGTAGGGAATGACGCGACAAGCCTCGCGGTAGACGGTCAGGCATTCGTTGAATCGCTTCGCTTTGGCGAAATCTCGTGCCGATCGCCGGTAGAGCTGCCACGCCTCGAAGCCGTCTCCGCGACGAGCCAGCATCGGCGCGACCCGCAGCGCAACGTCCGGGTTGTGCGGGTCTTCGAGCAGCACGCGCTTGTACAGGCCGATCGCCCGGCGATCGCGCCCCCTGTTGCGCGCGCGATGCGCTTCGGTGAGCTGCTCCTGCAGATGATCCGATGTGATCGGGCTTCTCGTGGACGACAACGCAACGGGCCTCCGGCGATTCGCCAGACCCGTGGATCGGCAGGAGTTGCCCGGTGGGGAGTGACCGAGGTCACGGGATCGCCGATCAGTCGAAGTCCGAATCGCTCACGCGGTGCTCCCGATTCCGGGTGTCCTTGATCTGCGAGAGCGTTGCATCCTCGTAGACGTGGCAGGACCCGGTGCAATCCCTCAGCTCTTGCACGGTGTAGTTCACGTCGGGATTCTCGTGCTTCTTGTGAGGACCCGTCCGGTAGTCGTTTCGGTGACAGCCCGCGCAGTCGGGCGCCAGCGAGGGATCGTCGGTATAGACGACCATCTCGCTGTTCCCCGGGTGACACGCGCGACAATCGAGATTGCGGCGATGATCGCCCGGGTAGTTGGGCGAAGCGTGGCGGAAGGTGTCCGGGTCCCAGGCGTTGGTCGTATGGCACATGTCGCATTCCTGATTGGTGATGAAGTGGCCGTTGGGCTTGCCGGTAGCTTCGTTTCCGTTGTGGCAGTTCGAGCACGGCTCGGTGACGTTGCTGTGATCGAAGAACGCCGGCGACCAGGCGCGCGTGGTGTGGCACTGGTCGCATTCGGCGGTCGTCTGGATGTGGCCGTTGGGCTTGCCCGTGGCTTCCATGCCGTTGTGACAGGTCGAGCAGGGCTCGGTCACTGTGGCATGATCGAAGCGGACGGAGTCCCACACGATCGTGTTGTGACAGACGTCGCAGTCGGCGTTGGTTATGATGTGGTCGAACGGCTTGCCGGTGGCTCCCGAACCGTTGTGACAGCTCGCGCAGCTCCCGATCGCGGCAATGTGGTCGAAGCGGATCTGCTCCCAGGTGTTCGACGTGTGGCAATCTTCGCAGCGATTGTTCGTCGGGACGTGGTCGAGGGGCTTTCCGCTCTCCGCGCGGATGCCCGATCCATCGTGGCAGAACGAGCAGTCGGTGGGCGTCCCCGCAAAGACGCCGAGTCCGTGGCAACCCTCGCAGGGCACGTCCTCGTGAGACCCGGTGAGAACGAAGCGGGTCGCGGTGTGATCGAATTCGGGCTCGGGTCCCTGTGCGAGCACGCTTCCGCCGATCAGCATGGGGAGGACGGCGGCGGCGATGCGGATGGACGAACGATCCAAGAACTTCTGCGAACGGCTCATTGGCGGCCCCGCTTGATCTGCTTCCAGGAAGTATCCACGTGGCAACGCTCGCAGTCCCTGCCGTAGGCGTCATCGTGGGGTGAATCGGGCAGGTGGCAGCTGCGACAGGTCGTTCCCAGCTCCGGGAGCTCGCCGCCGGGGTCACGCGCCTCCTGCCGGTGGCATGCGACACAGCCCAGGTCCGTGTGCGCCCCGGTCAGCTCGAATCGCGTCTGACGCGTGTGATCGAAGAGCCAACGCGGCCAGCCGTTCGGATTGTGACATTGGGCGCATGCCGGGCCCAGCCGGGCTTCGTGGGCGTCCGCACCCGCGTGGCAAGCAACGCAGGCCGTTTCGGTCGCACCATAGCTTCGGGTCACGTGACAGTCCTCACAGGAGGCAAGCTGATGCAGTGACAGCAGGGGAAAATCGGTGAGATCGTGGTCGAAACGAATTCGGCCGGCGAAGCTCGTTTCCGTGTGACAGGCGCCACAGTCGCGGCCGAGACTGCCCTGATGGACGTCGACGGTGGCGTGGCAGTCTACGCATGCGACAGGCGTCGAGCTCGCATACATCTCGCCAACATGGCAGAGCTCGCAGGCGAGCTTCTCGTGTGCGCCTCGAAGAGCCGTCTTCCCGTCGCGGGCGTGATCGAAACGAGACGGAGTCCACGCCCGCGCGTCGTGGCAACGCTCGCAATTCGGCCCGCGCAGTCCGCGGTGGTCATCGTCCCGGGCGTGACAGCTCGCACAGTCCATGGCGAGCTTCACTCGCTTGGGGTCGGACGCGTGGCAGCCCTGGCAGCTCACCTCGGCGTGGCGCCCCTCGAGCGCGAAGCGGGTCGCGCGTCCGTGGTCGAAGTTTCCCTTCTTCCAGCCCGACGGGTCGTGGCAGTCGGCGCAGGCAGGTCCAAGCTTGCCACGGTGCGAATCGTCGACCCGATGGCACGCAACACACTCCATCGCGGTCTCGCCGAAGCGCTGACCCGGATGACAGGCGAGGCACGTTGCTTCGGCATGCAACCCCTCGAGCGGGAAGCGGGTCTTCGCATGATCGAAGGAGAAGTCCTGCCAGTTCGTCGCGCGGTGGCAGTCCTGGCAGCTCTCTCCGAGCTGGCCGCGGTGGGGATCCGCCTTCCCGTGGCAGGCGAAGCAGGTGCTCTCGGCCTCCCGGTGGCGGGCCCCGGACGGATGGCAACCCGAACACGCCACGACGGCATGGGCTCCTTCGAGGACGAAGTCCGTCCGCGCATGGTCGAAGGATTCCGGTACGAGCCCCACGATGTCGGCCTCAGGCCCTTCGTGCTCGGTGTGACAAACGCGACACTCGCGGTCTCCCTCGAGACGGCCGTGGAAGCCCTCTCCACTCGCAAGGTCCTGGCCAACGGTCTCGTGGCACTTCAAGCAGAGGCTCTTCTGCGAGCTCCGATCGAATCGCTGGTGACATTCCGCGCATTCGCGGACCTCGCGTTCGTGGGCCGCGATCAGCGGACCTGGTGAGATGAGGTTCTCGAGATCAACTGCTCCGGCGTCGCCCGCAAGCGCCAGCGCGGCTCCCACGCACACGGCCCACCGCGAAGAGTCGAACCAGCCCATCTCTAGTACATGTGCACCGCCACGACGTGCACCGCCGCGGCGAGGAAGAGGATCACCGTGAAGGGGAGATGGAACGCATGCCAGAGCGCGAACGCGCGCTCGTAGGCGCCGTACTCCCCGACGCGGCGAATCGCGGAAACCTGCCTCTTCAGCATCTTCTTCACCTCACGTGCGGGCATTCGCGACGTCCGCCCGGTCCGCTCCGTGTTCTTCCAGGCGCGCAGTGCCCGACGATACGCCGCGCGCCCACGGCTCCCGGTCGAGACAAAGGCGAAGGCACGCCCGATCCACGTCGCCCTCGGGACGAGACAGGATTCACGGAAGGCGCCGAGCGCCCGCACTGCTTCGGGCGCGCTGCGAACGAGATCCGCGAACGTGCCCTCTTCGCCCTGCGCCTGCCTTCGAAGCTCCTCGAGGGTCGCCATGCGCCCCAGATACTCGTAGTGGATCCGCGTGTAGATGAAGCGTCCAACGATGCCACTGAGGCTGACCGTCAGCATGCAGACGAGGGCCACGTTCGCATTCAGGGAGCCCAGCTGGAAGTTCGAATGGAACAGGATTGCCGTGGGTCCGAGGAGACCGAGCAGCATGTGAACGTGGAACCAGCGCTGCACGCGGCCCGCGCGGGCGAGCGGGCGCCAACGCTTGCGCAACGAATACAGCAGCAGCAGCGCCATCATCGCGAGACCTGCGATACCGAGCGCGTAGCCCAGACCTTCGTCGGGAACCAGGTAGTACTCGTCCCGGACCCGCCAGCCGAGGAAGACCGCGAGCCCGCACAAAAGGGCAACGGGCCCGAGCAGCGGTGCGCGCTCGGGCCTGGCGTGTCCCGTTGCAGCTGGACGCAACGGGGATGTGTCGTCTTCTGCGATGTACGCGGATTGAGTCAACGAGGCTCCGAACGAGGCAGACAACCAGGACCACCGCAGCGGCACTCCAGGTCGCGAACGTGAATCCAGATGAAATCGATGTTCAAGATCGAATCCAACACCGGGGTAGCGCCCCGCGTGCGGAATGCGGCTCACGGCCCCATCGACTCTCGGCCGTGCCCCGATTAATCTTTGGGAAAAATATCACAAAACTGTTCGATCGCTCCGCCGATTGCAAAGAGAGCCCTCTCTACCTCGAAGCGACGCTCCGCCGCGAAGGAAGGAAAAGGAACGAGAACCGCCCGCTTCCATCCGCGGCGGCTCCTCATGCCCACGCAGCCATGACCTCCCCGACTGGCAGTCGCCAACGAAGAATCCGAAGCGCTCAGGCTTGCGTGTCGCTCATTGGACTCGTGGCCGTGTACGCGTCGGCGGTCGACGCGCAGACCCTCCCCGAAGCATCCGGCTCGGATCGCGTGCTGCAATCTGTCGATTCCCAGCGTTCCGCCGATGGCTGGCGCGTCTCGATCCAGCTATCGATCCCGCTTCGCTACGTACGCCACACGCCTCGAGGCCACGCGGCTCTGGCCATCATCGAGCTCCAGTCCATCGGCCTCGAGCGTACCGAGGGCGGGCAGCCTGTCGGACATCAGGCGATCCGCCCGTTCGGCGGCGCGAACGATCCGCCGATCCTCGAGATCTCGACGAACCCGGCCGGACCGCGGGACCGCGTGATCGAGATCCGATTCCTGCGGGACCTGCCGTACGAGGTTTCCCAGGGAAGCGACCTTCGCCAGCTGCATATCGATCTGCCGCGAGCCGGTGATCCCGCGGCAGAAGCGCGCGCGGCCCAGTTTCTTTCGGCGGGTCGTGATGCGATGACGAATGGCGAATACGATCGCGCGGCGCAGCTCTACACGAAGGCTCTCACGCTGAACGCTCCCGCCGCGCATCCGGAAGCGCAGGAAATGCTAGGCCTCGCCCGCGAGCGAAACGGGCAACGTGCCCATGCGCGTGCCGAGTACGAGACGTTTCTGGACAGCTACCCCGACCACGCCGACGCTCCGCGCGTACGCCAAAGGCTGCAGGCGATCACGACCGCAAGCGAGCCCGTGCCGGAGCCCAGGTTCGCAAGCAACCGCCGGTCGGACGACGACCTGCGCTTCGACCTTCACGGGGGCATCGCGAGCTACTACTCGCGCTCGGAGATCTACTTCGACGACGGTTTCGGCAGTGCGGTGACGGACCAGTCCTGGATCAACGATCTCTACTTGAACGCACGCCTCCGCACTCGGGCCTACGAGATCCAGGCCAGCGCCGCCGGACGCGCTCGCCTCGACTTCGAGGGGGGAGATGTCGGCAACGATTCCCGCGTCAACGCGTTCCTGCTCGAGGCCGAGCAACGCGGAAGTGGGTTCTGGGGGAACATCGGGCGCCAGCGCGGAGGGGGCGGGGTGACCGGACGCTTCGACGGCATGCGGCTGGGCTATCGGCCAAACGACAACCTCGACTTTCAGGTACTCGGCGGCTTCCCACTCGCGAGCTACTCGTCCGATGACTTCAACACGGATCGCTTTCAGGTAGGCAGCGTGGGCCAGGTGCTCGACGTCTACTCCCTGTTCGACGTCGAGCTCTACAGCAACTACCAGAACGAGGACGACCTCACCTACCGCGCGGCCCTCGGCGGCCAGATCCGGCATCTGCGCGAGGGGCGTTCGATCGTCGCCAGCCTCGACTACGACGCCTACTTCAACGCAATCAACATCGCGATGCTGCTCGCCGATATAGAGGTAATGGAAGGACTGAGCGTCAACACGCTGGTCGAGTACCGCAAGAGCCCGATCCTCACGCTCGGCAACGCGCTCATCGGACAGACGGCCGGCTCGGTCAGCGACCTCCACGACGCCTTCTCGGCGAGCCAGATGAAGGACCTCGCCGAGGACCGCACCGCCGACGCCACCAACTACACGCTCGGTGCGCGCTATTCGCTCAACGATCGCTTCGACCTGAGCGGCAACTGGACCGCCTCGAAGCTGTCGGGAACGCCCGGATCGGGCGGCGTGCTCGGGACACCGAGCACGGACTACAACTTCACCTACTACGCACAGATCGCCGGTCGCGCGCTCCTGATGGATCGCGGCGTCAGCGTCGTCGGCGTGCGAATCTTCGACGGCGACCGCTTGGACGCGTACATGCTGCAGCTGAATGGACGCTACCCGGTCGCCCCGAAGCTCCGGCTCAACCCGATCATGCGGCTCGAGTACCTGGACGGCGACGAAGACGACCAGGTTCGCTGGATCCCGCGGCTCCGATTCGACTACACGTGGTACGACGTCGTGTTCGAGGTCGACGCCGCGTTCGAAATGCTGCAATCGGTCGGCGGCGCCGATCGTCCGAACGAGTACGGCTACTCGCTCTTCGCCGGGCTTCGTTATGACTTCTGAGGGACCCCGATGAGTTCGAGCACCGTTCTATCCGTCGCCCTCGGCGCCCTGGTCTACGGGGCGCCGCTGGTGCTGCTCGTCTGGATCCTCCTGCGCCGCCGGGAACGCGGGGACCGGGCCACGACCCGGAAGCTCGTCGAAGCGCGTGCCGCCGGCCTCGACGTTCCGCCTTCGATTCATCCCTACATCAACCCCAACCGCTGTCTCGGTTGCGCGGTGTGCGTCGAGGCGTGCCCGGAGAACGACGTGCTGGGGCTGATCCGCGACAAGGCGGTCCTCGTCACTGCAGCCAACTGCGTGGGTCACGGCGCCTGCCGCGATGTCTGTCCGACGGACGCGATCCAGCTGGTTCTCGGGACGAAGGACCAGGGAGTCGAGGTCCCCGTACTCGACCCGAGCTTCGAAACGAATCTTCCCGGCATCTTCGTCGCCGGCGAGCTGGGCGGCATGGGTCTGATCCGGAACGCCATCGAGCAGGGGCGCCAGGTGATCGAGTCGGTTCGGCGCCTCGAGGGCATCGGCGATCCGGAACGACTGGACGTCGTGATCGTGGGCGCCGGTCCCGCTGGCTTCGCCGCCACCCTCGCTGCCCGGGAACAGGGTCTCCGCTCTCGCACTCTGGAGCAGGACGGACTCGGCGGGGCGGTCGCCCACTACCCGCGGCGCAAGTTGGTGCTCACCTCACCCGTCGTCCTGCCCCTCGTCGGAACCGTCAAGCTACGTGAGACGACGAAGGAGTCCCTGCTCGAGCTGTGGCGATCGACCGAGCGCGAAACGGGGATCGAGATCGACTACGGCGAAAAAGTCGCAAGCATCGAACGAGACGGAGACGGCTTTGTCGTAACCAGCACCGGCGGCACCACCCGCTGCCGCGCGGTGGTCCTGGCTCTCGGCCGCCGCGGGTCGCCTCGAAAGCTCGACGTGGAGGGAGAGAACCTCCCGAAGGTCGTGTATCTGCTGGAAGACCCGACGGACCACCGGGGACGCCGGGTTCTGGTCGTCGGTGCGGGGGACAGCGCACTCGAGGCGGCCATCACGATCAGCGACGAGCCCGGCACCCAGGTCACGTTGTCGTGCAGGGGAGACGCGTTTCCCCGCGCAAAAGCGGCCAACCGGGCGCGTCTCGAAGAGCGTACCCGCGACGGGCGCATTCGCGTGCTCTACAAGTCTTCGGTCGAGCACGTCGATCCGGACGCCGTGCAGATCCGCACGCCCGACGGCAGCGAACGGCTCGGAAACGACGCCGTCATCGTCTGCATCGGCGGCGAGCTGCCCTTCGGGTTCCTGCGCGCGGTCGGAGTCGAAACGGAGATGCGCTATGGCGAGCCCTGAGCGGACGTTCCGCGGCTCGCCGTTGGCACTGCTCGCGGGATGCGCGGTTCTCGTGTTCGCGACGCCGGCCGTGCGCGCCGGCGACGCGGCACTCGAGCCGGCTCTCCGGGCGGTGCGGGACGGTCAGCTGAAACGGGCGGCGGGCACCCTCGACAAGCTGGCGCGCAGCGGCGATTCCGGCGCCGCCGTACGACTCGCGAGCCTGTACCGCAACGGCCACGCCATTCCGAGCGACTACGACGCCGCGCGCGCGTGGCTCACCCGCGCGGCTCGCGACGACGACGCGCGCGCCGCCTACAACCTGGGGATGTTCCTGCTGGAGGGCCGTGGCGGCCCAGCCGACCCCGAGCAGGGCCGCAAGTGGATTTCGCGCGCGGCTCGCGCGGGCTACGAGCCGGCACGCCGCCAACTCGTCGCCGCCAGCCGCGAGAGAGCGTCCGCCAGCGCGCGACAGAGCGCGTTGTGGAATGCGATTCTCGCCGATGACCCGGCGCGGGTGAAGCAAGCGGCGGCGGCAGGCGCAGATCTCGATCGCGCCGACTCTCGCGGTAGACACCCCATCCACGTGGCGGCGCAGGGAGACCGCGCGGCGGCCCTGAAGGCGCTGCTCGCAGGTGGAGCGGACGTCGACCGCAAAGACAGCGCGGGCGACACGGCTCTGCTGATCGCATCCCGCAGTGGATCCGTTTCGACGCTTCGCGTTCTGCTCGCCGGCGGGGCCAACGTACGGATACGAGACAAGAACGGCCGCACCGCGGCCATGAACGCATCCTCGAACGGACATCTGGGCGCCCTTGAACGCCTGATCGCCGCCAGGTCGCCACTCGAGACGAAGGATCCTGAAGGGCGGACGGCTCTGCATCTGGCAGAGCTGCGGGTGCAGGCGGGCCCGGCGAAGCTGCTGCGGCGCGCAGGCGCCCGCCCGAAGCAGAAGACGTCCGGCGGCAGTGATCTCGCGTGGCTTCGATCTTCGGCGGCAAGCCGGGGGACGACCGGCTTCCCCGGCTGGAGCCCGCTGATGATCGCGGCCTGGCAGGGCAACGCGGCGAGCGTCGAATCGCTGCTCGCCGCCGGGCCGAAGCTCGAGGACACGAACCCCGACGGCCACACCGCATTGATGCTCGCCGCGCTTCGCGGGCGTTCGAAGGTCGTGCTGCGACTGATTCGTGCGGGCTCGAACGTGGAGGCCCGATCCAAATCGGGCCAGCGCACACTCCACCTCGCCGCAGCGGGCGGGCACGCGGAATGCGTCCGCCAGCTGCTCGACGCCGGCGCCAGGCCGGACGCGGCGGACGCCGACGGCCGGACACCCTTGATGGAGGCCGTCGAAGCAGACTCGCCGGCCGCTGTCGCGTTGCTCGTCGCCTCCGGGGCGCAGCTGCAATCGCGCAGCGGATCGGGAGCCACCGCGCTCGCCCTCGCGACGCGCTTCGCCGGCGCGAAGACCGTCGCTGCGCTGATCGACGCGGGCGCTCCGACGCGCGCAGACGGGGACGCCAATGACCCCATCTGCGTCGCCGCGCACAGGGGTGACGAAGGAATCCTCCGGCTGCTCCTGACGCACGGTGCTCGGTCGGATGCCCGCTGCCCGGAAGGCGTCCCCGCGCTCGGCATCGCGGCGAAGAGAGGCGACGAAGCCAGCGTCGCGTTGCTCCTCGAGCATGGCGCGCCCGTCGACGGCGCGAGTGCTGCGGGGAGTGCACCGCTGCTCCTCGCCGCAGCTGCAGGTCACCCCGGGGTCTGCCGGATCCTGCTGGGCCACGGTGCGGAGGTCGATCGTCGCGGCACAGGCCGCGCGACGCCACTGATGCGCGCCGCCGCGGCCGGGCACGCGGATGTCGTCGAGCTGCTGCTCGCGAACGAGGCGAACCCGTCCCGGCGCGACCCCCAGGGCCGAAACGCCGCCCAGCTCGCGGCCGCCAGCGGACACGCCGAGATCGAAAAGCAGATCGAACGGTCCCGCCAGACGCGGAAGAAGATCTTCGGCATTCTCTGAAGCCCGATCGGGTACCTTGGCCCGACCCACCTTCTCCCCACCCTCTCCCCCATTCGAGCCCCCGGAGACTCCCATGACCCATCCGTTCCGCTTTGGCGTCCAGATCAGCGCCCTGCCCGCCGCGAGCTGGCAGCAGGACGCGCGAAACATCGAGGCACTCGGCTACTCGTCGATCTTCCTGCCCGATCACTTCAGCAAGCAGTGGGACCCGCAGACCGCCCTCGCCGGCATCGCCGCGGTCACCGAGCGGCTCAAGGTGGGCAGTCTCGTGTACGACGTCGACTACCGGCACCCTGTGGTGTTCGCCAAGCAGTCGGCCACCCTGCACCTGATGTCGGGGGGACGTCACGAGTTCGGTATCGGCGCCGGCTGGATGGCGACGGACTATGTCGAAGCGGGCATCCCCTACGACGCGCCGGGCGTGCGCATTTCCCGACTCGAAGAAGCGCTACAGATCATCACGTCCATGTGGGACAACAAGCGGACGAGCTTCGAGGGCGAGTTCTACACGATTCGCGACATCGTGCGCGCGGCCGACATGGGCGATGCGGGTCGCCCGCCCATCCTGATCGGCGGCGGTGGCAAGCGGCTGCTCGGCCTGGCGGGACGCTACGCCGACATCGTCGGCATCAATCCGAAGATGGTCGAGGGCAAGATCACCGCCGAGACCCCGGCGGACAGCACACCGGAGATGATCCGCAAGAAGGTCGCCTGGGTGCGCGCGGGCGCCGAGAAGGCCGGCCGCAACCCCGACGATATCGAGCTCAACTCGCTGACCTTCGTCACCGCCATCACCGACGACGCCCAGGGATTGCGCGAGGCCCTGGGTCAGCGCAGCGGCATGACGGCCGAACAGGTCGCCGACTGTCCGCTGTTCCTGACCGGTTCGGCGAGCGAGATCCGCGAGCGCCTCGAAAAGCGACGCGAAGAGACCGGCATCAGCTACATCGTCATCCAGGGCGGCGACGAGGCCGTGCTCGAGAGCTTCGCCAAGGAAATCGTGGAGCCCCTCGCCGGTCGCTGAGGCGCCCCTCACCGCAAACGACTTCTCATTCGCCTTCATTTGGATGGATCGATGCAGCGGCGCCCTCTCGCGAGGTGCCGTGGTAGAATGGGCACCACGTGGAGCCAGAGCCGGAGCCGAAGACGCTCCGGTCCTTCTGCAACGTGCTGCACCGCGCATCGCCCAGCAGCTGCAACCGATTCGGCGACGACTCGACTCCCGCACGACGCATGTGCCCCGGACTGGGATCCGGCGAGCACCGGGAGGACGATCGTGGACCGAGTCAGCATGATCCGTTGGTTGGAAGAACACCCCCAGACGGTCGGCCGGGATCCGGCCGCGCTCGTGGAACGCTGCGAGCGCGAAGTAAAGCGCCATGCCGTCGAAGACGCCTGGCTCACCGCCAAGGCGTACGTCGAGCGGATCGAGCACGAGTGGGAACAGAGCTGGGGTTTCCCGCGCGCGAGTGAAGCCTTCGTGGCACTCGAAGTCTGTCGACGGCTGGCGCGCGAACTCGAACATCTCGAGCCCCGCCTCGAGCCGGGGGACGAGGCTCACCTGATCGGCGAGAAGCTGCTTCAGACTCTCGACCCCGAGGCGCGCCGCCAGATCGGTCGCTGGGCGCTCGAGCTCGCCCAGGCGGAGGAGCACATCGCGTGGTTGGAGATCGTCGAGCTGACCCGCATGCATGCCCGCAGCCTGGTCCGAAGGGGCGCACTCAGCCGGGACGTGTCTCCACAGAGCGGGAACTACTTCGCCAAGGCGGCGGGCGTCGCCCATCGCCTGGTGGAGGAGTACGAGGTACACGCACACCCGCGGCCGCGGCGGATGTCGCAGCACTGAACCCCGGAGCACGCGAGCGCTGATCCCCCCGCTCGCGCCACCGGCGGACCCCTGCGAGCGCCAGCGCAGCCGATTCCGGGCCGCCGTGATCGACCGCGGCCGTGTCTCGGTCTGCGGTCGGCACCTCCTCCTCTGTCCCTCCGTCCGCCGTCAGGAGCGATAGAATACGGGACGCGTCCCGAATCCATCCGACAGTCGCATTCCGACGATCGACAGGAGAGCTCGTGAACGGTTCCGGTTATGAAGCACCGCGTACGGTCGAAGAGACCGTCACGCTGCTGCAGCAGGCGAATGGCGCGGCACGCGTCCTGGCGGGGGGCACCGACCTCCTGGCCCAGATGAAGATGGGCATGACGTCGCCCGCACTGCTGATCGACGTGAAGAAGATCCCCGAACTCGCGAGCATCGAGCAGACCGCCGACGGTGGCTTCCGCATCGGTGCCGCAGTGTGCGGCGCCGCACTCGCGGAGCACGCGGCCCTGGTCGCAGCCTGGCCGGGCATCGTCGAAGCCGCGCGTCTGATCGGATCGGAGCAGATCCAGGGACGTGCATCCCTTGGCGGCAACCTGTGCAACGGATCACCGGCCGCCGACAGCGTTCCCGCGCTGATCGCTGCAGGGGCGACCTGCACGATCGCCGGCCCCGGCGGAACCCGCAGTGTCGCGGTGGAGGACGTGATCACCGCACCGGGCAAGACCTGCCTCGCCACCGGCGAGCTGGTGGTCGACTTCCGGCTGCCGCCCCGACCTGACGGCTCGGATGCCAGAGCGGCCAAGGCGGGTGACGCCTACCTGCGGATGATCCCCCGCAGCGAGATGGACATCGCGATCGTGGGTGCCGGCGTCAGCCTGACCCTCGACGAAGCGGGCGTCTGCACAGCGGCTCGCGTGGGCCTCGGGGCCGTCGCCGCCACACCGCTGCGCGTCGACGCCGCAGCCGCAGCCCTGATCGGGACGACCCTGGACGACGCGGCGCTCGCCGCCGCCGGGGAAGCTGCCTCGGCTGCCGCCCGTCCCATCGACGACAAGCGAGGCACGATCGCCTATCGCAAGCAGGTGGCGGGGGTGCTGACCCGTCGGGCCGCCAAGATCGCGCTCGCACGCGCAGGAGGAAACGGCTGATGGCGCGGCGACACGTATCGACCCGAGTCAACGGCGAGCCGGTGGAGTTCTTGTGCGAACCCCACCAGACCCTGCTGGACGTGCTGCGCGACGAGCTGCAGCTGACGGGCACCAAGGAAGGTTGCGGAACCGGAGACTGCGGCGCCTGCAGCGTGATGCTCGACGGGCGGCTCATCTGCTCCTGCCTCGCCCTCGCCGCCGAGGTCGAGGGCGCCGAGGTGCGGACGGTGGAGGGCATCGCGTCGGGCAACGAGCTGCACCCGCTACAGCGGCACTTCCTGGAGGAAGCGGCGCTGCAATGCGGCATCTGCACGCCCGGCTTCCTGGTCGCCGCCAAGGCACTGCTCGACGGCAACCCGGACCCGACGGAAAGAGAGGTGCGCTTCGCCCTCGCTGGCAACCTCTGCCGCTGTACGGGCTACGACAAGATCATTCGCGCGGTGTTGGACAGCGCCGCAGAGCTACGTGGGGAGGCGTGAAGATGGCAACGGCCGAAGTCGACCAGCAGAAGAAGTTCAAGTGGATCGGCACGCGTCCCGTACGACCGGACGGCCTCGACAAGGTGCGCGGCCGCGCGAACTACGGCGCCGACCACGCCCTGCCCGGAATGATCTGGGGCAAGGTACTGCGCAGCCCCCACGCCCACGCGCGCATCGTTTCCATCGACACGAGCAAGGCGGAAGCGATGGAGGGTGTACACGCGGTGATCACCGCGGCGGACCTTCCCGAGATCCTGTCCGAAGAGTCGAAGATCGGCGAGGGCCCGACCAACTTCCGGGATCTGTCCCACAACGTGATCGCTCGCGAGAAGGCGCTGTATCACGGCCACGCGGTCGCTGCCGTCGCGGCCACCACCTCGGCCATCGCCCAACAGGCCCTCGAGGCGATCCAGGTCGAGTACGAGGTGCTGCCCCACGTCCTCGAAGGCGACGACGCCCAGGCGCCGGACGCGCCGATCCTGCACGACGATCTCTTCACCAAGGGGGTCGAGCCCCGGCCGACACGGCCGTCGAACGTGGCATCGCGCACCGAGATGGGCCGGGGAGACGCCGAGGCCGGCCTCGCGAAGGCCGACCATGTCATCACGCGCAGCTTCCGCACCAAGGCCGTCCACCAGGGCTACATCGAGCCGCACGCCGTCGTCGCGACCCTCGGTGAAGACGGGAGAGCCACCGTCTGGGCCAGCTCCCAGGGTCACTTCATGATCCGGGCCTACTGCGCCAAGCTGCTCGGCATGGACCAGTCGCAGATCAAGGTCATCCCGGCCGAGATCGGCGGCGGCTTCGGCGGCAAGACCACCGTCTACCTCGAGCCACTGGCGATCGCGCTTTCGGGCAAGGCCGGCCGCCCGGTCAAGATGGTGATGTCCCGGGAAGAGGTCTTCCGGGCCACCGGTCCCGCGTCCGCCACGCGCATCGAGCTTCGCATGGGCTGTACGAAGGACGGCAAGCTCACGGGCGCGCACGCGCGCCTCGAGTACGAGGCCGGGGCCTTCCCGGGTTCACCGGTCGGCGCCGCGGTCATGACCCTGTTCGCCCCGTACGACATCGACGGCTGTCTGGCCGAGGGCTACGACATCGTCGTCAACAAGTGCAAGGTCGCTGCCTACCGCGCGCCCGGCGCACCGATGGCAGCCTATGCGGTCGAGACGGTGGTAGACGAGCTGGCTGAAAAGTGCGGCATCGACCCGATCGAGTTCCGGCTGCAGAACGCGTCGCGGGAGGGCACCCAGTCCGCCTTCGGGCCGAAGTTCAAGCGCATTGGCAACATCGAGACCCTCGAAGCCGCGAAGGCACATCCGCACTACAGCGCGCCGCTCGGACCGAACCAGGGTCGAGGCGTCGCGAGCGGGTTCTGGTTCAACGGCGGCATGCAGTCGAGCGCGACCGTACAGGTCGCCGACGACGGCACGATCTGCGTGGTCTCGGGCAACCCCGACATCGGCGGGTCGCGCGCCTCCCTCGCGATGATGGCCGCCGAGGAGTTCGGCATCGACGTAAAGCTCGTGGACCCGCAGATCGCGGACACCAGTGTCGTGGGCTTCAGCGATCTCACGGGTGGCAGTCGCGTCACGTTCGCGACGGGCATGGCCGTCGTCGACGCCTGCCGCGACGTGATCCGCCAGCTGCGGGAACGCGCCGCTTCCATCTGGGGCATCGAGGTCGACGCCGTGAAATGGTCGGACGGCGCCGCCCGCGCGACGAACGGCGACGCCGGACTCGAACCCCTGAGCCTGCGCGACATTGCACTGAAGGCCGCGCGCACAGGCGGGCCCATCAGCGGTCGGGCGTCGCTCACCGCGCGCGGGGTCGGCATGGCCTTCGCGGTGCACATCTGCGACGTCGAGGTCGACCCGGAAACCGGCAAGGTCGACGTCGTCCGCTACACCACCGTGCAGGACGCTGGACGCGCCATCCACCCGAGCTATGTCGAGGGGCAGATGCAGGGCGGCGCCGCCCAGGGGATCGGCTGGGCGCTCAACGAGGAGTACATCTACGACGCCGATGGCAAGATGGAGAATCCGGGCTTCCTCGACTACCGCATGCCCGTGGCGTCCGACCTCCCGATGATCGACACGGTGATCGTCGAGGTGCCGAACCCCACGCATCCGTACGGGGTCCGCGGCGTCGGGGAGGTGCCGATCGTTCCGCCCATCCCCGCAGTCGTGAACGCCGTGCATGCCGCGACCGGAGTGCGGATCACCGAGCTGCCGCTGTCACCGCCGCGCGTGCTCGCGGCCATGGACGCCCGACGGAATTGAACCGACCGAGCGAAGCGGGGCGTTGCGAATGGCGCGGGTGATCCTGACCGGCAGCCTGCGTGATCTCGCGCAGACGAAGGACACAGGGCCGATCGAGATCGACGCGGCCGACGTGCGCGAGCTGTTGCGAAAGCTCGAGGACCGCCTGCCGGGCATCGCGAAGCGCGTCGAGGATGGTCTCTCGATCGCGATCGACGGAGACATCGTCGCCGACCCACTGCTCGAGCCGATCGGGGCGGAC
This sequence comes from Deltaproteobacteria bacterium, assembly GCA_029261855.1. Taxonomy (GTDB): domain Bacteria; phylum Myxococcota_A; class UBA9160; order UBA9160; family UBA4427; genus JAJDAN01. The sequence goes on from JAJDAN010000024.1 coordinate 146,435, forward strand.
AGCGAAATCCACTTCCTTCCGTCGATCCAGGGGGGGAGCTGATGGCAGCCATTCCGGTTCCCGCGGCGACCATCATGTTGATGCGCGAGACACGCGGGTCGGTCGAAGTCCTGATGCTCGAGCGACACGCGAAGAGCAGCTTCCTGCCGGACCTCTACGTCTTCCCGGGAGGGCGCGTCGACCCGGGCGACCACGAGCTGGCCGACCGGGTGCGCGGGCTTTCGTCCGACGAGGCCCGAGCCCGGGCGAGCACCGTCGACGCCGAGGCCGCCCTCGGCTTCTACGTCGCCGCGATCCGCGAGACCTTCGAAGAATCCGGCGTCCTGCTCGCGACGCGCCGGGGCGAACGCGAACTCATCAGCGGCGCGCTCGCCGCCGAGCTGAGCGGTCATCGTCTCGAGATGCAGGCCGGGCGCGTTTCGTTTCGCGACATCGTCGAAGCCCACGATCTCGACCTCGCGGCGAACCGACTGAGCGTCCACGGGCACTGGATCACCCCGGAGATCGTCCCCCACCGCTTCGACACGCTCTTCTTCCTGACGGCGGCGCCGCCGGGACACGAGGCCGCCCACGACGGCGTCGAGTCGAGCAACCACGTATGGATCCGCCCCGAGGACGCTCTGGCCCAGGCGCGCCGAAAGGAACGTCAGATGATCTTCCCGCAGATCGCCAACCTCGAGACCCTCACCGGCTTCACGAATGTGTCGGACGTCGTCGCCAGCTCGCATGCGCGCCCCGTCGTGCCGATCACCCCTCGCATCGCCGGCGAAGGCGACGACCGCAAGCTCGTCATCCCCGACGACGCCGGCTACGCGACGACCGAGGACGCGCTCGAGCTGCCAGGACGCTGAGCGGACCCGGGACGTCGCTGCCCGATTGCTGGGCAGCGATGTCAACTTCCACTCAGACCGCGCCCAGAGTCCGGCCGAGCCCAACTGGGTTGGGTCGCCAGCGGCGCGGCGCCGCTGGCACGGCTCTTGCTCTTACCTGGGGTGCCCCCCGAGCAAGGAGTCCCCGATGCAGAAGCTTTCCGGTCTCGACACCGTCTTCCTACACGCCGAGACCCCGCGAACCCCCATGAACGTCATTGCCACGATCGTCCTCGAGGCGGGGGCCGTCGACACCCTCGAGCAGGCGACTCCCGAGAAGAATGTACATACGACCGTGTTGGCGCGTTTGCGGGAGCGCGTGGCATTCATGCCGCCGTTCCGCCGCAAGCTGGTCGAGACGCCCTTCGGGCTCGACCAACCCGGCTGGATCGAGGACGCGCGCTTCGCGATCGAGGACCACGTCCTCCACACCGTCGTGGCCGGAGCGGGAACACCTGAGGATCTCGAGAGGCTCGTCGCCCGCATTGCAGAGCGCCCGCTCGACCGCTCGCGCCCGTTGTGGGAGCTATGGGTGATCGAGGGCCTCGACGACGGCGGAGTCGCCCTCGTCACGAAGGCACATCACGCCGCCCTCGACGGGGTCTCGGGCGCGAGTCTGTTGCTGCATCTGTTCGACCGCCCGGAGGCCGAGGGCGCCGAGCCGCACACAGGCGCGTTGTCCGACCCCTGGAGAGGCGAGGAGGAACCCAGTCCCGCAGCACTCGTGTCCGAAGCCGCTTCGCGCGTCGGGGAGCGAACCCGAACCCTGGCGGACGCGGCGCGGGTCGCCGGCGGCGGGATCGCGCGCATCCTGCGATCGCGCATCGAGGATGCCGCCCCGGTTCGCGACGCCGCGCAGCCCTTCACTGCACCGCCCACGCCGTTCAACCGGGCGATCTCGCCTCGTCGCAGCGTCGCCTACGCGAGCACCCCGCTCGACCGCGTCGGGTCGATCCGTGAGGCCTTCGGCGGCAGCATCAACGACGTCGTCCTCGCCGCTTGCACGGGCGCTCTGCGCGACTGGTTGATCGATCGCAACGAGCTTCCCGAGACCCCGCTCGTTGCATCGATTCCGGTCTCGACTCGCGGCGCCGAAGACGAAGCGGGCGGAAATCACATCTCGGCCATGCTGGCCGACCTTCCCGTGCACATCGACGACCCGGCCCATCGCTATTTCGAGGTCTGTCGCGCCGGACGCCGGGCGAAGCGCTTCCATTCGCTACTGGGCAAGCAGACCGTCGCCGCCTTCGCCGAGCTGAGCCCCGGCCCCCTGGTCGCCGGGGCCCTACGCCTCTACTCGCGCTGGGGTCTCGCCGACCTACACCGGCCATTGCAGAACCTCGTCATCTCCAACGTCCCCGGGCCGCCGCAGCCCTTGTCCTTCGCCGGCGCGGCAGTCCGCGCCCTGCATCCGCACGGGCCCTTGATGGACGGCGCCGGTCTCAACATCACCGTGATGAGCTACGCCGGGTCCCTCGATGTCGGCGTACTCGCCTGTCGCGAAGCCATCCCGGACCCGGGAACCCTGGCCCGGGGCGTTGCTGCAGAGTTCGAGGCCCTCGCGAAGCGCGCAGAGACCGAGCTCTCGGACCGCGGGACCGTTCGACTGCGAATCGCCAGCTAGCGACGGTCGGCAGACCGCGGCTAGAGCTCTGCGAACGACACGAGGTTCCCGTCCGGATCCTCGACGATGAAGCCCTGCTTGCCCCACGGCTCCGTGACGAGCCGCTTGTGGAAGGTGGCACCCGCGGCCTCGTAGTCTTCGAAGAGCAGCCGCGGGTCGTTCACCAGGATCGTCGCCGACAGCAGCTCTTGCTCCTTGCGCCGTTCCCGCGGCGGCTGCCGGTCCGACTCGTCTGCGAGGCGCAGGGCCAGCTGGACCCCATCGCGACGGATCTCTGCATAGAAGGGCGGGTCGCCGCCGTAGCGGAACGCGACGTCGAACCCCAGCCGGCCCACGTAGAAATCACACGCGGCGTTGATGTCGGAAACGAACAGGAAGGGCTTCGCGACGACGAGGCGCGCCCGGGTGGCACGCGGCCGGTTCAGCGATTTCTCGAGATAGAGCTCGGCGTTCGCGAAGCCCTCCCCGCGATAGAGCGCCTCCGCACCGGTGTTGCCCGCCTTGACGGAGAGACGGATCGCAGGCGCTCCCGTCTCCCGCGCACGGGCCTCGGCCGCGTGCAGGAGCGCGCGCCCGAAGCCCTGCCCGCGGTGCGACGCCAGGACCACGAGGTCCGAGATGAAGCCGAACTCGGCGGGATCGTCGTCGGGCTCGGACGAGCGGTAGCGCGCCCAGACCGTGACGAAGCCGACCACGGAGCCCTCGGAGTCGGCTACGAGGACCGCGCCGTCGAACTCGCGACAGCGTTTCCACATGAGTTCGAGATAGGCGTCTGCGATCTGCTCGCCCGCAGGCATTCGCGAATCGAGCGCGCGCTCGAAATCCTGAAGTTCCAGGAAGCAGGCGCGAACCGCATCGCGATCCCGCGTGTCATCGTAGTCACGAATCTCCATCGGGTTCCCGTTCGGTCAAGCTGACGAGGTTTCCGTCCGGGTCCCGGTAGCGCGAGGTCGCGCCCCACGGTTCGGGCCGTGGCAGAGGTCGTGCGAGTTGAACGCGATGAAGAAGACGCGGGGCACGGACGCGCATTGTATCACGGCGCTAGTCGACGGCAGAACTTCGTGAAGCGGCGATCGCGCTCACGTAGGCGATCCACCCGAACACAGCCAGCTCGGAGACGCGTTGGCTGACCCCGCGCACGGGATCGAGGGCCGGAATCAGCATCCCCGCGAAGCCCAGAGCGACGATCGCGGCCCCAGCGACACTGACAAATGACAGCCGCCGCCACTCTGGTGCCGCGCGCAGCGCGATCGCGAGCAGGACCAGACCCGTGCTTGCACCCAGATACCCCAACAAGCCGAAGAAGCTGTGGATGGCTTGAGAAGTCGAGCCCTCCGTCGGGCAGCCCGGGTCGCAAGGGAAGACCGCGCTGGCGACGTACGCCACACCGATCGCACCGAGACAGGCGAGAGCGGTGCTGACCCGACGCGATCGCGGCAGCACGCCGCGCAGCAGCCAGAGGAACCCGAGCTCGAAGAACCCGACCGGGCCGAAACCGGCGAGCGACACCAGGTCGCCATGCGCGGCACCCCGCGCCCCGAGCTCGCTGATGAACTGCGAGACGTGCGAGTAGGACGGACTCCAGCAAGACGCGAAAACGGGAACGAGCAGCGCCCAGACGGCCGCGACGAAACCCGACGTTGCCGTCGCCTGCGCTCGCGTCACGTTCTGGCTTCGGGGAAGGAAGGCAACCCGCGGTCCGCACAGCCTGCGAAGCCGCAGGAGCAGCCGCCCTCGAGCATCGAAGAATCATCACGCATCACGAGTCTGTCCCGCGGCTGATCAGGTAGTCGGCGACCCGTGCAAGGTCGTCGAACACGAGGGCGGTATCGATGCCGGTCCCATCGCGCTCGGCGGCGGCCCCCTTCCCGGTCCGCACCAGGATCGGTTCACAGCCCGCTCTCCGCGCCGCTTCGAGATCGGCAGGCTTGTCTCCGACGAGCGGCGCGCCCGCGACGGGAATTCCGAGGCTGCGCTCGACGTCGAGCAGCAGGCCGGGCTGGGGCTTGCGGCAGCCGCAGCCCTCCTCGGGCCCATGGGGGCACACGAAGACCCCGCTGATGCGACCGCCCGCGGCCTCGACCTGGCGGTGCATTTCCCGGTGGATCTGGCGCAGGTCTTCGCGATCGAGCAGACCCCGCGCGATCCCCGACTGATTCGAGACGACGACGACGGTGAAGTCCGCGTCGCAGAGACGGGCGATTGCCTGCAAGCTGCCGGGGATGGGCTTCCACTCGTCGACCGACTTGATGTAGTCGTCCGAATCCTGGTTCACGACGCCGTCGCGATCCAGGAGCACGAGCTTCGGAATCGTTCTTCGTCTAGCCGGCACGGGCGTGCGTCACCTCGACGGGCACGCCATTCAGGACGGCGTTGCCGACGACCGGCTCGATCACGAGATCGTCCGTCAGGTCGTTGATGCTGGCATGGGCGTTGGCTTGCGCGAGCCGCATCTGCATGCCGGGTCGATCGTGCCCCCAGCCGTGGGGCAGCGACACGACGCCGGGCATGACGTCGTCCGTGATCTCCAGAACGACCTCGACCTCGCCAACCCGACTGCGCACCCGCACGGGCTCTCCATTGGACAGGTCGTGTCCCTTGGCGTCGTCGGGATGCATCAGCAGCGTGCAGCGATTCCGGCCCTTCACGGCGAGGGGCACGTTGTGCAGCCAGGAGTTGTTGGTGCGGGAATCCCGGCGGCCGATCAGCTGCAGCCCCTTCGTTCCTTCGAAGGCGTCGCGCTCGGCGCTCAGGCGAACCAGCTCGGCGGCCATCGCGGGATGTGCGAGGTCGATGCGAAGCTCCCGCTCGCCGAGCCACGCGTCGAGCGACGGACCCAGGGGCCCGAGATCGACACCGCGGGGCTCTGCGATCAGCCTGGCAACCCGCAACCCCCGTCGCCAGGGACGAAAGCCGTCCCCGTGGTGGCCCAGGCGCAACATCCAATCGAGCACCCGGGTAGGGTGGAAGAAGCCGTAGAACGCGCGTGCGAGGCGCAGACCGACTCTCCCGGCGGGCTTCGCCTTCTTCTCTGCGATGCGCAGGGCGAGCTCCACCAGGATCTGCCACTCACAGCGCGCACGCGGGTCGCGTGCAAGCACCGGTGGCGAGTACTTCGCGCTGTTGTGCACCGCGAACTGGTGGAAGACGATCTCGTAGTTCTCGTGTTCGAGCGACCAGGTCGGCGGCAGGATGATGTTGGCGTGCCGGGTCGTCTCGTTGCGGTAGATGTCGATCGCCGCATAGTACTCGAGCGACTCGAAGCCGCGGTCGAGCTGGCGACCGTTGGGCGTCGAGAGCACGGGATTTCCAGCGACCGTCAGCATGCCCCGCAGCTGCCCCGCGCCGGGCGTGAGCATCTCTTCCGCCAGGCACGCGACCGGCTGCTCACCGTTGAAGGCCGGTGCGCCGCGGACGCGGGTCTTCCATTCGCGCTCGCCCCCGGCCGGCATCATCTCGGTCAGGGTCGCCAGGTCGACGGCCGGGGTCGCGTGCAGTGCGCCGCCCGGACGGTCGAGATTTCCGGTCACGATGTTGAGCACGTCCACCAGCCAGTTGGCCAGGGTGCCGAAGGGGTTGAGGGAGGTTCCCACGCGGCCGTAGCAGACCGCGCGCCGCGCCGCGGAAAAGTCACGAGCGAGATCGCGGATGACGGCTGCCGTGATTCCTGTCGGCCCGGCGACCGCTTCCGGGTCGAAGGCCGAGACCAGGCGCCGCAGCTCGCCCTCGCCGTCCAGGTACGCGGCGAGATGCCCGCTATCGCCGAGGCCCTCGGACAAGACGACGTGCACCAGGGACGCCAGCAGGAATGCGTCGGCACCCGGACGGATGAAGTGGTGGGCGTCTGCCAGGGCGGCGGTCGCCGTTCGACGCGGGTCGATGACCACCAGGCGGCCGCCGCGTTCCTTGAGTCCCCGAAGTCGCCGCCGCATCCCGGGCGCGGTCATGAGGCTTCCGTTCGAGACGATGGGATTGGCGCCCAGCACGAGCAGGAAGTCGGTGTGGTCGACGTCGGGCACGGCGATCTTGAAGACGTTCCCGAACAGGTACAGGCTGGCCGCGTGCTTCGGGTTCTGATCCACGGAAGAAGCCGTGTACTGGTTGCGCGTGCCGAGAGCGCCGCGCAACCCTGCGATGTAGGCCACCGTGCCGAAGTTGTGGGCGCCGGGGTTCCCCAGGTACATGCCGACGGCGTCGTCGCCGTCGCGGGTCTGGATGTGCGCCAGCTTCGAAGCGACTTCGTCGAGGGCCTCGTCCCAGGAAACGACCTGCCAGCCGCTCGCGGTTCGACGCATGGGCCGACGCAGGCGGTCCGGATCTTCCTGGACCTCCTGCAAAGCCATGGCCTTGGGGCAGATGTGGCCGCGGCTGATCGGGTCGTCTTCGTCGGCGCGAATCCGCACGACGCGCTCGTTCTCGACGTCGATGACGAGCCCGCAGCCCGCCTCGCACAAGTTGCAGGTCTTGAAGACGCTTCGGGCCATGGACGAAAGGCTAGCTGCGGTCTTCGACATTTGCGTCGTCGCACCCCAAGACGCCGTCTCGGGTCCGCTCCGAGGAGCGTGGCGGCAGAAGGCCGTACACCCGCAGCAAGCCAGAACCCCGGTTTCGGCTGGCTCGCTGCGGTCGGACGACCTTTGCGTCGCCGCCTGTCCCCCAAGACTGCGTCCTGGGTCAGGCGGCTAGCTGCGGTCGGACGACCTTTGCGTCGCCGCCTGTTCCCCAAGACCGCGTCTTGGGTCAGGCGGCTAGCGGGCGGAGCCCGGCGGGTAGACCAGCGGAAGACCCGCAAAACCGCGCACGTTGCTCGAGTGCATGCGCTCGACCCCCGCTTCGTCGACCTCGTACTCGGGGATGCGAGCCAGCACCTCTTGCAGCGCGATGCGGGATTCGAGCCGCGCGAGACTCGCGCCCAGACAGAAGTGACGGCCATACCCGAAGCCGAGATGCACGTCGATCTCGCGCTGCACGTCGAAGCGGTCCGGGTCGTCGAACTTGCGCGGGTCCCGGCCGCTGGCACCGTTGATGATGAGCAGTCGCGCGCCCTTCGGGATGATCGTGCCGTCGACCTCCGCGTCCCGGGTCAGGACACGGCCCTGGTACTGGGACGGCGGATCGAAGCGCAGGGTCTCCTCGACGGCGTTGCGACACAGGGCGGGGTCGTCGACGAGCAGCTTCCGCTGGTCCGGGTTCCACCACAGCCAGTAGAAGGCCGTCGCCAGCAGTTTGGTCACGGTTTCGTTGCCGGCCGTCGCGAGAAGCATGAAGAACGCGCTGATCTCGCTGTCACTCAACCGCTGAGGCCGGCCGTCCTCCTCGACCTCGGCCTGGATGAGCTGGGTCATGATGTCGTCGCGAGGCTGCTTGCGACGGGTCTCGATCGCCTCGGCGAAGTACTGGCTGAGGAAGGCTCCCGCCTGCATGCCGCGCTCGGTGACTCCGGGATTGCCGGGATCCCGGTGGAGAACGTCATTCGACCACCCGCGCACGGCGTCGCGGTCGTGTTCGGGGATGCCGAGCAACGTGCTGATGACGTCCATGGGAAGCTTCGCCGTGAAGTCCTTCACGATGTCGATGCGGCCGTCGCCCCGGGCGAAGGCGCGATCGAGGTGGCCCACCGCGATCGCGCGGATTTCATCTTCCAGGGTGCCGATCTGGCGCAAGGTGAAGGCCTGGTTGACGAGGTTCCGCAACCGCGTCTGGCGAGGCGGATCCATGAAGATCATCAGGGTGGGGATGGGCTTGCCCATCAACTCGAGCACGGTGCCCTGCGCCGAGCTGTAGGTTTCCCAGTCGAGAAACGCCGCGAGGCAGTGGTCGAAACGCGTGAGCGCCCAGAAGTCCTGCCGCGGGTTGTGGTAGACCGGCGCCTGCTCGAGCAGCTCGCGATAGACCGGGTACGGATCGGCGTCCAGCTCGTAGGAGTAGGGGTCGTAGTCGACGGTCATGACGACGCAGCTCCTTCTTTCTTGCCGGGCGGGAACGCGATCGGCATCTTCGCGAAGCCCCGGACGTTGCTCGAGTGCACCCGCACCAGCCCGGCTTCGTCGATCTCGAAGTTGAGAAGCCTCGCGTGGATCTCCTCCAGCGAGACCCGCGCCTCCAGGCGCGCGAGCGAGGCACCGAGACAGAAGTGCGTGCCCTGGCCAAAGGCCAGGGAGGGTTGGGTCACACGTTCGATTGCGTAGGTATCGGGGTCTCCGAAGACCCGCTCGTCTCGGTTCGCAGCGCCGATCAGCAACGCGAGCTTCGCGCCCTCCGGGATCGTGCGGTCGTGGATGTCGAAATCGCGCGTCGTCGTTCGTGCGATCAGCTGCGACGACGGGTCGTAGCGCAGGGTCTCCTCGGCCCAGCCGGGGATGAGCCCCGGGTCGGCGTCCAGCAACGCTCGCTGCTCGGGGTTCCTCGAGATCCAGTAGAGCGCATTCGCCAGCAGCTTGGTCGTGGTCTCGTTGCCCGCGATCACCATCAGGAACAGGAAGGCGATGATGTCGCGATCCTCGAGGCGATCGCCCTCGATTTCGGCAGCCACCAGCGCGTCGGTCAGGTCGTCGTCTCCTGCGCCTTTGCGCCGGGTCTCGACGTGCTGGGCGAAGTACCCGATCAGCTGCGCGGCCGCCTTCTGGCCTGCGGGCGGGACAGCTTGGCTGCCCTCTTCCCGGTGCAGCACGGTGTCCGCCCAGCCCCGCAGCGTGTCGCGGTCGTCCGGGGGCACGCCGACCATTTCCGAGATCACGTCCATCGGCAGCTTGCCGGCGAACTCATCGACGAAGTCGCAGGCACCGCGCTCGATGAAGGCGTCGATGTAGTGGGTCGCCAGCGCGCGGATGCGCGGCTCGAGCTGGGCGACCCGGCGCGGCGTGAAGCCGCTCGAGACCAGGGTGCGCAGGCGCCCGTGCTCGGGCGGATCCATGCCGAGAAAGGACATCACCGCCGGCGCGTCTCCGACATCGTCGATGGATACCCCGCGGCGATTCGAGAAGGTGACCGGGTCGCGGAAGGCGGCCATCACGTCCTCGTGTCGGGACAGGGCCCAGAAGTCCCGCTGCTCGTTGTAGTAGGCGGGCGCCTCGTCGCGCAGCAGGCGATAGGTCGGATACGGGTCGTCGTGGATCTTCCAGTCGTAAGGGTCGTAGACGACCTGCTCGAATCCCATCTCGAAGCCTCAGTCCTTCTCTAGATCGCGGCAGTCTGGATTTCGGCAGAAGGTGCGACGCGCCTGGATCTGCATCTCGCTGACGAGATCCGCCGGGTCGCGTTGCATGCCCTCCTCGACCCAATCCGCGAGCTGCACCTGCTGCATCGCGACCAGCAACCGCGCCATCACCCGCGGACGTCCCGGGTGGAAGACCCCGGCCGCCATACCCCGTTCGAACAGCGTTTCTTGCGCGGCGATCCCGGCGCCGAAGGCCGCCTCATGGGCGGGGCTCGGCTGGCTGCCCGCGAGCCCCCAGGCGTAGCCCTGACGAAGGTGCATTCGCAGATAGTCCGGGTGAGACGCGAAGAAGCGCACGTAACCCTCGATGCCGGACATCAACGCCTGGGCGGGCTCGCGCGTCGACCGCGTGAGCGCGTCGATCCCGGTTACCGCCTCGCGCATGCGCGTCTCGTGGATCTCGACGACGAGCTTCGCCTTGCCGGAAAAGACGTTGTACAGGGTGCCGAGCGCCAGACCGGCTTCTGCCGCGATCTCCTCCATCTTCGAATCCTCGACGCCCTTCTCGGCGAAGGTGCGCTCGGCGGCCTCGAAGATCAGCTGGCGATAGACGGCGTTGCGCGCTTCCCGGGCGCTCTGGCGACGACTCGAACGAGATTCAGTCCGTGTGCGCGGCATGCGGGCATCTTGCCAGATTGAAATGACGATTTCAAAGTATGAATGATCGTTTCATTTCGAGTGATTGCGTTACGCTTCGGCCTCGATGGACCGTGAAACGCCAGGAGGCCCCCCCATGCCCACAAGCCCCGCCAAGGAAGGCAATCCCGCGATGCTCGCCGCCCGGAACTCCTGGCGCTGCGTGATGGCGCGCGACAAGCAGGCCTGGCTCGACCTGATGGCCGACGACATCGTGATGGAGGATCCCATCGGGATCGCGCCCACCAACCCCGACGGCAAGGGCATCCAGGGAAAGGCGGCGGTCGAACGCTTCTGGGACGAGACCATGTCCAAGGTCGAGATCCAGATCGAGACGCACGAGTCCTTCGCGGCCGCCAACGAGTCGGCCCACCGCATGACCCTGACGACGAGCTTCCCGGGCGGCGGGGGCATGATCGTGAACGGCATCTTCACCTACCGCGTGAACGAGCACGGCAAGCTCACGAACCTGCGGGGCTACTGGGCGCTCGACGAGACGCAGATCCGGCCGGCCTGACCCAACCAACCCAGCCCAACCAACCCGGCCGAAGCAATCCGGCCGAAGCAAACCCAAGCGAGCCCGAGCAGGCCCGGCACCGCCCCGAGGAGACCCCCTTGCGCTTCACCTACACCGAGACCATGTGCGAACCGAGCTTCCTGCTACCCCTCGCCCAGGAAGCCGAGGCCGCGGGGTATGACGGCTACGCGGTGCCCGACAGCATCTGCTACCCGCAGGAATCGGACTCGAAGTACCCGTACAATGCCGACGGCAGCCGCGAGTTCCTGGACGGCAAGCCGATCCTCGACCCGTTCACACTCATCCCGGCGATGGCGGCGGTCACCACGAAGCTGGTTCTCTCGACCTTCGTCGTGAAGCTGCCCGTGCGGGGCTGCGTGCTGGTCGCCAAGCAGGCCGCGTCCGTTGCCGTCCTGTCCCAGAACCGCTTCAAGTTCGGTGTCGGCGTGAGCCCGTGGCCCGACGACTACCGCATCCTCGGCGTTCCCTGGGAGAAGCGGGGCAAGCGCATGGATGAGATGATCGACATCGTCCGTGGCCTGTGCACCGGCGAGTTCTTCGGTTACGACGGCGAGGTGCACCAGCTCGAGCCGGTCAAGATCAGCCCCGTCCCCACGAAGCCCCTGCCGATCCTCGTCGGTGGCCACGCCGAGCCGGCGTTGCGGCGCGCGGTCACTCGGGGCGACGGCTGGATGCACGCGGGCGGAGACCCCCAGCAGCTCGCCAAGATGATCGCCCGCATCCAGGAGCTCCGCGTCGAGCACGGCAAGGACAAGGATCCCTTCGAGATCCACGTCATCTCCATGGACGGCTTCAGCGTCGACGGCGTCCGCCGCCTCGAAGACCTCGGTGTGACGGACGTGATCGTCGGCTTCCGCAACGCCTATTCGAACGACAAGGACGTCCAGAGCCTCGACGAGAAGATCGGCGCGCTGCGAAGCTTCGCAGACAACGTGATCGCCAAGACGCGCTAGGAACTTCGAGCTTCTTCCCCACGAAGTAGAGCTTCTGCCCGCGATCGACCTTGGCCTGGGTGGAAGCCGTCTCGACGGGGAGCGGGCCGAAGATCTGCTTCGATTGCTCGATCAGCACCCCGACATCGACTTGGGCGCCCAACGCCGCAGGCCCCACTCGTACCGCCGGCACCAGCCAGGGCAAGATTCGACGAATGCCACGGGTCGCGGAAGCGCTCGACGTACGCAGCCTGCCCGGGCCCAGGTGCCTCGTTAGCGGCGAAACCCCAGGACGACTAGCAGCTCAGCGACTGCAACTACCCGGCCGGCTTCGGGAACCTGCTCGATCGAGACCTCCGCGGGGTCGTCCGAAGGGGATAGACGGTGGTCGTGGGCTTGCCGGCGGTGTACGCCGAACGACAGGATCTGCAGTCCCGTGTCGGCGTCGAGGTAGATGTCGACCTGGACGACGTCGCCCGGCCGCAGGGACGAACAAGCGCTCTCGAGCTCGCAGAAGCCCGTGGTCGTCCAGTTCTGCGTGTGGTCGACGACGTAGCGGATCGCGTAGGCGTGGACGTCGCCCGCCATGGAGAACGCGACGAGTGCGGTGAGAACCGCCCCAAGGGTTGAAAAGATCGCCGCTCGGGACCGCCCCATGCCCGCGCCTCCTGTTCCGACTGCCGCCTATGCTACACCGAACGCCCCCCCTGGAGGGCCCCGATGATTCCCCGCTGGCTCCCGCTCTATCTGCTGGGGATCGCCGCGCTCACGCTCTTCCCGTTCTCGGCGCCCGAATGTCCGCGCCCGGGCTGGGTGATGCGCATGGGGGGCTTCGACTTCGTCGCGAATCTGCTCGCCTTCCTGCCCATCGGACTCGCGCTCCATCGGTCTTCGCTGGCCCGCATGCTGGCCCTGGCGTTCGGCCTTTCCCTGACCATCGAGTTCTGCCAGCAGTGGCTTCCGCGTCAGCAGGACGTCACCGACCTCCTCTCGAACACGAGCGGCGCGTGGGTCGGATGGGTGGTCGCTCGCGCCTGGCGTGCGCGTTGGCCGGGCCCCCTGCTGCACCCGATCACGCGACGGCTGCTGCTGCGCGCTTCGGCGGCGGCGTTTCTGACCGCGACCGCGTGGCAGGCGTTCTCGAGTCCTGCGCACGACTTCTCGAACTGGGTGCCCCTTCCCCTCGCGATCGGAAACTCGGCGTACGGCGACCGGCCCTGGATGGGAGAGCTGTCAGAGCTGGCCGTCTACGACCGCGCCCTGGTTCCGGGCGGCGAGGCCAGGCGACAGGAGCAGGCCGACACCCCGGTACTGTGGGCCGAAGGCGGTCCGATCCTGTGGATCCGCTTCTCGGGTGAGTCGCCGCTGGGCCGTGTCGACGGTCCTGGCGGACCCATCGCGTTCACTCCGCGGGTGGACGAGTCCACGATTCTCTCTCCCACGGGTCTCACGCTACTGCCCAGCGGCATCGTCCTCGATTCCTGGGTGGCGGACCACGTCACCGCCTTGCTGCGCGAAGTGGGCCAGCTCAGTCTGGACGTGCACCTGCGCGCCTTCGTGAAGCGCCAGCACGGGCCGGCGCGCATCGTCGCCCTCGGCGACGGCGGACGCTTTCGCAACTTCATGCTCGCCCAACGAAGCTCGACCTACATCGCGCGCGTTCGCACGCCCGCGACTGGGCGCGGCGGAACCAATGTCGAAATCGAGACGCCGCCCGGGGTCGTCAATCTCGAGGAGCAACACGTCCTCGTCGTCTACGACGGGTCGAACGGACGCATGTGGGTGGACGGGATCTGCGAGAGCGATTCCCCCATCGCCATCGGGACGGCGCCGCTGCTCGTCGGACCACTGCTCGGCGTGTCGATCGTCGTGTGCACGGCCTTCGGGGGTCTCGCCTTCGCGACGCTCACCCGACGTCGCGACCTGCGCCTGCTGCTGACCACGCTTGGTGGCGCGGCCGCGTGGACGCTGCTCGCGCAGCTCGGCGCCTGGTCCTACCTGCCGGACTTCGAGCTCGAGGCGGCGGCCCTCGGCGCGGCGGCCGTCGCTTCCACGATCCCCGTCCTGCTGAAGCGGCGCTAGCGGAGCGGATCATGGGGGTGGAACGGAACCCGGCTCTGGTTTGCGCCTTCCGCGCGATTCAGATGTCGCTCTTTCCGATCGCGATCATCACGATCTTCTGGCAGCACGATCTCGGCTTCGACATGGTCGAGATCTTCACCCTGCAGGCGATCCTCGCGGGCACCACCGGGTTGCTCGAGTTCCCTTCGGGTTTCATCGCGGACCGCATCGGATACCGCCCGACCTTGCTGATCGCGTCTGCCTGCAACCTCGTCGGATGGACCGTCTATCTCTTCTCGCCGGACTTCTGGACCCTTGCGGCAGCCGAGGTGATCCTCGGTCTCGGGCTCTCTCTCATCTCTGGAACCGACGCGGCGCTGTTGTACGAGTCCCTGGCGGAAAGCGGCGACGAAGCGCGCTTCACGGTCTGGTCCGGCCGAGTCCGCTTCTTCGGGCAGAGTGCCGAGGGCTCCGCAGCCCTGGCGGCGGGCCTCCTCTACGCCGTCTCGCCTCGCGCTCCCTTCGTGCTCGAGATCGCCATCTGGGTGGCCGGGCTCATCGTCGCGTGGAAGCTCGTCGAGCCACGCCGACATCGCCCGGTGGTCGCCAGTGCCGTGCGGCACATGGCGGGCGTCTTCGGCCGCATCCTTCGCGGCGCGCCACGCCTGCGCGTCGTGATGTTCCTGACCGTGGTGCTGTCCATGACGACATTCGTACCGGTCTGGATCATCCAGATCTACGCGGAGAAGGCGGGGGTCTCGGTGACCTGGCTGGGCCCGATCTGGGCCATCGCGAACTACGTGGTCGCCATCGGGTCCCTGGGCAGCGCGCGCCTGGGCGCCGCCGTCGGGCTCATGCCGGCCCTGCTCGGGTGCATCGCGCTGGGCACGGCGGGCTTCCTGGGCCTGGGACTGACCACTGCCTGGTGGGGCTTCGCGTTCTACTTCCTCATCACGCTGATGCGTGGCTTGAACGCTCCACTCCTCGGTCACGAAGAGCAGCGCTGGATCCCGTCCGGCGAGCGCGCGACCTTCATCAGCGCACGCAACCTGGTCTTTCGCGGACTCTTCGTCGTCATCGGCCCGACCGTCGGATGGGCGATCGACCGCAGCGGCGAACACACGGTGCTGCTGGCAACGGGCGCAGTTGCCGCGGGGCTGGGGTTCGTGGGTTGGCTCTGGTTGCTGCGGACCCCGGAGCCCGCCATGCTGCAACCCGCCGATCGTGCTCCCTGAAATCTTCTCGCCGAGGACCCCATGCTCAAGCTCTATGATTTTCTCGAATCCGGAAACGGCTACAAGGTGCGACTTCTGCTCACGCAGTTGGGTCTCTCCTTCGAACGGATCGAGCTCGACATCACCCAAGGCGAATCCCGCACACCGGACTTCCTCGCCCGCAATCCGAACGGCCGCATTCCGACCCTCGAACTCGAAGACGGAAGCTGTCTGGCCGAGTCGAACGCCATCCAGTGGTACCTGGCGGACGGGACCGACTTCCTGCCCGCGAGTGCGCTGGAAAGAGCGCAGGTCCTGCAGTGGATGTTCTTCGAGCAGTACAGCCACGAACCCTACATTGCCGTAGTGCGCTACTGGGTCCACCACGGCATGGATGTCGGGCGCGAGCTGGAGGTCGCGGAAAGGCGGAAGCGCGGCTACGACGCGCTGTCGGTGATGGAGACCCACCTCGACGGTCGCGACTTCTTCGTGGCCGGGCGCTACTCGATCGCGGACATTGCGCTCTATGCCTACACCCACGTCGCAGACGAGGGCGGCTTCGATCTCGCGCCCTACCCCGAGCTGCGCAGCTGGCTGGACCGTGTCGCGAGCCAGCCGGGTCACATCCCGATCACTCGTTCCTGACGCGCGACGAGCCCTCTTGCTAGGCCTGATCCGTCATGCGGATCGGGGCTAGCAAGCTGCGAGCGCCTCTTCGACGGCGCGTTCGCTTTCGTCGGGGACGAGCCCCGAATACCGCAAGGCGAGCAGCACGTCGCGACAACGGCGGTAGAGGGCGAGGCCGGGATCCCAGCTCGGCGCGAACGAACGCTCGATGTCCCAGAATTCGCGAACGACATCGACGATGGGTGCGATCTCCTGAGCGGTCACGCGGCTGGCCCCCGCCCGCAGCAGATCTTCGATCTCGCACACCAGGTTCTCGACGCCTTCGGAACGTCCGGGAGTCGCGGGCGTCTGGGGCGCGACACCCGGCGGTGCGAGCACCGGCGGCGACGTGTCGCCACCCGCGACCATGGCGATCAGCGCGGCTCGGGATTCGGACGAGGTCTGCATGCGGTCCTGCTCGTCGCTCGACCCGAAACCGAACGCCGTGCCGAATGCCGCCCGGGCAACTCCCGCGAGCAGACGCTTGATCTCGTGGATCTCGCTCGCGCGCCGCACGTCGTCCAGGGCCAGGAAGTCGTCGCGGCGGAGCAGCTCGACGAGCGGGGTCGCATCGCCGACGACTACCGTCCGGCCTCGACCCGCACCAGCGAGCACTGCAGCCAGAAAATCCAGCAGCCTCACGGCGAGGCGCGTCGACAGCACCTCGCGCCCCAGCGCGCATACCAGCCCGTCGGCGGCGGCGCTCGGGTCGTAGTCCGCCAGCGCGAACCAGTCCCGGATCATCAGCTGGAGCAGAGAGTCCGAGGACACCGCCAGAGGCAGGATCTGGTCGAGCCTGGCGTCGACGGACACGATCTCGCGCAGCTCGGGCGAGAGTTCGATCACGTCGGTGTAGTAGTCCTGCGCGGGGTCCAGGAAGAGCAGCCACAGCGTCCCGCACGCTTCGCAGAACACCACACCCTTCATGTCGCCACGCGGCACCCACGGCCCCGGACGCAACGACGGATGCTCGTCGATCGGACGCCAGCTAGCTGGAAGGCGGTGGCTTTCCGCGTGACTCACGCGGACCTTCGGCAGCGCGTCGCAGTTGCGGCACACGCGCTCCTGACGGATGTCGGAGCTCATCGCTTCGGACCGATCAATGGAATGCTCCTCCCCGGGTCCGGCTGCGTCGCTTGGACGCGAGACTGGGACCGGTCGACGATCTTGAGCTTGACGCCACGGCCGCTTTTGCGGGGAGGAAGAGCGGGTGGAGGTGGTGCCTAACCTAGCATCGGAGGGGTGTGTCTTTGCAAGCTCTTTCGTCAGCGCGCTGACACGCCCGGCTAGTCTGCAGGCACCGCTTCGACGTGCAGGGTCAAGCCCTCGACGGACTTCACACACACCTCATTGCCCTCATCGAGGGGATCGCAGCCGCTATCGATACACGCGCGCCACAGCTCCGACCCGACCCGGACACTCCCGCGCGGATCGAGACGTGCTGTCACGACACCGATCCTGCCGACCAACATCGAAGACACATTCGGATCTGACGGTTCGTAAGCGGCACGTACGAAGGGGAAGAGCGCGATCTCCTTGACGATCCAGACGCCGAACAAGATGCGGGCCCAGAACGCAGGGACGACCTCGTACTGGACGCCTGCCACCAGCGCGACACCGACGATGGCCATCTCGGGAAGCTGGAACAGCGTGTAGCGACCGACGACCTGCCAGCGCAGGGGCAAGGGTTTCACCTCACTCCCCCAGCTCGCTCCTGGCGACTCTCGCGTCCCGTCCGAGTGTGCCGTTCTTCGCCCGGCGGAGTCCCCATGGGCGGATCGCTCTCCCGGGTCAGTGCAAGGCCGACGCGCGTCTCGACCCGACCAGCGCGGAGACCGCTCCCTCGATGCCGTCCACGCTCATGTGGAACATCGGGAACAGGCGCTGGATGATCCGGCAGGTCTGGCTGTGATTCCAGATCTTCTCCGGGTCGGGGTTCAACCAGACGCTGCGCTCGAAGTGGTCCTGGATGCGCATCAGCCAGTCGACGCCGCGGGTCTCCGATTCGTAGCGGGGATTGATGTTGCCGCGCGGGTTCATGAGCTCTGCCGGGTGCATGGCACCGTCTCCGACGATCAGCACCTTCCAGCGTTCGTCGAGGGTGCGCAGCACGTCACCGGTGGGAATCGAGTCCTTGTACAGACGCGCCGTCGTGCCGAGCGTGTCGTAGATGCAGTTGTGGAAGTAGTAGGCGCGGAAGTCGCGCAGCCCGCGCTCTTCGTGGAGAGCTGTCAGCAGCCGGCTGACTGGCCGGAAGTACGGATCCATCGTGCCACCCACGTCCATCAGCAGCAGCAGGCGCACGTTGTTGCGCTTCTCCTGGCTGAAGACGACTTCGATGTCGCCGCCGTTCTTGCAGGTCTCGTCCACGCTCTCGTCGATGTCGAGCTGATCGTAGGCGCCGGACCGGGTGAGGTGGCGCAGTCGCTTGAGCGCGACCTTCGTCTGTCGCAGATCGAGAGTCGAGTCGGTGCGGTACTCCTCGAAGTTCCGGTCTTCGGCGACCTTCATCGCCGAGCGAGACCGGCTCTCGCCGCCGACCCGGATGCCCGTCGGGTGCTCACCGCCGTTGCCGAAGGGCGATCGGCCTCCGGTGCCAACCCAGCGCCCTCCCCCGTCGTGACGTTCGTCCTGCTCTTCGAGGGTCTCGAGGAACTTCCGCATCAGCTCGTCGGCATCGAGCCGTTGCAGTTGGGCGCGCTGCTCGTCCGTCAGGCCGTCGAACTTCTTGGGATCGTTCAGCCAGTCCTCGAGGTCCTGGGTGATGTTGAGCTCTCCCTCGACACCGTGGAAGACGCGGGCGAAGACCCGATCGAAGGCATCGAAGTAGGTCTCACTCTTGACCAGCGTCGCGCGCGACAGGTGATAGAAGGCGAGCAGGTTCGAGCCGTGCAAGCCCTTCTCGAGGGCCGTCATCAGCATCTGCCATTCCTGCAGGGACACCGGAACGCCTTCGTCGCGCAGGCCATAGAAGAGGTCGAGGAACATGGTGCTTCCTACTGGGTTTAGAAGAGGTCGAGGAACATGGCGCTTCCTACTGGTTGTACTTGGGGCCGAGGTCGCTCCACTGGGCCGGCATCTCGCCCCCGCCGTCGGCGTAGCTGACGAGTGCCTCGGTGTCCTGCTCGTTCTTGAGCAACGACCCGAGGAAGGGGATGTGGCTCTCGAGCTGCTGGGCGGACACACCGGACCGCAGCAACGCCGAGATCCAGTCGATCAGCTCGGAGGTCGACGGCTTCTTCCGAAGCTCGTTCTGCCCTCGTAGCCAGTAGAACTTCACGAGCACCTGATCGAGCAGGGTGGTGTCGAGGTTGGGATGGTGGACGTCGATGATGCGCCTCATGAGCGGCACGTCCGGAAAGTCGATGAAGTGGAACACGCAGCGGCGCAGGAACGCGTCCGGCAGCTCCTTCTCGTTGTTCGACGTGATGATCACGATGGGACGCTCCTGGGCGATGACCTCGTCGCCGGTCTCCATCACCGTGAAGCGCATCTCGTCGATCTCGCGCAGGATGTCGTTGGGGAACTCGAGGTCTGCCTTGTCGATCTCATCGATGAGCAGCACGTGTCGATTCGGCGCCGAGAACACACGACCCAGCGGGCCCATCTTGATGTAGTGACGGACGTCGCTGACCTCGCCCTCTCCGAAGCGCGCATCGTTGAGGCGCTGCAGGGTGTCGTATACGTACAATCCCTCACTGGCCTTCGACGTGGACTTGATGTGCCACGACTCCATCGGCAACCCGAGTCCCTCGGACACGTGGCGCGCGAGCAGCGTCTTGCCGGTGCCGGGCTCACCCTTGATGAGCAACGGTCGCTCGAGAGCGATGGCACAGTTCACGGCCTCGACGAGGGCCGGAGAGACGATGTAGCCGTCGGTACCGGTGAACTGATGGAAGTCGCGCTCGGACGCGGCCTGGGACATGGGATCGGATCCTTCCTGACTGAGTCGTTGTAGGTCGGTGCCCTGCGCGCGGCCCGGCGCGGGCCCGCTGCGGCGTGTGCGATCTGGTTTGGGGGTTCTGGGCGCTCCATGGTGACGCGCGGCGGGGAGCGTCGCAAATCGGCCACACGGGCGCCGAAGCGGCCCTTGCGCTTCCGTTGCACCAGCGCAGACGGCGAGAATCCCGGTTCCGTGAACCCTGTGGAGAGATCATGCGATTCCTGATGAAGACCTTTGGCCTGCTGCTCGTCGCCGGGCTGATCCTGGCCGCCGCCGCTCTGGCCTGGGGACACTTCAACATCCTGCGGATCCACCCCGATCTTCCCGAGCTGGCGCAGATCACGCAGCCGGACCGCAGCCTCGAGCTCCCCGTTCGCATCACCTACATCAACACCGCCAGCCAACGGATGCCGCGTTCGGCGGTGCTCGACCCCGACCTCGACCCTCACCCGGACGCGAGCTACGCCATGAGCCACCCCTCCTTCGTCGTCGAATGGCAGGACGGGCGCATCTTCCTGATCGATCTCGGCATGGATGCGGGCGCGGCCATCGACTTCGGTCTTCCGATGGAGATGGTCGTCGGCGCCGAGCCCATCGAGCCCCACGACGCCACCTCGATCGCCCTCGCCGAACACCGCAAGCGCGTCGCGGGTATCGGCTTCACGCACATGCACGTCGACCATACGTCGGGACTCGAGAAGCTCTGCGCCGACCTGATTCCGCGCCAACCCGACAGCGAACCGATCCCCGTGTTCCAGCACCACAACCAGCTGGCCCAGGTGAATCACACGACCCGCGGCGCCAAGGCGGCAGTTCACGCTGCGGACTGCACCGAGATTCGAAGTCTCGGCTTCGAGACGGGCCTGCTTTCGGTGCCGGGCTTTCCGGGCCTGTACGCGATCCCCGCCGCGGGCCACACCCCCGGCAGCACGCTGTACGTCGTACAGCTGCGGACCTATCCCGGCGGCAGCGAGGGCTTCCACGATGACGTCCAGACCTGGGTGATCACCGGCGACATCGTCAATCACTACCAGGGCATCGAGGACGGCATTCGCAAGCCGCCCCTCTACAGCCTGCTCGTCGTCCCGGAGAACGACGAGCAGCTGGGGCGCGTGCGCGACTTCCTGAAGCGGCTCTCACACGAGCCGGGCGTCGAGCTGCTCGTCAACCACGACCGCAACCAGCTCGAAGCGACGGGCATCGAGAAGTACTAGCGACACAGCCGGACCGAGCCCGGGCAGCGTTCAGGCGCGCTCGTGCACCAGCAGGCTGCGTTTTTCGTCGAAGAGCACGCTGATCTTCCCGACGCCTGCGATCGATTGCACGACGCCGAGCCCCAGGGTCGGATGCTCGATGCGGTCTCCGGGCTCGTAGCTCTCGCGGATGCCGTAGGCCCGCGGCGGGCGGGACAGGTCCGCTTCCACCAGCAGGTCTTCCTCATTGGCCTTCGGTCGGGACTTGGGCTTGGGCTTCAGCTTGCCCGCACGCGCCTCCCAGGCGGGCTCGATGCCGGGCGCACCCGTGAGCACGGGGCCCTCGTCGTCGTAGTCCCAACCCGGATCGCCGTCCACGTCGATGCCGAGGTAGACGATCTCGACGCCGGTGACTTCGGGCACCTCGCGGCCGATGCGCTCGAGCTCGCGGATCCAGGCTGCGCCCTTCTGGGCTTCGCGCTTGCGACAGATCTCCCAGTACCGCTTGCCGCCCAGCAGGATCAGCACCGGCGCTTCGGCAGACACGGTGCGACCGGTTGCGGTCTTGACCTCTTCCGAGAGGGCGTCCCGGTTGGCATCGACCATGGCCGTGAGGGCCAGGCCTTCGAGGAGCGCGCGCAGCGGCGTGTCTCCAGTGCCGCCGCGGGTGGCGGACGGCGGGACGAACTTCACCACGATCACGGCAAGGCGGTCGTCGGGCATCAACCCCAGCAGATCGACCTTGCCGACGCCCTTGTTCGGGTCGTTGTCGCCGAGACTCTTGTCGGGCGCTGCGGTCGCAAGGGGCAACTGGTAGTCGAGCAGCGTGACCTCTCCGCCTTCCGGCAGATCGAAGACCCCGGCCCCACCCTCGTCGGCGGCCGCACGAGCGGCACGCAGCAGACCCATCGCCAGATGCTCCGGGTCCTTGCCGTTGCGGCGGCCCGTCGGAGCCTTGGGATGGGATCCGAAGAACTTCTTGCCGGCCTGCGCACGCTTCGGGGCGTTGGCGACCTCCTGTCGGTACTTCTCGTCCAGCAACTCACCGTTCAGACCCTCCGCCACCAGGCGAAAACCCTTCGCCTGCTTGACGTCTCGGGACTGGGCGAGATCGATCAGGGGATGCCGTTGCAAAGAGGTCTCCTGCACACCGTGAAGATGAATGTGGAAACCGACAGCATAACGCTCCCCCGGGATGTTTCCCAAAGGGTCGGTTTCGCGGGCCTTTTCGCGAGGGGTCAGCGCGGCTGGACGTCGCTCGCCTCGTCTCCCTTGCGGCCCTGTGCGACCTCGTACTCGACCGGCTGCCCGTCCTGCAGATTCCGGAAGCCTTCTCCCACGATGTTCGAGAAGTGGACGAAGACGTCCTTGCCGCCGTCGTCCGGAGTGATGAACCCGTATCCCTTCTGCTCGCTGAACCACTTCACCTTGCCAGTTGCCACGACGCACTCCTTGCTATTGACCGAACCCTGATTCGGGAAGCTAGCGCCGGCACCCGGCCCCTGAATCACCCCTTTGGGCCCAGGGATCGAACGCGCACGTCAGAAGGGGACGCAACGTCCACAGTCTGCCCCTGTGCTAACCCCACCCGGCGTGAGCCGGATACTCGACGAGCTGCTTTCCGTCCTCGATCTCGAGCAGATCGACACGAACATCTTCCGCGGACAGAACGAGCCGTCCCGTCAGGGCCGACTCTTTGGCGGCCAGGTCGCCGCCCAGGCGTTGGTCGCCGCCGGTCGCACGGTGAAGGACCTGCCGGCGCATTCCCTGCACGGGTACTTCCTGCGGCCGGGCGACCCGTCGGTGCCCGTCGTCTACACCGTCGACCGCATTCGGGACGGACGCTCCTTCGTGACCCGGCGCGTGGTCGGGCAGCAACGCGGCAAGGCCATCTTCAACATGGCCGCTTCGTTCCACCAGCCCGAGTACAGCTACGAACACCAGGAACCCATGCCCGACGCGCCGCCGCCCGAAGAGGTCCCGACCTGGCGCGAACGCATGGAGGTCCTGTGGGCCAAGCTCCCCGACGAAATGAAGAAGGTGGCGCCCGGTGAGCGGCCCATCGACGTTCGTCACGTGCAGCTCCCGACCTATCTCGGCGGTGAAGCCTCACACGGTCCCAGCTACGTCTGGATGAAGTGCGACGGCAAGCTCGGCGACGATCCGTTCCTCCACCAGACCCTGCTCACCTACGCCACCGACATCTCCCTCCTCGACAACATCCTGCGCCCACACGGACGACTGGGAAAGCTCGGGCCGATGATGGTGGCGAGTCTCGATCACGCCGTGTGGCTGCACCGACCGCTCCGCTTCGACGACTGGCTGCTCTATGCGATGGACAGCCCCACCGCTTTCGGCGCAAGGGGCTATGCGCGCGGCGCCCTCTACACCCGGGACGGCGAGCTCGTTGCGTCGACCGCCCAGGAAGGCCTGATGCGACCCGCGCGAGAGGCCGAGGATCGATCCCAGTGAGCGCCGCGACCGTGCAGCCCGACTGGGACATGACGGCCTACTTCGACGTCTTCGACGGGGATTCGTACCGCGCGTTCCGCGAATCGCTGGCGGCAGACGGCGTCTCGCTACAACGAGACGCCGAGGCACTCGGCGCGATCACGCGAGACAGAATCGACGAATGGGCGTCTCTGCTGACCCGACTCGAGCAGCTGTCCGCGCGAACCGCGCACCTGGCCGGCTATCTGGGTTGCCTGGGCGCCGCGGATGCGCGCAACGAAGCCATCACCCGCGAGAACGCCGCAGCCGCCGCAGCGCGCGCGGACTTCGAGAAGATCTTCGTGACGGTGCGCGCGGCGTTCGGTGAGGCGGACAGAGACGCCTTCCAGTCGCTCTGCGACCACCCCGCGCTCGCGGGAACCGGCTACTTCCTGCGCCGCCTGCGAGACAGCGCGCGCGAGCGCATGGCGCCCGACCTCGAAGCCCTGGCCGCGGACCTGGGCGTGACCGGCATCCAGGCGTGGGGGCGCTTGTACGACCAGATTTCGGGCAGCCTCGAGTTCGACCTCGCGCTTCCCGACCAGGCACCGAAGAAGACGCCCGTCGCAGTCACCCGCAGCCTGCTCGAGGACCCGAACCCACAGGTGAGGAGCGCCGCCCTGCACGGGGCGAACGCCGCCTGGGAGTCGGTCGCGGACGTGATGGCCGCCTGCTTGAACGCCATCGCCGGCACTCGGCTCGCGCTCTACGAGCGTCGGGGCGTCGGGCACTTCCTCGACCCGGCGCTCTTCGACGCGGGCATCACGAGCCGCACCCTGGACGCGTTGCTCGGAAGCGTCGAAGACCGGTCGGACGTGGCCCAACGCTACCTCGTGAAGAAGGCGCGCCTGCTCGGACGGGAAAAACTCGGCTTCCAGGACCTGATGGCGCCGCTCCCTGTCGAGAGCCACGAGCGGATCCCGTGGCCGAACGCGCGCGAACGGGTGTGCGACGCGTTCGCGCGCTTCTACCCGGCGCTCGCCGACTTCGCCCGGGACGCCTTCGAGCGTCGCTGGATCGACTGGCAGCCGCGCCCGGGCAAACGCCCGGGCGGCTTCTGCTCGACCTCGTCCTGGATCGACGAATCACGCGTCTTCATCACCTACAACGAGACCCTCGGCGACCTGTCGACCCTTGCCCACGAGCTGGGCCATGCCTTCCACGGGCGCGTGATGTCGGGCATGCGCCCCTGGTCGCGCCGCTATCCCATGACCCTGGCGGAAACGGCGTCGACCTTCGCAGAGCAGCTCTTGATCGATGCCGTCCTCGACGAACCCCGCGCGCCGGCCGAGCAGCGGGCCCTGATCCTGGACGCGCGCATGCAAGACGCCTCGACCTTCCTGCTGAACATCCCCATGCGCTTCTACTTCGAAGAGTCCCTGTACCGGGAGCGCGCGGCCGGCGAGCTTTCGGTGACGCGAATCAAACAGCTGATGCTCGACGCCCAGCATCGCTGCTATGGCGACGCACTCGACGAGAACGAGCTCGACCCCTGGTTCTGGGCGTCGAAGCTGCACTTCTACATCACGGGGATCTCGTTCTACAACTTCCCGTACACCTTCGGTTACCTATTCAGTCTCGGCATCTTCGCGCGGGCGAAGCAGGAGGGTCCCGCCTTCCTGCCCCGCTACGAAGAGCTGCTGCGCCTCACGGGCAGCGACTCCGCCGAGGACGTCGCGCGCAATTCCCTCGGTGTGGATCTCGAGGGCCACGACTTCTGGAACGCGTCGATCGACCTCATCGATGCCGACGCCGAGCGATGGGAGACAGCCGTAGCGGACCTCAGTACTTGAAGGTCAGCTGGAACCACAGCCGGTAGATGTCGGCGGGGCCGCGCGACGTGCCGTCGAAGTACGCGCCACCCACCAGCGCCGTCATGTAGTCGTTGATCGGGCGCGTGATCACCGTGTCGATCTCGCGACCCAGATGGTTTCCACCCTGATCGCTCCAGAACTCGTGGAACACGATGCTGGCCGCGAACCTCCACGGAAGCGCTGGCTTGACGGTCAGGTGCAGGTCCTGGAGGCCGGTGGGTCCGCCGTTGTTGAGAAACACGTCGGCCAGGCCGTTGAACTTGTGCGCCGTGGCGAGGGGCGTGACGAAACGAGCCTTGCCATCGTCGCTGCCGAGCAGCTCGTAGGCGACGCCGATGGTGCCGATCTTCTCGGGGCCGATGTCGCCTCCGACCCAGACGTAGTGCGCGTCGTAGTCCACCGGGTTGTCGGCGGCGTCGGTCTGGTACGCGTAGGACCCCGCGTACTTCACGAGCCAGTCGACGCCGAACTCCGTCTGGCCGGCGACGCGAAAGCCATAGCTGTTCGACGAGTTCGTAGGCGAGTCCTGCTCGAAGTCGAGGAAGTAGGCGAAGACCGTCATGTCGAGGAAGTCGAGCCCGCTGTAGTTCACCCGGGCCAGGTGCGACTTCGAATCCCAGTCGCGAGTCCCCTGGGACCTCGGACCCTGGTCACCGAACACCCGACGGATGTCCCACAGGTAGGCGTACTCGAGGGTCAGGTCGTCCACGCCCAGGCTGGTGCTCCCGCGCGCGGAATCGAAGGTCTGCTCGCCCTGCCGCCATCCGACGTTGCCCACGAAGCGCTGATCGTCGAGCAGGATCAGCTGGCGACCACCCTTGGCTCGGACGCGCCACCATTCCGGCATGGAGAACTGCAGCCAGGCCCGGTTCAGTTCGGTCTGCGCGGGGTCCGCGATCGCGGTGTCGCCGTTCGGCGTAGAGGCCACGTCGAAGTAGCTGCCCTGATCCAGGGACCACACGTTGAGCAGCTCGGCCAGCGCCGAGAAGCCGTAGTAGGACTTGGCCTCGAGCGCAGCCTTCGTGCGGATCGTGTAGGCCTGGGACGCGTCGAATCCATCCTGGTCCGCCAGCTCGATCCGCGGTCGGGCTTCCAGGTGGACCTTGTAGAACTCGTTGTCGAGCCACGGGAGAAGGGGATCGCGCTGCGGCTCTTCCTCGGCGGCGGCGCCCGCGCCGGGGAGCGCGACTGCGATCATCGCGATCGCGGTCCGGATCGCGCGCAACACTTTTCTGTTCGGCTGCATGGGCGCCCCCTTGCGCCGCAGCCTACCCCGAAGGCTCAATGACCGCAGGCGACGGGTTCGGCTCCCAGGGTCTCCGCCGGCGGGAGCTTCAGGTACACATCCTCGCCGTCGACTCGCACGGGGAAGGTCTGCACCGAGTAGCGAGGGTCCGAGAGGCCCTTCCCCGATGCGAGGGAAAAGGTCTTCTTGTGCAACGGGCAGGCGACCTTGGGCTCGCCCGCCTGGTCTCCCAACAGTCCGCGGGCCAGCACATTGTCCTTGCGGTGGGGGCATCGGTTCTGGATCGCGTACCACTCCCCGCGCCGGCTGAAACGGTAGACGGCGATCTGCGCCGAGCCATGTCGTACAGCGGCGCTGCCGTTCTCGGGGAAGTCCGCCACAGCTGCGACGCGCACCCAGGACCAGCTCTGCTCGGGGACTGTCTCGACCGGGGTCGGCGGCGCTTCGTCGGGCCAATCCACAGGACGTCGCTGCGCGCGTTCGCGGACGAAGTGCACGCCGTCGTCGGGCTCCTCGCTGCCGGCGAAGTGGCGGAAGTGCCGCCGCAGCTCGGGCGACTCCACCACGTCACGCCACTCACAGTGGAAGCTGTCGACGAGCGCCCGCATGTCGGCTTCCAGCTGGCTACAGATCCCGAGACTGTCGTCGAGGATGACCTTCTTCAGGGTGTCGATGCCGCCGGGCAGCTCCTCGAGCCAACGCGCGCTGCGTTGCAGGGGCTTCGCGGTCTGGATGTAGTACATCAGGAAGCGATCGATGACGCGGATCACCTCGTCGTCGGGCGCGTCCGCGAGAACCAGGTCTCCGTGCCGCGGGCTCGATCCGCCGTTCCCACACAGATAGAGGTTCCAGCCGTTCTCCGTGGCGATGATTCCGAAGTCCTTGTTCTGGGCTTCGGCACACTCGCGGATACACCCGGAAACCGCGGACTTCAGCTTGTGCGGCGCGCGCAAGCCCCGGTATCGCTCCTCCACGCGAATCGCGAAGGCCGTCGAGTCCTGCACCCCGTAGCGGCACCAGGTGGACCCGATGCAGCTCTTCACCGTTCGCATGGCCTTGCCGTAGGCGTGGCCGCTCTCGAAGCCCGCCGCCACCAGCTCTTCCCAGATGGCCGGGAGCTGCTCGACCCGGGCGCCGAGCAGGTCGATCCGCTGACCGCCCGTGATCTTGCAGTAGAGGTCGTAGCGCTTCGCGATCTCCCCGAGCACGATCAGCTTGTCCGGCGTGATCTCGCCGCCGGGTACGCGCGGGATCACCGAATAGGTGCCGCCTCGCTGGATGTTCGCGAGGAAGCGGTCGTTGGTGTCCTGGATGTTCTCGTGGCGAACGACGAGATCGTTCCAGCTGGAAGCCAGGATCGATGCAACCGCCGGACGGCACACCTCACAGCCGTCGCCGCTTCCGTGAGAGCCGAGCAGAGCGTCGAAGGACTCGATGCGGCCGAGCTTCACGATCTGGAACAGCTCGCCGCGGGTGTACCGGAAGTGCTCGCAAAGGCTGGCGTCGACCTCGCGCCCGGAACGCGCCAGCTCGGCGCTCAGGATCTGGGACACGAAGGGCACGCAGCCGCCGCAGCCGGTACCCGCGCGGGTGCAGGCCTTGACGGCATCCAGGCTGTCGAGGTCCTGCTCGGCGATTGCGGCCGCAATCTGGCCCTTGCTGACGTTGTTGCACGAGCAGACCTGGGACTCGTCGTCCCAGTCGCCGACTTCGGCGCTGGCCCCCGCGCCGCCGACGCCGCCGATCCAGTCGACGGGGCGTCCGGGCAGGATGCTGCCGCGACGCGTGGCGTCTGCCAGACGCATGTAGGGACTGGTGTCCCCGACGAGGATGCCGCCGACGATCCGAGCGCCGTCGCTCTCCCCGTCACTCTCTGCGGCCGGCCGTTCCAGCAGCAGCTTCTGGTAGACGCCGGAGATCGGGTCCTGCACGACCGCGCTGTGGATTCCTTCACGCCCTTCGAGGTCCGCGAAGTAGTCCCCGAAGCTCGCGACGTCGACACCGAGCAGCTTCAGCTGGGTGGAGAGGTCGGCACCGCTGAAGCGCGCGTCTTCCCCCGAGAGTCGCCGGGCGATCACGTCGGCCATCTCGTAGCCGGGTCCGACGAGGCCATAGACCGAGCCGCGATGCAGCGCACACTCCCCCACAGCCAGGATGCGCGGATCGCTCGTGACCAGCGCGTCGTCGACCTGGATCCCGCCGCGTTCGCCGACGGTGAGTCCGGCTGCCCGCGCGAGCTCGTCCCGGGGACGAATTCCTGCGGACACGATCACCATGTCGACGGGGAAGTCCGGCGGGTTCGCGAAGCGGAGCGACTCGACGCGGTGCTCTCCGACGATCATCTGGGCGCTCGACTCGAGGTGGACGGTCACACCGAGCTTCTCGATGGCGCGCAGCAGGAAGCCGCCGCCGATCGGGTCGAGCTGTCGCGGCATGAGCCGGTCGCTGAACTCGACGACGTGCGCCTCGAGACCGAGGTCGAGCAGCGCCTTCGCGGCTTCGAGCCCGAGCAGACCTCCGCCGATGACGGCGGCCCGCCGGGATCGTTTCGCGTAGCCGCGAATTGCGCCGAGATCGTCGATCGTGCGGTAGACGAAGACGCCGTCGAGGTCGACTCCCTTGATGGGCGGGACGAAGGGACTCGAACCCGTCGCCAGCACCAGCCGATCGTATGCGACGCGCGCGCCGCCCTCGGTCACGACCTCGCAGCGGT
Source organism: Deltaproteobacteria bacterium (assembly GCA_029261855.1). GTDB lineage: Bacteria > Myxococcota_A > UBA9160 > UBA9160 > UBA4427 > JAJDAN01. Next base: position 175,590 of record JAJDAN010000024.1, read on the forward strand.
CGCGATCGATGGACGTGATGGCCTGATTGAGCCGAAGCTCGATCCCGTGGTCTCGGTACCAGCCGGTCGACGTGAGCGCGAGCTCTTCGGCACCCCGGCCAGAGAAGTACTCGCTCAGGTGGACACGGTCGTACGCCGGCCTCGGCTCCTCACCGTAGACGACGATCTCCATGGTTTCATGAAGGCCGCACTCGACGAGACGCTCGCATAGGCGATGCCCCACCATGCCGTTTCCGACGACGACGATCCGTTCCGGGCGCGCAGCTGTCTCATTCATCGTGCGCTTGCGTCTTCAATGAATGTGCCAACCTGGGAGCGCCTTCTCGCAGCGGACGCCCTTTCCCGAGACCGCGGCTGCCTATGCCGGCGACAGGCACCGCACAAGGCTTGTGCGACGCGGGAAGCCGGACCTCCGGCGGAACCGGGCCACAGTGCCGCGCACCGCCCAACTGTTTCGATCCCGGCGCGGCGACCGCGCAGGCCGAAAGCGAGCCCGATCGCTCACGCTGTGCGGCCATTCGGCCGAAGTCTCTTGCGAGCCCGTCGCATTCTTGCGTTCCGTGGCCCGTGGAACCTTGAAGAAGCACGCGAACGCGCGCGGAGAACCGAAGGTCGTGATGCTGCAGGCGCACTCCGAGAAGCTCACCCTCCTGCTCCAGGTCGCCGACGTGGCACTCGCGGCGGCAACCTTCGTGGCGGTGCTGGCCCTGCCCGGCATGTGGGTGCCCGGACTCGACTCGAGGGCCGACGACGGATCGACCCTCCAGCTGCTGGCTCTCGGCGTCGTCGCCTCGGCGTCCTGGCCCGTCGCCCTGCACCGGCTCGGCGTCTACCTGTCCCAGCGGTTGCTGCGCCTCGGCGAGGTCGCGACCCAGGTGGCCATTGCCGGCGCGACGGCCACGGGCGTCCACTTCGCCGCGGCCTTCCTGCTTTCCGCCCCGGTCGCTCCCTACTTCCCGCTGGTATGCGGCGCGGCCCAGCTACTCGTACTGTCGGCCCTGCGTCTAGGCGCTTACGGCGCCCTTCGCTGGCTGCGAAGAGACGGCCGCAATACGCGCCACGTCCTGATCGTTGGATCCGGTCCGCGGGCGGCCTACATCCAGAAGGTCATCAGCTGGAATCCGAGCTGGGGCTTGACGGTGATGGGCTTCATCGACGACGGCGTTCCCGCCGAAGGGCCCTCCGTGATCACGCACCAGGTCTTCAAGCTGCGAGACATGGTCGAGATCCTGAACGACCAGGTGGTGGACGAGGTGATCGTGGCGTGCCCGCGGTCGATGCTCGCAGAGATCGTGGAAGTCGTGGACGCCTGCGCGCTCGCCGGCGTCCCAATCACTCTGCTGTCGGATCTCTTTGGTGACTTCCTGCCCGCGCCCCGAGCGACCCGTTTCGGCTCACTTCCTGCGCTGAGCTTCGCGCCCGTGCACCACAACCGCGCAAAGCTGGTCGTGAAGCGCGCCATGGACATGGCGGGCGCGACCGTCGGCTTGCTGGCGAGCGCGCCGATTCTGGCGGCCTCCGCCCTCGCGATCCGTGCGACCTCTCCCGGCCCGATCTTCTTCCGCCAGGTCCGCTGCGGGCTGAACGGACGGCAGTTCGTGATGTTGAAGCTGCGCACCATGTACGTCGACGCCGAAGACCGCAAGCACGCCCTGCAGGATCACAACGAGATGGACGGACCGGTCTTCAAGATGAAGGACGACCCGCGCATCACGCCGGTGGGCGCATGGCTGCGGCGCTTCAGCGTCGACGAGCTACCGCAGATCTGGAACGTCCTGTGCGGGCAGATGAGCCTCGTCGGCCCGCGTCCCCCCGTCCCGATGGAAGTGGTCGAGTACCAGACCTTCGAACGCCGTCGCCTGTCCATGCGTCCGGGCCTGACCTGTCTGTGGCAGGTCAGCGGCCGAAACGAGATCGGGTTCGAGGACTGGGTGCGGCTCGACCTCGAGTACATCGACACCTGGTCCCTGCGCAACGATCTGAAGATCCTGCTGCGGACGCTCCCGGCGGTGATCGGCGGGTCCGGCTCCTGACTTCCAGCCAAAACCTCTAGACTGAGAGCGGCTGGAGGCCCCCATCGACTCGCCGCTCTTGTTCGAGATCCTGCTTCTGCTCGGCCTGACGGCCGGTGGGCTCGCCCTTTTCGAACGACTCAAGTTGCCGGCGATCGCGGGCTTCCTCGCCGCCGGTGCCATCGCCGGGCCCGGCATCCTCGGGTTGGTGCCCGATTCCGAACGCGTGCGCGCCCTGGCAGAGATCGGCGTCGTCTTCCTTTTGTTCGAGATCGGCCTCGAGCTGCCGGTCGACCGGCTGAGACGCTTGTGGCGCGGCACGATGATCGCCGGGACCTCGCAGGTCGTCATCACGCTGGCGGTGGTCGCGACCGTGGCCGTTCTCTCCGGATTCCCGCTCGCCGCCGCGCTGGTGCTGGGCGGCGGTGTCGCCATGTCGAGTACGGCGCTGGTGATGCGACTGCTGTCCGAGCAGGGGCAGGTGGACAGCCCGCACGGTCAGCTGACGGTCTCGATCCTCATCCTGCAGGACCTGAGCGTCGTCCCACTGCTGCTCGCGATCCCCTTGCTCGCGGCCGGCGCGGGCAGCTCGCCGTCGGCGCTCGCCTTCGCGATCGGCAAGCTGGTAGTCGGCCTGGCCGTCGTCTTCGCGGTCGTTCGTTTCATCGTGCCCCGCCTGCTGACGCGAGCCGCCAAGGCCCGCTCGAACGACCTGTTCAGCTTGATCGCGGTGCTCGTCGTCCTCGGATCGGCGTTCTTCGCGGAAGAGCTCGGCCTGACCCTGGCCGTGGGCGCATTCCTCGCAGGCGTCTCCGCGAGCACCTCACCCTACGCCCAACAGCTGTTCTCGGAAGTCGTCCCCCTGCGCGGCGTCTTTCTCGGGGTCTTCTTCACCGCCGTCGGCATGCTCTTCGACCCGATGGTCCTGGCGGAACACCCGGGCTTCGTCGCCGCGTATCTGGCGGCGGTGCTGTTCGTGAAGGGTGGCGTCATCGCGGCGGCCAATGCGCTGCTGCTGCGGCAGAGCGCGCGCATCGGCGTGATGGCGGGGCTCACCCTTTCCCAGACGGGCGAGTTCACCTTCGTGCTCGCAGCAGCTGCGGAAAAGGCCGGGCTGATCGAGCCGTGGCTCCACCAGGGAGTGATCGCGGGCTCGATCGTCAGCCTGATCGCGACGCCCTTCCTGATCCGGGTCGCGCCGTCGGCCGGTGACTGGGTGGCCGGCAGCCGCGGAAGCGATGGCGGTGCGCCCGGCGACGGCCCGGCGACGTCGCAAGGAAGCGACGGGGGAGAGGAGGACCTCCGGCCTGTCGTCATCATTGGCTTCGGACCCGCCGGCCAGACGCTCAGCCGCCTGTTGCGGTCCCTCGACATCCCCTACGTGGTGGTGGATGCCAATGCCAGCAGCGCGGAGGCCGCGCGCGCGCGCGGGGAGACTGCCATCTTCGGAGACGCGACCCGCCCCCAGCTGCTGCGCGTCCTGGACGTCGCCAACGCCCGGCTCGTGGTCGTCGCCATCTCGGACGCCCTCGCGACCCGTCGCATCGTCTCCCGCATCCGCACCCTGTCCCGGGACGTACCCGTATTGGCGCGAACCCGCTACGTGCGCGAGGTCGACCCCCTGGACGCGGCCGGCGCGACGACCGTCGTCGCAGAAGAATTCGAGAGCAGCATCGAGCTCGTCGCGCGCACCCTGCAGCTGTTCAAGATCCCGGAAGCCAGCATCCAGAGGTTCACCGAGGCCCTTCGCGAAGGCGGCTACGACGCCATTCGCGGCGACGTCGCCCTGGGCATCGACCCGTGGCTCGTCGAGATCCTGCAGGAGGTGGACGCCCAGTGGATCGACGTCCCCTACGGCCTGGCGGGTCCGACGAGCCTGGCCGAGCTCGACGTGCGCGCCGAGACGGGAGCGAGCATCCTCGCGATCAGCCGCGGCGGCACCACCACCGCGAACCCGCCACCGCAGTTCGACCTGCGCGGCGGCGATCGTCTGCTGGTCCTCGGCGACGCGACGATCCTGTCCCGACTCGAGGCTCTGCTCGCAGCCCGCAGCTCTTAACGGGTCGAACTCGGGCTTGCCGGTGAAGGTTCACCCCCCAGCTTCTCCGCCAGGGTCTGCAGCTGCGGCGCCTCCACCGCATAGGCGTAAGTGCGGGCGGCGGCATGCGCGAGTCGCGCCGCCGCAGAGGAAGGCTGGAAGCGTCCGTACGGCCCATAGGCGTCTACCAGCAGCTGCTCGAGATCGTCGTATACGCCGGGAATCACGAAAGGAAGCACGCGTTCGAACAGCTTTACCTCTTCGGCATCACGCGCTTCGGAATGGGCGAGTGCCGCGAGGCGCAACAACAGCTGCAGCCGCAGGGCCGGCGTCGCGCCCTCGTCCTCTTCGGACATCATCAGCGCGCGACCCAGGGCATGTCGGGCGGCCTTCGCATTGCCGGCGCGGACGGCGACCCGGCCGCAGGCAAGCAGGCGGTCGGGATGCGCTTCCCTGGCGTCCGGACTGAGCTGATCGGAGCTCTCGACCAGCCAGTCGCAGCGCTTGCTCGCCGCCGAATAGCGCCGTCGCGACTCGAGGGCCATCGCGATCTGGAACTGCGCGGCGACGGCGGCGTCGTGCGCGCGCCCGTCGACCGCCGCGGAAATGACGTGCCGCCCCGCCGCCATGAGCCGAAGCCCGGGGTCCGTTTGACCCGCATCGAAGAGGGCCTGGCCGACCTCGACCGCGCGACGGCCCGCCTGCATTCTCCGCAGCGGCGAGCCGGTTTCCGCGCTCGCGAGCGCGCGCAACACGGTGTCGACGAGCCCGTCTGCGTCCGCCTCCGGGTCGAAGAGCTGCCCCGCCAGCACGATCGCGCGGGCAGGTGCCGCGACGTCGCGCCGAACCTCGGGGTCGTCGGCTTCCAGCAGCGCGAGTCCTTCTCCGAGACGCACCGCCGCGCGCTCCCGATTGCCCTGTCCGACGTCGATGCGACCCCGGATGAGCATCCAGCCCACGCGCAGGGGAGCAGCGGTCACGCCGTCGGTGCGCGCCTCCGCCAGCAACGCAGCGGCAGACGCCGCGCGATCGCTCTCGAGCTTGGCTTCCGCGACGCGGAAGAGTGCCAGACCCAGGAGGATCTCATCGCTCTGGACGAAGCTTCGCGCCTGATCGAGACTCGATCGGAAGAGGGCCCGTGCGGTGGCCTCCTGGCCCAGCGCGAGTCGCAGCTCGCCGAGCAGGATCTGCGCTTCGGTCGACTCGCGTGCGTCGCCACCGTCCTCGCCGCGCACGCGTACGAAGTCGGCGAGCGCGGCCTCGGCGGCGGTGAAGTCCCCGCGTTCGATCTCGAGGCGTCCGCGCTCGAGCAGGTACGCGGCACCCACGCGATAGACGCCGGAACTCGAGCCTCCGTGACCCAGGCGGTGCCTGGCGAGCACCTGTGACGCGACGTTGGCGTGGGCAAGCGCCTCGTCGAGGCGTCCGAGCTCCCGGCAGGAACGAGTCAGCAAGGTCAGCGCGTCGATGACCTCGAGATCCGATGCGGCCGAGATCTTCGCGAGCTTGGCGGCCTCGAGCAGATGTTCGCGGGCTGCCTCGAAGTCGCGTACGTCGACCGCGTCGCCGCCGACCCGCCGCAGGTACTCGAACTGCCGGTGGTACTGGACGGTGGGGTTGGCGCAGCCTACGAGCCAGGCGAAAACCAGGAGACAGACGAGCGCAACGCTCGGAACGCCGCCCCGGGCGCTCGTACGCCTCGTCCCCGCCCGCGCTTGCATGCCGTCACCCCGTTCATCCGGCAGCCACGGTTTCGGTCCCGGTGAAGGACATCTCCCCGGGCCGGCACACGAAGCGCAATCGCCGGAGGGTCACGTCTGCCGTGCAGATCGAGGCAGAGATCGGATAGGTCGGAACCATCCGATCCTCTCCCCACGCCCCCGCGTCGAAGTAATCGATCACGGGATCTCCCCGCTCGGCCCGATGGACCTCGTGGAGAGCGTCGACCTGCACCAGCCGGAACCCACTGGGTGTATCGGCCGGATGCACGCCGGACACGAACTGAACTGCACCCGGCGGCAGCATGACCGGGTCCTGCAAGCCGACCGCCAGCAGTGCGTCGCCTTCAGGACTGCGCACCGAGGCGTGTACCCGGTCGTATCCACGCAGGAAATCGATCTCGCCCGGCGCCAGACGGAAGCCCCAGCGGGCGGTCAGGGCTTCTCCCGCGGCGGCGCTGGTCACCACTCCGGACACGAGCAATCCGCGCGGTCGTGTACCGCTGCGGCACTGGATGCGGGTCTGGGCCATTCGGAACGGACCCCAGGGCGACGTGGGGAAGTCGTAGACCTGCCAGGCCACGACGCCCGGAAGGGTCGGGTGCAGGGCCGGGGGCAGCAGCGCTTGCGTACCCCCGGACACTTCACACAGCAGCTGCAGCACGCTCGCTCCGGCGAGGGAGAGCGGCTCGCTGCCGAAGTCGTGCATCACGGGGGCGCCCGGGCGGAGCGCTTCGGGCTCGGCGCTGCCGACGATCATGCGCCCGACCCGTCGCGACGGCCTCGCGCAAAGGCGGGCATCACTTCTCGTGCGAAGAGTCGCAGGCTGTCGAGCACCTGGTCCTGGGGCAGGATCTCGGCGGCATTCAGCATGAAGTTCACCTGGTCGACTCCGATGGATTCCCATTCCTTGATGGCCGCGGTGATCGTTGCCGGGTCGCCGATGCCCATGCCTTCCGGAATGCCATAGGCGTCGGCCGGACTGCCAGACTCGGTCTTGCGACCCTTGCCCGGCGCCAGGTTGCCGAGGGTCTGATAGGCCCGTGTCGGGTAGGCCTCGCGCGTAAAGAGCAAGTGCGAGTTCAACAGTCCGAAGTTCCCGAGCATCTGCATGCCGCGTTCGGCGCCCGTCGCGAGGTCTTCGTGGCAGTAGAGGAAGTTCAGGGTCGCGACCTGGTCGTTCACGGCGCCGACCGGATCGCAGAGCTGGATGCGACGGTGGTACTCCTTCGTCCGTCGCTCCTGCTCTTCGAAGCCGGCGGCCGCGACTCCCAGGCATCCGATGCCACGGTCGGCGGCGTCGAGTTCGGTGCCGGGGCTGGTCACGGTGACCCACAGCGGTGGATGCGGCTTCTGGATCGGCTTCGGCAGGATCGCGCGTTCGGGCATCGAGAAGCAGGTGCCCTCCCAGGAGAAGTGCTCCTCGGTCCACATCCGGGGAAGGACCCGCACGTACTCGTCCCAATACTGCTTGGTGGCGTCGGCGTCGGCCTCGAAGCCGCCGATCTCGGTCCAGGTAGAAGACCGCGCAGTACCCAGCTCGAGACGGCCGCCGGACAGGATGTCGAGGAAGGCCGCGCGCTCGGCCACGCGGATCGGATGGTTCATTTCCGGGATGCAAACGACAGCGCTGTGCCCCACGCGAATGCGCTCGGTCTGCACGGCGGCCGCGGTCAGGAACAGCTCTGGCGCCGAGCTGTGGGAGTACTCCTCGAGGAAGTGATGCTCGACGCACCAGGCCGTATCGAAGCCCAGCGAATCCGCGACGCGAATCTGCTCGAGGGCGTTCTCGATGACCGTGCGTTCGACGCCGCTGGCGAAGGGGCGCGGCACGGACAGCTCGAACATGATCCCGAACTTCACGGTGTCGTCGCCTTCGTCGTCTTCCGGTTGGTCACGAGGAACAGGATGCCACCGAGCGCGACCGTCGCGAGGGCCAGCAGCGACTCCAGGGGCCGCCCCTGCAGCGCCCAGAACATCATCCAACCCGAAACCCCGAGAAACAGAAGCGGGGTAAGGGGATAGGCGAAGACCTTGAAGGGACGCACGAGGTCCGGCCGGCGAATGCGGAGGACGATCACGCAGGACACGGCGAGGCTGGCGAACAGGGTGAGGGTGAAGCCCGAGTACTGCTGGATCTGGTCGACCCGCCCGAGCAGGATGATGCCCGAGGTGACGACCCCCTGGACCAGCAGCGCGGTGACCGGCGCGCCGGTACGGGGGTTGGTGGTCCGCAGGAACGCGAAGAGCGGGTAGTCGTTGCCCAGCGCGTAGTAGACGCGCGGGCCGGCGATGGTCATCGCGGATGCCGAAGCCACCAGGGAAACCAGCAAGACGATCACCACCCCGTTCGTTCCGGCTGGACCGAACAGGTGCCGGGACGCCACCAGCCCCACCTCGACCTTCCCCGCCAGCTCCGACACCGGTGCGCCGTAGAAGTAGACGGCGTTGATGAGCAGATACAGGACGACCACGATCGCCGTGCCGATCAGCAGGCCCCGCGGCAGGTCGCGCTGGGGATTCTCGAACTCGCTCGCTACGTACGCGGACGCGTTCCAGCCGGAATAGCAGAACATCACGAAGACCAGCGATGTGGCCAGCGCCGCCGTGCGGTCTGCCGTCGACAGACTGTCATAGACGACCGAGACCTCGGTCAGGTTCGACAGGCTGCCGCGTCCCACCGCGAACGCGGCGACGATGATGACGACGAGGCCCACCACCTTGAAGACCGTCAGCCAGTCCCCGACCTTCATGCCGGCGCGCGCGCCGCGCAACTGCACGGCGATCAGCAGCCACACCAGGCCCAGCGCGGCGACGTCCGCGAGCGTCACGCCGAAGAAGCCGGCGCCCCCGTCCAGCACGGGAAAGAAGTGGGTCGCGTAGCGCACCATCGACTTGGCGGCGGCGGCGATGGGCGCCGAGAAACCCGCGATCAATGAGACGACCGCGCTCATGAACCCGAAGACGCCACCGTAGGTGTCTCGCAAGTAGGCGTACTCGGCGCCGGCACCGGGCATCGCCGCGCCCAGCTCCGCGTAGCAGAGCGCTCCGCACAGGGCGAGCACTCCGCCCACGATCCACAGGCCGAAGATGACGCCGGGATGTCCGAGGTCCGCCGCCTGGAAGCCGGTGGTGGTGAAGATGCCGGCGCCGATGACGTTGGCGACGACCAGGGCGACGGCCGACCGCACGCCGATGTAGCGGTGCAGACCGGGTCCCGATGCCTCGCTCATCGCCGGATCGTGACACAGCTTCCCGCACTATGCTCCGGCGGGTCATGTCCCCGATCCGGATCCAGACCCAGTCCCAGAGCCTGACCCGAGATGACTGCACGATCGCCTGGGAACGGCTCGAGTACGGCAATGCGACGCCGGACGCACCGGTCGTGCTGCTGCACGGCTTCGGGATGAGTCGCACGGGCATGCGACCGCTCGCCGAGGCGTTGCTGGCGCGAAACGCCAGCGGACGCGTCTTTCTGGCGGATGCGCGGGGCCACGGCGACACCCGTTCACCGGCGCGCGACGACGCCTACGGCTACCCGCCGATGCGGGACGACTGTCTCGCGCTTCTCGAGCGCGCGGCTCCCGATGGAGCCCACCTCGTCGGTCACTCGATGGGCGGACAGATCGCGCTGATGGCAGCGATCGCTCGTCCCGACCGGATCCGCTCGCTATCGCTTCTGGGCGCCGGCCCCTGCCGTGCGGTGACCCACGAGAAGGAGCGCCGCAGCTGGGAACGAGCGGCGGCTCGCTTCGAGGCGGCGACCCCGAGCGAGGTCGCCGCTTCCCTCGCCGCGGCGGCGGCCACCCACGACGAGCACCTGACCCCGGAACGCGTGTACGCGGGCGCTCGAGGCGATGAGCTGGCGCGGGTGGTCCGGGGAGCCTTTCTCGGGGTCGAGAGCAACGATGAAGAATGCGCACGGCTCGAGACGCCGACCCTGTTGATTGCGGGCAGCAACGACGCGGGCTGGCTCGAACCGACCCGGAAGCTGGCGGGGATCCTGCCCGACGCAGAGCTGATGATCCTCGAGGACGCGGGCCACCTCGTACATCTCGAACGCACTGGCACCTGCGCGGACGCGATTTCGCGCTTCCTCGAGAGAGTGCGCTGACGCGCCGCGCGCCTCCGTTCTGGGCGAGGCGTGCCGGGCCGCTCAGGCCTTGGCGCGACTCGCTCCATGGGCGACGACCGTAGTCGGGTCGAACTCCGTCCGGCCCCGCGTCCCGAAGTATGCGCCCACTCCGTCCTGCACCATGGGCAGGTAGGTGGTGCCACCGGCCAGGAGGACGGCGTCCATGCTGCGGGCGGAAACGCCTGCGTCCGCGAGGGCCTCGTCGCATGCGATGAAGGTCCGCTGCAGGAGGTCCATGCACAGCTTTTCCATCGCGGCGCGCCGGATGGGCAGGCCCTCGGCTGCGATCGGGCATTCGGGATCGACCTGTGCGAGATCGATACGCGTCTCCTCCGCCCAGGCGAGACGGATCTTCGCGTTCTCGCATTCGGCGACGAGGCGCATCGAGACCTCGGCGTAGTTCGAAAGATCCCAGTTGTGCTGCTTGAGAACTTCTTCCGTCACCCAGTCGGCGATCTTCTGGTCGATGTCGTCGCCACCCAGGAAGGGCTCGGTCGCCCGGGACAGCACGCGCAACCCCTTGTCGCTGGACTCGACCACCGAGACATCGAAGGTACCGCCGCCAAGGTCGTACACGGCCACCGTTCCGCGCATCGCGGCCGCATCGTGATAGGCGTGAGCCGTCGCGACGGCTTCGTCGACCAGGCGCAGGTTCACGAAGCCCGCCTTGCGCGCTGCGTCCAGGGTCGCCTCTCGCTGAGACTCGCCGAAGCCAGTCGGGACGGTGACGACGACTTCGATGTCCCGGACCTCGTCGCCCAGGGGCTCTGCGATCCGGCGCATCAGGTGCGCCGCGATGTCCGTGGGGCTGTGCCTGCCCGCGCGCGTCACGAAAACGGGCGTGTCGTCGCCGGCATCGACGACGTCGAAGGGATAGCGCTCGCAGAACTCTCGCGTGCGTTCGTCCTCGAAGCGCCGCCCGATGATCCGCTTCGACGAGAAGATGGTGTTCGAACCGTCGATGGCGCGGCGCCGGCGAGCCGCCTGCCCCGTGCTGATGGTGCCGTTCGGCAAGAACGCCACCACCGAGGGGAGCGTGCCGACACCTCCGTCCCCGATACCGAGGATCTCGTCGTCGAAGCACGCGACGGTGTTCGTGGTACCGAGGTCGATTCCCAACTGTCTCATGACTGGCTCCCGGAGCGTCGCTCCGCGTGGAGTTTCTCGATGGCTTCCTTGGATCGATCCGTGATCTTCGAGACCCGCGCGCTGTAGTGCAGCTGCTCTTCGTCGCGACACTGGGCGATCATGCAGCGAAGCGAGATCTTGGTCCGGCCCAGGTCCGAGCCGGAATCGGGCAGGAAGAAGTTCATGTCGAGGGTGTCGCCGGCCTTGAAAGGCACGTCTCCCTCGAGCATGAGGCGACGATCGGCCAGCTCGAGGAGCACCGCGAAGCCACTGCGGGCACGGCCTGTGGATTCCTCGACGAGCTCGTAGTGCGCGAGCAGCTCGAGATCCGACACATCACACCCGGTGGTGACCAGGGAAGATGCCTTCTGCAAGCCATTGAGCGTCAAGTGGACCTCGCCTGGAGGACGCCCCGGTCCGCCCGGAGTCGTCTCCACCCCGTTCCCTTCGTCCGAACCGGGCTTCGGCTGAACCGGAGTCCTGCTTGGCAGCGACGGGCGACACCCGGTCCCCGCGGCTAGCAGACGCGTGCTCCCGCGGCGACTTGCGCCGCAAGCTGCCGCAGGCCTGCGTTTGCCGGGGGTTCGGGTTCGGTGTTAACTGGGCGGGCATGACCGACCTCCAGCCCGACCCGGGACCTCCGCTGCGCCTGGGCGTCCTCGGCGCCGCCCGCATCGCGCCGCCCGCGCTGATCCGCCCGGCTCGGAGCGTGACCGAAGCGGAGGTCTTCGCCGTGGCGGCCCGCGACCCGGACCGGGCGCGCGCCTTCGCGCAGCGCCACGGAATCCCCCGAGTTCATGCCCACTACGACGACCTGATCGCAGACCCGGAGATCGATGCCATCTACAACCCGCTGCCGAACGGGCTCCACGCCAGCTGGACCATTGCGGCGCTCGATGCGGGCAAGCACGTCCTGTGCGAGAAGCCCCTCGCCGCCAACGCCGACGAGGCGCAGCAGATGGCGGATGCGGCGTCTCGCAACGGCCGCGTCCTGATGGAGGCCTTCCACTGGCGCTACCACCCCCTGGCAGACCGCATCGTCGAGATCCTGTCGAGCGGTGAGATCGGCGACGTGCTGCACATCGAGGCCAGTGTCTGCTTTCCCCTGCCCGTGTTCAGCGACATCCGCTACCGCTGGGACCTCGCGGGAGGCGCCATGATGGATGCCGGCTGCTATGCCGTCAGCCAGGTCCGACAGCTGGCGGGCGCTGAGCCGAGTGTGACCCACGCGGAGGCGCGCCTGCGATCCCCAAAGGTCGACCGCTTCATGCGCGCCGACCTGCGCTTCGACGATGGACGCAGCGCACGTGTCACGGCTTCCCTCTTCTCGAGCCGGCTCCTCTCGGTCTCTCTGCGTGTTCGCGGTGACGCCGGCGAGCTACGCGTCCTCAACCCGATCGCGCCCCAGATCTACCACCGCCTCCGGGTGCGGGGACGGGACGGCCGTCGCAGCGAGCGGGTGCCGGGCGAAGCGTCCTACACGGGCCAGCTGCGGGCCTTCGTGGCCGCCGTGCGGGACGGCGCAGAGCTGCCGACCGACGGCCGGGACGGCGTCGCAAACATGGCCGTCATCGATGCCATCTACGAAAAGGCAGGGCTCCCGCGGCGCGGAACCGGGGGGCCCGATTCGTGAAGCTCGGAGAGCGCAGCGCGAACGGACCCGGGGCCGCCGTCGTCCTGGCTGCACTCGCCGTCGCAGCACTCGCGATCGGCTTCAGCTGGACGATCGGGTCCGCCGCGGACGACGACCGCCACGAGCTCGAAGTCAAGGCGACCGCCTACAACTCTCTCGCGTCCCAGACCAACGCGCATCCCAAGATCACCGCCTGGGGCGACAGGCTGAAGCCGGGCATGAAGGCGATCGCCGTTTCCCGGGACCTGATCCCCATGGGCCTGGGGCACGGCGTCGAGGTGGAGATCGACGGACTTCCCGGGGTCTACGTCGTGCGGGACAAGATGGCCAAGCGCTGGCGCCGCAAGATCGACATCTACATGGGTGAAGACCGGCGTGCGGCAAAGAAGTGGGGCAAGCGCACCGTCACCGTCCGCTGGAGGTCGCCGGAATGATCCGCAGAATCGCGATCGGCATCGCCGTCCTCGCCGGCCTGATGGGAGTCGCCACCTGGGTCGCGCTCGCGCTGACGGCGCCCACACCCCCCGCGCCCGATTCGCCCAGCGCGGAGCGGCTCGCCCCGGGCCCCTTCGAGACGGGTGAGCGCGGCTACGTGTTCATCGACGCGAGCCGCCCCACCGCGGCCAACGGGGACCGACCCGGCGCCCCGAGCCGAACCCTCGAATCGACGCTCTGGTACCCCGAAGGCGATGCCGGTCCACACCCGTTGGTCGTCTATAGCCACGGCTTCATGTCGACGAAGGAAGAGGCGACCTCTCTGGCCGAGCGGCTCGCGAGCCACGGCTACGTGGTGATCGCTGCCGACTACCCCCTCACCCACTTCGCGACCCCGGGTGGTCCCAACGTCGCGGACTTCAAGAACCAGCCGGCAGACGTCCGCTTCCTCATCGATTCGGTGCTCGCACTCGCCAGTGACGACAAGCCCTTCACAGGCGACATCGACGCGACCCGGATCGGCGCCATGGGCCTTTCCCTCGGCGGCCTCACCACGACGCTCGTCGCCTTCCATCCCGAGATGCGCGACCCGCGCATCCGTGCGGCGGTCTCCATCGCCGGCCCCTCGTCATTCTTCGACCGCGCCTTCTACGAGACGACGGACCGGCCCTTCCTGATGATCGCGGGCACAGCGGATGCCATGGTCGCCTACGAGAGCCATGCGCGTCCGGTGCTCGAGCGCGCACCGAACGCGGTGCTGGTCAGCGTCGAGGCCGGTTCCCACACAGGCTTCGCGAGCATCGCGGACCCCCTCTTCCGCTTCGTCGACCATCCGGACAGCGTGGGCTGCGGCGCGCTCCTCGAGAACCTCGACCTCGAGCCGAACGTGAACCCCTTCGAGGGCCTCGGCGGACCCGAGCAGGGCATCCGCATCGACGACGAAGCCATGCTTCCGTGCCAGGGGGATCTCGGGATCGCCCTCCACCCGGGCCGTCAGCAGATGATCACGGCCCTTGCCGCCACGGCCTTCCTCGAGAGCGTCTTCGCGACCGATCCCGCCGCGCGCAACGCGGCCGACGCGTTCCTCTCGAACGACCTCGCCCTCGACTTCGCGGAAGCGCGGGTCGAGCGAAGCGAGCGCTGATCCGGAGCGAAGCGAGCGCTGATCAGATCGTCGTCCAGGCCCGGTCGGCGGGGATCGGCGGCTCGGCGCCGAGATCCCAGTCCCACGACGCCGCTTCCTCGATGGGGAGCCCGACGAGTGCCGCCGGCAGCAGCGCATCGTCGACGAAGAACGCGTTTGGCGCGTAGCTGTCGGTGTGAAGCAGCGTGTAGCCCTTCTCGCGACCGAGTTTGTGCAGCGCTGCGAGGCTGGCACCGTGGAACATCGTCTTGTCCCAGCGGTGCGTCGCGTCGTAGGGCATGGTCTTGCTGACATCGACGCCGAAGAAGACGTTGTACTCCATCACGACCACCCGCGGCCGCCATTTCCGGATGGCCTGCCACACCCAGTACTCGTTGCCGTCGATGTCGATGGAGAGCAGGTCGAAGCTGCGAGGAACGCCGTGCTTGGCGAAGAGCGGCTCGACGTTCTCCGCCGTGACGAACTCGTGACAGACCACATCGCTGACCCGCTCCGCATCGCCGTCCATCAGCAGGCCCGTCCAGCCGTGGTCGAGGCGCAGGTGCGCGGTGTTCGAGAGGTTGCACCCGTCCCAGGCGCCAAACTCGACGAAGTAGCGGTTCGTAGCGCCGAGGGTCTCGAAGAGCTTGGCGAGGACGCCGTCCTCGCCACCCTGGGAGTACACGTTTCGCTCGTAGCAGCGCAGGTCGGCGAGATCTTCGAGGGCCATGGGGCCCGGAGTCTATCAGCTACCGAGCAAGCGGCGAGACTGCGCGCTGGCGATGCGGCCTTCCGGGTCCCACTTCGACCGCAGCGCTTCCCACTCCGCCAGGCGCGGATACATGCGGCGGAAGTGCTCGGGGCTCGTGAAGGCGTCCTTGGCGAGATAGATGCGCCCGCCGTTCGCGATGACGAACTCGTTCAAGGCCGCCACCAGGTCGCGGGTCTTGTCGCCTTCGATCGGAATGTCGAGGGCCAGCGAAGCGCCCGGCTGCGGAAACGACAGCGGGCCCTTCCCGGCGGGACCGCAGTCCTTCAGCACGGTCACGAAGGACGATCCGCCTCCGCGCTGGAAGCGGTCGAGGAAATCGCGATAGACCGACACCTCGGCGGGGATCACGCACTGGTACTGGGTAAACCCGCGCGGGCCGAACACGCGGTGCCACTGTGAGATCCCATCGAGGGTGTAGAAGAAGGTGTCCGTCGAGACGACGCCGACCTGTCGCTTTGCGCGATGCTTCTGGTACCAGAAGAGGTTTGCCAGCCGCAAGCTGTGACGGTTCACGAGACCGCTCGGAAGCCGGAAGGGAACCACCACCACCGGCCCGCGCTTCGGCCGCTCCCGGGGTGCCTCCGCCTCTGTCGCCCAACGCCCCTTCATCAGGATTCCGCGCCCGAGCGCTCTTCCCCGGGCCGTGCAGTCCAGCCACGCGACGGTGTACGGCCAGCGCGTCCGCTCTTCGAGCAGGGCCGGCAGCAGCTCGTCGATGCAGCCCATGCGATCGCTCTCGGACCAGATCCACTGCGACGGCACGCGCACCATCTGCAGCTCGACTTCGAGCACGTGTCCCAGCAGCCCCATGCCGCCGAAGCTTCCGTGGAAGAGGTCCGCGTGGTTCTCCGCGTCGACCTCGAGGATGCGACCGTCGGCCACCTGCATGCGAAGCGCGCGAACGTGCTCACCGAAGCAACCCGCGACATGGTGATTCCGGCCGTGGACGTCCGACGCGACCATGCCCCCCAGCGTGACGAAGGCGGTGCCCGTCGAGACCGGCGACGCCCAGCCCCGGGGCAGCAGGATTCGATTGAGGTCCGCGAGGGAAACCCCGGCCTCGGCGCGGAGCACGCCGGTCTCGGGGTCGAAGGCGAGCAGCCGGTCCGCCAGGCGCGACCCGGCGACATGGGCGCGCGCGTTCTCCGGGGGCAGCGATGCATCGCCATAGGCACGCCCCAGCCCCCGACTGAGCACTGCGTCCGCCGTGACCTCGGGCAGATTCTCCGACAGACGCTCGACACCGCGCACGACGGGGTACTGCCCCCAACCGGAAAGGTCACGCAGGCGGCCGTCGGGCGGCGCCGCCACACCCGTGGGCAGGCTCTCCAGTCGTGTGCGCGCTTTCTCGCTCCGGGACACGGAGCTGTTCTTCGGTCGATCCACGCGCGGACGATAGGCGATCGAAGAGTTTCGAGCGGCTGCCGCGGCCGAGGCGGGGCCCGGGCCGCGGGACTCAGGTCGGGACGCGCTCCGCGTACCCGGGCGGAAGCAGTGGATCGATCCGGTCGAGCCAGCCGTCCACGAGCGCGCGTCCGCGTGCATTGGTGAGGTCGAGCAGGTGCATTCCCGCGATCATCCGGTAGCCGACGAACAGGAGCGACAGCTCGTAGTCGCGCAGGCAATCGTCGAACCCGTAGTCGCTCACACCGGCTTCGACGAGCGTGTCGTGGTACACGCGCAGCAGTCGCATGTCGTGCTCGGCGGCGAGTTCGGGCGCGAGGTTCCCGCTGATGAAGTAGGCCACATCGAGAGCGCCCGGACCGCGGCAGACGTTCTGCCAGTCGAACGCCATTACGCGCGCGTCCCGCCCCTGCCCGCTCAAGAAGAGGTTGTCCAGGCGATAGTCGCCGTGGACGAGGGTCCAGGGCGAGGCCGCGAGCTTCCGCATCAGAGGTCCGCCGGAAGATCCGAGCCAGTCCGCAAATTCCCGAAAGCGCGTCGAGCGCCCCTCGCCGAAGGTCTCGAAGAAGGCGACACGCCCCTTGCGATACATCGCCTCGGCGTAGCGGCTGAGCGACCAGACGGGCGCGACCCAACCCATGGCCTCGAGCGCGGGGCGCTGCCACCAGGCCGCATGCACCGCGGCGATGCTGCGCACCACAGCCTCGGCTTCGTCCGGCGAACAGCCCGCGACCTGATCGCCGACGCGACCGGACGGCGCGAGATCCTCGAGCAGCAGCAAGTAGCGTCGCCGGCTCCGGGCAGCCGCCCACATCCCGAGCGGGAGCAGCAGGCGAACGAGGAATCGCGGCAGGCGATCGAGAAACTCGAGGATCTCCTTCTCGCGTCCCGCGAACGGGTTGGGATCCATCGCCGCGTGAAAGCAGGCGGGCTTCGCGATCGGAACCTCGCCCGCGAGTTCGTCGTAGAAGCGGATCTCTCGTTCGTAGGCCCCGAGCGCCTCTCCCAATTGCCGGTTCTGGGCAAGGCGAATCGGCAGCTTGGCGATGAGCGACCCCGGAACAGGAGTCTTCCCGTCCACCGACCTGGCGTCCGGGGAATAGCCGAGGGTCAGGCGCACGATCTGGCCGACGAATCCCTCCCCCTCACCCAGGACCTGGGGATCGCGCGACACGACCTGCCCGGCGCCGAGGTGGCCGCTCGCGCGCAGGGCGGCAGTCAGCCAGGTAGGCGTCAGCTCGTCGATGCTCTGGGGGATCTCCGGTGCAGCCAGCGCGTCCCGATGCATCGTGTGGAAGGCCTCGAGGTTTAAGGTCCGACGGACGATGAGCCTACCATGGCAACCCATCTGCCCATCTCCCCGGCCACCGCCGGACCCTCGGTATAATTCGCCCCTTGCGATGAGCCTGGAACCCGAATCGACCGCGGAGCCCAAGACCCCGCTCGCCCGCCTCCTGGTCCCGCTCTTCGGTGCCTTCGAGCGCGAGTCGATCCGCTACTGCGTGCTGCGCGGATTCGAGAGCCTACCCGTCGAGACGCGCAACGACGTCGATCTCGCGGTCGCACCCGAATCCGTCGATCGGGCCCTGCGGCTGATCGCCGATGTCGCCCGGGACACGGGCTGGATCGTCGTCGGAAGTGTCCAACGCCCGGACTTCCGCCGCGCGAACCTCTTCCACCCCGACTACGGCGTGCTGCCCCTGGATCTCTGCATCGCCCACGAGGTGTGGGGCATGCGCTTCGCCGATGCCGATGCGGTCCTCTCGGGCGATCGCTTCTGCAACGGGTTCCGAGTGGCACGCCCCGGATGCGAGGCCGCCGCGAGTCTGCTCAAGGCACTGCTGCGGCACGGCCGCGTCAAGCAGCGACCCGCCCACCGCGAGCGCCTGCAGCACTGCCTCCTCGAGGACGCGGACGGTTTCCGAGCGTGCACCCAGGAACGGATCGGCGAGATGTTGTGCGATGCCTTGATCCAGGCGGGTAGCCGCGGAGATTGGGACGCCGCCGAGAAACTGACGGGGACGCTGCGCTTCGCGCTCGCGCGTCGCGACGGCTTCGTACGCGCGGCGCGGTCCGCCGTATTCGCCTGGTTCCGCACCCGCGTCGAATCGCGCCGCCGCCGCGGCGGGCTGCGCTTCCGGGGAGGCCTCTTCGTCTGTCTGCTCGGGCCCGACGGCTCGGGCAAGACCACCTTGTCCCGGGGGCTCGAGGACCGCATTGGCGGCTTGTTTACGCGCACCGAACAGTTCCACTCGGCGGCAGGCATGCTGCCGAAGCTCAAGGGGATCAAACGCCTCTACTACGGGGCACGCGGACGTCCGGTCCCGGATTCGCCCCTCAAGGGCGTCGCCATGCCCGGCGTCGTCGCGAAGCCCATGCCGGCACTTCGCAGCGCGACCTACATCGTGTATTACGGGCTCGAGTACATCCTCTACCGCTGGAGCGTGCGGCGGAAGCTCCGTCGCAACCAGCTGGTGATCTTCGACCGCTACTTCTACGACTACTACCTGATGCGCGTGCACGGGAACGCGCCGCGCTGGCTCCTCGCTCTCTTCTCGCGCGTGATCGCGCAACCGGACCTGCTCTTCGTGATGCTCGCCGACCCCCGCGCCATCCACGAACGCAAGCCCGAGCTGACTCCGGACGAGATCGCCCGCCAGCAGTCCGTCCTGAAGGCGCTGCGCCTGCCGACCGCGGTCCAGATCGACACCTCCGTTTCGTTGGCGCGAACCCTCGACGAGGCCCTCGAAGTCATCGGCCCGGTGCTGCGCGGCGAGGCGGCCCCTCTACGCGCTCTCGACGGCCTGGAAGATCGACCCGCTTGAAGCGGTCGAGCGTGAAGCGTCTGGAATTGCGCGCGTTTCTGGGCTGCGACTTCACGACCCGCCCGCTCAAACCCGTCGGGCTCCGCGCCCGTAACACCTTGAAGCCCTGGCTGATCCGCCAGCCCCAACGCGCCATGTCGCATCTCGTGACGGCCGAGGACGGACGCCGTTTCAAGCTGCTTCGCTTTCCGGCTTCGATCGTCCATCGGCGCGAAGAGATCGAAGGCCGACTGCGCGCCCTCGCCCACCACCCTGCCGTTCCGCGCCTCGCTCTGGCCGACGACCACCATCTGCTCGTCGAGTGGGCGACGGGGACGACGCCACGCGCCGACGATCCCCACTTCGCACGCCGCCTGGGCGAGTCCTTTGCGGCGCTCTATCGCGTCCAACAGAGCGCACGACCACGGGACGAAGTCGTCTCGACCTTCGTCGCCTGCGTGAGCGAGCTCCAGCAGGCGGGACGTCTCTCACCGGGGAGCGATGCCCGCATGGCGGCGCGCCTCGAAGCCGCGCTGCCCGGGACGATCCCCACCTCGATCCTGTGCGGCGACCAGACCCTGGCCAACTTCGTGCAGTGCGAGGACGGCTCGCTCTTCATGATCGACCCCGGCTCGTTCCAGTCCGCGCTGCCCATCGATCTCTTCTTCGTCGGCAACGACGGGCTCTACGACCGCATCGATCGCGACGCCTTCCACGAGGGCTACGGCGACGCTGGCGGGATCGAGTTCCCCTTCCTGCACGCGGGGCCTCTCGCGTGGATGCAAGCAGCCCGGCAGTCCTCGCTTCGATCCCGTGTGCTCGACCGGACCTCGTGGCTCGAACGACGTCGCAAGCGCAACCTCGAGCGTCGGGTGCGGGAAGGGCTCGAAGCCCTGCAACGGGTGCTCGACTGAGCGCGAGCGCTTCTCGCTTCCGGTAGCATCCGCGCATGGAACTCATGCACACATCCCACGTACCGTCGGGCGAAGGCCCCTTCCCGACGGTCCTCGCACTCCACGGCTGGGGGGCGAGCGCGCATGACCTTCTCGGTCTCGCCCCCTACCTGCACGGTGGTGAAGCGCTCGTCATCTGTCCCCAGGGCCCGGTGTCCTTCCAGGCGGGACCGGGCCAGGTGGGTCACGGATGGTTCCCCATCAGCGCGGGCGCGCCGATGGACCCGGCGGGCTTCGCCAAGGGCCGCGACGTTCTCGCGCGCTTCGTCGAGCAGGCCCTCGACCATTTTCCGATCGATCCGCGCAAGTTCGCGGTGATGGGCTTCAGCCAGGGTGGCGTGATGGGCTTCGACCTCGTGCTGCGAGACCCCGCCCGCTTCGCAGGACTCGCAGCGTTGTCGAGCTGGCTCCCGAACGACCTCGCAAACACCATCCCGGAAAGCGAAGACCTCGAACACTTCCCGGTCCTGGTGCAGCACGGCAGCGAGGACCCGATGATCGCCGTCGATCGAGGTCGAGAGACGCGCGACCGGCTCACGCAGATGAGCGTGGACCTCAGCTACCGCGAGTACGAGATGCAGCACGAGGTGCGACCGGAATCTCTGCGCGACCTGGTCACCTGGTTCGAGGACAAGGTCTTCCAGCGGATCGCGTTGGCGTAGGCCGCGTCCAGCCGCCGGGTCAGTCCAGGTCCGCGACGACCGGCGCGTGGTCCGAGGCCGTCAAGCCGTCCTTCTTCTTGCGGTAGTCGCGGTCGATGAAGACCTCGTGGACCCGCCCGAGCGCGCTTGGGGTGGCCAGCAGAAAGTCGATGCGCAGACCGTGGCCGCGATGGAAGGCGCCACCCCGGTAGTCCCACCAGGAAAACTCCTGTGTGTCCGGGTAGCGATCGCGGAAGACGTCGACGAAGCCCCAGTCGAACAGTCGCGCGAGCCGCGCGCGCTCCTCGTCCGTGTGGAAGATGTGTCCGGCATGGCGGGCCTCGTCCCAGCTGTCGAGGGCCCCGGGACAGATGTTGAAGTCGCCGCACAACACCGTCGGTTCTGCGGCGTCCGCCACCTGCTCGAAGTGCTCGGCGAGCGCGGCGAACCAGGCGAGCTTCTTGGGGAAGTCCTCGTGCTCGACCGACTTGCCGTTCGGGCAGTAGACCGTGGTGAACGACAGCCCCTCGATGCGCGCACTGACCAGGCGGGCGCCGAAGTCCTCCTGTCCGGGAAGCCCCCGCTGCAACACTTCGGCGGGCTTGCGACTGAGGATGGCCACGCCGTTCCAGGCCTTCTGCCCATGGGTCAACGCCGAGTAGCCTTCGGCCTCGAAGACGTCGACGGGGAATTGCTCGTCGGTGAGCTTGAGCTCCTGCAAGCCGACGACGTCGGGCTGTCGTTCCCGCAACCAGTGCAGTACGAAGTCCTGCCGGGCCCGCAGACCGTTCACGTTCCAGGTGGCGATGCGCATCCGGCGAGGCTAGCCCCGATTCGTCGTTGGCGCGGCAACCCGGGAAGGCGCCTTCGCCGAATCAGCTCTTCGCGAGCAGCAGCAGGGAGAGCCACCCGGCGATCAGTAGCAGACCGCCCAGGGGCGTCACGGGCCCGAGCCAGCGCGCCGGCGTGAGGACGAGCAGGTAGATCGACCCCGAGAACAGCGCGATGCCCGCGAGAAAGAGGCCTCCCTGCAGGCCGATCGGTCGGGCGGACTGCGCGGCGTACAACGCCAACGCCAGCAGAACGACACTGTGGAGCAGATGGTACTGGGACGCCGTCGACCAGGCGGCGACCTGCTCGGCCGCGACGCGCGCCTTCAGCCCATGAGCCCCGAAGGCGCCTGCCAGCACGGCAAGAGCCCCGGACAGGGCGGCAATCACGATCCACATACAGAAACCTCCGTCGTTCGAGCAGCTTGCTGGCGCTCGGCAATCCGGCCGAGCGGCCACAGCATCGCCGCCACCAGGAAGAGCGCACCCAGGGGCCGGGCGTTCAAGGTCCAGCGCAGCCAGGTCGAGCCGTCGCGCTCGGCATACCAGGCGTTCTCTTGCACCTCTTGTCCGCCCACGAGGGCTACCCCCAACACGAACAGCGCGACCACTGTCGCGCGAACGCCGGGCGGCGCCTCGAACGCGCGCTGCTGCCACCATGCGGGCAGGAGACACAGGGGCACGACCAGGAAGAGGTAGTAGTGGACCCACACGACCGGGAACACGAGGCACATGAGCGCGACACCGAGTGCCAGCTCGAGCTCGAGACTCCCGGCGACCGGGTCCGCGTCCGGCGGGACTCGAGCAGGCAGCAGGAGCTTCCGCCCGAACGCCAGCAGCAGCCCCGCAAGCGCGGCCACGCTGCCGTACACAGCCCAGCGAAGGGCGACGGGGCGTTCCACGGGCACCCAGTCCGTCAGGGGCCGGTCCGACAAGATGCGCATCCAGGCACCGTCGAGGCCCTGGTTGTTGAAGGCCGCATGGGCGCGGCCGAAGTTGTCCCAGATCACGCGGTCGGCGTACTGGCTCATGAGATCCGTCCCGAAGAAGGCGAACGAAGCCAGGACCCCGACCGCGACCACCGCGGAAGCGACCACTGCCAGCTCGAAACGGCGACGAAGCGCGAGCAGCGGCAGCAACAACAACGGCGGGATCTTGATGAGGCAGATGA
Organism: Deltaproteobacteria bacterium; assembly: GCA_029261855.1. Taxonomy (GTDB): domain Bacteria; phylum Myxococcota_A; class UBA9160; order UBA9160; family UBA4427; genus JAJDAN01. Next base: position 198,387 of record JAJDAN010000024.1, read on the forward strand.
AGCCGAGCAACACCCCCGCCCAACGATCGCGTCCCGCCCGTGCCAGCAGGTAGACGAACGCGAAGAGCAGGAGCATCAGCGGAGTCGTCTGCCCCAGGCTCAGGCAACGCCGCATCACGGGGCCGAACGAGAAGAAGACCAGCGCGACGACGGCTACTTGAACGGGAGTGAGTGGTGGGTAGTAGCGGGCTAGCGCGTAGAGCAACAGTCCGAAGACCGCCGCGAAGCTCGCCACACTGAGCCACCAGACGAGTTCCCAGGCGGTGTCGTATTCGAGCGCGCCGAGCGGAGCCAGCAGCAACGAGACCACCGGCAGGTTCGTGTACCACTTCCACTGGGTGGAGTAGATGCGTTCCGGGTGACCCGAGACAACCATCTTGCCCGTCGCCCAGTAGGCCGGGAAGTCGTTGACCCGTACGCCGTGGACAGCAGGCAGGCGGGCCGCGAAGTGGATCCCGAGCGCGGCGACGACGACGGCGGCGCCGATCTGCAGAGCGCGGCGGGACGCCAACGCGTCAGCCGAGTGATCGTACCAGCTGGAGGGCGGCCCCGGCGAGACTGTCGATGCGCGTCTTGAAGACGCCGGTGTCGGCGTCGTTTCCCATCACGCCCTTCAAGTAGCGCGCCATCACACCCTCGACGATGGCGGCCAACCGCCAGTACTGGAAGGAGCGGTAGTAGTCGACGTTCGTGACCTCGTGCCCGGTGGCCTTCGAGTAGGCTTCGATGAACTCCGCCCGGGTCGGGAAGCCGCCGACGACCGTCGGCGACACGGCCGTCTCGTCGGTCTTGGGGTCGTCGGGCTGAGCCCAGTTGTTCATCACGTAGCCGACATCCGCGAGGGTGTCTCCGAGGGTGCAGAGCTCCCAGTCGAGCACCGCTTGCACCGTGCCGTCCCGGCCCGAGAGCATGTTCCCGAGGCGGTAGTCACCGTGGACGATGCCGGTGTACTTCTGCTCGGGCTTGGCGGCGAGGAGCAGCTCGTAGCTCTCCTCCATGGCCGGAAGCTCGCGCGTCTTGGACTTCTCCCACTGCCCGCGCCAGCGCTTCAGTTGACGATCGAGGTAGGCCTCCTTACGGCCGAGATCCCCGAGCCCGACGGCGTCCGGGTCCACGGCGTGGAGTGCAGCCAGGGTCTCGATCACCGAGCGACCCAGCGCAGCCCGATCCCCTGGGTCCGGCAGCACCTTGGCCGTCGTAGCCGCGGTGTCGAGCACGTGGCCCTCGACGAAATCCATCACGTAGAAGGGCGCGTCGTTGACGGCATCGTCGCTGCACAGTCCCAGCGCCTCGGGAACCGGCACGCTCGTCCGCCCCACCCCGCTGATGATCTTGTGCTCGCGGCCCATGTCGTGGGCGGTGGCGAGAACGGCGCCCAGGGGCGGCCGGCGCAGGACGACCTTGCGCCCGGCGGAGTCCGTCACCCGGTAGGTGAGATTCGAGTGGCCTCCGACGATGAGTTCGAACTCGAAGGGCGGCTGAACGCCCTCGATATGGTCCGCGAGCCATGCCGTGACGGCGTCGTTTCGGATCCCGCGAACCTCGCCCGTACTCTGGTCGGTCATGGAGATATTCAACTCGATCCATGCAGCGACCGCCACGCAGCAACTGCACCCCGCAGCGCGTTGCAGGCAGCCACGAGCGCGCTCGCGCGGCACAGCGGCGCCTTGAAGGGCTCAGAGATGGCAGGAGACATGGCACGCGAATTGCTCCTCTACGAGGCAGCTTGGGAGCAAACCGATGAGCTTCTCCGATCGAACCCCTGCCGACCGTCCGAGCCTCTTGTCCTTCGTCGTCGCTCTCTTCACCGTCGTCTTCGCCGCCTCGGGCTGCGCCGCCGCAACCGGAGGAGGCGCGGCTGCGCCCCTGATCCATCCCGACTGGGAGCATCACATGGCTGCGGGACTGGACGCCTGGGCGGTGGGGGACGTCTCGTCGGCCGCCGACCAGTACCGGTTGGCGCTGCACCTGGCGCGCGAGCGGCAGCTGCCCGCAGAGGAGCTGGCCTTCAGCAGCTACCACCTGGGCGAAGCCATCCGGCTGCACCCCACGACCTCTCGCGGTGAGACCGCGCTCGCCCTGCTCGACGAAGCCAGGCGGCACTTCCAGACCTCCTACGGGGTCGAGCATCCCGTTTTGATTCCGGTCTGGGTCCGGATCGCGCAGATCCAATCCGATCGCGGCGACGACGAAGCCGCGGCGAATTCGTGGGAACGCGCCGACCGGATCGCCGTTCGCTTCTTTCCCGCCAGCCACTTCCTGCGCGAACGCTACGGCGCTGCGCGCCCGGCGCTCATGCTGCATCCCCTCGAAGTCCTGCACATGATCGGCGAACCCGCAGCCCCGCCGGATCAGGTCGTCCAGGGTTCCTAGCAGCGCCGCGCGAGCCTCCTTCTCCATCCTCCCCTTCCGCCGGGTATGGTCTACCGGTCTACCCGGGAGGAGGACATTCATGGGGAAGCGCCTGATTGCGGGCGGTCTGGCTGCCGTCGTCATCGTGCTGGCGATCATCGTGCTGCGGACCTTGTCGCTCGCACCCCAGCAACAGAGCCTCGAAGCGATCCCCGAGCGCGATGTCGACGTCGACGCGGCCGCGGCAAACCTGGCCCGGGGACTGACCTTCGAAACGATCGCCTTCGGCGGCGATCGGCCGGTGCCCGCCGAGGAGTTCTTCGCGCTGCACGAGCACCTGGTCGCGTCCTATCCCCGCGTGCACGCGACCCTCACGCGCGAAGTCGTCTCCAGCTACAGCCTGCTCTACCACTGGCCCGGACGAGACGCGGCGAAGAAGCCGGGGCTCTTGATGGCGCACCAGGATGTCGTCCCCGTCGATGCCGGCGAGTGGCAGCACCCGCCGTTTGGCGGCGAGATCGTCGACGGCGTGCTGTGGGGCCGGGGGGCCATCGACGACAAGGGTTCGCTCTACGCGATCCTCGAGGCCGTCGAGCTACTGCTCGCCGAAGGCTTCGTCCCGGAGCGCGGCCTGTACCTGTTCTTCGGCCACGACGAAGAGCTCGGCGGACCCGACGGCGCCATCCCGGGCGCGGATCTACTGGCGGCGCGCGGCGTCGAGTTGGCGTGGGTCCTCGACGAAGGCGGCTTCATCGTGAGCGGCATGTTGCCCGGGTCGGACGCCACGATCGCGTTGGTGGGAATCGCCGAGAAGGGAAGCGTCACCTACCAGCTGACGGTCGACATGCAGGGCGGTCACTCGTCGATGCCGCCGCGCCACACCGCAATCGGGATCCTGGCCGAGGCGATCACCCGACTCGAGCAGAATCCGGTGCCCGGGGGCATCGACGCCGTCAACGAGGAATTTCTCGAGGCCCTGGCACCGCAGCTACCCTTTACCGTCCGCGCGGCGCTTGCGAACCTGTGGCTGTTCCGACCGTTGGTGGAGGCCGCGCTTTCCGGCAGCCCCCCGATGGATGCCATGCAGCGAACGACGACCGCCGTCACCGTAGTCGACGGCGGCGTCAAGGCGAACGTGCTGCCCAGCCACGCGGAAGCGATCGTGAACTTCCGGATCAAGCCCGGCGACACCGCAGTGACGATTCGCGAACACATCGTCCGCACCATCAATGACGAACGCGTCGCGGTCTCGAAGTCGGACTGGCACCGGGAGGCGAGCCCGGTTTCTCCCACTGACGGCGCGGCCTTCGCCCTCGTCCGCAACACCATCGGCGAGGTCTTCCCGGGGATCCCCGTCGTCCCCTACACGGTCATCGGCGGTACGGACTCGCGCAGCTTCTACCCGCTCACGCCCAACGTCTTCCGCTTCGCGCCGTTCCGGTACGGCCCGGACGCCAGCTCCATCATTCACGGCACCAACGAGCGCATGGAGGTCGCGCAGCTCGCGGACGCCGTCCGCTTCTACGTGCGCCTGATCGAGAGCTCGGGCCGACCGGATTCGGGGCCGGGCGACGACTGATCCCCGGCACCCTGTCCCCTGCGCGAAGCGATGCCCTTGAGATCCTCGAGGATCACGTAGGCGCTGGGCACCAGGAAGAGCGAGATCCCGGTCGCCACGACGACGCCGAAGCCCAACGATGTGGCCATGGGCTTGAGGAACGCGGAGCCGACGTTCATCTCGAGCAGCAGCGGCGTGAGACCTGCGAAGGTCGTGATCGAAGTCAGCACGATGGGTCGAAAGCGCGCGGTCCCGGCGGCGTGAACCGCGTCGAAGAGCGGCACGCCTTCATTGCGCCGCTCGTTCACGTAGTGCACCAGCACCAGGCTCGAGTTCACCACGACGCCCGAAAGCGCGACGACACCGAACACCGACATCATGCTCAGATTGAAGCCCATCAGCAGGTGGCCGAGGATCGCGCCGACCACACCAAAGGGGATCACCGACATGATCAGCAGCGGCTGAGTATACGAACGCAGCGGCACCGCGAGCAGCACATAGATGAGCACGAGTGCGAAGATGTAGTTGCGAATCAGGGCGCCCAGGGTCTCCGCCTGTTCGCGCTGCTCGCCCTCGAGGCTGTAGCTCATGCCGGGGTGGTCCCGGGTCAGATCTGCCAGGAAGCCCTTCTGCAGATCCGCAAGGATCTCGTTCGCGTTGCCCTCGCGCAGGTCGACGTCGGCAGTCACGTTGATGACCCGCTGGCGATCGGAACGCCGGATGGTCGAGTAGCCGACCTCCTGGGAAGCCCGGGCGACGGCGTAGAAGGGAACCTCGCCTCCATCCGGCGTGCGCACGCGGAGGTTTTCGAGGTCGACCAGGGACCGACGCTGATCCTCCGGGTATCGAACCATCACGCGGATGTCGTCGCGCCCGCGCTGGATGCGCTGGGCCTCCGCACCGTAGAAGGCATGCCGCACCTGCGTCGCGAGGTCGTCGAGAGTCAGGCCCAGGCTTTCGGCGGCTGGCAGGATGTCGAGCTGGATCTCCTCCTTGCCCCCTTCGAAGGAATCGCTGATGTCGAAGACGCCGGAATACGCGGCGAGGCGAGCCTTCAGGCGGTCGGCCGCCGCTTCCAGCTCGATGACATCCGACGACTTGAGCTCGACGTTGATGGGATCCCCCGCCGAAAACAGCGACGAGGTAAACAGCAACTCCTCCACGTCCGGGATCGCGGGCGTTTCATCACGCCAGAGCTGGACGACCTCCTTCGCGGGCAGCGGACGGTCGTCGCCACCGACCAACTCGATGGTGACTTCACCCAGGTGTGACGCCGACAACGCCGTGTCCGCGTTGCCGGGGTTGCGTCCGCCGGTGGACGGCTGCTCGCCCACCGAACGCAGGAAGTGCTTCACGACAGACCCGCCGTCCACCTCGTACTCGCGATCCAACTGGGCCTTTACGCGCTTCGCACTCTCTTCGAGCTGCGCGACCGCACGGTCCGTCACCTCGACCGGCGTGCCGGGCGCCATCGACAGACGGGCAGTGACATAGTCGGCCTCCACCGCCGGGAAGAACGAGAACTTCAGATAGCCGGCCGTCAGGGTCGAGCCGACGAGCAGCAGCAGCGCGACGGCCGTCGCCACGGCGGTGTACCGCCACTCGATCACCTTCACGAGTGCCGGGCGATAGATGTCACTGGCCAGTCGCTCGAGGCTCGTCGAGAGCACTCGTTGCCCGCGCTGCCAGCGCGCCGAGATGCTGCCGTCTCGCGGCGGCTTCCCCCGCGACCCGATCTTCATGTGTCCGAGGTGGGCGGGAAGCACCAGCTGCGACTCCACCAGCGAGAAGAAGAGGCAGCACATGGTGACGATGCCGATGGTGCCGAAGATCTGCCCCATGGTTCCGGGAGCCTGCACCAGGGGGAGGAACGCGACGACGGTGGTGAGAACTCCGAAGATCACCGGGATCGCGACTTCCTGGGCACCGGTGATCGCGGCTTGCAGGGGCTCCTCGGCCGCCTCCTGATGACGGTGGATGTTCTCGCCGACGACGATGGCGTCGTCGACCAGCAGGCCGAGTACCAGGATGAAGGCGAAGAGCGAGATGACGTCGATCGAGAGATCGAGGGGCGGGAACAGCGCGAAGGCGCCGAGGATCGAGAGCGGCACGCCGATCGACACCCAGATGGCGAGTCGCAGCCGCAGGAAGAGCGCGAGCACCACGAAGACGAGCACGAAGCCGGACAGGCCATTGCGGATCAGGATGTCGAGGCGATCTCGCAGGGCCCGCGATCCGTCCTGCCAGAACGTCGCGGTGATGCCTTCGGGCAGGCGCGCTCCGACGGCCGCCACGTAGTCCTTGGCCTTCTGCGCGACTTCGAGCACGCGCTGGTCGCCCACGCGGTAGACCTTCACGAGCACCGCCGGCTTGCCGTCGAAGGACGCGTAGCGGTCGTCGTCCTCGAAGCCGTCGACGATGCGGGCGACTTCGCCGAGCAAGAGGCGCGTGCCGTCTTCCCGAGTCAGCACGACCAGCCGCTCGAAGTCTTCGGCGACGTAGGCCTGCCCCTTCGTGCGCAGCAGGACCTCTCCGGATTCGGTCTTGATCGATCCGCCCGGGCGATCCAGCGATCCCCTGCGCACCGTATCCGCCACCTGCGCGAAGGTCAGTCCGTAGCGCTGCAGCGACGCCTCGGACACCTCGACCGAGATCTCGTAGTCCCGGGCGTTGGTCAGATCCACCTGGGTGATGCCCGACAGCGAAGCCAGCTCATCGCGGACCTGCTCGCCGATCACCTTGAGGGCGTCTTCGTCGACATCGCCCGACAGGGCGATCTGCGCGGCGTCCCGCTTGATGACGATGTGCTTGATCACGGGCTTCTCGGTCTCGACCGGGAAGGTCGAGATCGAGTCCACCGCGTTCTTGATCTCGCTGAGCGCGCGATCGATCGGGTAGCCGTCGAGCAGCTCGGCGGTCACACCGCAGGCACCCTCCGCGGCAGAAGAGGTGATCTTCTCGATTCCCTCGATCCCGAAGATCTCCTCTTCGATCCGGATGCAGACACCTTCTTCGACCTCTTCCGGCGCCGCCCCCAGGTACGGGACGCCGATCTGCACCATGTCGATGTTGATGTCCGGAAAGGACTTCTGCTGGATGGACGGGATCGCGACGAGCCCGCCGACGATCAGCAACAGCATCAGCAGATTCGCGGCAACGTGGTTGTGCGCGAACCACGCGATTGCCGACTTCACGAGCCGGCACCCACGAGCTCGCCGGGACCGGGCGCGTCCCCTTCGGAGGCGTCGCCCGCGACGCGCACGCGCATGCCGTCGGTGACGGCTCGCAGCGGCGAGATGCAGACCCGTTCGCCGGGGCTCAGACCGGCCCCCACGATCACGCGCCCGCGCTCGGTGCGCAGCACTTCGACGTCGCGAATCCGGAGGCGCGAGTCGTCGTCCACCACGAGCACGTACGGGCGTCCGTCGCCTCGTGGGCGACGCAGGGCGTTGCGCGGGAGCACGTAGGCGTCTTCGACGGTTCGCCCGACGATCTCCGCCTCGACGAACAGACCGACCTCGAGGGGCGCACCGCCCGCGTGGGGCGAGGATTCGTCCGCTCCGTTCTCCGTGACCTTCTCCGCTCCCTTCTCCGTATGGCTGCCCTTCCCCCGGCCGTAGGGGTCCTCGACCCGCGCGACCACCTGGACCATGCGGCTCTTCGGATCCAGCTCGCCCTCGCTGCGAACGATCTTTCCTTCCCAGGTCTGCTGCTTGCCGGCGAACTCGGCACGCAGGGCGACCCGCGGTCCGTCCCGCTCGCCGGCGCCTTCCGCCGGGTTCCCCGAGAAGCGACCGGTGCGCGTCTCGTCGAGGTCGAGATAGGCGATCTCTCGATCGGGAAGCGGAAGCCGGATCTCGGCGTAGTCCACCGCGTAGAGTCGCGCGAGTGCGACTCCGCGGCTCGCGAACTGTCCGACGTCGGCCTGCTCGGACCGGACCCGCCCGCGATACGGCGCGCGCAGCTCCGTTCGTTCGAGGTCCCGTTCGGCGCGCTCGAGCTGGGCGCGGCGCTCGCGCAGGGTCGCCTGGGCGACCCGGAAGCTGTTCTCGGCGTCGTCGATGTGTGCCTCGCTCGCCACCGATCGGTCGGCGAGACGCTGCTGACGGTTTCGCTCCTTCTCCGCGCGCGCGAACTCGCTCTCGGCTCGCGCGACGTTGGCCCGCGCGCTCTCGAGTGCCGCCTCGTAGTCCGCACGATCGATGCGCACCAACGGTTGCTCGGCCGCGACGAAGCCACCGGACACGAGATCCGGGGACACCCAGACCACCTCGCCCGAGACCTGCGGCACGAGGTCACTCTCACTGCGCGGCTTGACGGTGCCGTGGGCCGTCACCTGGAACTGGAAGTCGGTCGGCTCGGCGCGCACGGTCCGGATCAGCGGCGCCGTGTTCTCCGGGGCGCGCGGTGCGATTTCTTCGCGCATCGCATGGACGAGGGCGACCACCGTCACGACGGCCGCGAGGATCCCTATGGGGATGATCGCCTTCGGCTGCAGCAGCCTCATGTGTCCTCCGCCCGAAGCACGGTGGACCGCATGCCGGCAGCACCGAATCGCACCATCTGGTCGAGCAGCTCTTCGTCGCTGGGGAGAGCGCTGCCCGCAGCGAACCCGATGTTGCCGAGCTCGAGCTGGCCCGAGATCACATGCACCATCATCCCGACGATCAGTTGAAAGGCGACCGCGATTTCACGCGGATTCCGGTCCGGGACCGCGCGCTGGAACGCGGCCGTGAACCGCGCGGACAGCGGGCCGAAGTTCTCCTCCTTGAACGCCGTCACGACTTCTGGCGGGTCCGAATACAAGCGCGCCGCAACCTCACGGAACCGGTCCCGGCCGGGCGCCTGATCGCGCCCCCGGACCGCAGGCGCGAGGAAGGCTTCGAGTACCTGCTCGAGCGTCGGTCCCGCAGCGCCCGCCCTGGCCTCGAGCGCGTCCAGGGCTTCCATCCGCGCCTGGTTCACCGGGAGGATCGTCCGGCCCAGGGTTGCGAGTAGCAGGGCCTCCTTCGTCCCGAAGTGATAGTTGGCCGCAGACACGCTGACCCCTGCAGCCTGGGTCACCGCGCGCATGGACGTCCCCGCATAGCCCCGCTCGGCGAAGAGCTGCGCGGCCGCGTCGAGCAGCCGCTCCTTCGTCTCCGAAGCATCGCGACCGCCGCGGGGGCCGGCGGCGGGCATGGGGACGCGGGAGGGGGAGGAATCGGATCGCATTCGTGGGCTCGGGGGGAGGCGCGGAGGAAGGGGGTTGCTGAGAAGGGAATCGAACGATCGTTCGGAACATACGTTCGACTCCGCGCGACGTCAAATCGCCACCGCAAGGTCCTCGCGGCCATGGACGTGAGGAGACGCCTGATGGATTCTCGCGCGATGCGGGCATGGCAGGCGAAGGTGCTGGGACCGCCGCAGGAAGTGCTCGAGCTCGTCGAGGCCCCCCTGCCCGAGCCCGGCCCCGGGCAGGTACGGATTCGCGTCCGGGTCGCAGCCCTCAACTGGAGCGACGACCTGGTCTGCCGAGGCCGCTACCAGGTGAAGCCGCCCCTGCCCTTCAGTCCGGGCATGGAGGGGACCGGGGTCATCGATGCGGCGGGCGACGATGCCGGCCCCTGGCGAGCCGGCGACCGCGTCGTTGCCAACATGACCTTGCCCCACGGCGCCCTGGCCGAGTTCGCCATTGCCGAGGCCGAGAACGTCTACCGGGTCCCGGACGGAGTACCCGACACCAAGGTCGCCGGGCTGCTGATCCAGTACCAGACGACCCACATCGCCCTGCATCGCCGCGGCGGGCTGCAGGCCGGCGAGACCCTGCTCGTGCATGCGGGCGCGGGGGGCATGGGCTCGGCGGCGATCCAGCTGGGATGCGCGGCCGGTGCCCGGGTCTTCGCCACGGCGGGCGGGGCGGACAAGGTGGCGCTCTGCCGGGATCTCGGTGCGCAGGTCGCCATCGACTATCGCAGCGAGGACTTCGCCGACGTGGTCAACCGGGAGACCGGGGGTGAGGGTGCCGACGTGATCTTCGATTCGGTGGGCGGAGACACCTTTGATCGCTCTCGCAAGTGCATCGCCTTCGAGGGGCGCATCCTCATCATCGGATTCTCGAGCGGGCGCATCGCCGACCTGCCCACCAACCACGCCATGGTCAAGAACTACTCGGTCGTGGGCGTCTATCCCGCGCGCTACGCGCAGCTCGATCACCCGTTCCTCGAGCGAACCAACGCCCACCTGATCCAGCTGCTGCAGGACGGCGCCATCGACCCGCTCATCGGACTCGAGGTGCCGCTCGAGAACGCCGCGACTGCCATCGCGGCGCTCGCGGATCGGAAGACCGTGGGCAAGATCGTCGTCAACGTCCAGACCGGCGTTTGATTCGCGCCGAAGCCGGGCGGACCGATGACTGCGAATGCCGCGCCGTCTACCCTACCCGGCCATGAGCGACGCCAGCCCCCAAAAGACCCGACCCATCGATCCGACGGACACCTTCGTCCGGCGACACATCGGCCCGCGGGAGCACGACGCGGACGAGATGCTCGCAGTCGTCGGCTACGGGTCTCTCGAAGCCCTGGCCGACGCGACCATCCCCGCGGCGATCCGCACCAAGCCGCTCACGCTCACGCCGTTGCCCGGCCAACAGTCCCGTCTGCTGGGCGAGTCCGAGCTGCTCGAGCACCTGCAGGGCATGGCCGACGAGAATCAGGTCTTCCGGTCGTGCATCGGCATGGGCTACTCGGACGTCATCGTGCCCGGTGTCATCCAGCGCAACATCCTCGAGAACCCCGGCTGGTACACCCAGTACACCCCTTATCAGGCGGAGATCTCCCAGGGGCGGCTCGAAGCCCTGCTGAACTTCCAGACCGCGGTCGCCGACCTGACCGGGCTCCCGCTCGCGGGAGCGTCGCTCCTCGACGAGGCCACCGCTGCCGCAGAGGCCGTCGGCATGTGCCGCGCGATCGCGCGCGGGCGACGGAACGGCTTCTTCGTCGCGGCCGACTGTCATCCCCAGACGATCTCTGTCGTGCGCACCCGCGGCGAGTCCATGGGAATGGCCATCCACGTGGGCGACCCCGAGACCATCGACTTCGCAGGGCTCGACCTGTGCGGGATCCTGCTGCAGTACCCGTCGACGGACGGACGCCTGCGCGATCCGCGCACCGTCACGTCGGCCGCACGGGCTGCGGGTGTCAGCGTCGTCATGGCGGCGGACCTGCTGGCCCTCACCCTCGTCACGCCGCCCGGCGAGCTCGGTGCGGACATCGCCGTCGGCAATACCCAGCGCCTGGGCGTGCCCATGGGATTCGGCGGTCCGCATGCCGCCTATCTCTCGACCCGGGAGGAGCACGCGCGAAAGCTCCCGGGCCGCCTGGTCGGCGTCTCGAAGGACGCCCACGGACGCACCGCCTATCGCCTGGCCATCCAGACCCGCGAGCAACACATCCGACGGGAGAAGGCCACGAGCAATATCTGCACCGCGCAGGTGCTGCTCGCCATCATGGCCAGCATGTACGCCGTGTATCACGGCCCCGACGGGCTGCGCGCCATCGCCCGTCGCATCCACGCCCTGACCGCCGCGCTGGCGACCGGCCTGCGACGCCTCGGTCACGACCCGGGCGACGACGCCTTCTTCGACACCCTGCGCGTTCGCCTCGGCGCCGACGAAGGCGGAGACGCCGAGGCCGTCCACACGGCGGCCCGGGACCAGGGGATCAATCTGCGTCGCTACGACGACGGCAGCATCGGCATCGCTCTCGACGAAACGACGACAGTCGACGACGTACTCGACCTGCTCGAGTGCTTCGCGGGGGGTGAATCCCTGGGTTTGTCCGTCGAAGAGCTCAGCGAAGAGGCCGATCTCGAGCTTCCCGAGGCGCTCCGGCGCACCAGCGACTTCTTCACGCATCCCGTCTTCCACGCGTACCAGTCCGAGCACGAGATGCTCCGCTACATCACGCGACTCGCGAGCCGGGACCTCTCGCTCAACACCTCGATGATCCCGCTGGGCTCGTGCACGATGAAGCTCAACGCGACCAGCGAGATGATTCCGGTCACCTGGCCGGAATTCGGCCGTATGCATCCGTACGCGCCGGCAGACCAGACCGAGGGCTACGCGCTGCTGCTGAGACAGCTCGAGACCTGGCTCGCAGAGATCACGGGCCTGCCCGCCGTGTCGCTTCAGCCGAACGCCGGGTCCCAAGGCGAGTACGCCGGTCTGCTCGCGATCCGCCGCTATCACGAGAGCCGGGGCGACGCCGTGCGCGACGTCTGTCTGATTCCGGTATCGGCACACGGCACGAACGCCGCCAGCGCGGTCATCGCCGGCATGCGCTGCGTGGCCGTCGCCTGCGACGAACGCGGCAACGTCGACCACGCGGATCTGCGCAAACGGGTCGACGACAACCGCGACCGACTCGCCGCCCTCATGATCACCTACCCGTCGACACACGGCGTGTTCGAGGAATCCGTCCAGGAGATCTGTCGCATCGTCCACGAAGGCGGCGGTCAGGTGTACCTCGACGGCGCCAACATGAATGCCCAGGTCGGCCTCACCTCACCGGCCGAGATCGGCGCCGACGTCTGCCATCTGAACCTGCACAAGACCTTCTCGATCCCCCACGGAGGCGGCGGTCCGGGTATGGGGCCGATCGCCGCCGCCGAGCACCTGCGCCCCTTCCTGCCGGGAAACCCACTCGCCGCAGGCAATACGGGTGCCGTCTCTGCCGCGCCGTACGGAAGCCCCAGCATCCTGCCCATCAGCTGGACCTACATCGCGTTGATGGGCGCCTGGGGACTGACCCGCGCGACCCAGATCGCGATCCTCAATGCCAACTACATGGCGAAGCGCCTGTCGCCTCATTATGACGTGCTCTACACGGGGCCCAACGGCCTGGTCGCGCACGAGTTCATCATCGATTGTCGTCCCTTCGAGAAGAGCAGCGGTGTCAGCGTCGAAGACGTCGCGAAGCGACTGATGGACTACGGCTTCCACGCGCCCACGATGAGCTTCCCGGTGGCCGGCACATTGATGATCGAGCCGACCGAGAGCGAGTCGCGTGCCGAGCTCGACCGCCTCTGCGACGCGCTGATCGGGATCCGGGACGAGATCCGGCGCATCGAGGCCGGCGAGCTCGACCCGCTCGACAACCCGCTCAAGCACGCGCCGCACACCGCAGAGGCCGTGACTGTCGATGACTGGTCGCACGCCTACTCGCGTGAGCTGGCCGCCTGGCCCGCACCCTGGCTGCGCGAGCACAAGTTCTGGCCGCCGGTCGGCCGTATCGACAACGCCTTCGGCGATCGACACCTGGTCTGCTCGTGCCCGCCCCTCGAAGATCTGACGGACTGACGCCCGCGCTCGTCGAGCGCGTGCTGACGGGACTCGGGCTCCCCGCGGCGCCAGAGCCCGACCTCGCGGGGCTCCGCACGCTCTATTCGGCGTGGTGCCAGCGAGTTCCCTTCGACAACGTGCGCAAGCTGATCTGGCTGCGAGAAGGGATCGCCGGCCCCCTGCCGGGGGACGACGCCGACGATTACTTCGAAGCCTGGTTGACCCATGGCACCGGCGGCACCTGCTGGGCGGGGAACGGCGCGCTGCAATCCCTGCTCGTCGCGACCGGGTTCCAGGCGAGACGCGGCTACGGGACGATGATGGCAGCGCCGGACATCCCGCCCAATCACGGCACCGTAGTCGTCGCGATCGAGGGCGACGACTATCTCGTCGACGCTTCGGTGCTGTTCGGCGAACCGCTGCCCCTGTGCGCCGGGGCGCGCGTTGCCCACCCCGCGCGGGGCGTCTCACTGCGCAACGACGACGACGGAAAGCTGCGGCTGGCCTGGCGCGCCTTCCACGCGGATCCTTTCGACTGCCGCATCGAGTCCACGGACGCGAGCGCCGAGGTCTTCTCCCGCTTCCACGAAGTCACCCGTGCCTGGAGCCCCTTCAACTTCTCCCTGTCCGCGCGGCTGAACGTGGGCGACGAGGTCGTCGGCGCATCCTTCGGCCAACTCGCAAAGCTCGACGGCGAGGGACCGATCCAGTTCGCGGAAGCGTCGACGAGCAAGCGCAAACACCTGCTCACCGACCAGCTGGGGATCAGCGAGGAGATGGCCGACCGGCTGCCGGTGGACCTCGAGACGCCGTCGCCCCCGAAGCGGAGGTGACGGTCATGCCGGGGCCCGCGCTCTCCTGAGTCCTAGCGCCGACGGCGCGACAACGCGCGGACGCTCAACCCGGACAGCAGCACGACCAGCAGGACCAGCGCCCCAGGTGTCGAGACCGGCAGGTAGGTCGGGGGCGTCTGGGACAACCCCGGGTCGTTGATCACCGTCAGCTCGATGACGCCCGATGTCGTGACCACGTTGAGGTCGGCCGAGGCGGTCACCCCGGCGGCGGACAGGGTCGGGTCCGCGGCAATCTCGGCCGCGACCGCAGCGGCCACCGCAACCGCGTCCATGCCGGCGGTCGTGATCGTGACGACGACGACCCCATCCACGGTGACCTGCACGTCTCCACCCTCGGCCGTCCCGTAGAAGGACACCTCGGTGCCGCGGCAGTCGAACGCACAGCCGTCTCCGGAGATCGCGTTGCCGTCATCGCAGACTTCCGTGGGCTCGAGATCGCCATTGCCGCACTGGATGGTCTGGAACTGCCGCATCATCTCCTGGTCTTCGTGCTCGAGGATGTGACAGTGGTACGGGAACAGACCCGTGTAATCCTCGAAGCGCTTGATGACACGCACGATCTCGTTGGGGTGGACCTGGATCGTGTCCTTCCACCCCAGCTCTTCGGGAAGCGGCGGCTGGGGCGTTCCCGGGACCACCTCACCGTCCACGACGGTGAAGGGCGTGCGGTCGAGCACCTGGAACATCTTCATGTGCAGGTGCATCGGATGGGACATCCCCGAGCGGTTGATGAAGCTCCACACCTCGATGGTGTCGAGCTCGGGGAACTCGACCACGTCCATCCACATGTTGCCGATCTCGTTGCCGTCGGCGTCGAGGGACACGATCTCCCAGATGAAGGGGCTGCAGCCGCCGCCGCCGTCGGCGCGCACCAGCTCGAGGTCGCGGTGCTGGACGGCTTCGATCTCGTCGAGCACCTCGAGACTGCGCAAGAACGGAGGAACCGGGTCCGTGTCGCCGGGGACGTTCTGTACGTCGAAGCGCATGACTTGCGGCACCACGCCCGTTCCGGGCGGCCCGGGGAACGGCGCCGGCGCGCTGTTCACGAGGAAGATCTCGGTGTCCCCCGGCGCCACGTAGGGCTCGAAGTCGAAGACGATGTCCGCGCGCTCGGCGGGGCCGAGGGTGATGGCGCTGAGGTCGATCGGAGCTTCGAGCAGACCGCCGTCCCCGCCCAGGAACTGGAAGCTCGCCGGCGCGGGACACGGCGATACGTCGGACCCCGGGCAGAATTCGAGGGTCAGGTGGCGGGAGTTCGAAGCGTTGAGCACCCGCAGGCGATATTTGCCACGCGTGACGTCGAATCGCGGCCAGATGACGCCGTTCACCAGGATCGTGTCGCCGAAGAACATCTCGACCAGGTTGGACGGGTAGTAGAGAGAACCGTCCCCCAGTACCGTGCGATCCATGATGACGAGCGGCACCTCGTCGTCGCCCGACGGCAGGTTCAGCGCGTTCTCGGTCGCATCGCGAATGAGGAAGAGTCCGGCCAGGCCGAGATAGACGTTCAGCCGCGTCTGCCCGAGCGAGTGGTCGTGGTACCACAGCATCGAAGGCAGCTGGTCGTTGGGATAGGTGTAGGTGTCCTGATTGCCCGGCAGGAAGGTGTACTCGGGATGCCCGTCGGACTGCTCGTCGGTGTGGGTGCCGTGCAGGTGCACGACGGTCTTCGCGCTGTTCTCGGCGCCGTGCGGGCACAGGTCGACGGTCAGCAGGTGGTCCGTGCGCAGGGGCTTGGGGCTGCCCGGCTGGGACGTGTCCCGCAAGTCGTTGATCCAGTTGACCGTCACCGTTTCCTGGCTGGTCGCCTCGATGGTCGGACCGGGGAACACCGCGCCCGACGGACCGTCCCCGTAAGCCCAGAGGGTCGAGGCCGGAAGTTCCGAATGCAGCTGCTGCTGGATCTCGCGCATGGCGATGTCGTAGGTCGCGACGCCGCCGGCGCTGCCGGCAACCGGGACGGCGTCGGCGGGCACGGGCATCGCGTCGAGGTAGGCGGTGGGGATCGCAGGACACATCGCCGCGCCGCAGGTCGTGAGGTCGCCCTGGTAGCTGCCGCCCGCGGTGCCGCAGTCCACGGCGGTTTCGACCGTGCAGCTGGCCGCGGCATCCGCGATGCAGCACGCACCTGTCGGGGCGCCCACCTGGTCGTACACGACGGTGAGCTTCGGCCGCAGGTTGGAATCCCCCTCCTCCCGGCTGTTGAAGCGGCGCGCCGAGGTACCGCCGCCCTCGGCCCCGATCAGGATCCAGCCGTGGTTGTCTGCCGGCGTGTCCACCCAGGCCTGCACGTCGGCGGCCATCTGCGCCGAGGTCCAGGTATAGGGGCCGAGGGCCAGGACGTTCTCGCTGTCGCTGGCCGTGCCCACGTAGTCACCGCCGGCGCTCGTCCAGAAGGATGTGTCGTAGAAGCTGTGGATCCAGGTCGCATCGTTCGTTGTCGAGGCCGGGAACTCACCGTTCGCCGACGATGAAGTCCCCTCGCCCCACTCGGTCAGCACCCGGTGGAGCGTGGTCGTCGCCGGGAAGAAGGTCGCCGTCGTCCCGGCGAGATTCAGGGTGAGACTCACCGAGGTCACGGTCGATCCCGGCGGCACGCTGCCCGCCACGTCGAACTCGAGCACGGCGCGCAGCAGGGTGTTGTCGCCGTCGTTGCCCGTCTTGCCGGTGAAGAGCATCGGACCCGCGCCGTTGGCGACGGCGCCGGCGACATCCTCCTTCAGGCTGCCGTCCTTGACCGGCTCGAGAACCACGACCACCGCCTGCGCGGCGGCGGGCACCAGCTGGGTGAGCGTCGCCAGGACGAGAGAAACGAACAGGTGCGCAGGTCGAAGACGGGTCATGGATCAGGCTCCGCGGGTCAGGGTGCCGCTCACGCAGGCGCGGCCCGGGACGAATCCCGGGCCGCGCAATTTGGCTGCAGGTCGTGTGGGTTCAGGGCGCGTCGGGACAGGGGAAGTCCGCCAGGGTCGCGCCCGGCATCGCGTCCGCTCCCACGAACTGCGTCTGGAAAGTGTTCGAATCGAAGCAGTTGTCCGTCGGGTCCGGATCCGCGGTCGGCGGGAACGGAATCGTCGGCGGGAAGCGGACGTCCGGCGAGTAGACGATGTCTCCTCCCGGAGCGAGCGCGCGATCCACGTCCGGGTCGTAGCCGTTGCCCTTGGAGATGTTGTTGCGGACCTCGTTTCCGTCGATGAAAGGCTCGATGCGCGGGTCCAGCACGGAGAAGGGATTGCCCGCCAACACGATCCCGTAGGTGCGGTTGCCCCAGACCTGGTTGTTCCGGATCACGGCGAAGTCCGCACCGAGGTTGAGGATGCCCGTGCCCTCGGGCAGCAGCGCCAGGTTGCCGTCGGTCGCGGTGTTGACCCGGTTGTTGTCCCGGACGTTGTTGTTCTCGACCAGGATGTTCTCGGCGAAGGGGATGTTCAGGCCGGGCAGCACCACCAGGAAGATGCCGGCTGTGTTCCCTTCGACCTTGTTGTTGCGCACGATGGCGTTGCTCGAGTTCTCGACTTCGATTCCGATGACGCTGTCGAAGACCTCATTGCGCTCGATCAGGGTGCCGTCGCTCTGGCCCACGTAGATCGCCGCGTCGTCATGGCCCGAAGCGAAGTTCTCGGCGACGACGCCGTCGCGGGAGCAGATCGGGTACGGACCGTACTCGGCGTTATCGAGGTAGATGCCCTTCGTCATGGAGTAGTTGTCGACGTTGGCGAGGAACACGCCCGAGTTGTCCGCGTTCTGGAAGGTGAAGCCGCGGATGCTGAAGCCCTGGATCGCACCCGCCAGGCAACCGAAGCTGCGGTCGCCGACCTTGACCGCGTAGTCGTTGCCGGTGGCGTCGATGACGGCACCCGCCTTGCCGATCAGGCGGATGTCGTCCGTCAGCACCTCGACGACAGCGCGCTCTCCCGCAGCCGCCGTGTAGAAGCCGGGGTAGACGATGATCGTGGTTCCCGGCGTGGCCGCATCGACCGCATCCTGGATCGACTCGCCGTCCTGTACGTAGATGACGCCTCCCCCGCACTGCGAAACACCCATCGAGAAGAGGGCGCACATCATCACGATCGCCAGCGTTCCGAGTCCCTTGGTCGTGCTTCGCATCGTCGATCCTCCATGCCTCTCGGCCGTGTCCAAGCATCCTACTCAGACGCGCTCCGTAGGGGAACCCCCATTTTCGACGCCTCGAGGGCCTGTAGGGCGCGCGGGGATGGGGCTGGCGGACGGTGAGAACACCGTTCAGGCCGGACCGGAGCCGCATCGCGGGATGGGTCGACAAGCCCTGGCCGCCTCACCCCTGCGTCCAAACGAGCCCCAGCCGCCTCCCCCCGAGCGCCACCCATCCCGCTTCGTGCCGGGATCGGATGGCAGGCGCCTTGCAGAGCACGCGGTGAACGCTCTGGAGCCGCAGTCCCACTCGCCACTCGATTTAGGAGATGAATCATGTCCAAAGGAAGAGCCCGGCCCGGGTACGGGCTCATGCTGATCGCGTTCGTCGCGACGCTCGGCCTCGCGAACGGCGCCGCGCACGCGGAAGCCGAATCCGAGAACTGCCCCACCTGGCTTCCGGACTTCCGGTGCGAACGGAAGGCCCGCTTTGACGGCATGGTCCAGCCCATGTCCATGCCGTACCTCTTCGAGGACCCGTTCATCACGACGGGCGCAAACCTCGTCGGGATCTGGCACCAGTTCCCGGAGAACGGCGGGCTCCAGAGGAGCGACGTCGGGGTACTGGCCCTGCAGCTCCGGCTCGCGCTCACCGACAAGCTCGCCTTCATCGCCACGAAGGACGGGTTCATGATGATCGACCACCAGACGAAGGTCTCGGACATCACAGGGAATCCGGCAGACCGCGCCTCGGTGCTGAAGGACGACACCGGCTTCATGAACATGACCATCGGTTTCAAGTACGCGATGATCGAAGACGAGGACAACCGCTTCATCCTGTCTCCTGCGATCCGCTACGAGATCCCGCTCGGCAACGATGAGGTCTTCCAGGGGCGTGGGGACGGCATCTTCATCCCGTCGGCGTCGTTTGCATGGGGCCCCGTGGACCGGCTGAACCTGATCGGCAGCCTGGGTGGCCAGATCCCGGTGGACTCGTCCAAGGAGAGCACCTCGCTCTTCTACAATCTGAACGTCCAGTACGTCGTGGCGGAGATGCTGGTCCCCTTCATCGAGGTGAGCGGCACCTCCTGGACCAACAGCGGCGACGGGCGCCTGAAGCTGAACACCAGCAAGTCCCTCGGCACCGACGTCACGCTGAACACCGCCCAGGCCGCCCTGCGAACCGGGCGCTTCGAAGGTGCCGACGTCGCGAATCTGGGATCTCAGGGCATGCGGGGCAAGAACCTGGTCACCATGGCCTGGGGAGTCCGCGTACCCCTCGACGAACGCCTGGTGCTGGGCCTGTCCTACGAGCGCGCAGTCCAGGGCAGCAAGAACCTGTTCGACCAACGCGTCACGGCGATGGCGACCTTCGAGTACTAGTCCGGCCGCCAGTTCGCGCACGAGGACGCCCGGCGCCCCGGCCTCTCATGCGACGGGGCCGAACGCCCCAGCGCCGTCCATCCTGAGGCGGACTGGGGCGTCTCACTACAGCGGGCTGCCCGCCAGGGACGCCTCGCCTCGGCATCAATCGTGCACTGCTCGTCGCGACGTCGCAGCCAGCGAACGAGCGCCGACCGTGTCACGCCGGAGGGAGATCGCTTTGAGTTCGGAAGGGGAAGTCGTCCAGTACGACATGCAGGTGGTTCGCGGCTTCGCGATCTCCGCACTCGTGTGGGGCATCGTCGGGATGACCGTCGGCCTGCTGGCGGCGATCCAGCTGGCCTGGCCCGAGGCGAATGCGGGTCCCTGGCTGCACTTCGGGCGCATCCGGCCCTTGCACACCAACGCCGTGATCTTCGGCTTCACCCTCGGTGTCGTCTTCGCCGGCAGCTATTACGGCATCCAGCGGCTCTGCCGGGTGCGGATGTTCTCCGACACCCTTTCCCGGCTCAACCTGTGGGGCTGGAACGCGATCATCGTTTCAGCGGCCGTCAGCCTGCTCGCCGGCAAGACCACCTCGAAGGAGTACGCCGAGCTCGAGTGGCCCATCGACATCGCCATCGCCGTGGTCTGGATCATCTATGCGATCAACGTCTTCGGCACCCTGGCCAGGCGCCGCGAGCGACAGATGTATGCGGCCATCTGGTTCTGGATCGCCACCATCATCACGATCGCCATGCTGCACATCGTGAACAGCATGGAGCTGCCGGTCTCGTGGATGAAGTCGTACTCCCTCTACGCGGGGGTCTACGATGCCAACGTCCAATGGTGGTACGGCCACAACGCCGTCGGCTTCCTGCTCACGACTCCGATCCTCGGGCTCATGTACTACTTCCTGCCGAAGCAGGTCGATCGACCCATCTACTCCCACCGCTTGTCGATCCTGCACTTCTGGTCGCTCATCTGCATCTACATCTGGGCCGGCCCGCATCACCTCATCTATTCACCGCTTCCGGACTGGACCCAGACCTTCGGGACCGCCTTCTCGATCATGCTCATCCTGCCGTCCTGGGGCGGGATGCTGAACGGCTTCCTCACCATGCAGGGCGCCTGGGACCGGGTGCGCACGGACCCCATCCTGAAGATGTTCGCCGTCGGCCTGACCTTCTACGGCATGAGCACCTTCGAGGGCCCGATGATGGCCATCAAGACGGTCAACTCCCTCTCCCACTTCACCAACTGGACGATCGGCCACGTCCATTCGGGCGCCCTCGGCTGGGTCGCCCTCACCTGCTTCGCGACGCTCTACTACATGATCCCGCGGCTGTGGCACACGCAGCTGTACAGCGTGCGCCTCGCGAACACCCACTTCTGGATCGCCACTCTCGGACTGCTGCTGTACGTCACGCCCATGTGGATCTCCGGCGTCACCCAGGGCTTGATGTGGCGGGCGGTCAACCCGGACGGCAGCCTCGCCTACACGTTCATCGAGTCCGTGTCCGCCATTCGCGTCTACGACGTGATCCGGGCGGTCGGCGGCGCGGTCTTCCTCAGCGGCGCCTTCGTCATGTTCTACAACGTGATCATGACCATCCGGCAAGGCAGCGCTGCGGCGCCCGAGCCCTCGCTGGCCGCGACTCCCGCCGTCGCTGGAGGTCGCTAGAAGATGTCCCACGAATGGCACCGCCCTCTCGAGAACCACTGGATCCGGCTCAGCACCTTCACCTTCCTCGCCGTGATCGTCGGTGGCGTCTGCCTGCTGATCCCGCCCTTCTTCCTGCAGGGCACCATCGAACCGCTGACGAACCTGCGCCCCTACAGCTCACTCGAGCTCGAGGGCCGGGACATCTACATCCGCGAGGGCTGCAACACCTGTCACAGCCAGCAGGTGCGTCCCTTCAAGACCGAAACGGATCGCTACGGCCCGTTCTCCCTCGCCGGTGAGGGCATCTACGACCGCCCCTTCCTGTGGGGCTCGCGGCGCACGGGGCCGGACCTCGCGCGGGTCGGGAAGAAGTATCCGGACTCGTGGCACTGGCTGCACTTCAAGAACCCCCGCGACATCGAGCCTCGCTCGAACATGCCGGAGTTCGCCTTCCTCACCGAGACCGTGCTGGACACCTCTCTCAGCTCCGCCAAGCTGAGCGCGCTACGCATGCTCGGCCACCCCTATACGGACGACGAGATCCGCAACGCACCCGGCGACGCCGAACGCGCGGCCGGAGGCATCGCAGCTTCGATCCGCGGCGCGGGAATCGTCCTCGATGCGACGGAGGCCCGCAGCGAGGCGGTCGCGGTGATCGCCTACCTGCAGTCCCTGGGGCACGCGGTGCGCGAAGACGACGTCGCCATGACGGGAACGCGCTGATGGAGGACTGGGCCGGGGTCTACAAGTTCGCGCGGCTCGCCTTCCTGGCGCTCTCGCTCACGGGAATCGCGATCTGGCTGTACCTGCCGTCGCATCGCGAGCGCTTCGAGGACCCCGCGCGGCGCATGCTGCAGGACGACGACGGCGAGGAGACGAGTCGATGAGCGAAGAGATCGCCGAGTACGAACGGCCGAGCGGCGAGCCCCGGGATGGCATCGCCGAAGACGACCACCCGATCCCCAGGTGGTTCACGATCTCGTTCTACGCGAGCATCGGCTTCGCGGCGTTCTACATCCCCTACTACCTGCTCTCGGGTTGGTCCCAGGCCGTGCAGTACGAGGCGGAGGTCCGCATCGCGGAGGCGCACGCTGCCGAGGTCCGCGCGGCCCTACCCACCACGAACCCGTATCACGGCGACGCCGTCGCCATCGCCGAAGGCAGCGAGGTATGGAGCACGATCTGCGTCGCCTGCCACAAGCCCGACGGCAGCGGGCTCGTGGGCCCGAGCCTGATCGACCCCTACTGGAAGTACGGGAACTCGGACGAGACCTTGTTCGAGACGGTCTCGGCAGGGCGTCCTCTGGGCATGCCGCCGTGGGGTCCCGCGCTCGGCTCGGAGAAGATCTGGAAGGTGCTGGCCTACATGGAGACGCTTCCGAAGACGGACGAGCCGGGCGTCGGCGCGCCGGACTTCGCGGCGCCCGCGCCGGGAGGCTGAGGCCTCGGTGACCCCATGCTGAATGCGAGACCGGTCGACGGGCCCTTCCGGCATCTGCGTTCCTACGCGAACGCAGTGCTGATCGCCGTGCTCTTCGCGATCCCGTGGATCCGCCTGCACGGCGATCCGTTGGTGCTGTTGGACGTCCCCGCCCGCCGCTTCCACATCCTCGGGCTCGTGATCTTCCCCCAGGAGCTCTACTTCCTGTGGCTGCTGGTCATCGGCTCGGCGCTCGCTCTCTTCTTCTTCACGGCGCTCTTCGGTCGCGTATGGTGCGGCTGGGCCTGTCCCCAGACGGTGTTCACCGACGTGTTCGCAGGCGTCGCACGACGCATCGAAGGCTGGAAGGGCGCGCAGCGGCCGAAGCGGATCGCCGCATGGCGCATCGTCCTCACCCACGTCGTCTGGATCGCAGCATCCGCAGTGATCGGCTTCCACCTGATCGGATATTTCGTGTCGCCCTACCAGTTCGTCGCGGACGCGCGCGAAGGAACCCTGCACCCGGTCGCAGTCGGCTTCTGGACCGTGACGGCCGGACTCGCGTATGTGGACTTCGTGTTCCTGCGTCAGACCTTCTGCAAGTACCTGTGTCCGTACGCGCGCTTCCAGGGCGTGCTCTTCGACAAGGACACGCTGGTCATCGGCTACGACGAAGCGCGCGGCGACCCCCGCGGCAAGAAGGGCACGACTTCGGGCGACTGCGTCGACTGTGGGCTCTGCGTCGCCGTGTGTCCGTCGGGGATCGACATCCGCGACGGACTGCAGCTGGGGTGCATCGCGTGCACCCAATGCATCGACGCCTGTGACGGAGTGATGGAACGCATCGGCCGGGACAAGCAGCTGATCGCCTACCGCACCCTCAAGGGTGTCGCGGGTTGGGCGGGAGTGCGTCCGCTCCGCGCCCGCGTCGTCGCCTACGGCATCCTGCTGCTGTGCGTCGGCGGCGCCTTCGGCACCCTGCTGGGCCAGCGACAGGCGATGAGCCTGCATGTCGCACACAACCGCGATTCCCTCTATGCAACGATGCCGGACGGCCGTGTCAGCAACGCCTTCACCTTGCAGGTCGAGAACCGGGAACGCCAGGACCGCAGCTTTCGGATCCGCCTCGAAGAGAACCAGGATTTCGACCTGATCACCGGCATGAATCCGCTCACGGTGCCGGGCACGACGTCCCTCGAAGCGCGGGTCTTCGTCGTCGCGCGCGAGACCGGCGACTCGCCGCCGCCGCGACGGGTTCGCTTCATACTCGAGCCCGAGGACAAGCGCTCGCGCGGCTTGACCCGCGAGACCCGCTTCTTGAGTCCGGGGATGACCCATGGCGATGGCTGACCGCGACCCCCTCCTCTCCTCGGGCTCCTCGCAAAACGGTTTCGAGCCCTGGCCCTGGGCGCTCGCCGCCCTGCTCGCGGTGATGATCGGGTGCTCCCTTTCGCTGTGGGTGATCGCGTCCTCGTACCCGGACGGTCTCGTGGGCGACGCCTGGGAGGCCGGGCTCACGTACAACGACGATCTCGCTGCGCGACTCGACGCCCGGGCACTCGGCATGTCCCTCGAGGCAAGCAGCACGGCGACTGCGGGCGGCGCCGGAGTGGCGGTGGTGCTCATGGGGTCGGCAGCCGAAACCGTCACGGTCGCGCGCATCCGGCCCGCCGAATCCGGCTACGACGAGACCTTCGAACTCGAGCTCGACAAGGCGGGCGTCTGGCGCGGCGAGGTGCCCCTGCCCCGAGCGGGTCGCTGGCAGCTCGAGGTGCGGGCGCGGCTCGCGAGCGGCGCGAAGCTCGAGCGTACGCTGAAGCACTGGCATCACCCGACCGGAAGCCATCGATGAGCGCCGCACCCGGTCGGGAGACGGGGCTGCTGCTCGACGGGCTCAGCTGCGCGGGTTGCGTCAACCGCGTGGAGCGCGCCTTGCGCGCGAAGCCCGGCGTCCTCGAGGCCACGATCAACTACACGAACCACCGCGCGCTCGTTCGATACGATCCGAAGGCCCTGGACGAAGCGGACCTGGTGGGCGAAGTCGAAGCCCTGGGCTACCGCGCCGTCCCCTACGACCCCACACTGCTCGACCGGCCCGCGCATGCGACCGCGCGCGAGGCTCTCATCCGGGTGCTGGTCGCCGCGTTCCTCGCGGGCAACGTGATGTGGATCGCGGCGGCGCTCTACATCGGTGGCTACGAGGGCCTCGATCCGGAGGTGCGGCGTACCCTCCGCTGGCTCGCCATCGCGCTGTCCGTCCCCGCCATCAGCTGGTGCGCCCTGCCCTTCTGGCGTGGGGCGTGGTCCGGCTTGCGTCGGCGCGAGCTCACCGTGGACGTCCCGATCACGATCGGCATCGCGACCTCGTTCGTCGTCAGTGTCGTCGGCACCCTCGCCGAGACCGAGCACTTGTACATGGACTCGGCCGCAGTGATCGTCTTCCTCATCCTGCTCGGCCGCACACTCGAGCGTGGCGCGCGCGCACGCGCGACCGGGGCCGTCGACAGCCTGATGGACCTGTCCCCGGACACGGCCGTCCGCATCGCCACCGAGGGACCCGTCCGAGTAGCCGTGGACAGCCTGTCCCGCGGAGACCACGTACGCGTCGCCGCCGGGGAGAACATCCCAGTCGACGGTCGCATCCTGTGCGGGTCGTCCGAGCTCGACGAGGCGTTGATCACCGGCGAATCGACACCCGTCCTGCGCCGGGTCGGCGACCGTGTAGTCGGAGGCAGCACGAATCTGCTGGGAGAGCTCGACATCGAGGTGACCGAGCCCTCGGCGACGGGAACCCTGGCGCGCCTGACCGAGCTGCTCGAACGCGCGCAGCTCGCGCGACCTCGCGTACAACAGCTCGCCGACCGCGTGGCCGCGGTCTTCGCGCCGAGTGTCCTGGTCCTTGCCGGCGCGACAGCGCTCGCCTGGTGGTGGGCGGGCGCCGCACCGCTCGAGATCGCGATCACCGCGGCGGCGGTCCTGATCGTCGCGTGCCCCTGCGCGCTGGGCCTCGCCACACCTGCGGCCGTGACGGCAGCCATCGGCCGCGCCGCGCAGCTCGGCATCCTGATCAAGAGCGGCGCGACCCTCGAGCGCTGTGCGAGTACCGTCGCCGTGGTGCTCGACAAGACGGGGACCTTGACGCGCGGCTCCTTTGCCATCGAAGAGATCGTCGTCGCCGGACCCGCGGCGCTGCAGGATGCGGAGGATGCGGTGCTGCAAGCCGCCGCCCTGGCCGAAGGCGCGTCCACACATCCTCTCGCGGTTGCGATCCGGGAAGCGGCCGAGTCACGCGGCCTCGACTGCGAGGCCGCGCTCGAGCGAACGACACTGCCGGGGCGCGGCGTCGAAGCACGCGTCGGGCCCGGCGCTACCAACGTCCTGCGGGTGGGCGCGCGTGCGTGGGTCGAGTCCACTGGCGCGCGGCCGGACGCAGCGCTGGCGGAAGCCGCCGACAAGCTCGCCGAGCGCGGGCTCAGTCTGGCCTGGGTGGCCCGTGGGAGTCGCGTGATCGGACTGATCGCGGGATCCGACCCGGTGCGCGACGACGCACGGCGCGCGGTGGCGCGGCTCGAGCACATGGGGATCGAGACGGTCCTCGTCAGCGGGGACCACTTCGCCGCGGTGCGATTGGCCGCCCAACGGGCCGGCATCCGCGACTTCGCAGCCGGGGTCGCGCCGGAGGACAAGGTTGCGCGGGTCGAGAGCCTGCGCGCCGCTCACTCGGCGGCCGACGCAGTCGTCGTGGTGGGCGACGGCATCAACGACGCAGCCGCCCTCGCCGCGGCGGACGTCGGGGTCGCGATCGCACAGGGGTCCGACGTCACCGTTCACGCTGCCGACGCGGTGGTTGGCGGGTCGCGTCTCGAAGCAGTGCCCGACCTGATCGCACTCTCGCGAACCACCTTGCGACGCATCCGCGAAAACCTGGGCTTTGCGGTGGGGTACAACCTCGTCGCGATCCCGCTTGCGGCGACGGGCATACTCGAGCCGCTGCACGCCGCCATCGCCATGAGCCTCTCGTCCCTGATCGTCACGGGAAATTCCGTGCGGCTCCTGCGTTGGAAGGCGCCGGCATGAGCTTCCTCGCCCTGACGATCCCGATTTCGTTGCTGCTGGGAGCCATCTTCCTGGCGCTGGTCATACGAGAGATCCGCAAGGGCGCCTTCGACGATTTCGAAGGCCCGGCCCACCGCATGATCTTCGACGACGACGAAGTCCCCGAGCGGCCCGGTCCCGACACCTGAGCGGACCACCGGGGTCTGGCGGGTTACGCTTCGCCACATGCCGGAACACGTGCTGGTGGTCGGTGCCACGGGTGTCGTCGGGTTCGCCGCCCTGAAGCAGTTCGGCGGGCGCAGCGACTGCAAGCTCACGGCCGTTTCGCGGCGAGAGCCCCTCGAACGCTTCGGGGCGGACTTTCTCCCGCTCGACCTGACGGACGCGGCGGCGTGCGCGCAGGCGGCGCGAGACCTTCCCGATGTGACGCGGGTGGTGTACGCCGCCCTCTACGAGCGCCCCGGACTGGTGGCCGGCTGGCTCGAGGCCGAGCAGATCGAGACGAACCGCCGAATGCTCGAGAACCTGCTGGTGCCCCTTGGCGAGACGGCGCGCGGGCTTCGGCACGTGACACTGCTCCAGGGCACCAAGGCCTACGGCGTGCACGTGGCACCCCTCGCCATCCCGGCACGCGAGAACCGGTCCGAGCGGCGCGACGTCCCGAACTTCTACTGGGATCAGGAGGACCTGCTGCGGTCGAAGCCCGGCGGCGGCCCGTGGCATTGGACCATCCTGCGACCCCAGATCGTCTTCGGTCTGTCACTCGGATCGGCCATGAACCTGATTCCCGCCATCGGCACCTACGCGGCGTTGAAGCGCGAACGGGGTGAAGCGCTCGACTACCCGGGCGGGCTCGGCCCGATCCTCGAAGCCGTGGACGCGGACCTGCTGGCCCGGGTCATCGATTGGGCGGGCAGCTCGCCGCAGGCTCGCGACGAGGTCTTCAACGTGACAAACGGCGACGTATTCGTCTGGCACAACGTCTGGCCGGCCATCGCCGACGCGCTCGGCATGACGCCCGGCCAGCACACGCCCGAACGCCTGGCCGAGACGATGCCGCCCCAGGCCGAAGCCTGGGACGCGGTGCGCGAGCGCCACGGCCTGCGCGCCCCGGGTCTCGACGCGTTCGTCGGCAAGTCGTTCCACTACGCGGACTTCTGCATGGCGTACGGCGCCGACCGCGCGGTGTCGCCCGCGCTCGTGTCCACCACGAAGCTCCGCCAGGCCGGCTTCCACGAGGTGATGGACAGCGAGGTGATGTTCCGGAAGTGGTTCGCGGAGTTCCAGGATCGCAGGCTACTTCCCGACCCGTAGCCGCCGGGACCCCGCCGCGCGCGCCGGCATCGAAGTTGTGCCTCGCATGCGAATTCCGGACCCTCCCGACATGGACGACGCGCCCTTCACGCTTCCGACGGGCTGGACCCAGCGCCTGCTGCTCGATCTCGCTCGGGAACGCGAGGTCGAGGGGCTGCTCGAACGGATCGTCGCGCGCTTCGCAGAAGTCCCCGACCTGGCTCTCGCCCGGGTGTGGATCAAGCGCCCGGGCGACATCTGCGGGCACTGCCCCATGCGCGACGAGTGCGCCCGGGAAATCGATTGCCTGCATCTGGTCGCGAGCGCCGGACGCGACCCCCGGGAGCCGGGCGCGGACTGGTCCCGGCTCGACGGTGACTTCAGCCGCTTTCCCATCGGCGTCCGCAAGGTCGGCGCGGTGGCAGAGACAGCGGATGCCGTCTGGGTCGAGGACATGCGCGAATCGAGCACCTGGATCGCACGGCCGGACTGGGCGCACCACGAAGGAATCGTCGGCTTCGGCGCGCAGCCCTTGATCCACCGCGGCGAAGTACTGGGCGTCCTGGGTGTCTTCACCCGCCGACGCTTCTGCGAGGAATGCCTCGCCGCGCTCCGGGTCGTGGCGGACCACGCCGCGGCCGCGCTCGCCAACGCGCGCGCCTTCGAGGAAATCGAAAAGCTGCGCGAGCGGCTGGCGGTGGAGAACGCCTACCTGCGCGACGAAATCGACGAAGCGCAGTCCTTCGGCGAGATCCTGGGGGTCAGCTCGCCCATCCGTCGCATGGGAGAACAGATCCAACAGGTCGCCCCCACCGATGCGACCGCGCTGGTACTCGGAGAGTCGGGGACCGGCAAAGAACTCGTCGCCCGCGAGATCCACCGCCGGAGTCACCGCAAGGATGGCCCGCTCATCCGCGTGAACTGTGCGTCGGTGCCGC
Organism: Deltaproteobacteria bacterium; assembly: GCA_029261855.1. GTDB lineage: Bacteria > Myxococcota_A > UBA9160 > UBA9160 > UBA4427 > JAJDAN01. The sequence continues at coordinate 227,315 of JAJDAN010000024.1, forward strand.
GCGATCTGTTCGAGAGCGAGTTCTTCGGCCACGTGAAGGGTGCCTTCACCGGGGCCACCCGCGATCGCGTGGGTCGCTTCGCGGCGGCGGACGGCGGGACCCTCTTCCTGGACGAAGTCGGCGAGATCCCCTTCGAGCTGCAGAGCAAGTTGCTGCGCGTGTTGCAGGAAGGGCAGTACGAGCGCCTCGGCGACGACTCCACGCGCGACGTGGACGTGCGCATCGTGTGCGCGACGAACGTCGACCTCGAGGCGCAGGTCAAGGCGGGTCGCTTCCGGGAGGACCTCTACTACCGACTCAACGTCTTCCCGATCGAGGTTCCGCCGCTTCGGGACCGGTCCGACGACGTGGTCATCCTGGCCGACGCGTTCACGGAGATCGCCGCTCGCAAGCTGCGCAAGCCAGCTCGCCTGACAGAAGCCGATCGACGCCTGCTCGCCTCGTACCCCTGGCCAGGCAACGTCCGCGAGCTGCAGAACGTCATCGAGCGTGCGGTCATCCGGTCCGTCGATGGCAGTTTGCGCTTCGACCTCACCCCCCCGACCGCCGCCGGTCCGCCCGGCGACCGCGCCTCGATCGATGGCGACGGGCGCAAGCAGGCGGCAGACTCGACGGTCTTGAGCGACGCGGAGATGCGCGAGCGCGAGCGCGAGAATTTCCGGGTCGCCCTCGAGCAGGCGGGGGGCCGCATCGCGGGGCCCGGCGGCGTCGCGGAGCTTCTCGGCCTGCGCCCCAGCACGGTCACGTCGCGACTCAAGCGACACGGCCTCGCCCGCCCCGGCCGCGAGTAACGAAGAGCTTCGGATCCGGGCCCAGTCACGAGTCCAGTCACGGGATCTCGTCACGAGATCTCGTGCCCACGAACTTTCGAGTCTGCCTGGGCGCGGCTGATGATGGGCGATTCCCGAGCCACCTCGCGGGCTTGCCTCGTCGCGAGCTCGTCGGCACGCCATCTGCAGTCGGACTCGGGCGAGCCGGGCATCCCCCCGGCCGGACCCCGAGGAGAAATCCATGTTCCCCGCTTCAGCATCCCAAGCCACTGCCTGCGTCCCCCCGGAGCCGGCACGGCGCGGCGCCCACCTCCGGCTCCTGGACGAACGGGTCCGGGACGAACCCGACTTCGAGGACGAGGAAGTCCTGGTCGCCGCGCTGCGGTCGCGAGACGAGGCCGCATTCGAACACCTGGTTCGCGAGAACGGCACGCGCCTGCTCGGCGTCGCGCGCCGCATCCTGCCCGAAGAAGCCGACGCCCGGGACGCAGTCCAGGACGCCTTCGTGTCGGCGTTGCGGTCGATCGACCGCTTCGAGGGCGAGGCGCGGTTCACGACCTGGTTGCATCGCATCGTGGTCAACGCCGCGCTGATGAAGCTTCGCACGCGCAGACGCAAGCCCGAGCAGCCCTTCGACGATCAGAACTTCCACCAGCTGTCGGCGCCCCAGGAATCCCCCGCGCTCCGCGCGGAACGAGAGCAAGCACGCGACCGGCTGCGGCGAGCCGTCGAGCAGCTCCCGGAGCGCCACCGCCGCGTGATCCAGCTGCGCGACCTCGAGGAACGCGACACCCGCGAGACCGCGGAAGTCCTCGCGATCTCACCGTCAGCGGTCAAGACGCGCCTCCACCGGGCGCACCGCGCACTCCGGACGATCCTCGCCAATAGCGACCTCCGAAGCGACGTATCGGAAGGAGCCCTGTCATGATCCGCCTGTACGACTTCCCGCTCTCGGGCAACGCCCACAAGGTCCGGAACATGCTGTCGCTCCTGGCCGTGCCCTACGAGCGGGTGCTCGTCGACCTGCCCGCCGGCGAGCAGCGCAGCCCGGAGTTCCTCGCTCTGAATCCCTTCGGGCAGGTCCCCGTCCTTCGCGACGACGACGAGACCGTGCGCGATTCGAGTGCGATCCTCGTCTATCTCGGCCGCAAGTTCGGGCGCGGCGAATGGTTGCCCGTGGATGCACTGGGCGAGGCGCGCGTTGTCGAGTGGCTCGCGACGGCCAACACCCTCGTCGCCGACGGACTGGCCCGCGCCCGGGTCATCCAGCTCTTCGGCCGGGACGGTGATCTCGGGGCCGCCCAGGAACTCGCCCACAGGGCCCTCGGCAGCTTCGATGCCCACCTCGACCAGCGCGCGTGGCTGGCGTGCAAGCGCCCGACCATCGCCGACGTCGCCAACTACAGCTATGTCGCCCTGGCGCCGGACGGTGGCGTCGCCCTCGACCCCTACCCGAACGTGCAGCGATGGCTCGAGCGACTCGAGAAGCTGCCGGGCTTCGAGCCGGCGCCGTCCCAGGCAGGGGGGCCGGGCCGATGACCGCGTCTCCGTTCCACGAGGGCGAGCGCGAGGTCCAGGCCCGCCTCGGCGTGCGCGATCAGCTCGAGGCTCGTGGCCGCAAGGTCGTTCGCGACCATCTCCCCGAGCAGCACCGGCGCTTCTACGCCGAGCTGCCCTTCGTCGTCGTCGCGGCGAGAGACGCCGCGAGCCGTCCGTGGGCGACTCTGCTCACCGGCGCACCCGGCTTCATTCAGTCTCCCGACCCGGAAACCCTGCGGATCCGGGCGCGCGTCGGCGCCGACGATGCGCTTTCGGGCGCGTTGACTGAGAACCGGGAGATCGGTCTGCTGGGAATCGATCTGGCACGACGGCGCCGCAACCGGGTCAACGGCCGTCTCCGCGAAGATGCCGGCTCCGAGATCGTACTCGGGGTCGAGCAGAGCTTCGGGAACTGCCCGCGCTTCATTCACGTCCGCGACTGGGAGCCCGCCGCCCTGCCCGAGCAGCCTCGGACCCCCGTTCGAACACCGGGACTCAGCGACACACAGAGGGCGGATCTCGGCCGGGCGGAGACCTTCTTCCTGGCAACCGGCTACCGGGACCGGGGTGCGGGCGACGCGGCGCACTTCGGCATGGACGCCTCCCATCGCGGCGGACCGCCGGGCTTCGTCCAGGTCGAGAACGCGAACCAGCTCGTGTTTCCCGACTACGCGGGAAACGACCACTTCAATACCTTCGGCAACCTGGTACGCGACCCGCGCATCGGCCTCGTCTTCGTTGATTTCGAGCGCGGCGATCTACTGCAGTTGACCGGACAAGCGACCATCGATTGGCGTGCGCCGGACACGGCTCGCTTCCCGGGCGCCCTGCGGCTCGTCCGGGTTCGGATCGACGAGGTCGTCGAGCGAAAGGACGCCCTACCCCTCCGCTGGTCTCGGCGCGAAGCCGCCTGATGGCGGCTAGACGCTCCAGATCTGTTCGAGTCGCTTCGCGTCGAGCGCTTCCGGCTTTACGTCGATGCACGCAATGGCCTCGAGGGTGCCTGAAAGCTGGGGCACTTCGGCGACCTGCCGGGAGAACGCCTCCGCGAGATCGCGGGTGAGCTGTCCCAAGGCGGTGGAAACGGGGCCGACTCCCGGCTCGCTGAGACCCAGCTGCAGCGTGAACTCCGCGTCTTCGGGGATGGCTCCGTGAAGGATCTCGCGTCCGAGCTGCACCACACGCAGGGGCGGTGACAGCTCGGCGAGGGCGTTCAGGGCGCGGAGCAGCAACAGGAACACGGTCTCGTCCTTCGAGGACTGCGCCACGCCGAGCACGATGTGTCCGGGGTCGCCGTTGCGCAGTCCCACGAAATCGAGCCCGCGCCGGGACAGCGCCGGATGCTGCGCATGAGGCACTGGACTCACGGCACCCGATAGGCAGACGAGGCGTTCTTCCGGGTCTGCACCCGCACCTACGATCTGCAGCTCGAGTGATTCATAGAAGTCCTCGAGGATCAGCTCGCCGCCGTCGCCGTCATCGTCGCCACCGCCGACCAACTCGGCGTTCGGCTCCCACAACCGCTCGACCAGGTAGTAGGACTCGAGGAACTCCATGACGAGCAGCTCGATGTTCTGGATGTAGTCGGCACACTCCACGAGCTGTGCCGACAGCTCGAGCTGCTGGCAGTGGTCGAGGTGCTCTCGGAAGGGGGTGGTCAGGTCGCCCAGGGACGACGCGCCGGATTCGAAGTCCATGGCTCCTCATCGGAAGACCGCTTTCGCGCGTTGAGGCCTCGCTGCCGAGGATCTGGGCCCTACCTAGGGTAATGCCCGAGTCCCGCGCCCCCCCTACAATCCGCGCCATGAAGGATGAGGGCCAGCGCGCCCCCTGGCGGGAGCAGATCCGCGTCATCATCTTCGAGGCGGACACGCCGGTGGGCAAGGCCTTCGATATCGGCCTGTTCGTGGCCATCGTACTCAGCGTCGCCGCGGTGATGGTCGAGAGCGTGGACGGCTTTCGGCACGAGCACGGTCGCCTGCTCTACGGCATCGAGTGGGTGTTCACGGCGCTCTTCACCCTCGAGTACGGGTTGCGCTTGATCTGCGTACAGCAACCCCTCCGCTACGCGCGCAGCTTCTTCGGCGTCGTCGACCTGCTCGCGATCCTGCCCACCTACCTGAGCATCCTGTTTCCCGGCGCCCAGTCACTGCTGGTGATCCGAGGCCTGCGCCTGCTGCGGATATTCCGGGTCTTCAAGCTGGGACAGTTCCTCGGTGAGGCAAGCCTGCTGCGAGCGGCGCTCGCGGGCAGCCGTCACAAGATCACGATCTTCCTGGGGACGGTCCTGATCCTGGTCACCATTCTCGGGGCCGCGATGTATCTCATCGAGGGGCAGGAGAGTGGCTTCGACAACATCCCCATCTCGGTCTACTGGGCGATCGTGACCATGACGACGGTTGGATACGGCGACATCGCGCCACAGACCCCGCTGGGCAAGGCGCTCGCCTCGTTCGTCATGATCCTCGGCTACAGCATCCTCGCCGTCCCGACCGGCATCGTGACGGCGGAGATCCTGGAGACCGCACGGAGCGAGAGAACACCTACGACCCGCAGCTGCCCACACTGCACCAGCGACGGACACCGGGCCGACGCGCGCTTCTGCCGGGACTGCGGCGGAGCGCTGGCGGAACCCGCCTAGCCCGGACTCGCCCCGGTCAGGACGGCCGAGACGACGCGAACCGCGCGATCACGCTCTGGCCGAAGTCCGCGACGCTGTCGATGTACTCGGACCGGGACGCTCCCGGGAGGCCGAGCGACAGCCAGGTCACCCCGACCGCCTCGAGCGCGGCGACCTGCTCGAGGAATGCCGGTGCATCCAGGGCCTGACGCGTGTTCATCCCGAAGCCGAACGGAACGAAGTTCACGTCGAGAGGCTCGCTGCGACCGGCTCGCGCAGCCATCTCGCGCAACCGCTCGATCTTCTCGCCGAGATCTGCCGCGGTCTCGATGGCTGCCGTGCGTGTGCGGCCCGCGAAGTTCCGCGGCAGCGGGAAGGGGCTCCAGCCCTCGGCGTGAAGGACCGCCCGTTCCATCGCCTTCTTCGAGTTCCCGCCGACCCAGATCGGCGGATGCGGGCGTTGCAGGGGGCGAGGCAGGGCCGTGTTCGCGCGCGCGTGGAAACCGCGACCCGAGAGAGAGACCGACTCGCCGGACCACGCCAGCTGGATGGCCTCGAGCGCCTCGTCGCACTGGGCGTTCCGGTCCTCGAAGTCTGCACCCAGGGCCTCGTACTCACCCTCGAGATAGCCGGCCGCGACACCCATGATGGTGCGGCCGCCCGAGAGCACATCGAGACTGGCCACGGACTTCGCGGTCAGGAACGGATTGCGATAGGGCAGAACGAGAATGTTGGTGTGGAGCCGCAGGCGCTCGGTCGCCATCGCCGCCGCCGTGAGCGACACGAACGGGTCGAGGCTGTGGTGTCCGCCGCTCGCGAGCCACTCGTCCGAGGGAAACGGGTGCTCGGTCACGTAGCAGGCATCGAAGCCTGCGGACTCGGCGGCGCGCGCCACCTCGGCGACGGCTTCCCCGGTGGTGAACTCGCTGCCGCGCTCGACCCGATCAGTCGGAAGTTGAATCGAAAATTTCACCTGCCCCCCTGCCCCCCCCGGCCACGGTGTCATGTCGAGATTGATCGGATACCGTCGACGGTCCGCCGGGGCAAGACGAGACGGCAGGGACGACGGAGAAAAGATCGTGGCTGACTCGCAGATCGTGGTGTGTCTGGGCTATCCCGCGCTGCTGGCCGACCGCTTCCAGGAACGCGTCCGCGCCATCGACCCGCGTATCGAGGTCGTGGGCCTGCCCGTCGACGAAGACAGCGACTGGGCCACCGCTACGGTTGACCTCCCCCATGCCGAGCCTCCGCCCTGGGCACTTGGCAGCGCGGACGCACGCCGAGAGGCGCTGGCCCGCGCCGAGGTGCTGATCCAGCTGCACACCCCCGACGACTTGATGCAGCTCGCGCCGCGCCTGCGTTGGCTCCAGGGCATCGGCGCCGGAGTGGATCAGTTCGCGAAGGCCGGCGTCACCCGGGAATGCGTCTGCGTGACGAACGCCTCGGGCGTCGGAGCGCGGTCGATTTCCGAATTCGTCATCGGGCGACTGCTGCAGATCTGGAAGCGCTTCCCGGAAGCGGAGGACTTCCAGCGCCGCCACGAGTACGTAAGGACCTACGGTCGCACTTTCGCGGGATCGGTGATCGGGATCGTGGGACTCGGCGCCATCGGTGAGGCCGTGGCCGTTCGCGCGCGCGCCCTCGGGTTGCGAGTGCTCGGCTTGCGGCGCAGCGCCGGGCGGCCCGGAGCGAGCAGCGGTTCGGCGGACGAGCTCTTCCGACCGGACCAGCTGCACGAGATGCTCGCGCAGTGTGACGCGATCGTGATCGCGGCCCCGGCGACCCCCGACACCCACCACCTGATCGATCGCGCCGCATTCGACGCCATGAAGCCGGGCGCCGTCCTGGTGAACGTCGCGCGCGGGTCCCTGGTCGAGGAAGACGCCATTCCCGACGCCATCGCGTCCGGGCAGTTGTCGGCGGCAGCCCTGGATGTCTTCGACCCCGAGCCCCTGGCCCCGGAGAGCCCGCTGTGGGACACACCCGGCGTCTTCGTGTCGGCCCACTCGGCGGTTTCCGTGGACCGCTACATCGACGACGTGTTCGACCTGTTCGAGGACAACCTGCGCCGCTATGCGGCGGGCGAGCCAATGCGCAACATCGTCGACATGGAGGCGCTCGGCTTCGGGTAGGGACCGGGGCCCGCGGCTCAGGAACCCATGTATCGCCGGGTCCAGGCGGCGATCCGTTCGAGTGCTTCACGTGCCTCGGGGATGCCGGCGTTCACCAGCCCCTGGAAGCCGTGGAGCATGCCCGGCACCACCTCGAGGGTCACGTCGACGCCGGCTCGTCCTGCGCGAGCGGCGAGTGCGACCGCGTCGTCCCGGGTGAGATCGACCTGGCCGACCTGCAGGAAGAGAGGCGGCAGGCCTTCGAGTGGCGCGTGGACGGGCGACGCGAGTGGATCCCGTACGTCTCCGTCCGGCCCCACGTAGTCGAGACCCCGAGCGCGCACGAAGTCGCGATTCGCGAAGGGATCGAGGGAGATGGGCTTCCGCGCCGCATCTCCCTCGGCTTCGAGATCGAACCAGCCGCCCAGCGTCGCAGCGCATCCGGGCAGCGGCCCGGCGCTGGCTCGAAGCTTCACCAGACTCGCAATCGCGAGTCCACCGCCACACGAGTCTCCAATGAAGCCGACCCGCGCGGGCGGCACACCGGAATCCACGAGCGCGCGGAACGCCGCCACACAGTCGTCCAGGGCGGCGGGGAAACGGTGGTCGGGCGCGAGTCGATAATCGACGAGCAGCACGCGCGCGCCGAAGGGACGAGCAAGCATCTCGGCATAGAACAGGTAGCCATCCCCGCCCGCAGCGACGAAGGCTCCCCCGTGGCACAGGAAGAGCACGCGCTCGGGGTCGGATTCGGGCGTGTCGACCCATGCACAGGGCACGCCGCCGAGCTCGGTCCACTCGACGCGAGTCTCGTCGGCGACGGGGTGTCCGTGCACCGCTTCGAGCTTCTCACGCGCGACCTCGAGCGGGTCGTCGCCGTGGAAGACCGGCCCTGCCAGCGCCTCGAGGAGTGCGTCGTATTCACGGCTCATGGCTGCTGTTTAGCAGCTTCCGTGGCCTCTTCGGGCCGCCTTCAAGCCCGCTTCGGGACCGCTGGAATTGCGTGTTACCGTGGCCGCATGAGCCGCCTGTTCGGACCCGTGCGCCAGAACGGCTACGTCGTTCGCGACATCGATGCAGCGCTCACCCATTGGACCGAGGTCATGGGTGTCGGACCCTTCTGGTACTTCGAACGCGTGCCGATCGAGCGCTTCCACTACGGGGGCGAACCCTCCCCCCTGGAAGTGAGCATCGCCCTCGCGAATTCGGGGCCACTGCAGATCGAGCTGATCCAACAGCGAAACGACGCTCCCAGCATGTACCGGGACTTCCTCGCGGCAGGGCACGAGGGCCTGCAGCACGTCGCCTACTGGACCGAGGCCTTCGACACCGACCTGGACCGCGCGCGCGCAGCGGGCTTCGCGGTCGGGCAGTCGGGTCAGATCGGCGACGACGGGCGCTTCGTCTACTTCGAGAGCGCCGGCCATCCGGGATCCGTGGTCGAGCTATCGGAGATCAGCGGCGCCAAGGGGAAGTTCTTCTCCCGCATCGCAGCCGCGGCAGCCGAATGGGACGGAAACGACGCCATCCGCGGGCCGTCCTCCGGCGCGTGACGCGCGCGGACGTCCGGGAGGCGATCTCGTGAGTTCCGTTTCGAGTGGCGCCCTCGACACCGCGGGTCTCGCGCGCCGCCTTCAGGCCACCCTCGACGAAGAGATCGGCGCGAGGGAGACGACGGGCGCCACCGCGGACCTGTCCCTGGACGGCGAGCCGATCTGGTCTGGCGCTTCCGGCGCGAGCGATCCCGTTGCGGGAACGCCGATGACGCCCGGCGCGACGTTCCCGATCTACAGCATCACCAAGACCTTCACCGCGGTCTCGGCGCTGCGTCTCGCACGGTCCGGCGTGGTCGTGCTCGACGACAACATCGCCCGCTGGCTACCGGGTCTCGCGTACGCCGGTGACGTCAGTCTGCGGCAGCTGCTCGCACAGACCGCCGGCGTCTTCAACTACTCGCTACTGCCGGACTATCACGCGGACGTCCTCGCGCGTCCGAGCGACCCCTGGCGCTTCGCCGATTTCGTCGAACACGCTGCCGCGAAACCCCTCGACTTCTCGCCGGGCACCGGCTGGAACTACTCGAACACGGGGTACACGCTCGCCCGTCACATCCTCGAGCAGGCGACGGGGCGATCCTTCGGGGCGCTCATCGAGCAGACCATCACCGATCCCCTCGGCCTCGCGAACACCCGCGGCCTCGAGACCCTCGACCAGATGCAGACCGTCGTCCCCGGCTACAGCACTTTGTTCGCGGCCGGTGGGTCGCAAGAAAGGAGTGACGTCCGCAGTCTCTACCACCCCGGCTGGTGCGGGACGGGTCTGCTCGCAGCCACGGGACCCGACCTGTGTCGCTTCTTCGACGCCGTCTTCGACGGCACCTTGCTCGACGAGAACGAGCGCAGCCAGATGCTGACGCTGACCCGGGTGCCCGGTATGCACCCGCCTGCGGTGGAGCCGAGCTACGGGCTCGGCATCATGGCCGACCCGGGCGCGCCGCAGCTCGAGCTCGGCCACGGGGGCGGTGGACCCGGCTGGAACCTGCGCGCGAGTCACTGGCCGTCCTTCCACGGCCGAAGGCTCAGTCTGAGCGTGCTGTGCAACCACGATGCCGACGAAGCCTGGCCGATCGGCCGGGCGCTTTCCGACACGCTCTCCGCTGTGCTGACGGGCCTGCCCGCGCCTGGCCCGGGCTGATCGCGCGGGCTACTCGGCGTCTTCCGAACGCCCCACGCTCCGCATCACGTCGACGTTCGCGGCCTCGGTCGGGGCCGGCACTTCGACGACGCGCTCGTCGACGTCGTCGAACTCGAGCCGCAGCGCCCGGCACATGGTGGCGTGCAGCTCGTAGGTCATCGTCACGTAGGTCAGCTCGAGGATCTCCTCGTCGGACAAGCTGCTCTTCAGCCGGTCGAAGAGCGCGTCCGGGACGCGGCCGCCGTCCTGGACCAGGGCGTCGGTGTACGCCAGGACCGTTCGCTCTTCCGGCGAGAAGCAATCGGCCGTGCTCCAGGCGGGGATGGCTTCGACCTGGGCCTCGCTGAGCCCGACAGACCGCGCCGCCTTGCAGTGCTGGGAGAAGACGAACTGGCTTCCCCGGGCCCAGCCTGCCCGAATTTGTCCCAGCTCGCGCAGCTTCGGATCGAGCTTGCGACGACTGCTGCGGTAGAGCCGGAATCCCGCCACCGCGTGGGCGAACACGTCGGGCACGATCGCGAAGACCGTCCACCAGTTGCCCGGCGTCCCGGTCTCGGTGCCGGGCTCGTCTACCGGGTCGCGATCCCCGAACAGCAAGTCGTACATCTGACGGATCTCGGGGGTGGCATCGGCTCGACGGACCTGGCGCAGACGGGGCATGGTGGGCGCATCCTCTGTTCGGGTTGGGACCCGGAGGGTATCCCCTGGAAGCGCAGGCCGCAGAGAGTCCCGGCGACGCAGGTGGTAGACTCTCGCGCGTGTCGTCGTTCCCCGGGTCCATCGCCGAGCTGATCGTCGGCCTCTTCTGGCCGGACGATCCCACCACCCAGACCGCGATCGTGCTGCTGATTTCCCTCGCAGCAGTGATGGCCGCCACCATCTACCTGCCCCTGATCCTTCGACTCCTCCAGATCGGGCAGCTCCGGAGCGCGGTGCAGGCCTGCTTCGACGACGAGGGCTCGAACGCCATCCAACGCCAGGAGGTGGGCAACGCGTTCTCGGAATCGCCCCTGGCCTACCAGTGGGGCGACTTCGTCCGCCGCTGGCAGAACGCCATCGCGGCGGATCCGATCCAGAACGCGTCTCTGCCCGAGTTGTCGCGCGCGCCGGTGCGGCTGATCGATGTGCTGCAGGAACATCCGCTCGTCCCCGCCGGCCCGAGGCGGAGCCTGCTTCCCGCGTTGCCCGCGATCTTCCTGTCGGCAGGCCTGCTGGGGGCATTCGCCGGCCTCGTGCTCGCCCTGCCGGGAATCGGGATGTCCCTCGACCCGGCCAGCCATGCCGGCAGCCGCAGCCAGCAGATCATCTCGCTGATGGACCACCTGGGGATGGCGCTGCGGATCGGCTTGTGGGGACTGCTGCTGTCCCTTGGCGCTGCGATCACCGGACGCTTCATCGAAGGTCGCGCCGACAGCCTCGCCGAAACCCTCGACAGCTGGGTGCAGCTCGCATACGGCGCCATCTCGACGGGCGAGCTGACGACGCGCACGGCTCACGAGCACCGGGCGAGCCTCGCGCGACTACAAGACGACGTCGCCGAGCTGCTGCGCCACGCGTCCGGCCGTCCCCGGCCGCTGATCCGATCCACCGCGGTCGCCCCGGGGTCGGCACCCGTCAGCGGCGAGGCCGCCGATCCCAAGGCGATCGAGCGGGCCGTGGAGGCCCTGGGCGATCGGCTGTCGGAACGGCTCGAGCGCGGTGCCGCCGAGCAGGTCGCCGCATTGCGCGAGGCGATCGCTGCGGGCACGCCGAACCCGGACCGCCCGTCCGATGTGTCGGGCGACCTGGCGGCCGCCGTCGAGCAGCTGGTCCGAAGCAAGCAGTCGGAGGACGAGGCGAGTCGGTCCCTCGCCCGGACGGTCGCGAACGCCGCCGAGGAGCTGCGGTCGGGCCTCGACGAATTCGCGGACGTCATGACCCAGCTGCGCGAAACCGGCGCGGCCCTGGGTCTCGCCGCGCAGCGCCTCGACGGTGGACAGGCGACCTCGAGCCGCGCCCTCGAAGAGCTACGCGCGAGCGTCGAAGGCCTGGCGGGCCCGCTGGAAGACCGGCTGGATGCCGCTGTCGCATCCCTGCGCGGGAGCATCGAAAGCCTGGCCGACCTCGAGGTGCCCCCGACGCCCGTCGCGGAGGCAGAGAGCGAGCCCGAGACCCTGCCCGCGTCGAGACCCGAGATCGAGCCCGGCTTCAGCCCCGAGTCCGACTTCAGCCCCGAGCCGGAATTCAGCCCGGAGCCCGCATCCAGGCCGGAACCCGCGGAAGCCGACACCATTCCGTCGATGAGGGCACCTACTCCCGAGATGATCTATGCCGCGCGCGCCTCCGACGAGCCGCCCGCTTCTCCGTCTCCTCCGCCTGCCTCGCCGCCCCAGCGCGAAGCCGCCAGGAGTGGCGAGGCAAAGAGCGAAGACGCCGGCGGGACGCTGTCGGGACTCCTCCGCGCCACCCATCACTCGGGTCCCTCGTCACCGGTGCCGGATCCCGATCCCGACCGACCGGACTTCGATCCCGAAGCGACGGTGATCCTTCCGCGCGCCGACTCGACCGAGCGGTTGTCGGTGGACCACGCCGAACGGCGACCGAGCGACGCAGAGGAGGACGAGACCCCGGACGACGGCGAGTCCCGCCGCCGAGGCTTCTTCGGTCGCAGGAAGTAGCGCTTGCCTGGGTGGGACGGATCCCGACGCCAGCGAGGCGTCCTGGGCGGTGACTACTGGGCCATCGCGACCTATCTGGCCGTCCCCGCCCTCGCGATCCTGCTGTTGGCGACGGCACTGCCACCGGACGCGCCTTCCAGCTTTCCGGAAGCCCGCATCGAAGATCTGCGCGAAGTCATCCGCGACCGGACACTCGCGCTGCAGGAATGGCCGCGCCTGCTCGCCGAGCTCTGCCGCGACCCGCGGTTGCTCGCGGTGGGCCTGGGCCCGTCGTGCAGCGAAGGCACGCTGACCCTACCGGACGACGAGTTCTACGATTCGGACCTGCGCGCCCTGCGACCCGAGGGCAAGCGTCGGCTGCGGGTCGCCATCCCCGTCCTGCTCGACACGCTTCGCGGGAGCGACGCCATCTGGGACGAGCTCGACGTGATCGAAGTCCGGGGCCACGCGGACCCCCGCGCCCTGCGCGACCCCTACGCGACGAATCTGCAGGCTTCGCAGGAGCGCGCCACCGCCGTGCTGCTGTTCCTGACCTCCGACTCGCAGCTACCCGACCACGACCGGCTCGACCTGCAGCGCCTGGCCGTCTCATCGGGCGCGTCACACTCCCGTCCGCCGGCCGACTGCCGCATCCGCAGCAGCGAATGCGACAACCGCGCCAAACGCGTCGAGATCCGCCTGCGCCTGGACGACGATGCCCTCCGCGCACGGGTGGGTGAGTTCCACGACGACCTGATGCAGGGTCTGGTTCCCTAGCTCGTTCGGATCCGGGATCGCGGCCCGGGTTCCAGCCTGGCTCGACGGTTCCAGCGGGGTGAGAACGGCTTGCCGGCGGACCCTCAGCCGATTTTCACCCGGAAGTCCTACACCTCGCGGCGACGGATGCCGATCCGCGAAGCCATGGACAGGGGCTTCAGCCACATCGCGCTCACCGTGCGGGACGTCTTCCGCAGTATCGACTTCTACCGCGACTTCGCCGATTTCGAGGTCGTGCACCTGCGCGGCCAGCGTGGCCGTCGGGTCGCGTGGCTGAGCGACCTGCGCCGACCCTTCGCCCTCGTTCTCGTCGAATCCGACGAGGACGATGTCCGTCTCGCGGGCGTGGCCCATCTCGGCGTGGCGTGCGAGAGCCGCCTGCAGATCGACGATCTCTGCGACCGCGCGCGAGCCCAGGGCCATCTTCGGCGCGATCCCGAAGACGGGGGAAAGCCCGTGGGATACTGGGCGCTGCTCGAGGACCCCGACGGACATCAGCTCGAGCTGTCGTTCGGGCAGGACGTCGGCGCCCAGGTTCGTCGGGCGCTGCGAACCCGGCGTCCCGTGCGCGGCACCCGATTCGTGGGTCCTGCTCCGATCTGAGCCCGCCGCGGCCGCACCCCGAATCCGAGCTAAACAGTAGGCGCGCATCGGATCTGGGGAGACCGCCCATTGGCCAGGCAGCGAAAACGCGGGGGCTGGTTGTCGTCCATCCTGGGCGGCGCCTCTGGCGACCCTCCCGGCACGACCTACGAGCTGCACGTGCTCGAGGGCGCGGACAGCGGAGCGGTCTTTCCCCTCGACCAGCCGCAGCTGCAGATCGGTCGTCGGGTCCCCGGCGAGAACGCGGTCGGGATCGGGCTGAGCGATCGGTCCGTGTCCGCAAGGCACGCTCTCGTGAGCTGCGAGGACGGGCAGGTCAGCGTCGAGCACCTGCCCTCGGCCACGAACCCGACCCTCGTCAACGGGCGACGCGTCAAGCGCAAGCAGGTCCGCGACGGCGACCGGATCGTGCTGGGCCTGGTGGTGCTCGAGCTGCGCGCGAAGCGACCGCCCGCCCAATTGAGGGAAGAAACGCGGGAAGAGACGCGCCAGCAGAAGGGCCGAGAGAAGAAAACGGTGGGGCGCGTCCCCCGGTCCGAAATCGAGACCGACCCCTTGAACGTGCACGGAGAGCTCGTCCTGCGAGAGGGAATCGAGGGGCTGATCGGCAGCCGCTTCCCCTTGACCCAGCGGCGCACCTCGATCGGGCGCGAAGATGATTGCGACATCGTTCTGGAGGTCACGTCCATCTCGCGGGCTCACGCGGCGCTAGTTTGGGAAGACGAGCAGCTCGTGCTGATACACGAGAGCGCCGTGAACCCGACGCACGTGAACGGCATGCCCGTCCGCGACCGCCGCCGGCTCTTCCACGGAGACGAGGTCCGGATTTCCGAACGTGTCGTCTTCGAGGTCGTGCTGGAGGCGGCAGACGAGCCGGCCGCGCCGGC
>JAJDAN010000025.1 GCA_029261855.1 Deltaproteobacteria bacterium
CGTGGATGAGATCCCGGTGACACCCGAGAAGATCTTCGCCGGTCTGGAGCGCAAGGCAGCGGGCAAGGAAGCACGCTTCGGCCCGAGCAAGGTGCCCGATGTGGATTGGCCGGCTTCGCGCAAGGTGCTCACCCCATGGCAGGGTGGCGATGGACGTGAGACCGAGTCGGGAGGCAAGAGCTGATGCTGCGCCTGCCGCCCTTCACCTACCACCAGCCCCGTGAGATCGACGCAGCCCTGCGCATCGTTGCCGATCACGGGCCGGAGGCCATGTTCGTCGCCGGGGGCACGGACCTCTATCCCAACATGAAGCGGCGCCAGCAGGTGCCTAGCCAGGTCGTTAGCCTCGGGGGCATCACGGAGCTGCATGGCATCTCAGGAGATCCGGCATCGGGCTTGCGCATCGGCGCCATGACCAGCTTGACCGAGCTCGAAGAGAATGCGGCTCTCGCGGCGGCCTACCCGGGATTCGCCGAGGCGGTGGCTTCGATCTCCACGCCCCTGCTGCGCAACATGGGCAGCATCGGTGGGAACCTACTTCTGGATACGCGCTGTAACTACTACGACCAGACCGAGGAGTGGCGCGAAGGCATCAACTACTGCATGAAGTGCGAGGGCGAGATCTGCTGGGTTGCACCGAGCAGCCCGCGCTGCTGGGCAGTGCAGTCCAGCGATTCGGTGCCCATCCTCATGGCCATGGGCGCAGAGGTAATCCTGCGCTCACCCGATGGCGAGCGGCGCATTCCCCTGCTCGATCTCTACCAGGACGATGGCATCCAGTTCACGACCAAGAAGCCCGGGGAGCTGCTCACCGCCTTGCTGCTGCCGGCGCAGGATGGCTGGCAGAGCAGCTACCTGAAGTTGCGGCGGCGGGGTAGCTTCGACTTCCCGGTGCTCGGAGTGGGAGTCTATCTGCGCATGGATGGGGCGAAGATCGCCGAGCTGCGCATTCACATCGGCGGCATCGGTTCCATCGCCCATGCAGCCAGCGACAGCGCCGCGGCCCTCATCGGTACTGTGCCCGACAGGGAGTCCATCCGTGCCGCAGCCAAGGCGGCCTTCAAACCGACGCGGGCAATGGACAACACGGACCATGGGGCTGCCTGGCGGAAGAAGATGGCGCCGATCTTCGTGTCTCGGGCCATCGAAGCTGCTCTGGCTAGGAATTCCTGAACCCCTGCCGCTTCCTGCGGGGACTGGGGCGGCATGGCTAGCTTTGGTTTACGTTCCCTGCTGATTCTCCCGCTCCTCGCTCTAGCTGTCCCTGCCCAGGATCTCTCGGGCACCTGGCTTGGCAAGCTCGATGCCGGTGCCATGGAATTACGCCTGGTGCTTAGACTCGAACTGGAGAAGGGCGTGCTCAAGGGCAACATGCAGAGCCCAGATCAGAGCGACCGGCGCATCGAGATCAACGAACTGAGCTTCGCAGCCGGTCAATTGGACTTCAGCGTTGCTGCCCTCGGCGTGACCTACCGTGGCAACTTGGACCAAGCCGGCGAGAGCATCGCCGGAACCTTTACCCAGGGCAGGCCCTTTCCCCTGGTGTTCAAGCGCGCCGTCGAGACCGAGCTCGAGGCGCCCAGCCGACCCCAGGTTCCCAGCAAGCCCTATCCCTACCGCGAGATTGAAGTGGCCTACAGTCACCGTCCCGGTGAGGGAGTGGTCGAGAGCTTCGAAGACAAGCCTGCTGCCAAGGGTTCCGGCCGCGTCAGTCTCGCCGGGACCCTGACCTTGCCCGAGGGCGAGGGCCCTTTTCCGGCGGCGATCCTGATCAGCGGTTCCGGTGGGCAGGATCGCGATGAGACCCTCATGGGGCACAAGCCCTTCTTGGTTCTGAGCGACCATCTCACCCGTGCCGGTATCGCCGTTCTGCGTTACGACGATCGGGGCATCGCAGAGTCGATCGGCAATCACGCCCAGGCGACCACTGCCGACTTTGCCGATGATGCTCACGCGGGCCTGCTCTACCTGCAGACTCGTGATGAGATCGATTGGGACGCCATCGGACTGATCGGTCATTCGGAGGGTGGGGTCATCGGTCCGCTACTCGCATCCCAGACCGAAGGCGTGGCCTATGTGGTCATGCTGGCGGGAACCGGCGTGAACGGTGCGGAGATCATCCGTCTACAAAACCGCCTGCTCAACGAGGCGGCCGGAGCGAGCCCGGCCGTGGTGGAGCGCAACGGGAGGATCACCGAGATCATTCTGAGCGCGATTCTGGAAGAGGCGGACGTGGCGGCGGCTCGAGAGCGCATCGATGCAGAGGTGGGTGAGGAGTACGAGGCCTTCCCAGCAGCCATCCGGAAGCAGCTCGGCACGAAGGCGGAGTTCATCAAGCAGAGCAGCGAGCCGATGCTGAGCGTCTGGATGCGTTACTTTCTGAGCTACGAGCCCGCAGAGGCCCTGCGCCAGGTTCGTTGCCCGGTCCTGGCCCTGAATGGGGAGCTGGACATGCAGGTGGACGCGGATCAGAACCTGCCCGCCATCCGCGCGGCCCTCTCGGAGGGGCCCAATGAGGACTACCAGGAGCAGCGCTTTCCCGGGCTGAACCATCTCTTCCAGAGCGCCGAGACCGGTGCGGTTTCCGAATACGCCAGAATCGAAGAAACCATGCACCCGGAGGTCATGAAGCTTATTTCCGACTGGATCCTGCAGCGCTTCGGGAATTGACAGTTGGTTGGCGGCCCGGGAGCAGCCTAACATCCCAGGGACATGCGGAGCATTCCCTACTACCGGGT
>JAJDAN010000026.1 GCA_029261855.1 Deltaproteobacteria bacterium
AGCTGTCAGGGGATCTACTCACCCTCTGGCGAGTTGCTGCACGAGCCCCAGCTCGACTAACACTCGACCCAACGGGCCTCACGGGCCGCACGGGCCACCCAGCTCGACTGGCGCACGAGCCCCCGGCGCCAGAGGTCTAGAGCATCTCTTCGGCGAGCAGCTGGAACAGCTCGGGCTGCCCACCGCCGACCAGCATCGATTCGACGTGGCCCTTGCTGCCCGCCTGCTTCCACGCCTGCAGGCGATCCCGGATGCGGTCCTTCGGACCGACCAGCGCACAGGCATCCACCAGCTCATCGGGAACCGCCGCCGCGGCCTCCGCCTTCTTGCCGCCGAGATAGAGGTCCTGGATCTTGGCCGCCGCTTCCTCGAACCCGAGGCGCTTCGCGTAGTCGTTGTAGAAGTTCTTGTCGCGTGCGCCCATGCCGCCGATGTAGAGCGCCATGTTGCCCTTCACGGGCGCGCGGCACTGCTCGACGTCGTCGCCCATGATCGCGGTAATGAACGGGCAGACCGCGAAATCGTCCAAGGTCTTCTTCTTGCCGTCAGCGCCGGGCGCCGCCTTCGCAAAGCCCTTGTTGAGGCTCTGTTCGAAGATGTCGAAGCGGTCCGGGTTCATCCACACCGGGAACACCCCGTCGGCGACTTCCCCTGCGCACTCCATACCGGCGGCCGAAATCGAAGCCGTATAGATCTTCAGCGACGGGTCTCCGTGCAGGATGCTCTTGAGGGGCTTGCCGAGCCCGCTGGCTCCCTCGCCCCGGAACGGAATCTGGTAGTGGAAGCCCTCGTGGGTGAGCTTCTCTTCGCGCGCGAGAATCTTCCTGATGATCGAGATGTACTCCTTCGTGCGCGTGAGCGGGCGACCGTAGGCGACGCCGTGCCAGCCCTCGATCACCTGCGGACCGGACGGCCCGAGCCCGAGGATGAAGCGTCCGCCGGACATGGCGTCCAGGGTCATTGCGGTCATCGCAGTCGCCGCGGGCGTGCGCGCAGGCATCTGCATGATGGCGGTGCCGACCTTGATCTTCGTCGTCTTCGCGAGAATCCAGGCCGCGGGAGAGACGGCGTCCGAGCCCCAGGCTTCGGCCGTCCAGACCGAGTCGTACCCGAGATTCTCCGCTTCAAGAATACGGTCCATCGGGACGCTCATCTGGGCGGGCGAGTAACCGGCGATGATTCCGAGCTTCATTGGGGGGTCTCCATCTGAGCACAAGATCTGGGCTTGGCTGGGCTGGGGCTTGGAAGAGGAGAGACTCTATTCGGCGGTCGGGGTCGCGTCCAGAGGCAGGTCGATCACGAAGCTCGTGCCCTCCCCCGGTGCAGAGATCACCTGGATCCTGCCCCCGTGTCGCTCGATGATGCCGTGGGACAGCGACAACCCCAGCCCCGTTCCCTGGCCGACCGGCTTGGTGGTGAAGAACGGGTCGAAGAGCCGGCTCTGGACGTCGGCCGGAATGCCCGGGCCATCGTCGTGGAAATCGAGGCGTACGCCCTGATCGCTCCGCTCGCTGCGGATCGTGATCTGGCCTCCGCCGTCGACCACGTCGCAGGCATTCATCAGCAGGTTCAGGAAGACCTGGTTCAGCTGGCCGGGATAGCAGCGCACCCGAGGCAGGTCGCCGTAGTTCCGCACGACCTCGATGTCGTTCTTGAGTCGCGGTTCCATCAACGCCAGCGTGCGGTCGATCTCCTCGTGCAGATCGACGTCCTGCAGCTCGGCCTGGTCCATGCGGGAGAAGGTGCGCAGGTCCATCACGATCTGCTTGACACGGTTGGTGCCTTCGAGGCTTCGGGTCAACAGCTTGTGGATGGCGTCCCGGATCTTCTCGACGTCCTCGCCCTTCTCGCGGGCGGCCTCGAGCTTGACGACGAACTCGTCGAGCAGCTTCAGGTTGGCGTGCACGAATCCGATCGGATTGTTGAGCTCGTGCGCAACGCCCGCGACGAGCTGGCCCAGCCCCTTGAGCTTGTCGGCCTGCATCAGCTGGTCCTGGGTTTCGCGCAGCTCGCGGGTGCGCTCCTCGACTCGCGCCTCGAGGGTCTCGTTCAGCTGTGCGATCTCGTCGAAGGCCTTGGCGTTCTCGATGGCGATGGCGCTGTTGTTCGCGAGGGTACGCAGCAACTGCCGTTCATCGCTGCCGAGACGATCTCCCGAGATCTTGCGCCCCACCGCGACGACGCCCAACAGATCGACGCCGTAGAGGATCGGGACGAGTAGCTCGACTTCGAGGGTGTCGAAGATGTCCCAGCACGCTTCGCGCTTCTCGGGGTCGGGCTCGTCGTCGAAATCCGACCGGGTCAGCTCTTCGCGGCGCATCCAGAGCTGCTTCCAGATGGGGTGGTCCGAGGGAATGGAGGTGCGGGTCTCGCGTTCGTCCCATTCACCGCGCCAGGCCACCGGCGCCAGGGCCTTCTCGCCCTCGTCCATGATCAGCACCATGGCGCTCTCCGCGCCCAGGGTGTCGGTCACTGCCACCAGGATGCGGTCGCTGATCTCGCGCTGAGACAGCATCGAGACCATCGCCTCGGAGATCTCGCGAAGCGCCGAGCGGTAGCGCGAACGGTCCCTGTCGAAGAAGGTGTCGACGAGGCGCTGCATGCGATCGCGCAGCGGGTAGACGGCCAGGATCGCGAGAAACAGAAAGGCGATCTGCACCGACCGCGCATCGACCCCGATCTGCGGAAAGATGGCGTCGGCAAAGGTGATGATGAAGGCGTACAGCCCGGTGATTCCGAGACTGACTGCACCGTAGGCGGCGGAAGAGCGCGCGATGAAGCGGAAGTCGAAGAGCTGCTTCCGCACCATCCCGTAGCCGACCGTCGCCGGGAAGAACACGACCCACATCATCGCGAGGTACCACGGCAGCGAGAGCTGCAGGAAGTACTCGACGAGCAGCATCACGAGGATCGGCAAGAGACTGACGATGCCCGCGAGCAGCATCAGGTCCGCGCGATCTCCGAAGCCCGCCTGATGGGCGCGCTTGCGCTCGGCGGCGAGCACACCGAGTGAGCAGAGCGAAAGCACGACCCCGTACAGGAACGCTCCCTCGTGCAGCCACTCCCCCGAGATCCCCATCATCTCGTCGATGAACAGGCTGCCGGAGATCCCCGCGGCGAGCGCGTAGGGGACCGCCCGTATTCGCCGGTGCCGCACCACCCATTCGGGCTCGGTGGGATAGGTGGTGAAGAGATGGAAGGTCGCGGCGCCCAGCCAGGGCATGTTGGTGAGGATCACCGACGCCGACCACGGAATCAGATGGACTCGCACCGCCGAGGCGATCAGCACGGACATCGTCGCGCAGAAGATCATCATCGCCCACGTCTCGCTGGCGCTCGGCTTGTTCCACCAGACGATCATCCCGATGCCGAGATAGGAGATGCTGACGAGGAGCAGCCCCATGTGCAGTGCGACGTCATAGGGGCGTTCGCTGAAGGCGCGCGGCGCCGGCGCGAGCCGGACCTCGCGAACCTCGCCGTCGCGCTTCTGGACCCGGTAGACGTTCTCGCGACCCGACTCGAGGTGCGAGTCCACGTCGCGCAGGACGACGAAGACGGGCAGATCGTCGATGGCGAGCAGGCGGTCGCCTTCCCGGACACCCGCTTCCCGCGCCTGGGCCGTCGCCGCCTCGACGATCGCCGCCGCACCGACGAAGGAACAATTCACCGGAAGCGTCAGCGTGCTACGGGGAGCGAACAGCGCCGAGACCGAAAGGCCAATGGCGAGCAACGCCCAGACGACGGCGAGTATCCCCGTGAGCCGCCGGAAGCGACGAGTGGTTTCAGGGTTCATGGCTCTCTCGGCTCCCCGTCACGGGGAGGGGAGTCAGGGCGCGAGCCAGAGGATGGCACAGACGAGCGACGCGGAGCCAAGCCGCTCAGGAGCGGCCCCCGCAGGAATCACACGCAGATCGGGAGGCGCGCAGATCGGGAGGACGGAAGTCTGGGATCGGAAGCGCCCGCGTCTCGATCGCGTCAGGGAGTCGGGTCTGGATCGCCCTGGCGATACGGCCGGTAGTTGTAGCCCCGGCTGTTGAGCACGATGCCCTGGTCAGTCTCCGCCACCCACGGCTGTCCCGGCGGCACGTTCTGCGCGTGCTTCGCAATCGCCCGCACCATCTGCTTGGCCTGGTGCTCGATCATCGCGTTCTCGAGCGTCGTGCCGACGCCCGGGTTCGCGCAGCTCGGGCCCGAGTCCACCGGAAGGACGAGCTTGGCCATCTCGTCTGAGTCGTCTACGAGAACCTTCTGGGCCTCGACGAGAGTGGGATCGACGCTCATGAGTGCGGCCTCTTCGGCGTGCGCCGTTCGAACGCCCGGCCAGGCCAGTACGAGGGTGGCCGCGACAGCCGCGAAGCCGAGTGTGTCCATCAGCAGGCGACGTGCGGAGGGCATGCGAGTCGAACTCATGGGATGAACCTCCGTGGTACTCTGGGCCAGAACCCTGGAGCCGTTCCGTCCCACTGCAATCATCGGCGCCTTCGGACCTCGACTTGAGGGGCGACCCTCACCGGACAGAGCCGTACGCGGGGCCTGCGAGAGACCGGCGGGAAACCGGCAACCAGGGCGCAACGAAGGAGCGAAGGGCATGCAACTGGTGACCTTCGACGCGCATCCCGAAGACGCGCCGCAGACGGCGTCACACGCGCTGTCCGACGGAGCGCTCGGCCTCGAAGCGCTCGAGATCGGCTGGCCCGGACGCAACCGACTCGGGGCAGTCATCCCGGACGGATCGCGAAGCGGCGACATCGTCGACTTGAACCGCGCCCTCGCGGTCAAGCTCGCGTTCGACGACGTGGGCGCGCCCGAGGTCGAGGCGGACTCCCTGCTACCCGCGGATCTGCTTGGCTTCCTGCAGCACGGCCGGGATGCCAGGCGCATCGCGCGCGAGACCCTCGCATTCTGTCTCGACAACCTCGCCCGCTACGACGGACCGGATCTCGCGCGCGCCGGTGTCGTGCTGGCGCGCTCGTCGGTGCGTCTGCGTGCGCCGATTCCTCGACCCGGCAAGCTGATCGGTGTCGCCCGGAACTACGCGGCGCACGCTGCCGAAGTGGGCCAGCAGGAGCCTCCGAAGGAACCGGTCCTCTTCATCAAGGCTTCGAGCGCGGTGATCGGCCCCGAAGAGGACATCCTGATCCCGCAAGCGAGTCGCCAGACCGACTACGAAGGCGAGCTCGGCGTGGTCATCGGCACCAGCGCGCGCGACGTTCCCCGCAGCCAGGCCCTCGCGTGCGTGGCGGGCTATCTGGTGGCCAACGACGTCACGGCGCGCGACTTCCAGAACGTCCGCGGCCAGCACTTCCTCGGCAAGTCGTGCGACACCTATGCACCGACGGGCCCGGCCCTGGTCACGTCGGACGAGATCGACGACCCGCAGGACCTCGCGATCCAGACCACCGTGAACGGCGCCGTGAGACAGTCTGCCTCGACGGGGGACATGATCTTCGGGATCGCGGAGCTGATCGAGTTCGCATCGAGACTGATGACCCTCGAGCCCGGGGACATCATCCTCACCGGCACCCCGTCCGGTGTCGCCGCCGGACAGGACGACCCGAGCTGGCTGAAGGACGGAGATGTCGTCGAGATCGAGATCGAAGGCGTCGGACGGCTCAGAAACCACGTCCGCCAGCAGCGATAGCCCGACTAGCCCTGATCCGTCATGCGGATCGGGGCTAGATGCCGCCGCCCTGGTCCTGCTCTTCGGCGACGTGGAGCCCGCACTCCTTCGTCTCGGCGTTCTCCCACCACCAGCGACCGTCCCGCTCGTCCGCACCCTGGGGCACGGACCGGGTGCACGGCGCACATCCGACGGACGGATAGCCCGTCTTGTGAAGACGGTTGACCGGCACGTTGTGCTGCTGGACGTACTCCCAGACCTGCTCGCGGGTCCAGTCTGCGAGAGGGTTGACCTTCACGACCTCGCCGTTCGCGATATCCACCGTGACCTTCGGCGTGTCCGCGCGCGTGAGATTCTGGTCGCGTCGCAGGCCGGACACGTATGCGTCGAGCCCGGTGAGGTATCGACGCATGGGCGCGACCTTGCGGACGAAGCAACAGCTCTTGCGGTTCTCGAGGGACTCGTAGAAGAGGTTGGTCCCCTTGCTGCGAACCATCTCTTCGACTTCGTCGGCGCGCGGGAACACGACCTCGACGGGCTTGTCGTAGCGGTCCCGAACGCGGTCGATCAGGTCATAGGTGGCCTCGTGCATGCGGCCCGTATCCAACACGAAGACCCGGCTCGTGGGTTCGATGGCGTGCATCATGTCGAGCAGCGCCATGCCCTCGGGCGCGCCGAAGGAAGCCGACAGCGCGAGCCGGGGATGGAAATTCCCGATCGCCCAAGTCAGGATCTTTTCCGCCGGCCAGTCCTCGAAGGTTCGCTCGTCGATCATCTTCCGGATGTCACTGGAGATCGGGGCGCGCGCAGACGGATCCGGGCGCCCCGCAATCGTCGCGACACGCTTGCCGGCAGCCGCAACGCTGCGCGCTTCTCCAGATAGAGTCGACATCGGGGGGATCTCCCTGGATCCGGACCTCGATCGGACCAACGAGGCAATATCTTGATTACCGAACCGTATTGAAGGCTGCAATTTACCTACCTCGTGACCGTATAAACTGTAGACTGGGATCAGGGTTCAACGGAGCTTGTCCTCGACCGCCTGGACCTTGCTCTCCATGGTCGCGGGGCGGTCCCGGCGATCGTCGATCTTGATCACCGTCCCCACCCGCAGGGCCCCCGCCTCGAACACCGCTTCCTGCATCTGGCGGATCAGGGCGAATATCTCGTCCAGGTCGCCCTCGAGGGTCGTGAACATGGAGTCCAGCTGGTAGCGGACGGCGCTCTGGGCCCGGACGACTTCCAGGGCTCTCGCCACGGACCGGGAAACCGAGACCCCTTCGTCTCCGGGAACCGCACCGGTGGGCGAGATGCTGACGGCTACGATCGCCATGCCTTCGTCTCCTGACTGGGTTGGGATGCCCAGCAGGGCTCCCGGTCACTCGGCGAGCTGAATCGGAGCGGCGCGCAGGGCTCAGGAGCTTGGCGGCCCCACCCGGAGACAGCGCTCCCAAAGCCGCACGCCGGTCGGCAACCCGCCGGCACTCCCCTCCGGAAGCGCCCCCAGCAGCTCGCGCAGCGTGCGGCGAACCACCGGATGGACGAGATCGGGCGCGATGTCGCACAGCGGGACCAGGACGAAGCTCCGCTCCGCTATGCGCGGATGCGGGACGACGAGGTCCGGCTCGTGGATCACTTGTCCGCCCAGGAAGAGCAGGTCCAGATCGAGGGTTCGGGCGGTCCAACGCGGCGCCTCCCGTGTGCGGGTACGGCCGGCCCGCGCTTCGATCGCCTGCAGGACCGTCAGCAGCTCGCGTGCCGCGAGTCGGGTTTCCAGGCAGACCACCGCGTTCAGGTAGGCGGACTGCCTTCCGGGGCCGATCGGTTCGGTCTCGTAGATCGGCGAGCACTCCACCACCCCGATCCCGTCCGTATCCTCGAGGGCGGCGACCGCGGTCAGCAGATGGGCGTCGCGATCACCGAGGTTCGAGCCGAGCGCCACGTACGCCGTCGTGCTCACGGCCGTCCTCCCGCGATCCGAGCGGTTCAGTCTACAGCTACAATCGCGCGATGGCGCTTCCGCCGACCCTCGCACCTGCGCTCACGACCGAACTTCCGGGCCCCCGTTCTCGCGAGCTCGCGACACGCCTCGCTCGCGTCGAGAGTCGCAACGTCACCTGCCTCGAACCCGTACCCATCTTCTGGGAGCGGGCGTCCGGCGCGAACGTCTGGGACGTGGACGGGAATCGCTTCGTCGACCTCACGGCGGCCTTTGGTGTGGCGACGACGGGACATGGACATCCCCAGGTCGTCGCGGCGATCCGGGACCAGGCCGGCGACCTGATTCACGGGATGGGCGACGTGCATCCTCCCGCCGCAAAGGTCGAGCTGCTCGAGGCCCTCGCAGGCCTATATCCCGGCGGTGGTCCCGTACGTACCGTGCTCGGCTCGTCGGGATCGGACGCAGTCGAATCCGCACTCAAGACCGCCATGCTCGCCACCGGCCGAGCCGGCGTGGTCGCGTTCGAAGGCGGGTACCACGGTCTCTCTCTCGGCGCCCTGGACACGACCTGGCGTCCCGACTTCCGCGAGCCGTTCGCCGCGCGTCTGCCGGGACGCACGGTCTTCGCCCGCTACGGTGATGTCGATGACGTCGCTCGTTGCGCGGCGGAGAGCGGTACGCCGATCGGCGCCGTGTTGGTCGAGCCCGTGCAGGGCCGCGGGGGCGAACGCGTTCCCCCCACCGGCTTTCTTCGGGCACTGCGGGATCTCTGCACGCGCGAAGGCTGGCTGCTCATCGCCGACGAGGTCTATACGGGCTTCGGACGCACGGGCCGCGTCTTCTGCTGCGACCACGAACAGGTGGTGCCGGACCTCCTCTGCGCCGGGAAGGGCCTGGCCTCGGGCATGCCTTTTTCCGCGTGCATGGGTCGAGCCGAGGTGATGGACCGTGCGTGGCCCGCGTCCCAGGGCGAGGCGCTGCATACCCAGACCTTCATCGGCCATCCGCTGGGCTGCGCCGCCGCCCTCGCGTCCATCGACGTACTCGCGAAGGAAGACCTGGCGGCGCGGGCGGGTGAAACGGGCAAGCGCGCCATCGAGCGACTCCGGTCCGGCCTCTCGGACTGCGACGCGGTCGCGGAGGTTCGCGGGCTCGGTCTCATGATCGGCGTCGAGCTTCGGCGCCCCGAGCACGCACTCGCGATCACCCGGCAGTGCCTCGCTTCCGGGGTCATCCTGCTGCCGTCCGGCGAGGGAGGCCGCGTGTTGTCCGTGACCCCTCCGCTCAGCATCGAGCCCACTGCGCTGCTCACCGCCCTCGACGTCGTGATCGAACACACCCGGGCCTGTTCGGGATGAACCGACCCGAAGGCAACCGCACCGCACTCGACCAGAAGGTCCTCGCCTGGATGGGAGAGGGCAGCTGGGCCCGGGACGACGAGCGCTTCGGTGCACTCGCTCTCGAGACCTTCGCGTACCAGCTCGAGCACTGCCTGCCGTATCGCCGTTTCTGCGAAGCGCGCGGCGCCAGCGTCGACAAGGTGCGTGACTGGCGAGCCATCCCGGCCGTTCCCACCGGCGCCTTCAAAGAGATCGCCCTGCGCAGCTTTGCGCCGGAATGCGAAGTCGCGACATTTCGAACCAGCGGAACCAGCGGCGTCGCGAACGCCCGTCGCGGCGAGCTGCACCTCGACACGCTTGCGCTCTACGAGGCGTCGCTGCTGCCGAGTCTGCGCCGCCATGTCCTCCCCGACCTCGGGGAGGGCGACCGCATTCGGATACTGGTGCTGACGCCAGCGGCGGAAGAGACCCCCGACTCGTCGCTGTCGCACATGTTCTCGTGCGCGGTCGCCAGCTTCGGGACGCCCGACAGCGGCTTCTTCGTGGAGCGCGACGAATTGCAGGTGGACGCAGCCTGGCGAGCGCTGTCCGAGGCAGGCGAGCCCGTCGCCCTGTGCGGGACCGCCTTTTCCTTCGTGCACCTGCTCGAGGCCCGACCGGACAGCATCTCGCTGCCCGCGGGCTCGCGCATCATGGAGACCGGCGGCTTCAAGGGGCGTGCGCGGGAGATTCCTCGCGACGAGCTGTACGCCTGGCTGGAAGCGCGCCTCGCCGTGCCGCGCGAGCGGATCGTCAACCAGTACGGCATGACCGAGCTCGGCAGCCAGTTCTACGATTCGGTACTCGCCGAACCCGACGCTCCGAGGCGCAAGCTCGGACCGCCCTGGGTGCGCGTGCGCCTGATCGATCCGACGAGCGATCGCGATGTCGAGCCGGGGCAGCCCGGCGTGATCACCGTCCACGATCTCGCGAACACGGGCAGCGTCGCAGCCGTCACGACCGCCGACCTTGGCGTGCGAATCGAGGGCGTGCGAATCGAGCCGGGCGAACACGGAAGCGAGTGGGGCTTCGAGGTGCTCGGCCGCGAGCCGGGCGCCGAAGCGCGCGGTTGCTCGATCGCCGCCGACCTGATGCTCGGCGGATGACGACGCGAGTGGACATCGAGGCGGCCTGGGCTCGACTCGCAGGCGCAGGCGATGCGCTGGCAGGGCGCGACCGGAACCAGACCCTGGGATCCCTCGCCGCAGTCTTCGACGCGTGGAGCGATCCGCAATCGACCTGGCAGCGCCGACTCGTGGACGAGCTGCCGGGCGCGACCGGCATGAACCGGGAGAATGTCCGACGAGGCCTCGCCGCAGGCCTGGCGCACTGGAACGGCGACGCCCTGCGCGAGGTCTTCGAGCGCGAGGTCGCCGGCCTGGGGCCGCGGGTCCGAGTGACCGGCTTCCCGACGACGAGCGTCCTGCTCGCCGGTTCGATTCCCATGCCGACCCTGCTGTCGCTGGCCCTGCCACTGGCCTTGCATTCACCCACGCTCGCGAAGTCCGCCTCGCGCGACCCGGTGACGGCCGGCCTGTTTCGGGAATCCGTGCTCGCGGTGGACGAGGCGCTCGGCGCCGCGCTCGAGGTCCTCTCCTTTTCCAGCTCCGACCCGGTCTGCAGCGACGCCTTCCTCGACGCCGACTGCGTCGTTGCAACGGGATCGGACGAGACGATCGCAGCCGTGGCGCGGAGGACCCGCCCGGGCGCGCGCCTCGTTCGCTACGGGCACCGGCTTTCGATCGGCGTCGTCGCCGACGCCGCGATGAGTGACGAGACCCTCGCCGACGCCGCGCAAGCACTCGCCCTGGACGTCAGCCTGTGGGACCAGCTCGGTTGTCTCTCGCCCGTGGCCGTCTTCTACCTGGGGAGCGGCAGCGAAGTCTTCGCCGAGCGACTTTCCGAAGCCCTCGCCGCCGAGGACGAGCGGGCGCCTCGGGGCGAACTGCCGACCGCCTCGGCGGCCGTCGCACGCGCCGAGCGCGACGGCGCGGCCATGCGTCACGCCGCGGGATCCGAGGTCCGCGTATTCGGTGATCCGAAGCTGCGTTTCACGGTGATCCACGAGGCGGACGCCGCACTTCGTCCCGCACCCCTGCACCGCTTCGTCCGGGTGCACCCGGTTGCCGACCGGGACGCGTTGCTGGCGGCGATCCGTCCCCTGTCCCCTCATCTGGCGGGCGTCGCATTGGCGGCAGGGAGCGGCGAGCGGCCTTCGCTGGCGCACGATCTCGCCGGGCTCGGTGCATCTCGAATTTGCGAGCCCGGTACCCTGCAGGCGCCGCCTCTCGGCTGGCATCACGACAACCAACCGATCGTGCTGCCGCTGGCGCGAGTCGCCGATCTGGAAGCGCCCCGGTAAGCTCGAAACACCTTGGACCTGATCCCCGCCGCGCTTCTCGATCGTCCCGTCGTCGGCGTGGGACTGTCCCCGGGGAGCCTCCGCGACCAGCTGGGTGACGACACGACCCTGTTGGTCTTCCTGCGCCACTTCGGCTGCATCTTCTGCAAGGAAGCCGTGGCGGATCTTCGTGCGGCGGCCGAGGCGGCGCCCAGCTATCCCGACATCCTGTTCTTCACCCAGGGCACGCCGCGCGAGTCCCGAGCCTTCCTCCGCGTCTGGCCCGGAGCACGCGCCGTTTCGGACCCCGAGATGGCCTTCTACGAGGCCTTCGGGATCCGTCGAGCGTCCTTCCTGGAGGCCCTCGGCCCGAAGGTGCTGCGGGCAAGATCGAGAGCCGCCGCCAAGGGCCACCGGAACGGGACGCGCAACGGAGACATCTGGCGCATGCCGGGCTGCCTGCTCGTGCGGGGTCAGCAGGTGTTCTGGCGCTTCGAGCCCGTCCACGCCGCCGAGCACCCGGACTTCACGACGATCCCGGCGCTCTGCAGGGCCTGAGGCCCGACGCCCGCCTCAGTCGATCCCCATGCGTTGGAAGTGCTCGTCGGGGGCCTCCACCTCTTCGAGCGCACTGCGCAGCAGGTCGACGGCGTCCTTCTCGGCCGCGGACCCGACGAGGTTCCTTCGCTCGCCGGGATCGGCTTCGAGATCGAACAGGAAGTGCTCGCTGCGCGCGCCCATCGCCCAGTACGGCAGTAGATCCCCCTGCGCGAACGGCTGCCGAATCACCGGCACGTCGCTGCCGGGCATGGTGTCGAGCCAGGCGCGCTGGTCGGGACGCGGGATGCGATAGCCCGGAAACGCGTGGATCGGCATCGTCGACCAGCGGTTCGACCACATGGAAAGGGGGGCGTTGTCTCCTTCGTGCGCGCGTGCGTACTTGGTCTTGCCGTCGATCACGTGTACCCAGCGGCCCCACACCCCCGCCAACGCCCACTCGCGAATCGAGTCCTGGCTGCCGTCGAGCAGCGGGATCAGGCTCTTGCCGTGGGTGCGGTGCTCGGGTTCGAGATCGAACAGGTCCAGCAGGGTCGCGTTGATGTCGACGTTCGTGGTGAGCGCATCGACCTGACCGGCGCCCCGCCCCGGCCAGGACACGAAGAGTGGCGTGTGTCCGAGGGGCTCGTAATGCGGAACCCCGGGCTTCCCCCAGATGTCCTGACCGTCCGGCGTCTGGTCTCCGAGATAGTGGCCATGGTCGGTGCAGACGATGATCGCGGTGTCCTCCGCGAGACCCAGGTCGTCGATGGTGTCGAGCAGGCGTCCGAACCACGCATCGATCAGGGTGAGCTTCGAGCCGTAGTTCGCGCGGACCTGACGCCCGTCTCTTTCGGGCATCTCCCCGCGTGCGATGGGACCGACCGCGTAAGGGGGCCAGATCAGACGCGGGCCTTCCCAGCTGTCGTCGTACATCGACGCGTAGGGCTCGGGCGTATCGAAGGGCTCGTGAGGGTCGAATTCGTCGATGAAGAGCAGGAAGCGATCGTGCTGGCCGGCGTTCGTCCGCAGCCAGTCGGCCGCGGTGGCCATCGTCTTCGGACCGGGGAAGTCGGCCTCGCTGCGAAACCAGCTCCGGGAAAGATCGTAGGGACGCTCGATCCCCGCCGGGCGCGCCTGCGGGATCCCGGGCGCACCGACTGCGCTGGGGTCCGGAACCGTCTTCCAGGGGTCTCCTTCGTGCCCGCGCACGTACTCCCAGGCGTGGAACTCGGTGTGGTAGTTCTCGCCGCCGCTCTCGAACAGGTGCGGATGGTCGGAGACCAGCATCGTCGTGATGCCCTTCTGACGAGCGTGGAAGGTGATCGCGTCCTCCCAGATCTCGACCGAGCCCCAGGGCTTCCACAGGAAGTCGAGCGCGCCGCACAGGATGTCGTGACGAGCCGGCATACACGGGAGCGAGCCCACGAAGTGCCCGTCGAAGCGCACCGAGCGGGCGGCGAAACGATCCAGGTTCGGCGTGTCGAACTCGTTCGCGGTGGCGCACCCGTAGCTCCCCAACAGGTGCCGATTCAGGCTGTCGAGCAGCACGACGATGGCGTTCCTCGGCTTCGGGCTCGTTTCCGCTTCGCTCATCCGTTCTCCTGTTCGCCCCAGACGGCGACGGCCGCTTCGCGCGCACAGCGATCCGCCGCGAACGCCATTCGATGACTCCAGAGTGCTTCGCGCGCGGTCGTGATGGCATCGGACTCGCCGCGAAGCGCCGCCAGGAAGGCGCGGAACAGCCTCGGGTCCGAGCCGCCGTGAGCGCCGGTCTCGACATCGAGGGCGACTCGACGCCGGCGCCCGCTCTTGTGATCACTGACCATCGCGGACTGCTCGAGGGTATAGAAGCCGGCGACCAGGCTGCCGCGGGTGCCGTCGATGCGCGTCTCCCGGCCCTCGCGGTGAGACGTCGAGTGCATCGTGAAGCTCGCGTTCACACCGTTCGCGAAGAGCACATCGACGTTCTGGCTCGACGGCTGGTCGTTGTCACCCACCCGATAGACGCAACGGCCGTAGCGCGTCTCGCGCAGTGCCCGTTCGACACCCTCGGCGCTGGTGTCGGCGGTGATGGCCGAGACGGGCCAACCCGTCCAACCGTTGGCTCGCGGAACGTCTTCGGCCTGAGGTTCCGCTTCCGCGTCGGGACCCGACCGGGCCCGCAGATCGAGCAGGATCGGACTGAGATCGCGGTACATCGCGACCGCATCGTACGGACAGCTCTCCGCATGGGCGCAGCCCTCGATGCAGAAGGCCGGTGCTCCTTCGGGCGCGTTCGCATCCGTGAGCTCGGTGGGCCTCTCGAGAGAAGTCAGGCGCACCGGCGCAGCGTCTGCCAGCCAGCACAGCAGGTCGAGGTCGTGGCACGACTTCGCGAGGATCATGGGCGAAGACTCCGTGCGATTTCGCCAATGTCCCCGTGCATAGGAGTGGGCGTAGTGCCAATAGGACACGTTCTCCGAATGCTGGATGGTGACGATCCGGCCGAGCTCGCCGGATTCGATCACCTGCTTCACGGCCGCGTAGAGCGGTGCGTACCGCAGTACGTGACAGATCTGCAGCAGGCGCCCGGCCTTCTCGCTCGCCCGCACGAGGCGCTCGCAGTCCGGCTCGTTCGTCGCCATGGGCTTCTCGAGGAGCACGTGGTAGCCGCGCTCGAGAGCCTGCAGCGCTGGATCGACGTGGAGAGCGTCTGGCGTGGCGATCAGCGCGAAGTCGGCAAACGCGGGCTCCGCGAAGAGATCCCGGTAGTCCGCGAAGCACCGCTCGGCCGGGATCGCGAAGCGTTCGGCCAGCGCGCGCCTTCTCGCCGCATCGGGCTCGGCGACTCCGACGATCCGCGCGAGGTCCGGCTCGGCCTCGAGGAGCGACACGTAGGCCTTCGCGCCGCGCTCCCCGGCCCCGATCACGACGCCCGCTGTGACCCCCGACGGATCCCGCATGCGCGGATGCTAGCCCCAATCCGTCATTGTCATGGTTCAGCGCGCGGCCTCGCGCAATTCAGGGCGCGAATTGGGGTCGCGCCCGGATCCGCATGACGGATCCGGGCTGGCTCACGGCATCGGCTGCGGTTCGCGTTTGAGATAGGCTTGCACGATGCAGACACGCTTCCAGGGCAAGGCAGCAATCGTCACGGGCGCAGCATCCGGCATCGGCCGGGCGACCGCCCTCCGGCTCGGCGAAGAGGGCGCACACATCTTCGCCTGCGACGTCGACACCAGTGGGCTCGAGGACTTCGCGACCGAGGCCAAGGGCGCCGGCATCCGGGTCGACACCCTGGCGCTCGACGTATCCGATGGCGAAGCCTGCCGCGACGCGGTCGCACAGGCCGTCGATACCTGCGGGAAGCTCGACGTGCTCTGCAACATCGCCGGCATCTCCCAGCTCGACCTGCTCGAGAACTACAGCGACGAACTCTGGAACCGAATGATCGGGATCAACCTCTCGAGCGTCTTCTTCCTGAGCCAAGCCGCCATGCCTCACCTGATCGAGACCGGGGGCAACATCGTCAACATGGCGTCCACTGCCGGGCTCCAGGGTCAGGCCTACAACGCCATCTACTGCGCCGCAAAGCACGGTGTCGTCGCACTGACGAAGTCCAACGCCCAGGAGTTCGCGCGGCGTGGCGTACGTGTGAACGCGGTGTGTCCGGGCGGCGTTCTCACGCCGCTGTTGCGAGCGACCAAGATGCCCGAGGGCGCCGACGCCGAGCTCTTCGGCAGGATGATGCCGCTGCTATCGCTTGGAAGGCCGGAGGAGATCGCGACTGCCGTCGCCTATCTCGCTTCGGACGACGCGCGCTACATCACCGGTCACACCCTCACCCTCGACGGCGGTCAGACGATCTGACCGGCGTGGGCCGGGACTTCCGCCGCGGGCTCGAGGTGCTGCGCGACCGCTCTCCCTTTCGCTTCCCGGGCGAGGCGATCCCCGACGACTTCCAGCAGGCTGCGGTGCTGATCGCGTTCTGGCCCGACGCGGACGACGTGCGCTGTGCACTCACCCGACGCACGACCCGGGTGTCGAGCCACAAGGGGCAGGTCGCGTTTCCGGGGGGGCGGCTCGACCCGGGCGAGACCTGGCGCGAAGCCGCGCTGCGCGAAGCCTGGGAGGAGGTTGGCCTCGAGCCTGAATCGGTCGACGTCATCGGCGATCTCGACGATGCGTGGAGCGGCGCCGGGCACCACATCGTTCCGGTGGTGGGTTGGGTCGAAGAGAGACCGCAGCTCCGCGCGAGCCCTGCCGAGGTCGACGAGATCCTGCTGCCTCGTGTATCCGACCTCGTCGCACCTCACGCCCTCAGCGTCGAGGAGGTGACGCATCACGGGCGGCTCTACATCAATCACTCGCTGGTCTGGCCCGGCGGAAGCGTGTTCGGGCTCTCGACCGATCTGCTGCTCGAAGCCCTGGCCTGGGCCCGGGGCGAGCGCCCCGAAAGAGGCCCCGAGCGCCTGCAGGAACTGAAGGACTTCAGCGGCCCTCGTTATTCCGGGTAGACGCCTCCCGTGCGGGGTTGCCCGAAGGAGACCGCGGGCATACACTGCGGCGCGATTCGAACCCGCGGAGTCCATTCATGCCGTACGACTCGAGCCACGAGCAACGAGCATTCCACCCGGCCACCCGGCCCCAGGCCTCCTCCGCGGCCGACTCTTTCGGTCGATCTGTCCGTCGATCCAGCGCGTCGCTCTAGCGCCCCGATCGATCGATCGACCTGCCGCGGTGCGAGGCGCCCTTGGACGCCCTTCGTACCTCCGTGCGTCTCGCTCTGCGAGACCGGAGGCCGTGTCTGGACCGGCGCGCCCGCGCGCCAATCGTCGAATCGAGAACCCTTCATGTCGAGATCTCGTCGCTTCGGAGACGAACGACCGCTTCGCCCGGATCGCCACCCGCAACAGCGCCGCCCGAAACATCGCCGGGAACCCACAGAGGACGCCTTTCGCTGCAGTCATTGCCACCTGATGGTGTCCGCCGCTGCGCCCGGCACGCGCCATCGCAACCACTGCCCCGGCTGCCTCTGGAGCCGACACGTGGACGAAACCACAGGAGACCGCTCGTCCCACTGCGGCGGCGGCATGGAGCCCATCGCCATCTGGGTGCAGCCCGACGACGAGTGGTCGCTCGTGCATCGCTGCGGGGCTTGCGGCAGTCTCCGCTGCAACCGCATCGCGGCGGACGACAACGAGTTCGCGTTGGCGTCCCTGGCGGCGCGACCCGTCGCAAGACCGGCGTTTCCGCTGGAGCGAATCGGGCGAAGACCAGCGGGCGGGAACGAGGACGGACCGTGAGGGGTCGTGTTGGATCCCGAGACCCGAGGAGACGAGCATGCAGATGGTGAGGCGCGGCGGTGCGCTGGCCCTCCTGGTCCTGATGTTGGCGATGCCAGCGCACGCGCGGGTCGTTCTCGTCGGCCTCGACGGTGCGTCCTGGAACGTCATCGACCCGATGATCGCTGCGGGCGAGCTTCCGAACCTGGCGGCCGTCGCCGCCGAAGGTGTCGCCGCTGAGCTCGAGACCGTCGAGCCCGTCACCTCGCCAGTCGTCTGGACGAGCATCGCCACCGGGCGCAGCCCCGAGCATCACGGGGTGACCGACTTCTTCTCGACTGCGGCGGACGTGACGACGCCGACGGTCTTCGAGCGGTTGGCAGCGCGCGGCGTGAGGGTAGGGCTCTACGACTTCCTGATGACCTGGCCACCCGCCGTCCTGCCGGAGGGCTTCGTCATCCCGGGCTGGCTACGCCGGGACGACACGGTGACGCCCGCAGACGTATGGTCTCGCATCGAGCTCGAGCCCTACGTCAATGCGTACCGACCACTCAAGACCAACGACGACTACCGTCGCAACGCCCTGACGGAGATCCGGCTCAAGGCCGCGCGCTGGAACGCCCTGGCTCGGCACTTCGATGTCGAAGTCGGCGCCGTCAGCTTCTATGCCCCCGACGGCATGTCCCATCGTTTCTGGCACGGCGCCTATCCGGATCAGTTCCCTCCCGAGGTGGCGGCGCTCGCGACGGCCGAGGAGCGAACCGCCTTGCGCGACGCCATGCACGGCGTCGATCGCGCCATCGGTGAGATCCGCGCTGGACTCTCGCCGGAAGACACGCTCATCATCGTGTCGGACCACGGCTTTCGCGCCCGGTCCAAGCCGCGAACCGTCTGGGTCGGGCGTTTCGAAGACCGCCTGGCGGCGGCGGGTCTCGATCCGGAACGGGACGGTTTCACGGTACTCACCGAGTTCGGGCAGCTCGTCGTGCAGGTGCACCCGGACGAGTTCGAAAAGGCCGCGGCCACGACCGAACGACTGGCCGCGCTGATCGAAGCCCACGAAACCGTGGACGGAGACGGGCTCTACTGGGCCGCCGAAGTCCTGGACATCGCACCGCGACCACCGGGCAAGGAACGCGGTGTGCTGAACCGCCTGCGTCAGTGGGTGCTGCTCACCGTCCTCGACCTGGCATACGACGTAGAGCTCGACCCGGACTCGCACGCGGTGATCATCGCGTTGCCCCGAACGGGCGTCGTCGAGGATCAGCCGGACGACGCACCGGTTCGCGTCGCCGGGAAGACTCACGCGCTTGGAGAGGTCTTCGGCCGCCAGCTCTTCACGGGGGAACACGATCCCACTGCGATCTTCCTGGCCGCGGGCGGACCGGTCGCAACGACGTCCGACCGCGGGCGCATCAGCGTCCTCGACGTCGCGCCGTTGATCTTCTACCTGGCGGGGGCGCCCGTCCCGGACGACGCGGAAGGCCGCGTCCCCACGGAACTGCTCGAGCCGGCCTTCCTCGCAAGCCACCCGGTCGCGACGGCAGCTGCCGCGACCCTGCCCGGTGTCGAGCGTGCGGAACCCCGCGGAGCGGGATCGGAACCCCCGGCCGACGACCCGGAGCTGCGCGAAAAGCTCCGCCGCCTCGGCTACATCGAATAGGGACACTCTTGTCACAGCCCCTGCCACTAACTGCCCGGGGGCGGCCCAGGGGCGCCTAACGCGGCGATTCGGCTTGGATTTATCCGGTTGAATCCAGACATCGTTTCATGAAACGATGGAGCCATGAGCGCCACCGCTGCCCCGACTCGCTCGTGGCTGGTGGGACCCGCAGCCGATCTGTTGCTGGGCTGTGGCGTCCTCTACATGGGCGTATTCGTCGTCTTCGCAGCGGCGGGGCCCGAGCTTCGCGCGGCGGCGCCCCTGACGCTCCCGGTGCTGCTTGCATTGCTGCTCTCTGCACCGCACTACGGCGCCACCTTGCTGCGCGTGTACGAGAACCGCGCGGACCGTGGCAAGTACTTCCTCTTTGCCGTCCATCTGACGCTAGGCATCGGACTGCTCTTCGTGCTCGGCCTCCATTCGGTCGCGCTCGCCTCGTGGCTCTTCACCATCTTCCTGATCTGGAGCCCCTGGCATTACACCGGACAGAACTACGGCCTGGCCGTGATGTTCCTGCGCCGCCGGGGCGTGCCGGTGCCACCGGGCGTCAAGCGGCTCCTCTATTTCTCGTTCCTGCTGTCGTGGGTGATGCTGGTGCTCGTTCTCTACACGGGCGGCGAGGGAGCCGATGCCGCTCGCAGCTACGGCGCTCTGGGTCACGAGAAGATCCGCATCCAGAGCCTCGGCATCCCCGCCGTCGTGGGCGAGATCGGCACGCCCCTCGTGGGCCTCGCCTATCTCGCGACCACCCTCGCCGCGGGCATCGGCTTGCTTCGAAGAGCGCGACCGATGGACCTGCTGCCCGCAGGGCTACTCGTCGTCACCCAGGCGCTCTGGTTCTCGCTGCCGGCACTGGTTCGCTTCACGGGAGTCGGCGCGGGCATCGATCCCCTCGATCCCGACTTTCGCGTCCAGAGCTTCGTCTGGGTCGCCTTCGGTCACGCCGTCCAGTACCTCTGGGTGACGAACTACTACGCCCGGTCGTCGCCCGAATGGCACGGTACGCCGTACTTCCTGGCGAAGGCGGCGGTCGCGGGAACCGCGCTCTGGACCTTCCCCTTGCTGCTGTTCGCGCCCTGGTCCCTGGGTGCCGGGGGGCTCATGACGGGCGACGCGGGCTTCTACCTGCTCGTCTCGTCGTGCATCAACATCCATCACTTCGTTCTGGACGGGGCCATCTGGAAGCTGCGCGATTCACGCATCGCACGCGTACTGCTCAGCGATCCGACCCAGGCCCGCCCCCCACGCATGTCCCGAAGGCCCTGGCTGCGCATGCTCACCTGGGGCATCGCGGGCGCGGGCGCTTGTCTCGCCATCTTCCAGTACCAGCTGGAGGCCCAGCTGACGTCGGCGGGTGCGCGCGGGGACGCGGTGCGCATGGAGAACGCCCTCGCGGGCCTCGATTGGTTCGGACGCGACAGCGCGCTCCAGCGCAAGCTGCTCGCGAAGGCGTGGCTCGATGCGGGAGACCTGCCGAGGTCCATCGCCGCGCTGCGACGCAGCCTCGCGCTCGAGCCCGACGTGAAGAGCTACAGCGAGCTTTCCATGCTCGAAGCCCAGCGCGGCGACAAGCTTGCGTCCCTGGCGGCGCTCGAGGCGGCCCTCATGCTGGAACCCGAACGTCTCGGGTTGCTGCACCGGGCGGGTGAGGCTCAGCTCGCGCTCGGTCGTCCGGACCTCGCGAAGCCGCTGCTTCTGCGCGCGGTCGCCCAGGACCCCACGCACATCGCGAGCCGCGTCGCGCTGCAGCGCGCGCAGAAGGCGCTGGCCGAGCAACCCGAGCTGGCTTCGCAGACCCTCGATCCGCTCTAAGCTCCCGCGGCATGAATGACCGCCGAACCGGGCTCTCGAACCGCGAGGCACTTGTGGCCGTCGCCGTCGCCCTGGCGGTGGGGGTCGTGGCGTCGCTGGCATTGCGCCCGCCGTCGCGCGCGCCCGGCGCGGACCCGCGCGGCGCCGACGCGCCGGTCGCCGAGCAGCACCAACGTTGGCGGCTACCCGCCGCCTTCGGCACGAACCTGCCCGCCCTCGGTGACAACATCCTCTACGTCGCCGAGAGCATCCAGTCGGCGAGCGCCGGCTCGCTCGAGGTCGAGGTCTTCGAGCCGGGCGAACTCGTCCCCGCCTTCGGCATCACCGAGGCGGTACGCGACGCGAAGGTCGAGGCGGGATACACCTGGCTCGGCTACGACCAGGGCAAGCTGCCGTGGTCGACGCTCTTCGGCGCAGTGCCCTTCGGCATGGAGCCCTGGGAGTACACCGCCTGGTGGTACGAAGGGGGCGGCCGCGAGATCGCCGAGGATCTCTACGCCGACTGGGGCGTCCACGTGATGCTCTGCGGGATCATCGGCCCCGAGTCTGCAGGCTGGTTCCGCGAGCCCGTGCGAACCCTCGACGACATCCGTGGGCTCAAGATCCGCTTCGCCGGAATCGGTGGCGCCGTACTGCAGCGCCTGGGCGCAAGCGTGACCTTGCTGCCGGGCGGTGAGATCTTCCAGGCCCTCGAGAAAGGCGCCATCGACGCCACCGAGTACTCGATGCCCGCCATCGACCAGCGACTCGGCTTCGACCGGGTCGCGCGCTTCAACTACTTCCC
The DNA here is from genome assembly GCA_029261855.1 of Deltaproteobacteria bacterium. Classification (GTDB taxonomy): domain Bacteria; phylum Myxococcota_A; class UBA9160; order UBA9160; family UBA4427; genus JAJDAN01. The sequence continues at coordinate 21,346 of JAJDAN010000026.1, forward strand.
AGGCTGGCACCAACCCTTCACGGCCTTCCACCTGGTGGTGAACCCGGCGGTCTGGGCCGCGCTGTCCCCCGCGCAACGAGCCGTCGTCGAAACGAGCTGCACAGCGGGAGTCGCTCGCAACCTCGCTCACGGCGAGGCCATCCAGGGCGCCGTGCTGAACCGCTCGCGCGAGAACGGCGTGCAGGTGGAGAGCCTGCCGGACGACGTGCTGCGCGAGCTGCAGCGTGTGACGGGAGAGATCCTCGAAGAAGAGGCCGCAGCCGACGCCGACTTCCGCCGGGTGCTCTCGTCCCAACGCGCCTTCTCCGCCGAGTATCAGGGCTGGAAGGGCGTCGGCTACCTGCCGCGCGACTTCTGATGGATCTTCCGCACACGAGACTGTCGCGACGGATCGACGCGGCCGTGCGACGCGTCGGGGATGCCGCGTCCTGGCTGTGGGCCGTGTTGCTGGTCGTCGTCGTGCTGAACGTGGTGCTTCGCTACGCGTTCGGCGAAGGCCGGATCGAGCTGGAAGAAATCCAGTGGCACCTCTATGCCGCAGGCTTCCTGGTGGCCCTCGGGTACACCTTCGAGTCCGACGACCACATCCGCGTGGACTTCCTGCGCGCGCGTCTGTCTCCGCGGACGCGCGGCTGGGTCGAGCTCTACGGGATCCTGCTGCTGCTGCTGCCCTTCGTCGCACTCGTGCTCGTGAGCGCGGTGCCCTTCGTCGCGTCGTCCTGGCAGCAGGCCGAGGTCTCCGTCGCACCGGGCGGGCTTCCCTTCCGTTGGGCCATGAAGGGGATGATCCTCGCCGGCTTCGCGCTGCTGCTGCTCGCCGCCTTCGCGCGGCTGGTGCGCGTGACGTGCTTCTTGTTCGGGTTCCCGAAACCGGACCGGAACTGACGATGCCCTGGAACGACCTCCTGGTCATCGCCATGTTCGCCGCCTTCATCGGGCTCATCTTCACGGGCTTTCCCGTGGCCTGGGTGCTGGGCGGGCTCGCCGTCGTCTTCACCGCGCTCGCGATCGTTCTCGACGTGGACTTCGACATTCCGCTCGGCGTCGACTGGCCCTACGCGTCCCTGACGGTCGACCGCATCTGGAACCTGATGGAGAACTGGGTGCTCGTCGCCCTGCCACTCTTCGTCTTCATGGGGCTGATGCTCGACCGCTCGGGCGTCGCCAACGACCTGATGACGAACTTCGCGCGGCTCTTCGGTCGCGTGCGAGGCGGTCTGGCGGTGGCGGTTTCGGTGATCGGCGTACTGCTCGCGGCCTCCACGGGGATCATCGGCGCCTCGGTGGTGCTGCTCGCCCTGCTCGGGCTGCCGATCATGCTCGAGAACGGCTACCGCCCGAGCCTCGCGGCGGGCACCGTGGCTTCCGTCGGTACCCTCGGCATCCTGATCCCACCGAGCATCATGCTCGTGATGATGGCCGACCGCCTGGCCATGTCGGTGGGAGATCTCTTCCTCGGCGCCTTCTTCCCGGGGCTTCTTCTCGGCGCGCTCTACATCGCCTACATCCTGATCGTCGCGACGGTCGACCCCGACGCGGCGCCCCTGCCCGAAGCCGCGCAGCCCATCGACCTGGCCATCGTCGGCGACGTCGTGCGCGCGGTGCTGCCCGCCGCCGGGCTCATCCTGGCCGTGCTCGGGAGCATCTTCTTCGGCATCGCGACGCCCACCGAAGCCGCCGGCGTGGGAGCCGCCGGCGCCCTGTTGCTGGCAGGCTCGCGCGGAAATCTGCGGGGCGGCGTCCTCCCCCAGGTGCTTTCGGAAACCAGCCGCACCACCGGCTTCATCTTCGGCATCTTCGTCGGCGCCACCGCCTACTCGCTGGTGCTGCGCGGGCTCGGTGGCGACCACCTGATCGAGCGCGCCTTCCTGGGGCTGCCCTTCGGGCCGACGGGCATCCTGATCTCGATCCTCGCGTTCACCTTCCTGCTCGGCTTCTTTCTCGACTGGATCGAGATCACCCTGGTGGTGCTGCCGCTGGTGGCGCCCGTGGTCGAGAGCCTCGGCTTCGACCTCGTCTGGTTCACGGTGCTGTTCGCGGTCTGCCTGCAGACTTCCTTCCTGACGCCGCCCGTCGGCTTCGCGCTCTTCTATCTCAAGGGCGTCGCACCACCCGAGATCGACATCCAGACCATCTACCGCGGCGTCGTCCCGTTCATCCTGCTGCAGCTGCTCGGCCTGGGGCTGATCTTCGCCTGGCAGGACCTGGTGACCTGGCTACCCAGCGTCGCCTACGGCTGACAGACCCGACCGAAGCCGCACCCAGAGCCAGGCAACCGCGAGCACCCCGCACTGCAGCGCAACAGTGAGCTGCGCCGGCGGAAGGTCGACGGTGTTCGCCACGACGAACGCGATGATCGCGGTCGCGAGCCCGAGAACGGGCGCGACCACGAACATCGGTCGGACTTCGCGACACAGCTTGCGCGCGGCCATGGCGGGCAGCACCAGGCAGCCGAAGCTGTAGATCATACCCGCCGAGTGGATCGAGAGCCCGACCGCGAGGCCCAACCAGGCCGCGAGCCCTACGCGCCACAGAGCCGGCCGCATGCCGACGGCGGCCGCCATTTCCGGGTCCATGGCATAGAGCACGATGCGGTCGCGCAGCTGCCAGACTGCGACGAGCGAGGCCCCGAGCAGCCCGCCAAAGAGCCAGACGTCCGTACGCGACGCCCCCAGGATCGACGAGAACAGGATGCGGTGAACCTCTTCCAGGCCGTGGGGACTGTGCGCGAGCAACAGCACGGGAACGCTGCTGCCGACCAGGAAGATCCAGCCCGTGACTGCTTCGGCGCTCTCACCGCCGGGTTTCGCTTCACGCGCGCTGGCCAGCGCCGTCAACAGGGATGCCGTCACGGCGAAGAGGAAGGTGACCGCGTCCGCCTGGAAGGCGTGGATGACCGTGACGCCCTGCAGCCAGATCGCGACGGCCGTCCCCAACGTCGACGCCTGGGAGACCGCGGCGCCGAGGAAGATCTGGTCGCGGGCCACCACCTGCACGCCCACCACCGAAAGCAGGCAGGCCACCGCCCAGCCCGCAAGATAGGTATCGCCGAACAGCGGCCAGGATGCGAGGAAGGCCTCGATCACGCTTCGCTTCCCGTAGCGAGGGCACGTGCCATGGTCGCCGCCCGGTTGCCGAAGGCGCGCGCGAGCGCGGCGGGCTGAAGCACCTCGTCCCGCGTGCCGGCGAGGACGCGGCCCTCACCCGCCAGCGCGACGTGCGTCGCATACCGGACCGCGATCTCGAGGTGGTGCGTGATGAAGAGCACCGTCGAGCCCCCGTCGCGGTGGAGCGTTTCGAGTGTCTCGAGAAAGTCGTCCTGGGAGGCGACGTCCATGCCCTCGGTCGGCTCGTCCACGACGAGCAGGCTGGGACGTCGGACCAGAGCGCGCGCCACCAGCGCTCTCCGCCGTTGCCCACCCGAAAGCGACCAGTAGTCCCGGGCCGCCAGTCCACCGAGACCCGACCGTTCGAGCGCCCAGGCGATGTCGGCTTCTCGCTCGGCGCGCGGCCGATCCCCGCCGATGCGACCCAGGGAGACGAACTCGCGCACGCTGGTCGGGAGCGCCGGGCTGAACGAGCACTGCTGGGGGACGAAACCCGTGCGCGCGAGCGCCGCGTGCCGGGGGTCCCGAACGGCGCGACCCGCGAGCAGCGGGGTCAGGCCCAGCAAGGTTCGCAGCAGGGTGGTCTTGCCGGAACCATTGGGACCGAGCAGGAACCAGAACTCGCCTTTGCGGATCTCGAGATCGACGTCTCGCAGCACGACGGTGCCGGGGTAGCCGACGCGCGCCCCCGAGAGCCGCAGCACGACTCCCTTCTCCGTTTCGGGCCCTTGGTAGGACTCGAGGCCGGACTCAGCGGAGCGCATCGGTCAGCTTCCTCACGTTCCAGTCCGTCATGGCGAGATAGTCGTCGACGCCAGCGCGCGCGCCGACCTGATTCGCCATCTCCACCACCTTCGCCCCGCTCGCCGCCGCCACCTTCTCGGCGTAGCGCGGATGGAAGTAGGAGGACGACAGGATCGCCCGGATCCCGCGCTCTTCGATCAGCACCGCCACCTCGGACAGATGCCTGGTGGTGGGGGTGATCCCGGGCAACGGCTCGAGGAACGCCGCCACCGTCAGATCGAAGCGTTTCGCGAAGTAGGGCCACAGATCGTGATCCGCGACGACCTGGGCCCCGCGGTACGGCTGCATGGCGCCGAGCCAACCCCCCGGAGCCGCGCCTTCCAGTAGGCCGTCGAGACGATCGTCGAGAACGGCCGCGGCGAGCGGCGCGGAGCCGAACCGGGAAACCAGGTCGTCCCCCACGAGCCGCGTGAGCAACGCGACCGCGAAGGCGTCGGCGCGACCCGCGAAGCGCTCGCTCGCCTCGGGACGCAACGTGGAAAGGCGGTCGCGGATGGCCCGGGCTACGCGCAGACCGTTCACGGGGTCGGTGAGATAGTGCGGATTCCCGGACGCGTGCACGTCGCCCATGGAACGGTCCACGACGCCCGTCGCGGCCCCCAGCAGCGGCACCACCGTCGAGGCGTCGAGGTTGCCCTCCGCACCGGGCTGCACGCGGCTGTTGCGCGCGCTGCGCAGCAGTGCCGGCACCCAGCCAATCTCGAGCTGCAGTCCCACGTGGACGAACAGGTCCGCGCGGGACAACACCCGGATGAAGCTGGGCCGCGCCTCGATGAAGTGGGGGTCCTGGCCCCCCCGAACGAATGCGGTGACCTCGACATCGTCTCCGCCGACGGCCTCGACGAGATTCGCGAGGTCGGGGGTCGTGGCCGCGACCCGAAGGGGATCGGCCATGGCCGCGGGAGCGAGCAGGCAGCACGCCGCCAGAGCGAGACACCGAGCGAGCGTTCGAAGGAGTGCCCGCATCAGTAGTTGTGCGCCTGGTGGACGCCGATGCTGATCTCGAGACCGATCCACACCGTGTGGGCGGCGTTGCCCTTCAGGTAGTCGGCATGGTCGTAGTTGTACTGCAGCCGAATGCGCGAGAACTCGCTCGGGTCGAAGAAGAGAACCGGCGAGATACGGTGTCGCGTCGCGCGGTACGGGTCGTCGTTGCGCGGCGTCCGGGCGCCGGCTCCGTCGTAGTTCGTGCCGCCACCCGTCCCGAATCCGTACCGCACACCCGTCGACCAGCCGCGGCGAAAGCCCCAGATGGCTTCCGCGTAGAGCCCCCAATCCTTCAGGTGGTCCTTCGGGATGTACACGAGAGCCTCCGACCCGTCGTCCTGTTGCAGGTCGCCGAGGAAGTCGTCGGCCGCGTAGTTGCGGTACATGACCTCTGTGGTGAAGCGCAGGTAGGGCCAGCCCCGATCCGACTGCAGGGGTTGCCACTTGGCAACGATGTCCGTGCCGTAGATCTGGGTGCGTCCGTCCGAGCCCGTCGCGTTCGGACCGAATAGCACCGACGCGCCGACCTGACTGCTCCACTCGTCGCTGATGTCGAAGCCGTTGACCCAACGCAGCAGGTACACGAAGTCATTCAGGCTGTGAACCGAGTCGTACTCACGAGGCCTTCCGCCGATGGGCCTGTCCTCGAAGACTTCGTCGTTGGCGAGGAAGCTCGGCAGCGTCTCGCCGCGACTGTTCTGCATGCCGACGTGAAGCTCCGAGAACCAGGGCAGGGGGGTCAGCCAGCCGACCCGAACCCCGGGCGCGCGCTGGCCGTCGCCGCCCAGGAAGCGCGTGACGATGAAAGGCTGGTCGACGAACGCCCAGCTGTGGGGATGGCTGGGGTTGTTGCGCCCGAATTCGGTGAAGAACTGCCCCGCCTCGATCTGGAAGCCCAGATCCTGCAGCCCGAAGGGCAGGCTCTGGGTGGTGGCAAATGCCTCCTCGAGCTCGGTGCCAGTCTCGCCCTCGTCGTCGATCTGAAAGACCAGGTACGCCTCGGCGCTGAAGTACGGATCGACGGCGCCCTGGAACGAGACCTCGACCTGGTTGATGGTGAAGCCCCGCTGGCGGGGATCGTGGGCGCCGCCCTCGAGATTCCGGAGCACACTGCCGCCCTTGGACGACGAGCCCGCAGTGGCGAGCAGGTCGAGTCCGATGTCGATCAGTCGCAGCTGGGCGCCGCCCACTGGACGGGACCACAAGTCACCCGAGCTACCCTCGTCTGCGTCCGGTTCCTCGAGGCGTCGCTCGAGCTCGGCGATCCGTTCGCGGCTCTCGGCTTCTCGTTCCTTCAGGACCTCCAGCTCGCGCCGGATGTCTTCTTCTGCGTCTTCTGCGCTCGCGGGGAAGAAGCCCGCGCACAGCAGCGCGACAGCCAGCGCTGTCGCACGCACAACCGCTCGATTCGTCATGATCTCTCGTCTCGGGTCTGCCGGACTGCAGCAGACAGCGACCCGTGTCCCCGCTCGAAGACCCGGGGCACGGGTGTTGTTCGAACCAGGATCGTTCGGGACGAGAGCTAGACGGGAGGCGCGCGGGGCGGGGCCGCGGCCCGGACGAGCCGTGCGGCGGCGGCCACGACATCGGGCGAGTGGAGCGTGCCCGCGTGTTGGGTCTCGGCAGGTGCTGTCAGGTCGCGCGTCGGGGCGACCCCATGACGCGTCGACTGTCCGCTGCGACAAGCCGTGCACTCACCGGAATCGGATACAGCCGCTGCCGGCGCACCGGCGTCGGCGGCCGCCGAGACCGCCTCGGACCCGTTTGAGGCGGCGACGTGGAAATGGGGAGCCAGCCCCCCGGACAGAACCGAGAGGAGGAGCGCCGAAACCGCTGCGATGCGCGAGAGGCGTTCACCCACAGCCGGCACCGATAGCCCTCGGCGCACCTGCGCGCAAGCTTGCAGCCCCTGGCCCCGCGCTCAGCCGAAGAGCGTCGGTCGGCGGTCCGCCCAGGGCTGGGCTTCTTCGAGCTGGGCGGCCAATCGGAAGAGCGTCGCCTCGTCGGCGTAGCGCGCGGCGAACTGCATGCCGATGGGGAGTCCCTCGGCGCTCTGCATCAACGGCACGGACATGGCCGGCTGCCCGGTGAAGTTGAAGGGCGGCGTGAAGGGGAAGGCCTTGGCCTGACGCTTGCCGACCTCGCGCGGCTCGAGCCGCACCGGGTCGATGTGCCCGACCCGCGGCGGCGGCGTCCCCATCACCGGCGTCAGGAAGACGTCGAACTCCTCGAACAGCGCCATGACCTGTCGGTTCAGGACCCGCAGACGGCGCCAGGCACCGAACACGCGCTCGCCCGAGAGCCGCTGACCGTTGCGGATGCCCGCCCAGGTCAGGGGCTCGAGCTCGTCCTCGTTCGCTTCGCGTCCCATGCGAGCCACCATCTCCGCGTAGCCCGCCGCGGCGTTCGCCGCGCCGCAGATCCCCTGGGTCTTGTAGAGCGCGCGGTAGTCGATCCCGAGTCCGCGTTCTTCGACGTCATGGCCGAGGGCCTCGAGCAGCGCCGCGGTCTCCTTCAGCGCCGCCTCGACTTCCGGGTCGATGGGTCGACCACTCGGCGTCTCCGTCGAGAATGCGACGCGCAGGCGACCGGGAGGCGTCGCGATCTCGTCCATGTAGGGACGCGCCTTGTGTGGCGTCGCATAGGGCGAGGCCGGCTCGGGGAGGCCCGTGCAGTCGAGCATGGCCGCGCTGTCGCGAACGCTGCGGCTCACCACGTGATCGACCCCGAAGCCGAGGGCGCGGTCGCCGTCGTCGGGCCCAGACGGGTTTCGTTCGCGGGTCACCTTGAGGCCGAACAGCCCGCAGCAGGCGGCGGGAATGCGGATCGATCCCAGGCCGTCGCTGGCGTGGGCGAGGGGCACGATACCCGCCGCGGTCGCCGAAGCCGAGCCGCCGCTCGAGCCGCCGGAGATGTGGTCGGAGTTCCAGGGATTGCGACACGGCCCGAGCAGGGCCGACTCCGTCGTGCCGGTAATGCCCAACTCGGGGGTGTTCGTCTTGCCGAGCAGGACCACGCCCGTGGCGCGGTAGCGCTCGGTCAGGCGACCGTCTGCAACGGACACTTCGCCTTTCAGGAAGCGACTGCCGCTGGTTCGAGGCCAGCCCGCAACGTGCATGCCGAGGTCCTTGATGAGGAAGGGGACCCCGCGGAACGGGCCGTCGGAAAGCTCGCCCGCGGCGACGCGACGCGCCTCGTCGCGCGCGTCGTACACGATGGCGTTGAGCGCCGGGTTGTGGCGATCGATGGCCGAGATGGCGGCCTCGACGAGCTCGCTGGCACTCACCTCACCGTTGCGGACCAGCTCCGCCAATCCCAACCCGTCGTAGCGCGCGTACTCGCTGAAGCCCATCGGATCTCCTCCTCGGTCGCTTCCTTCACCTTCACCGTCACCTTCAGCTTCCAGCCTACCCGTTTGACGCGGTCTCGTGTTCCGAATTCCGGGTAGAATGGCGCCGTGCGCCCCGACGACCGCTCTCGCCCCGCCGCCGGCTTCGAGCAGGGCCCGCTCCAGGGCGTCCGCATCCTGGACCTCGCCCGGGTAGTCGCCGGCCCCTACGTGAGCCGAGTGCTGTGTGATCTCGGTGCCGAGGTCGTGAAGGTCGAGCCGCCCGAGGGCGACGTGGTGCGCCAGATTGCCCCGGGTCACGACCGCGGCATGTCCGCCTTCTTCCAGTGGACGAACATCGGAAAGCGCGCCATCAGCGTCGACCTGCAGCGTCCGGAAGGGCTGCGCGTCGTGCAGGACCTGGTGCGCTGCTGCGACGCCGTCGTCGAGAACTTCCGACCCGGGGTGATCGATCGGCTCGGCCTGGGATGGGACGCGATCCACGCCCTGAACCCGCGCGCGATCCTGCTCTCGCTGAACGGCTTCGGGTCGGACTCAGCCTGGAGCCAGCGCCGCGCGTATGCGCCGATCATGCACGCCATTACCGGAATCCTCGCCGACCAGTCCGTCTACGCCGGGCAGCCCGTCGCCCAGATCAACGAAGCGCACGCGGACACTACCGTCTCGTTGCACGGAACGATCGCGCTACTCGCCGCACTGCGTGTCGCCGAAGCGACAGGCGTCGGCCAGCACGTCGAGGTCCCGATGTTCGACGCCGTGCTCGCCAGCTATTCCGAAGCGAACAACGCGCTGCTGCCCGAGCCCGACGACCGCACCATGAACCCCATCTACGACGCGGGCCTCCACGGCGTCATCGCCACCGCCGGCGCCGCGCGCCTGGTGTGGCGACTGCTCGTCCGCACCCACGCCCTGGCGGACCCGAGCCCGGCAGACGCAGACCTCGAAACCAAGAAATCCCTGCGCCACCAGGCCATCGAAGCCTGGATGACCGCCCAGCCGGGCCGCGAGGCCATCCTCGAGAAGCTCGCCGAGGCCGGTATCGCGGCCGCACCGGTCGTCCCCATCCTCGACGCGCTCACTGGAGAGCTCGCGAAGGAACGCGACCTGCTCGTCGAAGTCGACGATCGCAGGGGCGGGACACGCCCCCTGGTGAGACCCCCCGCGCGCTTCTCCGAGTCGCGCAACGAGATCCGGGGCCGCGCCGCGAGACGCGGCGAGCACAACCGCGAGGTACTGCGGGACCTGCTCGGCTACGACGACGACGCGATCGACACGCTGGAGGCGACGGGCGTGCTCCACACCGGAAGCCACGAAGAGCGCTAGCAGGTTGCGGAAGAACTCCGGACCGAGCCCGGTGCGCAGATTTCGCACGGCATCAAGGCGCGGAGCCGAAGCTGTAGTTGCCCTACAGCGAGGTTTCGCAACGCAGAGGCCGGGCGAAAGATGCGTGCCCGGCGACGGGAGCGAGTTCTTCCGCAGCCTGCTAGTCGGGCGCCGGCGCCGCTTCAGTGCGGGGTCGGCGCGGACAGATGCTGGGGGTCTTCCTTCGCCTCCCAGCGCGGCTGGTATTCGGGCTTCATCTTGCGCAGCCGCTTTAGGTGGGCGGCGCCCACGGAGCGGCCCTTGTCGGTGGGCTCGACCTCGGACGAGTTGGCGATCCACTCGACGAGGCGGGTCTCCTTCGGATCGTTGATCGCCTCGAAGCGGTAGTGGCCGTAGGAGTTCCGCATCGCCATGGTCGGCGCCATGTAGTCCACCACGATGCCGTGATAGGTCTTCCCGGCCTCCACGCTCACCCGCATCAGATCGACCGTATCGCCGACGACCGAGAGCAGATAGCTGCCCGGATCCAGCTGGAGCACGAGGTGGGTCTTGTTGAAGAGGGTCCCCACGTAGCGGTCCTGCCCCGATTCGTCCTCGATGAACAGGTACGCAAAGGTGCCACCCCAACCCGAGCCGGTGTAGAGAACGTAGACGAGGGCCTTCCCGGGGTCGGGGCCGGTCGTCCACTGGTCCCGGGGCTTGTGGGCGAAGGGGATGGCGCACGAGACGGAAGCGGCGAGCACACCGCCTAGCAGGAGAACGAGGAGGGCTGATGCCCCGCGACTTCGCATGCCACCACCCTACACGCAACCGTTTCAGCGAAGCAAGCCGAAACCGCTCGCTGACTCGCAGCCCCGAACGCTAGCTGCGGCCTCGCGACCTTTGCGTCGTCGCCTGTTTCCCCAAGACATCCTAGTTGACTTCGAGGGCGTCTCGGTCGGGCAAGGCCGCGAAGGGCGCCGTGGGCAACGTCTGGTACCAGTAGGCGACGGACGCAATGTCGTCCTGCAGCGGCAGGTAGCGCGGGCCAGCGCGCCAGCCGAGGGCCTGGATGGTGACACGAAGATCCTCTTCGAAGCGGACCGGATCGGTGACGTGCCAGCGGTACATGCCGAAGCGCTGCTGGCTCGAATAACGTCCGTCCGGCCGGATCACCTGGTGGAGGCCCGCGTAGGGGGTGGTGAACTCGCGGTAGCCGCCCTGTTCCTTGCCGACGTCGAAGTTGTAGGAGCCCAGGAAGTAGTCTTCGGTGCCCGTTCCGCAAATCGTCGGGTACTCGCCGTCGCCATCGAGAAAGAACTTGATCTCGCCTTCGCCCCACCAGCCCCGGTTGTTCGATCCCCACTGCATGACGGTGCCCACGTACTGGCCGCGACCGCTGACGCCGTCGACGATGGGGTAGACCTCACCGTAGGGCAGGGGATTGCTGCGACGGAAGTGCGCGTGGAAGTAGGCGACATCGTCGGGGACCTCGGTCAGCGTGTAGTTGACCTGGTAGTAGAGGGTCATCTCCTCGTCGGCGACGTTCTCGAGGGTGATGCGGCAACGTTTGCGGAAGGGCATCTCCCAGAAGCAATTGAATGCGCTGCCCGGGTTCACGCACACCGGCAAGGAAGAGATCTGCGCGTACTTCCCCCAGCCGAGGCCGAAGAAGTCGCCCACCGGGCACTCGACCGACGGCTGCTCCTGGTCGTCCCAGTAGAAGCGCAGGATGCTGAAGCGCCAGTTGCCGGTGGGCGTCAGCCAGATCTGCTGGATGGCGCCGGAATCCTGGATGTCGGCCAGGGTGAAGGTCTGGCCCGCCTCGACCTTGACCGAGGGCGAGATCTTCCAACCCCGGCCGAGGTCGCGCGCATACGGGGCGCCGGTCCCTGCGGTGGCAGCGCCACCGCCGCCTTTCTCGCCCGTGAAGTTTTCCGGACTGATCGAGCGCGTCTTCGCGCTCGAGAGCCGGGACAGGTTTCCGAGATGTACGCCGAGTCCGTTCCAGGGAGTGCTCATACCTCGCATTCTACAGGCAGCTACAGCCCGATGGGCCGATTCCCGACGATGCCCGCATCTTCGAGGGCGTCGATCTCGATGTCGTCGTAGCCGCAGAGATCCTTCAGGATCTCGCGGTTGTGCTGCCCGAGCGTCGGCGCCGCGCGCGTCAGCCAATGGTCGACGCCCGCGTAGCGAAACGGGAGGGTCGGCGCGGCGTGACGACCCACGACGGGGTGTTCGAAGTCTTCGAAGAAGCCGCGGTGAACGAGCTGGGGGTCGGACCGGACACCACGCGGATCGGCGACCGGGGCGGCAGGTACGCCGTGGGAGAGCAGCGTCTCCACGAGCGGCTCGCGTTCCCGGGCTGCAGCCCAGGTCCGCAGCCGGTCATCGATGGCGTCGTGTCCGGCGCGGCGCCCCGCATGGGTCGCCAGGGCGGGGTCCCTCGCCCAGGCAGGGTCTCCCAGCAGACGGACGAGGCTGCGCCACTGCTCGTCGGTCGCGACCGAGAGCGCCAGCCACTTCTCGAGTCCGGGCTCACTGCCCGCACAGGCATACAGGCCCTGGGGCGCTACGGCGGGCGAGCGATTGCCCTCGCGCGTGAGGCGTCCGCCGTAGGCGCTGAATTCGATCAGCTGCTCGGCGGCTGCGTTGAGCGCGCCCTCGACCATCGTGCATTCCACGTGGACACCTTCGCCCCGGGCATCGCGCTCTTCGAGGGCCACGAGCAGCGCGAACGCGGCGTGCATTCCGGCGAGCGGATCGCAGGGTCCGCGTTGGATCCGCGGTTGGTCGTCGCGGTGCCCCGTGAGCCAAGCGAGGCCCGTCAGCTGTTCCATGGTCTGGGCAAAACCCGTGTTGTCGCGCCAGGGTCCACTCAGCCCGAATGCCGGCATCCGTACGAGGATCGTCTGCGGGTTGGCCCTGTGGATCGTGTCCCAGCCGAGACCGAAGTTCTCGATGACTCGAGGCGTGAAGTTCTCGACCACTGCGTCGGACCGTTCGATCAAGCGCAGCATGGCTTCGCGGCCACGCGGCGTCGCGAGGTCCAGCGCAAGGCCGCGCTTGTTGGCGTTCGCCGCCAGAAAGAAGGAGCTGCACTCCCACCAGTCGGCGTACTTGCTGGCCAGCATTCCGCCCACCATGCGCATGCCGTCGGGACGGCCGGCGGATTCGACGTGGATCACATCCGCGCCGAGGCTGGCGAGCATGTGGGTCGCGGACGGGCCCGCCCACCACGCCGTCATGTCGACGATGCGGAGGCCCGCGAGCGGTAGCGCCGGTTCCCCACGTGCCTCGATTGTCGGGCGAGTCCGCGCTTCGATGCGTCGGCTGTGCTGACCGAGCGTGGGTGCAGGGCCCGCCAGCGGCGGGTCCTCGTCGTCGATCCGATACGGCGGTCGCGGGAACACGAAGCGCGGACCACTGGCCCCGCCCGCTTCCGGCGAATCCCGGAACACGCCGCGCGCGACCAGCTGCTCGTGGTGGCGCACGCTCTCGCCGTCGTTCACCGGCGCAACCGGGATCCGCAAGAGCGACGCAGCTTCGACGACTTCCGCAGTCGTGTGCTTCCGCGTGAAGCCGTGCACGATCTCGTTCCATTCATCGAGACGCGCGAGACGCCCGCCCACCTGGGCGAAGCCTGCGTCGTCGTGCAGGTCGCTACGTCCGATCAGGGTCAGGAAATCCGAGAACTGCTGACGGCTGTTGGTGCAGAAGCCCACCCAACCGTCCCGGGTCGGCTCGACGGACGGGGTCTCGATGGACTGGGGAAGTCGGCCGCCGGACTCGATGCCGAGCAGGCTGCACATCAGGTTCGCGTAGTTGGTGCCGGCGATGTTCGTGACCTCCGCAATCGAGAAGTCGATGTACTCGCCGTGTCCAGAACGCCGGGCGCGTTGGACTGCCGCCAGAGCGGCCACCGCCGCGAAGGTGCCCGCCAACCACAAGGTCGTGCGTCCGCCCGCCTGGAAGGGCTCGGCGCCCGGGAGGCCCCGGGTTCCGATGGACCCGCAGCTCGCCTGCACGGTGAACTCCGTCGCCGGCCGCCCGGCGTCCGGGCCCGTGCGTCCGAACGGCGAGATCGACAGCACCACGAGCCCGGGTTCCGAATGCGCGAGCGCCGCAGCGTCCAGCGTGCCCGGTGCGAGCGCCTCCACGACCAGGTCTGCGCCGTGCATCAACGCACGCAGATCCGGATCCCCTGGCTCACACACGACCGAGCGCTTGCCCAGATGCAGGAAGCGGAAGAGAGCACCGTCCTCTTGTGAGCCTTGCGGGATCCCGCCCGTCGCCGACCAACGCCGCAACGGGTCGCCCCCGGGAGGCTCCACCCTCACCACGTCGGCGCCCGCGTCCGCGAAGAGCTTCGTCGCGTAGGGGCCCGCGATGTCCCCGGACAGATCGAGGACCCGCAGGTCGCGAAGGCCGCGTGCCAAGGTCATCCGGGGCTTGTACCCGACTGTCTCTTCCTCGGCCAGCAATCGTCGGCCCCCAGCCCATCCGGTAGGCTGCTACCCCCCGCAGAGAGTGAGCGTCCGGAGAGAGAACGCATGCCGTCCGTTGCCCGTTCGTCCCGCAGCCTGCTCGCGCTGGCCATGCTGTGGCTCGCTTGCGGCGAGCCCCCGGAACCGGTGGTGCCGCCGAGCGACGACCCGGTGGCAGTGCGCCAGACCGACGGCAGCGTGTGGATCCGTTGGCAGGCCGCCGGCCCGGAGAAGGTGCGGGTGTTCGTCGGGGACGACCCCGACGCCATCGCGCGCGATGAGTCGATCGGAAGTCTCGAACGCGGTGAACTCGTCGTCCGCGACCTGCCCGAAGACCGGCGCCCCTATTTCGCCCTCGTACCGGAGAACGGCCGTGCGCTGATCGTCGCCGAGCGGTTGCTACCCCTCGAAGGCGCCCACAACTTCCGCGATCTCGGCGGCTACCCGACGAGCGACGGTCGACGCGTGAGGTGGGGCCAGGTCTACCGGTCGGATCAGCTGGGGGACCTGACCGACGCCGACCTCGCGTACCTGGCGCGGCTCGGCATCCGCACGGTGTGCGACTTTCGCAGCCAGGTCGAGCGCGAAGCATCCCCCGACCGGCTCGGTGCTTCGGGATCACCGCGCACCGTGAACCCGGACATTTCCGACGAGCGCTTCGCCATGGACGAGCTGAAGGATCGCATCCTGTCCGGCGACCTCGGCGACACCGACTTCACGAACCTGCTGATCGAGGGAAACCGAGCCTTCGCGCGAGACTACACCCGTCAGTATGCGCACTTCCTGAAGCTGGCCGAGAACCCGGAAGACCTGCCCCTCGTGTTCCACTGCACCGCGGGCAAGGACCGCGCGGGCTTCGGGGCGGTGCTGCTGCTGATCGCGCTCGGCGTGCCCGAGAAGCTCGCCATCGACGACTACCTGCTCACGGGGCCGTACACCGTGGCCCATACCGAGCGCACCCTGCAGGTCATCCGCTTCGCATCACTGTTCCGCACCGACATCCAACGTATCCGTCCGCTCTTCGGCGTGCAGCTCGCCTACATTCGGGCGGCCATCGACACCGCCGAGCGCCAGTACGGCAGCATGGACGCCTACCTCGAGAGCGGACTCGGTCTGACCCCTGAACGTCGCGCGGCGCTGCAGGACCTGTTGCTCGAATAGCAGGACCGGTTCAGCCGCCTCGGGCCTTGGCGATCGCGTCCGCGTCGAGGCCGAGCGCACCCAGCACCGCGTCGGTATCTGCACCCAGGCGCGGGGGCAGACGCCGCACGTTCGACGGCGTCTCACTGAAGCGGGGCGCGCTGCTGAACAAGGTCATCGGCCCGGCCTCGGGATCGTCCAGCTCGAAGACGGTCTGGTTGTGCACGATCTGGGGGTCCTGCAGGAAGCTCTTCAGGTCGTTGACGGCAGCGAGGGGAGTGCCGTAGCGATGGGCGCGCTCGACCAGGACCTTCGTGGGGAACTTCGCGATCTCCGCCCCCAGCAGCGGAAACAGCTCGGCGGCGTGGCCGATGCGTCCCGCGATGCCCTTGTACCGCTCGTCCTCGAGCAGGTCCTCTCGCTCGAGCACCTTGCAGACGCCCTCGAACTGGTGGTCCTCGATGACGAGCAAAGCCACGTGTCCGTCCGCAGTCGCCCAGGTGCGGTAGATGAGCGCGAGGCCCGCGGAAGGCGGCACCTCTCCAAAGGTGTTGGGCGCGAACGCGTCCGGGTGTACGAAGGACGCGAAGGCGTCGATCATGGGGATGTCGATGCGCTGACCGCGGCCACCGTTCTTCTCCCGCGCGTAGAGCGCCGCCATCACGGAGTAGGTCGCGGTCAGACCGCTGGTCTTGTCCGCGACGAGGTTCGAAATGAGCTTGGGGTTCTCGTTGTCGCCGAGCAGCTTGGCGAAGCCCGACATGCCCTGGATGACCATGTCGTATGCGGGCTGATCCTTGTAGGGTCCGTCCGGACCGAAGCCGCTGATCGCCGCCCAGATGAGACCCGGGTTCTTCTCGCGACAGAACTCGAAGCCGATCCCCAGACGATCCGATACACCCGCGCGGTAGTTCTCGACGACGATGTCCGTCTCGGCCACGAGGGCGAAGAAGGCCTCGCGACCCGCCTCCTGCTTCAGATCGAGGGTCACGCTGCGCTTGTTGCGGTTGAACTGGGCGAAAATGCCCGATAGCGCCGGCGGACCTTCCGTCCCGAGGTAGCGCGCCGTGTCGCCGACGGGAGGTTCGACCTTCACCACGTCCGCACCGAAGTCACCCAGGATCTGTGCGCAGAGCGGTCCTGACACGATGCTCGAGATGTCCAGCACCTTGACGCCAGCGAGCGGACCCTTCGCGTCGCCACCGAGATCGACCTGCATTCCCGAACCCTCCTGCTTTCCCCCGAGTGGCCCTCTCGACACGGTCGTGAGCATGGCACGACTCGGGTAAGCTCGCCCCGTGGAACCCCGGCCGCGCTCATGGCTGCGTCGTGGCTTCGAAGGGGTCGGTCTGCCGACCCCCGTCGTCGGCCTGGCTCTGTTCGCACTCGGCTGCGCGGTCTTCGGCATCCAGGAAGTCGCCCTCCAGCGCTTCTCCGCCCGCGAACCGGTGCCCAACCTGCTCACGGACGTTCGCATTGCGATCACGCACATCGCGATCGTCGCCTACCTGCTCTCGGCGATGGTCTACTACGAACAGGTTCGCGACGAGTGCGCGTCCAGACTCGCTGGCATGATCGGCGAGGTCGACGATGGGGTCGGCAGCGCAAGAGCCCCGAGCGACAAGTGGGCGCTGCTCGGCGCCAGCCTCGCAGGCCTGATCGCCGCGGCCGTCATCAGCGTCACCATGAGCCCGGTGCCCACCTCCTATGCCCCGTCGACCTTGAACCCGGAAAACAGCTGGCACCGGGTGCTCGGACTCGTCCTCGGGCTCGCGACGGGCCGACTCTCGGCGCTGATCATTCTCGAATCCGGACGCTTTTCCGACCTGGCGAGGCGGGTTCGCAAACTCGACCTGCTCGAGCCCGACGCGCTTTCGCCCTTCGTCCGTCTGGGAATGAGCGGTGCTCTGCTGACGATCGGCAGTGTCGCCGTCTACGGGCTCTTCCTCGTCGACGCGGGCTACCTCGCGCTCGTCGTGAGCCTGCTCGTCTTCAGCCTGGTGATCGGCGGACTCGCGCTGTTCCTCCCACTGCGCGGGGTGCGCGAACGGATCCACGCCGCCAAGGCGGAGGAGCTGAGCTGGTGCCGGGAACGCATCCGGCAGGCGCGCGATGCCCTGGCGACCGGGAGCTCACGCGGCGATCTCGAAGAGCTGCTCGCCTGGGAGGCGCGGATCACGGCGGTCGCCGAGTGGCCCATCGACTCCTCGACACTCAGCCGCTTCGCCCTCTACCTGTTGATCCCACTGGGGTCCTGGGCGGGCGGCGCGCTGGTGGAACGCTTGATCGACACGCTGCTCGACTGAGTCGAGCGGGGGACATCCGACCGGGAAGCAATGAGCGACCTCTTCGACGCCTACAGACACACGGTCGAGCCCGACTGGATCGACGAGAACGATCATCTCAACATGGGCTTCTACCTCGTCGTCTTCGACAAGGCGACGGATGCCTGGCTCGACCACATCGGGCTCGGTTTCGAGGTGAAGCGCAGTCACGGGGTGACCACCTTCACCCTGGAAGCGCACATCAACTATCTGAAGGAAGTGCGCCGCGCTGCGCCCCTGCGCTTCACCACCCAGCTGCTCGGCTTCGACGAGAAGCGCATCCACTACGTGCACCAGATGTTCGACGAGAGCCGGACGGACGAGCCGGCCGGGCCTGCCGCCACCAACGAGCTGATGTCGCTGCACGTCAGCGAGCAGACACGGCGGGCTACGCCCATGGCGCCGGAGGTCCAGGACCGGCTCCACCAGATCCTCCTCGAGCACCGGGAGGTGACCCCACCGACGACCGTGGGGCGGTCCATCGGGCTGCGTTCAAGGCCCTAACTACCCGCTTTCATTGAAGCTTGATTCAATTCAGACCAAATGGGTCCCCTATTTACGGAACCAGATTGGTCCGATATGCTCTGGACTTCTTCCACCCTTACCGCCCCGCCTCTATCCCACCACCCCGCACCCCCCAGGAGTTCCGCCTTGTTCCGCCTCAGCAAGGGCACCGACTACGGGATCCGCATCCTCGCGTACCTCGCGCGAGACGAGGCGGTCTCGGGTCCCAACGCGACCCGCAACGCCCGCGAGGTCGCGGAGGCGCTCCACCTCCCGGTGCCCATGGTGAGCAAGGTGATGAAGTCCCTGGCGCGAGCCGGGATGCTCGCCTCTCACCGCGGTGCCAAGGGCGGCTTCAGTCTGTCGCGACGGCCGGACGAGCTGAACGTCGCCAACATGATCGCCGCCCTCGAAGGGCCGGTGGCGCTCACCGAATGCCAGGTCGGCCCGTCCCTGTGCGCCCACGAAGGCAGCTGTCACGTGCAGGGCCCCTGGAGCGTCATCAACCGCTCGGTAAAGAACACCCTGGCCACGATCACCCTTTCCGATCTGATCAATCCCCAGTTCCCCCTTTCCGACGTCCCCCTGATGGACGTCCAGGTAGCGGATCCCCGATGAGCGAAGCAGGCAACGAACAACTCGAGAAGCTGGCGCGGTCGGAATACAAGTACGGCTTCGTCACCGACATCGACGCCGACCAGGCGCCGCCGGGTCTCAACGAAGACGTCGTGCGACTGATCTCCGCGAAGAAGAAGGAGCCGGCCTGGCTGCTGGACTTCCGGCTCAAGGCCCTGAAGCGCTTCCTCGAGATGCTCGAGACAGAGACCGAGCCCACCTGGGCCAAGGTCTCGTATCCGTCCATCGACTACCAGAACATCATCTACTACTCCGCCCCCAAGGCGCAGCCGCAGCTCGAGGATCTCGACCAGGTCGACCCCGAGCTTCTCCGCACCTACGACAAGCTGGGCATCTCGATCGAGGAGCAGAAGCGCATCTCTGGCGTCAAGGTGGCGGTGGACGCGGTGTTCGACAGCGTTTCGGTCGCCACCACCTTCAAGTCGGAGCTCGAGAAGCAGGGCATCATCTTCGGCTCGTTCAGCGACGCCGTGCAGGAGCACCCGGACCTCGTCCAGCAGTACCTGGGCTCGGTCGTCCCCTACGCGGACAACTTCTTCGCGACGCTGAACTCGGCCGTATTCACCGACGGGTCGTTCGCATACATCCCGAAGGGCGTGCGCTGCCCGATGGAGCTGTCCACCTATTTCCGCATCAACGCCGCGGGGACCGGGCAGTTCGAACGCACTCTGCTGATCGCCGACGAAGGCGCCTACGTGTCGTACCTCGAGGGCTGCACGGCTCCGCAGCGAGACGAGAACCAGCTGCATGCAGCGGTCGTCGAGCTGGTGGCGCTGGACGATGCCGAGATCAAGTACTCGACGGTGCAGAACTGGTACCCGGGCGACGAGAACGGCAAGGGCGGCATCTACAACTTCGTGACCAAGCGCGGCGCCTGCCGCGGGAAGCGATCGAAGATCTCGTGGACCCAGGTCGAGACCGGATCGGCCATCACCTGGAAGTACCCGAGCTGCATCCTGCAGGGAGACGACTCGGTGGGCGAGTTCTACTCGGTCGCGATGACCAATCGGAAGCAGCAGGCCGACACCGGGACCAAGATGATCCACCTCGGCAAGAACACGACGTCGACGATCATTTCGAAGGGCATCTCGGCGGGGCAGGGCCAGCAGTCCTACCGCGGGCTCGTGTCCATCGGTCCCAAGGCCACCGGCGCGCGCAACTACAGCCAGTGCGACTCGCTGCTGCTCGGAGACGAGTGCGGCGCGCACACCTTCCCCTATCTCGAGGTCAAGAACCCCACCGCGACGGTCGAGCACGAGGCGACCACCTCGAAGATCGGCGAAGACCAGCTCTTCTACTGCCGCCAGCGCGGCATCTCCGAAGAAGACGCGATCTCGATGATCGTGAACGGCTTCTGCAAGGAGGTGCTGTCGGAGCTGCCCATGGAGTTCGCAGTCGAGGCCCAGGCGCTGCTCGGCGTCAGCCTCGAGGGCTCGGTCGGCTGAGGACGAGTTCTCTTCCCGATCCCACGCACAGACCCAAGCACGAAACGGAGAAGCCAGTGCTCGTAATCAAGAACCTCCACGCCTCGACGGGCGGAACCCCCATCCTCAAGGGCATCGATCTCGAGATCGCCCCCGGCGAGATCCACGCCGTGATGGGTCCGAACGGCTCGGGCAAGAGCACGCTCGCGAACGCGTTGTCGGGCCGTCCCACCACCGAGATCACCGAAGGCAGCGTCCTGTTCGAGGGCAAGGATCTCACGGAGATGGAACCCGAGATCCGCGCGCGAGAGGGCATCTTCCTCGCGTTCCAGTACCCGGTGGAAATTCCGGGTGTCGGCAACAACTACTTCCTCAAGGCATCGGTCAACGCCGTGCGCGAGCACCGGGGCCAGCCTCCCCTCGACGCCATGGACTTCCTCACCCTGGCCCGTGAGAAGCTGAAGCTCGTCAACATGCCGAACGAGCTGATGAACCGGCCCATCAACGCGGGCTTCTCCGGCGGCGAGAAGAAGCGCAACGAGATCCTGCAGATGCTGCTGCTCGAGCCCAAGCTCTGCATTCTCGACGAGACGGATTCGGGGCTCGACATCGACGCCCTGCGCGAGGTCGCGGTCGGCGTGAACGCCCTGCGCTCACCCGATCGTTCCATGCTCATCATCACCCACTACCAGCGACTGCTCGACTACATCGTGCCGGACCAGGTGCACGTCCTGTCCGACGGCAAGATCGTCCGGTCGGGTGGCAAAGAGCTCGCGCGCGAGCTGGAAGAGACTGGCTACGGCTGGATCGAGCAGCAGGCGGCCTCGGGAGCTTCGAAGTGAGTGGGAAGAACGCGGGCCGGGTGAATCCGGTCTATACCGCGCAGCTTGGTCACTACCGGGACGCACAGGCCGCGTTCGCGAGCGAGCGTTCGGGCGACCCTGAATGGCTGGTCGGTCTGCGCGCGAACGCCATCGATCGCTTCGCCGAGATCGGTTTCCCGAGCACGCGGCTCGAAGAGTGGAAGTACACGAACGTCGCTCCTATTGCGAAGGACGCGCTCGTGCTTCGCGATGGCGATGCACCGGAAATCGAGGGCGCCGAGAGCTTGAGCTCGGCGATCGCGCGCGACCCGGAAGCCCTGCGTGCGCGCTTCGCACGCTGCCCGGCTTCCAAGGACCGCGCGTTCGCGCTGCTGAACGACGCCTTTCTCGCGAACGGGTGGTGGGTCTCCGTGCCGACGAACGCCGATGTCGGCGCGCCGATCCACCTGCGCATCGACGGGGCAGCCGCCGGCGAGGTCCTCCATCCCCGCGTACTCGTCGATGTCGCTCCCGGCGCACGCGCGACCGTCGTCATCGAGCTGGAGGGCGGGCCGGGCCTGACGAACCTCGTCGCCGACATCGAAGTCGCCGCGAACGCCTCCCTCGACCTCGTGCTGCTCCAGGCGAGCGAGGGGGACGCCCGTGGCGAGGCCGGGTTCCAGGTATCGACCGCTTCCGCGCGCGTAGCACGCGACGGCCGCTTCCGGTCCCACACGCTGACCACTAGCGGTACGCTCGTGCGGAACGATCTCGACGTGCTCCTGGCCGAGGAGGGCGCCGACTGCGAGCTGCGCGGGCTCTTCCTGGGGTCGGGCTCGCGCCTGATCGACAACCACAGCGCCGTCGATCACGCGGTTCCCCACTGCAACAGCCGCGAGCTCTACAAGGGCATCCTGGGTGGCCGTTCCAAGGGCATCTTCCGCGGGCGTGTACTGGTGCGACCGGACGCTCAGAAGACCGACGCCACGCAGTCGAACCCGAACCTGCTGCTGGGCGAGGGCGCCGAAATCGACACGAAGCCCCAGCTCGAGATCTACGCCGACGACGTGAAGTGCTCCCACGGCGCCACCGTCGGACAGCTCGACGAAGACGCCGTCTTCTACCTGCGCAGCCGCGGCATCGGCGTCGCGGAGGCGCGAGCCCTGATGATCCTGGCCTTCGCGAACGAGATCCTCGACGCTCTGCCCGAGGGGGTCGCGAGCGACGCGGTGGCGAAGGGCCTGCAGGCGGTACTCGAGGAGGCTACGTCGTGAGCGCCGCTCCCCAGCACGCAGCACCCCTGGACGTCCAGGCCGTCCGCAAGGACTTCCCGATCCTGTCGGACAGCTTCCACGGCAAGCCGCTCGTCTACTTCGACACGGCGGCCAGCTCCCAGAAGCCCCAGGTGGTAATCGACGCACTCGTCGATTTCTATAGTCACGGCTACGCGAACATCCACCGCGGCCTGTACGCGCTGTCGGTGGGCGCGACCCGCAGCTTCGAAGAGGCACGCGACAAGGTCCGCGGCTTCCTCAACGCTGCCGACGAGCGCGAGATCGTGTTCGTACGCAACGCCACCGAGGCCATCAACCTCGTCGCCATGAGCTGGGGGCGTCAGGAAGTGGGCGCCGGCGACGAGATCGTCATCTCGGCCATGGAGCATCACGCGAACATCGTCCCCTGGCAGCAGCTGTGCGCCGAGAAGGGGGCGGTACTGCGCGTCACCCCGGTCGACGACCGCGGCGAGCTCGAGTTGGACGCCTACGAATCGCTGCTGAGCGACCGCACCAAGCTCGTGGCCATCACCCATGTCTCGAACGCACTCGGCACCATCAACCCCGCCAAACAGCTCGTCGAGAGCGCCCACGCGAAGGGCATCCCGGTGCTGCTCGACGGCGCCCAGGCCGTGCCGCACATGAGCGTCGACGTCCGCGACCTCGATTGCGACTTCTATGTCTTCTCGGGCCACAAGCTGTTCGCGCCCAGCGGGATCGGAGCGCTCTACGGCAAGCTCGGCGTGCTCGAAACCATGCCGCCCTTCATGACCGGCGGTGAGATGATCGAGAGCGTCACCTTCGAGAAGACGACCTTCAAGGCGCCGCCCGGCCGCTTCGAAGCCGGCACGCCGGACATCGCCGGCGCCATCGGGCTGGGTGTTGCCATCGACTACCTCCAGGAGCTGGGGATGGACGCCATCGCCGCCTGGGAGCACGAGCTGCTCGCCTACGCGACGGCGCGCTTCGAAGAGATCCCTGGCCTGCGCATCATCGGAACCGCGCGTGAGAAGGCGGGGGTCCTGTCCTTCGTGCTCGACTGCGCCCATCCCCATGATGTGGCGACCATCCTCGACCAGGAAGGCGTCGCGGTGCGCGCCGGTCACCACTGCGCCCAGCCGATCATGGACCGCTTCGACGTGCCCGCGACGACCCGTGCGTCCCTGTCCCTCTACAACACCCGCGAGGAGGTCGACGTGCTGGTCGCCGCCATCGGCAAGGTGACGGAGCTGTTCGGCTGATGGACTGCCTCTTGATGGATGATTCATGGACGATCTGAGAGAGCTCTACCAGGCGACGATCCTGGACCACAACCGCGATCCGCGGAACTTCGGCGCGCTCGAGACGGCGAACCGCAGCGCCCGCGGCGACAACCCCGTGTGCGGCGACAAGCTCGTCGTGTACCTCGAGATCGACGACGACGATCGGGTGACCGACGTCCGCTTCGACGGAAAGGGCTGTGCGATCTCCACCGCGTCCGCGTCGTTGATGACCGAGTTCGTGAAGGGACGCAAGCGCCAAGAGATCGACGAGACCTTCGAGCAGTTCCACGAGCTGGTCACCGGGAACCCAGGCGAGAAGGTCGACGGCGAAGGCCTCGGCAAGCTCGCGGTCTTCTCGGGCGTCCGCGAATACCCGGTGCGGGTCAAGTGCGCGACGTTGTGCTGGCATACCCTGCGCTCCGCCATGAGCGGCGGCGACGAAGTTGTGAGGACCGAATCATGAGCGAATCCGAAACGACCGCAACCGAGAAGGACGAAAGCGCGCCGGCTGCGGCGAGCGGTCCCAGAGTCATCACGAAGGACGACGTGATCGCCGTCCTCAAGACCTGCTACGACCCCGAGATCCCCGTCGACATCTACGAGCTGGGCCTCATCTACGAAGTCGACGTGCGCGAGGGCAACCAGGCGTTCATCAAGATGACCCTCACCTCGCCCATGTGCCCGGTGGCCGAGATCCTGCCCGTCGAGGTCCAGGAAAAGGTGCGCGGCATGCCCGGCATCAGCGACTGCGAGCTCGACCTGGTGTGGGACCCGCCGTGGGGCATGGAGATGATGTCCGAAGCCGCGAAGCTGGAGCTCAACTTCTGACGCGGGAGCCCCTGGACGCCGGCCCCGCTCCGGCGTCCGCACCGATCGCGATTCTGCCCTTCGGCGCACTGGGCTTCTGGCTCTTCGGCTCCTTCCTCGTGCTCGTCGGCGCCAGCCAGGACGAGATACGCGCCGCCCTGCATCTCGACCTGACGCGCGCGGGGCTGCTGGTTTCCGCCGTCATGAGCGGAATCGGCGTCGGCGTCTTCGGCGGCGGCCCCCTGGTGGACCGGGTCCCGCGCCGCCCCCTCTTCGCCGCGGCGGCCGGGCTCACGGGTGCGGCGCTGATCGCAGTCGCACCGGGTCAGGGCTACTGGACCGTCTTCGGGCTGCTCTTCCTGGCGGGCGGTGGCGGCGGGCTCTACGAGACGATCCTCAACGCCGCCGCCATCGAGCACTACGGACAGCGATCGGTCCGGATGGTCGCGATCCTGCACTCGTTCTCGTCCGTGGGCGCGATGCTGACCCCGTTCGGCATCGCCGCGCTGGTTTCGTGGACGGATGCGAACGACTGGACCCTGGCCTTCCGGATCACCGGCGGCGCGCACCTGCTGCTGGCCGCCGCCGCCTTCGCGGCGGCACTCGGAAGCCCGACCCGAGCGCACGGCACCGGTCCGTCCCGTCCGGGTGCACGCGTCCTCTCCGTGCCGCTGATCTTCCTGTGCGTCGCAACCTTCGCCTATGTCGGCGTCGAATCCGCCGTGACGGGTCTCGCCATCCCCTACGCCGAAGGCGCGCTCTCGTTGCCCCCGGACCGCGGGCGCAGCGCCATCAGTCTCTTCTGGCTCGGCGCACTCGCGGGTCGTCTCGCCTTTGCGCTGCGTTCCGGCCAAATCGACGACGCTCGCGCGGCCAGCTGGATGGGCGGCGTGGCGGCGGCAGCCTTCGCCCTGGGCGTCGGCTTCGGTTGGGGGGCCATCGAGCTGCTGTTCGCCGGGATCGGGTTCGCGCTGGGCGGCGTCTTCCCGTTGCTCGTCGCGCTGGCCGGTCGCCGGACCCCGCAGGCTCCGGCGACGGGCATCGCCGTCGTCGCGGGCCTCGGGTCGGCCGGCGGCTTCGTGACGCCCTGGGTGACCGGATCCATCGGCGACGCCACGAGCATCGCCTTCGCGATGGGGACGCTGGCCATCTGGTGCGTGCTGATCGCCCTCGCCGCGGCACTCGCGGAGTGGACGCGCGACGATCTTCGCGGAGGGGAGTTCCCGCCACCCACCGGCGACGTCAGACCGTGATGGGCAGCACTGCTGCGAAGACCCAGCCCAGCCAGGCGGCTTCGACGAGCGCGGGCACCGCGTGGTTGCGCGAAGCCGCGTAGATCGCCGTCGAGAGGACTTCGAAGAGTACGAACAACAGCACCAGGACCGGCAGCATCAGCATCACCACCCCGGACAACACACCGGCCTGTACCGCGACCACGAGAACCACCAATACCAGGACGCGTCCCAGCGAAGACGCGATCGTCGCGGAAAGCGTCCCACCCCGACGCAACAGGTCGTGGAAGACGAGCTGGAAGGGCAGCAACAAGACGGTCACGCCCACCGCGACGGCGGCTCTCTCTGGCGTCAGCCCGAGACCGTGGAGGACGATCGCGAGCGGCGTCAACAAGAGGCCCACGGCGACGAGCCCCGCTCCCGCGGCTACGAGCGAGTCGCCGAGTCCCGCTCGCAACGCCGAACCCGGGGCGCGCTCGTCGAGAACCCGCAACACCAGCAGCCCGACTCCCGCGGCGAAGAGATGCACCACGACCGTGTTCGCGACCACCAGCGGCACGATCCGTTCGACACCGCCCACGGCGACGAGCGGCAGCGTCACGAACAGGGCGAAACCGAGCAGCGCGAACCGTCGCGCGGCACCGGACCGGGGTCGCTCGGCAAGTCGTGGCGCGAGTCGTCCGACGACCGCACCGAGCCCCGGCAGCAGCGCGAGGAACGCGAGCATGCCGACCCCTGCCGCGCGCAGCCGGGGGTCGGCACGCAGGAAGAAGGTGCCGCGCTCGACCCCGTAGCTCTGGTCGAGCCAGTCGATGATCTGGCGCGCCGCGTAGCTCGAGCTGAGAATCGTGATGTGATCGGCCTTCGCCACCTCGACGTGACTCACCGCGGTGCTGTTCGCGAAGTCGCCGTAGACGGCACCAGGCGTCGCCGCGTCCACCGCCGCGAGCTGTGCCACCAGGCTCGAGGACCGCTCGCGAATTCGCGGGGGATCACCGCTCGCATAGATGAAGAGCGCGTTCGCCGGCCGCTGGGGACCGTCCGCGCGCCATCCCCCGGAGATCATCACCGTTGCGTCGAGGGCGGGGTCGAAGCCCGCGTACTCGAGTGCGGCCCCCGCGCCCATGGAGTGGCCCATCACGGAAATGCGCCCGCCGTCCACGTCCGGCAAGGTGCGGAGAAAGTCGACGGCTGCGCGGAGATCGGCAAAGAGCGATTCGTCGCGGCTGCCTCTTCGTCCGAAGGGGGTGCGGTTCTCGCCGTGACCGCGGAAGTCGAGGGTCAGCACCGCGTAGCCGGCCTGGGTGAGCGCGCGAGCGAGGCCGCTCATCCCCATGCGGTCCGACGCGAACCCGTGCGCCAGCACCACCGCCGGCGGCCGTTCGGCATCCGCGGGGCGATCGGCGCCTGCCGTCCAGGGCAGGAAGAGCGTCGCCGGGACGCCGCCATCCAGCTGCAGCTCCATCCGCTCGGGGCCAGAGGCTTCGCGGCGCGCCAACCACAGGACACTCACGAGCAAGGTCGCCAGGGCGACGAGCGAGACGGCCGTTCGGATTCGAGTCACGACGTGATTGCAGCGGGACCGGCCCTGGAAGTCAATGAAGTCCATCGGGTACTGCTACCCTGCGGCGCATGTCGAGTCCCGCTTCCGGCGCCGCCGGTCCCCTGCTGGTGACCGGCGCCAACGGCCACCTCGGCCGTGCGCTGATCGCGCAGGCCCCCTCAGACGACGACATCCGCGCGTTGGTGCGGTCCGAGCGTGCCGCGGATCAGGTCAGGGCAGTCCGTGAAGTCGACGTCCGCATCGTGGACTACACGAGCCGGGAAGCGCTTTCCGAAGCCGCCCGCGGCTGCCGCGCCGCCGTTCACTTCGTCGGCATCATCAAGGAAGGCGGAGGCGCGAGCTACGAGGATGCACACGAGCGCACCTGCGACGCGCTGTCGGCTGCCGCCGAGGACGCCGGCCTCGAGCGAATCGTCTATCTCAGCATTCTCGGGTCCCGGCCCGACGCAGGGAACGCCTGCCTGGCATCGAAGGGCCGGGCGGAGAAGATCCTGCTCGAGGGCGCGGTGCCGGCCTGCGTGCTGCGGGTGCCGATGGTTCTGGGACCAGGTGACTTCGCATCCTTCTCCCTGCGCAAGCAGGCCACGAGCGGATTCGTCGCGCTGCCCGGTGGCGGCCGCACCCTGCAACAGCCCATCGATGCGGACGATGTGCTGCGCGCCGTCATCGCCGCACTGTCCTGCGAGACACCCATCGCGGCCGCGCTCGACCTCGGCGGACCCGAATGCCTGCCACACCATGCACTCGTGACGCGGGCCGCCACGCTTTACGGCCGCCGACCGAGGGTCATCCCCATCCCGCTGGGTCTGGTCCGCGCCGGCATTGGCCTGCTCGAACGACTCAGCGCGAGCCCACCCATGACTCTCGCCATGTTCGACGTCCTCCAGCACGACGACCGGGTCGACGTCTCAGCCGCCTGCAAACAGCTCGATCTCGAGCTCACTCCCCTCGACGAGACCCTGCGTCGCTGCGTGGGGCCGGAGACAGCATGACCGCATCCGAATCCCTGCCCGGCGACGCGGCCCCGCAGCCCCCGTCGCGACCGAAGACCCCGCTCTGGCAGAAGCTGATGCCGTGGGCGATCACGATCGCCTGCTTCGCGTACCTGTACGTGAAGATCAGCGGCGCAGCTGCCCGCGAAGGCATGGGCGTCGCCCCCTACCTGGTCGGCGTCTTCAGTGGAGTCAGCTGGGGCGAGTGGCTGCTGCTGATGATCCCGTACTCGCTGCTCTTCTTCCTGATCGACACCACCGTTGTGTGGGCGGTGGTCAACTGGTTCAACGCCCGGCTCCGCTACTTCGACATCCTGCCCATCCGAGGCAGCAGCTACATCCTGTCGATCCTCAACGAGCAGGTCGGCAAGGGCGCCATGGCCCTGTATCTCAACCGTCGCTACGACGTGCCGGGCTGGCAGGTGGGCTCGAGCATGCTCTTCATCATGTTCTGCGAGTTCTACTACCTGCTGTTCTGGGCCTCGATCGGCTACGCGACGCAGGGGGACGCGCTTCCCGAACAGTTCCGGTTGATCCCCATGATCGGCGGCGCCGCGCTCGTCTTCCTCTTCTTCTTCCTGCTCTTCTTCAGCGGACGCTTCTCGTTCGGAGAAGGGCTGCGTCAACGGGACATCCTGAAGGCCTTCCGCGAGGCCAAGCCGTGGCACTATCTGGCGGTGATCGGGCTGCGATCGCCGGCGCTGCTCTCGGCGGTGGTCGTCTATACCCTTGCCTTGCGACTCTTCGGCGTAGAGGTCGGCTTCGGCGCGATGCTGGGCTACCTGCCGGTGATCTTCTTCGGAGCGGCGACCCCCGGACCCATGCGAACGGTGGCGATCTCGCTGTGGGTCTTCCTGTTCCCCGGGCACGAGGGCCAGATGGCGGCGTTCGGCTTCGTCCAGCACAACTTCTTCATCTTCTTCAACGCCGCCATCGGACTGATCTTCTTGCGACGGGCGAACCGCGAGCTCTTCGATGCCGAGGCGAGTCGCGCGGCGGCGGTCAGCGACGCGAACTGACGAGTGCGACGAGGCGGTCGCCCATGGAGACGACCGTCGAGGCCACCAGCAGCCAGCCGATCCCCATCACCAGCCCGGCGCCGGGCCAGCCGAGCCCGAGTGCATCGCGCACCACCGGGATGCCGATCATCACGAAGTAGAAGATCCCGTTCCAGCGGCCGAGAAAGCTCGCGCGCAGGGGCTGTCCCGCGATGCTTCGCGAATCGAGCATGTACTGGGTAAACGCGAGCGCGACCAGGAAGGGCAGCGGCGCGGGAACCGCGCCCGTGCATGCCAGCGCGCCCAGCCCGACGCTGCAGAAGAGTGCGTCCGCGCTGTGATCGAGCAGGCCGCCGAGGTTCGAGACTTCGCCACGGCTGCGCGCGAGACGGCCGTCGACCAGATCGGTCACGACCGCCCAGGTAAAGAGAGCCGCCGCGGAAAGGCGCGCGTCGCTGAGGACCGCGACGGCCAGCAGCGGCACGCACAGCACCCGCGTGAACGTGACGGCGTTGGCGAGGGTCCCGAGCCGGGGCGCTCGATCGGAGGTCATGGCTCCCTACGATATCGCGACTCGTGGCTGCTATAACCTGCTCCCGCGTGCAGGAGGCAGGATGAGATTCGAGAGCTGGGTACGACGACTGCGACCGGCAGCGGCCCTGGCCGTGACCATCACAGTGACCCTGGGCTGCTCGGACGATCGCGAGCCGGCGGCGGGCAGGTCCGACGCCCGCACTCCGACGCAAGCGGCGGCCCCGGCAGCGGCGCCGGAGCCGGTGGATCTCGTGGCCCAGGGACGCGGCGTGTACATGGGCAGCTGCATCGCCTGTCACAATCCCGACCCCAAGGTCGACGGTGCCCTTGGCCCGGCCGTCGCGGGAGCGTCCGAGGCGCTCATCGAGGCGCGCGTGATGCGTGCCGAGTATCCGGCGGGGTACACCCCGAAGCGCGATACGAAGCAGATGATCGCGATGCCCTTCCTCAAGGACAAGATCCCGGCGCTGGCCGCGTACCTCGCTTCGGAAGGCTGACACGAAAACGGCCGCGGCCCCCTCGTGTGGAGAGCCGCGGCCGCCGTTGGAACCGCGAAATGTGTTCTGGCTAGACGATGCAGCCCACCACGTAGA
This sequence comes from Deltaproteobacteria bacterium, assembly GCA_029261855.1. Lineage (GTDB taxonomy): Bacteria > Myxococcota_A > UBA9160 > UBA9160 > UBA4427 > JAJDAN01. The sequence goes on from JAJDAN010000026.1 coordinate 51,472, forward strand.
GCACCGCAGTCAGCGCAAGCCCGGCGTGGATCGTCCCGGAGACGCTGGTGAGCGGCTTCTGGGTCGGCAGACCCGGGCCGATCAGCGCGTGGATCTCGACCGCGACGACGATCAGGATCATCAGCCCGTACCAGGCGGCCAGACTCGAGCCCCCCAGGAAGGTCTGGAAGTGGCTCGCCGATCCCATGAAGAACAGCATCGGGATCGAGAACAGCGTGTTGATGCGCGATGCAGCACCCGCGCGCGCGCCGCGAGCGGCGGCCTCGGGGATGGCCTCGCCACCACCGGCCACCTGCTCGGCCGATGCGATCACCACCTTCTGTGCGGGCCAGATGATGAACCACACGTTCGCCCACATGAAGGTGCCCATCAGGCCGCCCGTCAGGATCCGCGCGAAGTACGGATCCGTGAGCGCCGTCCCACCGTGGAGCTTGAGCAGGATGATCGTCCAGCCCGTGAGGAAGGTGAACATGGCGCCCCAGCGGAACCACCAGAGCGCGTTCGGTACGAGGCCCCGGGTCATCGCGCCCTTCGCACCACCGCCCAGCTCGCTTCCGAAGAACGGGGTCTGGACGAAGTTGAAGTACCAGAGCATGCCGATCCAGGCGACACCGGACAGGAAGTGCAACCAGCGGATGAGGAATTCCCAGCCATAGGCTGTGGTGATGATGTCCATTGACAGTCTCCTTGGTTCTGGCCGCGAGAGGGCACCAGCGGGGGCCTATTCTATCCCCATTTTCCGTTGCTTGTCGGGAATTCTGGGCGGGAGTTGCGGATGCGCTTTCCCGCTAGCGGGAAGCGCTGCGGCTAGCGACGCTCGTCCAGAACCGCCTCGATGACCGTCTCTGCCGCGCGGTCGATGGCCAGGTCGCGCGACTCACCCGTTCGACGAGTGCGCAGCTCGACGACCCCGTCCGCCAGGCCCTTCGGTCCGACCGTCAGGCGGTAGGGGATCCCCACCAGGTCCGCGTCCTTGAACTTCACGCCCGGGCGCTCGTCCCGGTCGTCGATCAGCACGTCGATACCGCCCTGCTGCAGGGCGTCGTAGAGCCGCTCGCCGGCCTCCGCGCAGGCGACGTCCTTGGGCTTCACGACGGTCACGACGACCTCGAAGGGCGCCACGTTGAGGGGCCACACGATGCCGGAGTCGTCGTGGTGTGCCTCGACGATGGCGGCGAGATTTCGTTCGATGCCGATGCCGTACGAGCCCATGACGACAGGGCGGGCCTTGCCGTTCTCGTCCAGGACCTTCGCGTCCATCGCCTCGCTGTACTTCGTGCCGAGCTTGAAGATGTGGCCAACCTCGATCGTCTTGAAGACGGCCAGCGCCTTCTCACACATGGGACACGGCTCGCCGTCCTGGACCTCGCGCAGGTCGAGCCAGGCCTTGACGTCGATATCGCGCGCGGTGTCGACGCCGCGCAGGTGGTGGTCGTCTTCGTTCGCGCCGGTGGTCATGTTGCGGCGACCCTGCAGTGCCTCGTCGGCGATCACGAACAGATCGACCCCCACGGCACCCAGGCTTCCGGGCGAAGCCCCGAGGGCCGCGCGGATCTCGTCGGCGGTCGCCGGCCGGATCTCTTCGGCCTCCACCGAATCGAGCAGCTTCTGCTCGGACAACGTGTCGCAACCGCGCAACAGCAGGAGCACGTCCTTGTCGTCGACCCGGTAGACGAGGGTCTTGATCTGATTGATGCCGGGCGCGCCGCCCTCGAAATTCTCGAGGTCTTCGATGGTGCGAACGCCCGGAGTCGGGAACTTCTCCGGCGCCGCGAGGCCGGGCTCGTCTTCCACGGTCGGCAGCTTCGAGGTCGCCTTCTCGACGTTGCCCGCATAGCCGCAGCCTTCGCACGAAGCGATCCAGTCCTCGCCGGCGTCGCTCGCGAGCATGAACTCGATGGACTGATTGCCGCCCATCATGCCCGACGAAGCCTCGACCGCGATCGCCTCGAAACCGATGCGGCGGAAGATCTTCCGGTATGCCTCGAAGTGGCGATCGAAGGAAGCGTCGAGTCCCTTCTCGTCGATGTCGAAGGAGTAGGAGTCCTTCATCGTGAACTCGCGCACCCGCAGCAGCCCGCTCTTGGGTCGCGCCTCGTCCCGGAACTTCGCCTGGAACTGATAGAAGACCTGGGGCAGCTGCTTGTACGAACGCATCTCGGTGGCGACGTGGGTGAAGATCTCCTCATGGGTCATGCCCAGTGCAACGTCCGCACCGCGACGGTCCTGGAAGCGGAACATCTCGGGCCCGACGGCGTTCCAGCGACCGGACTGCTCCCAGACTTCGCGCGGATGCATGGACGGCAGCAGGAATTCCTGTGCCCCGATCTCGTTCATCTCGCGCCGCACGATGTCGATGATCTTGAGGCGAACGCGCTGACCGAGCGGCAGCAGCGAGTAGACACCCGCCATCAGCTGTCGCGCGAAGCCCCCGCGCAGCAGCAGCTTGTGGCTTATGGCCTCCGCGTCGGCGGGGTCGTCACGAAGGGTCGGAATGAAGGCATGGGACCAGCGCATGGGCGGGAGGATAGCGGGTGGTTCAGGCGGGTGGACCTTCGAGGTGCTGGGGAAGATCGCCGGGGATGTCGTACCACGCCGCTCGCGAACCGACCCAGATGTGCTCGGACGGCTGAACCCCGGGATCGTCGTCGAGACTGCCCATGGGCACGACCGCGAAGCCGCGTCCCGTGTCGACACGCGGCGCTGGCGAGCCGCAGTCCGCGCAGAAGGCCTGGGTGAAGAAGCGCGCGTCGGGCAGCTTGAACTCGCGGACCCGGTCCGCGCCGCTCGTGAAGCGAACTCCGTCGATCGGAACGACCAGGTTGCTCGCATGCAGGGCGCCCCGGGCCCGACGGCATCGCAGGCAGTGGCAGTGGCGCGCAACGATGGGCTCGCCCTCGATCACGAAGCGGACGGCGCCGCACAGGCAGCTGCCCCGAATGCCCGCTCCAGCTGCATCGGGCGAAGCAGGCGTCGGATGCACGTCGGCGTCGTAGCCGGGCGGATAGGCGTCGAACGCCGGCAAGCCGTCTTCTAGCGGAAACCACGGTGCTTTCGACGCCGCGAAGATGTGCGCACCCGGACGACTCCCGGGGTCGCCTTCGAGGGGACCCGCCACCACGAAGGTCTCTCCCGAAGCGTTGGGCTCGCCCGGGATCGGCGAGCCGCAGCGCGCGCAGGATCGCCGGCGAAGGTCCGGCGACGACGCGTAGTCGATGGCTTCGCCCTGCGAGATCCAGCTGAAGCCTTCACGGGAGACCGCCCCGATGGTCGTGTAGGCCGACCCCTGGTGCTTGCGGCAATAGCTGCAGTGACAGTGGTGGAGGAGTTGCAGCGGCTCGTCGACTCGCCAGACGTGGTCACCGCAGAGACAACGCGACTCGGGCACGACTTCTCCTTGTTCAGGTTCAGAAGGGCGTCCCGTGGGCCCTCGTGAATGCCGGATACGCCTCGATGATGCTGCACGTGATCGGCCGGCTCCCCGGCGCCGTATCGTCCCACCCTACGGGCTGACCGTCCAGCCCCGATACCGGCACGATGCGCGCGCCGCTGCCCGTGAGGAAGACCTCGTCGGCTCGCAGCAGGTCGATTCGCGACAGGCTCTGCTCCCGGGCGTCGATCCCCAGATCGCGGGCGATCCGGAGAACGCTGTCTCGGGTGATGCCGTCGAGAGACCCGTCGGTGGTAGGTGGCGTCAGCAGGGCGCCGTCCCGCACGACGAAGACGTTCGCCACACTGGCCTCGGCGATGGTCCCGGACGCGTTGAGCACCAGGGCTTCATCCGCGCCGCGCAGCTTCGCTTCCTGCTTGGCGAGCGCGTTGTTCAGGTAGTTGAGGCTCTTGACCCGGGGATCGAGGGCGTCGAGGGCCGGGCGCCTGAAGCTGACGGTCGCCAGGGAGATGCCCGCCTGCAGCTGCTCGGCGGAGAAGATGTCGATGCAGGCTGCGATGCAGAAAATTCGCGGGTTGTGGCAGGGAGTCGGGTCGACACCGAGATTGCCCTCGCCGCGCGTTACGACCAGACGCAGGTAGGCCTCGTCCTCGTCGAAGGCGCGCGCCGTCTCGAGCACGATCTTCTCGATCCCCGCCAGGTCGACGGGCAACGTCAACCCGATGGCGCGGGCGCCACTGGCGAAGCGCTTGAGGTGGTCGGGCAGGCGGAACACGCTGTGTCCATAGATGCGAATCCCCTCGAACACCCCGTCGCCATAGAGAAGACCGTGGTCCAGGACGGAGATCTTGGCCTCGCTCGCGTCGACCACCTGTCCGTCGATCCAGACACGCATGCGCTTGCTGCTCATCGCCCGCTTCCTTCCAATCTTGCAGCGATCCGACGGCCCGCAGCGACGACTCGTCTCGCCAGGGCCTCTTCGCCGAACTCTTCGAGTCGTTGGGACGGCATGGCCAAAGCCACCGCGCAGAGCATTCGCTCTCCGGACAGAACGGGCGCTGCCAGCACCGACAGGCCGGGGATCCACTCGTCCCGGTTCGACGCCCAGCGCCGCAGCTTGGTCTCGGCGACCGCCGCCCGCAGCGCTCCGACATCGACCGCGGTCTTGGGCGTGAAGGCCTCGAGGGCGCCGGCCGGGAAGGCGACGTCTCCGCTGGCAAAGGCCAGGAATAGCTTGCCGACCGCCGTCGCGTGCACGGGAACCGTGGACCCGACGCGAGGAGCCGCCCTCAGGAAGCCGGTGCCCTCGACCTTGTCGAGCACGACGATTTCGTGGGCACGCTGGCCGACGAGGAAGAAGGTCTCACCGAGGGCCTCGGCCTCGTGCTCGAGTACCGGGCGCCCGGCCACCACCACGGGCTCGCGCTCGAGTGCACCGAGGCCGAGCGCCACGAGACCGATGCCCGGGCGATAACGCCCCTGCTCGTCCTGCTCCACGAGACCGCGCCGGCCGAGGGTCGCCAGCAAGCGGTGGACGCTCGACTTGGGCAGACCGAGGGCGGCGGCGATTGCGGTCACGCCGCGCGCCGAAGACGCCGCGTTCAGATGAAAGAGCACATCGATGGCCTTCTCGACCGTGCCCGATTGAGCGGGACTACCGGCGGGGCCATCGAAAGGGGGCTGAACGGGGGTAGAACTCACGAGGATCACCTGTTCCAAATAACGGGACTATGTGCTGAATACCGGAACAGCCTAGCCGATAGTGGTCTACGATCAAACCCACTGGTCGATCACAGCCCTTCGACGACAGCCAGGGCACCCGCATATGTGAGGACGGAGACCACCTTCGCGCCGGGCTGCCTCATGAGCTGAAAGGGCCCGGTCACCCCGGCCACCGGTCGATCTGCGAACGCATTCGCAAGCTGTGTCGCCTCGATCCCGGGCTCGCCGAAGAGCGCCGCGCCGCGTGCCCGGCAGTTCAGATAGAGACCGAAGCTCGCGGTCTTGCAGGGGATCTCGGCCAGCCGGGCGGCGAGGTCCGCGCGTGCGGTGGCGGCGTCGAGCTCGACGAGAGCCAATTGCTGGCCCGACCACATCGCCTCTGGGACCGAGAAGGCTCGGCGCTCGGGATCGAAGCCAACCACATTGCGGACCAGCAGCTCACCGGTTGCCTGGGCGATTCCGACCAGCAGAGGCGGCGTGGATTCCGAGTCAACGCGCAGGCCCCGGTGATGTGCGGTCTCCTCGTAGACGTCCAGGGCCGGGCGACCCCCGAGACCCAACACCCAGTTGCCCCTCGCGCGGGTCACCGGCATCGGCTCGGTGACGGGCCTTCCCGCCTGCGTGACGGCGACACGCGCCCGAGCGCCGCGGTGCACCCAACCCACCAGCGCATCGCTCTCGATCTCGCGTCCCGACCACAGCAGTGGTCGCCGACGAGGTGGGGACGTCGCCCCGGCGCCGATCACGGTGGCTCCGTCCAGGCCCTTGGGCAAGCCGGCAGCGAGCGCCCCGACATCCACAGTCTGGGAATCCGCCAGAACGACGACCAGATCGTCCTCCCCCGGCTCGCCGACCCGGGCCGCGATCTCCTCGCCCGCCCGGGCCTCGGCCCCCGCAGCTTCCGGGACGAAGAAGGGAACGAGCTCGGCGCCCGAGATCGCCAAGACCATCACCGCGGGATTTCCGCTGACCTCGATACCCGAGGCGACGATTCCCTCGATGCTTCCCCCGACGACGGGCGCGCCGACGGCTTCCCGGGCCGCGGCGACCGCGGTCGGCAGCCCCTCGCCGTGAGCCGTCGACCCCAGGACGATGGCCAGGCCCGGCGAGTCGGATCCCAGGCGCGCCACTGCGCGCTCGGCCGCGTCGCGGCCGGCTGCTTCCGGGTCGAGCAGCGTCGACACGCCGAGTCCAGCATTCATGACCCGGAGCGTAGCGGGATCACCCGCGGGAAGCGCGAAACGGCTCTCAGGCAGCTCCAAGCTTGCAAGGTCTTTGTGAGCTAGGATGCCTCCCGCATCGCCCGCCTCCGTGGCGCTGCAACCCCCCGCATTCATTGGCTCGGCCCGGCCGGGCACCACCAGCCGCGAGACGCCGAATCGGGCGTCCACGCGGGGAAGCGGCGGTCGCGCAACAACGGCGCACCGAAGGCCGGGTCGGGAGCCCCACAGCGAGGTCGGGTTGGCGGACTATCAGATCATCGATCGCTTGAGCGACCTGGAAGCTCTTGCGCGCGATCTGCTCCGCGAAGACGTCATCGGCGTCGATACCGAAGCGGACAGCTTCTATCACTACTTCGACAAGACCTGCCTGGTACAGATTGCGACTCGCAAGAACTGCTACCTGATCGATCCGCTGGCACTCGGCGGACCCGCAGAGATGGCGCCGCTGGCGCCGGTCTTCGCGTCGCCGAAGGTTCGCAAGATCTTCCACGCTGCGGAGTACGACATCTTCGTGCTCAAGCGCGATTGCGGGTTCACCTTCAAGAATCTCTTCGACACGATGGTGAGCGCGCAGCTCCTCGGGTATCCGTCGATCGGGCTGGCCGCGCTGATCGAGCATCACTTCGGGCTCACCGTCCCGAAGGACGAGCAGCGCTCGGACTGGTCCCGGCGACCGCTCACCGACAAGCAGCTGAAGTACGCGGCCGGTGACGTCCTCTATCTGATCAAGCTCACGCAGAAGCTCGAGAAGGAGCTGACTCACGCAGGTCGTCTCGAGTGGGCGCAGGAAGATTTCGAGACACTCACCCATCGCAAGTGGGCCGAGCGCGAGTTCGACGAACACGGGCACCTGCGGATCAAGGGCGCAAAGAAGCTCGACACGCGGTCGGCAACGGTCCTGCGCGAGCTCTACCTGATGCGTGATCGACGAGCGCGAGAGATCGACCGCCCCACCTTCAAGGTGCTCGGCAACCGCACCCTGCTGGAATTGGCAGAGACGAAGCCCAAGCGACTCTCGGAGCTGAGCAACGTCAAGGGCGTCACCGATCTGATCGTAAGACGGATGGGCAAGGATCTGCTGGACGCCATCAAGGAAGGACGGAGCGCCGCCGCGAAGCCCGCGCCGAAGGCGCCGTCCAACGGCCGCAAGCGAGTCGACCGCAAGACCGAGCGGGTCGTGAACCGACTGAAGCGCTGGCGAGCCGCAAGAGCCCAGGAACTCGAGCTGGACCCCGGCGTCCTGTGCCCGAACTCATCCCTGGAAGCCATCGCCTGGAAGAACCCCGAAAAGGGATCGGACCTCGAAGACGTCCCCGAGCTGAAGGGATGGTTCGTCAAAGCCTTCGGCGACGAGCTCGCCGAAATCGTCAGCCGCGTCGAAGAACCCCAAACCGACGCCGACCCCGAACCGGCCAAGGCAACCGCCACCCAAACCGATGCCGACCCCCCGCGCAAAAAGAAGCGCCGCCGCCGCAAGAAAAAGAAAACCGCCGCCCCCGCCAGCAACTAAACCAACCGCGCAAGCACCAACAAACGCGCGAGCGCCAAAGGCGCAAGCCGAACAAACTCGCGAGCGCCAAAGGCGCAAGCTCCCACCGCAGAACCCGCGAGACCGCTGAGGGTGCGGCAGACTCGCGGCCCGCGGAGTGGAGGGCGACGAAGACGTAGTCCCCTACGTCGAGGAGCCCGGAGCGAGCAGGTCGCGAAGATGCCGTGCCATCGGCGGCCGCAGCACGAAGCAGGGCCCTGGTGGGATGCGCTCCACCAGGGCCCTTTTCGATCTGACACCCGGGTCCGAGAATGCGGGGTGCTGTTCTGGGGGAAAGCGCCTCGGTTGATGGGGCCTCGGAGTACCGGGCTTTGTTTAACCACCTCGGATGAACGCGCCCGTTACCATCCGCTGTAGCCAAGCCAGATTCACCCCATTGCTAGAGCAGGAAGCGTGCCAGTTGTCGTCGATGCGAAGTCCCTTGAAAACGCTCGTCTTTCGAAGATCCCGCCGCGGAGGTGACGTGCAACGCCAGACGGCACCGGCCACCACCGCATCCGGTCCGGGTCCCGCACTCGCCGGGGGGCTGGCCAATAACGCTTTCGGTATCAGTCATTTACGCAATCCTGGCCGAGCCGCCGCGCAGTGCGGCACCGCCATCTCGCGCTGCGGCGCGCTGCTGGCGGTCGCTCTCTTCGCCGGCACGGGCTGCGGCAGCGCACCGGTCCCGCCTGGGCCGCCGGCGATCCGGGTCTACAGCGAGCCTGCCCCGTCCGAGCACGAGCGGTACTGCGCCTGGTACGGAGAATCCGATGGCGAGATCCTGTACTTCGGGCAGTCCGCCTTCTGGTCGAGCTATCGCGCAGCGAAGAACGACCCGAAGGCCGACCTGGCAGCCGCCGGACCGCGGCCCATCGGCCGCTTCGACCTCGATACCAGACAATTTCTCACGCCCATCGAGACCGGCCCCCGAGCGAACGGCGGCGAGACGCGATCCGGCGTCTGGGACGTGCTGCCCCTCGCGGGCCGCGTCTACTTCACGACGTACTTCGAGGAGGCTGGCTTCGTCGAACTCGAGACCGGCAAGGTCACGCTGCTGCCCGACTCGCAGTTCTGGAACGAGCTTGCGCGCGGGCCGCTCGCCCAGAACACCCGCGGCTTCTCGACGACGACCCGGACGCTCATCCTGGCGACCCGCTACGCGGACGCCGAAGCGGGGGGCGGTGCCGTCCTCGTGATGGACCCCGACGGCGTGCTGCTGTCGACCGTGCCCCTCCCGTCGGAGCCCGGAACCTCCCTGGCGCCCAAGACCCCCGCGTGGGACCCGGTGCGGCGAGAGATCTGGGTGACCACGGACCGCCTGCCGCTTCCGCCGCCGGACGACGAGAATGTGCCGTTCGCCCATCCGACGCTGGTGCTCGACCTCGAGGGACGCGAGGTTGCACGCTTCGGCACTGCCGACGACCCGATGGAGATCCAGTTCGTCCGCTTCGACCACCAGGGAATGGGCTACCTGGCGATCAGCCAACGAAACGTCCTCGAGCTGGTCATCCTGGGGCCGACCGCTGACCGCAGGAACCTGAACGCCGCCCCGCGTGTGCTCCTCGACGATCAGTTCGCGCCCGGCCTCGACTTCACCCAGGACATCCAGATCGCCCGGGACGGCAGCGTGATCGTGACCCGCTGGAGCGGTCGCATCCACGAGGTCAACCCCATGAACGGCAGGACGCGTACCGTCGATCTGCCGCGGGACCACGACGCCCTCTACTACAGCGCGGTCGCGGGGCGCGCCGACGGCTCGCTTTGCGCCACGCGCTGCGGTGGGGTTGAGGTGGTCTGCGCGTCGCCCCCTTCCGCAGGAACGCGATAGACTGCGCGCGTGTTCGCCGCACGACGCCAGCGCTTCCTGGACGCCCTGGGACCCGACTCCGTCGCGATTCTCGTCGGCGCCCGCCTCGCTACGCGCTCGGCCGACACCGAGTACCCGTTCCGGCAGGACAGCGATTTCTGGTACCTCACGGGCTTCGACCAGCCGGACGCAGTCGCCGTCCTGCGCAACGACGCTGGCCCTGCCTTCACGCTCTTCGTCCAACCCAAGGACCGCGCGGCCGAAACCTGGACCGGCATCCGACCGGGGGTCGAGGGTGCCGTCGAACGCTACGGCGCCGACGAGGCGTATCCGTCGGGCGAGCTGATCGAAAAGCTGCCGACCCTCCTCGAACGCGCGCGCCACGTCTACCACGTCCTGGGACGCCGGAAGGACGTGGACCGCAAGCTCATCGCCGTCCAGGAAGAGCTCCGCACGCGCACGAAGCTCGGCTTCGCGCCGGCAGCAGATCTCATCGATCCGCGTCATCTGCTGCACGAGATGCGTCTCTTCAAGGACCCGGAAGAACTCGACTGGATGCGCCGCGCCGCAGCCATCTCCGCCGAGGGACACGAGCGCGCCGCAGGGCTCGCGCAACCGGGCAAGTACGAGTACCAGCTCGAAGCCGAGTTGTTACATGCCTTCCGCAGCAACGGCGCCAGCGGGCCGGCGTACGGCTCGATCGTCGGCGGCGGCAAGAACGCCGCCATCCTCCACTACGTCACCAACGATCAGCGACTCGCGAAGGACAGCATGGTGCTGATCGACGCCGGCGCCGAGCTTGCCGGCTATGCGTCCGACGTGACCCGCACCTACCCTGTCGGCGGACGCTTCAGCGGCGCCGGGCGCGCCGTCTACGAGGTCGTGCTCGCCGCACAGGAAGCAGCCCTCGCGTTGTGTCGTCCCGGCGCGACGCTTCCCCAGATCCACGAAGCTGCCGTGCGGTCGCTGATCGAGGGCATGGTTTCCCTCCAGCTCGTCGAGGGGACGGTGGATGATGTCTTCGCGAACGAGAGCTACCGGCCGTGGTACATGCACGGCACCAGCCACTGGCTGGGACTCGACGTCCACGACGTCGGGACCTATTCGCGCGGCAAGGAGCCGCGAAAGCTCGAGCCCGGGATGGTCTTCACGGTCGAGCCCGGACTCTATGTTCGCGACGACGACGAGAATGCTCCCGAATCACTGCGTGGTCTCGGTGTTCGCATCGAAGACGACGTGATCATCACCGACGATGGTCACGAAAACCTGAACACCGCCATCGCGAAGCGCATCCCGGACGTCGAAGCCTGGGTGCGCGCAGGCTCCTGAAACCGGAACCCGAGGAAACATGCCCGACATCGAATCCCTGTTGAAGGAAAAGCGCGTCTTCAAGCCGGCGCCGGAATTCACCCGCCAGGCGAACTGGAACAAGAAGACCATCGACGAGTACCGCAAGCTCGCCGCTCGCAGCCCCGAGCGCTTCTGGGCCAAGATGGCGAAGGAGAACGTCTCCTGGTTCAGCCCCTGGAAGAAGGTGCTGGACTGGAAGCCTCCCTTTGCGAAGTGGTTCGTCGGCGGCAAGCTCAACGTCGCCTACAACTGCCTCGACCGACATCTCGAGGGCGAGCACGCCTGGCGCCGCAACAAGGCCGCGATCATCTGGGAAGGCGAGCCCGGGGACTCGCGTGTGCTCACCTACGGCGAGCTGCACCGGGAAGTCTGCAAGTTCGCAAACGTACTCAAGGGTCTGGGCGTCAAGAAGGGCGATCGCGTCTGCCTCTACATGCCGATGGTGCCGGAGCTCGCCATCGCCATGCTCGCCTGCGCGCGCATCGGCGCGCCCCACAGCATCGTGTTCGGAGGCTTCTCGGCCGAAGCCCTGCGCGACCGCATCAACGACGCGGAAGCAAAGGTCGTGATCACCGCCGACGGCGGCTACCGCAAGGGAGCGGGCTTCGCCCTCAAGCCGGCGGTCGATGAGGCCCTGGACGGCTGCGCCTGCGTCACCGACGTCGTCGTCGTCGAACGCATCCAGAACGGCACGCCCATGCAGAGCGGGCGCGATCACTACTGGCACGAGCTGATGAAGGACGCCAGCGCGACCTGCGCGCCCGCGAAGCTCGACGCCGAGCACCCGCTCTTCATCCTCTACACGAGTGGTACCACGGGCAACCCGAAGGGAATCCTGCACACCACCGGTGGCTACCTCACGCACGTCACGACCACCTTCAAGGCGATCTTCGACATCAAGGACGAGGACGTCTACTGGTGCACCGCCGACATCGGGTGGGTCACCGGTCACTCGTACGTCGTGTACGGACCGCTCGCGAACGGCGCCACCACGATGATGTACGAAGGCGTACCCACCCATCCGGGTCCCGACCGCTGGTGGTCGCTGATCGCGAAGTGGGGCGTCAGCATCTTCTACACGGCGCCGACGGCGATCCGTACCTTCATCCGCCTGGGCGACGACCTGCCCAAGGCGCACGATCTGTCGTCCCTGCGGCTGCTCGGCAGCGTCGGCGAGCCGATCAACCCCGAAGCGTGGATGTGGTACCACCGGGTCATCGGCAAGAAGAAGTGCCCCATCGTCGATACCTGGTGGCAGACGGAGACCGGCGGGATCATGATCACACCGTTGCCCGGTGCGGTTGCCACGACACCCGGGTCCGCAACGCTTCCCTTCCCGGGCATCGACGCCGCCATCTACGACGAGGAAGGCAACGAGGTTCCACCCGGCGCCGGCGGTCTGCTCGTCGTCCGCAAGCCGTGGCCCGGTATGTTGCGCGGTATCTGGGGCGACCCGGAGCGCTACAAGAAAACCTACTGGGGCACCTTCAAGAACACCTACCTGGCCGGTGACGGCGCCCATCGCGACAAGAAGGGCTACTTCTGGATCATGGGCCGGGTCGACGACGTCATGAACGTCTCGGGCCACCGCATCGGCACCATGGAGGTGGAGAGCGCACTGGTCTCGCACCCGAACGTCGCCGAGGCCGCGGTGGTCGGCCGACCGGACGACATCACCGGCACCGCCATCGTGGCCTTCGTCACGCCGACGGGGGGAACCGACGCAGGCGCGGCACTGAACCAGACCCTGCGCGGACACGTCACGAAGGAGATCGGCGCCATCGCGCGGCCGGCGGAGATCCGCTTCACCGACGCGCTGCCCAAGACACGCTCGGGCAAGATCATGCGACGCCTGCTTCGCGACATCGCGTCGGACAAGGAATCGACGGGCGACACCAGCACCCTCGAGGACTTCAGTGTCCTCGCCCAACTGCGCGAGTCCGAGGAGGACTGATTCTGATGGCTCCCTCACTGAAGATGACGAAGCAGGAACGCCACGACTTCCTCGCCGGCGTGCACGTGGGCGTCATCAGCATCGACGATCCCGGCCGGGCACCGCTCGCGGCTCCCGTCTGGTACGCCTACACGCCGGAGAAGGGCGTGTGGCTCGTCACCGGCAAGGGGTCGAAGAAGGGAGTGGCGCTCGAGAAGGCCGGTCGCTTCAGCCTCGTCGCCCAGCAGGAAGACATGCCGTACAAGTACGTCAGCGTCGAAGGCCCGATCGTCGAGGTGCGGAAGGCAGGGCTCGAAGAAGACCGCCGCCCCATGGCGTGGCGCTACCTCGGCGAGGAATTCGGAAACTCGTACGTCGAGAGCGGCAGCGGTGAAGACGAGTGGGTCTACCGCATGCAGCCCGAGCGCTGGCTGACTGTCGACTACGCCAAGATGCTACCCGGCGAATAGGCTACAGCCGGCAGCCGGTGGCTTCTTCCAGCTCGCGGCCTTCCCGGGCCAGGGCTTCTGCGCGGGTGCGGTCCCCGCGACGCTCGAGCAGCTTCGCGAAGTCCTGCTGGATGCGGGCCTGCATCGGTCTGGCGTGCATTCGCTTGGCGCCTTCGAGTGCGTGCTCGTAGTACTGCACCGCGAGATCCGCGACGCCTAGCACCTCCTGCAGACGAGCCAGGCAGTAGCTGACCGGGCCGCCGTACAGCACGGGGATGGGCAGGATGCCGTGCAGCTCCTCCTCGGGTCCGAGCAACTTGACGAGCCGTTCGGCACGCGGGGCGTCGTCGAGATCTGCACACAAGTGCGCGGTTTCCACGAGGGTCCCGACCCATCGGATGCCCCGGGCCACGCCCTCGAAGTCATCCTCGGCAAGGTTCTCCCAAAGCTCGCGCGCGCCGCTCTCGTTGCCGAGGCGAAGCTCGGTGCGTCCCATGACGGCGCGCGCCCAGTGGTTCGGGCCGAGCTTCGAGGAAAGCGCCCGGGAAAAGAGCGGGCGGATGGCCTCGTGGTCCTGGCGGTAGCGGTACAGAAGCATCTGCTGACCGTTGAAGCAGGCCTGGGCGTAGGGATGCGTGATGCGGCGCCCGAGCAGCAGGGAGTCGGCCATCATCTGCTCGACCTCCAAGGTGCGGCCTTCGAGCAGCGCGAGACCCGCGTCGAAGACGCTCGTGTGCCAGGCGATGCTCGGCGAGGGCAGGTCCGACGCGAGCCGACCCGTCTCCTCGCGCATGGCGAGCGCTGCGTCGTGATCGCCGACGGACAGGTGGTCGCAGGCGATGTCGAGCAGTGCGATCACGGCCGTGTCGTGGCTGTCCGACTGACGCGCAGCCTCCACCAGCTCGCGGGCCAGGTTGCGGCGTTCTTCGAGGTGGTCCGGGCCGGCGAGTGCGTAATGCAGGACGTAGAGCGTCTCCTGCAGGGTCTCTGGATCTTCACTCTCGCGACCGAGCCTCACTGCATCGCGCGCGATCGCCAGACAGCCGGGATGCCGGATACCCAGATAGGCCTGCCTCGCCATCAAGCTCGCCCGCAGCGCGGTCGCATCGGCGTCCAGACCGGCCAGCGCCTCGTCGACGACCGCCGTTGCCTCGGAGTCTTCCGGCGACCATTCGTTGACATCGCAGAAGCGAACGGCGGCGAGCGCGAACTCGCGGGAGCGACCGAGGGTGCGCGCGCTCTCCATCGCCCGGCGCGAGACTTCTCGCCGCTTCTCGCGATCTCCCGCGCGACGGTGGGCCTCTCCCAGCTCGATCAACACGGCCAGGCGCCGGTCCGGATTCACGATGTCGCCATGCTCCAGGGCATCGACGGCCTGCTCATAGTGGGTCGCCGCCTGCTCGTAGGCGAAGTTGCGGGCCGCTTCGTCGGCCGCAGCGATCGCGCACTCGAAAGCGAGCTCGGGGCTGCCAACGGCGAGGCTCTGATGATGATGATGCGCCAGCTCGGCAATCACAGGGGTCGGGTCGTCCGCGTGCTGGGACTCCAGACGCTCGGCCGCCCGGCAATGCAGACGCGCCCGCCGCCCCCGCTGCAGTCCCTCGTAGGCTGCCTCCTGGAACAACGCGTGCACGAAGCGGTAGGTCGCCGGCGTGTCGGGGACCTCTTCGAGGACGCCCGAGGCAACCGCCTCGTCCATCAGGTCGAGCGCCTCTTCGCGCGAGATGTCGGCGACCGCTGCCACGGCAGCCAGTGGCAACTCGCGTCCCAGCACTGCGCCGGCTGCCACCAGCTCCGCGCAGGGCGGCGACAGGGCTTCGAGGGAGCGACGAATCAGGTCCACGGCGTGAGCCGGCAGGGTGATGCCGCGCCGCCGGATGCGTTCGGGCTGCTTGAGATCGCCTCGCTCCGCGAGCAGACGGACCGCTTCCCGCACGAACAGGGGGACGCCCTCGCTGCGCGCGAACAGCTCGGAGGTCAGCTCGGCGGGCGCCGGCCGCCCGATCACCTCGCCGAGCAGCTGCCCGATGTCCCCGCGCGACAGACCGGTCAGCTCGACCTGGTCGCAACAGGCGTGTTTGCGCAGCACCGAGAGGCAGCGGCTCAGCGGGTGTCCGCGTTCTCGCGGCTCGTTCCGCACGGTGCCGATCAACAGCAACCGCGAATGTTCGACTTCGAACGACAGGTGCTCGAGCAGGCGAAGCGAAGGAGACTGCGCCCACTGCAGGTCTTCGAGCACGATGGTCACGGGCCGCGCCTTGCTCGCCTGGATGACGCCGCGAGCAACCGCATCGAAGAAGCGGAAACGCTGCTCGGGGTCGGCGCTGTTGCCCGAGCGCGCGAGCAGGTGCTCCCAGTCGTCGTCCTGCTCGACGAGACCCGCCTGCGCCAGGCCGCGCAGCGCCTGGGACCACAGCCAGAAGGCGGGCACGCCCTCACCGTCGCGGCTGCGGCCGAAGACCGCGAGCC
Organism: Deltaproteobacteria bacterium; assembly: GCA_029261855.1. Taxonomy (GTDB): domain Bacteria; phylum Myxococcota_A; class UBA9160; order UBA9160; family UBA4427; genus JAJDAN01. Next base: position 67,347 of record JAJDAN010000026.1, read on the forward strand.
CGCCCCGGTCGCTCACTTCGCGGGCGAAGACCTCGCTGAGACGCGTCTTCCCGATACCTGCCGCGCCGCCGACCAGAACCAGACGCCCGTCGCCGGACTGCGCACGTCGCCAGGCCTCCCGAAGCTTTGCGAGCGCGTCCTCGCGTCCCACGAACACGTCCCCGGACGCAACCTCCCGCGCCGGCACCGCTGCCGACCCGGGCCGAAAGTCGGATGTCGCCGCGACACGGGGTTCCGCCGCACGGCCCCTAATCTCGGCTACCTCGCCCGTGAACCGGTAGCCGCGCCGGGGGATGCTGCGAAGCAATGACCCTCTGTGGGTATCGTCGACCGCGCGCCGTGCATGGGACCCGGCGCGCGTCAGCGAGCTCGAGGTCACCGCGGTCTCGGGCCACAGCGCTTCGAAGAGCTCGTCCTGGGTCACTATCCTGTCGCGCTCGCGGACCAACAGGCAGAGCAGCGCGAAGGGCTTCGGCTGAAGGGACACGACCTCGCCGCCACGGCGCAGCTCGCCCGCCTGTTCGTCGAGCTCGAAGGCGCCGAAGCGGTAGATCATCGCCGGCAGAGAGTAACAGCGACCCACGCAAAACGGCGCGCTGGCCCTCGCCAACGCGCCGTTTCCTGGTGGACCTGCGAACTACTTGCGTGCCAGGTAGTAGTAGTTCATGGCGTCGTGGGGAAGCTCTCGCACGCTCACGTTCCCAAAGCCCGCGGTGGCGAGCATCGAGCAGGCGAGCTCCTTGCCCCACATGGCGCCGAGCCCCGCGCCGTCCGCGGACAACGAGACCGTCATGCAATGCATGCACGAGATCGTATACAGGAAGGGCGCCATGGCGTTGTCACGGTCCGTGTGGACATGGCTCGAGCCCGCGATGTCCTGCATCAGGAAGAGGCCGTCGTCGCGCAGCGCGCGGGACAGCCCGCTGAGCACCACGTCCGGACGGGCCTGGTCGTGGATCGCGTCGAAGGCCGTGACGAGGTCGAAGGCAGCATCGACCTCGAGGTCCGCGACGTCGCGGAGCTCGAAGTGGACGTTGCCGAGGCCGCGGGTGGCCGCCTGGGACTTGCCCGCGGCGATGCCCTCGGACGACAGGTCGTAGCCCACGAAGCGGCTGTTGGGGAAGGCTTCGGCCATGAGGTTGAGCGCACGCCCGCTGCCGCAGCCGACATCGAGCACGTCGATGCCGCGTTCGAGCGCATTCACCACACCGGGGATACCCGGCAGGATTTCGTCGAGCAGGACCGCGACCACGGACTGGTCGCTCTCCTCGGCCATGACCGCGTGGAAGCGGTCATAGGCCGAGTAGGGCACGCCGCCGCCGTGCTCGAAGCACGAGACGATCTGGTCCTCCACGCCTGCCAGCACCGGGATCCACTGACAGGTGGCCGCCATGTTGTTCGGCCGCGCCTCGCGGGTCAGCGACGCCGCATGCTCCAGGGGCAGGGCGTAGCTGTCGCTCGCTTCGTCGAAGCCGACGATGCCGCTCGTCACCATGGCGCCGAGCCATTCGCGGACATACCGCTCGTCGAGGCCGGCCTCACTGGCGATGCCCTGGCTGCCCTGGGGCGCGATTCGCGCCATCACGTCGAAGAGGCCGGTTCGATGCCCCACCGAGATCATCAGGGCGCTGGCCGCGCCATTGAGGATGTCCACCATCCTTCCGCCGAACGCCTCGGCGCGGGCCTTGTCGAAGTCTTGCGTACTCATCGTCGCGTCTCCGGTATCGAGCCGTGGCCCGAGTTGCGTGAAGCTCGCAGGTGGATCGAGCGGGCGGGTCAGGCCGCGCCACGGACGCGAGCGGGCTGCTCGCGCCGCCCCCCGAAGCGGGGGATGAACTTGGGCGTGCGCGCGCGGTACTCGCGGTACTCGTTGCCGAGCAGGTCCCCGAGGTCGCGTTCTTCGAAGAGAATCGCGACGAGGATGTAGCCGGTGGTGCCGATGGCCAGGAGCAGGTGCCCGGCAGTCATGTCCGGCGTCGCCCAGAAGGTGACGAACCAACCGACGTAGAGCGGGTGCCGGATGTACTTGTACAGCGAAGGCGTGACGAAGCTCTTCTCGGTGTACGGCCGGCCACGGAAGTACAACACGACCTGGCGCAGCCCGAACAGGTCGAAGTGATCGATCAGGAAGGTCGAGTAGAGCACGAGTGCGGCGCCAGCCAGGAAGACGCCTGTCAAGACGGTGCGAGCGGTCTCGTCCGTCACCGAGTAGATGACCTGCGGCAGGGGCTGCCAGGCCCAGAAGAGCAGGATGAACGCCACGCTGCTCGCCAGCACATAGGTGGCGCGCTCGGCAGGCTGCGGGATGACGCGCGTGATCCAGCGCTTGAAGAAGGGGCGAGCCATCACGCTGTGCTGCAGCGCGAAGACGGTGAGCAGGAGACCGTTGACGGCGATTGCGGCCGGCCAGCCGACCCACTCGCCCGTATCGATGGACTTGGGGACGACCAGATTCCCGATGAACCCGATGGAATAGAGGAAGGTCGCGAAGAAGATCGCGTACGTGATGAATGCGTAGAGCAGGACGGCGGTGCGCTTCATGGCGTTTTCTCCGATCTCGAATCCCCGGGTGCTGACCCGGGGGTTGCGGTGGAAGGAACGCCGGGAACATCGCCAGATCCGGCAGACCGCGCGTTACCGCGGCCTTACCGTTTCCGTACCGTCGCCGAGATCATAAAACGCTTGTATTTGCGGTTAGTTACAGATCGGCAGGGAGAAGGGCAGGGGTCGGGTCGCTGCTGGTGCGGACGACTCCCCAGCGGCCGGACGACCGCCGGGTCAGCTGGACGATGCACCCGAGCGCTGGGACGCCGTCGGGCAGCTCGGCGCCGAGCACCCGGCGCGCGATGGCCCGGATGACGCCCTTGTGGACCACCACGAGCACCGACGAGACGCCGCTCGCGAACAGGACGTCCACCGCCCGGTCGACCCGGACCTGGAGGTCCGCTCGCCGCTCGCCACCCGGGAAATCGAAACCGGGACGCTGCTGCTGCCAGTCCTCGTAGCGAACGGGGTCCCGCGCCCGGATCTCGTCCGCCGTGAGCCCCTCCCAGTCGCCGAAGTCGATCTCGCGCAGCTCGTCGAGCAGCCGAGCCGGCGCCTGGGGGAAGACGATTCGTGCCGATTCCCAGGCGCGGGAGAGCGGGCTCGTCACCAGCAAGGGAAAGCCATCGCCTGGCAGCGCGAACCTCGCCTGGCGCATCTGCTCGCGCCCCAGGTCAGAAAGCGGCACGTCGGTGGCCCCGTAGTAGCGGATACTCGATTCCCCCACGGTTTCACCATGGCGAACCAGGACGATGCGATTGAGCGGGCTGCCGTCGAGCATCGCGCGGGAGGATCCGTGAGCCGCAGGGCCACGTCAACGCGCCGCGCATGCGTTGCTATCGTGCCCGACTCGCCCCCCGGCGGAGAACCCATTGACCTTCCGATTCTGGCTCCTGATCCTGCTGCTCGTCGCGATCGTGGCGGCGCTCGTCGTCATCGTTCCGCGTCTCGAGGGCGAGGAGCCGACGATCGCCGAGACCGCGCCTGCGGTACTGGGCCCCGACGCCACGACCCTGGTGGTCGAGATATCCGACGAGGATTCTGGGCTGCGCTCGGTTCAGGTGCGGCTCGTCTCGAACGGCGAGAGCCAGACCCTCGTCGAGCGCCACCATCCGGGCACTTTCATGACGGGTGGCGCGACGGGGATCGAGACGATCGAAGTACCGCTGGATGCAGAGGCGCTCGGGCTCAGCGACGGCAAGGCGACGATCGTCGTGACGGCGCGCGACTGGTCTCTGCGGGACGGGCTCGCCGGCAACCTCGCCGAGCGCGAGATCGAGCTGACCGTGGATACCTCCCCCCCGAAGCTCGACGTGGGGAGCGGTCTCACCTACATCCAGCGAGGCGGCTCGGGTGCAGCCGTCTACCGGGTCGGCGAGCCAACGGCGAGCGACGGTGTCCGGGTCGCAGACTTCTTCTTTCAGGGACACCCCATCAGTCAGGCAGCCGACGCCGACCCGTTGCTGCGTGTTGCCATCTTCGCGATCCCCGTCGAGGCGCCCGCGGACCCCCAGGTCCGGGTGGTGGCGCGCGACGCGGCCGGCAACGAGAGCGAAGGCAGCTTCCCGGTGCGCATTTCCGACCGGGACTTCGACGACAGCACCATCCGCCTGGGCCAGCGCTTTCTCGACGACAAGGTCCGCCCGCTGGCCGAAAAGAACGGACTCGCCGGGCGCACGGACGCGGAATCGTTCCAGGGCGTGAACGAGACCCTACGCGCGCGCAACGAGGAACGCATCCGCGCGGTGATCGAGAACGCGACTTCGACCAAGCACTGGCAGGGCAGTTTCGCGCAGATGGCGAACTCGAAGGTCACGAGCCGCTTCGCAGAGCGCCGCACCTATCTCTGGCAGGACCGGCCCATCTCGAAAGCCATCCACTACGGCTTCGATCTCGCCAGCACCAGTGGCGCACCGGTGACCGCCTCGAACGCCGGGGTCGTCGTCTTCGCCGACGATCTCGGCATCTACGGGCAATGCGTGATCGTCGATCACGGTCTCGGCGTGCACTCCCTCTACGCGCACCTCCGCAGCATGGACGTGGCAGCCGGGGACGAGGTCGCGCGTGGGCAGACCCTCGGACGTTCCGGCGCGACGGGCCTCGCCGGCGGCGATCACCTGCACTTCGCCATCCTGGTAGGCGGACAGTACGTCGACCCCCTCGAATGGTGGGACGCGAAATGGGTGCGCTCCCACGTGGAGTGGCGCCTCGACCCCGACGCCGCGCCTGGAGGATGAAGCGCGGAACGGGCATTCCCATCGGCGCCGACATGAAGGGGCGTCTGGTCAAGCGGTACAAGCGCTTCCTCGCCGATGTCGAAAAGCCCTGCGGCGAGGTCGTCACCGTCCACTGCCCGAATCCGGGCTCGATGAAGGGGCTGCAGACACCCGGATCCTCGGTGCGATGCACCACGAGCGACGACCCCAAGCGCAAGCTGCGTCACACCCTCGAGATGATCCGGGTCGGGCGCGTGTGGGTGGGGCTTCACACCCTGCGCGCCAACCAGCTGGCAGCGAAGGTCCTGGCTTCCGGCGTCGTGCCCGGCCTCGACGGCTACCGGGAGATCCAGAACGAAGTCGCCGTGGGCGGCGGCTCGCGCCTCGACTTCCTGCTTTCGGGCCACGACGACGACGAGCGCCCGGCGTACGTCGAAGTCAAGAGCGTCACCTTGCGCGGGGAGGGCGACGCCAGCGAACGCGGCCTCTTCCCGGACGCCGTGACCACACGCGGCCAGCGCCACATGCACACCCTTGCGCGCCTTCGCAAGGAAGGCGCGCGTGCCGCGGTGCTCTTCATCGTCCAGCGCGCCGACGTGAACGAGGTGCGACCCGCCGACGAGATCGACCCGGCCTACGGAGAAGCCCTGCGCGCCGCCGCGAACGATGGGGTCGAGGTTTTCGCCCTGCAGGCCCGTGTGACCGCGAATCGCATCGCAGCCGAACGCATGCTGCCGGTGAAGCTGTGAGCCCGCCGCTCAGCCGCTCCCGGGCGAAGCGCCTGCGCGAGCGCTTCCTCGCGTGGTACGACGAACATCGCCGGGATCTGCCCTGGCGTCACAGCCGAGACCCGTACGCGATCTGGATCTCCGAGACGATGCTGCAGCAGACGCGTGTCGAGACCGTGATCCCCTACTACGAACGCTTCCTCACGCGCTTCCCGGACGTACAGACCCTCGCCGACGCCAGCCAGGACGACGTCTACGCCCACTGGGCGGGGCTCGGCTACTACTCGCGCGCCCGGAACCTGCACGCGGCGGCGCGCAACATCGTCGACGACTTCGACGGAAGTCTGCCGGACGAGACGGACGCGCTGCAGACCCTACCCGGGGTTGGGCGCTACACGGCGGGCGCGGTCGCCTCCATCGCCTTCGATCGACCGGCGGCCATCGTCGATGGCAACGTGAAGCGCGTGCTCGCGCGGCTGCTCGGCATCCGCGAAGACGTCGGCGACAAGCAGGTGGCGGCGCGCATCTGGGAAGAGGCCGGACGCCTGGCGGACGGCCAGCGCCCCGGCGACCTCAACCAGGCCCTGATGGAGCTGGGCGCGACGGTCTGTACCCCTCGCGCACCGAAGTGCATGGCCTGCCCCTTCTTCAAGACCTGCGACGCACGCCGCGCCGGGGATGCCGAAGCGCTTCCGAAGAAGGAGGCGAAGACCCGGGTGCAAGCTGTACGAGGCGTCGCCGTGTGGCTCTCGCGACGCGGACGCGTGCTCGCCGTCAAGCGCGAAGCAGGCGGCTTGCTCGGAGGGCTGTGGGAGCTCCCGGGCGGCGATCTCGACCCGGGAGAGAAGCCCGAGGACGGCGCCCAGCGCCTACTCGCCGAACGTCTCTCTCTCGAAGTCTCCGGGCTGCGACGCGCGGGCACCGTGAAGCACGTCTTCACCCACCGCGAACTGAGCCTCCACGTGCTCTGCGCGGAAGCCGAGCCCGGACGCGTGCGCCGGTTCGGTCTCGCCGCCCACCGCTGGCTGTCACCCGCCGGCTTGCGCGCTCTTCCCACCGCGACGGTCACCCGCAAGGCCCTGGCGGTGGTCCCGCAACCGTGAACGGTCGCGGCGGCAGCAAGGGCGGCGGCACGGACAGCGACAGGGACACGGATGAATCGTTTGCCGACGCCTTCGGCGACGATGTCTCTCCGTTGCGCGGACGCGACGACCGGGTCGCGGACGCACCCGCCGCGCGTCCCGGATACGACCGACGGGAAGCCGCCGTATTCATCCATCCCGACCCCGACGAGCCTGGCCTCGGCTTCGCAGACGGCATCAGCGACGCCCAACGCCGACGCCTCGAGCGGGGACGGATCCCTTGCGAGCGCCGGGTCGACCTGCACGGAATGCGCGCCGAGGAGGCGCGGCGGCACTGCCTGGACGAGCTGTCGGAAGCCATCGACGCAGGCGAGCGCTGCGTGCTGGTCGTCCACGGCCGCGGCAAGAACTCGAAGCAAGCGCCGGTCCTGCGCCAGGCGCTGCCGGGCTGGCTCGCAGAACCGCGCCTGGCAGGGCGGGTCCTGGCCTTCGCGCCCGCCCAGCCCGCCGACGGTGGCAACGGCGCGACCTACGTGCTCCTGCGTCGGACGCGCGGCTGAAGCTGTCCCAGGCGCGCACACCACTGCGGGTCAAATTGTCTGATTGCCCGGCGTGTTCTGCCTGCGAGACACTCGCGCCATGCCTTGCTGGAACCGGGACGGACACATCGTCGACACCGCGCCGGAACGGCTCGACCGGGCGCTGGTCCGCGACTTCCTCGCGACTTCCTACTGGGCCGAAGGAATTCCGCAGGAAGTCGTCGACGCGGCCTGCGACGGGTCGGTCTGCTTCGGGTTGTACGAAGAGCCGAGGGGCGACCAGATCGGGTTCGCACGGGTGGTGACCGACAGCGCGAGCTTCGCCTATCTGTGCGATGTCTTCGTCCTGCCCACGCATCGCGGGCGCGGCCTTTCGAAGTGGCTCGTCGCCTGCGTCCTCGAACACCCCGACCTGCAAGGGCTGCGGCGCTGGATGCTCGCCACACGCGACGCGCACGGGCTCTACACGCGCTTTGGCTTCGCGCCTCTCGACGACCCGCAGAAGTTCATGCAGATCGCGCGTCCGGGTCTGTACCGGGCGGGCTGACGCAGGCGAAGCCGGATCGAGTGTGAGATCAGGTCTCGTCGAAGGCGGGGTCGTATTCGACCTCGCCCGAGTAGCCGGCAAGCGCACCGGCTTCGAGAACGGCCACGAAGAACGCCGGCGCGAAGTGCTCGTTCTTGTAGTAGAGGCCGTGGGCCGACGCGGGCTCGAAACCGAAGCGAGGGTAATACTCGGGATGACCCAACACGAAGACCACCGGATGACCCAGCGCGCGGCACTCTTCGAGCCCGCGTCGGCAGAGCTCGGATCCGATGCTCTGCTTCTGGCAGACGGGGTCCACGGCGACCGGTCCGAGGGCCATCGCTAGCTTTCGGCTCGCGCCGACCCGAACCGGCGAGAAGTAGATGTGCCCGACGATCTCGTCGCCCGCCTCTTCCGCAGTGAGGGCCACGAGAGAGACTTCCGGCGACACCCTGCCGCGCAGCCGGTCGACGAGCCTCGCCTCGGCTTCCTGCCCGAACGCCGCAGTCTCGATGGCGCGAACACGGTCATGGTCACCGGGTTCCTCGGGACGGACCCGGATCGGGATCGCCTGGTTCGGCTCAGTCAAGCTCGACTTCCTCCGTTGACGGGGCGATGAGCTGCAGGGAAAGCACCAGCCGCTCGAGTTCGTCCTGGCGACCGGGCTCCGGGTCGCGAACCCGGACCTGGCCGACGAGCGCGTAGCTGACCTCCGCCTGCTGCGCGGCCAGCAAGACGAAGCAGTTGTCCCGGGACCGCAGCTCGCGGTCGAAGCTTCCGCAGTAGACCCCCAGGCGGGCCGGAAGCTCGCCGGCTGGCGACGGCACGACGACGTCCCGTTCGTTCCGGGAAACAGTGAGCATGAGGGCGTCCACCTCGGCGCGCGCCCGGGCGAGGGCCAGTTCGGCTGTCGCGAAGCGACCGCGCAGCACCGAAACGTTCAGCCAGGCGTCGCCTTCCTGGTGGGCCAGCGCCCAGTCGATGGTCTCTGCAGTCTCGTTCCATTCGGCGCGCACCCAGTGCTCGCTCGGGGGTGTCAGCGCGTAGCCGCCGTCCGGACCGGCGACGGCCTGCCCAGCCGGGTACGGGTCCTGGGACGCCAGCCGGATGCTGGTGCAGGAAACGCACACCAGAGCAGCGACGACCGCCGCGAAGCGGAACGGCGTTCGCAATCGCTGCCTCATGTTTTCTTCTCTATGCGCAGACGCGTTCTTCCGGCCGGAATGCCGTCGTCTGCGGCGACCTCGGTGATCGCTGACGCCAGGTGCAGCGGGCCTTCGCCGATTCCGGGACACGCCTTGCCTTCGGCGAGCCAATTGTCCTCGGAATGAACGATCCCTGCCCAGAACGGGTAGGTACGGCATTGGCGCGGGCGATCCTCGTATACCGAGCAGCCCGCCTTCGCGTCCCAGAACACGCAGTCCTGGTTGCGCTTCTGTTTCAGGCTCACGCCTCGGCGACCGGCGCGCCGCGTGTAGTCGTCGCGGAACTCCTCTTCGCAGATCTCGAGTCGCGCGGACAGTGCGCTGATCTCGTCGTCGTTCACCCAGACGTTGCCCGCACCCCGGCAACAGCGACCGCAGCGCGTGCACTCGAAGCGAAGGCCTTCGCGATACCAGGGATCCTGCTCTCGACTCACTCCCGGAAGGTAACCCGGCTCGCTGACGGAGCCCCCTGGGCTCCGCTTTGCCAGCCCGAATTCTTCGTGCTCCATGTCGCGAGAACGATCCGGGCTAGAGTCAGCCCGCGTGACACCCGCCTCGGACATCCGATTGATCGCCCTCGACGTCGACGGCACCCTCGCGGCCCGGGGTGACGAGGTCACGCCCGCCACCCGCGAAGCCCTGCATCGGGCCAGCCAGGCGGGCGTCCACGTCGCCATCGCCACGGGCCGTCGCTACCGGACGACCCTTCGGGTCGTGAAGTCCTTGGGCCTGCCCGTCGACACGGTGTGTCTCGGCGGCGCGCTCGTGAAGGACGGCCAACAGCGAACCGTGCACGCGAACCACTTCGATCCGGACGACTTCGTCATCATCCACGCTCTGGCCCGGGAACACGGCCACGCGATCATCTGCCATCGCGACTCGGCGGAGCGGGGCGGCGCAGACTTCATCATCGACGCGGACGTCGAGTGGAACGAGCACACGCGGCAGTACGTCGAGAACAACGAGGCCTGGGCGGGACGCGGCACCGACTTCGGCCCGGACGGCTGCCCCGACGCGATGGTGATCGGCGCCTTCGGGCCCGAAGCCACCCTTCGTTCCTGGCACGCAGCCATCGAGGAGCGCCATCCCGAACGTTTCGCCCCGAGCGTGGTGCCTTCCGGTGACCACTACTATCTCGAGCTGACTCCCCGAGACGTATCGAAGTGGACGGGACTCTGCGCGCTGGCGACGCGGCACGGCATTCCCACCGAGTCGATCTGCGCCGTGGGCGACCAGGTCAACGACCTGCCGATGCTGCGCGAAGCCGGGATGGCGGTGGCCATGGGCAACGCCGCGAGCGTCGTGAAGGAAGCGTGCCACTGGGTGACGGGAGCCTGCGACGAGGACGGGATCGTCGCCGTGGTGGAGCGCGTGCTGGCGCGCTAGCGGCCGGCGACTCCGGGTTCACGGCGCTATCGTCGCGCACCCACCCATGCAGTCCCTGCGCCGCCTTTTCCCCTACCTGTCCCGGTACGCGGCCCCCTTCTGGATCGGCAACGGCGGGCTGCTGCTCGCCCGGGTGTTCGAAGCGTTCATCCCGCTGCTGCTGAAGATCGGGATCGACGACATCGCTGCCGGAAGGAGCGCGCTCTTCTGGCCGGTGGTCGGGATCCTCGCGTGCGTCCTCGGTCGCTTCGTCGCCATCGTGTTCAGCCGTCGCATCATCCGCCGCATCGGCATGGCCGTGTCCTACGACCTGCGGAAGCGCGTCTACCGGCATCTACAGGCTCAGGGTTCGCGTTTCTTCTCCCAGCATCCGACCGGCGATCTGATGGCTCGCGCCATCAACGACATCTCGCTGGTTCGTCAGCTGGTGGGGCAGGGCACGCGAACGATCATCGTGCTGTTCTTCTCCGCGGCCGTCGGCTTCACGTTCATGCTGGTGCAGTCGCCGTCGCTCACCCTGCTGCTGCTGCCACCGCTTCCGATCATCACCGTCGTCGCGTACCTGCTTGCGCGGCGGGTCTACCAGGATTCGACCGCGGTGCAGGAGGGCTTCTCGGACCTGTCGGACCGGGTCCAGGAGAACATGAACGGCATCCGCACCATCCAGGCCCTGGGCCAGGAAGACGCAGAGAGCCGCCGCTTCGGCGTCGTCAACACGGACTACGCGGACCGCTACTACCGCCTGATGCGCACCAACTCGATCATCGCCGCCGTCATGCCCGTGCTCGGTGCCAGCGCCACCCTCATCATCCTGGGCGTCGGAGGCAACCAGGTCCTTTCGGGGGAGATCAGCATCGGCACCTTCACCAGCTTCTTCTGGTATGTGGGCATGGTGCTGTGGCCCGTACGCGAGGCCGGCAACATGGTGAACCTGGTGCAACGGGGCGCCTCGGCGACGACCCGGTTGTTCGAGATCCTGGACCACGAGCCGGAGATCGCCGACCGGCCCAGCGTCGACGCTCCGGAACGACTGCAGGGCGCGATCCGCCTTCGTGATCTGAGCTTCCGCTACCCGGACGCAAAGCAACTCGCGCTCGACGGCATCGACCTGGAAATCCCTGCCGGGGAGACGCTCGCGATCATCGGCCGCATCGGGTCCGGAAAGTCGACCCTGTTGAAGTTGCTCGTGCGGCTACTCGACCCGCCCCCCGGAAGCGTGCTGCTCGACGGCTGCGAGGTGCGCGACCTGCCGCTCGCGCGGTTGCGACAACAGGTGGCCCTGGTTCCCCAGGACACCTTCCTGTTCGCGCTCCCCCTGGGAGAGAACGTCACCTACGACGACCCGCGCCGTTCCGACGAAGCGGTCTGGGATGCCGCGGAGGCGGCGGACCTGCGTGAGACCGTCGAACGCTTCCCGGATCGCCTCGACACCATCATCGGCGAGCGCGGCGTCAATCTTTCCGGCGGACAGAAGCAGCGCGCCACCCTCGCGCGCGGCTTCATCCGGAGCGCACCGGTGTTGCTGCTCGACGACTGCTTCTCGAGCGTCGACACCGAAACCGAAGAGCACATCCTGCGGCGCCTGCGAGAGCTGCGGACCGGACTGACCACCGTGCTCGTATCCCACCGCGTCTCGACCGTTCGTCGCGCAGACCGCATCGCCGTGCTGGAAGAGGGGCGCATCGTCGAACTCGGAAGCCACGACGAACTCGTCGCGAAGGGTGGCATCTACGCGGGGCTCGAGCGGGCGCAACAGAGGCGGGAGGACCTGACCCACGCACTCGACGAGCTGGACCCCGAAGACGCGAGCGCGCCTGGGGAATCCGACCCGGTGGTGACATGAGCGCGACCACTCCGAAGCTGAAGCGCCGCTACGAAGTCTTCGACGCCGAGCTGTCCGGGCAGACCTTCAGCTTCCAGCTGCTGCGACGGCTGCTCGGCTGGCTGCGACCCCACCGCGGGCGAGCGGCGGCGAGCGGCATCTTCGTCGTCGCCGCGTCCGTGCTGGCCGTACTGGCGCCCGTGATTCTCTCGCGGGTGGTGATCGACGGCATCCTGATTCCAGAGAGCGGCTTCACGACGCCGATGTTCGGCATGGACACGGCCGCCGCCTGGATGCAGGCAGTCACGGGTTTCTCACCTCTGGGGTCCGCGTGCGCGCTCTACGCCGCCATGGTGATCGCCTGGGCGGGCTGTCTCTACGTCCACCGGATCCTGCTGTCGCGCGCGGTGCTGTCGGCCCTGCGCGACCTGCGCCAGGACCTGTTCTGGCACCTCGAACACCGACCCTCGTCGTTCTTCGACAACGTGGCGGTCGGCCGCGTGATGACGCGCATCAGCAACGACGTCGAAGTGCTGTTCCAGCTGCTCGCGGGACTCGGGCTGCTCCTGGGCGAGCTGGTTCCCTTCTTCGTCGCCCTCGTGCTCATGTTCGGCATCGCGCCCAAGCTCACCTGGATCCTGCTGGCGTCGATTCCGGTCGTCGCGTTCGCGACCTGGGCGTTCCGCCAGTCCACACGGCGGATCTACCGCGAGATCCGCAACAGCGTGTCGACCCTGAACCAGAACCTGCAGGAGAACCTGTCGGGTATTCAGGTCGTGCAGCTGCACGGCCGCCAGGACCGCAACCTCGACGCCTACTCGCAGATCAACCGCTACAACCGGGACCAGGAAAACCGCGCGATCCGGCTCGAGACCCTCTACAACCCGTTCGTTCAGAGCCTCGCATCCGCCGGCCTCGGCGCCGTACTCTGGTTCGGCGGACGCGATGCCCTGGAAGGCGTCATCAGCCTCGGCAGCGTGGTGCTCTTCGCGCAGTTCATCGACATGTTGTTCCGGCCCATCGTCGCCGTCGGCGAGCAGTACAACGTTCTGTACCGCGCCATGGCGAGCTGCGAGCGCATCTTCCAGGCGCTCGACTGGGACGAGTCGCTGCCCGAACCGGAGGTCCCCGCAGTGCTCCCGGAACGGCTGCGGGGCGAGGTCGAGTTCCGCAACCTGTCCTTCGGCTATCGCCCGGGCGAGCCGGTGCTGCACGATGTGTCGTTCACCATCGCGCCAGGCGAGCGCATCGCCATCGTGGGACCGACCGGCTCGGGCAAGACGACCCTCATCCGCCTGCTCGGCCATTTCTACGACTTCCCGCGCGGGCACATCTTCCTCGACGGCATCGACCTGCGCGACATCACCGCCCAGGACATGCGCAAGCGCATCGGCGTGGTCCTCCAGGACTTCCACATCTTCGCCGGCAGCGTACGCGAAAACATCGGCCTCGGGGTTCCGGGCCTGTCGGACGAGGACATCGAGGCCGCCGCAAAGCTCGTGCACGCGGACGGCTTCATCCGGACCCTGCCCCAGGGCTACGACACGCCTCTCCTCGAGCGCGGCGCCAACCTGTCCCATGGCCAGCGGCAGCTGCTCGCCTTCGCCCGGGTGCTGGCCGCCGACCCCGAGATCCTCGTGCTCGACGAGGCCACTGCCAGCATCGACACCGAGACCGAGCGACTGATCCAGGACGCCCTCGCGAAGGTCACGGCAGGACGCACCTCCATCCTGATCGCCCACCGGCTGCAGACCATCCGCGAGGCGGACCGGATCGTGGTACTGCAGCACGGCCGAGTGCGGGAAGTCGGCAATCACGACGAGCTGATCGCCCTGCGCGGCGTCTACCACACCCTCTACGAGCTGCAGTTCCAGGACGCGCCGCAATGATAGAATCAGCGCCTCATGGAAGAGCTGCGCCAGCAAGTCCTGATCCTCTATCTCGCGAGCTCGGCCCTCGACACGCCGGTGGTGGGTTGGTCGGTGTACGACGGCACCGGTCGCACTGAACCGATGTCGGCGGACGCCGACGAGCCGCCCTACAAGACCGGCGTGGCGGCGATGCGCGACGGCTGGCGGCTCATCCAGCTCTCACAGCTCATCCCGCCCTATCCGGGCGAAGAGTTCACGACCTCGTACCAGCGCTACGAGTGCGTGTTCGAGAAGCTGGTGCCCCGATGACGGATCGTTCGAAGTTGCTCACCACCCGCCAGATGGCGCTGTTCACGGCGCGCGGCTTCCTACGCTTCGACGAGCTCGTGCCGCGCGAGCTGTGCGAACGCTTCGTCGACGCCTATCCGAACTCCTCTTCCGGGGCCCAGGGCATCCCCCTGGTCGCGGCGGGAACCCCCCTCGACGATGCCACCACCCCGGGCACGCCCCTCCACGACTACTTCGCGCTGCCGCAGATTCGGGGGATCATCGAGAGCCTGGTGGGACCGGGCAGCCGGCTCGACCACCACTTCCTTCACTGGCGCGAGCCCGACGGCGCCCCTGCACAGCACATGCACCAGGACTCGACCATCGACCCGCGCACTCCCTTCGACGTGCAGCTGATGTTCTTTCCCCAGAAGGTGACGCGGGAGATGGGGGGCACCTACTTCCTGCCGGGTAGTCACTTCCGCAAGGTCAATGAAGCGTCGATCACCCGCTACCAGAACATCGTGGGGACGAAGCACGTAGTCTGCGAGCCCGGCACCCTGCTCGCCATGCACATGGGCATCTGGCACGGCGGCGGTTGCAACCGCAGCGAGAAGCGGCGCGTCATGTACAAGATCCGCCTGAATCCGACGGTGCGGCAGCGAAGACTGTGGAACGACGACGACGTCGACGAGAAGATGAACGCGCCTCAGCCAATCTTCGCCCCGACCCATCCCTACGACCCGAACGACGTTCAGACCATCCTGTGCCGCCCGGAGCGCTGGTTCGAGGCGGACGCCGCGCGCCTCGAGTACCTGAACCGCATCAAGCTCTGGCGGCACCTGCTGGGCGACGATTCCTTCGACGCGCACTACTGGATGACCCGGCTCGAGAACGAGCCCGCCGACTGATCGCTCGGGGTTACACTGTTTCCAGCTTCCATCCCGGGTCGTTTCCCGCTTCGGGCCGCCACCCGTTCCAACCCCAGACGAGCGAGGCGAGAGGTATCGGCAATGCAGGAATTCCAGGGTCGCGTAGCAGTGGTGACCGGCGGTGCGAGCGGCATCGGACTGGCCATGGCGAAGGCCTTCCTCGCAGAGGGCATGAAGGTCGTGATCGCCGATGTCGAAGAGCCCGCCTTGAAGGCCGCGTGCGAAGATCTCGCGGGCCAAACGGGCGGAGAGGTCAGCGGGGTCGTCACCGACGTCTCCGATCCAGCGTCGGTCCAGGCCCTGGCAGACCAGGTCTTCGACACCCACGGTGCTTGTCACCTGCTCTGCAACAACGCCGGCGTGGCCGCGCCGAACCTCGACCTGTGGGAAACCGAGCCGAGCGACTTCCAATGGGTGCACGGCGTGAACGTCGGTGGCGTCGCGCACGGTGTCCAGGCCTTCGTGCCGCGCATGATCGCGTCGGGCGAAGAGGGCTATGTGGTCAATACGTCGTCGGGGGACGGCGGCATCTCGCCGCTCGCCCAGCAGGTCGTCTATGCGTCCAGCAAGGCGGCGGTCTCGATCATGACCGAATGCCTCGCCGCGCAGCTCATCGGCCGCGGCACGAAGCTGCGCGCGTCCATCTTCTATCCGTCCGGCGGCATGCTGCGCACGGGCATCTGGACGACGAAGCGGAACCGCCCGAAGGACCTCGCGCGCAAGGTCGACGTCGACGCCGGACAAGAGACCACCTTCGACGACTTCCTCGAGGGCGCCAAGAAGGCCGGCTTCGACCTGCCCGTCCAGGACCTTGACGAACTCGCCCAGTTCCTCGTTCAGGGCATCCGCAACGAGGACTTCGTGATCATGATCGATCGCGAATCCATGGAAGCGACCCTCAACGAACGAGCCGCCAAGCTGGCGCGAGGCGACTGCCCCATCGAGCTGCAGCACATGGGGCTGAGCTGACCGTGTCGCGGGTGTTGATGATCAGCTCCGACTGCCACGCAGGCGCGCTGCCCGGCACCTACGTGGACTACCTGCCCAAGCAGTACCACGAAGCCGCACGCGGCTGGTGGGTGTCCTTCGCGCGCGAGATGATGGCGCGCGCCGGCACCTTCTTCGACCAAGAAGCCGTCGACGCCTACAACGAAGAAGGCGGCAGCCGCGGGCTGATGGGCAAACAGTCCGTCGACAGCCAGGCCCTCGGCGACGCCGATCTGATGGCCATGCTCAGTGACGAGACCAGCCCCTTCGCGCCGCGGCGCGGCGAGTTCGACGCCGCGCAGCGCATTGCCGACCTCGACGCGGACGGCGTCGCCGCCGAAGTGGTGTTCCCGCAGATGGTGACCTTCGGCGGCGGCCTCATGCAGTACCGCGACGAGATCCTGCCGGAGCACAACCTCGAGGGCATTCGCGCCTACAACCGCTGGCTTGCGGACTTCTGCGACACCAACCCCGGTCGTCACGCCGGCGTCGCCCTCGTCAACGTCGACGACATCGACGTCACCGTGAAGGAGATCCGGAACGCCAAGGAGATGGGGCTCTGGGGCGGCGTGCTGCTCCCGACACACACCGGCGAGCATCCCTTCTACCATCACCCGCGCTACGAGCCTCTGTGGACCGTGTGCGAAGAGCTGGACATGCCGATGCACGCCCATTCCGGCTGGTCGCCCGACTATGGCGACGTCGAATCTGCCACGGCCATGTACATCAGCGAGGTCGACATGTGGCCGCACCGCGCTTTCCCCGCGCTGTTGTGGTCGGGCGCCTTCGAGCGGCATCCCAAGCTGAAGCTCGTCTTCACCGAAACGGGCTGCGGTTGGATCCTGGAAGCCCTGCGCATGCTCGAGTTCAAGGCCGCCAACCCGATCTTCAAGTACTTCACCAAGGGCCTGTCTCTCAGCCCGACCGAGTACTTCGCGCGCAACTGCTACATCGGCGCATCGTTCATGCCGGTACACGAAGGCGCCATGCGCCACCAGATCGGCCTCGACCGCTTGATGTACGGCACCGACTACCCGCACCTCGAGGGCACCTGGCCCAACACCCTGCCCGCCTTGCAGGAGACCTTCCGCGGCTATCCCGAGGACGAGACCCGCGCGATCCTCGGCATCAACGCGACTCAGGTCTACCCCTTCGACCGCCCGAGACTCGAAGAGATCGCAGGCAGGATCGGGCCCAGCCTGTCGACCATCCTCGGCGAGGCGTAGGGGCGTCCCGCTCGCGTTTACCGGATCGGCCGGCATCTTGTCGTCGTATACTGGCGGCCTGCGTCGCCTCGGGTCAGCAGGCCGAGCAGCAGGCCGAGCAGCAGAAGGAGCGGACGTGCCCGAAGACTCGCTTACCCCCGGCGGCGCCTTGGCCGGAATCCGTGTCATCGATCTCGCGACACCCCTGGCCGAGGCAGCCGGGCGGGTGCTCGCCGATCTCGGCGCCGAAGTCATCAAGATCGAGCCGCCCGCTGGCTGCGCGTCGCGCTTCACCGCTCCGTTCGTGGACGGGCAGGCGGGCGACCCGGATGGTTCGCTCTACTGGCGCTCGTATGGAATGGGGAAGCGCAGCGTCGTGCTCGACATCGAGCAGTCGGCCGACCGCGAGCGGCTCCGCGAGCTGGTGCGGGGCGCCGACATCCTGATCGAGTCCGAGGTGCCGGGCGCTCTCGCAGACAAAGGTCTCGACTACGAGACGCTCCACGCCCTGAACCCGTCACTGCTCTACGTCTCGGTCACACCCTTCGGCCAGGCCGGCCCGGAAGCCACGAGCCCCGCCTGCGACCTCACCCTCAGCGCCGCCGGCGGGTTGCTCAACCTGCAAGGCGACGGAGACCGACCGCCGCTACCCGTCGGGCATCCCGAAGCCAGCCACCACGGCGCCGTGCAAGCCGCGGCCGACGCGATCCTCGCCCTCTACGCACGCAACAGGGACGGCTGCGGACAGCACCTGGACGTGTCCTGCCAGGCCGCTCTCGTCTGGACGCTGCTCTTCGCGGACGGCTACCCGGTTCTGACGGGCGCCAACCAGCCCGGCTCGGGGGAAGAACGCGCCGAGGTGCGCGAGCTGCTGCCCGGCGTCGTCGTCCCGGATCGCGCCCGCTGCAAGGACGGCTTCGTCGTCATGACCCTGGTGCTCGGTGACGTCGGCGCCCGCAGCTTCGGCTCGATGATGGAATGGGCCAAGGAACACGACGCCCTCGAGGCGGACATCGCGGAGCACGACTGGACGCAGATGATCCCGCTGCTGATGCAGGGCAAGCTGGCGCCGCCCGACATGCAGCGCGGCTTCGACCAGTTCATCGCCTTCCTGGGAACCCAGACGAAGGCCGAGGTCCAGCAGGGCGCGACCGAGGGTCGCTGGTTGCTCGGCCCCGTGTGGACGACTGCCGACCTCCTGGGTGACCCCCAGCTGGCCGCCCGCGACTACTGGGTCGACGTGGACGCGACCACACACCCCGGGCCCTTCGCGAAGCTCTCCCGCACCCCCATCCGCTACCGCCGCGCGGCGCCGAAGCTCGGCCAGGACCAGGAACTCGTGACGCGCGGCGAAGAGCGGACGCCCGCCGTGCCGGCGCGTGTCTCGACGGAGCCGCGCCGCCAGATCTTCGAAGGTCTGAAGGTCGCCGATTTCGCCTGGGTGGCGGCGCTGCCCCTCGCATCCAAGGACCTCGCGAATCTCGGCGCGACCGTCATCGAGATCGAGTCCGAGAAGTTCGTCGACCCGCTTCGCATGCTGCCACCCTGGAAGGACAGCGTTCCCGACGTCAGCGGCAGCTACTGCACGGCGAACTACAACCAGTCGAAGCTGGGTCTCGGCCTCGACCTGTCCTCGCCCGAAGGACGCGAAGCCGCACTGCGGATCGTCGACTGGGCGGACGTCGTCACGGAATCGTTCACGACTGGCTCGGCGGCGAAGCTCGGGCTCGACTGGGAGAGCCTGCGCAAGCGAAAGCCGGGCCTGATCATGATCTCGTCCTGCATGCGCGGGCAGACCGGGC
This sequence comes from Deltaproteobacteria bacterium, assembly GCA_029261855.1. Classification (GTDB taxonomy): domain Bacteria; phylum Myxococcota_A; class UBA9160; order UBA9160; family UBA4427; genus JAJDAN01. Next base: position 86,459 of record JAJDAN010000026.1, read on the forward strand.
CCGAGGCGGCGTACACCGGCTTCGGCCTGCAGGGCGCGGGGCTGGCGGGCTTCGTCTCGATGACGGGCTGGCCGGACCGGATCCCGTCGGGTCCCTGGGGTGCCTACACGGACTTCATCGCGCCTCGTTGCTCCCTCGCGGCGCTGGGTGCCGCGCTGCATCACCGGGACCGCACCGGCGAAGGCCAGTACATCGACTTCTCGCAGATCGAGGCCGCCATGCAGTTCATCGCGCCGGCGGTGCTCGACTACACGGTGAACGGCCGCATCTGCGAGCGGCCGGGCCTGGATTCACAGCGAGCTTGCCCGCACGGTGTCTTCGCGACCGAAGGCAAGGAACGCTACGTCGCCATTGCATGCGAGAACGCCGCCCAGTGGCGCGCCTTGTGCGGGCAGATCCCCGGCATGAAGGCGTTCGCCACACCCGAGCTCGAAGAGCTGTCTTCTCGGATCGCCCGCAAGGTCGAAATCGAGCTTCCCCTCGCCGCGGCCTGCCGCGAGCGCGAGCCGTTCGCCCTGGCGAAGTCCCTGCGCCAGGCGGGCGTTCCGGCCTACGTGGTCATGCGCGCGACGGATCTCCACGAAGACCCGCAGCTGTTGGCGCGCGACTTCTTCGTGGACCTCGACCACCCGCACATCGGACGCGCCCGCTTCTGCGGCGCGGTGACGGCCTTCTCGGGGACGCCATCGGCGCCGACCCATGCGGGTCCCACTATCGGCCAGCACAGCTTCGACGTCCTGACACAGGTTCTCGGCTACAGCGACGAAGAAGCCGCCGAGCTCGCCATGTCCGGCGCGCTCACCTGAGGCGTGCCATGACGCGAACCATCGCCGTCATCGAGGGAGACGACGCTTCGCCCGAGGCCATGCGCCCCTGCGTCGAGCTGATCGACGGACTCGGGCTCGACATTTCCTGGACCTACCCGCCGGTGGGACCAACCGCGCGCGAGCAGCACGGGTCTCTGTTCCCGGACCGTGCCCGGGAGATGATCGATTCGGCAGACACCACCTACTTCGGATCGACCAGCGGAGGCGCCACCCAGGCGCTCTTCTACTTGCGCTGGGGCAAGCAGACCTACGCGAACGTGCGCCCCGCACGCTACTTCCCGGGTGCGCGCTCGCCCCTCGCCGAGCCCGAGGGCATCGACTTCGTGATCGTGCGCGAGAACCTCGAAGACATGTACCTGGGCATCGAGGGCGATCTCGCGGATCTCGCCCCGCTGGGTCTCGTGAGCCGCACGTCGCGCCGCGCCGTCGCCGACCTTGGCGAGGGCCGCTACGCGATGAAGGCCATCACCCGAGAAGGCAGCGAACGGGTCGTCCGCTTTTCTTTCGAGCTGGCACGCAAGCGCGCGGCCTCGCTTGGCCGACCCGGGAAGGTGACCTGCACCTCCAAGTACAACATGCTGCCCGAGTCGGACGGGTACTTCCGAGACATCGCGCGCGAGATCGCGAACGAGTACGACGACGTCGCCTTCGAGACCTTCATCGTCGACGACTTCGCCTGCCGCCTGGTCACGCAACCCCATCATTTCGACGTGGTCGTCATGCCGAACCTGTACGGGGACATCTTGTCGGACGCCGCAGCCGGGCTCATCGGCGGACTCGGCCTCGCGGCCAGCGGCTGCTACGGCGACGACTACGCATACTTCGAGTCTGCCCACGGGACCGCGCCGGACATCGCGGGCCAGAACAGCATCAACCCGACAGCGACCCTGCTCTCGGGCTGCATGATGCTCGACCACCTGGGCTTCGCCGCAGAATCCGCGCGCATCGAACGCGCCATCGCGGAGATCTACGCCGAGGGCAAGACCCTCACCCCGGACCAGGGCGGCAGCGCCAGCACCAGCGCCTTCTGTGACGCGGTCCGGGGACGGCTGTAGCACGAGCTTGCTCTTCGCCGGGGTAGCGATCGGCTACGGCCGACGACTCCTCGACCTGACGGCGGTGACCGGCACGAGCGAGCCGGGCGACGTGGGAAGGGTCGTAGGCGTACGAACGCGACGCAATCGACCCCCTTTGCGTAGCGCTTCGGGGGGATCCCACCTTCTCCACCACTCAGTCTGCGCGTGCGGAGACCGCCCGCCGATAGGCCGCCACCGCCTTGGAAGCCTCCGCGATTCCGCAGGGGGGCTTGGCAGATCGGTCGGTTCGCCCTTCAAGATCCCCGCACTTCCTCGAGAAGCCGCTCGAAGATCGGTCGAATCGTCTGTGCGGCCCGCGAGAGCGGGAGTTCGGGCGTAGTCTCGATCCAACGCGTTGCCGTCATGGTGACGGAGCCAATGAGTGTCGTAGAGACGCCGCGCGGGTCGAGGCCACCGAGCCGGCCCGCCCGCCCCGCAGTCTCCGCGAGTTCGGCCAGCCAGTCGCCGAACTCTTGGAAGACCTCGAACGACTCGTCACCGAGTTCCTCACGGATGCGGAACGGGATGCCATGCGTGCCGCGTGCGTAGATGCGCAGGAGATCCTGGTTGGCTTCGAAGCACGCGAACAGCGCATCAACCACCCCGAGCAGCCGCTCCGCAGGATCCTGGATGGCTTCCACCTGGCTGCGGACGAGATCTCGCACGTGTCTGGCTGTAGTGCCGATTACATCCACGTAGAGTTCGTCCTTCCCCTTGAACAACCCATACAGCGTGGCCCGTGACAGCTCGGCGCGGGCAGCGATCTCGCTCATCTGGGCGGCGTGAAAGCCCTTCTCGGCGAACACGGCGGCGGCCGCAGCGATGGCGTCCCCCCGCCGGCGGGTCTGGTCGTCGATACGGCGACGTTCCTTGGGCGAAGAGTTCGTGCCGGTGGACATCGTGTCAGCTCCGAAGTAGACTCATGAGTCTGAATACCAGACTCATGAGGTTTCATATGAGTACTCGCGGGTCCGATTTCTCCCAGGCGTCCAAAGGAGAGGAGCACCCGATGATCCGATCCCGATTGACCTGGATCGTAGCGTTCAGCGCCGCGGTGCTGCTGCTGTCCGGGATGCCGGCCGTCTCCCAGGAGGATGCAGGCGGAGCAGGCCCGACCTTCCAGGAAGGCGACGTGATCACTTTCGAGAAGATCGACGCGCTGCGCCGGTACCTGCCGGAGGAGTTCTGGAACAACCGCGACTTCTTCTTCTACGAGGGGATGCAACTCGAGATCGGGCCCTTCTTCCGGGATTACGGCGAACCGGATGTCTACAAAGCCGCAACCAAGAAGAACTCTGGCACCGCGCGCATCGGGCCCGACGGCAGTCTGGAGAACTACGTCTCGGGTCAACCCTTCCCGATCGAATCGATCGATTGCCTCGGCGACCCCCAGGCGGGCACCAAGATCATGTGGAACTTCGACTATGCCTGGGGGGGCGCGGGAGGTCAGGCGAGCTTCTACTACTCCTACTGGGACCGCGGCGAGGAGCTCCCCCTGTACTACGAGGGCACCTCCAAGACGGTGATGCTCTCGCACAGGGTGGAGCCTCAGTATGAGGCCACCCGTGGCGATGTCTTTCGCGGCGAGAAGCGGAAGGGAGCCTTCGGGATCGACGTAACTGCGCCTTTCGACGCCCGAGGCATCATGCTCATGAGCTACCGCTACAAGTCGGCCGACATGCCCCGAGCCGATGCCAAGAACGACGACACGTGGGTGTATGTCCCGACACTGCGTCGGGTGCGGCGGATATCGTCCGCACAGCGGACCGACTCGATCTCGGGCACAGACTTCACTTTCGACGACCTCCGGTCCTTCGCCGGCATCGTTCCCCAATACGAGTGGGAGTGCCTGGGCGAGATGGACCTGCTCGCGCCTTCCAACACCCGGGTGAAGGGCTACCCATACGACCGGGACCACAATTTCGGGCCCTACGGACTCTCCTTCGCCGACGACCGCTGGGAGATGCGCCATGTCATCAAGGTCCGCTTCCACCCGAAGAACGCGGATCATCCCTACAGCCGCAAGGATATCTACATCGACAAGGAGGCCATGAACGCGCTCTACTCCTTCGCCTACGACCAGAAGTCAGAGCTCTGGAAGATCATCTGGCACAACAAGCGCTGGAGTGAGGAGGAGCTAACGGCGGACTACTACCCGGGATGGCAGGGCGTTCCAGAGCCGCGAGACCTGCGCATCGTGTCCGATATCATCACGAACGTTCAGACCGGAACCGGAAACCGGATCGAGTTCTGGGACAACTACGGGACGCCGCTCAAGAGCAAGGGCAAGACCCGGCGATACATCGACGTGGGCCGCCTCACCAAGGGCCGCTGACCGCTTGATAGCTGGTCGGAGCTCCGCACTGGGCCCATGAATCGGCACAGCAAACCAGTACTGGCTCGATCGAGCATGGGCGCGTTCAGCGGCGCCAGAGGCCCAGACGCGGCGAACCCTCGCCGGGCTCAGACGCTAGGCTGCTGACGGGTCTGCTTCTCACGGGTCCGGCGGCCGCGGAACCGCCTGCAGAGATCAGCTTCACGCCAATTGGCGGAGTCGTGCCGGCGGTGCGCGAGTTGATGTTCGAGAACGACTCTACATCTCCGGCCCATGTCGAGCTCCTCGATTCTGTGCCGGAGCTCGTGTGGTGCACCGATCTGGCCGGCGTGACGGGCTACCGGCGCACGTTCCCGATGCCTCCTTGGGGCACACTCTATCGTCTGCTCGAGCCCGGCCTCTACCGGATCGCGATCCACCAGAAGCTTGCCGAGGGAGGAGGTGACTCCTGGACGGCGCGCGTAGAAACCGTCGATGTGAGTAGGCGATGCGAGACAGCTAGGACACGCGCTCGGCTGAGAGCATGAGGCTCCGGGCACCTCTCAGCAGGAAGGAGTCTACGTACTCGACCTCCGACTCCAGTCGGTGCAGCCCGGAGACGCGTTTGAAGAGCTCCTCGAAGCCGACGCGTGCCTCCAGCCTTGCAAGCGACGCCCCGAGGCAGAAGTGGATGCCGAGACCGAATGCCACGTGGCCGCGTGTGTCGCGGTCGATGTCGAAGCGGTCGGCGTTCCGGAACTGGGCCTCGTCGCGATTGGCGGAGGCGAAGATCGGCAGCACGACCGCGCCCGCCGGAATCTTCGTTCCTGCCAGCTCGACGTCCTGGGTCGTCTCGCGAAATAGCATCTGCACGGGCCCGTCGTAGCGCAGCGACTCTTCGACGAAGGCGGGCACGAGCTTTGGATCGGCCTGGACACGGGCGAACTGCTCGGGCTCAGCGAGCAGCGCCAGCATGCCGTTGCCCATCAGGTTGGTCGTCGTTTCGTTGCCGGCCACAAGGAGAAGAACCGCGAACATCAGCGTCTCCATTGGCGTCAGCGCAACCTCTCCCTCCTCGGCCGCGACCAACTGGCTGATCAGATCGTCCTTCGGGTCGCGCCTGCGACGCTCGATCTGCTCCATGAAGTAGGCGTTGAATTCCTTGAAGGCCATCAGGAGCGCTGCGGGTTGCGTGCCGGATGCAGACCCCGTCGTGCCCTGGATGAGGGTGTCGGACCAACGCTTGAAGTCCTCGAATCGATCCGACTCGACACCCAGAAGCTCGGCAATCACCATGACGGGCAGCGGAATCGTGAAGTCTGCGACCAGGTCGAACTCGTCCTTCTGGAGCATTCGATCGAGCGCCGCATTCGCGATCTCGCGAACCCGTGGTTCGAGCGCCGCGATGCGACGGGGCGTGAAGCCTCGGTTCACGATGTTGCGCAGTCGGCTGTGGTTCGGGGGGTCCGACGCGATGACCGATGGCGTCGTCATCATTTCGACAGGGTTGAAGCCGAGACCATCTGCCAGCTGGGCCAGTCCCTCCATGGCGCTGGCGTCGAGGGCCCTACCCGGGTCCATGTTCTGGATGCCGACGCTCATTCCCGACATCATCATTCGCTGCATCGCTCGAGAAGAGAAGATCTCGGGCTGCTTGACGACTTGCTGGACATCTTCGTACCGCGACACGAGATGGAAACCCGGACCCTCGAGTCGGTAGACCGGCGCGTTCTCGCGCAGCTCTGCGTAGTGCGCATAGGGGTCGGATCGGGTCTCTGCCGAGAAGGGGTTGTACTGTACGGCGGTCACGTTGCCTCCATTCGATCTAGCTGATGTGGTCGACGACGGGTCGCGGACCACGGATCCCGAGCAACCGTCGGGTGATGTCCAGGACGTCGCGCTTGTGCGCCTCGAGCTGCTCCTGGCAGAGCAGGTCGTAGGGCAGCTCGCGGACGAAGGTTGGCAGGGCTGCGACGTAGAAGAGTGTCGAACCGGCTACCGTGCTCACGAAGTGAAGCGAGTCGGAGCGCAGCGGACGAAACACGCCAGAGCGCTCGCCCTCTTCGAAGATCATGTCGAGTAGGGTCAGGAAGGGCTGGGACTGAGCCTGGATCTCGTCGCGGATCTTCGCGTCGGAACTGAGCGACTCGCGCAACGCAAGCCGTGCGGCGGTCGGGTGTCGCCCCATGTAGTCGACGAAGGCGCTCACGGCGGCTTCCACCCGATCTGCCAGCGTCCCCTCTCGAATCAGGGGGGAGCGAAGCACCGCGAGCAGGCCGCCAAACAACTCGTCCAGGACCGACCGGTACAGCTGCCGCTTGTCCGTGAAGTGGTAGAGCACTGCGGAGCGCCCGATACCCACGTCCCGCCCCACATCATCGAGGCGGGTCGCATCGTACCCCCACTCGGCGAACCGGCGCGCCGCAGCTTTCAGGACCAGGCTGCGGGTTCGCTCGGCCCGGCCCTGGCGTCCTTCGATAGCAGGCATTGTGTTCAGTTAGCCTCTCACTGTCTTATGAGTCAACTGAGGCCGATCGCCGAACCGATTAAACGCGGAGACTATGGAGGAATATACAATGATTTCGAAAATCTATGAGATCTTCGACCGAGTCCGCAATCGCTGACTTGAGAGACAGCAACGGAAATGTCTGGTCTGGTATTCAGAACAACAATTCTGTATGGAAGAACAATGGAATCTTTCCGAGCGCAGCGACGCCAACTCGAACAGGACCAGCGGCGAGCGGACATCGTCCGCGTCGCCTCGACCATCTTCGGCGAGAAGGGCTACGACGGTGCACAGATCGCGGAGATCGCCAGCGCCGCCGAGGTCTCGTTGGCATCGGTGTACTCGCTCTTCCGGGGGAAGGAAGAGATCTACGAGGCCGCCATAAAGGGTGCGGCCGAATCGATCCGCGAGACCGTATTCGACAAGATCGAGCCGGTGCCGGATCCCGGCGAGCGGCTGCTCACGCTCGTGGACTCGCTGTTCGACTGCTTCGAGCAGAACCGCGACCTGCTGCGCATCTACACGCGCAGCACCGGCGGTCTCCCATGGCGGATGCGTAGCAGCATGGGCGACTCATCCGTCGCCATCTTCCAACACTTCACCGACTGGGTGACCGATCTCGCGCACGACGCGCAGAAGGCAGGCTACCTGAAGGGGCTCGACCTGGAGACCTTCGCGCTCACCGTGATCGGGGCAGTCACCACGACGGCCGCGTTCGCCATCGAGCGGGCGCCGGAGCGACCATTGACCGATGCTGCCCCCGCGGTGCGTGCGATCTGCAAACGAGCCCTGCTCGGCGAGGAGCGCGGATGATCGAGTGGGCCGAAGTTGCAGCGGGTCGTGATGGGCTGCGGATCCACCGCGTCGATGCCGAGGCCGGCGGAATTCCCGGATCCGCGTCTGGAGGCCTGCAGCTGCAGAACCCGCTGGAGCTGATTCTGGCTCGCTTCGACACACCGACCGTAAGGTGGCTTCGCGACGACTTTACGGGGACCGGTTCCGCGGTTGGCCTGAGTTCCTTCTCCGTTGCCTGCCATGTCATCTCGCTCCCGGACGCCCTGGTCGTCGTGGACTCCACGTATCGGACGACGGCGGGAGAGATCTTCCCTCGTGTCCTGGAGGAGATCTCGAGCCATGAAGGCCGGCAGCTCGCGGACCGACCGATCCAGGTCATCTACACCCACGCGCATTTCGACCACGCGGGCGGACAGGCTGCCGTCGAGGCGCTAGGCGAGTCGGTCGAGATCCTCGCTCATCCCTTCACCGCGAAGCTCGCGCCGCTGGTGAGTGCGCGAGAGTCCTTTCTTCGAACCCGTGCGCACTTCCTCCGCGACTGTGGCATCCACGCCGATCTCGACGAGCTGACCGACGGGATCCGTGCCCACTTTCTTCAACTGGCTGAGAAGGCCGGAGTGAGTCTCGCGAAAGCGCCATGGGGCAGCCTCGACGATGGTCCACCCCGGGTCGACCGCGCAGTCGAACCGGGTCGGGGTGCGATCCCGGTTGCCGACGGTCGCATCGAGGTCCTCGAGTTCGCAGGCCACATCCCGGGACATCTCTGCGTTCGCGTCGACCAGCGGCACTTCGTGACCGGGGACATGTGGCTGCCGGCAACGACGTCGCTCGTGACCCCGGGAACGACCGCCGAGGCGGCGGGGATCGCAGCCGATGAGTGTGGCGTGCTGCGGTACCTGGAATCGAGCGAGCGTCTGCTCGAGCTCGATGTCGACGAGGACATCGCGTACCCGAGCCACGAGATCATCTACCGCAATCCGAAACGCATGGCGCTCCGGGACATCGAGCTACTGGCGGAGCGCATCCCGCTCATCGAGGGAGTGCTCGACCAGCATCGCCAGGAACCGATGCGTGTCGTGGACCTCGCCTGGGGCGGGCGCGACCAGCTGCCGGTCTGGAAGGTCGAGGGAAGTGTCATGCGACTGGTGATCGCCCACGACGAAGCCGCGGCCTGGGTGCAGGATCTCGTGATCCTCGGCGACTTGCGCGAGGTCGAGCCCGAGCGGTTCGTCGCGACTGGCAGCCGAACGCTCTTCGCCCGCATCGAATCGGCGCTCGAACTGACCCGCGAGCGCCATGGAAATCTGGAATTTCGCAGCCGCGGGCGAGCCCAGCCCGAACTGGAAGGAGAATCGGCATGACCGTATCAGTAGATCAAGCGACCAATGTCAGGACAGGGCCGCCCAGTGCCGCCGATTTCAACCTGCTCTCACCGGAGTTTCGAGAGAACCCCTACCCGTTCTACGCCGCGATGCGGCGAGAGTCTCCGATCCACCCGCTGGCTCCAGGCGCCCCGCTCTACGCGATCACCCGCTATGCCGACGTGATCCACATTCTTCACCACCCGGAGCTCTTCTCGTCTCGTGCGCTGCAGGTGGCGCTACAGGGTGGCGGAATCGGCATCGGGCCGAACAGCGGTGCGCTCGCCGGACACCGACTTCTCAGCTCGCCGATGATGATTGCGACCGATCCGCCGGACCACGGCCGCCTGCGGCGCCTGGTCAATCGAGGCTTCACGCCACGTCGCATTGCGAGCCTCGAGCCGCGCATCCGGGAGATCGCGAATCAATGCCTCGACGACGCGATCGAGGGCGGGGAGCTCGAGCTCGTGCGCGGGCTCTCGATCCCGCTGCCGGTGAAGGTGATCGCCGAGATGCTCGGCGTCGAGCGTGATCAGGTCGACCAATTCAAGGCGTGGTCCGACGCGTTCGTCGTGGGTCTCTCCGGAGCGACGGGCCAATACGAACCGGAGGACGTGCGCAAGGCAGCGGACGAGATGGCGGACTACTTCGAAGGCTTCGCTGCGGAGCGACGCGCCAATCCGAAGGACGATCTGATCAGCGTGCTCACCCAGGCTGAGGAGGGCGATGCGCTCTCCACCGGCGAGCTGATGTCCTTCATCGCGCTCCTCCTGATTGCCGGGAACGAAACGACCACGAATCTGATCGGAAATGGAGTCAAGGCGCTGCTTGCCCACCCGGATCAGCTCGGGCGCGTTCTCGCAGACCCGAGTCTCGTTCCAGCGCTGGTGGAAGAGGTCCTGCGCTACGACTCGCCGATCCAGGCGCTGCCGCGCTCGAACACGAATGCAGTCGAGTTGCCCAGCGGAATCGTCCCCGAGAATTCTACCCTGCTGGTGTTCTACGCCGCGGCGAACCACGACGAGGAGAAGTTCCCCGACGCGGAGAGCTTCGACATCGACCGCGCGACCGGCGACCACGTCGCGTTCAGTCACGGCATCCATTTCTGTCTGGGTGCTTCGCTCTCGCGACTCGAGGCCCGCGTTGCGTTCGAGACGCTCTTCTCGCGCTGCCGAGAGCTGGAGCTGGCCGCGGATTCCATTCCCATGGTCGACTCGGCGGTGTTGAGGGGTCCCAAGTCCCTGCCGCTGCGAATCGGAGCCGCATGAGCGCGGTAGACAACCACCCTCGAACGCCGACTTTTCTGGAACCCGGCGAGCACGTAGACGCGGATCACCCCGATGTAGTCGCGTTTGCGAAGGCGCAGACCCGCGATGCAAGCGGTGAGCGCGAGACAGCAGTGCGGCTCTACTACGCAGTTCGAGACGCGATCCGCTACGATCCGTACCTGGCCGGTTCGTCATCCGAGGCGCTCCGAGCATCGGAGGTCCTTCGCGCGAAACGCGGATGGTGTGTGAGCAAGGCCGTGCTGCTGGCTGCTTGCTGCCGCGCGCTGGGGATCGGCGCGCGACTCGGGTTCGCCGACGTTTGCAACCACCTTTCCACCGCACGCATGCGCGAGTTCATGGGAACGGATGTCTTCTACTACCACGGGTACGCCCAGCTTCTGATCGACGGCCGATGGCTGAAGGCGACGCCTGCATTCAACATCGAGCTCTGCGAGACGATGGGCCTGTTGCCACTCGAGTTCGACGGGATGAACGACTCCCTCTACCACCCCTTCGACCGCGAGGGCAGGCAACACATGGAGTACATCCGAGACCACGGTGTCTCCGATGCCGTGCCCGTCGAGGAGATGGTCGCGACCTGGCGCCGCCACTACCCGCAGACGGGCCTCGGCCGCGATGCTGCCAGCGGCTTCGCTTCGGATCCTGCCAGCTTCGAGACCGAGGTCGAAGCCGAGCTCAGGGGCCGGTGACATGACCAACGGAGCGCGCAACCCGCTCGTGCGGCAACTCCTATGCATGCTCGCGTTCGCCGCTACGACGATCGGTTGTGGGGCTACGGAGACATCAGAGCCGACCGCGTCCGCACCTGCGGCAATCGACGTTCGACGCGTGCAGGTGGTCGAGACGGAGCTCGTCGTGCCTGTATTCGGAACCGGCACGATCGCCGCACACAAGACGACTCAAATCGGCCCACGTGTCGACGGCATCATCGAGGAGATCTTCGTCAAAGTAGGGGATCGCGTCGAGTCTGGAGCGCCGCTCTTTCGGACTCGGCGGGCCCACTATCAGATTCGTGTCGACGAGGCGTATCAGGCGCTGGAGCTGGCCGAGGCCGAGCTGCAGCACGCGAAGCGCGAGCGGTCTCGCATCGCGAGCCTGCACACCAGCAGCGTTGCGTCCGAAGATCACCTCGACGATACCGAGACGGCACACGACATGGCGAAAGCGCGACGTGGAAAGGCACGAGCGGCCCACGCCCGCGCGCTCCAGGACCTCGAAGACACGACGGTTCGAGCACCCTACCCGGGTGCCATCACGCGCCGCTATGTGGATGAAGGCGCGATGATGCGAACCATGCTGAGCGCGAACTCGCCCGTCATCCAGATCATGAAGATGGACATCGTTGCCGCAATCGTCCAGATCCCAGAGGTTCACCTGTCGCAGGCGCACGTCGGAACGCCCGCACGGGTCAAGGTGGACGGGATCGACCGCGTGTTCGAGAGCGAGGTCTACATCCTGAACGATCTCGTCGACCCCGTGTCGCGAGCGTTCGAGGTCCGGCTGCCACTTCCGAATGAAGACCTGGCGATCAAACCTGGGCTCTTCGCCCGGGCCGAGCTTCTGCCAGAGCCTCGCTCGGTGACGGTGATCGACCGCGGAGCCGTCCTCGGGGTGGAAGGTAGCCGCTACGTATTCCTCGACGAAGGCGGGACCGCCGCTCGGCGGGCGATCAAGGCGCGGGATCTCGATGCGATGCGACTCGAGGTGCTCGAAGGGCTTTCAGCCGGCGACTACGTCCTGAGCGGGCCGAATCTCGGGCGCCTCTCGCCCGGAACACCGGTCGCCATTCAAGCCGATCATGCGAATCGCTGACATATCCATCCGCAGGCCCGTCTTCGCGGTCATGTTGATCGGTTCTTTGGTGACGCTCGGCTGGATCTCGCTCGGCCGTCTGGGTGTCGACCTCTTTCCCAAGGTGGAGTTCCCGTACGTCGCCGTCACCACCAGTCTGCCTGGAGCTTCCCCGGACGCGATCGAGACCGAAGTCAGCGACGTCCTCGAGGAGTACGTCAACCGGATCTCGGGGATCAAAGAGCTGCGCTCCGTCAGCTCGGAGGGCCTCTCTCAGGTCTTCATACAGTTCGAGCTCGAGGAGAACGTCGACATCAAGGCGCAGGACGTGCGCGACAAGGTTTCGCTCGCGCAGCGCGATCTGCCTCAGGAGGCCGAGGCACCGATCATCGAGAAGATCGACCCCGCTTCTGCACCGATCCTCTCGGTCCTGATTGGCGGAGATCTCCCGGTCCGCGACCTCACCGAGTTCGCCGAGGATGTCGTCAAGGAGCGACTCCAGCGCCTGGTGGGAGTCGGCTCGGTCTCCCGGGTGGGCGGACGCGAACGTGAGATTCGCATCTGGCTCAACACCGATGCGCTTCGCAGCTATGAGCTCACAGCCACTGACGTGATGGCGGCCCTGCGGGCCGAGCATGTCAAGATTCCCGGCGGCCAGCTGGAAACGAGAGGGGCCGTCGCGGAGTTCTCGGTGAACACGATGGGCGAGGTCGAGAGCGTCGAAGACTTCGGCAGTATCGTCGTGGCCTATCGAGAGGGCGTCCCGACCTTCATTCGAGATGTCGCCCGCGTCGAAGATGGCCTCGAAGACGAGAGGACCTACGCCGAGCTCAATGGTACTCCCGGCGTTTCCTTGGAGGTTCGCAGGCAGTCTGGCCGCAATACCGTCGCGGTCGCTCGAGCCGTCACGAAGGAAGTCGAACTCCTACGTGCCAGCGCGCCACCCGGTGTGAAGCTCACCCTTGCTCGCGATATCTCGAAGTTCATCGAATCGTCGGCGCATGATGTCAGTGTCGACATGGTTGTCGGCGGGGTTCTCGCCATTCTCGTCACGCTGGTCTTCCTGCGTAACGTGCGAACCACGTTGATCGTCTCGACTGCGATCCCGGCGTCGGTCGTGGCGACCTTCTTCCTCTTCTACGTCATGGGCTTCACTCTCAACCTCCTGACACTCATGGCCCTCTCGGTTTCGATCGGCCTGCTGATCGACGACGCAATCGTCGTACTGGAGAACATTCACCGGCACATCGAAGAGGGCGTGCCGCCCCTTAGCGCTGCTTCACGCGGGACCGCTGAAGTCGGCCCTGCGGTCATCGCCGGCACACTCTCCGTCCTGGCCGTTTTCTTGCCGATCGCCTTCATGCAGGGACTGATTGGCCGCTTCTTCTTCGAGTACGGGCTGGTGATCTCCTTCTCCGTCGCCATCTCGTTGCTTGTCGCGCTCACGCTCACTCCGATGCTCTGCGCGTACACACTTCGCGCGGGTGGCTCCAAGGGTCGCCTCTACCAGATCATGGAAGCCCTGTACTCGGGGCTCGACCGCGCATACGGCGGGCTGCTCGCCCGTGTTCTCCGCCATCGCCTCCTGGTGATAGGCCTCGCAGCGGCGGCCATCTATCTCGGGATCAGCGTGGCTGGCAGTATCCCCCTGGAGTTCTCGTCGAAGGCCGACCGCTCCGAGTTCGAAGCCGTCGTCGAGCTTCCGCAGGGAGCCGGGATCGAAACGACGAAGGCGATCGGCAGCCGAGTCGCCGAGGCCGTCGGCAGTGTCGAGCACGTCGATAGCGTCTTCATGACTGTTGGTGGAGGCGCGCGGGGCGAGATCAACGTCGCAAGCATCTACGGAACGCTGACCCCCAAACAACAGCGGGAGACGACGCAGGAACAGATCATCGCGAACATCCGGGATGTCTTGCGGCACACGGCGCCCGAGGCCAAGCGAGTCGGGGTCAACGAAATCCCTTGGATCTCTGGTGGGGGATTTACCGCTTACAACCTGGAATACGGCCTTCAGGGTGATGACCTACGAGTCCTGGAAAGCACGGCCGAGCGCATCGCCGCTGAAATGAAGGCGTCACCACTCTATGTCGATACTGCCCTCAGCTTCGAGCCGGGGAAGCCGGAGATCCAGGTCCGGATCGACCGGAAGCGAAGCGCGGACCTTGGCGTGCCGCTTCGCCCGCTGGCGTCGACGATTCGAGCGCTCATCGGAGGGCTGGAGGTCGCGCAGTTCGAGGAATCGGGCAAACGATACGGTGTCCGTGTGCGACTCGAAGCCGACCAGCGTGACGAGCTTCACGAGATGGAGCGAATCCAGGTTCGCTCCGTCAACGGAAGGCTCGTCGAGCTGACCAGCGTCGGTGAGCTGAGCGTCGCGAGCGCGTCCGCACGCATCGACCGTCGCGATCGTGCGCGTAGCGTGACGATCTTCGCGAATACTACGCAGGGAGTCGCCCTTGGAACCGCGGCGGCGCGCCTCGACGAGATCGTGCAGCAAGTGGGCCTGCCAGCTGGCTATCAGGGGACGCACGAGGGAACGGCGAAGCGAATGAAGGACACCGCGTCCGCGGTGGTATTCGCCTTCCTGCTCGCGCTCCTTGCGCTGTACATGATCCTGGCAAGCCAGTTCAACAGCTTCGTCCAGCCTGCGGTCATCATGCTCTCTGCACCGCTTTCCTTCGTTGGCGCCTTCGCTGCGCTCTCGTGGTCGGGCATGCCGCTGAGCATCTGGGCACAGATCGGTCTCATCGCGCTGATGGGGCTCGTCATGAAGAACGGGATCCTACTCGTCGACTACGCGAACCAACTCTGCGAAGAAGGTGCGGATGCGCACACGGCGATGCTGCGGGCGGGCCCGGTGCGGCTGCGCCCGGTCCTGATGACGGCGTTCTCGACGATTTTCGGGATGATCCCGGTGGCTCTGGCAAGCAGCGACGCTGCCGAGTTTCGAAATCCAATGGGTGTACTCGTCATCGGTGGGCTGGGCTCGTCGACACTGCTTACGCTGCTGGTCGTCCCGGTCGCCTATACGCTTCTCGCAGACCTGCGCGCCGCCATGGTTCGACTCTCGAGCTGGGTACGGACACACTTCGTTCGCGGAGCGACACAGGATTCGGCGCCGCATTGACGCTGGGGCTCTCGGTTCGAGTCTTCGAGACCGGCACGGACGTGGGGGGAACCTGGTACTGGAACCGCTACCCCGGAGCGCGCTTCGACTCCGAGAGCTACAGCTACGGCTACTCCTTCTCGAAAGAGCTGCTGGAGGAGTGGAACTGGAGCGAGCATTTCTCCGGCCAGCCGGAAACCTTGCGCTACCTGAACTACGTCGCTGACAAGTTCGATCTCCGCAAAGACATCCAGTTCAGCAGCCGGATCGCTTCCGCGGCATTCGACGAGGTCGAAGGTTCGTGGGAGGTCGTCACCGACGAGGGTACGAGATCACGAGCTCGCTTTCTGATCACGGCGGTCGGGCCGCTGTCCGCGCATACGCTGCCCAAGATAGAGGGGCGCGACAGCTTCGAAGGGTTCGCGTGTCACACCGCGCGGTGGCCTCATGAACCCGTCGACTTCACCGGCAAGCGCGTGGGTGTGATCGGGACAGGCGCCACCGGCGTTCAGGTCATTCACGAAGTTGCGAAGACCGCCGGGCGTCTCACAGTCTTCCAGCTGCAGCCGAACTTCTGTGCGCCCCTCCACAACAGCGTCATCGACGAGAGGACCCAGCGCGAGATCCACGCGAGCTACCCGGAGATCTTCGACAAGTGTCGCGCGTCACACGGCGCCTTCATTCATCAGGCAGACCCCCGCTCGGCGCTCGAGGTGTCTGCCGAAGAGCGAGAAGCCCTCTGGGAGAAGCTCTACTCGGAGCCTGGCTTCGGGATCTGGATGGGAAACTTCAACGACATCTTCGTCAACGAAGAGTCCAACGCGCTGATGACCGAGTTCATCATCCGGAAGATCCGCGAGCGGGTGAGCGATCTCGAAATCGCAGAGAAACTGGTGCCCAAGGACCATGGCTTCGGCACTCGACGCGTGCCTCTCGAGACCCAATACTACGAGGTCTACAACCAGGACAACGTCGAGCTGGTCGACCTCAATGAGAATCCCATCGACCGGATCGCGCCGAGGGGCATCAGGACTCGCCTCGCCGAGTACGAGCTCGACATCATCATCTACGCGACCGGCTTCGATGCGATCACCGGGGCATTCGACCGGATCGAAATCCGCGGAGAAGAGGGGACGACGCTCAAAGAAAAATGGGCGAACGGCCCCCGGACCTACCTGGGCCTCCAGTCCGCAGGCTTCCCGAACCTGCTCACTCTCGTCGGCCCGCACAACGCCGCGACGTTCTGCAACATCCCCCGCTGCATAGAGCAGAACGTGGAGTGGGTGACGGACCTGGTCCGCTACATGCGCGACAAGAACTACACGCGCGTCGCGGCGACCCTCGAGGCCGAGGACGAGTGGACAGGGCACGTCTACGACATCGCATCGCTCACGCTCCTGTCCAAGACTGCCTCCTGGTTCACGGGTGTGAATCTGAATCTCCCCAAAAAAGGGCCTCGCAGCCGGAACCTCCCGGATACCCCGAATACTCGTCTCCCGCCCACGCTCAGCGGGGGATGCGATGGCTCCGTCGCCCCGGGGTTGGAGAGCGGTTTGGTGTGCTGGGATTTCCTTACTCGTCGAAACGAGTTCCCTGTTCCAAGATCACAGGGACTGCCTCCACCGCCATCTAGTCCGCGGGTGCGGCGACTGCCGCGGCGCGGCCTGCAAGAGCCCGCCGTGAGCTCTCGTTCGCCCCTGCGACGTTGACGTCTGGGCGTGCGACAAGAAGCCCCCACGAGCACGACGGCACTCGCGAAGCTGGATCGGCCGGCGGACTAGACTGGGCTTCCCCGAGACGGGGCCCGGCGAGAACGTCGAGCCAGGCTGGCCAATGTGCCGAGTGCCGCCAGTGCGCCCAGCGAGGCCGATGCTTCTGGCACCGGGATCAGGAAGAAGCCGTTGCTGTCATCCGTAAAGATGAGCCTAACCAGCAGCTCGCCGTCGTCATCGAATGGAGCCATCCCGACTGTCTGGTTCGGGATGAGATTGGCGGAAAAGGACTCGACGACGCGCGTGTCGCCGGGCTCGATCTCGACTGCATCCCCAGTGCGAATCACGACGGCGGGTGCAGTGAACGCATCCGCATAGAAGAGGGCGCGGTTGTTCGAGGCGTCGACACCCGGGCCAGACAGCAGGAGATGCTCCGTAACGATTCCGCCCAGGGGCGTGAGGCCGGGGCCCGACGGCTGACCGTAGGTGACCCCAGGCGGCAGGCCAGAGACGGGCTCGCCTCTCTGCATCAGTTTCGTCAGTTCGCCCGAGACGCCGGGTCCGAACGCTGCATCGCGGTTCGATAGATCGAAGCCGGGACCTTCGACGAATCCGGTAAATGCGACGTCTCCGGCTTCATTGAAGGCGCAGCAGAACGCACCCCCCAAGGTGACTCCGGACTCGGCCCCCGGGGCCTGGGAGCCCTTGCGTGCCAGGAGTTCGAGCGTCCCCGATCGATCGAGACCCAAGATGGCGAAGAGATTCGACGTGTCGACCGAGAAGCCCGCCAGAGTCACCCGGAAGGCCGAGAAGCCGCTCGAGTTGGTCAAGGGGAGACCGAGGCTCGCATAGCCAGTGCCTCCGGGCAGAATCGGAACCTGGTCGCCCTCTCGCATGAGGAGGCCAAGCTCACCAAAGCCGTCGTTTCCCCACTTCGACGAATCGTTGCTGCTGTTGATCCCAGCACCGCGAAGGGTCGAGAGGAACTCCAAGACGCCCTCCGAATCGAAGCGCGGCTGGATGAAGCTCTTGAAGAAGACGTTCGCGGGCAGATTGGGATGGGTATCGCCACCGCGTATCTGGAGCTCCAGGACGCCAGCGAGATTCGTGGCCCAGACGCCGCTCTCGTTGTCCTGGTCGACGCCAGGCCCCTCGAGACGAGCCGTGAAGACGACCTGGCCGAGCTCACTGATCGTGAAGTCGCCGAGAGAAGCGAAGGTCAGGCCCGCCTGGACGCCCGGGGCCGGGTCTCCCTCGCGCGCGAGGAGGGTGGGAACGCCGCCGGGGCCGGGGCCCCAGATCCCGGAATCGAAGACGTCCCCCGGACTCCGGACAAACGCCTCGAATGCAACCTCGCCGCTCCGACTGAAGCGGGCGAGGGGCGCAGCGAAGAGGGTCGTTCCAGCAGGCATGCCGGGAGTCGTATCGCCTGTCCGCACCACGAGCTCGAAGTCGCCCTGTTCGTTCTCAGTGTAGATCCCGATCTCTGACCCAGTATCGATGTTCATGACGGCGAGGAGGCGTCCATCCGGGGTCAGTGCTGCTTCCCTCGCGAAGGTGAAAGTGCTCGCGTTGGGAGCCGGATCGCCAGAGAGAACGATCGGAATCACAGGCGGCCGCGCGGCGGCCTCTGAAGCGCAGAGTCCGAGCGCCATCAGCGCGACGACGATGGCGGCTCGCAGCGGCGGGAGCGTGATCGACATGATGTGTCTCCGTTTCGGCTCCCATTTTCCCCGCGCTTCATGGGCGGTGGTGCCATGGGGCTCGAGGGCGAATCTACGCGGCCGCAGGCCGCGCTGAATCGGCTGGCTGGACTAGTTCGCCGGGTTCGCGAGCGGCTGGGCGTACGACCAAGGGACTAGATCGGTCGGCCCAGCTCCCCGGGGCGAGGGAGGCGTATGCTCCGGGACTGGCCACAAAGGGGGCCCGAGACCGCATGCGCCGCCTCGAGAAGACCGACAAGCTGCTGCTCGCGACGTTGCTCCCGCTGCTGGCGGTCTGCTTCACACTCCACGTTCGAGAGATCGTCAGGACGGGCATCGCAGCCGCCCCGGTCTTCGTGGTTCCGGGGCCCGATGGCTACCCGCTCGTCGGAGGCCTGCGGCTCGAGCGGAAGATCACCTGGAACGGGCTCGAGCCCGGCGACCGGTTGATCGAGCTGGGGGACGCGGACCTACGCGGCGTCGGATACCTGCAATTCGATGGCGTCGCTTCGGAGCAGGCACGGGGTAGCGACCTGACCACCGCCCTCGTCTTCGAGCGCGACGGAGAACGCCGCACCACCGAGCTCCAGCTCCACCCCTACCGGGTGCCATGGTTCCGCGTACCACTGATCCTCAGCTGGGTCGGCGTGGCGACGCTGATCCTCTTGAGCAGTCCGGGCACTCTGCAGACGCGGCTACTCTTCGCGTCCTTCGCCTCGTTCTCCGTGCTGATGGCCTCGTTCATCGGTGGATCGCGGGTTCAATCGGTCGCCCACCAACTGGTCTTCCTGACGATGGGGCCGGTGTCCGTCGCACTGCTGGTGCGCTGGATCATCTCGTTCCCCGCGGAGGTCGCAGACCGCGACCGTCCGTCCGTGTGGTGGTGCGCCGTCGCGTTGCTGCATCCGCTGGTGCGTGTCAGCTATGTGTTTGGCGGCCCGCTCCCTCCAGAATCGGTGCCGCCGCTGGCCATTGCCGTCGACGTGCTGATCTGTGCGGTCGTCACCGGGCTCCTGACCGCGAACTACCTGCGCGCGACTCCGATCGGGCGGCGCCGCGTGAAGTGGCTGCTCTACGCGCTCTATCTGTGCCTCGCTGTGTTCGTCGCCAGCGCGGCCCTGCCGGCACTCGGCCTGCCGATCCCGGCGACCGACTACCCGAGCCTGTTGACGTTCACCTTTCTGGCAGGGGTGCTCGTGCCGGCGGGCCTATATATCTCGACTCGCCGCTACGACTTGTTCGACATTGATCGCGCAATCGCAATCACTGGAGGCCACACCCTCGCACTGCTCGCCGCGGTCGCGCTGGCGGTCGTGATGCGTCCCGCGTTGACACCGGCGTTCGTGTGGGCCGGGGCGAGTGAATCGGCGGCGCAGCTCGCCGCACCGCTGCTCTTTCTCGTATTCGTCCCGCCGCTAGGCAACCGGCTCACCCGAGCTTTCCGTGCGGTCTTCTACCCGGAGCGCACGCGCATCGAGCGAGATCTGGGCCTGCTGGTCTCGGACGTCGCGGAGTGTCGCGATACGCGCGATCTGCTCGAGCTGCTCGGACGTCGCCTGACCGCGATCCTACGGCCGGATGGCGCCTGGCTCTACACATCAGACGGAGAGCGTTGGGTCCCGCGAGTCTTCGAGGGCGATCCGCTGGGCCGACCGTTCAGGGCGGATTCCACCCTGGCACTCGTGCTCGAGCGCAACCCCGAACCGCTGCGGATCGGCACGCAGGCGGCTCGGGAGCGAATCGATCTGCCCTCCGCAGAAGAGGAAGCGCTGCGCATGCTGGGCGCCGACCTGGTGCTTCCCATTCGGCAGGGAAAGGACCTCGCGGCCTTCTGCGTGCTCGGCCCGAAGCGGTCGGGAGACATCTACACGGCAGGGGAGAGGGAGTTACTCGGTCGCGCCGCGGCTGTCGGCAGCGCCGAGCTCCGCCGCCTGGCAGATGTCGAGACGCTCGAGTACGAGCGAGGGCGCACGCAGCGGCTCGAAGGCGAGAAGCGCGAGGCCGAAGAGGAAAACCTCGAGAAGACCCGCTTCCTCGCGGCCGCCAGCCACGATCTGCGCCAGCCACTTCATGCACTCGGTCTCTACGTCAAGATGCTCGACGAGCGCGTGGGCGAGCCGGAGGCCCGAGCGCTGCTGGCGAAGCTCGAAACCTCGGCCGACGCGCTTTCCGAAATGATGACCGAGCTGCTCGACCTTTCGCGTCTCGACGCCGGTGAGGTGCGCCCCGAGATCTCCGAATTCGATCTGGCACCCATGGTCCAGCGGCTCGTCGCCGACTTCGAGCCACAAGCCGTAGCGCGCGGCCTCGAGCTGCACGTAGAGATCATGAACGAACGCGTGCGCAGTGACCCGATGCTGCTCGCGCGCGTGGTCGGCAACTTGCTCGGCAATGCGGTGCGGTATACAGCCACTGGCTCGGTCCGTCTGTCGGTTCGTCGCAGTGGCGATCGGGTGGCGATCGAAGTCGCCGACACCGGGCCGGGCATCGCTGTCGAAGAGCAGCGGCGCATCTTCGACGCGTTCGTTCGCCTCGGCGACCGCAAGGCGGACGACGGGCTCGGTCTCGGGTTGTCGATCGTCGAGCGGTTGTGTCGACTGCTCGACCACGAGCTCGAGCTGCGCTCCGAGCCAGCCCGGGGGTCGGTGTTCCGCGTCGAGTTGCCCCGGGCCGAGGCGGCTGCAGGTTGGCTCGAGCCTGTGCGCAAGGAGCCCGGCGGCAACCTGACTGGACGCTTCGTTCTCGCGATCGACGACGACCTCGCGGTGCTCGAGGCGATGCAGGGGGTCCTGCAGGACTGGGGCTGCGACGTGCTTCCGGCCACGTGCGTGGACGATGCACTCGAAGGAATCGACGCGCGAGGTCTCGTGCCGGAGCTCGTCGTGGCGGACTACCGGCTCGGCGGCGGTGAAACGGGGGTGAACGCGATCGCGGCGGTTCGCGCGCATGTGGGAAGCGACGTACCGGCGGTGATCGTGACTGGAGAGAGCGCGCCAGACACGCGCGAGCACATCCGCGCATCGGGCCATCTCTTCCTGACGAAGCCGATTGCGCCTCACCGCCTGCGTGCCGCCCTGGTCGAGCTGCTGCGCGACCGCTGAAAGAACGGCTCCGAGGGGCAGGCTGCGCAGGTGGTAGACTAGGCGTATGCGATTGCTTCTGTGCGACGACCACGCGATCTTCCGCGAGGGTCTGAAGACAATCCTGGCCGAGCTCCAGGCGGAGCTCCACGAGTCGAGCTCGACCGACGAGCTGCTGGCTGCGCTCGAGCAGGACGCGGATGTCGACGTCGTGCTGCTCGACCTGCGCATGCCCGGAACCGACGGCTTTGCCGCATTGCGCGAGCTGCGTTCCACCTACCCCACCGTGCCTGTGGTGATCGTGTCCGCATCGGAAGACCCGGTCGAGGTGCGCCGGGCCATGGACGAAGGCGCTTCAGGCTTTATCCCGAAGTCGAGCGCACCCGACATCTTCCGCACGGCGCTGCAGCTGGTCCTGCAGGGGAGCGTCTATCTGCCGCCAGCGCTGCTTGCCAGCAGCGGCAGCGACGCAGCGAAGGCGCCCGCAGAGCTGCCGCGCCCGGGCCGCCGCTCCCCCGACGACGTTCTCACTCCGCGGCAGCGCGAGATCCTCGTCCTGATGTCGCGCGGTCTCACCAACGCCGAAATCGGAAGCGCGCTCAGCATCGCTGAGCCCACTGTGAAGACCCACATCAGTGCCATCCTACAGGGGCTGAACGTCAGCAACCGCACCGAGGCTGCGCTGGTCATGCGCGAGCTGGGGCTCGACTCGGAGTCCTAGCCGCCGCGAGACCCGCCAGCAGATCGCGTGTCGCGTCGATCCCCATGCGCGCGGCGTCTGCGTCGAAGGCCGGGCCCTCGTGGCTGAAGCCGTGCAAGAGGCCCGGATGCACGACGAAGTCGGCGTCGGCGTGGTCGGCGAACGCCGCGCGGATCTTTTCGATGGCTTCCGGCGGCGTGATCGGGTCGGCTTCTCCGAAGTGGAAGCGAAGCGGACACGCGATTTCCTTCGCCCGCTCGAGGAAGCCTTCCATGCGGCTGCCGTGCCACGTGACGACGCCGTCGAGCGCGCCTGCGCCCGCGGCGTGCAGCACCACCGGTCCCCCGAAGCAGATGCCGAGGCCCACCACCCGGCCGTTGCATCCGGCTCGCGTCCAATCGATGGCCGCACGCATCTCCGCGAAGCAGCGATCGCGTTCGAAGCCGCGCAAACGGTCGATGGCCGCGTCGTGGTCCGAATACGGGACGACGCCGCCGCCCTCATGCCAGAAGGGGTCGGGCACGACGACCCGTGCGGCGTCCGCCAGGGTCGACAGGTCCCGGAGCAGGTCCGGGGCGGGCCCGAAGATCGAGGGGATGACGACGAGGCCCGGGAAGGCGCGCGCGTCCTCGGGTTCGAGCACGTGGACGGGGAGGGTGCCGTCGGCGACGGGCACCGCATCGATTCGCTGCTGCATGCTGCGAGCCTAGCCCCGGCTCGAGCGTACGACCTCCCACTCTTCCGGGATCAGCCCCACCTCGATCTGCCTGTATCCCGGTCTCACAGCGGCTCGCCGCCTTCGTTCAGGATGTCGAGATAGGCCCCGTACACGAACACGCGGTTTCGTCGCTGGCCCGTCAGCTCGCGTGCGATTCCCAGGTCCATCAAGGCCTGCATCGCCTTCGAGGCCGTTGGGAAGCTCATCCCCGTCTGCTCGCTGAGCCCTCCCAGGTTGCCGACGGGCCGTTCGCGCAGCGCCGCCAACAGACGGAGCGCGCTCGTCGCGCCCCTGCCCGCGGACCGCGTGCGCTGGGTGTCGGTCTCGAACAGCGCCGCCAGCCGCTGCGCGGTATCGACGGCGCCCTGTGCGGTCTGCTCGACACCTTCGAGGAAGAACTCGATCCAGGCCTCCCAGTCGCCGCGGCTCCGGACGCCGTCGAGGCGATCGTAGTAGACGCTTCGGTGTTGCTTCAGGTAGAGGCTCAGGTAGAGGAGCGGCTGATGGAGGATGCCGCCTTCGTGCAGCAGTAGCGCGATCAGTAGCCGTCCGAGGCGACCGTTGCCGTCCAGGAAGGGGTGGATCGTCTCGAACTGCACATGAGCGAGCGCGGCCTGGATGAGGGTCGGCATCTGCTCGAGGGCGCCGCCTTGCGGGGACTTGCCGTGCAGGAACGCCTCGAGCGCGGCCATGCAGGGCTCGACCTCGGCGGGGGGCGGCGGGACGAAGTGTGCGTTGCCGGGGCGGGTGCCGCCGATCCAGTTCTGGGTGGTGCGGAACTCGCCCGGCGATTTCTGACTGCCGCGCGCGCCGGCCAGCAACCGGGCGTGCATCTCGCGAAGCAGGCGGTTGCTGAGGGGGAAACCGCCGCGAAGGCGAGCCATGCCGTGGTCGAGGGCGGCCACGTAGTTCGAGACTTCCACCACGTCGTCGACTGGAACGCCGGGCAGCTCGTCCAGCTCGAAGAGCAGCAGGTCGGAGAGGGACGACTGGGTGCCCTCGATCTGGGACGACAGCACGGCTTCGCGGCGCACGTAGGCGTAGAGGAAGAGCTGGGGATCCGGCAGCAGCATCCCGACGCTGTCCAGCCGGCCTACCGCCACGGTCGCGCGCTCGAGGAGCGCTTGCCGGCCGCCTCCGAGATCGAGCGGCGGGGCTGGCGGGAGCGGGGCCGGCACGAAGGCCCGGACGACCTCGCCTGCGACCTCGAACTTCCCGTACTCGCCGGTCCGGTCACGATCCATTCGGAGAGACCTTTGAACGAGAGATCGTTGAACGAGAGATCTTTGAATAGGGACGGGGACTATTAAAGAGACTGGCCGCTATCTTTAACAAAGATCGCCACGAAGCGCCCGCATCGGATCGCGCCACTTGTGGTCGACGACGATTTCTGGAGGGCCATGCCGGGGTCGCCCCCGATCGAAGAGAACTACGGCGCTCTCTTCCGCGGCTCCGCCTGTACCGCGGCGATGGCCGATGCGGGGCTGGCTTCAGGCTGCAGCCAGGCGCTCGCGCCACGGTCGCGAGATGTCCGCCAGGACATTCGGATGATCGAGGATCGCGTCCCAGGTCGGCGCGCATCCGACACGGGTCGCAGCCGTCTCACGTGCCGAGACGACGGCCTCCGCGAGATCCGCGCAGGCATCGGATGCGATGCCGAGCTCGTCGACGAGGAAGCCGCGGAAGCGCAGGGGGATCTGCCGCAGTTCGGGCAGCGCCGACATCAGTGCGCCGGAACGCCGGGTCGCCGCAGTGAAGTCGACGTCCCCGTTCGCGTCGATGATCTCGTCGAGCAGTCGCACCGCCCGACCGTCGACGCCGACGGACGCGAAGAGCCGCTGCATCGCCGCGCCCGGCGACGGGAAGCGCTCGTCCATGCAGACCTCGATGAAGCGGTGGACGCGGCGCGGGCACAGTCCGTCCGGCAGGCACAGCTTGCCGCCCTCGTCGATCTCCACCCCCGAGCCGACGAAGGACCCCATCACCCGGTTCGTGATCGTTCGAAGCAGTCGATTCATGGCGGCAGAGCCTACCCCGGGCGCGGCGCCGCCCCGGCGGAAAGCGCCAGACCCGCTCGCTGCGCGAGTCTGATCCCCGCCGGGGGATCCGGAATGGGCTACCCAGTAGGCCGACCTCGAGGCCCTGGATGAGTTCGTACGACGTCGTCATCGTTGGCGCCGGCTTCGCCGGCATGTACTCCCTCCATCGTCTACGCGAGCAGGGCCTTCGGGTGCGTGTGCTCGAAGCCGGCAACGACGTGGGCGGCACCTGGTACTGGAATCGCTATCCCGGTGCGCGCTGCGACGTCGCGAGCATCGAGTATTCCTACAGCTTCTCGCGCGAGCTCGAGCAGGACTGGGACTGGACCGAGGTCACTGCCGCCCAGCCCGAGATCCTGCGCTACGCGAACCACGTCGCCGACCGCTTCGACCTGCGGCGCGACATCCAGTTCGACACGCGCGTTTCCTCAGCCCACTACGTGGGCGGCAGCGACGTGGACGACGGCGAAGACGACGAGAGCCCGTACTGGAAGCTGACCACCGACACGGGAGAGGTGATCGATGCGCGCTTCTGCATCATGGCCACCGGCTGCCTCTCGACTCCGAACACACCGCCCATCGCGGGCGCCGAGGACTTCGCGGGCGACGTCTATCACACGGGCCAATGGCCCCACGAAGGTGTCGACTTTTCCGGGATTCGCGTCGGCATCATCGGGACGGGCTCGTCGGGCATCCAGGCGATTCCGGTGATCGCCGCGCAGGCGCAACACCTCACGGTCTTCCAGCGCACCCCCAACTACACCATGCCGGCCCACAACCGACCGCTTTGCGACGAGGACCGCCGCAAGGCGAAGGCCGGCTACGAAGGCATCCGCCGTCTCCAGCGCGAATCGATACCGGGCTTCGTGTTCGGCTTCGGCGGGTCCGGCTTCATCATTCCCACACAGGCGATCCTCGAGAGCACGCCGGAAGAACGCGAGGCCGCCCTGGAAGACGAGGGCTTCGTCGCGATCCGCCGCTACTTCGACGTCCAGTCGGACCCGACCGCCAACGAGCTGGCGTGCGACATGTATCGCGAGCTCGTCTCCCGCATCGTCCACGACCCGGACACCGCCGAAGGCCTGATGCCCCGGGGCTACCCGATGGGCTGCAAGCGACCCGTCGTGGACATCGGATACTTCGAGACCTTCAACCGCGACAACGTGACCCTGGTGGACCTTCGCCGCGGGGGCATCGAGCGGATCACGGCCGGGGGCGTCGAGACCGCCCAGGGCGAGTTCGCCCTCGACGCCTTGATCTACGCCACGGGCTTCGACGCCATGACGGGTACGCTGCTGCGCATCGACATCCGGGGACGCGAAGGAGTCCCGCTTTCGGAACGCTGGGAAGCCGGGCCGCGCAGCTACCTGGGACTGCAGGTGCACGGCTTCCCGAACCTGTTCACGATCACCGGGCCCGGCAGCCCGTCGGTGCTCAGCAACATGCTCGTGTCCATCGAGCAGCACGTGGACTGGATCGCGGACTGCATCGCGCACCTGGATGCCAACGATCTCGCGAGCATCGAAGCGACGGCAGCCGCCGAAGACGCGTGGATCGCGCACGTCAACGAAGTCGCCGACGGAACGATGCTGACGGCCCCGTCGTGCAATTCCTGGTACCTGGGCGCGAACATCCCCGGCAAGCCGCGCATCTTCATGCCCTACGTCGGGGGCGTCGCGGAGTACCGGCGCCGCTGTGACGAGATCGTGGCCGCAGGCTACGAAGGCTTCAGCCTCCAATGACCCCGCGATGCGCGCGATGAGCGGACCGCTCTCGGGCATCCGCGTGGTGGACTTCTCTGCGGTGGTCTCCGGGCCCCTGGCGACGATGATCCTCGCCGATCAGGGAGCGGACGTCATCAAGGTGGAGGCGCCGGAACGCGCGGACCTGCTGCGCCGCGAGTGGTACTCGCGCGGCGGCTTGACGTCGCTGTTCGCGAACGTCAACCGGGGCAAGCGCAGCATCGTACTCGATCTCCGCACCGACTCGGGGCTCGAAGCCGCGCACGCGCTCTGCCGGCGAGCCGACGTCGTCGTCGAGAATTTTCGCCCGGGCGTCGCCGAGCGCCTCGAGATCGGGCCCGACGACCTGCACGCCATCAACCCGAAGCTCGTCTACTGCCGTGTCAGCGGCTACGGCCAGACCGGGCCGTGGTCCGGCCGAAGGGCCTACGACCCCGTCGCCCAGGCGTTGACCGGCTATGTCGCGATCCAGAAGAACCCCGAGGTGCCGATCCCGGACCTGGTGCGCAACATCGTGGTCGACAAGGCCGCGTCGTACACCGCCGCCCAGGCCATCACCGCAGCCCTGCTGGCGCGGGAACTCGGGCGAGGCGGAGAGGCCGGCAAGGGCCAGACCATCTCCGTCTCCCTGCTGGACGCCGGACTCGCGTTCTTCTGGCCCGACGGCATGATGAAGCACACCTTTCTCGGCGACGGAATCCGCGAGGGACCGGCGCTCTACGACCGCTATCGCCTCACCGAGACCCAGGACGGGCACATCGTGATGTGGGCGGGCGGCGACAACGAATGGCACGCGGTCTTCGAGGCGCTCGACCGTCCCGAGCTGTGCCAGGACGAACGATTCGCAACGGGTCGGGCGCGCGCGGACCACGGCGAAGAGCTGGGACTCATCCTCTACAACGAATTCCGGAAGTGGACGACGGACGAGATCGTCAAGCGCATGGAAGCCGCGGAAGCGCCTTGCGCGCCCGTGCTCGGCCTGGACGAGATCCCCGACAACCCCCAGCTGCAGCACAACGAGACGATCTACGAGGTCGAGCACCAAAGTGCCGGTCGCATGTTGCAGTGCCGACCCGCCCCGCGCTTTTCCCGCAGCCGGGCCGAAACAGGAGCGATCGCTCCGCTCGTCGGAGAGCACACCGACGAGGTCCTGGCCGAGATCGGCTTCTCCCCCGAGCAGATCGCGGCGATGCGGGAGCAGGGCGCGACCCGGTGAAGATCGACGCGTTCGTGCCCGCGGACATGCGGCGCATCGCCTTCGAGGCGAAACGTCTCGAGGCCCTCGGCTACGACGGCGTGCGACTCGCCGAGCTGAACCACGACCCCTTCATGCCACTGGCGATCGCCGCCGAGCACACCGAACGGGTCGAGCTCGTCACCTCCGTCGCCGTCGCGTTCTCGCGCAATCCCATGTCGATGGCCCTCCAGGCCCACGACCTGAACGCATTCTCGAACGGCCGTCTGGTGCTGGGGCTCGGGTCCCAGGTCAAGCCCCACATCGAGCGACGCTTCAGCATGCCGTGGCACAAGGCCGCGCGACAGATGCGCGAGTTCATCGAGGCGATGAAGGCGATCTTCGACTGCTGGTACGACGGCGAGCACCTGCACTTCGTTGGCGAGTACTACCAGCACACCCTCATGCCGGCGACCTTCCAGCCCGAGAACACCCGCGGACCACGCCCCCGCGTCGTGCTTTCGGCGACAGGCCCCCTCATGACGAAGGTCGCCGCGGAAGTCGCCGACGGCATGATCATGCATCCGTTCTCGTCGGAGACCTACATGCGAGAGGTCACGATCCCGGCCATCGAAGAAGGAATGCGCGCCAGCGGCCGGACCCTCGACGACCCATCCCTCGACTTCTCCATCGACTATGCGCCGATGATCGCGACAGGAACGAACGACGAGGCGCTCGCCGCCGCGATCGAGACCGTGCGCGGACGCATTGCCTTCTATGGCTGCACCGTTGCCTATCGACCCGTGCTCGAGATTCACGGCTGGGGCGAGCTGCAGGACGAGCTGATCGCCTTGAATCGCAGACACGACACCGCTGCGATGGCCGCGTGCATCAGCGACGAGATGGTCGACACCATCGCTGTCGTCGGTGGCCCCGAGGAGGTCGTCGACAAGATGAAGGCCCGTTTCGGCGGCTTGATCCATCGCACGGGGTTCGGGGTTTCAGGCCTGCCCGACGACGATCTGGGGACCCTGCTCGAGCGGCTGCGCGCGGCCTGAGCGACCGGGTACCCTCTCGCGACGATCCGGCGATTCGCCGAACCCAGCCAGGAGGACTCGTCGTGCCCGGACCCCTCGATGGAATCAAGGTCGTCGACGCTTCCGCAGTCGTGTCCGGCCCGCTCTGCACGATGATGCTGGCAGACCAGGGCGCGGACGTCGTCAAGATCGAGCCGCACGGGATGGGTGACACCTTGCGGCTGCCGCTCTTCTCCCGCGGTGGCTTGTCGTCCTTCTTCGCCAATTCCAATCGCGGGAAGCGATCGATCGTCCTCGACCTGTCGCAAGCAGAGGGGCGGGAGATCGTCCACAAGCTCGTCCGGGACGCCGACATCTTCGTCCAGAACTGGCGACCCGGAGCGGCGGATCGCCTCGGCCTGGGCGAGCCCGCGCTCCGCGCCATCAACGAAGACCTCATCTATTGCTCGATCTCGGGCTACGGGCCGACGGGTCCCTACGCGAACCGCCGGGTCTATGACCCCATCATCCAGGGTCTCTCGGGCCACACGGGCGTGCAGCTGAACCCCGAGTTCCCCATGCGCGACCTGGTTCGCAACATCGTTGCCGACAAGTCGAGCTCCTACACCGCCGCGCAGGCGATCACCGCGGCGCTCTTCGCGCGGGAACGCGGCGCCGGCGGGCAGCACATCGAAGTACCGATGCTGGATTCATCCCTCGCGTTCTTCTGGCCGGACGGCATGATGGGCCACACCTTCCACGGCGACGATCCGCCCCCCGGCCGCGCCCTGTACGAGATCTACCGGCTGTCCGAGACCGCCGACGGACACCTCATCTACTTCGCCGCCACGGACTCCGAATTTCACGGGCTCTTCCGAGCCGTGGGCCATCCGGAATGGATCGACGACCCGCGCTTCGCCACCGGCGCCGGACGCGTGGGCGAGAGCCTCGTCGTGCTCGGCGAGCTGATGGCGAACGCGATCCGCGCCCTCCCCACGAAGGAGCTGATCGACCGGATGGTGGCGGAAGACGTCCCGGTCGGACCGGTGCTGTCCCTGGAGGAGTTGTTCGACGACCCGCAGATCGCACACAACCAGGCGATCCTCGACTTCGAACACCCGACCGCCGGCCCCTACCGTCAGGCACGGCCGGCAGCGCGCTTCGACAAGACACCGCAGGATCCGCGCCGTCGACCGCCGCCGCTGCATGGCGAGCACACCGACGAGGTGTTGCGCGAGCTCGGCTATGCAGAAACCGATCTCGACCGCATGCGCACGGCGGGACTGATCCCCGAGTGATCCTCCAGGCGGACTGCGCAGTGATGGCGGACTGAAGGAAGAAGCAGGCCCGGCCGGGTCAGCTGGGACCGCGCGACTCGAGACGGAAGACTGCCGCTCCCGCGCTTTGCTCGGGCTCGGGCTCGAAGTCGTACTTGCGCTTCAGGGCGACCATGCAGGCCTCGATCTCGGCGTCGTCCTGGACGCGCACCGCGCGCAGATCGTAGATCGCGTCGCCGACCTTGAGCCGCACGTCCGGGTCCTGAGCGATGTTTCTGGCCCACTGGCTCGACGCGACTTCGCCGGCAGCGACGTAGAAGCGGTCGCCCACGCCGACTCCCCAGATGTTCACCGAGTAGGGATCACTCGGCAGGGTCTCGAGCTGCACGATGTCGACGGTGTCCGAGAACGCCCAGTCGTCGGGCGCGGGCCGGGTGCTGCCCGACAGCGAACCCCCGGGCAACATCCAGACGGGACCGCAGCCCATCGCGAACGATGCGATCACCAGCGGAGCGACTCGCAGGAACAGGGTCGGGCCGCGCATGGGATCACCTCCAGGGTACGAGCCGGAAGTCTACCGCGAACGACGGCGGCTGATCCCAGTTCAGGCACGGACCTCTGGCTCGCCGCCGTCTACCCAGTGAGCTGATAGAGTCTGCGACCCTCTTCCGCGCCGGAGTCCGATCGCCGTGAACCAGACTGAGAGCCACAGCGCCCTGCGCATCGCCGTCATCGGTGCGGGCCCCTCGGGCCTGGCCGTCGGTCACGACCTGCTCGAGCAGGGCTTCACGAACTTCACGCTCTACGAGGCGACCGATGCTGTCGGCGGCACCTGGCACATCCACAGCTACCCGGGTCTGGCCTGCGACGTGTGGGCGCACTCGTACACCTTCTCGTATCGCCCGAACCCCGACTGGACGGCGAGCTTCGCCCTGCAGCCCGAGATCGAAGCCTACCTGCAGCGCTGCGCGAAAGAATTCGGCCTCGAGCCGCACATCCGACTGAACACACGGATCGAGCGGATGGAGTACCAGGACGACGGCAGCTGGGCGCTCACCAGCGAAGCGGGTGAGTCCTTCGAGGCCGACGTCGTCATCAATGCCATGGGCAACCAGCACACGCCTCTCTACCCCGATGTACCGGGGATGGACGACTTCGCGGGCGGCTCCTTCCACGCCACGCGCTGGGACCACGACGTGCCCCTCGAAGGCAAGCGGATCGCAATCGTCGGGTCGGCGGCGTCGGCCGTGCAGGTGGTTCCCGAGATCGCGAAGATCGCCGGGCAGCTCACGGTGCTACAGCGCACGGCGAACTGGATCATGCCCCGGGGTCGCAAGCCGTACTCGGAATCCCAGCGCAAGTGGTTCCGGCGCATCCCCGCCCTGATGCGCCTGACCCAGCGCTTCCAGCGCTTCCTGATGAGCTTCGTCCACCAGGCGGCGACCCTCGGCCACAAGCGCCAGGACGACTTCGAGAAGCGCGCCAAGGGTTTCATCGACAAGGCGATCCCGGACCCGGCGCTGCGGGAGATGCTCACCCCGGACAGCCGCTACGCGTGCAAACGCGGGCTGGTTTCCGACGACTTCTATCCCGCGCTGCTGCGCGACAACGTCGAACTCGTGCCCGAAGGCCTGGCCAGCGTCCGGCCCGAGGGAATCACGACCGCCAGCGGCCGTGAGATCGACGTCGACGTGATCGTCTACTGCACGGGCTATCGCATCCTCGACTTCGACCGCATCGCGGTGGTAGGCCAGGACGGGCAATCACTGGCAGGCGTGATGGAGAAGGCGCCCGAAGCCTTCAAGGGCATCGCGACTCCGGGCTTCCCCAACTACTTCTTCGCCGTCGGACCGAACGGGCTGGTCCTGAACGTCCCCTACTTCATCAGCGTAGAGAAGAACGTCGAGACGATCGTCCGCCTGCTGGTCGCCAAGCAGGCTGCGGGTGCCCGCACCCTGTCGGTGAAGCCCGAGCTGCACCGCGCCTACAACGACTGGATGGGCACCCAGTTCCCCCTCTATTCCTGGGGCCACGAGTCCTGCACCAGCTACTACCGGACGAAGACCGGGCGCGCGCCCTTCCTGTTTCCCGGCGACTTCGCCGCCTACGCCAAGCTGCACGCCGAGGCGGGCATCCACGAGTTCGATCTCGGCTGATCAGCCTCGGGAACCCGCCTCGAATCGGGGGCGCGGGTCGGCTCCCTGCGTCTGGACGCGCCGCCAATAGCCCCAGGCGAAGTGCACGTACTCGAGCTTCATCCCGTCCGGGTCCTCGAAGAAGACCGCGTAGTAGCCATCGCCGTATTCCGGGTACTCCGCGGGCGGGTCGAGCACGCGAGTTCCCTCGGCTTCGAGAAACGCGAAGAGCCCGTCGACGTCGGCGCGGGTCGCCGCGCGAAGCGCCAGGTGATGGAGCCCCGGCCGATAGCGATCGACGGGCGCCCGCGCGCCGCTCGTCGCTTCGCGGAGCCCGATTGCCAGGTGACCGTTCGACCAGGCCAGATAGGTCGGATGCTCGACCCGTCGAAAGCCCAGTGCCGGCAGCAGCCGGTCGTAGAAGGCGCGCGAAGCTTCGAGATTCGAGACCGACAGGTCGATGTGCTCGACGCCGAGGACCTGCACGGCGATCAGCTCGGGTCTTCGTAGAAGATGTAGGACGTCGAGAAGTCCGAGAACTCGAAGTACACCTTCTTGGCGTTGGCATCGGCGACACCGTCGAGATTCTCGTCGAGGACGCCGTACCCGAAGCGGTACGCGCGCGGCGCGTCATCGTTGGTTCCGGTCGCGGTCGACAGCTTGTCGATCTTCATGAACCGCTTCACCAGCTTGTCACCTGCGTAGACCTCGAGGATGCCGTCCGTGCCCGTCCAGTTCTGCACGGCGCGTCCGAATCGGTTCTGGGTCTCCTGGGTGCAGGCACCGAGCGCGACGGCCATGGTCAGCGCCGCGGCGATGAGCAGGGATGCGATGAGAGTACGAGGCATCATGACGGGTCCTCCGGACAGGGTGTAAGGGCACGGATGATGCCACCCCCGGTGCTACTCTGCAGCGCGTCATCGACGCTGCACCAGGAGGCAAGCCGTGCCGGGACTGACGGCGACGAGTCAGCCGATGCCCCGCGTCGTGTAGCGGGAGACCTGGATGCGGCTCGACCAGTGGTCGACGCGCAAGCCCGCCTTCTGCTTCAGGTGGGCGAGGAACTCGCGCGGTTCGGGAAGCGATTCCCAGACGTCGGGAAGGAAGGTCGCGTACGCGGCGCCCTCCCGGACGATCAGACCGTCCACGCCCGGGCGAAGCTGCCGGAGCAGGTCGGCCTCGGACTCGAAGGACATGGACGCGGCGGGGCTGAGCACCGAAACGTGAAGCGTCAGGTCGTCCCGCTCGGCGGCATCGACGGGAGCGAAGCGGGGATCGCGGTAGGCGGCTCGCCACGCGTTGCGAGCGACGTCCTGCACCAGGGGCAAACTCGCTTCGAGCGAGCCGATACAGCCGCGCAGCGCAGTGTTCTTTCGCAGGGTCACGAAGCTCGACAGGACGGCGCGCAGCGGGGCAGGGTAGGCGGCAGGGTCCACTTCAGCGTTGCTGGAAGCGCCGCCGCGCGCGATCGAGCGGCGCGCCACGTCGAGCAGGATCTCGTCGAAGCCCGCCTCCCAGTCGGACGCGGCGTCGAGTTCGGACGAGCCCCCGCGAAAGACCCACGAGCCATATCCGACGACCCGGTCTCGCGGTCCCGCCGTATCGCCCGAGTTGCGCACGTCGACGGTCTCGGCCTCGAGCCCGTGGCGCCCGGCGGCGACGAGCAGTCCACGAACCGGTACCCGCCCGCAAGCCGACTCCTCATCCAACCCCGTTGCATCGAGCGCCTCGATGGCGCGACTCGTGGCCGCGTCGAGACGTCTAGCCGTGTCGTAGTCGTAGTAGTGACTCAGGTCCGAGCTCACGACGATCAGCGTCTCGGAACCGCCCCACAACAGCTCGAGCACCTCGGCGACCTGTTCCGCCGTGGCCGCGCCCACGGCGAACGGCACCACACCGAAGTCCGACAGGACGCGCTGCAGGAAGGGCAGGTGCACCTCCAGGCTGTGCTCCTCGGCGTGCGCTTCGTCGTCCACGACGACCTGCGGTAGCTGCAGGGCCCGCTCGACTCCCTCGCGATCGATTCGCACCGGGCCGAGGGGCGTCTCGAAAGCCGTAGCGCTCGTCGTCGCGAGCCCGCGCACCGCAACCCGGTGACAGGGGCCGAGCAGCACGACACGGCGAACGCGATCGCGCGCGGAGCGCAGGGTCGTGTACGCGGACGCCGCTACGGCTCCCGAGTAGACGTAGCCGGCGTGAGGAGCCACGATGGCCTTGGGAACTTCACCGGCTTCCTGTCTGGACGCCGCGTCGCGCAGGTAACCATCGACGACCTGCGCGAGCTGGCTGTGCGCACCCGGGTAGAAGGTCCCGGCGACGGCGGGCGGACGGGTGAGGGAGATCGAGGCAGCCACTACATTCCCCGACTCGTTGAGGAGCCGATCGGCGTCATGGTATCGAATCGATGAGCACGCGGATTCGCACCGCAGATTGGCCGCTGCCTCTGCTGGGATACACGCTGCTGACGGCTGCCTTTTTCGCGCCCCTGGGCACCCGGTTGCTGGACGAGCAGATCGGAGGCGGGGACAGCCTCGAGAGCCTGTGGAACGCCTGGTGGGTCGGACAGTCCCTGCTGCGACTGGAGAACCCTTGGTTCACAGAGCTGTTGTTCGCGCCCGAGGGCACGCCCCTGGTCTGGCACAGCCTGGCGCCCGTAACGTCGGCAGCCGTCACGATGCTGTCCTGGGGTCTGCCCGTCGTCGTCGCCTACAACGTCCTCGTCCTCGCGGCCCTGCCGCTGGCGGGCATGTCGGCCTGGGCACTGTGCCGCCATCTGACCGGCGACGTGGCGGCCAGCTTCGTCGGGGGCCTCGCCTTCATGCTCTCACCCTTCTTGACGAGCAAGACCCTCGGACACCTCGACCTGCTCTACGGCGGACTCCTTCCCCTCTTCTATCTGGCGCTGCTGCGCGCCGTCGACGCAGGGGACGCGGGTCGCGCGCGCGCGTGGCAGCTCGCGGGCGCGTCGCTGCTGATCCTGTTCAGCTGCAATCCGAGCGTCACGGTCTTCGCTGCGAACCTGACCTTCTTCCTGCTGTGCTGGCACGTCTGGCGCGAAGGGATCGGAACAGCCAGCGCGCGCTTCACCCAGGCCTTCGCGCCGACCTTCGCGCTCTGCCTGCCCTACGTCGTGCTCGTCGTCGCGTACTCGATTGCCTGGGACTACCCGCCGCGCATCCACTCGGACCTCGACTACGACCCGGAGATCGTCTCGTACCTGTTGCCGTTGACGAAGACCTCATGGTGGAGCGGATGGTGGACGGGATGGTTGAGCGGATGGACGGGCTCGCTCGACTTCGTCCGAGGACCGGGCCCCGGACTCGACGAGGTCGAACCCGCCGTGTATCTGGGAATCGCCGTCCTGCCCCTCGCCGCATACGGACTGTGGATGCGGCGGGACGACCTGCGGATCGCGCATCTCGCGCTCGTCGGGCTCGTCTTCCTGACCTTCTCGCTGGGCGCCAAGCTCCAGTGGCAGCGCGAGGTGGTGGAGATCGCAGGCGTTTCCCTGTACTTGCCCTTCGGGCTCTGGCGCTGGGTCCCGGTGCTCGGCACCGTCGGACAGGCTGGACGCTACGCGCTCATCACATACATGGTGATGGGCGTCGGAGTCGCGTGCGCGGTCGCCAGCTTGCGCGAGCGGGTACCACCGGCCGCCATGCTGCTCGTCACCCTCGGCGTGTCAGGAATCGTCGCCTTCGACTTCGGCTTCGCGCCCATCGCGTCGCCGCTGCCCGCCCCGATCGATCTCACAGGCGCCGCTCCAGGTCGCTCCCGCCTGCTCGACCCGCGCCTCGGTAGCCCGGAGACCATGTACCAGCAGACTCTGCACGGGAAACCGCTCATCGGCGGCTACGTGTCGCGGACGCCTCCGGGTGTGCTCGAACGCTACGAGACGGACCCGGTGCTCGGGTGGTTCTTCCGCCGCGACGCCGGGCCCGCTCCCAGCCGAACCGCCATGATCGGGAGGCTCGACGCCCTGGCCGTCGGGGCGGTGCTGCTTTCGCCGGGCGACCCACGCGGCGAGGTGCTGGCCGACTACGGCTTCACGCAGCGCGTCACGAACCCCTACACGGCGGTGTGGACCCGCTGAATCGCGTCTCGCGATTCTCCGCGACCCCGGGCGTCGCGGTCGGTGTAGATTTCGGGGCCGATTTCGGCCCCTCGGTGGAGGACCCGTCGTGACCACACGCAACGTCACACACCCCAGTGCCAGCGCCCGCTTCGGCGCGGCCGGCCGTCTCCATGCGGGCACGAGCGGCTACTCGTACAAGGAATGGAAGGGCCCCTTCTACCCGGAAAAGATGAAGCCGTCGGACATGCTCGGCTTCTACGCCGAAAAACTGTCGGCGGTCGAAATCAACAACACCTTCTACCGAATGCCCAAGAAGAGCGTTCTCGAGACCTGGGCCGATCAGGTGAGCGAAGACTTCCGCTTCGCCATCAAGGCATCCCGGCGCATCACCCACTTCAAGCGCTTGAAGGACGCAGGTGAGCCCCTGGGCTTCCTGCTCGAGAACGTCGAAGTGCTCGGGGATCGCCTGGGGGTGGTGCTCTTCCAGCTGCCGCCCAACATGAAGTGCGATCTCGAACGACTCGACACCTTCTGCAAGCTGCTCCCCGAAGACCTGCCCGCCGCCTTCGAGTTCCGCCACGAGTCCTGGCAGGACGAAGCAGTCCACGACCGGCTGCGCGCCCGCAACTTCGCCACGGTGATCGTCGACAGCGAGGAGGAAGACCCCCCCGAACTGGTGAAGACCGCGGACTGGGGCTACCTGCGCCTGCGCCGGCCCGACTACGACCGCGCGGCCCTGGCCAACTGGGCACTCGACATCGCACGCCAGGAATGGCAGCGAAGCTTCGTCTTCTTCAAGCACGAAGACGACGGAGCCGGCCCCCGAATGGCCGCCGAGTTCCTAGAAGTCGCCGCCGAAACAAGAGCCCCGAGAAGAGTCACCAAAGCAAGACCCGCCAAGACACAAGAAAGAGAAGCAGGCTGACACCCGAACCGGCCTGGGCCCCCGAGAGTGCCGTAGATTCGCGGCCCTCGGAGCAGAGGGCGACGAAGGCGTAGTCCCCTACGCCAGAAGCCCGGAGCGAGAAGGTCGCGAAGATGCGGTGCTATCGGGGGCCCAGGTGCTATCGGGGGCCGAGGCCCATCATTTCTGCAATCCCGACGGCGTGACCCGCTGTGAAGCCACCGTCCACGGGTAGCGCCACGCCGGTCACGAACGACGAGTCGTCCGAGGCCAGGAAGAACGCGGCTCCGGCGATTTCCTCGGGCTTGCCGAAGCGTCCGAGCTTGTGCTGGTAGCGGATCTGCTCCCGGCGTTCCGCCATGGCGTCGAGGTTGAGCACCGAATCGAACATGGGGGTTTCGATGAAGCCCGGGCAGATTGCGTTGGCGCGAATGCCGATGCGGCCGTAGTCGAGCGCGAGATTCTTCGTCAGGATGACGACGCCACCCTTGGAAGCGTTGTAGGTGCTCGCACCCTCGCCCCCCTCGAGCCCTTCGACGCTGGCGATCGTGATGATGCTCCCCGATCCCTGTTCCATCATCGTCGGGAGAACCGCCTTTGCGGACAGGAAGGTCCCGGTGAGGTTGATGTCCTGCACCCGTTGCCACTCTTCCAGGCTGATCAGGTGAACGGGCCCGCCGCCGGCGGTTCCCGCGGCGGTCACGATGGCGTCGATGCGACCGAATTCCGCCACCGCCGCCGCAGCCATCGCCTTCAGGGCGTCTTCGTCGCGCACGTCGACGACGTGGAACTGGTTGCCCTTCGCAGCGGCTGCCACGGGCTCCCAGCCGCTCGACTCGGTGATGTCGCAGCCGACGACCGCTGCTCCTTCTTCGGCGAAGCGCGTAGCGCACGCGAGGCCAATACCCGATGCCGCTCCGGTGACGACCGTGACCTTGCCTTCGAGACGACCCATGGCGCTCTCCTCTGCTCCCTCTTCTCTCGATGTTCGACCGCACTGCGTGGACGGCCGGACGATACCACCCGACTCGCCCGCGCTACTCTCGCGCGATGCCGGACTCGAGAAGCCAACGCATGCAGGGCGATGTCGCCGTCGTCACCGCCGCCGCCCAGGGCATCGGGCGCGCCATCGCCCTCGCAATGGCCGCCGAAGGCGCCCGTGTCATCGCCGCTGATCTGAACGCGGACGGGCTCGCCGAACTGCCGGACGACATCGACAAGCACACCCTCGACGTCACGGACGCCGGCGCGGTCGCGCGCTTCGCCGCGCAGGTGGCGTCCGAGGTGGGTACTCCCAGCGTGCTCGTCAACGCGGTGGGATGGGTGCACCACGGAAGCGTCCTCGATTGCGACGAGGACGCCTGGCAGCGGAGCTTCGACATCAACGTCACGACTCTCTACCGAACCCTTCGCGCCTTCCTGCCGGCCATGCGCGACGCGGGCTACGGGTCCATCGTCAACATCGCCTCGGTGGCGTCGAGCGTCAGTGGCGTCGTGAACCGCTTCGCCTACGGCACGACGAAGGCCGCCATCATCGGCCTGACGAAATCCGTGGCGGCGGACACCGTGGGCTTCGGTGTTCGCTGCAACGCGATCTGCCCGGGCACGGTGCAGAGCCCTTCCCTCGACCAGCGCATCGCCGCCTTCGACGATCCGGTCGCCGCACGCCGCGACTTCATCGCGCGCCAGCCCATGGGACGTCTGGGCGAGCCCGAAGAGATCGCCGCACTGGCGGTGCACCTTGGAGCCCGCGAGTCCGCCTACACCACCGGCAGCATCTACGTGATCGACGGCGGTATGACCCTCTAACTCGGACTCGGGCTCGGGCTACATGCGCGCACCTTTCGGAAGGTCAGATTCACGCGCTCCGCGTGACAACGCGTGGTCTTCGGCAGGCTGTGGCGCCAGTGGCGCTGGGTATCTCCCTGCATCACCAGCAGCGAGCCGTGCTCGAGGGGTAGGTCGAGAGTCTCGAGGTCCTTGCGGCTGCGGTGACGCAGCAGGAAACGGCGCTGCGCGCCCAGACTGAGGGACGCGATCACCGGGCGCCGCCCCAGCTCGCGCTCGTCGTCGCTGTGCCATCCCATGCTGTCTCGACCATCGCGGTAGCGGTTCGCGAGAACGGCGTTGAAGCGAACCCCCAACGCGGCAGCCAGGCGATCGCGCAACGCCGCGATCGGAGCCGGCCATCCCGCTGCCACGTGAGTGATGCCCGAGTACGCGTATGAGACGCCCGGGTCACCAAACCAGGCGGTCAGCCGCGGAGCGTCGAGGTCACGTCCGAAGAGATGCAGTCGCTCGCGACGCCAGTCCGGCAGGGCCAGTAGCGCTTCGAGCAGCGTGTCGGCGTCAGCCGGTGCCAGGAAGGTACGGTGGTAGGCGAGATCCGCGTCGGGCACGTCGCCCGGCGGCGAGCAGGGCTGCTGGAAGAGGAAGAGATCGCCACTCACCGACTCGCGGCCACCAGGTCGCTCATCCGGAAGAGGGCGGACAGGGCAATGCCGCCCGCCGCGAGCTTCTCGACTCCGCCTGCTTCACGATCGATGACGCATATCGCG
This sequence comes from Deltaproteobacteria bacterium, assembly GCA_029261855.1. GTDB lineage: Bacteria > Myxococcota_A > UBA9160 > UBA9160 > UBA4427 > JAJDAN01. The sequence continues at coordinate 126,357 of JAJDAN010000026.1, forward strand.
CGCTCGATGGTGGCGCCGAGGCCGCGCAGATCCGCGGTCGACAGCAGGATCTGACCGCCCGAGGTCACCACGTCTTCCACTACCAGCAGGTGACGGCCAGTGATCTCGCCGCCCTCGGCCAGCTTGCAGGTGCCGTACTCCTTGGCGGCCTTGCGGACGAACAGGGCCGGCAGGCCCGTCTCCCGGGAAAGCGCGGTCACTAGCGGGATCCCACCCATCTCGAGGCCCGCTAGAGCGTCTACACCGCTCGGGATCAGGTCCCGCATGGCTCTCGCGATCGCCGCCAACAGGCGAGGGTCCGCCTCGAAGCGGTACTTGTCGAAATACTGATCTGCGACGGCACCCGAACGAAGGGTGAATTCACCCCGCAGGTTCGAGATCTCATGGATGCGACCCGCAAGCTCTTCGCGCGTCCAGGCTTCGGGCGGATCTGCGGCCAACGGCTCCTCCTCGGGGGCACGCTGCCAGTCCGGGCCAGCCCAGTCAAGGCGATCGCGTGGCCGGTCGATGCACGGGAGAACCAACAGGCCAGGGGACCCACATGTCCGTCTCGAAGTCCGCGAATCGCCTCTTTTCCGTCTTCTCGATCGTGCTCCTTGCTCTGTCCGCCGTCGCGTGCGACAGCACGCCGCCGGGACAGCCGATCAACTTCGCCAACGGCATCCTGAACATGCAGATCTCGCCGGACTGGGTGTTGCAGCGCGACACCGGCGAGCGCGCCTTCTACAAGCATGCGCAGATGGAAGACGTGAAGCTTTCCTTCGAGAACGAGACCGCCGACTTCGGCGCGCCGATGACGGTCGGTGCCGTGCGCGGCGTGATCGGCTCGGAGCTGAACCTCCGCTACGGAGGCGTCGATGCGCGCCTCGGCTACGGCGGCTGCGCGGTGCTCACCTACCCGCGCAAGCTGACCGAGGGCCGGAAGCAGCTCTACACCAAGAACTGGGTGGTCGCGCATCCCTACGGCTACGGAGCGATCGCCCGCGTGGCGATCACCCTGCAGGTGCCCGACGGCCACCAGGCAACGCCAGAATTCCAGTCCCTGGTCGAGATGCTGGACCGGCAGGTCGGCGACGCGCAGATGCCCGAGGCCTGAGCCGGGACCGGCCGCTTTTCAACGGCCACTCGGCTGTCATTCGACTGGCAGAGTCGAGAGACAGTAGTCGTCCGTGTGCAGCCAGCAGCTCTCGCCTTCGCTGTGCTCGTCCCTTCGCAGGGACCGCACCTTGGCGCGGGCTTCGTCACCCCGCGCGTAGGCCTGGGCGAGCCGCCGATTCAGTGCCTCGTCCCGCCCTCCCGTGCAGTGGTAGATGCCAACCGGCGCGATGAAGCGCGCCCCGAGCCCTCTCTTGAACTGGGTCACCTTCAGCACCCAGCCACCCCCATGCAGGGGCGCGTTCACGGTCAGGGGCAGGATCAGGACGGCCCCCGGCAGCAGTCGATCGAGCCAGACCGGAGCCGGATGCGTCGCGCCAGCGTTGACGAGGATGGCATTCGCGGCCCCCGGATCGAATAGCGTTCCGTCTGCCTGCTTGACGTCGACCTGGGGCCAGGGCGCCAGGTTCTCCCGGGCCCGAGCCGCGAGGTCTTCGTCGAGCTCGATCGCCGTAACGCCCCCGCGCTCTCCCACGAGCTCGGCCAGCACCGCCGTGTAGTAGCCCGTCCCACAGCCGACGTGGACCACGTGGTGTCCCGCGATCGCGCCCGTCTCGTCGATCAGCCGGCCGAGGAAGCTCGGTAGGCCGTTGTTCAGCTTGCGCCTCTCGTCGATGGCAAACAAAACGTTGTGATAGGTGCTGCAGGGGTCGGACCCGGGCGCGTCGAGATAGCTGCCGTCGAGAAGGCCGAAGCGCCAGGGTGGCGCGCCCAGGAAGCGTTCTCGCGGCACCCGCGCGAAGGCGTCCACGACCTCCTCGCGCTCGATGGGCGCCGTGAAGCGGATCTCCTCCGCGAAGAAGCGGCGCGCCGCAAGAACCGCAGGATCTTCGGTGGGATTCATGGGTCGGGATTATGCCAGAATGCAGCTCGAGGACCCGGAATCGATGCGACACATCACGCCCGACAACCTGGACCGTCTGTCGGCGATGCTCGGGGACCTTCGAAAGACCCCGGGCCTGCAGGAGAAGAAGCCGGGCGTCTTCTACCGGAAGTCGAGAGCCTTCCTGCACTTCCACGAAGACCCGAAGGGTCTCTTCGCGGACCTGCGGCTGTCCGGCGTCGACTTCGACCGTTTCGAGGTAACCTCGAGAGCGGAACAACGAGCGCTCGTGAAGAAGATCCGCGCGGCGCTCCGGAACGAAGAAGAAGAAGGAGGGAGTCGAACATGAAGGTCGAAGGTGGATGCTATTGCGGTGAGGTTCGCTACGAGGCGAACGGCGATCCCAGCCTCCAGGGACAGTGCCACTGTCGCGAGTGCCAGTACATCGCCGGCGGCATGCCTGCCCTGGTGATGGGTATGCCCGAGACGGGCTTCGCGGTCACGAAGGGCAAGGCCAAGGTGTTCCAACGAAGCGATCTCGAGAACCCGGTGACGCGCGAGTTCTGTCCCAACTGCGGCACCCACCTCTGGACGAAGACCTCGATGGTCCCGGGCACCGTGCTCATCAAGGTCGGGAGCCTCGACGACCCCAGCGTCTTCTCTCCGCAGATGGTGATCTTCACCTGCGACAAGCAGCCGTTCCACCAGCTGCCGGACGGCGTCCCGAGCTTCGATCGCGTCCCGGGCTGACCCCGTCGGGATCGAGAGTCAATCCAGGGTGAGCTGCATGTTCTGGTGCTCGATCCCGGCTTCCAGGAAGACTTCCCCGCGAGGCGCGAAGCCGAGCTTCACGTAGAAGCCGAGCGCGTGGGTCTGCGCGTCGAGATCCACGCTGTGGAGCCCAGCGCCCCGGGCGATGTCGATCATCGACTCCACCAGGCGGGCGCCCACCCGATGTCCCCGCCAGGCCCTCAGGACGGCGATGCGACCGATGTGCCCCGTCGCCTGCATGCGCGCCGTCCCGATGGCAGTGCCGGCGGCATCGCGCGCGAGTAGATGGCGGCTGTCCGCGTCGCGACCGTCGAGCTCGATGTCCACCGGAACACCCTGTTCCAGGCTGAAGACGACACGACGAATCGCCGTGATCTCCGCGCGCTCGTCGTCGCGGTCCCAGGAGGCCGGGTCGATCCCGACACCACCGCGCTCGCTCACGCGATCTCCAGGACGACAGCGCCCCGGACTCGACCCGAGCGCAGCGCGAAGAGGGCCTCGTTGGCCTGCTCGAGCTCGAATGACTGCAGGGCCGTGCGAACCGGCACCCGGGCTGCAAGCGGGAAGAACTCGCGGCCGTCCTGCCGCGTCAGGTTCGCCACCGACCGGATGACGCGCTCACCCCAGAGGTCCGCGTAGGGGAACGAGGGGATGTCGCTCATGTGGATGCCCGCGCAAACGACGACCCCGCCTTTCGCCACGGCGCGCAGGGCTGCGGGTACGATCGCGCCGACCGGGGCGAACACGATGGCGGCGTCCAGGGCGACGGGCGGCCGGGTTTCCGAGCTGCCCGCCCAGCACGCGCCGAGCTCGCGCGCGAAGGCCTGGCCGGCCTCGTCGCCGGCCCGGGTAAAGGCGTAGACCTCGCGACCCTGGTAGCGCGCGACTTGCAGGACGATATGTGCCGAGGCGCCGAACCCGTACAGCCCCAGCCGCCTTCCGGGGCCCGCCAAGCGAAGCGAGCGATGCCCGATCAGGCCGGCACACAACAGCGGCGCCGCCTCCGCGTCCGTGTAGTCGCCCGAGATCCCGAAGCAGTAGTCGGCGTCGGCCAGCGCGTACTCGGCGAAGCCGCCGTCCTGCTGGTAGCCGGTGAAGCGCGCGTCGTCGCAGAGGTTCTCGCGTTCGCTGGCGCAGAATTCGCAAGTGCCACAGGTTCCGCCGAGCCACGGCACCCCCACGCGGTCTCCCAGCGACAAGCCGGCGACGCCGGCGCCCAGCGCATCCACGCGTCCCACGATCTGGTGGCCCAGCACGAGGGGAAGCTTCGGCTGCGTCAGCTCACCGTCCACGATGTGCAGGTCCGTGCGGCAGACCCCGCAGGCACCGACCCGGACCCGGACCTGTCCACCGCCGGGTTGCGGGATGGGCAGCTCGACCCGTCGCAGAGGCTGACCGACGGCCTCGAAGACCATCGCCTTCACGGCGCCGGCTTCTCGTCCGTCGCGGCCGTGCCCGGTTTCGCATGGGGAATCGTGACCGTCTCGGTCTTGCCGCCGAGGCCGTGGACACTGTCCCCGGCCCGCACGACCACGGTCTCGACCTCGTATGGGATCCGGATCTGGCTGATGCCGCGCGTGAAGGGTTGCTCGTCGACGTGGGGATGTCGCAGAACGCGGCTGGCGAGTACGTCTCCATCCGATGCGACGATGTCGTAGCGGTTCGCGTAGTGGTCCCAACCCGCGTCCGCGTGCTTCACCGTCACGCCGAACTTGCAGACGGAGGCGGGCCGCCCACCGGGTGCCGGGCGGCACACCACCTTCACGGCGAGGACATCGGCGGGCCCGGACCGTGCCGGGGTAGCCGGCACCTGGACCAGAACCGAGACCAGGATTGGATACCCGGCAAGCCATGCTCGGGAGAAACGGAAGCGCACGCTGTCTAGACTACTCCCTCGCGACGGAAGCGCTTGCAGCTCTCGATGAACGCCTCACCGTGCTCCCGCAGAAACGCGTCCGGGTCCCACGGCTGGTCCGAGAGCCGGTGCCGATGCGGCGGTGCCACCACGTACACCCAAGCCTGGACCCTGTCGCCCGCATCTGTGACCACGTCCAACACGAGCCGGTCGTAGATGTCCGATTCGAAGACGTCGAGGCACGCGAGAGTCTCGGCGTCGACCTCGCGATAGAGAAGACCGGGAGTCTGCTCGTCTGACCCGGGCGTGAGCCCAGGCGCGGTACCGGGCGCAACACCGGGCGCAACACCGGGATAGGTCCGTTCCAACAGACCCCGTCGGAAGTAGCCCGGCAACGACGCCGGAACGCCCACGAAGCGGCGACCCGTCACCGCCTCCATCACTGCGTCGAACTGCAGGGTCCCGTAGGCGAACACGCAATCGAGGCCCGGCTTGGCCTGCTGGGCCACTCAGACGAGCCCCGCGAGTCGTTCGCTGCCGATTCCGCTGATGAGCAGCCGCTCCTTGCGGCTTCCGACGAGCTGCTGGGTCCAATCGGTGAGGCCGCCGTCTCCGACCTCGAGCAGGTCGGTCTTCTGGTCTCCTGCCTCTTTCGCGTCTTTCACGTCCTGGCTCTCCGCGTAGACCTTGAAGCACAGCGACGCGTAGTAGTTCCGGCCTTGCTCGCGCGTTGCGTCGAGCGAGAACTCCACGTCCGGGTGAGCGGCCGACAGCGGTTCGATGGCCCGCGCGACGACATGGTCTTCCGCGGGACCCCCGTCGAGGACGGTGATCGGCACCCGCACGCGGCCGAGTTCCGCCCCCCGGTCGCACCATGCCTCGAGCAGGCGCACGTGGAAGCCAACGTGCTCGACCAGCTGAGTCAGCTCGAACTCGAAGGCACCCGTATCCCGCCCGGCGGTGCACAGCCCGAACAGGCGAAAGTGCGCGAAGTGACGCGCACCTTCCATCTGCTGGGCGCGAACCAGTCGCTGGCTCGCCGCCAACTTGACCGTAGCCGACGACTTCGGGTCCACGGCGAGCCGCTCGCGGCGTCGCTCCGCACACTCGAGGGCCATCGCGTTCGTCGAGTCTGCGGCGACCTCGGTGTTGCGCACGGTCGACACGATCCGATTCTGACTGGTCCCGGTCACGATCGCGGTAGCGCCGAGAGGCGCGACCGGCGACAGATCCAGCGCTTCGAAGCCTTCGGGCAACAACGACAAGGCCAGCGCATCCAGCTCCACCAGCCGCGCCGCCGGTACACCCGACGGCCTGGCGAAACGGCTCTTCGCGTAGCGCTCCATCAACTCACCCGGACGCCCCGCCTGGGCGCGGCGGCGATACACCTCGAGCAGCAGCGACTGCAGGTCCGTGGCGCCGAGGCGATCCGACAGGATCTCCACCAGGCCCGGGACCCCAGTCTTGCGCAGGATCCGGTCGAGCGGGCCGCTCACGTCACAGGTCGAGGACGGCGTGCACCTCGCCATCCTCGTCTTCGCCCGTCTCGCGGAAGCCCAGCTTCTCGTAGAAACCCTGGGCACTGCCTTCGCCGCGGCGCCAGCTGGTATGGAGACTCTTCACGTCGGGACGCGACTTCACGTGAGCGATGACGAGACGTACGCCGCGGCGCCCGAAGCCCATCCGCTGGAAGCGCTGGTCGATCATCAAGCGCCACAGGAAGCAGTAGCCCTGTTGGCGGGGCTGCTCGCAAAGGCTCTCGTCGTGCAGCAACGCGAAGCCCACCGGGGTCTCGTCGGCGTAGATGGCGCGGAACCAGGCCCCTTCGTCGAAGTGGGCCTCGGCGATGGAACGTTCGTTGCTCGCGACGAAGGCTTTCTGGTCCTCGGAAACCGACAGCGCGAGAATCTCGTGGAGGGTGTCCGAGTTGATCCGCTGCAAGCTCACGGAAGCTTCGGGGGTCACGCGTCCGGATGCGCTCATTCCAGTGAGTCTACTTCAAGCCGCATTTGGTACCGCACGAAACGACGGCCCGCGCTTCAGCGCCTCTTCCAGCTCGCCCACGCGTCGCTCGTTCGCCCACGCACGTGCTCCGCGCCGAGCTCGACGGTCAGGCAGCAGTATTCCAGCTGCAGGCCGTTCGGGTCGGGGAAGTAGATCGACTTGCACCAGCCGTGGTCGACCACGTCGGTGACGTCGACGCCCTTCTCGCGCAGCTCGTCGCGCTTCTTCTCGAGCTCGGTCGCGTCCGCGGACTGAAAGGCGAAGTGGTACATCCCGCCTTTGATGCCGAGTCCCCGATTGATGCCGGGGTCGAAGTCGGCCGCGACACCCTTCACCTCGTTGCATTCCATGAAGGCCACAAGCGCACCGTCGCCGGCGTCGAAGAACGCGTGGCGGATGGCGCCCCCCGTGGCGGGCTCGATCATCTCGCAAACCACGGCCGGCATCCCCAGTACGTCCTCGTAGAAGTCGACGGTCGCCTCCATGTCGTGAGTGGCGAGACCGAGGTGATGGATGCCCATGTTGACCTCTCCTGTGTCAGCTCGACTTCTTCTCTTTCCTGGCGCGACCACGGATCCGCGCCGACGCGGCGTGGGCATCGAGACCCTCGGCCTCGGCCAGACGCGCGACGTCTTCGATGACGTGGGCCGGCATGCCCGCGCGGTAGTAGACGGTGCCACTGCGCTTGAGGAAGGTATAGACACTCACGCCGCTGGCGAAGCGCGCGGTGGTCCCGGTGGGCAGGCAGTGACTGGGGCCCGCGTAATAGTCGCCAGTCGCGACCGGCGACTGGTCCCCCAAGAAGAACTCACCCCCGTTGCGCAGCTGGTCTAGCAAGCGCTCGGGGTCGTGGACCGCGAGATTGACGTGCTCGGCGGCGATCCGGTCGGCGATCTCGACGGCCTGGTCCTCGCCCGAAACGATGACTCCCGCGGAGTCGCTGGCGAGTGCGCGCTCGATGATCTCGGATCGTCCTCGCTCCCCGAGCTGGCGGTCCACCTCGGCAACGATGCCCTTCGCGACGTCCAGCGACCAGCAGATCAGGAAACACTTGCCCGGGTCGTGCTCGGCCTGGGCGATCAGGTCGGACGCCACGCATGCGGGGTCGGCGGTCTCGTCGGCGATCGTCACGATCTCGCTCGGCCCGTAGAAGCCACCGTCGGTTCCGACGACCCCCGCCACCATCTGCTTGGCAAGCTGGCCATAGACGTTGCCCGGTCCGGCGATCAGGTCGACGGCTTCGACGGTCTCGGTGCCATACGCGAGGGCCGCGACCGCCTGGGCGCCGCCGATGCGGTAGACGGTCTCGATCCCCAGCATCCGACAGGTCGCCAGGACCACCGGCGAGATGTCTCGCACCTCGCCCTCGTCGTCGGGCTTCCGGGTCGGCGGCGGGTTCACGATGCGGATCTTCCGCGGATCGACGCCAGCCACCAGGGCCGGAACCGCCAGCATGATCAGCGTCGAGAACAGCACCGCCGCACCGCCGGGGACGGTCAGACCGGCGCTCGCCACCGGCGCGTGCCGGAGGCCCAGCTCGGCGCCCTCGATGGTCACCGGCGGCACGTCCTCGGGCAGGATGTGCCGCTGGTAGGCCCGCACGTTCGCAATCGCGTTCTCGATGGACTCGCGCAGCGCCGGGTCGAGAGAGGCCTCGGCGGCGTCGAAGTCGGCTGCGGCCACGCGGATCGATCCGACGCCGAAGCCCGGATCCGTGAACTTCCGCATCAGCTCGACGACTGCCTCGTCACCCCGCATCCGGACCTGTTCGATGATGTCCGCGACGGTCGTCGCAACATCGCCCGCCAGGGACGTCGTACCGCGCAGGCGTGCCATGCGCGCCTCGAAGTCGGCGTGACCCGAAACCGTGGAGAGATCGAGAATGGGAAAGGCGCTGGCCAAGAGGCACTCCGTCGCAGGCCGGAGCAGGGTACCGCACCCGCCTTCGCGGCGGCCGCGCCTCTGTGAGAGGCCGCGCCTCTGTGAGAGGCCACGCCTTTGCGACAGGCCGCGCCTTTGCGCCGGCCGAGACCGCCGATCAGCCGAGGCCGACCCGCACCAGCAGCACCACTGCTGCCGCGGCCGATAGCCCCAGGATGAAGGGGCGGATCGACGTGCCGGCCAGCCAGCGCGTCATCGGGGACGACAGCGCGAAGCCGAGCACTTGTCCCGGCACCAGTATCGCCACGTAGGGCAGGTCGTCCCAGCCGAACGCTCCAACCCAGACCAGCGCCGATACGGTGACGCAGGTCGAAAAGATGAAGTAGACGGACAAGGTCCCGCGGAAGCGCGCGGCCCCCGCGTGCTGGTAGACCAGCGCCATGGGCGGGCCACCGATGGCCGCCGTCGCGCTCATGAAGCCGCCGAGCAGACCCGCCGCGAGGGCGCTGCTCCGGGTCACCGCCACATGAACGCCGACCGCGCTGAGCCCCACGGCGAAGAGCACCAACGAGCCGAACAGGATGCCGAAGCCGCGGGGGTCGAGCATGGCCAGCACCGACGCCCCGGCGAAGGCGCCGAAGGCATTTCCGATCATCGAGAATCGAACCGTCGAGAAGTTGACATGGGAGCGGTCGCGGATCGCGACGCAGACGACCAGCACGAAAGCGCTGGCGACCAGGGGGCCCGGGACCAGGGCCGGCTCGATGAACACCAGGATCGGCGCCGCGATCAGCGCCATCCCGAAGCCGATCGCGCCCTGGATGCAGGCGGCCGCCGTGACGATCGCCACGATCGCGGTGATTTCCAGGGCGGACAGCCGGAAGCTCCTCGCTACGCGGATCTCAGGGAGGAGACTCCGCCGGTCTTCACGTATAGCTCACAGCCCTCTGAGGAGGACGGCCGGTGGCTCGCGCCGGCGGGAAGGCGCAACCAGACTCCGGCAGCATGTCGTCCCGCCTCGTCTTCGAGAGCCCCGTCGAGAACGAGAATCTCGGCGCCGCCCGGATGGACTGTTGCGCCGGACCCGGCACCTGATCCGGCACCGACCGCCCAGCGTTCGAGCCGCATCTCTTCACCGTGCCCCCTGTAGAGCACCTTCACCGAAACTCCCTCCCGGTCGGAAGGGGTCCAGCGTGCGTCGTGAGTCTGCAGCGAGACGTGGCGGCGCCCCTCGCCGCCATATTGCCGGAGCTTGACGAAGAGAAGGCACCCGTCCCGGGAGAACGGCGCGTGACGGAAGCCTTCGGGGTTCAGCAGGTAGCTGCCCGACGGCCAGTCGCCGTGCTCGTCCGAGAACACGCCTTCGAGCACGAGGATTTCCTCGCCTTCGGGATGTTCATGCGCCGGGAAGCTGGCACCGGGCTCATAACGAACGACTGACGTCACCTGACCGGACTCGGGCGCGCCCACGAGGTGCACACGCTTTCGCAGCACATGACCGCTGGGGCTCGGCTGCCATCCCATGCTGCCGGTGTCCACGCGGACGCGTACGCCCATGTCTCCGTTGATCGATGTCATCGTGCACGCACCCTGCTGTGAAGGTCGCTGTATGAGATGCCCGCTCGCGATGCGCGTTTCGATCAGAAGATCTCGTGTTCTTCGGTAATGAACAGCGTCGACGCTTCGAGGTCGATGAACTTCCGTTCATCGGCAATCAGGTCCGCCGCGGCGTCCCGGCCCTCGGCCGATGCGAGCGCCTGGTCGAGGGCCGCGCGGTCGCTCCACCACAGCTCGGTGATGCCGTCGTGCGCCGGGCTCATCCCGCGCGAAACCTGCAGGCTCTCGTTGAGATCCGGATGGCAGGTGTGACTCTGCACGTAGCGCTCGGCGCCGAGCGCCTTGGCGTGACCGCGAACGCGCGGGCCATGGTCTTCCAGCCAGTAGCGATGGAACTCCTCCTCGGAAATGTCGTCTCGCTTCCGGATGCAGTACACGAGCTTGATCATCGAGCTTCCTCCTTGACCTCTGTCGTCTTCTCTGCCGATTTGTCCGCGGCGACCGATCGCCAGTGATGAACGAAGCGGACCGCGTCCTCCTCGATGCGCAGATCGATTCCCGCCTGCAGGCCAGCCCCGGCAAGCGCCCGCAGCACGGGCTCGAGGGCATCGATGGACCGGGCGTCCGCCACGATGGCCGCCCACTCGTCGAAGGCGCGCTGCTGATCCCAGGCCCTGACCTCGGCGACTGCGAAGCCCGCCGCGCCAATCACGTCGATCAGCTCGGCTTCGGGCAGCATGCGCACGTGCGAGGGGTCGCGCAGGATCTCGAGTGAATTGTGCAGCTCGGCCTCTTGCGGGTGCGGTGAAGCGACGATGTCGAGCACGACGAGTCGGCCCCCGTCCCGCAACACCCGCCATGCCTCGCGCAACACGGCGGCGGGATCTTCGAAGTGGTGGATCGCCAGTCGTGTCACCACGGCATCGAAGTAGCCGGACTCGCAAGGCAGCGACTCGACGGCCGCCTCGTGGAACGTGCCGTTTGCATGACCGGCTTCTGCACAGTGGGTGCGAGCCCGGGCCACCATTTCGGGTGTCAGGTCGACGCCGACAACCTCGGTCGCTTCCGGCGCAAGCGCCTCGCACACGAGCCCGGGACCGCAGGCCAGGTCGAGGATCCTGCCGGACCGGTGGGTACCGAGCGCCGTCCGCAGCCGCTCGCCCAGCTCGCTAGACGTGAATGTCGGAGAGCGCGAGAGCGCATCCGCCTGCAGGGTGAACTCGCGACGAGTGATGTCGGCCTTGCTCATGGCGTCGCGATCCCGGGGTCTTCGAAGATGAGGGAGGCCGCCCGCATGGGGACGCCTGCGCGCGCCTCTCCCATGGCGGCCTGGGCCACCATCTCGCGGGCCCGGGACGCGTAGAGCCGGCACCCGGTCTCCCGGCCGGTCGCGATCCCAGCCTCCAGGCAGTCGAGGACGTGCATCCGCCGGACGCTTCCACAGTCGGGGGCCGAGGGCCACGGACGCGGCGCCGGCTGCGGTACTCTCCCGCCCGGTCATGAGCAGTTCATTCGGCAGAGCCTTCCGCATCAGCACCTTCGGCGAGTCCCACGGGGGCGGCGTTGGCGTCGTCGTCGAGGGTTGCCCGCCGCGCCTGGCCATCGACGTGGCGGAAATCCAGCGCGACCTCGACCGGCGCAAGCCCGGTCAGAGCCGCCTGACGACTCCCCGAAAAGAGGAGGACGTCGTCGAGATCCTGTCCGGCACCTTCGAGGGCCGCAGCATCGGCTCTCCCATCGCGATGCTGGTACGCAACAAGGACGCGCGGCCGTCCGCCTATGCGGACTTCCAGAACGTCTTCCGTCCTTCTCACGCCGACTACACCACCGAGGCCAAGTACGGCATTCGCAACTGGCAGGGCGGCGGCCGCGCCAGCGCGCGCGAGACCATCGGCCGTGTCGCCGCTGGCGCCATCGCCCGCAAGCTGCTGCGCGAAGTGGCTGGCGTCGAAGTGCTGGCCTGGGTCGAGCGCGTCGCCGACATCGAAGCCAAGATCGACCCCGCGGCCGTCAGCCTCGAAGCCGTCGAGTCGAACCTGGTGCGCTGTCCCGATCCGGAAGCGGCCGCGCGGATGATCGAGCGCATCGACGCCGTCCGCGAACAAGGCGATTCACTCGGCGGCGTCGTCGGCTGCGTGGCGCGGGGCGTCCCGGCCGGCCTCGGCGAGCCCGTCTTCGAGAAGCTGGAAGCCGATCTGGCCCGGGCGCTGATGTCGCTGCCGGCATCGAAGGGCTTCGAGATCGGCAGCGGCTTCGCGGGCACCTTGCTCACAGGCAGCGAGCACAACGATCCATTCGTCCCCGGCCCCGACAGCAGCCATCCGCACACGGACTCGAACCGGTCCGGCGGCGTGCAGGGCGGCATCAGCAACGGCGAGCCGATCCTGTTGCGCACCGCCTTCAAGCCGACCGCAACCATCCGCGTGCCGCAGCAGACCGTGGACCGCGACGGCAAGGCCGTCACCCTCGAGGCGCGCGGACGTCACGACCCCTGCGTGCTGCCCCGCGCGGTGCCGATGGTCGAGGCCATGGTGTGCCTGGTGCTTGCGGACCACTGGCTGAGACAGCGCGCCGTGGACGTGTTGCCCGCGATCGACTGATGTCGGTGCCCGGCCCAAGGAGCGGGCCCGGAATCAAACGCGAACGCGTCAGGGAAGCAGCACCATGCCTGCCGCCGCCGTGAGCGCCGCGACCAGCATGGCCACGGTCCCGAGCAGACCGTGGAGGTTCGCTCCCTTCTCCCGGCTGAGCTCACCGCGCGAGAGTCGCAGCCCCAGCCACCCGGCCGCCAGGAATAGCCCCGCCGACACGACTGCGAGCCAGGCGTGCAAGCTGCCGAAGGGCGCCCAGCCGCGGAACCATACGGCCGAGACCGGGCCGGACACCAGGCCGAACGCCATCAGCAGGACCGCGGGGCGCGCCATCCGCAGATGCGCGACGAGCAGCCCGCGCTTGGCGGGCTCCCCGCGCCGCCGCCCTGCGCGCATCCGTAGACCGGCGCGCAGGGCGAGGCCGGCGATCACCAGCGACGCGACCATCAGAGCCGGGTGCCCGTGGGCGAGCCAGAAGGCGACGTCGTCGTGGCCGGTGGGATCCATGCGCGTCGCGTCCCGCTCGTCGCTTCCGACCGGCTATTCGATCTTGAAGATCGCGTCGTCGTCGAGCCGGGCCAGCAGCGACTGCTGGGCGCGACTCAGGTAGTCGGCGTCCCGGGACTCGAGGGTCAGCAACACCCGGAAATCGCGCTCCTCGATCTTCGGATACGAGCCCAGCATCAGCTCGGGGAACTCGACCAGCAGATCGTTGAGGTGGTCCGCGATGTCACTCTCGCGTCGCTTGACGTAGATGCGCAACAGCTGGAAGGGAACGCCGCGGAAGCGATCCCGGATGGACTGGAACTTCTTCTGCAGCAGCTTGGGAATGCCCGGGAAGATGTGGACGTTCTCGACGATCACCACCGGGAACCAGAGATCACCGGCATCGATCACCTGACAGCCGGAAGGGATCATCGCCATCTTGCGCTGGCTCTCGTTGGCCGGCGTACCCTGTTGGCGTTCCATGCGCTCGACCATCGACTGGTTCAGCTCGAGGTCGCGATCGAATGCCTTGGCGATGGCGTCCATGGTCAGGTCGTCGTGAGTGGGACCGATGCCACCCGAGGTGAACACGTAGTCGTAGGTCTCGCTCATGGCGCGCACTTCTCGCGCGATGAGATCGATCTCGTCCGGGATCGTGAGGATCCGCTCGAGGTCGACGCCGAGAGAGCGCAGCTCGGTCGCGAGGAAGGGCGAGTTCGTGTCGACGACCTTCCCGGACAGAATCTCGTTGCCGATCACGAGGAGGGCAGCGGTGGGCATGACGGGAGAATCCTAACCGAGGGGCCCGAGGCCAGCCAAGAACGGGCGGGGCCGGGCGCGGGCCGCGCCAAGCGCCGGGGAAAGGACGTATTCTCGCGCGCGTGGAGTACCGCGTCCGCTTCGAGCCTTCGGGCAGGGAAATCGTCGTACCGGCTGGAACGAGCCTGCTCACCGCGGCCCGGCTCGCGGACCTGCCCGTGGCCAGCTCTTGCGGCGCCGACGGTGTCTGCGCGCGTTGCGGACTCGAGATCCTGGAGGCGGTCGAATCCGTCGCCGGCGAAACCAACCGGGAACGGGACATCAAGCAGCGCAACCGGATCGATCCGCGCCTGCGTCTGTCCTGCCGGGTCCTCGTCGAGACGGATCTCACGGTCACCGCTCCGTACTGGGGACGGAATCGGTAACGTTCTCGGCATGAGTTCGCAGGTCCCGGGCGAGAGAGCAGCGGGCGAAGCCAAGGCCGCCATTCTGTTGGTCGACCACGGCAGCCGCCGCGCGGAGGCGAACGACCAGCTCGAAGCCATCGCCCGGCTGCTGCGCGCGCGAGATCCGGAACGCGTGGTCCACGTCGCGCACATGGAGATCGCGCCGCCGGACATCGCCGCGGGCATCGCCGCCTGCGTGGCCGACGGCGCCCGTGAGGTCGTCGTGCACCCCTACCTGCTGGCACCCGGCCGGCACAGCCAGGAAGACATCCCCGCACAGGCGGCGGCCGCCGCGGAGCGCCACCCTGGGGTCCGGGTTCGCGTCAGTCCCCCGCTCGGCATCCACGAGAAGCTGATCGACGTGGTCCTCGAGCGCGTGAATGAGACAGCACTACCCGGAGGGGTCCGGTAGCCTCCCCGCTCGACGGAAGGGTGGCGAGTGGGTTTGCGAGACATCTTCGGACTTCGGGGCCTCTTCGGGAGCGTCAACACCCGCACCATCTACCTCTACTCGATCGGGATCGGGCTTCTCGCGGGACTGGGCGCCGTGCTGTTCGGCTATCTGCTCGACGCGGCCACCCACCTGACCATGGGGGTCTGGGCTCAGGTCGCGATTCCGCGGCCCGCGGGCGAGATGGCCGTTTGGGCTTCGCCCGACGGTGAGCCGCGACGTTGGCTGCTGGCGCTGCTGCCGGTGTGCGGAGGGTTCGTCGCAGGCTACCTGGTCAAGACCTTCGCCCCGGAAGCGGAAGGCACGGGAACCGACAGCTACATCGACGCCTTCCACAACAAGGGCGGGGTGATGCGCCTCCGCGTTCCCCTCGTCAAGTCGCTGGCCACGATCGCCACCCTGTCCTCGGGCGGAAGCGCCGGCAAGGAAGGACCGGTCGCGCAGATCGGCGCCGGTATCGGCTCGGCGTTCGGACGCCTGATCCACATGGGAGCGCGCGCCCGCCGCACGCTGATGGTCGCGGGCGCGGCCGCCGGACTGGGGGCGATCTTCCGTGCACCCCTCGGTGGCGCCCTCACCGCGGTCGAGGTCCTGTACAAGGAGGACCTCGAGACGGATGCCCTGACCCCGGCAATTCTCGCCTCGGTGACTTCGTACACGGTCTACTGCTCGATCGAAGGCTTCGACCACGTGTTCCACTTCGAGCACGACATGTTCCACAGCCCGGTCGAGCTGGTCTTCTACGCGCTGCTCGGTCTGTTCTGTTCGGCCGCGGGCTACCTGTACGTTCGATTCCTGCACGGCTCGAAGCAGTACTTCTTCGATCGACTTCCGGTGAACGGATACCTGCTTCCACCGATCGGCGGACTCCTGGTCGGCGCAATCGGGTACTTCCGCCCGGAGGTGCTGGGACAAGGTCTCGGCTACGTACAGCAGCTGATCAGCGGGGAGTCGGTCGGAGGTCTGTCCGCCTCGGTCGGGGCCCTGGCCCTGCTGGCCGGACTCAAGATCCTGACGACCTCGTTCACGATCTCGTCCGGGGGCTCTGGCGGCGTCTTCGGCCCCAGCCTCTTCATCGGCGCGATGCTGGGCGGCTGCGTGGGCACCCTGAGCCACATGCTCTTCCCAGAGCTGGTACCCGACGTCGGCCCCTTCGTGGTCGTCGGGATGGGCGCCTTCTTTGCGGGGGTCGCCAACGCTCCCATCGCGTCCCTGATGATGGTGTGCGAGCTGACCGGCGCGTACGAGCTGCTACCGCCGCTGATGGTCGTCGCCACCGTCGCACTCGTGACCTCGCGACGCTGGTCGATCTACGTCAATCAAGTCGACAACAAGTTCTTCTCGCGGGCCCACCTGTGGGAGATGAACCCGAACGTCCTGAAGCGCATGACGATCGGCGAGATGAGCCGAGGAGTCTACGACCAACACGCGATCATCTCGAGTGGAACGCCGCTCCACGAGATCCAGGCACTCGCCCAGGAACTCGGCGAGACCGACCTGATCGTCCGCGGCGAGGATGGTGACCTGGTGGGGCTGGTCAGCCTGCGCGATCTCGGAGACCGCGAGGAACTCGAGCACCTCGGCTCCTTCGTGCTCGCACACGACCTCGTGAACCGGGGCGCGACCTTCCTGACTCCCGGCGACAGCCTGATCAGCGCGCTCGAATTCTTCAGCGACCGGGAATTCGACAAGATCCCGATCGTCGAGGTGTCGAATGACCGGCGGCGGGTGCTCGGGCAGGTGCGCTACGCCGACATCCTCGACTTCTACAAGCGGGAGCACGGGGCCGTACCGGCGGCAAGCTGAACGCGCCGCCAGGAGCGGCGCGCGGCAGAACGCCGCGCACCCGCAGCAAGCCGGAAGCTGCGATTCCGACGGCTAGCGCTCTTCGAGGATCTCGAACCAGTAGAACCCCGCGATGACCAATGCGTGCTGGATGTCTCCGGCGCGCATGCGGGGGTGCAGCTCGGAGCGCGGTAGCAGCTCGACGGCGGTGTGCTCGGTTTCGCCATCGTTCCGGATCTCATCCACGCGTTGGGCGCCCCGGACCAGGAAGGTGTGACAGCCGTTGCCGAACAGCGCCGGGTTGGGGTTGACCACGCCGAGCGAGACGGGCGCTTCGCCTCGATAGCCAGTCTCCTCCAGCAGCTCCCGGGCCGCCGCTTCCGCAGGAGCTTCGCCGGCATCCACGATACCGCCGGGAATCTCGAGCGTGATCTCGTCATTGCCGTGCCGGAACTGTCGAACCATCACGAACTCGTCGTCGTCCGTCAGCGCCACGACGTTGACCCACTCGGCCGCTTCAATCCGGTAGAAGTCGTGCTCGCGGCCTGTGCGAGGAGAGCGAGAGATCTTGCGGTAGACCTCGAACACCCGGCAGTCCTGCAGCTTCTCGTGGGCGACGGTCTCCCAGGGCTCCGGATGGAGGTCGCTTCGGTCAGGCATCGGCTGGCGTCTCTCCCCTCTAGGTGCGACGGCTAGCCCTGATCCGTGATGCGGATCAGGGCGCGACTCCAATGCGCGGCCGGGAGCCCGCGACAGGGCGGCCGACGCGGCATCCCGAGACTGCCGACAGGATCTCACACTAGTAAGGTTCTCCCGTTCCAGCCGCATCCGCTCGCGAAGCCGGTTCCGAAGGGTTCTACCCGGAACTCCGCGCGC
>JAJDAN010000027.1 GCA_029261855.1 Deltaproteobacteria bacterium
CAGCGGCCCGACAGGAGGTGCCGGCAGAGGTGACGACATCGGCCGGACAGTTGGCGCCCGAACCGGTGCAGGTTTCAGTCGGGTCACAAGAGTCGCCCGAACCGGCGCGACAGGTGGTGCCGGCGGAGACGAAGCCGTTGGCCGGACAGGCTACGCCGGCTGTTCCAGAGCAGGTCTCGGCGACGTCACAGACGCCGGCCGCAGAGCGGCAGGTGGTGCCAGCGGAGGTTACGACATCGGCCGGACAGTTCGCTCCCGAACCGGTGCAGGTTTCAGTCGGGTCACAAGAGTCGCCCGAGCCGGCGCGACAGGTCGTACCGGCGGAGACGAAGCCGTTGGCCGGACAAGCCACACCGGCTGTTCCACTACAGGTCTCGGCGACGTCACAGACGCCGGCCGCAGAGCGGCAGGTGGTGCCGGCGGAGGTTACGACATCAGCCGGACAGTTGGCGCCCGAACCGGTGCAGGTTTCAGTCGGGTCACAAGAGTCGCCCGAGCCGGCGCGACAGGTCGTGCCGGCGGAAACGAAGCCGTTGGCCGGACAAGCCACACCGGCGGTTCCACTACAGGTCTCGGCGACGTCACAGACGCCGGCCGCAGAGCGGCAGGTGGTGCCGGCAGAGGTTACGACATCGGCCGGGCAGGTCGAGCTCGAACCGGTGCAGGTCTCGTTCGGGTCACAGGAGTCGCCCGAACCGGTGCGACAAACCGTGGCCGCGCTGAGGAAGGTACACGTGCCCGAGCAGCAAGCGCCGCCGTCGCACACTTCGGGGCTGTCGATGACACCGTCACCGCAGTCCGAGTAGTAGAAGCCGAGGTCGACCCGCGAGTGGTCGCCCTGGGTGGCCGCCAGCGGCGTGTTGACCGCGTCGTAGCGTGAGTTGGTAACACCAAAGGCGCCGCCCGAGACCGTCGAGGTCGACGCTTCGACGAACACTGTGAAGGTAAACGAGCTGCCGCTGTCGAGACGAAACAGGGAGCCGATCTCACTGTTGCCGTTGTTGGCTGGGGTGCCACCGGTGCTGACGATGGTAGCCGACCCTCCCGTGCGCGTGATGGTCAGCCGCGTGCTCACCGCCTGCGTCGAGCTGCCAAGAGTGTTGTTCACCGTGGTCGAGCCCGTGTAGGTGATCGCCGAGCCGGCGCCCGAAGAGAAGTCCCAGTTCTCTGCACCGGTCGGCCCAGAGTCGTCGAGCGCGTTCCCGAGGGGGCTCAGGTCGTTTCTGATACCGAAGTACACCCTGGTGTGCGAAGCCAGCGATACGCCGGTGCAGGTCACCGTCGCAGCCGACCCGACAGCCGGGTCGCCCGCCACCGAGCAGCTACCGCCGCCGGGCAGGGAGTAGGTCGGTCCGCCGGTGATGATCAGTGCCGAAGCGCTGCCGGCGTAGCCCACCAGGGCCACGATCGAGATGATTGCGGCAGCCGCTACGCTGCCAGCCAGATTCTTATTGATTCGTCTCATCCCCCCGCCTCCTTACCAGGACCCGTGCGAGCCGTGGCTGCCGTGGCTGCCATGACTGCCGTGGGATCCGTGCGAGCCGTGGCTGCCGTGCGACCCGTGCGAGCCGTGCGAGCCGTGCGATCCGTGCGAGCCGTGCGATCCGTGAGAACCGTGCGAGCCGTGTGAGGCGTGCGACATGTGCTGCGCAAGCAACATCTTCTCGCTGTTGGGTTCGGTGCGCAGTGCCTGCGCAGCCTCGGATGTGTCCAGCGCCGCCACCGGCTTGACCGCCTGGCGCGCTTCGGCCGGGCTCAGGAAATCCAGTGGCTTCTTGCGCAACTCGGGAAGCCCGTTCTTCTTCTGATCGCTCATCGTCCCTCCGTCCCCATGCTGGTTCTCATGATGTTTGCTCTCATGTTCAATTCTCTATGCGTCATCGCAGTCGCCCTATCGCAGTCGTGATGTATCGGCGAAGCGCTCGGCCCGCTCGGACTGCGGCAGCAGTGACACCACCAACTCGGTGTGTCCGCGCCTCGTCTCGTTGCTCGCCAGAACGTGCGCGACTTCCGCAACCGCCTGTCCGAATCCCTCTTCGGTGGGCAGATCGCCGCGACCGCCGTTCATCACGACCATGTCGAGACGATCGGTGTAGACCAGTCCCTGCGGTCGTCCGTCGTTGCGGCACAGGTGCACGCGGTGACTGCGCCCGGCGCTGTTCTCGAGGGTCAGCACGCTGGCGCCGTCGACGATCTCCGACAGGGACTTCACCCGCCACTGCGGCGTTACCGCCGAACCCTCGCGCAATGGCGCAAGCAGCTCCCACGGTGCCGGTGCGCTCGCCGCGACTGCTGCGACCGGACCATCTGCCACCGGTGTACTCGGCTCGATGTTCATCGGTTCGCCGAGTGGGCCTCCCACGGCTCCTTCGACGTCACTGTGATGCTGCGTCGCCGCGCCCGATCGTCCGGCAGTGACGGACAATGCGACAGCTGCGCCTGCTGCACCCGTTGCAACTTTCGCAACGAACGAACGTCTGGAAACCCCCGACCTTTTCTGATCGTCCATACCATCCCCCTCTGGCCCCCTCGGACCGTGAAATGCCGGATTAGATGCCTACTGAAACGTACTGCGAGTAGCACGCCATGCCGTGTGCAGTAAAGCTAAACCTATGGTCAGGGGCCAAAGTTTGGCAACCACAAAACGCCGATTGCGGGGCTATTTGGCCACTAGATGCGCAGATTCGGCACTTCAGCGGCAGCAGCGGGCTGGTGACAGGCCCCAGATGCGTCGAAGCCCCGGTGCCTTTCGGCGCCGGGGCTTCGATGAGTTGCGACTCAGCTCTTGCGAGCTAGGTCAGGTGCCGCTCAGG
>JAJDAN010000028.1 GCA_029261855.1 Deltaproteobacteria bacterium
GCGAAGACGCGCTCGTCGAAGCGCGGCCGGAAGCTCTCCGGCCGACTGTCCGGGTCCCGCAGATCCACCACGTCATTGCCGAGCACGGAAATACTCCGCTTCCATGCGCATCAGCTCGCGCACGATCTGCAGCGCGAGATCTCGCGAACGCCGCACACCCCGGGCATCGCTCTTCGGCTCGATGCAGTTGATCGACACGTCCATCACGTCACCTCGAGCCGGATAGTCGCCCCAGGTCTCCTGGCGACGTCCACGCAAATAGACACAGAGCACCCGGCAACGCGGCACAGCGCCCACGATCCGCCCGACACCCCAGGCCGCCGCGTTCTCTTCGACGCGCCCCGAGCGGCTTCGGCCCGCCTCCGGAAAGAGCAGGGCCGTCTCGCCGCGCCCGAGCAGGTACTTCACCCGCTCGAGCACGTCGCCCACGCCTTCGCGGGCACCGCCGCGCGTGATCGGAATGCATTTGGCGACGTAGATCAGCATCCGGGAGAGCGGCGTCCTCGCGAAGTTCGTGCTCTCGGGCGTGTTCCAGGGCAGCTCGTCGAAGTGGCGCAGCCAGTAGAAGGCCGAGCCCAGTGCCCAGGCGACCAGGAAGGAGTCGATCAACGTGAGGTGGTTCGCGCAGACGAGCATCGGCGCGTCCGACTGCCGTCGGATGGCGCGGTAGCGGGCCCGGATCGACCTCGCCTGGGCGATGCGATAGCCGAAGCGGAATCGCATCACGAGGGCCGAGACGCCGATCCAGAGCGGCGCCGCCAGCCAGCTCACGCGTCTCTGTCGGACATGCTGCCGGGCATGCCGAGCCGCCAGCCCGGAGTCGACCCGCGCCTCCGGCGTGCCCGACGCGCCCGCCCCGATGCGATCCGATCGAGGCTGGCTCCCGCTCGGCCCGCTCCCCACGCATTCCTCCGATCCGCCCTGCCCGGGACCGGACTAGAGCTTCCCCGAGATCAGGTTCACCGCGTCGCCCACGGTGTTGACCTGGTCCACGTCCTCGTCGGCGATCTCGATGTCGAAGTCGTCCTCGAAGGCGATCACCACATCGACGAGCCGGGCCGAGTTGACCTTGAGATCATCGAGGATGCTGGTCTCCATGCCCACCGAAGTCAGTGCCTCATCGTTCTTCACCCAGGGGGTGAGAATCTTCACGACCCGCTCGAAGACTTCCGTCTCTTCCATTGTGCTTCCCCTTTGTCCTTCTTCTTCGTTCCGCCCAGAGCGGTCGATCGCTGGATCCTAGCCCCGGAAGGGGCGGATGGTCAGGCTTCCCACTTCCGGTAGGCCAGGCAGGCGTTGACGTCCCCGAAACCGAAGCCGGCCTTCAGGAGCGTCTTCAGGTTCGGCGCTTCCTGCACGCTGTGCGGGATCGCGGCCCCGTAGGCCTCGATCTCGGGATGCAAGTCGTCGCAATTGATGCACGGGTGCAGGAACCCGCCGCGAAGCATCAAGATGCTCGCCACGGATTCCACCGCCCCGGCGGCTCCGAGGGTGTGGCCGACCATGCCCTTCGTGGCGGTGATCGTGGGCATGTTCCCGGGCTCGCGCCCCAGCGCCTTGGCCCAGGACGCAATCTCCTTGGGATCGGCACCCGTGGCGGTGAGGTGTCCGTTCACGGCATCCACTTCAGACGCGTCGATGCCGGCATCGGCGAGGGCGAGGCCGATACAGCGCTGCACGCTTTCGGGGTTCGGCGCCGTCATGCTGCCACCCCCGCGGTGACCACCGCAGTTGATACCCGCGCCCAGGATCTCGGCGTAGATCTCGGCACCCCGGGCTTGCGCGCTGTCGAGGGACTCGACCATCAGCACACCCGCGCCCGCGCCAGGGACGAAGCCGCCCGCCGATGCAGACAGCGGCCGCGACGCTTTCTCGGGCTCTTCGTTGAAGTCACGACACAGCACGCGCATGGCGTCGAAGCCGGCCCAGATGTAGTGACTGGCCGCCTCGGCACCACCGCACAGCATGCGCTCGGCCAGGCCATCGCGGATACGCTCGAAGCCCATGGCAACGGCCTCGGCGCCGGTGCTGCATGCCGAGGAGTTGGTCGTCACCTGGTTTCCGAGCGCGAAGATCCCGGACAGACGCGCCGACACGCCGCTCGCCATCACCTGCTCGACGGAAGTCGAACCCAGGCGTCGAACCTTCCCCGCGTCGGTGAGAGGGACGACCTTTTCGGCCGTCGTGTCCATGCCGCCGATACCGGTGCCCACGATGCAACCCGTATCCCAGTTCACGCGGTCGTCGTCCTGGGCGGGGCGCTCGAAGCCAGCGTCCTGCCAGGCCTCGAGCGCGGCCAGCGCGGCGTAGCGGTGGCTCATGTTCAT
This sequence comes from Deltaproteobacteria bacterium, assembly GCA_029261855.1. Taxonomy (GTDB): domain Bacteria; phylum Myxococcota_A; class UBA9160; order UBA9160; family UBA4427; genus JAJDAN01. Next base: position 2,328 of record JAJDAN010000028.1, read on the forward strand.
GGCCATCAGCAGATCTTCGGAAAAGGCGGCCTCGGCCAGCTCGTCGACACCCTGGGGCGTCCCGGCCACCCGGCAACCGAAGCCCTTCTCTTCCATGATCTCCTGGTAGCGGATGCCCGACTGGCCCTTGCGCAGGGCCATCTCGAAGTCGCGAGTGCCGTTGCCGTTGGGCGCGATGACGCCAAGCCCGGTGATCACGACCCGACGGGTCTTCTGGGTCCGCTCGCTGGTCATCTGGGAACCCCCATTCCCGAAAGCACGCCGGAACAGACCACGCTGCCGTCATCGAGACGCATCTCGACTTCCGAGCGAAGCTTCAGGCGACGGAAGAAGGTCTTCTTGCCGACCGTCGTGACGCGCTGGCCGGGCAGCACGGTTCCGGAGAACTCCACGTTGGCGTCGGTGAAGACCGTGACGAGCTTCTCGAGCTCTTCCGGCGAGCGCTCGAGAGCACACAGGTAGAGGCCCAGGGCCACGACGCCCGCCTGGGCCATGGTCTCGACGAGGATCACCCCCGGCGTGATCGGGTTGCCCGGAAAGTGGCCACGGTAGAAGTCCGCGTCCTCGGGGAAGCGATAGCTCGCCACGATGTGATCGGCGTCGAGCTCGTGGATCTCGTCGATGAAGCGGAAGGGGTCTTGCTGGGGCACGCGCGCCAGCACCTCTTCCTTCGAAAGGTCAGCCACCGTACATGCCTCCGTTGACATGGATGACCGTTCCGTTCACGTAGCTGCCCCGGGTCGCGAGGAAGGTGACCACGTCCGCGATCTCGGCGGTCGTGCCCGTGCGGCCCAGGGGGATGCGCGCGAGGATCGACGCCTTCACCTCTTCGGGAAGCTCCTCGGTCATGTCCGTGTCGATGAAGCCGGGTGCGATCGAGTTGACGAGGATGTCCTTGCCCGCCATCTCCTGGGCGAGGCTCTTGGTGAACGCGTCGAGACCGGCCTTGGCCATGGTGTACGGGATCTGCCCCGGATTCCCGGTGTGGCCGACGACGCTCGAGATGTTGATGATGCGACCGCTGCCCCTCCGGAACATGAAGCGGCGCAGGATCATCTTCGTGAGATACCAGGTGCCGCGCTCGACGCTTCGGACCGCGTCGTAGTCATCGAGCTTCATGGTGAGCACGGGCGCGTTGACGTTGTAGCCGGCGTTGTTCACCAGCACGTCGACCTGCCCGGCCTCGTCCTTCAGCTGCTTGATGAGTGCGTCGATCTGCTCGGCATCCGAGATGTCTGCCTTCAGCGCGAAGCCCCCCGGAAGCTCCGCCACGAGCTTCTGTGCCTTCTCTTCGCTGGAGCGATAGTGGACGCCCACGCGGAAGCCGGCCGCAGCCAACGCGCGACAGCATTCGGCGCCGATGCCGGTTCCGCCCCCGGTCACCAGGGCTACGGGCGCGCTCGACTCGTTCATCGTTCCATCCTGCCGCCGTGCGAGTTCTTCGACTCGATCGGGTAGTCGGGGTAGCCGATGTCCTGGAACAGCCCGACGCGGCCGCCGCTGATCTTGTAGATCTCCTCGCCGTCCACGATGACGCGCGCGTCACCCACCACCATGCACGCTCCCGCGTGCTTGATCTCGGTGTAGCGGCGCACGTCGACCTCGTAGCGGATCAGCGCGTCGTGAGGCCGGATCTGACCGAAGAAGTCGACCTCCCCGCAGCCGAGAGCCCGACCGGTTCCGAGGCCGCCCCGCCAATTGCAGTAGAAGCCGAGCAGCTGCCAGACGCCGTCGAGCCCGAGGCAACCGGGCTGCACCGGGTCACTCACGAAGTGGCACTGGAAGAACCAGTCGTCGAGATTGACGTCCCGCTCGGCGACGATGTGGCCCTTGCTCTTGTTGGCACTGATCTCCACCACCCGGTCGAGCATCAGCATCGGCGGCGTTGGCAGGCGCGCGACGAAGGTCTCGGGCGCATCCTCGACGAGTGTCCCGTGCGCGAAGGCAAGCAGCTCGGGCTTGTCGAAGTGGTCCCGGGCCTTGAAGGCCTCGTAGCTCAGCTTCTCTTTCATCTTGGCTTCATCTCGGTCGTCCGCCTAGCTCGCGCTTTGGTCCTGATTCCGGAAGCGGATCAGGTAGCGGGACCAGGCGACGCCGGACCCCACACCCACCATCGCGACGTCGTCACCAGGGCCCCACTTTTCCCAGCGCATGGATGCCACGCAGGAGGAGCTCGACGAGCCGCTATTGCCGTACCAGTCCACGTTGAAGTGGTGGCGGTCCTCCGGGATCTCGCAACGTCGACAGACAGTCTCGAGCATCCGCAGATTGGCCTGGTGTCCGATGAAGTGGAAGTTGCGGCTCGGCTCCTCGTAGGCGGCCTGCAGCTCCTTCACGAACATCGTCGTCTTCTTGATGGCGAACATCTGTACCTGGCGGCCTTCCTGGTAGAAGTGACCCAGTCGGGGCACGACGATCAGGTCGGCGGACAGGGGATTGCCGGCGAAGACCGAGTCGTGGATCTCCGCGCGACCCGGATGCCGGGTGGAGATCACTGCCGCCACCGAGCCGTCTCCCCACAGCACCGCCGAGGCGCGGTCGTTGTAGTCGACGGTGCGCGTCATGACGTCGGCCGCGATCAGCAGCAGATAGGGCGGTAGCTTGTCCGGCTGCATCATCGAGAGCACGTTCATGCCGGCGAAGAAGCTGGTGCAGGCCGAGTTCACGTCGATGGACGGGACGTCGATGTTCAGCTCTTTCGAGATGTTGCAGGCTTCTGCGGGCGACACCGTATCGGGCGCGCAACCCCCACCCACCACCATGCCGATGTCGGACAGGCTGATACCCGCGCGCTCACAGGCCAGTCGAGCGGCCTGGGCCGCGAGCCCGGCGTTCGAGATGTACGACGCCTCGATGGCGCCGCGCGGGTCCGCGTTCCGCGTCTCGCGGATGTAGTCGAGGTCCATGGCGGTGCGGCGGGACCGGATCCCGACGCGCTCCATGATCCACTCGTCCGAGGTCCCGATGTCGAGGGACTCGAGGAACTTGTTGTCGACCTCGTTCTTCGGGTGCGCGTGGCCCAGCCCGTGCAGCTGCAGATTCGGAAGTGTACTCATCGCGTCACTCCCGAGATGTGCTCGCCGCCGTCCACGCGGATGACGTCGCCGTTGATCCAGGCCGCCTCGTCCAGGGACAGCAGGTAGATGACGTTCGCCACGTCCCGGGGCAGGGTCAGACGGCCCATGGGATTCCGGAGTCGTGCCTGGGCCTTGAGGATGTTGCTGCCGGGGATCGCGGCCAGTGCCGGCGTCTCCGTGACGCCCGCCTGGATGATGTTGCAGCGGACGCCATGGGGGCCGAACTCCGTCGCGATCGATCGGCAGAGTGCCTCGAGGGCGACCTTCGCCGCCGACACCGCCGCATAGCCCTTCCACGCGACCTCGTTGCCCTCACTCGTGAGGCCGAAGATCCGGGCGTCGTCCGAGAAGAGCCCCCGGGTGAACAGACCCTGGGTCCAACCGAGCAGGCTCGTACCCATGCTCAAGATGGTGCGAGCGAAGTCCTCTTCGTCGAGGTAGCGGTCCTCGTATTTCGGGGCGTGCGACACCGTGTGGACGCCGTCCTCACCATCGGCGAGCAGCTCGTCGGCGGCCTCCGCCAGCTTCCCGCCGTCGATTCCCAGCTTCGCGGCCAGACGGTCGCCGGCGGTGCGGGGGGTGATCTTCTCGGGCGCGATCAACTTGAGATTGCCGAACGCGATGGAATGGAGCAGCACCCGCACGCGGCCGGTCCCACCGAGGGTCTCTTGGATCTCCTCGAGGACTTCGTTCCGCTTCTCGGACGAGATGGCATCGACGTTCCAGGTCCGGAGCGACGGCGCGACCCCGCGCAGCTTCTCGAACTCGGGCTCGATGTTCTTCATCGCGCTTCGCCGATCACGATGGACGATGAGAAGGTTCATTCCCTTCTCACCCAGCTTTCGGGCCGTCGCGAGACCGAAGCCGCTGGAGCCACCCAGGATCAACGCCCAGCTGTCGTTGGGGAAATCACTCGCCACTGCCCACTCCTCGTGATAGCGAGGCTTCCCCGGAATGTACCCCCAGAGGGGTCCACCCCGGCTCGCGGTTGCAGCTCCGTCGTACCGCGCCTCGGGCAGACGCTAGGCCCGGCCGCAGAGGGCACGAAGGAGGGGAAGCTACTCGATCGATCAGGGGGTTGAGTGCGAAATTAGTGCAAAAAAGCGCCGGCGGGAGCCGCCGGAACGTTCGCTGTTTCGCAGTCAGCGGGGACCCATTATGACTCAGGGTCACCGCCAGTCAACCGTTCTGCCGACTCGGCGCCCAGCCCGATCTCGCTCAATATGATTGGTAGTTTTTCACCACAGTCCGCGCTGGGAACCACTTGCACCTCGACTCCCGGAGGCAGAGCGCGTCGCAGCTTCGAGAAGTAGCCGCGGTCGGTACGACCGTCGACGATCACGACGATGCCGCGGTCTTCTTCGGTGCGGATCAGCCGCCCGGTCATCTGCTTGAGGTGCAGCAGCATCTTCCCGAGCGAGAAGCGGTCGAATGCGTCGAGCCCCTGGTCCCGCAGGCGGTCCTCCCGCCGGCGACGCAGCTCGTTGGGGACGTCGAACGGCAGCTTCTCGATCACCACCGCCTGGAGCGCCGTCCCGGGAATGTCGAGTCCCTGCCAGAACGTGCGGGCCCCCAGCAAAACCGCGCCGCCCTTGGCCCGGGCGAAGCGGTCGACCAGCGCTCGCGGGTCGTCGCTCGCTCGGCGCGGAGTCAGGATCTCGATGCCTTCGCCGCGCAGCAGCTGCGACAGGCGCTCGGCAACCTGGCTCATCCGGCGCAGGCTGGTGAAGAGCCCGAGGGTCCGGCCGCCGAGCCGGCGCGCGAGCTGGGCGATGACGCGGGCGGTTTCTTCTACCAGGTCGTCCGCACCCTCGAGCGCCACCACACGCATGTGCTCGCGGTACGGGAAGGGGCTCTCTGCCGAAACCTTGCCCACGTCTCGGATGCGCTCTTCGATCTCGAGCTCACCGAGCGCCGCGAAGGCGTCGCCCCCCACGAACAGGCTGGCGGACAGGATCGCCGCGGAATCGAGTCGCGACAGGAAGCCCTCGTGAAACGGCTCGGCCGGCGAGACCGCGCGGATCGACAAGGTCCAACGATCGTAGGGCCGCTCGACGTCCTCGAATGCGGCGACCACGTCTTCCGATTCATCCTCGAACGCGACGCGCAGCGCATTCGCCGCGGCCCGCAGCTCCCCGGCCGTGCGTTCGGTTTCGCTCGGGGCGGAGGGCGGTGCCGCGCCCTCGTCGTCGGACGACCCCTTGCTGCGTTGCTGGTCTTCCTCTTCCGCGGCGGCCGCGATCTCGAGCAGCCGGTCCCCGGTGCGTGCGGCCAGGTCTGCAGCGTCGGGGAAGAGATCGCCCGCGGCGGCGGGCAGCTCGACCTCTCCGAAGTCGCCGGCGCGCTCGGAAAGAGACCTGCCCAGAGCCGTGAGATCCTGGCGAAGGTCGCGCCGCCAGCCCGCGGACGGAGGGTCGCTCCGCCCCGGCCGACCGCGACCGCCCATCTCTCCGCGCATGGACCCACGACTGCGGCGACCCCGCGGTCGCGGCGGCGGAAACAGCTCGTCGACCCGCTCGAGCAGTTCCTGGGGGCGCACGGTGGTGGCGTATACCTCGTCCGCCACACCGGCGAGTTCGTGTCCCTCGTCGATGATGACGTCCTGGAACTTCGGATAGTCGGGAGGCCAGCGCAGCAGCAGATCGTGGTTGGCGACGATCAGATGCGCGCGTGCCAGAGCGGCGCGCCGGCGACCGAAGGGACACTCGCGCTGCCGCGCGCAGTCTTCCCGCGAGCATTGCTCGGCGCGGAACGCCACCGAGCGCCGCAGCATGTCGCGCAGGACCGGCTGGCGGAAGAAGAAGGCGCCGGGCAGGGTACCCACCTCGCCGTGGGGCCGCGTGCGCGCGCAGGCCAGCAGCACCGCGTAGGCGAGGCGATCCTCCGCTAGCAGGCTCTCGTCCGAGCCTTCGGCGAGCACGTCCTTCAAGCGGCGCTCGCACAGATAGTTGGCGCGACCCTTGATGGACAGGGCGCGGAGCTGCGGGTAGCCGAGGAAGCGCGCGGCGGCGGCGATGTCCTTGTGGAGCAGCTGGTCCTGCAACAGCTTCGTGCGGGTCGAGATCACCAGGGGCGGGCGCTTCGTGTCGCCTTCGGCAGGCGCCTTGCGCGACATCACGTAGGGAATCGCCGCGGCCAGGTAGGCGAACGACTTGCCCACGCCGGTACCGCCCTCGAGCAGCAGCGTCCCGCTGCCCGCCAGGTTGCGGACGAAGTGGCGCGCCAGCTCGATCTGCTCCTCGCGCACCCGGTAGCCCGGCAGGTAGCGACGTCCGCGCTCGACATCGGCGAGGGCGGCGACGATGGCCTCCTCGTCGAACGGGACGGGACTCTCTGCAGTCTCGCCCTCCTCGACCCCGATCTCGACAAAGTCGAAGGGATCGGCGACGGCCTCGCCCCCTTTCGTGGGTGCCGCGTCGAAGGCTTCGGTGGTGGGCGCCGCCAGCGCCTTTGCGAAGAGGCCCGGCGCACCCGACACCAGGGACGACCATCCGGAGCGCGGTGCAAAGCGCTCGAAGGCGCGACGCGCAACGCCGTAGCGCGCTTCGCCGTCCTGTGCGCCGCGAGCGACCCGCGACATCACGCGCAGCGTGTCGAGCGCGTCGTCGAGGGCGCGGTGTCTCTCTTCAGTCCCGAGCAACAGGCGCGTGAACGACTCGAGCCGCAGGTCCGGGGTGTCCGGGTGCGTGATCTGGAGAAGATCCTGGGTGTCGAGGTAGCGGCTGTCGGCCAGGCTCGAGTCGACGTACTTCGACAGGAAGTGACGTTCGAAGGCGGCGTTGTGCGCGATCAGGGTGCGACCCGCCAGGATGCCGGCCACCTCCCGCGCGACCTGCTCGATCCCCGGCGCGTCCTCGAGGTCGGCGTCCGTCAGCCCCGTGAGCCGCTGGACCACGAGCGGCACGAGGCCCCGCGGCCGGACCAGACCGTCGACCACTCGCAGCTCGGTGCTGCCCGGGTCGAGCAGCACCAGGCCGACCTCGACGATCTCGGCCTTGGCGTTCTCCGCCAGCCCGGTGGTCTCGAGGTCGACGACAGCAATCGGGCCCGTCGCGTCGAGAAACGGCGCGAGCGCACCCGGGTCGATCCCGAAGGCAGCCGCGTCGCTACGTCGTGAGCGCAGTGTCCCGCTGTTCAGGCTAGACGTAGATCCCGCCCTTGAACTCCCGGTCCTGCCGGATCATCACGTTGACCAGGGCGGGCTTGCCCGACGCGGCAGCGCGCTCGAGTGCAGGACGCAGATCTTCCGGGTGCTCGACGAGTTCGCCGTGGCCTCCGAGCGCCTCGACGACCTTGTCGTAGCGAGTCGGGTTGAGCAGCGTGCCGTCTAGCTTGTCCCAGCCGATCATCGCGCCCTGGGGTCGCATCATCTGACCCCACGCGGCGTCGTTGCCGACCACGCCGATGATGGGCAGGCCGAAGCGAACGGCCGTGTCGAACTCGAAGCCGTTGAGGCCGAAGGACCCGTCGCCGTAGACGATCACCACGCGCTTGTCCGGATGCGCGAGCTGCGCCGCCAGAGCGAAGGGCATCCCCACACCGAGAGTTCCGAGCGGTCCGGGATCCATCCACGCGCCCTCGCGCTTCACCGGCAGGATCTTCGCAGCGGTCGCGACGATGTCGCCGCCGTCGCCGATGACGATGGGATCCGTCAGCGTCTCGAGCCAGTCGCGAACCTCGCGGCACATGCGCTGGGGGTCGACGGGCGACTCGTCGCTGTCGAGCGCCGCCTGGACCTTGGCCTCGGCCTCGTTTTCGATCGCGCGAAGCTGGTCGCGCCAGGGAGAGAAGTCGAGCTTGACTCCCTGGTTCTTCATTTCCTGGGAGAGCAGCTCGAAGCTGCAGGCCAGGTTGCCGACGAGCGGGATGTCCGTCTGTCGGTTCATCCCCATCAGCACCGCGTCCATGTCGAGCTGGATGATGGTCGCGTCCTTCGGGATCGAAGCCCCGAAGCGCATGCGGAAGTCGAGCAGGGTGCCGGCCAGCACGATGCAATCGATCTGCTTCATGGCGTCGCGGCGGGAACGATTCAAGAACTCGGGCGAGTCCGGCGGGACCGTTCCGCGTCCCATGCCGTTCGTGTAGGTCGGCATGTGCGTCTCGGCGATGAACTCGTTCATCGCAGGTGAGGCGCGCGACCACTTCACGCTGGTACCCGCCATCAGCATCGGTCGTTCGGCGCGGGACAACGCCTCGATGGCAGCGCGCACCTCGCGAATGTCGGGCGAGATACGCGGCGCCTCGGTGCGGATCTTCGGGACCGGCGCGCTCTCGCGAGGCACCTGGTTCATGAAGATGTCCATCGGGATCTCGAGGAAGGCCGGTCCCGGCGTCCCCGACACCGCGTGTCGGATCGCCAGCTCGACGTATTCCGGGATGCGGTAGGTCTCGTAGCAGGCGTCGGCGTACTTCGTGATGGGACGCATCACACCGATGTGATCCATTTCCTGCAGACTGCCGCGCCGCAGGTTGTTGAACGGTCCTTGACCGCCGAAGACCAGGATGGGCGAATTCGCCCGCCAGGCGTTGGCGACACCCGTGACCCCATCGGTGACGCCGGGGCCCGCGGTGATCGCGGCGACGCCGATCTTGCCCGGGTTGCAACGCGCCCAGGAGTCCGCGGCGTGAACGGCCGCCTGCTCGTGACGCACGTCGATGATGCGAATGCCCTCGTCCATGCAGCCTTCGTAGAGCGGCATGATGTGGCCACCCGCGAGGGTGAAGATGACTTCGACGCCGGCCTCTTTGAGGGCTCGCGCGGCCAGCTGACCGCCATGGGCTGTCGCTGTCTGGGAATCGGACATGATCGGGGGGCTCCAGTCGTGTGGGGACGCTTCACGGTATCAAAAAAGACAGGGCGGATCCGCTACGCGGATCCGCCCTGTCGAGACTGCATTGCTCTCGATTGCCCTCGGCGGGCAGCGGGACTAGCGAACCTGGAAGTCCACCCGCCGGTTGTAGCGCCAGGCTTCCTCGCTGTGACCGGCGACGGCGGGCTTCGCCTCGCCGAACGACACCGTGCGCATCTGAGAAGCCGGTACACCGAGATTCTCGAGGTACTGCTTGACGGACATCGCGCGGCGCTCACCGAGCGCCAGGTTGTACTCCTCGGAGCCCCGCTCGTCGGTGTTGCCCTCGAGCCGAACCGCAGCGCCACTCGTGCGAAGCTGATCGCCGTTCGATCGCAGGACCGGGCGCGCATCGGCCCGGATGTTCGCCTTGTCGAAGTCGAAGTAGACCGTCTGCAAGTCGAGTACGACTGCCTCGACGATCTCGGTCTCGACTACTTCCACTACTTCCACTTCTTCCTGGTCCGCCTGCTGGAACTCGCTTCCGGTGTCGGTCGTGTCCGCGTCTTCGGAAGTCGTCGTGCAGCCCGTCATTCCGCCAAAGGCGGCCAGGGCGACCACGGCGGCAATCGTTGCCAGCCGGGTCGAAAAACCAGTTCGTCGAGTCATCGTTCCCCTCGGATATTTGAAAGCCCCACCCCCGGGGCGCTAAGGCGCAAATGATCGGCGTTCCTTGGGGCTAACGCAAGCGCCCCGGGGAAGAACCGCTTTCAGGCCAGCCCCTGGTGGACCAGGATCTCCGCCGTGAGCACGGCCCCCTTGGCCGCGCCCATCTTCGTATTGTGCGAAAGCAGGACGAACTTCACACCGTTCTCGAGAACTGTGTCTTCCCGGACCCGCCCGATGCTGGTCGTCATGCCGTCGTTGAGCTGTCGATCGGCCTTCGGCTGCGGCCGGAATGGATCCTCGGTCACAGAAATCAGGGCCGGAGGACCGCTGGGCAGCGCCAGATCGCAGAAATCGGCCCCGAACGATCGGAAGCTGTCCTTGATCTCGTCGATGCTGCCCGGCTCGCCGAGCGCCACCGAAGCGCAGATCGTGTGCCCGTCCCGGACCTGGACGCGGTTGCAGTGGGCCGATACCACGATGTCGAGCGGAACGATCTCGTCCCCCTCGAGCCGGCCGAGGATCTTGGCCGTCTCGTCCTGCACCTTCTCCTCTTCCTTCGGGATGTAGGGGATCACGTTGTCGAGGATGTCGGTCCCCAGGACCCCGGGGCTGCGGCCCGCTCCGGAAAGAGCCTGCATCGACGTGGCGATCACCTGCTTGACGCCGAAGCGCCGGGCCAGCGGCGCCAGCGCCATGGCGAGACCGGTGGTGGTGCAGTTCGGGATCGGAACCACGAAGCCCTTCCAGCCCCGATCCCGCTGCTGCCGCTTGACGATCGCCGAGTGCTCGATGTTCACCCCCGGGATCATGATGGGGACGTCGGGCTCGTAGCGGAAGGCGGAGGCCGTCGACACCACCGGGACGTGGGCAGCAAAGCGCGGCTCGAGCTCCTTGGCGGCGTCGCTCTCGACGGCGGTGAAGACCAGGTCGATGTCGGACAGGTCGAGCTTCGCGGCGTCGACGACCGTCTGGTCGGCGAAGCGCGCGGGCAGCGGCTCCTCGCAGCCCCACTGAACCGAGCCACCGGGCGTGGAGATCGCGTCCGTGTAGCGCTTGCCCGCACTGCGGGGGCTCGCGGCCAACGTCGTCAGCTCGAACCAGGGATGGTCGGCGAGGGAGACGAGAAACTGTTGACCCGCAACCCCCGTAGCGCCGACGAGGGCCACGCGACGACGGCGATCCTCACTCATTGCGACACTCCAGGTGCTTCGACCGGGGCCCGTGAATTCCCGCAGGGACTCTCCCTGGAAAAGGGCCTCAACTCGGCTAAGCGACCGGCAGGTTTAGCGAATCGTGAGGGCTCCGACCATCAGATTCCGCAGCGCGCGGTCGTCCGGATGACGTTCGAGAGCTTCCGCGAGCAGTCCGATGGCTGCCTCGGTCTGGCCTTCGACCAGCAGCAGGGACGCGGCGGCGGCGAACGGGGCCGGCGAAGACGGATCGACGACAATCGCTTCCCGGTAGTGGGCGATGGCAGCCTTCGGTTTGCCGGCGCTCGCCTCGGCGGCGCCGCGGGCGGCGAGCACCTCCGCCAGCCGTGCGTTCGCGCCCGGGCAGGCTTCGGCCCGGGCGCGCCGCGCCGCGTCCTCGGCTGCCGCTGGGGCGGAGCGTCCCAGCCGCGCCTGAGTGGCCAGGGCAAGCGCCGGGCAGGGATTCACCGGACCGGCTCCCAGGGTCTCGATGCGCGACACCGTGTCGAGCGCGGCCTCGGCCTCACTGTTCGCGACCTGCGCGGCCAGCAGTCCGTAGAGAGCGCGCGGATCCCGAGGCATCACTGCGAGGGCAAGCTGGTAGGCGGCCACCGCGGTCTCCGGGTCTCCGACGGCAAGGGCCGTCTCTCCTTCCTGCAGGTAGGGCAGGCCGGGATCGGGCGGCGGGCCAGCCGCGCAGGCCAGGGCCATCGGCAGCAGGGCCAGGAAACGAATCGGGGATCCAGGGTGCACGACCCCATGATGCCCCGGTCTCGCACTATCTTCCCGTTCATGCCCCGCATCCTGGTCCGCTATAGCGGCGATCTCACCACGAAGGCGCGCGCCACCCGGCAGCGCTTCGCCACGCGCCTCGCGCGAAACCTGAAGGACGCCCTGGGTGACCACCGCAAGGGCGCCGAGGTCATCCGCACCCGGGACCGGATCCTGATCGAGCTGCCGCATGCCATCGATCCGACCCCGCTGACCCATGTGTACGGCGCCCAGACGATCTCGGTCGCAGAACGCCGGGAATGGCAGAGCCTGCAGGACCTGGTCGACGCCGGGCGCGAGATCTTCGGCGAGGCCGTGCGCGGCAAGCGCTTCGCGGTGCGCGCGCGGCGAGTGGGTGACCGCGCGCAGATCGGGCTGGCGTCCAAGGACCTCGAGCGCGCGCTCGGCACCGAGCTCGGCCGCGAGGCCGCCGGTGTCGACCTCGACCACCCCGAGGTGACCGCGCACATCGAAGTGCTGCCCGGCGAGGCCTTCTTCTTCCGAGAGCGGCTTCCGGCACCCGGAGGCCTGCCGCTCGGCTGCGAGGGCAACGCAGTCGCGCTGATTTCCGGCGGCTTCGACTCGATGGTGGCGGCCTGGCTGATGCTCAAGCGCGGCATCCATCTCGACTACGTGTTCTGCAACCTCGGCGGCCGGGCCCACCAGCTCGAAGCGGTTCGGGTCATGAAGGTGCTCGCCCGCGACTGGTCGTTCGGCAGCCGTCCGCACCTGCACGCCATCGACTTCGATGCCGTCAGCCGGGAGCTGCAGGCGAAAGTCTCCCAGCGCTTCTGGCAGGTCAGCCTGAAGCGGCTCATGCTGCGGGCCGCCGAGCAGGTCGCGCGCGACCGGGATGCGGCGGCGATCGTCACCGGCGACGCGGTCGGTCAGGTTTCGTCCCAGACCCTGCGCAACATGGCCACGATCTCCGAGGCCACCCAGCTGCCCATCCTGCGGCCCCTGGTCGGCTTCAACAAGGACGAGATCCTCGCCATCGCGCGCAGGATCGGAACCTACGATCTCTCGAAGAAGGTCGGCGAGTACTGCGCGATGGTGCCCAGCAAGCCCGCGACCGCAGCCAGCCTCGCGCACATCCAGCACGAAGAAGCCGACCTCGACGGGAGCATCCTCGAACGCGCCGTCGCCGAACGCAGCATCTTCGACCTGCGCGAACTCGATCTCGAAGCCATGGAGGTGCCGGACCTCGAGGCCAACGACATCCCGCCGGGCGCCGCGATCCTCGACCTGCGGTCGAAGGCTGCCTATCTGCACTGGCACTATCCCGACGCCCTGTTCATGGACTTCACCAGCGCGCTGCGCGCGTACCCGTCCATGCCCAAGGACCAACCCTACGTGGTGTACTGCGAGTTCGGCCTGAAGAGCGCCCACCTGGCAGAACTGATGCGACGGGAAGGTTTCGATTCGAGGCACTTCAAGCGCGGCCTTGGCGACGTGCTATCCCTCGCGAAGTCGAAGGGCATTGCGACGCCTGTTGCGTAGGCTGGGTTCGAGCCCATGAGGGTCCCGACGACCCGAACACGCCGCGAGTTCCTGCAGGGCGCAGCCGCGACACTGCTTGCCGCCAGCCTGGAACCACTCGCGCCCCGCTACGCGTGGGCGACGGCGGACGCGACACCCGACACGATCGACGGTCGGACCCGCACGGACATGACGATCGGCCGTCAGGCGCTTCCCTTCGGCGGTCGGCAGGGCGACACCATCAGCGTGAACGGGTCCGTTCCCGGCCCGCTCGTTCGCCTGAAAGAAGGCGAGCGCGTCACACTGCGGGTCCGCAACGACCTCGACGTGGACAGCTCCATCCACTGGCATGGCTTGCTGGTCCCGAGCGACATGGACGGCGTCCCCGGTCTCAGCTTCGCGGGCATCCGTGCGAACACGACCTTCACCTACGCGTACGACGTCCGACAGAGCGGAACCTACTGGTACCACAGCCATTCGGGGCTTCAGGAGCAGTCGGGGCACTACGGTCCCCTGGTGATCGACCCCATCGATCCGGATCCCTTTGTGTACGACCGCGACTACGTCGTCCTGCTGTCGGACTGGACCTTCGAAGACCCTCACCGGGTGCTCTCGAACCTCAAGACCATGGGCGGCTACTACAACTACCAGCGCCAGACGCTGGTCGGACTCGCGCAGGAAGTCGCCGCGGGCAACTGGCGCGAAGCACTGTCGAGCCGCCTGGCCTGGGCCGCGATGCGCATGGATCCAACGGACATCGCCGACGTCACCGGGGCGACCTACACCTACCTGATGAACGGTCTTGCCCCAGAGTCGAACTGGACGGGGATCTTCCGCAAGGGCGAGCGCATCCGCCTCCGCTTCATCAACGGTTCGGCCATGAGCTACTTCGACGTCCGCATCCCCGGTCTCCCGCTGACGGTCGTCCAGGCCGATGGTCAGAACCTGAAGCCCGTTACCGTCGACGAGTTCCGGATCGCCGTCGCCGAGACCTACGACGTGATCGTGACACCGGGCGAAGACCGCGCCTACACGGTCTTCGCCGAGTCCATGGACCGCAGCGGCCATGCGCGAGGCACCTTGGCGCCGCGTGCAGGCATGCAGGCTCCCGTCCCCGAAAGGCGCCCGCGCCCGCTCCGAACCATGGCCGACATGGGGGTGGGTCACATGGGTCACACGGCAGCACCCGAGGCTGCCAAGCCGGACCCGGGCAGCGGCCACCCGCCCGAGCACCGGATGGGCGGTACCGGCTCGACCCACGATCACGCGGCCATGATGGGTCACGCCAGGGCGGAGGCGTCGCCGGGCAACCGCCTGGCGGAACCGGGTGTCGGCCTCGGCGAGGACGGGCGCAGGGTCCTCGTCTATCGCGACCTCGAGGGACTGACTCCCTTCTACGACCAACGCGAACCCGATCGCGTCATCGAGCTCCACCTCACGGGCAACATGGAACGCTACATCTGGTCCTTCGACGGCGAGAAGTTCAGCGAGGTCACCGAGCCGATCGCGTTCCGCCACGGCGAGCGCCTGCGCCTGACCCTGGTCAACGACACGATGATGGAGCACCCGATCCACCTGCATGGCATGTGGATGCAGCTCGAGAACGGCGCGGCGACGCTTCCCCTCAAGCACACGCTCAACGTCAAACCCGCCGAGCGACTCTCGGCGCTCATCTCGGCGGACGCACCGGGCAACTGGGCCTTCCACTGCCACCTCCTCTACCACATGGAAATGGGCATGTTCCGAGTCGTAAGCGTCTCGTGAACGCGCACACCACGCTACGGGCGGCTCTCGGCGGCGTCGCAGTCGTGCTGCTGCTGTGTGTTTCCGACGCCCGAGCCGGCGATGCACCGCCGACAGACGCAGGTGTGCCGGAAGCGGACTGGCCCGAGCCCATGGACACGTCGATGACGTTCTACTGGCTGCAGCTCGACCAGCTCGAGTGGCGACTCAACGACGGACCCGATGTTTTCCGCTGGGACCTGCAGGGCTGGTGGGGAAGCGACGAGAACAAGCTGTGGCTGAAGAGCGAAGGCGAACAGAACACCACGGGGCGCTCGGGCGGGGACGCGGAGATCCAGCTCCTCTATAGCCGGATGATCTCGTCTTTCTTCGACGCTCAGCTCGGGCTTCGCGAAGACATCCTGAACGGCCCGGGCGAGGACCGGGAACGGACCTTCGCGGTCCTCGGGTTCGAGGGGCTCGCTCCCTACTGGTTCGAGGTCGAGCCCGCCGTCTACGTGAGCCACAAGGGCGATGTGTCTTTCCGACTCACCAGCTCCTACGAGCTGAACCTGACGCAGAGACTCGTCGCCCAGCCGCGTCTCGAGGTGAACGCCGCGGTCCAGAAGGTTCGGAATTTCGGTGTCGGCAGCGGGATCAACGATGTCGAGCTGGGACTCCGGCTGCGCTACGAAGTCCGACGAGAAATCGCGCCCTACGTCGGAATCAACTGGCTGCGGCTCGTCGGAGACACGGCCGACCTCGCTCGCGACGACGAAGAAGACAGGGACGTGTTGTCTTTCGTCGCGGGCGTTCGCTTCCAGTTCTGAACGGAGAAGACATGAATGCACGCAGACTCGCGCTCGTGGTCCTCGCCCTGGGGATCGGGATCCAGCTCGTCCCGTACGGACACGACCGCACGAACCCAGCGGTTTCCGCCGAGCCCACGTGGGATTCTCCGCGCACGCGCGAGCTGTTCTTCCGCGCCTGCAAGGACTGCCACAGCAACGAGACCGTCTGGCCGTGGTACAGCTCGATCGCGCCGGGCTCGTGGCTCGTCCGCTATGACGTCGACGAAGCCCGCGAACACTTCAACGTGTCGGAATGGGGTCGCGAGAAGAACCACGGCGACGAGGCTGCCGAGGAAGTCCGCGACGGAGAGATGCCGCTCTGGTACTACCTGCCCGCCCATCCCGAAGCCCGGTTGTCCCCCGACGAGACCGCCGAGTTGATCGCGGGACTCGAGAAGACCTTCGGCACGGAAGAGGGCGCCGAACCCGAGGGCGACTCGCACGACGACGGCCACGAAGCTCACTGACCGACGGTCTGGCGTCCTCCGCGCCACAGCGCCGGCAGGAACGCGCGCGGGACCCAGGCGGTGAACGCGGCGCCGGCGACGATGCCCGTCGCGGTCGCCAGGTGATCGACCACCGATCGCATCCGCAGCGACGCGCCTCCTTCGAAGTCGGCATTGAGCAGCAGCGGCCCGACGATCGCGTAGGCGGGAAGTGCGGCGAGCACGAGACCCGCCAGCAGGCGACCGCGCTTTTCGACGACGCCGGGCAGCAGCCGAACCACCCCCGGCCAGAAGGCAAGGGTCAGGACCATGCAGGGCATCAGGCCGCGGAAGCACACCAGCTTGAAGTAGAAGGGCAGCATGATCTGGAAGGCCTTCAGGTTCTCGGCGTCGACCGAGCCGAGAACACGCGCGAGCCCGTAGATCCCGAAGACGACGGCCCCGAAGCCGATCACCAGCAGCAGAGCCGCGCTCGCGAGCCAGAGCAGCGCGCGCGCGACGCCCCCGCTTGCTAGCAACGACGGCGCTTCTGGCCGAGCCAGCCGAGCAGGCCGACGCCGGCGATCGTCATGGCGACCACACCGGGCTCGGGAACAGGGCGGGCGATCGCGAGGTCCATGTCTCCTTCGATGAAGCCGCCGCTCGTGACCGTCGTGGCGACGCCGGTCAGGGGGTCCACGTGCAGGATGGCGCCTCCCGTACAAGAAGGCGAGCAGCTGCCCGCGTCCCCGACGTAGATCTCCCCATCGCCGTCCACCACCACTGCGACGGGCCGGACGAAGGGGGCACCCGTCGAGAAGGGCGTGGCAATGCCGCTCGTCGCGTCGATGCGATGCAGTCCGACACCGCCGGCGAGCGCGACCCCGACACCCAGGACGGTGTTCTCGTCCTCGACGAAGAGATCCAGCCAGATGTCCTGGGTGAATCCGGACTTGAGCAACACCGCGGTCTGGGTCCCCGTATCAACCTCGAAGACCCCGTCGCCAAACAGACTGAAGCCGGAGGTCAGCAGGTTCTCGTCCCCGTCGAGGGCGAGGGTGTCGCCCGCGAGGGTTCCGAGCACGGGGATCGGGCCCGCGGTGGGCACCGCCAGGAAGCTGCTCTTCGCGCCGATGGCCGACGGATTCCAGAGCACCTGCGAGATCCCCGTCGACTCGAGCACGTAGGGATCGCCGCTCGTAGGAAAGACCAGCTGCAACGACTCGGCGCTCGAGAGCGGGGGACTCGCCAGACGCTGGGCACCCGTGCCGAAGTCGATCTCGACCAGGCCCGCCGGGTCGGCAACCACGGGCGTGCCATCGTCCCGGACCGCGATGCCCTGAGGCGCGGAGAGGAACGCGGCTTCGCTGACCAGGCCCTGGATCCCTGTTGCCGGGTCGACCGAGAACGCAACCCGCGAAGTGCGATCCACCACCAACAGATCGCCCGCCACGAAGTCCGGAGGCGACTCCGTGTCATCGCCGACGGAGTTGCAGTGCGGGTCCGCGAGATCCGTGTCGCCATTGCCGTCGTTGTCGATGCCGTCTCCGCACTGCGGCGCCTCGATGCCGTCGGCCGCGGACTCGCAGCGCGGGTACGCGGCCGGATAGTCGACCTTGCCGTCGGCGTCGTTGTCGATTCCGTCGCTGCATTCCGGAGCCTCGGCCTGGTCGTCGAGATCGTCGCAATCGGCGTCCGCCGGGAAGTCGGTGTCGCCGTCGGCGTCGTTGTCGAGACCGTCGTTGCAGTCCGGAAGCTCCGACTGGTCATGGGCGGCGACGCAGTCCGTGTCGTCGCCGAAGTCGACCTGGGTGTCGCCGTCGTTGTCGACGCCATCGTCGCAGGCGGGGTCCTCGACGCCCTGGTCTGGCGACGCGCAGCCCGGGTCAGCAGGGTGATCGACCTGGCCGTCCCCGTCGTTGTCGATGCCGTCGCTGCAGTCCGGCAGCTCCGTCGCGTCGGTCGCGGACGTACAGCCCGCGTCCGCGGGGTGATCGACCTGGCCGTCCCCGTCGTTGTCGATGCCGTCACTGCAGTCGAAGGTCTCCGACAGGTCGACAGGGCTCGTGCACTCGAGGTCGTCCGGGAAGTCGATGTCGCCATCGAGATCGTCGTCGTCGCCGTTGCGACAGGCCGGGTCCGACAGCAGCGCCACCCAACCCTCGGGGTCGCCTGCCGGATTCGTGCCCTCGCCCACGATCGCGAACTCTCCGTCGAGTCCGATATCCGACACGCCGCTCGCGGACTTCAGCGTCCAGCCCGAAAGGTCGAGCCCGTAGTCGGCAGCGAGCACTTCGCCGAGGTCGCGCATGCCATTCACCGCGTCCCAGATGAACGCACGATCGGCGCCCTGGGCATTGCGGGCGCGGCCGACGACGACCGAGCCGTCCCCGTTGACCGCCAGCGCGTCACTCGAAGCAGAAGGTGCGCCCGGCAGGGCGCCGAGTAGCTCCACGGTCGCATAACCGGCGCCCGTCCAGCGCACGGCTTCGAGGCTGGTGGTCGCCGACGGGTTCGTGTTCGCGAAGCCCACCACCGTCGAGGCGTCGGCCGAGACGGCGCGACCACCGCTTCGGGTCAGCGCACCCGCCACGCCGACGAGGGCCTGCATGCCGCCGCCCGAGGTCCACCAGAAACCCTGGGGACCGCTGTTGCTGTCGGCCTCACCCACGATCGTCGCACCGGTCTGCGACGCAGCGTGCGCGACGGAGAACTCCGCAGGTCCGGGCAGGTCGCCGAGATTGCTGATGCCGGTCCCGCCGCCGCTCCAGCGCGACGCGTCGAGATGGGGGTCACCGAACAGGCTCTTCGCGAGGCCCGAACCCACGACGACCAGCCCGTCCCCGGAGAGGCCGCCGGCGGCGGTCGACGGGTCGCAGCTCGAACACGAGAAGGTGCCGAGGGCGACCATGCCTCCGCCCGACGTCCAACGGAAGGCGCGCGCACCGTCTCCGTTGTCGCTGGTGCCGGCGACCACGGACCCGTCCGCGGACACGCCGGTCGCCTCGCTGTCGGGTGACGAGCCGCTGAGAAAGCCGAGCCCGACGAGACCGCCCGCGTCCGTCCAGCGGAACGCCTCCATGCCGGCGCTGCCGATGCTGTAGCCGACGACGACGGCCCCGTCCGCAGAGACCGCGGCGGCGGCACTGCGGACCTCGCCCCCGGGCAGGTCGCCAACGCCCTCGAACGAAGGCAGGGGTTGCGCGTGCCCCGCCGACGCGACGGTCGCGACCCCGAACGCGGCTGCGGCCCAGAGCGCCCAGGCGGACCCGAGACGCGCGAAGGCCGTTCGGAAAAATGCAGGCGGGCCCCCGCTCCGAACGGATAGCAAGGAGAGGGGGCCCGCGGCGGTCACGTATCGACTTCTACTTTTCCAGCTTCAGCAACGCAACCAGCTTGGTTCAAGGGAAATGTTCAGGGGCCCGCGAGGAAGGCATCGCACTCGTCGAGGAGCACGCCGCCCGGGAACTCGTTGGCCGTATTCATCGTGATGTTTCCGTCGATGCCGATCATCAGGGGCGACCCGAGGATCTCGACCTCGATCACATCACTGAACTGCTGCTCGACGCTGAGCCCGCCGTCGGCGTTCCCGAAAGCAAGACCGAGCAGGTCGGCCAGGCTCAGCTCCGCGGTGTCCGCGAAGTCGAGAGCGAACGAGAAACCGTCGGGGATCAGCGCGAGGATCGCAGGATTGGTGGGCAGGATGTTCGTTCCCAGCTGCATGTCGAAGCTGATCAGCCCGTCCCAGATGTCGACCAGGACGGTGCCGCCGCCGGGGGCGCTCTCGTCCACGACGGTGCACAGGGTGCCGGTCGGCGTCCCGAGGATGTTGATCGACGTTCCGCCGAAGAGCAGATCCGTCACCTCGATGATCCCGGAGAAGGGCAGGTGGAAGAGCAGCTCGATGAGACCGATGTCCATGGTCATGAGCGTCTCGACGCCACCTTCCATCTCGGTGGTACCGAGGGGTAGGCCGGCGGGCTCGAGGGTGAGCGAAATGGAGCTTGCAGAGCTGTCGAGAGCCAGGGTCATGGGCACCTCGATCTTCCCACAGCCGACCGAGGCCATGGCGAAAGCAGCGAGCATCCCCAGGAAGAGACCCTTCTGGCGGAGCATTCCGAATGAGCGCATGGATTGGACCTCCCGTTGAGCATGCGTCTGAGGGCCCTTATACGTCGCCCGTCAAGAAATGGGAAGAAGAAAATAAAATCCATGCTTCAAAAAGATATTTCTCTATGAATACGGACAGATAGACGCTGTCCGGGGGTCCACCGGAGGGTGTCGGGGAAGGGGGTCGACGAAGGACCGGCGGCCTGGGAGCAGGGAACCGCCTCAGTTCAGGAAGGCGCGGACCAGCAGCTCCATGATGGTCGGATGCAGCTGGTCGAGCTCGTCGCCGCGGCCTTCGCTGTAGTAGCGGAAGGCCATGCCCTCGATGCCGGTCAGGACCAGCTCGATATAGACCCGATCTGCCGGCTTGGCGGTATGCCCGGACTCATGCCACAGCAGCAGCTCCGCGAGCACGAGATCGGTGATCTCGCGAACGTACTCGCGCCGGACTTCGCGAACGCTCTGACCGGCCCGCCCGCCCAGGGATTCGACGTCCACCGGGACCCGGGAGAACAGATCGAGGAAGAGCTGTAGCCCCCGATCGATGCGCTCGACGGGGTGTCCGGTTCGGGCGAAGAGATCGCGCAGATCCACCAGCAGATCTGCACCGGCCCGCTGCACGATCGTCGCCACGAGGTCCTCTTTCGAGTCGAAGAACTCGTAGAACGACCGGGACGACATGCCCGCTTCGGCGACGATGTCGGCGACCCGGGTGTCGTCGAACTTCTTCTTCTCGAACGCGCGGTTGGCCGCCTCGATCAAGCGATTTCGCTGCACGTCCTTGGGAATTGCGGGGCGGCCACGCTTCTTTCGCTCGGGCTCGGGCTCACTCATTCGAATTCCCTTGGGGAGGGCGGTAAGAGCCTATCACATGCCTCCTTCTTCTATATCCTGGACCGCCCCACACCGGAGGACCTCATGGACCTGCATTTCACCCCCGAGCAGGAGCAATTTCGCCGCGAGCTGCGGGCCTGGCTGGACGCGAACCTCGAACGTTCCTGGACGGAGGAGACGCGCGACCCGAACCACGACGCCGACTCCCTCGTCGAGCTGCGGCGGGTCTGGCAGCGCAAGCTCAACGCCGCCCGCTACATCGGCATGGGCTGGTCCGAAGAATGGGGCGGACGCGGCGCGAGCGAAGTCGAAGAGGCGATCCTGCAGGAAGAGCTCACCCGCGCCGACGCGCCCCAGGTGCCGAACTTCCTGGGCATCTCGCTGCTGGGCCCGGCGCTAATCCACCACGGCACCGAAGAGCAGCGGCGCCGCTTCATCCCGAAGATGCTCAACTGCGAAGAGATCTGGTGTCAGGGCTTCAGCGAGCCGAGTTCGGGCAGCGACCTCGCTTCCCTGCGCACCCGGGCCGAGCCCGACGGCGACGACTTCCGCATCACCGGACAGAAGGTGTGGACCACCTTCGGCCCCTGGGCGGACTGGATCTTCGTGCTCGCCCGCACGGACATGGACGATCGCTACGGAGGCATCAGCTTCTTCCTCGTCCCCATCGATCAGGACGGCGTCGAGATGCGCCCGATCCGGCAGATCACCGGAGAGTCCGAGTTCGGAGAGGTCTTCTTCGACGGTGCCCTCGCGAAGCGCGAGCACCTGGTTGGCGAGCTGGGCGAAGGCTGGCGCATCGCGATGACGGTGCTCGGCTACGAGCGCGGTGCCGCCACCCTCGCGAAGCCCGCCGAGTACGACGTCCAGCTCGACGGCCTGGTCGCGGGCCTGCGCGCATCCGGCAAGCTCGACAGGCCGGACGTGCGCGAGCAGCTCGGGCGGCTGGTGATCGAGAACGAGGTCATGCGCAGCAACGGATTGCGCACCCTCGCGCAGCTGGCCTCCGGTCACGCACCCGGTCCGGAATCGTCCATCGAGAAGATCTTCTGGTCCGAGTACGCACAGCGGCTGTCCGACAGCGCCCTCGACCTGCTCGGCCCGGAAGCCCAGCTCGCGACGCGCGCGCAGAAGACCGGGTCCGACGTCGACTGGGCCTATCAGTACCTCTGGAGTCGGGCGGGGACGATCTACTCGGGATCCTCGGAGATCCAGCGAAACATCATCGCCAAGCGCGTCCTGCGCATGCCCACGGCCTGACGCGGGCCGGACCTCTGAAACAGCAAGAGCAAGGAGAGACCCGCATGCAGTTCGATCTCGACGAGGACCGCGCCCTGCTGAAGAGCTCCACCCGGGAGCTGCTCGAGAAGGAATCCGCGCTCGCCGACGCGCGCACGGTGATCGAGGAATCGGCCGAGGGCTACGACAAGGCGCTCTACGCCCAGCTCGGCGAGCTCGGCTACGGGTCGCTGCTGCTGACCGAGGACGAAGGCGGTATGGGCGTGCTCGCCTTCGCCGCCGTGCTAGAGGAAATGGGACGGGTCGCGTTCCCGGGCCCGTTCCTCGACCTGGCCCTCGCGGTGCGCCTGCTGTCTCAGAGCGAGGCTCCCGAGGCCGCGGAATGGGCCGAACGCGCCGCCGCCGGGGAGGCCCTGGTGGTGCTGGCCCGACTCGACGCGACGAGCGGCAGTCCGACCCGCTTCACAGGCGGACGGGTGCAGGGCACGAAGCGCTTCGTACCCTTCGGCGCCCACGCAGACGCACTCCTCGTCGAGACCGGCGAGGGGCTCGTGCTCGTGCCGAGACCCGGCGCGGGCTGGAACGCCGTCGCGCAGCCGACCATCGACCACGCGCAGCGCTTCGCCGAGGTGCGTTTCGATGACGCCGGCAGCCTGGTCGCTGCGAGCGACGCCGCGCGCACGCTGCTCGAGGACGCCGATCGACTCGGCGCCATCGGCGCGTCCGCGCTACTGCTCGGCTTGATGGACCGGTCCCTCGAGCTGACCGTCGCCTACACGATGGAGCGTGAGGCCTTCGGCGCGCCCATCGCGAGCTTCCAGGCCCTGCAGCATCGCTGCGCCGACGGCTTGCTCCAGACCGAGAGCACCCGGTCCGCCGTCTACCGCGCCGCCTGGGCGGCGGACGAGACCCCGGACGATGCGGGCTTCCTGGCGGCCGTCGCCAAGGCCTGGGCCGGTCCCGCCGCGCGCTACGTCTGCGGCCAGGCCATCCAGCTGCACGGCGGCGTCGGCTTCACCTGGGAGTACGACCCGCACGTCTACCTGAAACGCGTCAAGACCCTCGAGCAGTTCTACGGCGCAACGCGCGACCAGCTCGAGAACGCGCTCCAGTCGCGGGGCCTCTGAGTCGACCTCACCTCGACTCGACCGCGCCCTTCGCTTCGAGATACGCGCGAGCGGGCGCGTTGCCCGGGTCGAGCTCGAGGACTCGTCGAAACAGCGCGACGGCGTGAGGCTCGCGGTATGCGTAGTGCGAGTAGACCGATGCCAGGCCGTAGTAGAAGCCCGCGCGCAAGGGCTCGGGAAGCACCAGCGGGGGCACGGCTCCCCGCGCCGCCCCCACCAACGAAGCCGCTCGCTCTTCGACTCCCGCGTGGGGGTCCGTGTAGAGGTGCCGGGGCAGCGAGAACTCGAGAACCGGCCGATCGTCGGTGTGCAGGGGCCCGTCGCCAACGAAGCGCAGCAGATCCGCGCCCCCCACGAGCCGGAGGTTCAGGAAGTGGAAGATCGTCTCGATTCCGGCGCGCTTCAGGGACGCCGGGTCGGAGTGCGACGCGAGCCGATCGAAGAGCCGCTCGGCGTCGATCGCGATGGGTCGTTTGGAGCAGATCAGCACCAGATCCGTGGGCTCGTCGTGAGGCGCCCAGACGCTCACGTCCTCGAATACGTCCGTCACGGTGCGAAGGGCGATCTTCAACTCGTCGGGTGTTATGCGGTAGTTCTGCATCCAGATCGCGGCGACGCCACCGTCGGCGAGTCGGTCGGCGACACGCGCGAAGTACTCCCGTGTGAAAAGGCTGGAGGCGCCGCTGATCCAGGGGTCCGAAACCCCTGAAACGATGACGTCGTAGGACGCCTCGCCGACTGCAAGAAAGCTGCGGCCATCGGCCTGGAATAGCCGAACCCGGGGATCGCTCAGCGCGTCGTCGTGCGCCTCGGAGAAGTAGCTGGCGGCCTCGACGACCGCGGGCTCGATCTCCACCACGTCGACCTGCTCGACCGGGTAATCGAGCATCGCTCCCAGACTGACTCCCGTACCGAGGCCGACGAGCAACGCGCGACTCGGCTTCGGATGCAGCAGCATCGGAACGTGACCGAGCAGTGACCAGCTCGGCGCGTTGTCACCCACGCTGCCTTCCCACTTGCCGTTGGCCTGGTAGGCAATCCAGCTGCCGTCGCTCGCGCGTCGTACCGAGATCACCGCGTGCACGCCTTCGCGGTAGTAGAGAAGCTCATCGGTGGCTTCGCCCTGCCGGTAGGAACGCAAGAAGGGGTTGATCGCCGCCTGGTTCACATAGGGACCAAGCGTCATGCGTCGCGCATCCCAGCCCGGGACCAGCACGACGCAGACAGCGAACGCCAACGCGACGAGTGCCGCGCGCCAGGGCGATCGCTTGGTCGAGCGCCCCTGCTCGGGTTGGACCAGCAGCGCGCAGCCAAGGCTCGCGCTCAGCGCGGCCACGACGACGATCGAAGCCTGAATCCCGATGGCGGGCTGGAGGACGAAGCCGGCGACGAGCGCACCACCGATCGACCCGAGCGTATTGGCGAGATAGAGATCGCCTACCTCCCGGCCCAGGGTCTCCGGGCGGCTCACACGGAGATGTGCCGCGATGGGAAGCGACGCACCGAGGCAGACGGTGGGTACGAACATCAGGGCGAAAGGGATCGACGACTGCAGCAGCGTAAGGGCCCAGAAGTCGGTCCCGACCGCCGCGAAGAGAGAAAGAAAGACGTCCGGCAGGCGACTGAAGAGAGGAATGGCGGCGAGGATCGAGAAGGCGAGCACCATCTGCAGTGCGGCGAGTGAGCGCACCGCGCTGCCGCGGCGAAGCAGCCTTGGCGCGAGCAGCTCGCTTCCCAGCGCGAGCCCGGTGAGGAAGGTGCAGAGCATCACGGTGAAGGCGTAGACCGAAGACCCGAGAACGAGCGTCAGGACCCGGAACCACAACACCTCG
This sequence comes from Deltaproteobacteria bacterium, assembly GCA_029261855.1. Taxonomy (GTDB): domain Bacteria; phylum Myxococcota_A; class UBA9160; order UBA9160; family UBA4427; genus JAJDAN01. Next base: position 27,443 of record JAJDAN010000028.1, read on the forward strand.
CAAGCGAGCGCCGCAAAGCCGGAACCGGTCGCCACGACCAGGACGAGGGTCCGCAGCCGGCCAGGGATCGCGGGCGTGCGCGCCGCCTTGGCGCGGCGGTCGCGCTCGGCGACGGGCCTGACGGCGGCGGGAGCCGCGCGCGCCAGCAAGATGACACCCGCACCGATCACAACATCCAGTACGCCCGTCGCGGTCAAGGTCCCCGTGATTCCGAGCCAACGCAGCGCCGCGAATCCGGCCACCGCACAACCCACCACGCCGCCGAAGGTGTTCACCGCATAGAGCCGGCTGAAGTCGAACCCCAGGCGTGCCCCACTCGTCGCGACTCCGCGAACGACGAGTGGAAGCGTGGCGCCGGCCATCAGGGTCGGGGGCAGGAGAACCGCGGCCGCCAGCAGGAAGTGCTCGAGCTGGAAGGCCGCGTGGGCGAGATCCGACGGCCGAAGCCGGCTCGTCGCCACTCCGCCCATCCAATCGAAGAGGGCCGGGGTCGCCAGGCAGTAGATCCCGATCGCGATCTCGAGTGCACCGAAGAGCCGTAGCGGTCGTGAGACCCGGTCGGCGATGCGGCCTCCGAGTCCGCTGCCGAGGCCGAGTCCCAGCATGAAGACGCTGAGAACCGTCGAGACCGCGTACTGGGTGCTCCCGAAATGCAGCTCCAGCAGCCGGGCCCAGCTCGTCTCGTAGACGAGCGCGGTCGCCCCCGTCGAGAAGAAGCAGAGGATGACCCAGGCCGGCGCGGCCGTGGTCTCCGAATGCGGGCGGTCGCGTTCCAGAGGTCTTCGCCGCCGCCTCGCCATCGAGCCGCCTCCACCGAAAGCAATCAAACGAGCAAATGGGTGTTAAAGGACCCGATCAAGTGCGTGATCGCGAGAAATTTTTGTTGACACTGAAGTGTAATCAGTGAGTACAATCATATTCACTATGGATGAAAACGAAGTCAAGCCTCTCAAGCCCACCAAGCGACCCCGTCGGAAGCCGCGCACCCCGAATCCCGAGGTGCGAGAACGCCTTCTCGCCGCAGCGAACGATCTGAGCACCGAACGCGGTCCCACCGACATGCGGATCGACGAGGTGGCCGAGCGGGCAGGCGTCTCTGTCGGGACCTTCTACCTCTACTTCGACGGCAAGGACGATCTCTTCACCAGCCTCGTCGTCGACCACACCGCGCGCCTGCGGGAGCGCCTCTCCAAGGCGATGGCGGCCACGCCCCCTGGCAGCGACCCCGGGCAGCACCGGCTCGACGCGTACCTCGACTTCGTCGACGAGAACCAGCAGGCGTTCCTGTACTTCCTGCGCGCGGGAAGCATGGAAACCAACGTCGGAGATCTCAACAGCTGGGCCTTCGCCCAGCACGCCCTGGATGCCCGGCCCCTGATCGAGATGCTGCTGCCGGTAGGCAAGGCCAGCGAGATCGAACGGGAGCTGCTGATCCAGGCGACGTTGTCCGTCACACAGCATCTGGCCGGCTACTGGCTCCGGAACCAGGATCGAATCACGCGCGAAGACATCAAGCAGATCTTGGGGACGATGACCGGAGCGGTCATCGCTCACCTGAACGCGCGCTAGCCCTGCCCGGACGTCGATGCGGCCCCGGGGAGGACGTCGACCGAGTAGGTCCGGTCGACTGGGAAAGGGAACAAGAAGACAGCACCGAAGGCAGTTGGATCGCCTTATTCGCAAGCACACCCCCGACGTGGACACGTGAGGGCGGGTCAGCGTCTGGGACAAAGGAGAAGGAAATGCGCAGAAGCTCACGTCTCATCATGACCGCCGCCTCGATCTGCTGGCTCCTCGGGGCCGGTGGACTGGCAAGCGCGGAAACCACGACCGTTCTATGGGGACCGTTTCCCATGCCTCCGGCGACCTCCGAAGGACCGGGAGATCTCGAGGGGATCTCAGGCACGTCGGGGCTCGCATCGTTCGTCGCGGGATTGCTCGGTGCCGAGGTCGATATCGGTCCCATCCCGAAGCCGTGTAGCAATTGCTACATCACGGCTGTTCGACCGAACATGGTCGACGCGAACGGCGACACCCTGAACTTCAACACCGGCGGCATGCTCCACCACGTCCTGGTCGCCAACATCGACGAGCCCGACGTGTTCTGTCGTCCGGGCTTCTCCGGTGCCATCAATCTGATGGGATTGTTCGCCGGCGGCAACGAGCGTTTCTTCGCCGCAGGCAACGAGCGCACGCACTTCACCGAGCAGCCGGGCTACGGGTATCGCGTCGACTCGGGTGACGACTGGGTACTCGTCTACCACCTCATGAACATGCAGCCCGTGGCGCGCGACTTCTACTTCGAGATCGAGTTCGACCACGTCTCGAGTGGCGTCGAGGCGACGCGGCCGATGTGGGTCGACTTCGACCAGTGCGACGACTCGGAGCGCGACTCGCCGGTGGGCTACTCCGACGTCAACAAGTGGCAGTGGAAGTCCGACCGTTCGGGCTACATCCGAACGATCGGCGGCCATGTCCACGATCAGGGAATCAGCATTGCCTGGGAGAACGTCAGCCGCGGCAGCAACATCTACACCTCCGTCGCGGGCTATGCGGCCGGTGCCGGATCGGCGCCGGTGGGCCCTGGGTCTGGGACGGACGCGATGCATCCGACCGACTACAACATCGTCGGCTCCGACCCGCTGGGACTGGGCAGCTACATGGGTCACATCGCGGACATGACCGTCGGATACCCGAACGGCCGCATCAAGAAGAAGAACAACATGGTGACCCACACGCAGTACCACCACAGCCAGACCCCCGGTGAGGGGGAAGGTGACATGGGGATCATGATCGCCAGCTTCGACGAGGATTTCTGTATCACCGACTTCTGGTGCTTCTGATCTAGTCGGAGATTCTCGTCGGGAAAAGCGGGAGGAGGGGGGCTGCCGGTCTCCCTCCTCCCCGTCCCAGCCGAACGTCGCTCGTGCCGGAACGGAACCGAACAAGATGAAGCAGAAAGCCACGTTGGCGGTCCTCGTTCTCCTTTCCGCGGTCACGCTGACCTGGACTCTGTCGCCTCCGGGTCCGACCGCGCCGTCGACGGCAGCGCCGGTTTCGGCTCCAGCGCCGGCTACCCGCCCCGTGCCGATCCCGCCGCCGGAAGCGCGCGAAAGCCTCGTCTACCGCCGCCCCTCGCCGGAGGTCGTGGAGGAACTCTCCCGCAATCCCGAGACCGCGAAGCGGCTTCGCGAGCACGAGAAGCAGCTCGCCGCAACGCAGCGCTTCAGCGATGCCGTCGACGAAGGCAACTTCGACGCAGAGGACCTGAACCGATCCGTCGTGTCCTTCTTCAAAACGATGGAGCTCGAGCCCGTCCTCGACGAGGAATCGATGATTCTCGGTCTCGAGATCCAGCACATCTATTCGACCAGTCCGCTGCGCGAGACGTCGATCGTCGCGGGAGACCGGATCACCCACATCAACGACGAAGCCCTGCGCGACCCGGCAGACCTCCCGGCGCTCCTCGAAGGGCTCGAGCGTGACATGACACTGTGCGTCGACCGCGACGGCCGACACCACTGCGAGCGAATCTCTCTCGACTGAGCCCGGCTCGAGCGAGGTCAGACCAGCTCCGCACCGATACCGGCGGCTCGGAGTGACGCCTCGTCGGGACCCCGTCCCGCACAGCACGCGGCGATCGCTCCATCGATGACGACCGTAGGAACGGACTGGATCCCGAGCTGCCGCGAGCGCGCCGCGACGTCCGCATCGTTCATGTCGAGCACCGACACTTCGCACGACGGGCACGCGATGCTCTGGACAAGAGCGATGGTGGCCTGGCAGCTCGGGCAACCTGCTGAGAATATTTCGACTGTTCGGGTCATGATCTCGTCTCCTGTTCGAATCCCGGTGTAGGGGGCCCCGTCACACAACGGGAGCAAGCTCCCGTTTGCCTCGAGAGCGGCCACGTGTTCCAGACGGATGCCGCGAGGAGCAGCGTGATCCCGAGGTAGAGCGCGAGATCGCTCACGAAGACGAACTTTCCGCCGAGCCCCGCGATCGCTCCGGCGACCCCGAGCAGGAGCGGACCGAAGCCCCTATGCGTTGGCGCTCGGTAGGCCAGCGCAGCCAGAGCCAGCACGAGAAGCACCACTGCGACGGGCAGCAGAACACGTTCGGAGAACAAGAAGCCCAGCCCGAGCGATCCGAGAAACGCGGCGTAGGCCGGCCAGCAAGCGGGGCAGGTGCCGATCGGAAGCAGGAAGACTCCGCTCGCCGGTATGGAAGCGATGAGCCTCCCGAATCGGGGCGACTGCGTCGTGTCGGCTTCGACAGGTCCGTTCCTCATCCGGCCACCTCGTCCGCCATGGCTTCGAGGATCGGACAGTCGGTCACGGGGCCTCTGCCGGAACACTGGGCGACGAGTCCTTCGAGCGCGGCCTTCATCCGGCGCAGATCCCTCAGCTTGTCTTCGATGTCCTCGAGCTTCGAGACGGCTCGGTGTCTGACCGTGCTGCAGCGGGCGTCCGAGGCGGTGCGAAGCGCGAGCAACTCGTCGACCTCGTCGAGCTTGAAGCCGAGTCCCTGGGCTCGCTTGATGAAGCGAACTCGCGGAACGGTCTCGGCGGGATAGGCCCGGTAGTTGGACGCCGTGCGCGGTGGCTTCTCCACCAGCCCTCGCCGCTCGTAGTACCGAAGCGTCTCGACGTGTACTCCCGCGAGCCGCGCCACGTCCCCGATTTTCAGCTCGGACATCATCGATCTCCTCGGTCGGGTCGAGTAGGGCAGTCTACAGCCCGTACCTGGGTACGAGGTCAAGGGGCCTTTGTTGCCGACCCGCGTCGTGTCGCCAGCGCCGAGGACAGCGACGTGCTACCGGCTGCCGAATGGCGAACAGCTCGCGTGCATGGAAGGGAAGCCTCGCGATCGAGCCGGGGCGGGCGGCCTTCATTGGGCGCGCAGGTGACACGCAGCAGCACCGCCACCATGCGATCCAGGTCGCCGTAGCGCTCGAGAATCCCATCCGCCTGGAAATCGGAACCGAGGGGAGCGTTCCATGTCGGGCGGTGGCCGTCGGCGCGGACGTAGCTCACGCGATCGACTGCGGAGGGGACTGGATCGGCCTGTATTACCTCGAGGCGGATTCGGAACCAGGTCGGATCCTCGACGGAGCCCTCCGCCCTCCCGGCTGGACGATTCTCGACGAGTCCGTCGCCGACGTCCTGGAGACGGCCTTCCAACGTTTCGCATCCTCGCAGGCCGGCGCGGGCCTGTCGTCACTCTCTGGCCGGGTAGCCGAGGCACTCGGCCTCGATCACGCAGCCGTCCCGCCCCGGCCAAGCGAGGTGGTCGATGCCGCGATCCGGACGCTGGACGAGCTCGTCCCCGACGAGGTGCGGGTAGCCGAGCTCGCGCAAGGCCTCGGTGTCCGGCAGCGGGATCTATCGGCGGCGTTCCGGCAAGGGACTGGCCTGTCGATCCGTTCGTACGTGTTGTGGCTGCGCCTGCAACGCGCGGTTCGGGCGCTGTCGACCGGGGACAACCTGACGCGGGCGGCGCTCAGCGCGGGGTTCTCCGACAGCGCGCATCTGTCCCGCGTCTTCCGCGAGACCTTCGGCGTTTCCCCTTCAGTCGGGATCGGCCGGACCCGGATCTCTACCCGGATCCCTTCGCCCTCCTGAACGGCTCGACGAGTTGTTCCAGATAGCTCGACGGATAGTCAGGTCGGTCGGCGACCCCCAGCTCGTCCGACTCGAAGGGCGCTCGCTCTTCATAGTGGAAGGTCCCGAGCAGGTGGTCCCACACCGTCGTGAACAGGCCGAAGTTGACGTCGCCGAGATGCGGGTCCTTCTGATGATGGAAGCGATGCACTTCGTTGGTTGCCAGCAGCCAACGGAAGGGGCCCATCCGGTAGTCGACGTTGGAATGCTGCAACAACAGCTGGATCGCGACGCAGAACACCGCGGCGGTCCCGACGTCCGCGGGCAGTCCGAGAAGGATCAGGGGAAGGGTTCCCGCGAAGGTCTCGATCGATTGGTGGACCGGGTGCTTCATCAGGCCGTTGAACCCGTACATCCGCTTGACGCTGTGATGCACGGCGTGGAAACGCCAGAGGATCGAGAATCGGTGACTCGCGAGGTGTGCGAGCGTTACGCCCAGGTCGAGGACGAGCACCGCCGAGACGACCTGCAGCCAGAAGGGCCAGTCGCGAGGCCAGGCACCGTCGACCGACACGAGGGTCGCGACGATCGGCAGCAGCAGGAGTGTCGAGAAGTTGGCCGCCTCATTCACAATGGCATGCAGGGTGTCTCGTCGGGTATCCGCATGCGAACGACTCCAGTCCCTCTGGTAGGGAAGCACTCGTTCCGCGAGGAAGGAGAAGCCAATCGCAACCAGCAGAAGAGCAACGAGGGCCGGGATCGGAGCTCCTCTGCCCACGAGCCAGATGCCCGCGCCGTTCATCCCCAACAGGAAGAAGGGCGCATAGAGAGTTCGAACGATCGCGCGCACGGGTGACCTCCTGCGTCGTGTCGCGTGCCAGGGTCCCGGACCTTCCGCGATCGGGCTTGAACGTTCTGGATGGCCCAGCAACGGGCCCTCGACGGGGCCTAGAGCGGGTGTGCGGTCCCGCCCCGGTGCCCCGGACAATCGGCGCCGCACGGAGCCGCCAGTGCGACGAGCGCCGGCAGCATGACGATGTCCGCCAGGAAGGCGAGGACGACCCCGATGCCACAGAGCATCCCGAAGGCGGCGACGTTCGAAAGCGAGGCTCCCATGAACGCGAGGAAGCCGATCGCGAGCACCACCGATGTCACCAGCATGGCTCGGCCGGTGGTGACCAGGGTCTCGCGGATCGCCTGCAGGGCGCAGCCCGTCTCGATGCGGTAGCGGGCGAAGTTGTGGGCGAAGTGGATCGTGTCGTCGACGACGACTCCGATCAGGATGCCCCCGACGAGCATCGAACTCACGTCGAGCGGCAGATCCATCCATCCCATCAGCCCCAGCACCAGCAGGATCGGCGTCAGATTCGGCAGGGTGCTCAGCAGCCCCAGCCGCAGCTGCCCGATGAGCAGCAGCATCAGCACTGCGATGACCGAGAACGCAATCGCGTAGGAACGCGCCATGCTCGTGAAGAGCAGGTCGAAGGTCTCGCCGGCGAGCATCAGCTGCCCAGTGGGCCGGCTCGAGATCTTCCCCTGGAGACCGCGTTCCGTGAGGACCTGCGTCGCCACACCCTCGACTGCCGCCGAGAAGCGTGGGTAGTAGAGCGCATCGACGAAGGGAACGGTCATCGCGATACGCGTGGTCGTCAGACCCGAATTGGCGAGTCGCGCGAGATCGTCGGGCGCCGCGCTCTCGAACAAGAGCAGCTCCTGGCTCACGGCTTCGCGCGAGGTCGGAAGCCCCAGCGTTGCCAACGGATCGTCACTGAGTGCGCGGTGGGTCTCCTCGACGACGTCGACGATCGACAGGCTCTGACCGACCGCGACTTCGCCCACCCGGAGTTGCAGCGCGCGATCTTCGATCGCGCCAATCGCTTCGAGCACGGCGGGTTCGCGCAGATCGACGCCCGGCGAAAGCTCGACAAGCAGCTCGAGTGGCTCGGCGCCGCGCAAGGAGACGTTCAACGCTTCGGTCGCGAGGCGGATCGAGTCGTCCTCCGGGAGCCAGCGCAGATCGTCTTGCGAGAATCGGAGCGTTGCCGCACCCGCGCCGGCTACGATCCACAATGCGGCCACGACCGCGAGGACGCTGCGCGGATGACGGCTTCCAGTGCGACCGAGCCCGAGCAGCAGCGCGTCGATCCGTGCCATCGTGGGACGGGCGCCACCTGCACGCGAGCGCTGCTTTCCGCTGTACGCGAGCAGCACGGGAAGCAGTGTCGTACTGAGCAGTAGCGCCAACGCGACCCCCACTGGGGCCGCCCGGCCGAGGTCGATGACCGGCTGGAGCTCGGCTGCCTGGAACGCCGCCATACTGGCAGCGGTGGTCAGGCTCGTCAGCACCACCGCAAGTCCCGAGTGCCCCATCGCCCAGCGAATCGACTCGGGCAGCGGGAATCCGCCTTCTTGCCGCTTGTAGAACATCGCCTGGATGTGGATTGCGTCGGCAACGCCAATCGCCACGAGCAGGCTGGGCAGGATCTCGGTGACGGCCGTGATGGGAAGACCGACCCAGCCCATCCAACCGAGCGTGCCCGCGACGGATAGCCCCACCACGAGCAGCGGATGGATGGTCGCCCAGAAACTGCGAAACAGCAGGAAGAGAAGAAGTGCGGTGAGACCCACGGACACGGATACGAAGACGACGATGTCCCGGGTCAACATCTCGCCGATCCGATGCGCGAGCAGGGGTGTGCCCGCGACGAAGATCTCGGTCGACCGCGGTGCATGCTCGCCCACGATTCGATCGATCTCGCGAGCAAGATGGCGGGACTGGGCGGTCGAAAGCAGCTCGCCCTTCGACGCGCGGGCGGCGGCACCCGCGTCGTCCTCGAAGCCGCCCAGCAGAGACGAGTCGACTTCGGCTCCCTGGCCTCGCTCGCTGATGTCAGACAGCGCCCCGTCGAGCTCGATCACGATGGCCGTGGCTGAGCCGTCGGCGGCGATGATCACGTTGCGATACAGCGGATTCTCGCGGACACGGCGACGAAGTCGTTCGAGCCCGGCTTCCGAAGCCGGAATCTCGTCCATCAGCCCTTCCGACACGAGCGCGTCGGCGGTCCCCACGAGGTGTCTCGCGTTCACGAGACTCGTCAGATCGTCGAGGTAGGGAAGCTGATCCTCGAGAGCGCCGTGAAGCACGACCAGTTCTTCCAGGAAGTCGACGTCGTACAGCTCGCGCGGTCGGAGCAACACGACCACGCGCTCACCGGACCCGAACTGGGCCCGGAAGTACGCATAGAGCTCTTGCGCCGGATTGTCGCGCGGCAGGTAGCTCTCGAAGGACGTCTCGATCTGTAGCCACTGCAATCCGACGGCGAGCCCGCCGACGAGAAGCAGGCTCGCGACGACGACGAAGTGGCGCCAGCGGAGCACCCAGCCAGCCCACCATTCGAAGACCCGCTCGATGTCAGCGCGCAGCCTCACTCGCTTCGCATGCTCGTCTCCGCCTGGGTGAGAAGCCCAGCGCTGTGTCCCTGGAAGTACGGAGCCGGTGCGGGCAGGGTGACCGGTGCCCGGTCGGCCCGAAGCGTTCGTCGGATGGGCGGGTCAGGTCGGCTGCGCGTCCGATTCCGGCAGCGGGACGATCCGGCACGGCGTCCCGTTGAAGACGGGCATTCCGGTGAAGCGGTCTCGGACCCGGTCGCTGTGCAGGTGATTGACGTTCACGCCGGGGTAGCGGCGAGTGGCGGAGGTTCCGGTCTTGTATCGGTGCCCCCAGAACTGGTGGATCGCGACGACGCCCCGCCGGACGTCCGGCGAGAGTCGTGCCTCGATCTCGATCTCTCCGGCTGCGGACGCGACCCGAACGAGCTGTCCCTCCCGAATGCCCAGCTTTGCCGCATCCTCGGGATGCAGGGTCGCCCAGTTACCCCGGAGCTTGTCCGCGAGGGCCTCGATGTGATGCGTCCAGCTGTTGTAGCTCGCGAGCCGACGCGCTCCCGAGATCAGGACGAACGGGAAGTCGACGCGGGCCTCCGGTGGATCGGCGAGAGACTCGCGAAGCGCGCCGACGAACTCCGGCGGGGCCAGGTGCAGTTTGCGGTCGTCGGTGCGAATCGTGTCTGTGAAGAACCGCCCGAGGACCAGCTCACCAAGCTCCATTCCGGCGTCTTTGCGCTGCAGCGAACCCAGACCTGTCTTGCCCAGGAGCAGATACCGGTAGAGCATGGACTCACTGAACTCGAAGCCGACCGCCTCCATCCAGCGCGCCGCACGATCGAGCCGCGGATCGTTCAGGAACGGTACTCCGGCGGCCCGCGATAGGTCCTTGACGATCTGCCACTCGCTACGCGCTTCGCCGCGGGGCTCGATCAACTTTGGCTTCCACTCGAGATAGGGTCTCGGCTCGAAGTTGGAGGTCAGGAAGTGCAGGCCACCCTTCTCGTAGAGGGTCGCAGCGGGCAAAGCGTAGTCCGCGAACGCGCAGGTATCGGACGGGAAGATGTCGATGCAGACGAGCAGGTCGAGGCGCCGCAGTGCGGCCTCGATCCTCTTCGTGTCCGGGAAGGTGATGACCGGATTTCCCGCGACCACGACGAGAGCGCGGATACGATCGGGACTCTCCGAAAGGACGTCGTCAGCGAACACAGACGCAGGCGGCCCTCCGAAGATCTGCGGGTAGCGGCCGACGCGGGAAGGCGCCGGATTTCGCCGGCGACTGAATCGCTCGATGAGCGAGGGCACATCGAATGCGCCGGGGTTGAAGTAGACGCCCCCAGCGCGATCCACGTTTCCCGTGATGGCATTGAGTGCCAGGACTGCCCATTCCGTCAGGGTCGTGTTGAAGCTCGTCTGGACGCCGACTCGAGTCGTCGCGAACGCTGCATCGGCCTGGGCGAACGACTCCGCGGTCCGATCGATGACGTCTCGCGGAATCCCGGTGAGGTCCGCGACCCAGGCGGGATCGACTTGTGAGCACACGTCGCGCCATGCGTCGACACCCGTGGCGTGCCGCTCGACGAAGCGGCGATCGTGCAGGCCGCGATCGAGAATGCGCCGGATCATGGCTACGAGCAGAAAGAGATCCGTCCCTGGTCGAATCGCCAGGTGCTCATCGGCGACGCGAGCGGTTTCGGTTCGCCGTGGATCGACGACAACGACGCGTCCTCCCCGCTTCCGGATGCCCGCTAGTGCAGCACCCACGTGAGGACGGCGCTGCAACAGCGTCATCCCCTGGGTGACGAGGGGATTCGTCCCGAGAAGCAGCGCGAACGACGCGCGATCCGCGTCCGGCTGGAGGATCAGATTCTCGTTGCCGAGCACGCGATGCGCGACGGCCCCGCGATCCGTGTACTCGAGCGAGAGGACGTTGAACGAGTTCGGCGATCCGAATGCATGGCAGAACGTGTTGGCGAGCGTGATCGAGACGCTGTCCGCGGCATTGCCCCAGTAGGTTGCAATCGACCGGGGTCCGTGCTCTTTCCGGATCTTCTGCAGCCGCTCCCCGATGTCGCGGGTTGCGTCCTCCCAGGCAACCGCCTCGAGCCCCGCTGGCCCCTGGGCCATGGGGCGCAAGAGGCGTTCCGGGTGATTCACGTAGTCGGGCACGTGCATTCCCTTGATGCACGCGTATCCCTTGGTGATGGGGTGATCCGGGTTCGGGCGAATCCCAGTCAGCCGCCCCTCGGAGACGTCGATCTCGACGCCACAGAAGGGCTCGCAAGCGCCGATCTTGCACGTGGTTCGATGGCGTTCCATCGCGGTGACCTCCCACCGAGACGATGGAGCTTCCCGCTCCGAGGGCTTGAAGAACTTGGTCCTGATGTCAGGGACGAGGATGGGCGCCGCTGGCTGCCAGGGCGACGAGCTCGCCGGTCATTCCAGCCTCGGTGTGTCCCGGAATCGTGCAGAGCACCGGATAGACTCCTGGCTGGTCGAGCCGATAGATCGCCGCCTGGGTGGCGCGGGGTGCGGCGTGGAGATGCACCCAGTCGTGCTCACCGTCGGCGGTCTTCACGGCGAGGGAGTGCTCCGCACCCCCGAGATTCTCGAGCTCGATCCGCGTGGGCACACCGGCGCGGACCTCGATCCGCCGCGGCTCGAAGCGCATGAGATCCACGGCCCGGACGCGAACCGTTTCCTGCGCCGGCCCGTCCACCATTCCCTGCGGCGGGTCCATGTGTGTGTGAGTGTGCGGCTTGCCTTCGGAGTGGCTCGAGTGATCTCCGGAATCGTGGCCTGCCGCTCCCAGTGCGCCGGCCGGATACTGGACCCGGATCAGCTCGAGCAACCCGCTCAACCTCGAGAGTTCCTTCTCCGTCCTGGCCGCGTCCCCCGCGTCCGCCGCTTTGTGGAGCGAGAGAGCGACGCGTTCGACCTGCTTCGCCGCGCCCTTGACGCGGGCCAGCTTCGAGGCGGGAAGATCCTGGGATTGCGCGAGCAGCGCGTCCATCAGTCCGGCGAGGCGCTCGGCCTTGGCATGAACCTCCCCCAGCGCGCCGCGTTTGACGTCGCCGGCAATTTCGTCACGCGTGGAGCCGAGGGCCGACCAGGCGCTGGGCAGACTCGAAGACTCCGCCGATCCGCCGGCATGAGCGCCGTGCCCGTGCCCGGAATCCGCACTGACGACCGAAGCGGCCAGCCCGATCGCGAACGCTGCAAGAGTTCCGATCGAGATCATTTTCGACATATGTTCTTTCCTCCATGCTTGGGTTGAGCCGTGTCACGAGGCGATCTGCCCCGAGGAACCGGGCTCGGCTGTGTTGCCTGGGCCGCTCCCGGGACTCGCGTCGAGCGGGTCGCCACTCTCGCGAGCCAGGTAGTGCTCCGCAGCCTTCCTTCCGAAGCGGAAGAACACGACGGGAGTGACCGCCATGTCCAGTAGCGTCGAACTCAAGAGCCCACCGATGATCACGACCGCCACCGGGTACAGGATCTCCTTGCCGGGCTCACCGGCGGCCAACACCAGCGGAACCAGCGCGAAGCCGGAGACGAGGGCGGTCATCGTCACCGGCACGAGCCGCTCGAGCGACCCGCGGATGATCATCGCGCGGTCGAAGCGCTCCCCTTCATCCTCCATCAGATGGAGATAGTGGGAGATCATCATGATGGTGTTTCGGGAGGCGATACCCGCAAGGGTGATGAGGCCGACCAGGGTCGCAACGGAGATCGTACCGACCATCGCATAGGTCAGAACGAGACCGCCGATGAAGGCGAGTGGGATGTTGAGCAGCACCTGGGCGACGATCATCACGCTTCGAAAGTGCGTGTAGAGCAGCAAGAACATCACTCCGAAGGTAAAGAGACTCAGCGTCGCAATGAGTCGCGTCGCGGCCTGCTGGCTCTCGAACTGGCCCTCGAAGCTCACGGAGTAGCCCGCCGGCAAGTCCACGGATGTGACCGCCGTTTGCATGTCGGCCACGGTCGACCCGAGGTCTCGCCCCGAGACGTTCGCCGAAATGACGATGCGGCGGCGAACGTTCTCCCGGTTGATGATGTTCGGTCCCTTTGCATCCCGCACGTCGGCCAGCAAGGCGAGCGGGACCTTCTCTCCCGAAGGCGTGTCCACCAACATCTCAGCAAGTGACTCGATGTCTCCCCGAAATTGCTCCCCGTACCATACGTAGAGGTCGTAGGTCCGTTGCCCATCGAGAATTTGGCCGACGACGCGACCGTTGAGCGCTGTCTCGAGTTCTTCGGCCATCCCTCCCGCCGAGACGCCGTAGAGTTGCGCCCGTTCGCGATCGATTTCGATCCGGACCTGGGGAATCAGGACCTGCTTCTCGATCTGGAGATCCACGACTCCGGGCACCCGGCCGAGCGCCACCTCGACCTCGGCGGCCTTCGCGCGCAGCAGGCCCAGATCGTCGCCGAAGATCTTGACGGCAACCTGGGCGCGCACGCCGGAAAGCATGTGGTCCAAACGATGGGAGATGGGCTGTCCGACATTGAGCGCGGTCCCGGGGATCTGCCCGAGCTTCTCCCGGATCTCCTCGAGGATCTCTTCCCGGGAGCGCTCCGACTCGCGGAGATCGACGTCGATCTCGGTGTAGTGGACACCCTCGGCATGCTCGTCGAGTTCGGCACGCCCCGTACGCCGACCGGTATGGTCGATCTCGAGGACCGTGAGAAGCAGCCGCTCTGCGATCGCCCCGGTCCGGTTCGACTCCTCGAGAGAAGTCCCGGGCGCGACGAGGATGTTGACCGTAGCGGTCCCCTCGTTGAACTCAGGCAGGAACTCCTTTCCCATCAGTGGGTAGAGGGCGAAGGACCCGACCACGAGAAGCGCGGTCGCAGCGAGGGACCAGCCCGGATTGCGCAGCGCCGGCTCGAGCAGGACTCGGCGATCGAAGTCCTTGAGGTGGCGAACGAGCCAGCTGTCGGATTCCGTTTCCATCCGCTTCATGCCGGGCAGGAGGTACGAGCAAAGGGCGGGAATCACGGTCACCGACACGACGAAGGACGCCGCCATCGCGACGATCGTGGCGACACCGATCGGCGCGAAGAGCCGGCCTTCGATGCCCGCCAGCCCGAATAGCGGTACGAATACGAGAATGACGAGGAGCGTCGCGTAGAGGATCGAGTTGCGGATTTCACCCGATGCGTCCGCGATCACACGGAGGACGGGTCGCGGCACCGCCGCGTGGCGGTTCTCCCGTAGCCGCCTGAAGACGTTCTCGACGTCCACGATCGCATCGTCCACCACCATGCCGATGGCGACCGCGAGCCCGCCGAGCGTCATCGTGTTGATCGACAGACCCACGATGTCGAAGAAGATCACCGTGGTCACGAAGGAGAGCGGGATCGCCGTCAAGGTGATGAACGTCGTGCGAACATTCATCAGGAACAGGAACAAGATGATGACGACCATGATGCCGCCGTCGCGGATCGCTTCCTCGACGTTCGCGACCGCCGCCTCGATGAAGTTCGCCTGCTTGAAGAGGACGCGGACCTCCACATCCTGCGGAAGGTCCCGCTCGATCTCGGCGAGGGCTTCCTCGACGAGAGCCGAAAGGGCGACCGTATCGACACCGGGCTGCTTCTGTACCGAGATCATCACCGCAGGACGGCCGTCTACGCCGGCGTCCCCGCGCATGATCTGCTTGTCGATTCGCAGGTCGGCCACATCGCCCAGCCGAATCGGAATGCCGTCCCGGACCGTGAGGACGGTCGCGCGAATCTCATCGAGGTCCGCGGTACGCGCGATGTTGCGCACCAGTGACTCCCGCGTCTCGGACGCGATGAATCCACCCGGCGTATTGATCTGGGAGCGCTCGGTCGCGTCCACGACATCCTGGAGGCTGACCCCATAGGCGGCCATACGCTCCGGATCCGCGAGGACCTGGTGTTGCCGCACGCCCCCTCCAATCGGGATCACCTGCGACACGCCCGGCAGGGTCAGGAGCCGCTGCCGGATGACCCAGTCGGCGATGCTGCGCAGCTCCATCGGTGCCGTCGTCCCGTCGCGGCTCGAGACACCGATCAGCAGGATCTCTCCCATGATCGAGGAGACGGGTCCCATGAACGGTGCAGCGCCCTCCGGCAGCTTCTCGGCGGCCAGCTGAAGGCGTTCCTGGACCAGCTGCCTCGCGCGGTAGATGTCCATTCCCCAGTCGAACTCGACGAACAGGATCGAGAGCCCGATTCCGGAGTTCGAACGCACCCGGAGCACGCCCGGCGCGCCGTTCACCGCGGTCTCGAGCGGCCAGGTGACGAGGGTCTCGACCTCTTCCGGGGCCAGACCCGGCGCCTCCGTGAGGATGGTGACGAGCGGTCGGTTGAGGTCTGGAAAGACGTCTACCGGAAGGTCCCGGATGACGAGAACGCCGTAGACCAGAACGATCACCGAGGCCGCAATGACGAAGAGGCGGTTTCGCAGCGAGAACTCGATCAGGCGGTTCAACATGCCTAGCGAGCCTCGGCAGCGGTGCGGGCTCGCCGGCGTTTCCACAGCACCCCAACGGCAATCCCGACGACGACCAGGGCTGCAAGACCCCAGCGCGTAGTGGGTCCGGTCTCGGTCTCAGGGCGTGGCGCGGTGTCGATCTCGGGAGGAGCGCCCGGCTGCTCGGTCGGCGTGAGGTACTGAAGGGAGTAGTTCCCCTCGTCGACGACGCGCTCGCCGGGAGAGAGCCCCTCCACTACCTCGACGAAGCGGTCATTGGAAACGCCGAGCAGGAGGGGGCGGCGCTCGAAGAGCTCGTCGTTCTCCTCGTCCTGCACGAACACGTAGAGCCGCCCCGCCTCGCCGAGGACCGCACGCCGCGGGATCGCCAGCGCAAACTCGGCCCCCCCGGTGATCAGGCTGAGAGTGGTGCGCATGTGCGGTCGCAGCCGGCCGTCCGTGTTGATCACGCGCACGTAGACGGCAAGCGAGCGACTGGCCGGATCGAGCTTGCCCCCGAGCCGCTCGACCACGCCGTCGAAGAACTCCTCCGGATAGCTCGGGACCCGCACCCGCACTCTCTGACCGATCGAAACCTGACCGATCTGGCCTTCAAAGACGCGACCGACCGCGAGCACCTCGCTGAGATTGGCCACCTCGAACAGGTGCCGATTCGGCTCCACCTCGTCGCCTACGACGACATGCCGGTCCGTGACCACACCTCCGACCGGCGAGCCGTAGCGGGCGCGCGGGGGCGGATCGCCGAGCTGAAGACTCTCGACCTCGACGAGCTGCTGGCCCTTCTCTACGCGCTCTCCCTCTCGGGCGTAGACTGCCGACACCCGCCCGGGGATGCGACTCGACACGGCCCCCGAGCGGGCAGGGTCGGCCTGGATCTCGCCGATGACGCGGAGAGTCGTCTCGACCGAACGCAGCTCGGCCTCCGCGAGCGTCAGCCCCAGATTGCGCTGCGCGACCTCCGAGACTTCGACCGGGCCGGCAACGGGACCCCCACCGGACTCACTGCCCGGAGCAGCCGCGTGGTCTTCACCCTCGTGTGCGAGGACGGCGCCGGCAAAACTCAACAGGACAGCGCTCGCAAGAAGAATGGACTTCATCACCGACTTCCTCCCCGGACTCGCGGGTCGTTCAGGTATGGGCTCGTTCCGGCCGCCACTTCCAGCGCGATGTGGGCCTGTCGCAGGTCGCCCAGGAGATCGAGGTAGAAGGCCCGGCTCTCGTTGTACTGGCGTTGCGCCTGCAGCAGCGCGGCGATGCCCACCAGGCCCTGGCGATAGCCCCGTTCGAGCAACGCCTGCGTGCGAGTCGCTTCCGGCAGGATCTGGTGGATGTAGGCGTCGACGCTCTCGCGAAGGGTCCGCACACGCGACTCGGCTGCTCGAACCTCTTCCTCGATGCGGAGAACCAGCGCCTCCCGAGAGCGCCGCGATCGCCGCAGCTCTGCGGCCGCCGCCGCGACGCGGCCTTGCTGCCGGTTCCAGAGCGGAAGCGGCACGCGCAGGCCGAAGCGGAGGAGCGAGTCCTCCTCGGTGGCCACCGGACCGTCGAAGACCTGCCGGTCGAACTCGTAGCCGAACCCGACGGTCCAATCCTCCCAGGCCTCCGCCTGCGCCAGTCTCCGGTCGGCATCGGCTCGCTCGATCTGCTTCGACGCCGCGTCGAGATCGGGGCGTGCAGAGCTGGCGGTGGTGGTCGAGTCAGGAGGAGCTGCCAGCAGAATCGGACCGGGGTCGATCTCACCGACCGGGGTCAGCGGATCCCGTGGATTGCGCCCCATGAGCCGCGCCAGGCTACCCGCGGCGATCTCCCGGTCGCGCTTCAAGCGCTGCCCCTCCTGCTCGAGACGCAGACGCTCGATCCGCAGCAGACCTACCTCGGCGGCGGACGCCTCGGCGGCGGCGAAACGTCCCTCGGTCGCCTGCTCGACCTCGAGAACCGACGCGGTCAGTTGACGATTGACGACGCGCTGCTCATCGAGCGTTCGGACCCGGTAGAACGCACTCTCGACGTCGGCGATCAGGCGCCGCACGAAGTCATGCACCTCGGCTTCCGCGATCGCCACGCCCTGCGAGGCCACGTCCTTCTCGCGGGCCAGGCGCGCGGTGACTGGGAAGCGCTGCGCGAGGCCCACTGAAGCGGCCCGCTCGCCCGCGGACTCGAAGGCGAAGTCGTCCGCGTACGCGACTTCCAGCTCGGGGTTCTCGAGCCTACCGGCTTGCAGCCGAAGACCTCGCGCGACGTCGATCGTGGCGCGTGCCGCCTGAAGATCGCGATTGCCAGCAATCGCCTCGCGCACCGCGTCGTCGGCCGAGAAGGCGCGCGATGATGTCTCAGAACTCGCAGGGGCCGAAGCCCCGAAGATCAGCGCGGCCGCGAGGGCTGCGCTCGAAAGCAGTCGCATAGGACCTCCAGGTTCGGGAGTGCCCCGAATTTCTCCGGGGAGCGCCTGTGAAAGGCGTCGAACCTGGCGGTGCTCAGATCAGTAGCGGTCGGCGTGTCCGCGAGTAGGGAAGATTCGGAGGTTCACGGAGCCGAATTCGCGCGCGACGCTGGACCACCGCGACCTGGGGTCGCGCCTCGCGAAGAGCCGGAAGCACGAAGGCGACCCACTTCGGACGAGGCTGAGGGTTGCTCGTCAGGGCGGCGCCGGTCGGCGCAGCCTCGCCATCGTCACAGCAGATCGGTTCGGACGGGTCGTTGCCGGGAGATGCGGGGTGTCCAGCCCCCCTGGCGGCCTCGCGGTGATGCGCGGCGGGGTGATGCTCTTCCGACGCGTGAGCATGCGAGTGCGCGTGACCGCGGCCCTGGGATGCCTGTGTCTGCTCGTGCGACGTCGAGGAGTGGGGAGCACATTCGGCGCCGCCGCTGGGCAGGAGCCAGCAGATCGTCAGCACCGAAAGTATCCACGCGCGGCTTCGCATCTCGTCAGAGTCCATCGTCCGCCGCCCCAGGCGGCTTGAGTGGGCCACATACCCGGCCCGATCGGGCTCGCTCAACATGCGTACAGTCGACGTCCCGAGTGTCGGAACATCTCGACGAGATCGCGGAAGTGGGCCGCCGCCTCAAGCAGATCGACCGACCGGGACCCGCGTGACCGCGTCCTGAAGCGTCGCCCCCAGGAAGCGACCCGGGAGTCACCGCAAGACTCCGGATTCCCGCAACTCCTGTGAGAGGCGTGTTGCCTCGCGGAGCTGCTCTTCGCTCAGCTTCGCCTCGAGGTCTTTGCGTAGCTCTCTTGCCTCGGGGACCCTGGCCTCCGCCAGGCTCGCCCAGACATAGGCGCGTACGGGATCCTGCCTCACACCACGCCCCTGTTCGTAGGCGAAAGCCAGCGCCGCCTCGGCAAGGTGGTTGCCCGCGCTTGCGGCTTCCCGGTACCAGCGGAGGGCCTCGGCTTCATCCCGCTGAACGCCCTCGCCACTCGCGTACATGTGGCCGAGATGAAGCTGCGCCGCCGCCTCTCCGCCTGCGGCCGCCTCGTGGAACCAGAGGACCGCGCCGGCCTCATCACCGGGGACGCCGATTCCCCACGGATACATGTGGCCGATGTTGCTTCCGGCGTCCCGATGGCCGTGGTTGCGAGGCTCTTTGATCCACCTCAACGTGCGCTCATCGTCGGCCATCGATTCGGTGTACCCGAACATGTGGCCGAGATGCGGCTGCATCCGCGGGTCCCAGCCCTCGACCGATTTCCGATACCACTCGAGGGCGAGGCCGTCGTCCCTCTCGACGCCGTGCCCGAAGACGTACATCACCGCGAGGTTCCTCTGCGCTTCGGGGTTCCCCGCCTCTGCGGCCGTCCGGTACCAGCGCACGGCCTCGCCGTCGTCGATGGTGACTCCATCGCCGTGTGCATAGACGTTCCCCAAACGGACCTGAGCCTCAGAACTCCCCCCTGTGGCGTCTTCGAGAAGGCGACTCACTGAGTCCGGAGTCAACCTCGCGGCGGCCTCACCCTGAACCTGACGTGGTCCGAGATGCTCCGAGGTACCGGGGGCGGAGGGGGCTCCGGTACAGCCCAGAGCCAGGCTCAGGACGGCGGGTATCGCTGCGATTCGTCTCGGCTGTCGCCAGGGCATTCAACGGCTCCCCAGTCAATACTTGCTATCGGAGGACTACGGCCGGAAACCGGTTGGGTGACCGCGAACCCGATCAGCTCGCCAGGGCCGTCAGGGAGGACGCAATGAGGTTCGATACGTCGATCCCGTTCGTTGGATGGGGCACGCTGTTCGTCGTCACGATGCGACCGGCGCCCGCGGCGACCAGCTCGGAATGCGCCGTTCCCGCGAAGATTCCGTGCACGCCGACACAGACAGGGGGAGGTAGGCCTGCCACCGCTAGACAGCGGACGGCCTGGACCATCGTCCGGCCGGAGGACACGATGTCGTCCAGAACAACCGGCGTCCGGTCCCGGTAGCCGCCGACATCCGGGAGGGAGATCTCGACATCGCGATCTCCACGCCGGAGCTTCGTCGACACCACGTAGGGCGAGCGACTCGGCCGCGCGACATCCGCGACCCACTGCGCACTCTCCTCGTCCGGCCCAACGAGCAAGGGACGCTCTACGTTCGCCGCGATCCATGAGGCGAGAAGCGGCGCTGCGTGCAGGACCCAGGTCCGGATGCGGTAGAGCTCTCCCAACGTGCGATACCGGTGCAAGTGGGGATCGAGCGTCACGAGCCAGTCGAAGCGCGAGGAGAGGAGGTCGGCGAAGATCCGCGAGGTGACTGCTTCGCCGTCCTGAAACCGGCGGTCCTGGCGCATGTACGCGAGGTAGGGCGCAACGAGCCCGACCCGAGCCGCACCGAATTCGCGCACGGTATCGGCGGCAAAGAGGAGCGGCAGCAGCTTGGCATCCGGCCGGTCGAGTGTGCACACGAGGAAGACATTCTTGCGGCAGCAATCTGCCTGTACACGCAGGTAGGTCTCTCCGTCCGGGAAGGTCCGGGTTCCCAGGGACGCCACTTCCCAGCGCGTTCTTTGCGCGAGGCTAGCGGCGAGCGGCTCGTTGCCCGGCAGCGGTAGAACGAGGGAGGTCACGGACCGGTCGTCATTCGCAGGAGGTCCCGATTCGCGTCGAAGAAGCTCCGCGCGTATGCGAGCTCCCCGGGAGTCTCGGCGTGGAGCTCGAACAGGGTTTGCCCCACCTGGACCTCGTCACCGAGTCTCGCGAGGAGCCGGATTCCGGCCGCTGGCGAGCTCGGCGCGCCGGCGAGCTTCGCGGCACGAGCCAAGCGCCGATTGTCGATCGCCGAGATTGTGCCCCCAGCGGAAGCAAGGAAATCCCAGCGATGCCCCGAGACGGGCGGCTCTCTCATCCCGCCCTGTGCCTCGAGGATCGCCTGGAGCTTTCGCCAGGCGATCCCGCTCTGGAGAGTTTCCTCGGCCAGGGCGCCACCGGCACCGCGCGGGCAGTGTGCGACCGCTTCGAGCACCTCACCCGCGAGCGTGACAGCACGCCGCCGCAGGTCTTCGGGCGCGTCCGCGTCGCAGCGCATGACAGCGAGTACGTCCCGTGCCTCGAGTGCGGGACCAATTCCGCGACCGACGGGTTGGCTGCCGTCGGTCAGCACGACCCGCAGCTCGAGCCCGAACTCTCGCGCGACCTGAGTCAGCAGTCGGCTCAGGGCACTCGCAGCGATCGGATCGCGCACCTTCGCCGAAGGGCCGACGGGAATGTCGATCACCACATGTGTCGACCCCGCCGCCACCTTCTTGGAAAGGATCGATGCGACGAGCTGGGCTTCACTGTCGATATCGAGCGCTCGCTCGACGCGGATCAGGGTGTCATCGACCGGGCTGAGCTGGACCGAGCCACCCCAGACGAGACAGCCTCCGTGGCGATCCACGACATTCCTCATCGCGGAGAGATCGAGGTTCACCGGGGCCATCGTCGCCACGGTATCGGCCGTCCCCGCCGGAGAGGTGATCGCGCGCGAGGATGTCTTCGGGATGCACACGCCCCGTGCCGCGACGATCGCGACCACGATCGGGGTCGTTCGGTTCCCGGGGAGACCGCCCACGCAATGCTTGTCCGCAACCACTTCGCGATCCCAGTGGAGTCGCTCTCCCACGGCGACCATCTCGTGCGTCAGCGCCACGACCTCTCGCATGGTCATTCCGGCAGAGGTGCAGGCGGTGAGAAGGGCGGCGATCTCGACGTCGGTATAGCGACCCGCAGCGATATCGTTCACGATCGCAGCGATGTCCTCGGCCTCGAGTGTCCGGCCGTGGATCTTGGCGCGGACGGGTCGCAAGGAGGCGACCGTAGGCGCATGAGAGAAACGGGCCGTCGGCCGGGGCCGGTTCGCCAGCCGCTCCCATGCAGACTCCGATAGCCCGGCCTCGCCCGGCTTCAGCAATTCCCCGCGCACCACGTTGAGGGTTGCCAGTCCAGACGCCTCGTCCGTTTCGATCAGAACACGCGAGTGCGCGGTGAACCCCTCGGACCGACAAACGTCGCAGTCGGAACGCATGTACACGACGGGCTCCTGGTGAGTGTCGATCCCGAGGCGAACCAAACGCAGTCGCTGTCCTGCCATCGCTCGGGACTACGTGTGAGACCAAGCCAGGGTGACGTCCGCCCCAGGCCCGACTCGCCGCGAGGGCCCTGATGCCAGCGCGATGTCACCTCGGCGTCCCCGGGCCCGTATCGCCGGATGATGGGACCCATGCGCCGTCATCGAACCAGCCAATTGGGGGTATCCGTAGCGCTCGCCCTGTCGATTGGACTCGCGATCGCCGTGGCTTCGCGCGAGACAGAACCCGAACGAGTACAACGTCTGGGCGCGGCTCTTTACGACCGGCACTGTGGCTCCTGCCACGGCGCCGAGCTGGAGGGCGAGGCGAACTGGAAGATGCGGCTTCCCGACGGTAGCTATCCCGCGCCTCCCCACGACGCCAACGGTCACACATGGCACCACGACGACGAGTACCTGTTCTCCGTCACCCGGGACGGAGGTCGGCCGAGGGGACCCGACTGGCCGAGCGGAATGCCCGGCTTCCGCCAAAGCCTGACGGACCAGGAGATCCGGTCGATTCTCGCGTTCATCAAGAGCACCTGGCCGGATCCGATCCGGGCGAGTCAGGCGAAACGAAATCGCTAGACATGCGGGGGCCTGCCATGGCACGGCGACGCGTCGCGCTCCGATCACTCGCCTTCTGGGCCGCGCTCTCCACGCTCTTCGTCTGGACGGCTTGCACCGCTGGGCGCCTGCCCGTCGAGTACTCGGAGTATCGGGAAACGGAGAACTTCGACAACTACCGGTACTTCGCCGTGCTCGAGGCTGGCTCGGAAAGCCAGCAACGGACGCAGCCCGAGGAGCACGAACTTCACCAGTTGATCCAACGCGCCCTTCTCGAAGAGCTGGGGCGCCAGGGGTATACGCTTGCCTCTAGGGAGAGCCCTGACTTTCTGGTCGCCTTTCACTGCCGCACGCGAGAAGAGCTGCACACGAGCTTTGTCGATCAGGCGTGGTATTTCGAGGGTGACGACGTGATCGCCAAGCCGATCACTCCTCGTCGCGTCGTCTCGACGATTCGAAGGGGCTCGGTCGTCGTCGACTTCCTCAGCCCTGACCGTCGCCGCACCTGGCGCGGTGTCGCACGGGGCAGCATTTCTCCGGATGCGACCCGTGACGATCTCGAGCGGATCGTTGCCCGCTCGATTCGCGAGATCCTCGCCGAGTTCCCACCGCCCCCGTAGCCCCGGCAGCGGGCTCCGGGAGCCTTTGAGAGTCACGACGAGCACGGTCGTCCGTACTGCAAGAGGAGGCGGAGATCCATGGACGCGAAGATCAAACGACTGGTGCTTCTCTCCCTGACCCTGGCGGTGCTCATCACGCTCGGCGCGTGCGGCCAGTTCGGCGGAGGCACGGCCCCGGATGACATGAGTGCCGAAGAACACCGGCGGCACTCGGATGAGCATCAGACCCGCGCGCGTGACCACGAAGACCGCTACGACCCGGACGTCCTCGTCGAGGCCTACCCGGGTGCGCCGGGGTGGGGGGACGAGTATGCCAACCGGTATCGCGGCGACTACTACTGGGATGACCGGAGCTACAACCCGACGGCTCGCCACCTGGCACATGCGAACCGGCACGAGGGCCACGCGCGCGAGCACCTTGCGGCCGCGCAGGCCCTCGAGCAGTTCGAGGAAGCGCAGTGTCGTTCGTTTCCGCCCGAGACTCGAGCGGTGTGTCCACTGATCGACCAGGTCGCGGCAGTCGAGGACATCGAAGGTGGCAGCCGGATCCGCTTCGTCGACGGCGTCGACGTCAACGCGGCCGTCGCCCATCTCCGCTGTCACCTGGCGTTCGCCCGCTCGCAGGCTCGCTCGGGGATGGAGACCTGCCCACTGTATCTCGAAGACGTGCAGATCCTGCGGGTCGGGATCGGGCCGGAGGTCGATCTCGTGACAGGTCAGCGAGGCGATGTCGCGGACCTTCGGAGCCGGCTTCATGACCACGTTGCACCGTGACCGGTCGCAAGAGCGGCCATCAGGGCTTCGAAGCTGAGTGCGATCAAGCAGACTCCGACGGCATCGTCGCCAGCAGCGACGCGAGATGCGATTCGCGACGGCGTCCGGGAGGCGATTCGGCAAGCCCTGAGCGAGGATCTCGACCGCTCGAACCGCCAGACCCTCACGAGACTCGCGGTCGCGGGCGGCGCGGGCGTGCTGCTCGCAGTCGCCACCGCTCTCTGCTTCGCGACCGATCGGGCCGAACCGCCTGCGGCGTGGCAACTTGCGATCTGCGTAGCGGCCTGGGCTGGGCTTCTGGGCCTGGCGCTGGGGGCGGTATCTCTTCGTATTCTCCCCAGGTCGATTCCGGTTCGCGAGGCCGTGTTCGTTGGCTTCACGGGGCTTGTGCTGACGTCGGTCCTTGCCCTGGTCGCACCCGATACGCGGCTTCTCGAGTGGGAAGTCTCGATGCAGAGCCGACAGGTCGTCGACGGGGTCGGGCCCATCGGCATCGCATTCGCATCGGGCATGCTCGGGGGCCTCGTCGCGGGGGCCCTGGGCGCGATCGCAGCGACGGTCTGCGGATTCGATCTACGCCCGGGGTGGGGCTACGCCGCAATGTTCCTCTCGTTGCTGCTCCTGCCCGCCGTCGCACTGATGACCCACGACGACCCGATTTCGGTGTCATCCGTTTGGAGCGCAGGCGTCGTAGGGGGTGCCTTTGCCGGGGTCCGGATGGGTGCATGGTGTCGCTTCCGGTGACGACTGCGACAACCCGCTGCGTCTCGCGGCGCGCGCGAGGCCGATCAGGGCGTCGTCGTTCGGCGTGCCACGCGAGCGCCAACCCAGGCTCCCCAGACGACCCCCATGTACGCGCCTGCTGCAGTTCCTGCGATCCAACCGCAGAAGACCGCAATCGAGGTGTCGAACGATTGCAGGACGACACCCGGAGCGAGCAGAAGGACCAGGGCCGCCGCCGGGAGCAGACGCGTCCCGGCCGAGGGCGCCTGGTCCTTGGGAACGACAAGCGACGACAGCAACCCGATGGCGAGTGTCGCGACGAACCCGAAGCACAGGGCGCTGGCGGCCGACCCCCACGTCGTCGCGACCGCCGCGCCGACCCCGAACCCTGACCACCAAGCGAGGAAGTGCTGGTCTGGACACGCGATCCCGCAGATCCCCGCGAGACCGAGGCCGAGGAGTCCAACCGCGGCAGAACGGGCGAGGGGAAGCCTTGGCGTTCGTAGCTGCAAGAACGCTACCGAGAACGCGACAACGAGCAGCCCGGCCCAGACACTGCTGAATACGACCACGTGCCAGGGCGGGTGGTGGTCATAGGGATGGGCGGCTACCAGGAGAGTCGCACCCAGGCCACCCGCGACACCCGCGAACCCAGCAGCGAGCAGCAGCCTTGCGGCCCGCCCTCCGCGCAGCTCGACATCCTGCCGGATCGTTGCCAGGATGCCCGACCGCACGCCCTCGCGGATCGAATCCGGTGCCCTCTCGTTCTCGGCTTCCAACTCTACTCCCGACGCTCCGGAGATGACGGCCGACCTTCAGCGCGCGGATACGCTGACAGGAGACTCGACGAGTGTCGCGCGAAGGCGCTGGATCGCACGGGAGGCCATCTTCTTGACAGCGTCCGCCGACTTCCCGAGATGCTCCGCGAGCTCGGGGTAGCCGACCCCCTCGATCTTTGCAGACAGCACCACGTAGCGCTCCTCGGGAGAGAGCATCGCGAGCAGCTGGTCGACCTGCTCGAGGTCCGCAAGCTGCTGTTCGCTTCCAGCGCCCTTGGTGTGGGGATCGCGGTCGGCCATGGGAACCTCGCAGCGGCGAAAGGCGCGGCGGTGGTCGTCGATGAGGAGCCGGTTGGCGATCTGAAAGAACCATGGGGTGAACGGACGGCTGGGCTCGTACCGAGCCCGCGCACCGTGGATCCGCAGGAACAACTCCTGGTACAGATCCTCGGCGCGTTGGGGAGATCCCGTCCGACGGAGGAAGAAGACGTATGCCCGGGGCTCGTAGCGACGAAAGAGCTCGTCGAAGGCTTCCACGTCTCCCGCGGCGTAGCGAGCCATGAGTACTTCATCCTGTTCTTTCCGGCGTACCGCAGCTTGCGCTGTCATGCGCATCTCGATGCCCTCCCGAGCGATCAGCGGAATACGGGTGCACTCGGCGTGCCATCCAAGAACAGGCTCCAGGCCGGTCTCCGGGATGAAGAACGCGGGGAAATGTGGAATAGAGGTACAGACGGACCGGAGCGGAGTCTACTCGACACATCCAGATCGGCCCGCTGGCCGTTCGCGAATTGGTGGGTGTCCGGGGGACTGATGAGTCAACTCGCCCGAGGAGGTGATCGTGGAACTTCATTGGCTGCTCCCCGTCGTTCTGATCACCGCCAAGCTTCTCGGGGGCGCGGCCCGACGGTGCGGCTTCCCTGCGGTGGTCGGAGAAATCACTGCTGGGATCGTACTCGGACCTTCCCTCCTCGGTCTGGTCGAGCTGCCGGCACATGGGGAGACGACCTCGCCCCTTCTCGCGCTCGCACAGATCGGGCTCTGCGCCCTCCTGTTTCGCATCGGTCTCGAAACGGACCTCGAGAACGCCCGCCGGATGATCGGCCGGGCAGCCGCGCTCGGGATGGTCGGGATGCTGCTACCGCTGCTCCTCGGCGCGCTCGCGGCTGCCGCGCTGGGTGTCTCGCTACTTCCCGCGCTCTTCGTCGGCGCCACGCTCACCGCCACGAGCATCGGCGTTACCGCCGCAGTTCTCGAAGAGCTCGAGGCCAGTGCAAGCCGAGCCGCGACCCTGATCCTCGGAGCCGCGGTCGTCGATGACGTCCTCGGGCTGATCCTGCTGGCGGCCCTGATCGGAGTCAGCTCCGCGAACGGGGCCGTCGGCCTCGCGCTCGCAGTAGCGGTCGGACAGGCGGTGCTCTTCCTGGTCGTGGCGCTCTCGCTCGGTCGCCCGCTCACCGAGGCAACGCTGCGGCTGACGCGCTGGACCCGTTCACAGGGCACGCTCTTCGCGCTCGTGTTCAGCGCCTTGCTTCTGACGGCCTGGGTCGCAAAGCTCGTCGGCTTGGAGTTCATCATTGGTGCCTACGCGGCGGGTCTCGCGCTCGCACGACACCCCGAACGCGAATGGCTCCGGTCAGAGTTCCGGCCGGTCGTCGAGCTCTTCACCCCGGTGTTCTTCGTGCTCGTCGGCAGCGCGATCGCGATCGACAGCTTCTCGACGACGAGCGCCTCGGGCCGCCTCACGCTGTCGCTCGCCGGCGTCCTCTTCGTCGCCGCGGTCGCCGGCAAGCTTTTCGCCCCGATGGCCATCCCGAAGCTCGGCGCCCCACCACTCGCGGTGGGAAGCGCCCTCGTGCCGCGCGGCGAGGTTGGGCTCGTCTTTGCCCAGGTGGGCCTCGGCGAGGGGGTACTCTCCCCCGACCTCTTCGCAGCCCTCGCTTTGGTGATCATCGCGACGACTCTGGTGGGCCCCTTGCTTCTGCGCCGGTTCTGGCCCACCGACCCGCCGCTCGTCGCGTGAGTGCTCGGCCCGGTCACGCTTGCGCGCGGTATTCGTACTAACCTCACGCTAACCTGGCGCCCTGGTATGGGCGGCCGGGGCGCGAGTCCCAAGACGAGAACAGGAGAACACCAATGAACCGCATCATCGCAACACTGAGCACGGGGCTGGCGCTGGCGCTGACTCCGGTGGGCGCCTGGGCAGACTCGCCCTCGCCCCAGTCGGGCGTCCAGCATCTCGAGCATCTGATGATCGACAACGCGGACACACCCGCAGAGCACCAGGCGCTGGCCCGCTACTACCGCATGAAGGCCAACGAGGCGCGAGACCTCGCCGCCGAGCACCGCGCCATGGCCAAGGGATACAACGGGAAGCCCGGCGAACTCCGACGGATGAAGAAGCACTGCGATCGCATCGCCGAGCTCAACGACGAGCTGGCAACCCAGTACGACGATCTCGCCAAGGGCGAGGACGCCGCGGCGAAGTAGCCATCAAGCGGCGCGCTCGGAACTCGACGCCGGTCGCGGAGCCGCGACCGGCGTCGCTGCGTTTCGGGAAGCGTGCGAGAACTCACCCGGACCATCATCGATGCACGCAAACCGAGAAGTAGTGACCCAGGGCAACCCCCACGAAGGAGATTCCCGCCAGCCCTTCCGCTGCAGCGAGCGCCTTGCCGAGAGGCGCGATCGGCGCGAGGTCTCCATATCCGACCGTCGTGATGGTCGTGACGCTCAAGTACAGCGACTCGAAGAATACCTCGTGCAGGCGCTGAACGTGGACCTCGAGGGTCGCGGGATCACCGGCAGACCAGAGAGTCGGCATGCCCGCAAAGCCAGGCTCGACGCTCCCAACCTGCACGAGCGCGTAGGCACTCGCAAACAGGACGATCAGGGCGCCGTAAGCTTCGAGCAGCCCGAGGAGTCGGAACTGCAGACCGTCCCGCAAGACCCAGCGAACGATCCAGACGACGCCGGCGATGGGTACGACCACACCGAGGGCGAAGAGCCAGACCATGACGGACGCGTGGGGAACGGTCGCCTCGACCGACCCGCCATGCATTCCGCCCGCCAGATAGACCCGAAGCCCGAGGTAGGGGACGAGACACAGGAGGAGGGTCAGTGCCGCAATGCGTTTCTGTGCAGAGAGCGAGGGGGACTCCTTCCCGGGCGAACCGGCACCACCACCCCCCCCCGGGGGGGCAGGTTTGAGGGTGCGCGCCTACCGCTTGCTCCTCTCGTCGTCATCCGCCGCGCCAGACCAGCTACGGGTCAGCTCGGTCAAAAGTGACACGTCCCGTCACGAGTGGGCGCGCAGCACGTATTCTTGGACCTGTCGCGCTGGACGAAACCGTCTGTAGCTTCGATTTTCTCTCGATCGCCGGGGAGTGCGAGTTCTCCGGCGTCGGAGCCAACTGCGGACGGGAGCGAACGGATGAGGGGACGACCGGCGCGTGCTTCCTGGTGGATGCCGCTGGCGGCGAGCCTGCTACTGCTCGGCGCTGCCGACGGCACGTTCGAAACGCCCCCCGATCCCCTACCGCTGAGTTGGTGTCTGGAGCGCGCCCGCACTACGAATCCGTCCTTGGACATCGCCCGCTCGGCCGCCGAGGCGGCGAGCACGCGCGTGTATCCAGCAGGCGCCCTTCCGGACCCGCGCTTTCGCTACGAGCTGAGCAACATCCCCACCGGCGACTGGGACCTCGACTCGACACCGCTTTCCGGTCAGCAGCTCGGCTTGAATCAGCACCTGCCCTTTCCCGGGTTGCTCGGGCGGCGGCGTGACGCCGCAGAGTCCGCGGCGGAAGCCTCCAAGGAAGAGCTGGGAGACGAGTCCCGCCAGGTCGAAGCCGCGGTCGAGCGGGCCTGGGTCGAGCTCGGCTTCGCGCAGCGGGCACTCGATGTCACGCGAGAGAACGTCGGCCTGCTGCGCCAACTCGCGAAGATCGCCGAGGCGAAGTACCGGGTGGGCGAAGGACTGCAGCAGGACGTGATTCGCGCGCAGGTCGCGCTCACCGAGCTGCTGGACGAGGAGCTTCGCCGAGAATCCGCGATCCGGTCCGCAGAAGCGGGGCTCGCCAATCTTCTCGACCTGAGATTCGAGAACTCCTTGCCGCGAACCACTTCTCCGCACGAGCCGGCGCCGCTTCCGAACATGGCTGCGCTGCTCGACGATCTCGAGAAAACGAGCCCGCGTCTTCGCGCGCTCGCGCAACGAGTCGACGAGGCCGAGCATCGCAAACGCGTGGCAGAGCTCGAAGGGTATCCGGACTTCGACCTGGGCGTCGGCTACCGGATCCGCCAGAAAGCGAGGGGCGACCCGGTGAACGGAGACGACTTCGTCGGTGCGAGCGTTACCATTCGCCTGCCGATCGACCGTCACAAGTGGAGCGAGCACGTTGCGGAACAAGGTGCGCTCCTGCGCCGAAGCCAGGCGGAGTATCGGATGTTCCGGTCGGCTCTGCGTGACCGCCTTCGTTCGAGCTACGCCGAGCTGGAACGCGCGGACCGGGAAATCGAGCTGCTCGAGGGCGGCCTCGTCCCGCAGGCGCGCCAGTCCCTGGACTCGAGTCGCTCGGGGTACTCGGTGGACAAGGTCGACTTTCTGAGCCTGATCGACAGCCAGGTTCGGCTGCTGAACGCGCAGCTGCGCCTCGAGCGCGCGATCGCGGACCGGCGCAGCGCGTTCGCGGCTGTCGAGGCGACCGTAGGAGCATCGTTGCGATGAAGATCGGGCACTGGATCATGCTGGCGGTGCTACTCGCAGCCGTCGGGGCCGCGGGCTGGTGGGCTGGCACCCAGAGGACGCAAGGTCCTCAAACGGAGACGGAGTCCGCGAGCGACGGTCCCTGCCCCGGTGGTGCGAAGCCCGCGTACTGGAAGGCGCCTATGGACCCGAGCTACATCCGAGACTCGCCGGGCAAGAGCCCGATGGGCATGGACATGGTGCCCGTCTGCCCCGGTGCCGCCCCGGTAGGCAGCGACGTCCAGATCGATCCCTCACTGGTCCAGAGCATGGGCGTGCGCGCCGCCCCGGTGGAGCGTCGCGACCTTGGGCGGCGCGTCCGCACGCTGGGTCGGGTCGACTACGACGAGCGCCTCGTCGCTCACGTGCATACGAAGATCCAGGGATGGATCGAGAAGCTCTCCGTCGAGTACGAAGGAGAGATGGTCAAGAAAGGACAGCCTCTGCTCGACATCTACTCGCCCGAGCTCGTCTCGACCCAGGAGGAGCTGCTCCTGGCTTCGCGCTATCGCGACTCGACCAGCGGGAGTCGATTCGAGGACATCTCACGGGGGGGCGAGGATCTATTCGAAGCGACGCGACGCCGTCTCGAACTCTGGGACATCCCCGACCGCGACATCGAGCGCTTGCTGGAAACCGGCACGGTCCGCAAGAACCTCACCCTGTACGCGCCGACCGGGGGAGTCGTCACGAAGCTGATGGCGCGCGAGGGGATGGAGGTCGCGCCCAATCACAATCTCTACACGATTGCCGACCTCTCTCGTGTATGGGTCTATGCAGACGTCTACGAGTACGAGCTGCCCTGGGTGAAAGAGGGTCAGCGGGCGGTCATCGACCTGAGCTACCTGCCGGGCCGCAAGTTCGAGGGCACCGTGACCTACGTGTATCCGTTCCTGGAACCGAAGACGCGTACGGCCCGCGTCCGGATCGAACTCGCGAACCTGGACATGCTCTTCAAGCCGGATATGTACGCGAACGTCACGATCGAGACCGAGACTCGCAAAGACGTTCTCGCGGTACCGGACGAGGCGATCATCCGGTCCGGCCGGCGCACGCTGGCCGTGGTCGCCATGGGAGAGGGAAGCTTCTCGCCGCGTGAAGTGGTCCTGGGGATCGACTCGGGTGACGGCTGGGTAGAGGTGCAGAGCGGGCTCGCCGAGGGCGACAGCGTCGTGACCTCAGGCCAGTTCTTGATCGACAGCGAGAGCAAGCTGCGCGAAGCCGTCCAGAAGATGCTCTCGCCAGGCCATAGCGCGACGGGAGAGGGCGAGGGGTCCGCCGACGCCGACCCCCACGCTGGACATTCGACGGGTGACGCTCCACCGACTCCCGGGGAGCACGTAGGGCACGGCAAGGAGTAGCGGATGCTGCGAAAGATCATCGAGGGCTCCGCGC
Source organism: Deltaproteobacteria bacterium (assembly GCA_029261855.1). Lineage (GTDB taxonomy): Bacteria > Myxococcota_A > UBA9160 > UBA9160 > UBA4427 > JAJDAN01. The sequence goes on from JAJDAN010000028.1 coordinate 59,016, forward strand.
GCAACCCGCTGCTCGTCGGCCTCGGGACGGTGGTCCTGATCGTGTGGGGCGCTTACGCCACCTACAACATGCCGCTCGACGCGATCCCGGACCTCTCGGACGTCCAGGTGATCGTGTTCACCGAGTACCCCGGACAGGCGCCACAGGTCGTCGAAGACCAGGTCACCTACCCGCTCACGACCTCGATGCTCGCCGTCCCCTTCGCCAAGACCGTCCGGGGCTACTCGTTCTTCGGCTTCTCGTTCGTCTACGTGATCTTCGAAGACGGAACGGATCTGTACTGGGCGCGCTCGCGTGTTCTCGAGTATCTCAACTTCGTAGCGGGACGCCTCCCACCAGGTGTGACTCCCAGCCTCGGTCCGGATGCAACAGGCGTCGGCTGGGTGTACGAGTACGCTCTGGTAGACCGGACGGGAGCGCACGATCTCGCCGAGCTCCGGTCGATTCAAGATTGGTATCTTCGATACGAGCTGCAGACGGTTCCCGGTGTCGCGGAAGTCGCTTCGTTGGGCGGCTTCGTCCGGCAATACCAGGTCGAGGTCGACCCGAACGCGCTCGCCGCCTACGGCATCCCACTCGGCCAGGTTCACCGCGCGATCCAGCGAAGCAACAGCGACGTCGGTGGGCGCCTGATCGAGATGGCCGAGACCGAGTTCATGGTTCGTGGACGGGGGTACATCGAATCGATCGACGACATCGATCAGATTGCGATCGGAACCGACGGGCGCGGCACGCCGGTCCTCCTTCGCGATGTCGCCAACGTGCACATCGGGCCGGAGTTGCGGCGCGGACTGGCCGACCTGAACGGCGAGGGCGAAGTCGCGTCGGGCATCGTCGTGATGCGCTTCGGCGAGAATGCGCTCGAGGTGATTCGGAACGTGAAGGCCAAGCTCGAAACACTCAAGGCAGGACTTCCCGAGGGAGTGGAGATCGTCGCGGTCTACGACCGCGCCGGATTGATCGAGAGGGCGATCAAGACCCTTCGCGAGAAGCTCCTCGAGGAAATCGGCATCGTCGCGCTGGTCTGTGTGATCTTCCTCTTTCACCTGCGAAGTGCCTTTGTCGCGGTGCTGACCCTGCCCTTGGGCATCCTGATTTCCATCATCATCATGTACCACCAGGGCATCAACGCGAACATCATGTCCCTCGGAGGCATAGCGATCGCGATCGGTGCGATGGTCGACGCTGCCATCGTCATGGTCGAGAACGCACACAAGCACCTCGAACGCGATCAGGGCGAGAAGCCGAGAACCGAGATCCTGATCGAGGCCGCCGCGGAGGTCGGCCCCTCGCTCTTCTTCTCGCTGTTGATCATCACCGTCTCGTTCATTCCCGTCTTCAGTCTGCAGGCACAGGAAGGGCGCCTCTTCTCTCCGCTGGCCTTCACGAAGACCTACGCGATGGCGGGGGCGGCGATGTTGGCGATCACGGTCGTGCCGCTACTGATGATCTGGTTCATCCGAGGCAAGATCATCGCGGAGAACCGCAACCCGCTGAACCGCTTTCTCTTGTGGCTCTATGCTCCGGTCATCCGCTTCGTTCTCAGGCAAAAGGCCATCGTGCTCGTGGGAGCGCTCGTGATCCTGCTGGCGACCCTGGTCCCGCTGCGTCAACTCGGGTCGGAATTCATGCCGCCGCTGAACGAGGGCGACCTCCTCTACATGCCGACGACCCTTCCGGGCATTTCGATCACGAAGGCGCGAGAGATCCTTCAGCAAACCGACCGCATGATCCGCCAGTTTCCTGAGGTCCATCATGTCTTCGGCAAGATCGGTCGAGCCGAGACGGCCACCGACCCGGCGCCGCTTTCGATGATCGAGACCACGATCACGCTCAAGCCACCCGAGGAATGGCGGCCGGGCATGACGATCCAGAAGTTGATCGCCGAGCTCGACCAGGCGGTTCGCCTGCCAGGCGTGACGAACGCCTGGACGATGCCGATCAAGACCCGCATCGACATGCTCTCCACCGGAATCAAGACACCGGTCGGTCTCAAGGTGGCCGGGCCGGACCTAACGACGCTCCAGGCGCTCGGGCAGGAGATCGAGGCCATCCTGCGAGAGGAACCCGGCACGCTCAGCGTGTTCGCCGAACGGGTGGTCGGCGGGAACTACCTCGATTTCGAGATCGACCGACGCGAGATCGCCCGCTACGGCCTGACCGTGGGTGACGTTCAGGACGTGATCCAGATGGCGATCGGAGGTCGCAACGTGACCTTCACCGTCGAGGGTCTGGAGCGCTACCCCGTAAATCTCCGATACTCGCGGGAGCTGCGGGACAACCTGACGATGCTCCGACGCGTCCTCGTGCCGACGCCGACGGGCGCGCAGATACCCCTCGAGCAGCTCGCACGGCTCGAGATCAAGAAGGGCCCACCCTCGATCAAGAGCGAGAACGCGCGACTCAACGCATGGATCTACGTGGACCTCGACGGCGTCGACGTCGGCACCTGGGTGGCCCGGGCGAAGACGACGCTCGAACGCGAGCTCGAGCTGCCGGCCGGATACAGCCTCTTCTGGAGTGGGCAGTACGAGTACATGGAGCGCGCTGCCCAGCGCCTGCAAATCGTCGTACCCATCACCCTCGGCGTCATCTTCCTGTTGCTGTATCTCAACTTCCGCAATCTCTCGGACACACTGATCGTGATGATGACGCTCCCCTTTGGCCTGGTCGGGGGCGTCTGGCTGCTGTGGACGCTCGACTACGATCTGAGCGTTGCGGTCGGTGTCGGGTTCATCGCCTTGGCGGGTGTCTCGGCGGAGCTCGGGGTGATTCTGCTCGTCTTCCTCGAAGAGGCTGTCTCGCGCTTCAAGCGAGAGGGTCGGCTCGAAACGCGTGCGGACCTTCAAGAGGCCGTGCGCGAGGGTGCCGGTCTCCGCGTGCGCCCCATCATGATGACCGTCACCTCTACGATCGTGGGCCTGCTCCCGATCATGTGGGGGACGGGAACCGGCTCGGAGACCATGCGCCGAATCGCCGCGCCCATGGTCGGCGGACTCGTATCCGCGACACTCTTGACCCTGATCGTGATTCCGGTCGTCTTCGCACTCGTTCGGAGCCGCAGCCTGCCCGTCGCGGTCGCGAGCGACGATCACTAGACGCGCGCGACGGGTGTGAGGCGAGCCTTGTCACCGTCGGGCTTCTCGCCCCGTAGAACGGGTCATGGATCTCTGGGAAGCGGTGACTAGTCTTGTTCGTCGCGACGCGAAGCTCGCGGTGGACAAGACTGGCGCTTCGGCCGATCTCGAGCTGCAGGCCGCAACCGCGATCATCCTGCTCGAGGCCGCCCACGGCGATGAAGTCTACGCTTGGAGCGAGCACCGTGCGATCACGCGTGGGCTCGAGCGGGCATTCGGAATCGGAAGGGAGGAGGTCGTCGAGCTGCTCGGCCGCGCGGAAGAAATTCGCCCGCCCGTCGTCACCCTCGCAGACGTCACCGCCCTGATCGCGGAGCGATTCACGAAGGCCCAGCGCTTCGAGATCGTCCGGCTGGTCTGGAAGGTGATCGAGGCAGATCATGTGGTCGATGACTGGGAGACCGTCCTCGCCGACCATGTCGCCCGTGCCGTGGGGCTGACCGCGGAGGAAGCCCGGCGGGCCCGAGAAGGCTAGCGCTCGGGACGTCCCAGGCGTCCATGCGGTCGATGGTCAACGGGCCGCGCGCAGGGCCTCCAGGATCGCGCTGGTCTCCGCGTCGCTCAGGCCGTACAGAGGCATGAGCGTCTTCGCATTGTGTTCACGCGGTGTCTGGATCTGGACACGAATCCAGTCGGCTTGCCGCCGCTCGAAGAGCCCTCGCAGACTCGGCCCGATGCTCCCTCCGGCGTCTCCGATCACGTGACATCCGCGGCAACCGTAGCGTTCGATCAGCTCGGAGCCCGAGAGCCCAGCCGCTGGAACGACAGCCGCGAGCCGCCCGAGCCGGCGCGGGGGCGGGGGCGGGTTGTTGCTGGCGCGCAGAAACGCCTCGATGGTTCGCGCCTGTTCGCCGGGGAGACCCGCAATGACGCGCATGTGGGTGACGATCAGAGGCCAGTGTGCGTCGGAGTACTCGGCGGGCCCCCGCGCGTTGTGGCAACGCCCACAGTTGTCGGAATAGAGCCGCGCGCCGCGTGCCAAGTCCGGCGGCGCCTTCTCGGCCTCGTTGGCCGCCGCGGATGTCGCCGCCAGGACCACGACCAGCAACGCCCTCAGGACGAGCGACGCGTTCGGGCGTCTCAGTCGAAGCATCTGTTCACCTCCCAACACGGCAGCGCGCGGATCCCTAGAATCCATACGAGAACTGAAGGAAGAAGCGGTCTTCCCCTCCCTTGCCACTGTTCAACTCGTAGCTGAGCTTGAGCGGAGCGGATTCGTAGACCCAGAAGTTCAGGCCCAAAGCGAGCTGCCTTCGTTCGTTCGGAGCGTAGTCGGTGATCTGGCCCCATCGGACCACAGGCTCGACACGCCCGACCTGTCCCCACCATTCGCCGCTGTCCAGGATCAGGTTGTCCAGCCGGTACGATGCCTGGACGTAGTATCCCTGGGTGCTCGGACTCGAATCCTCGAACTCCTGCGACAGGCGAACGTACTCTGCCCGCCACTCGACGCCCTTGAAGTCATACCAGAGATCGGCGCCCACGAGGTTGTAGCGATCGCCGGAGCCAGCGACCTTGCCGGTCTGATAGGAGGCACCCACTTCTAGATTGGGAATCGGAAGGAATCCGACCCGAGCCCCGTACCCGACGTCACTACTCGAGTTGGGAGTGCTCTTGAAGTCGAAATCGAGCGGGACGTCCTCGTCGTCCTCTTCCTCGATCGTGGGTGCATTCACGACATAGACCGCGTAGTTGAACTTCGACGAGTCACTCCACAGCGTGGCACCCCCGCTCACGATCGCACCGACCTGGCTCACCACCGGGATGATCCCGACCTCGCCGTGCCCGCCGTAGATCGGGGGTGGCGATGGCAGCTTGTTGATCCAGGAAGGATGCAGGCGCTGTCCGAAGGCATTGAACGGTGTGAGAAAGAACCCTCCGCTGAGGGTCATCCAGTCGGTCAGGAGGTAGTCGATCTGAGCGAACTCCAGATCGACCTCGGTCTCCGTCTCGTGTCCGTCCCGCTGCAGCCCGAGTTCGAGCTCGCCGTTGAAATGCAACCGATCGGACATCCGGAAGTGAAACCCGGGGTTGAAGCCGAAGCCGAAGCCGTCCGGGCCGTCTTCGACCGCCCGGTAGTGGGCATCCCCGTAGCCGCTGATGAGGAAGCGGCTTTGCGGAGCCGTCTCGAACTCTTCGATACGCTCGTCGACGTATTCCGGCGTCACTTCCCCATCGGCACTGGCCGGTAGAGAGTCGGTATCGGAAGCTGGGGAGGCAGCCACGGCGGGAACTTCTTCCCCCTCCTGAGTCTGGACCGCGCGAAGCTCATCCAACTCTCCTCGCAACTCGTCGATGAGCTGGCCCTGCTCCGTGACGACGCCACGGAGATCACCGAGTTCGTCCGCTTCTGCTGCCTGTGCGCAGACCCAGAGAGCCACACCAACGACAAGAGCAGCGCTGCGCATCGGCCTCTCCCCCGATTCAAACTACGAGCTCGCGCTCTGAACCGTGATACGTCGAGAGAACCAGAAGGTGACGCGCCGCTTCAGGCGTGCCGGGTGAAGCGGTCGAAGACGTTTGGCAGTCGGTGTTTCACGAGCACCAGTACACCAAAGAGGAGGAGCTCCTCGATGGCGAACTGCAGCCCGGAAATCACCCCTACGACTACTAGCGACCCCTGCAGGCCGGACACCCAGACGAAATCCTGAAGCTGATCCCGGCAGATCGAACAGACCGGGACGCGGAACAACCGCACTCCCGTTCGCATGCGGCAGAAGAGACAGCGCCAGGGTGCTTGCTCGTGCGGTCCTTCGCAGGACATGAACTCCCTCCATTCGGAGGCGCTAGATCTCGAGCCTCCGAAGACGCAGCGAGTTCGCGATCACCGAGAACGAGCTGAGACTCATGGCAGCGGCCGCGATCATCGGGCTGAGAAGCAGCCCGAGCACCGGGTACAGAACGCCCGCCGCGACGGGCACCCCGATCGCGTTGTAGGCGAACGCGAAGAACAGGTTCTGGCGGATGTTCTGCATCGTCCCGTGGCTGAGTTTTCGGGCTCGCAGGATGCCCCGCAGATCGCCGCGTACCAGGGTGACGCCGGCGCTCTCCATCGCCACGTCGGTTCCGGTTCCCATTGCGATCCCGACGTGCGCCTGTGCGAGGGCGGGCGCGTCGTTGACCCCATCGCCCGCCATCGCGACGATGCGGCCCTCGTCCTGCAATCGACGCACGGCCTCGGCCTTCTGGTCGGGCAGGACGTCGGCGACTACTTCGTCGAGGCCAAGCGTCTTCGCGACAGCGTCAGCCGTCGTGCGGTTGTCGCCGGTCAACATCACCACGCGCAGACCGGCTCGGTGCAGTCCCTCCACCGCCCCGGCCGCAGATTCCTTGATCGGGTCGGCGACGCCGACGAGACCCGCGAGCTTGCCATCGATGCAGACGAACATGACGGTCTGCGCCTCGGCCCGGAATTCGTCCGCCGTGCTCTTCAGCGCGGCGACATCGACACCGAGCTCGCCGGCGAGCTTCGGGTTTCCGATGGCGACGCTGCGACCCTCGACCCGCCCGACGATTCCGCGGCCCGTGCGCGAGTCGAAGTCCGACGCTTCGAGGAGCGCAATTCCCCGCTCGCTCGCCCCGTCCACGATGGCCTGGGCCAGGGGATGTTCGCTGGCCCGCTCGAGAGCCGCGGCGTCGCGCAACACCTCGGTTTCCGTGAAGCCCTCTACGGCAACCACGCTCACCAGCTTCGGCCGCCCTTCGGTCAGGGTCCCCGTCTTGTCGACGACGATCGTGTCGACGTCGCGCAGCAGCTCGATGGCCTCGGCGTTCCGGAACAGGACACCGGCGGACGCTGCCTTGCCAGTCGCCACCATGATCGACATGGGCGTCGCCAATCCGAGCGCACAGGGGCACGCGATGATCAGCACCGCGACGGCGTTGATCAACGCGTGCGCGAGACGCGGTTCGGGGCCGAAGGCGCCCCAGACGACGAAGGTGGCGATGGCCGCGACGATCACCGTAGGCACGAAGTAGCCCGCCACCACATCGACCTGACGTTGGATGGGCGCCCGGCTGCGCTGGGCGGCGGCCACCATGGCCACGATCTGTGCGAGCAGGGTCTCGGCCCCGACGCGCTCGGCAACGATCAAGAGAGCGCCCGTCCCGTTGACGGTCGCACCCGTCACCGCGTCGCCGACGCCCTTGGCGACGGGCAGCGGCTCGCCGCTGATCATGGATTCGTCGACGGCACTCGAACCGTCGACGACGCTCCCGTCGACCGGCACTTTCTCGCCGGGGCGCACCCGCAGCCGGTCTCCGACGCGGACCTCGTCGAGCGGCACATCCTGCTCGGAACCGTCTTCCGCGACGCGGCGGGCGGTTCGCGGTGCCAACCCCAGAAGCGCGCGGATGGCCGCGCCCGTCTGACTGCGGGCCCGCAGCTCGAGAACCTGTCCCAGCAGCACCAGGGTGATGATCACCGCTGCCGCCTCGAAGTAGAGTGCGACCCCGCCGTGGGCGTCGCGGAACGACGCCGGAAAGATCCCCGGCAGCACCGCCGCGACGACGCTGTAGCTCCAGGCGGCGCCAGTGCCGATGGCGATCAGGGTAAACATGTTCAGGTTGCGTGTGCGTAGCGACGCCCAGCCGCGCTCGAAGAAGGGCCAGCCCCCCCACAGCACCACCGGCGTCGCCAGCCCCAGCTGCAGCCAGACCAGCGCGCGAGACGGCTCGATGAACATCTCCCCCATCGCGATGACGAAGACAGGCAGCGTGAGCAGCGCGCTCACCCAGAAGCGGCGCATCATGAGCGCGAGTTCCGGGTTCTCTTCCTCTTCCGCCGAGACGCTCACGGCTTCGAGCGCCATGCCGCAGATCGGGCAAGAACCCGGGCCGTCCTGGACGATCTCCGGGTGCATCGGGCAGGTGTAGGGACCCGCCGCCGCCGGCTTGTCGCGCCGCGCCGGTTCGAGGAACTCCGCCGGGTCGGCGCGGAATCGTGCCAGGCAGCGCGCCGAGCAGAAGTGGTAGGTAGTCCCTGCGTGCGAATGTCGATGCGGACCTTCGGGGTCCACAGTCATTCCGCACACCGGATCGCGCGGCGACTCCACTGAGTTCACCATCTCACGGCTCCCTGTCTCACCGGCTACCGATGCTCGAGAACTTCGAGAAGACGGTCATCAATTCGTCGACCTTTTCCCGGCGTTCCTTCGGGCGGCCCGATCCGATCGCGTCGGCCACACAGGTCTCGACGTGCTGCTGCAGCAGCAGCTTGCCGAGACCATCGAGGGCGGCGCGCGCCGCCGCTACCTGCATGAGAACGTCCACGCAGTAGCGGTCCTCTTCGATCATGCGCTCGATGCCTGCGACCTGTCCCGCGATGCGGCGGACGCGCTTCCTGGCCTGGGTCCGGGTGTCGGGTTTCATGGCCAAGAACCTATACCCGGTAGGGGTATGAGTCAAGGCGGCGTCAGGAATCGGGTGACCGACGCTCCATCCGCTGGCGCCTCAACAGCCGCCGCATCTCCTCGCGCTCCTCCGGGCTCATGTCCCGCAGCCGCCGCTGCTGTCTCCGCAGGCGCTCGCGACGCTCCGGAGACATCTCCCGCCAACGCTCGGAGTTCTCGCGGAGTCGTTCACGGTCTTCGGGGGGGCGTTCCCGTAGCGCGCGGTAGCGCTCTCGCAGTTGCTGCTGCTCTTCCAGGGGGAGGTCGCGGAAGTTCTTCAGCTTGCGCATCAGCGCCTGCCGCTCTTCCGGGGGCAGGCCGCGCAGCTCGTCCCGCAGATCCTGACGCGCCCGGGACCCGCGGGCCCGCAGGTCGTCGCGCAGTTGCCCCCGCTCGACCCGCAGCTCGCGACGTTCTTCGTCGGTCAGCTCGCGGAAGTTCTCGGCGCGCTTCCGAAGGGCTTCGATGCGCTTCTCGTACTCGGCGCGTTCGGCTTCGGGCAGGGTGTCGAGGAAGCGGCGCATTCGCTCGCCACGGCCCTGGGCCGGGACGTCGGTCTCGGCCGCAAAGGAGCAGAGCGGCGTGCTCACGAGCGCCAGTACCAGCATCCAGGCCAAAGCCAGAGCCGGAGAAAAGAAGCGAGTCTGGGGTCCTCGCGTCATCCGCTCTGCTCGGCCATCCACTCGAGCAGCTCGAGGTCCTCGATCACCTCGAGATCCGCGAGCGTCTCGTAGTCGAGTGCGATCCCGATCTCCTCGTCGGACGCCTGCGCAAGACCGACCTCGGGTGCGCCCGCGGAGCCCGGAGAAGAGGAGCCAGGAGAAGAGGAGCCAGGAGAAGAGGTACCCGGTGTGGGCTGCGAGCCCGGCATCACCAGGTAGACGGCAACCGCCGCTGCGGCCGCGAGTGCGCCGGCGCTCCACGCCGGGAGACGCCGCGGCTTCTGTTCGGTCTCGATACGCGCGCGCAGCGCCGCTGCCGCGTCCGGAGACAGCGCCGGTTGCGGCAGCCCGCGCAGGCGAGCGTCCACTCCCTCGAAGCTCGCCACGCGAGCGGCCAGATCGGGCTCGGCCGCGATCCGGGCGCGCAGCAGCGCCTCGCGTTCGGGTTCGAGCTCTCCGTCGATCAGGGCCGACAGCTCTTCGTCGAGGATCTCGTTCATACCTTTTCTCCGACGTCTCGCGAATCGTCTGGTACGGCCGACGACCGACCCTGGGGCATCCGCTCGACCAGTGTCGCGCGCGCGCGATGCACGAGCGACTTCACGGACTTGTCGCTGGTCTCGAGCGCTCTCGCGATCTCCGCATAGGACAAGCCTTCCACGGCCGACAGCCACAGGGCCATGCGTTGGCGTTCGGGCAGGCGCCCCAGCTCCCGGGTCACGGCGTCGACCTCCCGCCGCGCCTGGGTCTGGCGCTCCGGGCCCGGGGACCGCGCCACCAGGGGAATCGCGCCATCTTCGTCGGTGCTCGCGTGCGGGCGCTTGCGGCGAGGCCGGCGCAGCTCGTTGAGGGCGAGGTTCGTCCCGATCCGGTACAGCCAGGTGGAAAAGCGTGCCTCGACGGCGTACCGATCCCGGGCCCCGTGTACGCGCAAGAAGGTCTCCTGTACCAGCTCCTCCGCGGTTGCCGCATCCGACACCATCCGTTGCAGGTAGGCGAGCAGGCGCCCACCCCAACGTGCGAAGAGCCGATCGAACGCGGCCGCGTCACCCTGCCCGTAGGCGAGCATGAGCGCTGCGTCTTCGTCCACGCGGTCCCGCTCGTCGAGCGGCTCGCCTTGCGAGCCTTCCAGCGTCATCAACTCGAATGCAGCTCCTCGGGCCACCGAACCTTCCAACCCGGCAGACCGCAACAAGTTCCGGCCCGGGCGAAGCACGCGTCCGCGAGCGGCAACTCAGCGGAAGCCGGTGAGAAAGTCCGCTACCAGGGCGTCGAAGCGGTCCGCCGCGTCGATGTTCAGGATGTGCCCACCCCCTGCGATCCGCTCGAGCCGCGCCTTGGGGAGCTTCGCGGCCATCACCTCGGCCGCCGCCTGGTAGGCGGCATCGTCCTCGCCCACCAGGACCAGCGCGGGCACCTCGATGTGCTGCAGGTCGTCGATTACCGACGGTGCCGGCCCCGCCACGCGCCTCGCGAAGAGCCCGACTCCCACCGGGTCCTGGGCGATGATCGCCCGGGCCGCCGCCTGGGCGACGGGGTTTTCGGGGTCGCTCCCGATGCAGGTGGGCCCGGCCTTGCCGTTCACGAAGGCCTCGAAGCCGCGCTTCTCGATGAAGTCCGCCGTGCGGTCCGTGTTGGCCTGCCACTTCGCAGCGGCTTCGGGCTTCTTGAAACCGGGCCCCGCGGCTACGAGCACGAGCCCGCAGACCCGCTCGGTATGTCGCACGGTGAAGTGCAACGACGACAAGCCGCCAAACGACAGTCCGGCCAGCACGGCAGGGCGCCCCCCGGCGCAGACGTCGAGCACGCGACCGAAGTCGTCCACCACCCGGTCCATGTCGTAGAGCGCGGGGTCGTGGGGAGCGTCCGAGCGGCCGTGGCCGCGATAGTCCCACAGGATCACGCGCGCGCCGGCCTCGACGAGCGGACCCACCTGGCCGCGCCAGTTCTCGTGGGTGGTGGAGAACGCGCAAGAGAACAGGATCGGAACCCCTTCCCCGTGAACCTCCGCGTGCAGCTCGAGCCCATCCGCGGTCCGTACCCGATGGGTCGTCATGCGCCGACGCGCTCCTCGATGGCAGCGGCCATGTTCTGGATCTGCTCCTTCATGGGCACCCGAATGGTGATCTCGGGCACGAACGCCTTGGTCTTGCCCGACAGTCGGATCTCGACCTCGCAGTTGTCGTCGTCGATCTCTTCGACCGACACGCTGCCCTCGAGCTTCTTCCACACGTTGCCGTCGCACACCTTCTCGAACCGCATGTTGCCGTCCATCAGGAAGGTGAAGTGGAAGGTGGCCGTGCCCTCGCGGCCGAGCGCCGTGTAGCGCGTGCGCGTCGTGCGTCGATCCCCGTCCCGGTCGACGATCTCGGTCTCGCCCCGGCCGTCGCTGGACGACATCAGCTCGAGCAGCGCCTCGTCGCAGCAAAGCAGCTCGACAACCGCATCGCGGTTCCGCGGCACCTCGAAGCGTTCGCGCAGATCCATCGCAGGGCCCTCGCTGTCCGTTCCGTCGTGGACGCAGCGAGGGTAGGCCGCTCTTCAGCGGATGTCCGGGACCACGGGCGCCAGCGCGAGAGGTTGGTTCAAGGGCAGGGCCGTCACGAAGGCGCGAAGCTCCCGCAGTGCCCGCGCCGGCGGCGTACCGGCGTCGGCGAACACCCCGAGCGCGGACCCGTCGAGCCAGGTCGCGATGCGCGCGTTCATCAGCTCGGCGAGCTGGTCGGCCAGGGTCGGCGCCGGCGGATAGGGGACGAGGGCGACGTCGTCGTCCAGGGACAGTCCTGCGTCGAGACGCGCGCGGTTCATCGCCTCTCGGAGACCGCCGAGCTCGTCGACGAGCCCGACCTCCAGTGCCTGCACGCCCGTCCAGACACGACCCTGGGCCACGGTGTTGACGGCGTCCACGGACATCCCGCGCCCCGCCGACACGCGCTCGAGGAAGAGGTCGTAGGTCTCTTCGACGAGCGACTGCAACCGCGCGCTCGCTCCGGGCGAGAGCGGCTCCGCAGAGAGATAGAAGTCCGCGTGCGTGCCCCGGGTCATGGGGAAGACGTTGATCCCGAGATCGTCGAGCAAGCCGCCCACCACCGGGCGCAGCGCGAAGACGCCGATCGATCCCGTGATGGATAGCGGAGGCGCCACGATGGCATCGGCACCCGCCGCGACGTAGTAGCCGCCGGACGCGGCGACGTCCGAGAAGCTCGCGATCACCGGCTTGCCCGACTCGCGCGCGCGATTCAGGGCGTCCCAGATCATCTCGGACGCGAGCGCCGAGCCGCCCGGGCTGTCGATCCGCAGGATGATCGCGCTGAAGCGATCGTCCGCGGCCGCATCGGTCAGCGCGTCGCCGACGGTCTCCGAAGAGAAGACCGGCGCACCCGACGGCCCCACGGAACCCGATCCGCTCACCACATTGCCCGTGCCGTAGATCAGGGCGAACTCGGCGACGGGGTCGAAGCCCACGTCTGCACCGGTGACGCCCTGGTAGGTGCTGCTCGACACGTGAGGCCCATCCTGGGATTCGATCAGCGCGTGGAGATGCGACTCCCCGTCGAGCAGTCCGGCCGCGATCAGCTCGGCAGAACGGACGGGGCCGGCGTCGATCCCTTCGCGCACCTCGTCGACGCTGAGCCCGCGACCCTCGGCGATGCCGGTCACGAACTGGTCGAAGGTCGAATCGAGCAAGGAGTTGGCCTGCAGCCGCGCGGACTCGGACATTTCCTTGTCGGCGAAACTCTCCGCTGCGCTCTTGAAGCGCCCCACCTTCGCGACCGCGATCTCGACGCCGATCTTCTCGAACAGACCGCCCAGATAGAGGTGTTCGGACGCCAGCCCCAACATCGGGAGCGCCGTGCCCGGCGGCACGTAGATCTCGTCCGCGGCGGACGCCACGTAGTACTCGAGGTTCGGACTGAAGGACACCGGCTCGAGGAAGACGACGGTCTTGCGACCGGCGGCGCGCAGGCGGCCGATCGCCCCCCGGATCTCCTGGGCCTTGCCCCACCCGATGTCCAGCGACTTCAGGTGCAACACCACCGTCGCCACGCGGTCGTCCCGCTCGAGAATCGCGAACGAGCTCAGCAGGCTCGCGAAGGGCCGCGCGGTCTCACCCAGCAACCGCGCCAGCAGCGGGGCGGCGGGCGCCTCGACGTAGGCGCCGGACAGCTCGAGTACGACACTGCTGCCGGGTTCGATCTCGACGCTTCCCCGACCGCGCAGGGCGAAGAAGATGAGCACGAGCCCGATTGCGCACAGGACCCCGATCCGCAGAAATGCCTTGTTCTTCATACGCCGACTATCGACCCCCCGCGCCGCCGCCTTCAGTGGCAGTCGAACGAGCGGAGTCTAGCCGGCCCGGACCCCGGGCTAGCGGCCGGAAGCACGGCTTCCGGCTTGCGGCGGGGTCTAGGCCTCGGAAACGGGCGGCTCGGCGAAGGCCTGCGCGAGCTGTCGCGTGATGTCCGCGGACGTCACCGTACCCTGGCCCTCGCGCGGGGGCTTTCCACCCGCGCTGCGCAGGCTCAGGTCCACGTCCGTGGCCTGGGCGCGCAGGGCCCCGACCCGGCAGTCATCCTTCGGGATGTGCGAGAACGAATCGAGTCGGAAGATCCGCATGGCGTTCTCATGGGTGATCTTGTCGATCTCGTCGTCGGGCACGCCGGCCAGGCTCTGCATCAGACGTTCGGGCGCGTGGGGCCAGGTCGTGTCCGAGTGCGGGTAGTCGCACTCCCAGGTGATGTTGTCGAGCCCCACGTCGTGGCGGTTCTTGACCCCCGCCGCGTCGTCGATGAAGCAGGTCACGATGTTGCGGGCGAACACGTCGCTCGGCTTCATGTCGCCGAAGTCCTGGTGGGTCCAGTACTTGTGGTGCTCGTACACATAGTCGGCGCGCTCGAGGAAGTAGGGCACCCAGCCGATGCCGCCCTCGGAAAGCGCAAAGCGGATGTCCGGGAACTTGCGCAACACACGGGACCACAGCAGGTCCGCCGCGCAGCTGACGATGCTGATCGGCGTGGTGTGGATCATCACGTCCACCGGCGAGTCCATGGACGTGAAGACCATGCCCGACGAAGAGCCGATGTGGATGCAGATGATCGTGCCTTCGTCGCAGCAGGCCTGCCAGAAGGGGTCCCAGTGTGGATCGTGGAGGCTGGGGTAGCCGAGCTTCGTCGGGTTGTCGGTGAAGCTCACCGCATGACATCCCTTGCGGGCCAGCCGCCGGACCTCGTCGGCCATCAGCTTCGGATCCCACACGGGCGGGATGCCCAGCGGAATGAAGCGGCCGGGGTAGGTGCCGCACCACTCGTCCACGTGCCAGTCGTTGTAGGCCTGGCTCATGACCCGAGCCAACTCCTTGTCCTCCTGACGCGCCCACAGCTGTCCCGCGAAACCCGTGAACGAGGCGAAGCACATGGACGCCAGCACGCCATTCGCGTTCATGTCCCGAACGCGCTCGTGGATGTCGAAGCAACCCTTGCGCATCTGCTCGTACGAGGTGGGTTCGACCCCGTATTCCTCGGGCGGCCGTCCGACCACCGCGTTCAGCCCGATGTTCGGAAGCTGGTCTCCCTCGAAGAGCCAGACGTCGGCACCGTTATGTGTGCGGACGATCTGAGGAGCGCGCGCTTTCCACTGCGGAGCCAAATGGTTGTCGAACATTCCGGGCGGCTCGACGACGTGGTCGTCTACGCTCACGAGGATCATCTCGTCGACGTTCATGGGCACTCCCGATCGAATCTGACGTTGCGTCAGATCCACAGTCTACACCCCCAAAAGCGCCCGTGTAAACGCTGGCCTGCCCCCGGCGATCAGCGAGTGGAGAGCGTCTCGAGGAACTCCCGGAATAGCCCGGCAACGCGGGGGTAGCCGAAACGCTCGACAACCGTCTCGCGGCCCGCGCGAGCGAGGCGACGCGCGAGGGCTGGGTCCCGGAGCAGCTCGTCCAGGGCCTCCAGCCAGTCGCTCTCGGCGTCCGCGAGCAGGCCGTTGCTGGCGTGCGAGATCACCTCGCGGTTCATGCCCACCGGCGACGCCACCGCGGGCACACCGGCTGCCATGTACTGCAGCAGCTTGTAGGCGCACTTGCCACGCGTCCAGGGCGTATCCACCAGCGGCATCAAGCCGACGTCGAGACGGGCGATCTCCGCTTCCTGGGTCGCCAGGGTCCAGGGCACGTGCTCGACGCGGATGCCGTCGAGGGTGACGCTCGACTCGCCAATGACCGCGAGGACGAAGTCGAGGCGGCGCGCGAGCCGGCGCAGTGCCGGGGCGAGCGTGCGCAGCTCGTCGAGATTGTGGGGAGCCCCGATCCAGCCGATGCGCGCCGGGCCCGACGCCTCGCCGATCACGGCCTGGGGGACGTCCAGGGGCACCGCCGAAGGCGCGATCAGCACGGGCTTCGCGCGCTTGCCGCAGAACGACGCCAGGTGCGCGTTGCCGCAGGCGAACGCATCCGCCCGTCGCAGTGCCCGCGCGAAGCGACGCTGTCGCGTGGGCGATTCGAAGCTTCCGCCTCGCGCAGTCTGACGCGAGAAGATCGCGTCGTCGAAGTCGAACACGATGGGCACGCGCGAACCACCCCACGCCCAGGACTCGATTGCCGTCGGCGCCTTCTTCTGGATCACGACGACGTCTGCGTCGCTTCCTGCGAGCAGAGACCGCAGCGCGAAGGGGTTCCGAGGAAATCGCGCCGTTTCACACGCGACGCCCAGCTCTCGGAGATGCGGCGCAAGATTCAGGACGCGCACCCGGGCCGAGGCGAGAGAAGGCTCGCGGTGAACGAAGAGGACCTTCATCCCGTCACCCGCGACGCCCGGGGTCGATGAGCGTCGCCCGCAAGGTCTCGCCGTAGCCCAGCAAGCCAGCGACCTGCGCGACCGGCCGCACGAGTCGCCGGAAGCGACGGGACGCGGCGGCCTGCTCCCGAGACCGATCGAGAGCCGCGGACCGGGCCGCCAGACCCGGCGGCAGGACGTGCCCCTGGGTGCGGACATGCTGCCGGCTGGCCGCGAGTACGCGCGCGGACGACGCGGTCCGGATCGACTCGACGGACAGCCCCGCGCGCTCGCACGTGCGGGTCAGCGTGGCGGCGTCGAACAGGTGCAGATGCCGGGGCGCATCCAGCGCGTACCAGCAAGACCCGTACAGGCGGAAGCCGAGGCCGCCGACGTTGGGCGTGACGATGCGGATGACGCCTCCCGGCGCCAGCAGTTCCCGCGCGCGCCGAAGCGCGTCGAGGGGTCGCGGGACGTGCTCGATGACGTGATTCAGCAGGATTGCGTCGAAGCTGCGACTCGGCAGGTCCGCCTCCATCAACCCCACCTGCTGTACCGACAGCCCCTGGGCGCGGCACGCCGCGACCGCTCGCTCACCCGGGTCGATGCCGCGAACCTCCCAGCCCAATTGCCGATGACGGGCCAGGAGAGCGCCCGCGCCGCAGCCGACGTCGAGCAGGCGGTTGGCGCCGCGGGGGTCGAAGAGGTCGCGGGCGAGCGGCCCCGCCAGGGTGTGTGCGACGCGCTCGTGCGCGCGGACCGGAGGCCGAGCCTGGGTCGCGAAGCGATGCCGCGCAGCGAAGCGCTCCCGCACGCCGGGCTCGCTTCGGCGGGGAGACTCGGCCCGACCTGCAGCGTGGGGCGCGTAGTCGTCGGGGTAGAAGCCAGCGATCTCTTCGTCTCGGGGGGTCGGCCGCAGGCAGACCAGCGCGCATGCCGCGCAGCGCGCGTAGGCGTAGTCCTCCCGACGAGCCACCAGCCGGTCGAAGGCGGCGAACTCGGCCTCGAAGCGGTCGCTGCCGCAGTTCGAGCACAACGCGCGACTCACGCCTCGCGTGCCGCCGTCGCTCGAAGCCGGTAGAGCAGAGCGAGGAAGAGCAGACCACCGAACAACACATAGGACTGCAAGAAGCCCCAGGGAGTCTCGGCCAGGCGGTTTGCGGCACGGTACGTGTTGGCGATCAACAGAAACGACCCCCCGAGCATCCAGAGCGAGATGCCCCGCGAAGGCGCCGCGGCGAGACAGGTGGGCAGAACAAGCGCAAAGAGCGGCAGGAAGACCGCGTAGTGATGCGTCCAGGCCACCGGCGACGCCAGTGTGACGCTCACGATCACGATGGCGAGGTCGAGTCCCGGCGCCGAGGCCGCCTCGCGGCGACGCCAGAAGAGCGCAGCCCCGAGCAGCAGCGCCGAACTCGTCAGCGTCGCGGCGTACACCCGCGCGTCGAAGGGCGGGAACGCGTTCAGCCATTCGCGGTTGTTGCCGTTGCCGAGCAGACGATGGACCAGGCCGTTGACCGACTGGTTCGGGTGGAAGCTCTCCCCGAGCCGTCCGATGGTCGAGAGCACTTCCAGGTAGTCGAGGTGATTGGCGAAGCCGTACATCCCGACGGACAGCAGGCCGAGCAGCCCGGCGACGATTCCCCAACCCGCCACGAAGCGTCGATGTCCCCGCAGCAGTCCCCATACCACCAGCACCGCCAGTTGCGGCTTGATGAGGCACACCAGCCCTGCCAACGCCCCGCTGGTCGCGTGCCGCCCCAGCGCCCAGGCGAGCACGACGCCCGCGACCAGCGCGTCGATCCAGGTCTGCACCTGCCCGAGATAGAAGCCGCGCACGAGCGGGTAGAAGGTCAGTCCGGCCACGATGACCAGCGCCACGCGCAAGCTCCGGTCCGCAAGCGACGGCGCCTCTTCCGGAACTCCGTTCGGCGGTGGAGCCCGGGCACTGCGCTCGAGCACCGCCGCCGAAAGCAGGACCGCGACCAGCACCGCGAGCCACGACAAACCATTGAGCGCGGCGTTGGTCGTCCACGGCCCACCCGGCAGGGCATCCAGCGCATCGAGCCACAGGATGCTCGTCGGTGGGTACTGCAGCTTCACTCCGCGCTCGAAGAAGATCTCCTGGTACAGCAGTTCTTCGCGCGGCTCTGCCAGCCAGCCCTGGGCCAGGCGCATCGGCATCCACGAGTCTTCGTGAGCGGCGGGCTGCGCGACATGGGTCAGCCAGGCCCGGGTGTAATGCAGGCTCGTCATCACACCGCGAGGCTGCCCGGGCAGATGGGGGATCAGCAGGTTCAGCGCGATCGTCGCGAGGGGAACGAAGACCAGCAGGCCGCGAGTCGACGGCGACAGCCCGCTCCAGATTCGCCGACCCCGCGCGAGGCGTTCGCCGCTCATGGGCTGGACTCTAGCCGCGAGCCCCCGGGGGCACTAGCACTCATCCCATTCTCGCGGACTTGATTTCGTACGCGCCCCGGCCGATGAGAGCGTAGGGCCTCCACCACGCCCAGGGCTGGCGGAGGCACCGAAGTCGCGAAAAAAGGAAAAGTCGTTCCCAACCCCGGTTCGAACACTGCAACCGCTCCAAAACGGAAAGAATAATCCCTTTGAAATCAGATAGTTGCGAATCGACGCCCCAAGCTCTCGCTGGCATCGGCATTGCAAGTATGTGCTGCAGCCCGCAACATCAGGATCATGTCTGGGAAGTTCCTGGGCACCCCCCGATGGGCGGGACCTACGAGAATAAAGGTGGTTGTTGAAGTCATGCGAAAGCTCACTGTACTTCTCGCAACAGCCGGACTCCTATTAGGATTCTCCGGTATCTCCCAGGCTGGCGTGTTCGTTGAGCCGACCAGCACCCTGGGCTTGGCAATCGGCGGTCTGCCGGAAGTCAACGTGGCGGCGCTCCCGGGCACTTCGAGCCTGGTCGCGATGTCCGACGGCAGTCAGGGCAACCCGACGGTCGGTCACAACATCGTGGTTGGCACGACCGGTGGAGCCGCAACGGTCTGGTCGACGGTGAACTTCGGGCCCGGCACCGCGCTCTTCACGGGCGTCCCGCTGATCTCGAACCTCAAGGTCACGATGAACAACCAGCAGGGCATCCTGCAGGATGGTGCCTTCCCGACTGCCACCAACCAGATCGGTGGCGGCGGCACGTTCGGCCCGACCTTCGGTGGCATCATGCGCCTGAGCGGCGTTGCAGTCGTGTTCGCCGGTAACGGCGCGATTCAGCTGCCGGTTCCGCTCAGCCACGTCGGCGGCAACATGGGTGAGACCACCATGGGCACGCTGCTCGGCAGCAACCTGACCGTGACTGCTGGTCCGTTCATTGCCGGCACCTGGGTCATCACCGGCCTGACTACGAACCAGATCAGCATCCCGGCTCGCCCGGCAATCGGCGTCGCCTTCACCCTTCAGCCCACTCCGGCTGAGGACGTGAAGACGCCGACCACGAACGGTGGCTTCGTCTCGACGGCAACGGTTGCAACGCCGAACCGTGTCGAGCTGAACACCGTGACGGTCGCCGGTACGAACAATCTGCTGTCGGGTAGCAGTGCGGGTACGGTGACGGTGATCTCGCCCCTGCGCATCAACACCTCCGATATCGCTGGTGTGATCCCGGGTGGTGGGACTGCGCACTTCGAGTTCGTGCCGGAGCCCGGAACCATGCTCCTGCTCGTCTCGGGTGCAGTCGGCCTGGCCGTCATCGGTCGCCGCCGAATGCGCAAGTAGAGACATCTGATCTTCTAGATCAGAGCAAGACCTGAAGAGGGCCATCCCGGAAAGGGGTGGCCCTCTTTCCTTTGGGTTCGCCTCGACTGGTCGAGCGCCGGGCTTCCTTGGCTATCGTCTGTCGCCATGAGCATCCGCTTCATCCCTGCCATCCGCGCGCCCGAGGACGACGAGCGCCCGGTGCTGTGCTTCGTCTTCCGGCGACGCGAGCTCCTCGTCACCGTCGACCACCAGATCCCGGACGTCTCCGTCCTCGACGAGTCGGGGCTGGATTCCGTCCGCTCCCAGTACCTCGGGAGCCTGGACGACACCCACTGCCACTCGGTCGAGTTGCCGCCGGACGCACCGGCGCCCGACGGCATGGTCTTCCGCGACCTGCGCGCGCTCTACGGTCAGTTGGACGAGTCGCTGCACGCGGTCGCCGGGCGGGCCGTACAGATCGTCGAATGGGACCGGACCCACCAGTTCTGCGGCGTCTGTGGCAAGCAGACAGAGCTGTCGAAGACCGACCGCTCGCGCGGCTGCCCGGACTGCAAGATCCCCCAGTACCCGCGCGTGTCACCCGCGATGATCGTGACCGTCGAACGCGGCAACGAGATCCTGCTGGCGCGCTCGCCCCACTTTCCCCCCGGCATCTACAGCTGCATGGCCGGCTTCGTCGAGCCGGGAGAGAGCGCCGAGCAAGCAGTCGAACGCGAGGTCCTCGAAGAATCGGGGATCCACGTGAAGGACATCCGCTACTTCGCAAGCCAGCCGTGGCCGTTCCCCAACTCGCTGATGCTGGGGTTCACCGCGCAGTACGCGTCCGGCGAGATCGTGCTCGAAGACGAAGAGATCGAGGACGCGCGCTGGTTCCACGCGGACGACATGCCGAACTTCTTCCCCGGACGGATGAGCATCTCGCAGTGGCTCATCCACGACTTCCTGGACCGCAAGCGCAGCAAGTAGCCCCGGCGGGAGCCGTCAACCCGCCAGCTTGTCGAAGGCCTCGCGCACTACGTCGGGTGCCTGCACCAGCTCGACCAGCACGCCGGCGGCGCCGATGGGCGCCTCGTCGCTGCCCTTTGGATGCACGAAGCACACGTCGAAGCCCGACGCACCCTTGCGGATGCCCCCCGGCGTGAACCGGACGCCCTGCTCGCCAAGCCAGGCCACGGCCGCCTGCAGGTCGTCGATCCAGAGGCCCACGTGATTGAGCGACGGGTCATGGACCTTGGGACGAGCGTCGGGGTCGATCGGCTGCATCAGATCGACCTCCACCTTGAGAGGTCCGGACCCGATGGCGGCGATGTCCTCGTCGACATTCTCGGAGTCGCTGCGGTAGTTGCCCTCGTCCGACAGACCGAGGATGTCGATCCAGAAGTGGCGCATGGGATGCTTGTCGAGACCACCGACTGCGATCTGCTGGATGCCGAGGACACGGAAGGGACGATCGGACACGGGCTGCTTCTCTCCTGACTCTGGTTGGAATCGGGCTGGGATTGGAATCGGGCTGGGAATTCCAGGGCTCGCTCGGGGGCGGGCGCTCAGTCTACCGACGGGCGATACCCGCGAGCCAGCAGATAGCGTTCACTGCTGCCCTTGCGGGTCGCCGCAGACTTGACGGTCTTTGCCTTCTCGAACGACTTCCGGATGCGGCGATCGACTTCCTGGGCTTCGGGGCCGTCCAGGATCTTGACCAGCAGATCCCCTCCGGCGCGCAGCAGCCGGGGCAGGGCCGCGGCAACCGCCTCGAGGATGCGTTCTTCGGCCGCGCGGTCCCGCTCCCGGACGCCAGTCAGCTTCGGGGCGGCGTCACACAGGACGACATCGGCCGGATCGCCTCCGAGAGATTCGAGAATCCGTTCGCATACCTCGGGATCCTCTAGATCTCCTTGGATTGCGATCACGTTCTCGTTTTCGAAGGGCTCCGTTTCCGCGAGGTCGATGCCCACAACGATCCCGCGGGGACCCACCTCGGCTGCGGCGATCTGCATGAATCCGCCGGGCCAGCACCCGAGGTCCACCACCCGCTGTCCCCGGCTCAGGACACGGTGCTTCCGCTGCAGATCCTCGAGCTTGTAGGCAGCCCGGGACCGGTAGCCCTCGCGCTTGGCGCGCTGGTGGAAGTGGTCTTTGCGGTCGTAGCGGGAAACGGGAAGGCTACTTCCGGCAGAGCACGGCCTTGCGGATGCTCACGATCGCGTCCCGATGGCCAGGCACCGAGCCTCGGATGAAGAGGAGATTGCGCTCGGGCTCGACCTTCACGACCTGGAGGTTGCGAACCGTGACCTGCTCGCTCCCCATCTGCCCGGGCATCTTGAGGCCCTTGATGACCTTCGCCGGCCAGGCACCGGCGCCGATCGAGCCACCGTGACGGAAGGCTTCGTGGGTGCCGTGGGTGCGCTTCTTGATCGCGAAGCCGTGTCGCCTGACGACGCCCGAGAACCCGCGCCCCTTTGACGTGCCGACCGCGTCGACGTACTGACCGGCCTCGAAGATGTCGACCTTGATCTCACTGCCCACGTCGTGGGCTTCGGCCTCATCCGCTTCCATACGGCTTTCGTGGAGATGCCGCTTCGGAGCGACGCCTGCCTTCTCGAAATGACCCTTCTGGGCCTTTCCGAAGAGGCTCTCGCGGCGTTCGCCGAACCCGAGCTGGAGGGCGGTGTAGCCGTCCTTCTCGTCGGTCTTCTTCTGGACCACTACATTCGGGCCGGCCTCGAGGACCGTCACCGGGATGGCGTCACCCGAATCGTCGAAGATGCGGGTCATGCCGACCTTGCGGCACAAGAGTTCGATGGACATGGGGGGTGGCTCCTCACAAGAGGCTGCCCGACCCGCGTGGGGTTCGAGGCGGCGTAGGTGGAGAGAACGTGTCTCGGTGGGTCTCGGGCATCCAAGGCCCGAGGGGCGCAGACTATAGGAGTCAACCTTTCGAATGTCGACAAGCGCCCCCACCCCTCGTCCCGCCCTCGATGCCACCCATCGACCCAGCCACCGGGACGGCCTGCGGCCCGCCCTCGTGCTCGCCCTCGACGGGGCCACCTTCGACGTCATCGAGCCCATGGTGGCGGCGGGACGACTGCCGAATCTGGGCGCCTGGATGGCCCGCGGGGCGGCTCAGCGGCTCGAGAGCACGATTCCACCCGTGACCTTCCCGGCCTGGTCGAGCTTCATGACGGGGCTCGAGCCCGGCGAGCACGGCATCTTCGACTTCACCCAGAAGCTGCCGGGCGAGTATCGGTTGCGCTTCGTGAACGCGACGGACCGGGTCGGCGCCTCTCTGTTCGCCCGGGTCTGTGCGGCTGGAGGGCGGGTGCTGGTCCTCGGCATGCCCGCCACGCACCCGCCCGAGGCACTGAACGGACTGCTCGTGACGGGCTTCGACGCCCCTGTTTCCGCGGGCACCGACGAGCGCTCGGCAAGCGATCCCGCCCTCTACCGGAAGATCGCTGAACGCGCCGGGCCGTGGATGCGGCCGGGGCTCTCAGAAAGCGACACCGGAGGCGACTTCCACGAGCGCGCATTACCGACCTTGATCGACCGCATCGAAGGCAAGACGCGCTTCGCGCTCGAAGCCCTGCGCCTGCTCCGCGAGCAGAATGGCGGCGAGCGACCGGACCTGATGGTGGTGGTCTTCTCGGAGAGCGACACGGTGGGCCACCACTACTGGCGCGACCACGACGCCGGCTCTCCGCGTCACGATCCCCGCGCCGACCCACGTCGGCGCGGCGCCATCGAGGCGGTCTACGAACGTCTCGACCGGGCGTGTGGCGAGATCCGCGAAGCCTTCGGCGACGACGCACTCTGCGCCGTCGTCTCCGATCACGGCATGGGCGGTGCCGCTCGCTTCGTCGTGCACCTGAACCGACATCTCGCGGACTGCGGCCTGATCACCCGGCGCGCGGCGGCTCGCGCCGGACTCGGCGGACTCGCCCGCTCGCTCCGCGACACGGCGGTCCGCGTGCTGCCGGCTTCCGTCGGCCAGGCGCTCTTCCGCAGGGCGCGCGCGACCGCCGCCCGGGTCGAGAGCGCCGTCCGCTTCAGTGGCTTCGACTGGTCGCGCACGCTCGCCTTCTCGGAAGAGGCGAACACCCAGCCCGGCGTCTGGATCAACCTCGCCGAGCGCGAGGCAAGGGGCTGTGTGTCCCCGGACGATTACGAAGCCACGCGCGACCGGGTGATCGCCGCGCTGCTCGACTGGAAGCTCCCGGACGGGCAGCCCATCGTCGAGCGCGCGCTCCGACGCGAAGACGCCTACAGCGGGCCGTTCGTCGAGCGGGCGCCGGACATCGTGGTCGAGCTGGCACGACCAGGCGGGTACGGTCTATCGCTCGTCCCAACGCTGTGGGAACGTCCCGACGGGGCAGGAGGGTCTGTGACCGAGCTCAGCGACGACGCGCTGTCTGGAGGCCGAGGCCGCGGCATGAACGGCACCCATCGCTCGCACGGCATCTTCATCGACCCGGTCGCGTCTCACGGCGCGCTGCCCAGGCGGCTGGTCGACGTCGCGGCGTGGCTCCTCGGCACGATGGGTGTGGCCTGGGAAGACCGGCGCAGCGCGCCGGGCATGCGACAGGACTACACGGCAGAGGAAGCTGCGGTGGTCGCGGAACGCCTGCGCGTGATGGGCTACATCGAGTGATCGCGCGATCCTTCGAAGTCACGCCCGACGAGCTGGCGTCCAGCCGCAGTCGACCGGCGCTGTCCCTCGTCTTCCCGGTCTTCGACGAACGCCAGAACGTCGACCCCTTGATCCGACATGCCCTTGCCGTCGGCGAGAAGCTCGCGGCGGACTTCGAGGTCGTCGTCGTCGACGACGGATCCCGGGACGGCAGCGCGGACATCATCGACGCGTGGTGCGGGCGAGACGAGCGCGTCCAGGTGGTGCGTCACCGGGACAACACGGGCTACGGGGCCGCGCTGCGGTCCGGGCTTCGCTGCGCGACGGGCGAGCTCGTCTTCTTCAGTGACGCGGATCTCCAGTTCGACCTCGACGAGCTCGGCGCGCTGCTCGCTCACGCCGACGACTTCGACATCGTCGCCGGCTTCCGATTCCCGCGGCGCGACCCCTGGCCCCGGGCCGCGATCGCGTGGCTGTGGGGCATCACCATTCGCGCGCTCTTCGGCCTGCGGGTCCGTGACATCGACTGTGCGTTCAAGGTCTTCCGGCGCCCCGTACTCGACGCCATTCCGATCCAGTCGATCGGCGCCTTCGTGAACACCGAGATCCTGGTTCGCGCGCGCGCCCTGGGCGCGACGATCCAGCAGGTTCCGGTCAGCCATCGCCCGCGGCGCCACGGGCGACAGACCGGTGCCCGCCCGCGCGTCGTGATCCGGGCGCTGATCGAGCTGTCGTCGCTCTACCGCGAGCTGCGTCGAGCGCCCGGGCACTAGCGATGCGATTGGCACTCGTCGGGGCGTTCCCGTTCCCGGCGCCCCAGGGTTCCCAGGTCTACCTCGACGAACAGCGCCGCGCCCTCGAAGCGGCCGGCGCCAGCTGCGAGGTCATCAGCTACGCGTCCCTGGCGACGGGCCTGGCTCCACGACGCATCCGATCGGGCCCGAGCTGGCGCAAGCCCATGGCCGACGCCGCCCTCTGCGTGGCGCTGATCGCGGCGCAGCGCAGGCAGCACTTCGATGCCGTGCTCGCCCACAATGCCGAAGCGGCGGTCGTCGCGGTCTTCGCGCGCGTGTTCACACGGGTGCCCGTGATCTACGTCGCCCACACGGTGCTGCGCTACGAGCTTTCTGCGTACGGTCCCTCGCCGTGGAAGCGCGCTCTCGATCGCATCGGGAGCGCCGTCGACGGCTGGATCGGTCGGCGCGTAGACGCCATCGTCGCGCTCTCGGACGACGCGAAGTCCCTGCTCTCGCGCCAGGCGCGTTGTCCACTGGCGGTGATCCCTCCCGGCCTCGAGCCTGGGCCTCCACCGGACCCCAACGACACCCTTCGCGTCTGCCGCCGGGCGGGTGTCGAGCCCGGTCGATTCGTTCTCTATGCCGGCAACCTCGACGCCTACCAGGACCTCGAGCTGCTCGACGCCGCCGCGTCCCTGCTCGGCACGCGCGTCATGCCGGTCGTCGTCGCCACCCACGACGTGCGCGACGGACTGGCTCGACTCCCGAACCTGCGGATCGTCACGGTCCAACGCTTCGAAGAGGTCCGCGCACTTCAGTTCGCCGCCACGAGCCTGGTGCTGACCCGCCGACGACCGGGCGGCTTCCCCATCAAGCTGCTCAACTACATGGAGAGCGGACGGCCGATCGTGGCCTTCGGCCGGACCGCGCCGGGGCTTTCGGACGGAGTCGACGCGCGCCTGTTGGACGAAACCGCTGGACCGGAGCAGCTCGCTCGGGTCCTGCGCGAGCTTGCCGACGACCCCGACGCTGCGTCCGCCCTGGGTGCGGCCGCGCGCGAGCACCTGCGCGCGGCACACCACTCGCCAGCCCTCGCCAGTCGAACGCTGGCGTTCACCCGGGAGATCACGGGCGTGAAGCCGCCGACGACCGAGCCTGCATGACCGCCATCTCTTCTCGCAGGGTCCGCCCGGACACGAAGATCGCGACCGCACCCACGGCGCTCGCGGCGAGCACGACGACCAGGGCCATCCGCAGCGAAGCGTCGCCGTAGCCCGGCGCGAAGGCATCCGATAGCGCGCCGACCGCCCACGGTCCGACACCCATCCCGAGCAGCGTGATGAAGAAGATCAGGACCGACGCCGCCACGGCCCGCATGGATGCAGGCACCAGGTTCTGGACGACGGTGTAGGTGAGCGGCGCCCAGCCGGCAGCGGTCAGTCCGGCCGGCACCGCGCAGGCGATCGCCCACCAGGCATCTTCGAGCAGGCTGACACCGAGCAGGAAGGGCAGGGCGATCGCCACGCCGATGGCCGGCAGCCAGGTCAACCAGCGCGGATCGCGCCGGCCGAGCACGACTCCCAGGCGGCCCGCCAGCGCGGTGCCCACCAGGGCGCTCAGACCGCTGATGAGACCGAAGCTGATACCGATCTCCGCGTAGCTCATGTCGTGGACCCGGACGAACAAGGTCGGGATCCAGAAGCCGTACCCCGTCCCCGCAAAGGAAGCGAGCCCGGTACCGACGGCAAGCCACCGGAAGGTGCGCAGACCGAACAAGGTCGACGCCACCTCGCGAAGCCCCGGCTCCGTTCGTTCCTGCGCGGAGACTCCGTCGAAGCGACCCCGTTCGGGCTCATCGACCGTCAGGAACAGCAAGAGCGCGAAGAACACGCCCGGCAGGCCGACCACGACGAAGGTCCAGCGCCAACCGAGCGGGGCAACCAACAACCCACCCACTGCCAGCCCGAGCATCTGGCCGAAGTAGACACCCATCTGGAAGATCGACAACGCGAAGGCGCGACGTTCCGGCGGGAAGGTGTCCGAGAGAAGTGAATGTGACGGTGCGCCGCCCGCTGCCTCTCCGACCCCGACGAGCACGCGGACCACCGACAGCTGCACCCAGCTGCGCGCCGCGCCCGACAGGGCGGTGAACAGGCTCCACATTGCGAAGCCCACGGCGATCACCGTGCGTCGACTGGTGCGGTCCGCCAGGCGCGCGATCGGGATCCCCATACCGGTATAGAACAGCGCGAACGCCGGACCGATCAGGAAGCCCATGACCGTGTCCGACACGGCCAGCTCTTCCTTGATGGGCTGGACGAGGATCGTCAGCAGATAGCGGTCGAGATAGTTGAACGTGTAGGTGAGCAGCAGGACGCCGAGCACCCAGTTTGCGCGACGCGATTCGTCCGACAATCGACCGATTCAGGCGCTCTCTTGAAGGACGGCCGCGTAGCGACTGAGCGCTGCTCGCAGGCGCTCCATCTCGCCGACGAGTCGACGCTGCAGCCCCAGCATCCGCTCGATGTCCATCGCTTCCGCCCGGTCCTCGATCGCCAGGTCGACCTCGAAGCGCAGGCGTTCCCAGTCCTCGCGCATTCCCTTCCACGACTCCCGCACGATCTCGGCGGCGGGGCCCCGCGCAGGGTCCGCTGCCGCCGCCAGGATGGGCGACTTCGCCAGGGTGGCGAGACTGCCTTCGAACATCGCGCGACTCTCTTTCAACTTCTCGATGCTCTCCTGAGTATCGAGGCCAGCGTAGATGAGCACCAGTTCCTTCGCGACCCGCTCGGCGAGCATCGCAAAGAAGCCGGAGTTGGCGGCCAGTTCGCACAGATTGCTACCCGCTTCGATGCAGGATTGCTGGTAGAGCAGCATCAGCTTGCTGGCCTGTTCGATCATCTCCTGGCTGCGTCGATCGAAGCCGCGGATCATGAGGGGATCACCCAATCGCGCGTTCTTGGGCATCAGATCCGACGAGTAGCGGAGATAGTCGTAGGGGCTCGCGAGCGCGATCCTCCGCAGTGGCGACCACAGCGCGCTCACGAACTCGAGCTGCTCCTTGACCGCGCGATTCGGGGGCTTCGCCACCGAGTAGGCCGAGCTGCCGGTCTCGAGGATGTCCAACAGGCGATCGATCTCGCTGGACGTCGCCTGCATGTCGACCTTGCCGACACCGCCGAGATGGAGCTGATAGAGCAGGTTCTGCTTGTTCAGGCGTTCGACGAGCCCGCGCAGGCGCCCTGCTTCGCGTTCGGCGATTCCGATCTCATAGGGATCGACGGCGGCCCAGGACGGTATGGCGAAGAGCAGGGCCAGGAGGCAGCCGAGGAACCCGGTGCGACTTCGACTTCGAACGCGACGGCCTGGGAGCGATGCCATGCGAGAACTCCTCGATCAGAGCGAGAGAGCGTCCCCGGTAGCATAGGGATCCGGGGGGCCCCCGCATCCCGACGCCGCACTGCGTCAGACTCCCGCCTCGATCTGACGCGCGACCGCCTGCAGGGCTTCGAGAACGCCAACCCCCCCCAATCGGCTCTCCACCGCAGTGTCGATGGGGCCGTACTGCCGCACGGGCGGCGGACGCGAAAGCAGGACCGGCTCGTTGTTCGATTGCCGCGCGAGACCCAGGGACCCGTCCCCCGTCACATCCACCACCCAGCGTCCCTCGGACAGGGCCCGGTAGGCGGCCTTCCCGTGACTCGCCGCCGCCTCGTTCCAATCGACGTCGACGAAACGCGGATCGACCACGAGACCCTTTCCGGGCGGCGTCTCCTCGTCGAACAGGCGACGGATCCACAGCCGTCCGTCGTGCACCACGTAGTCGACGTAGATTTCCTTGCTGGGATCGAACTCCGTCGGCAGGGACTGCAGATCGCCCTCGGCGGTTCGGATCACCACCGTCAGACGCCCGTCCTCGACCAGGAGCTCCGTGACCGCCGTCCGGGTGACGGCCTCGTTGTATTGGCCGAGGAGCGCGTCGTAGTCGGCCGACAGCTCGGTCAATCGGCCGCGGTAGACCTCGGCGGCGATGCTGGCTTCCAGCAGCCGAAACGCCGCGAAGCCGGACACGACCAGCAACAAGACGAGGAAGAACAGAGCGAGGCGAGAAACCATGACACACTCCGGCGGGGGGTGTGGTCGGGGGCTTGGTGGTGCGGGGGGCTGGAGCGAGGGGCTGGATAGAGGGGCTGGGTAGCGAGCAGGGTAGGGCATCCCCATCGCGCGTCATAGAATCCGGGAATGGAGATCCCCGACCTCGCTTCCGTCGACCTCGCCCTCACCACCACGCGCTCGGTTCGGCGCCGCATCGACTGGGACCGTCCCGTTCCACGGGAGGTGATCGAGCGCTGCATCGACATCGCCACCCAGGCACCCACGGGCCTCGACCTCGAGGCCTGGCGCTTCCTCGTCGTGACCGATGGTGAGCGCAAGCGACAGCTTGCCGATATCTACCGCAGCGCCTTCGACGAGCTCGGCCGCCTGCGTGCGGAGCACGCCGAGCGGACCGGCAACGCAGCTCCCGCGGTAAGACCCGTACTGCGCGAGCTGGCCGATCGCCTGCACGAAATGCCCGCGCTCATCCTCGTCTGCATGCTCGGACGACCCGACGACACCGTCGCACGCCAGGTCGGTTTCTACGGCTCGATCCTGCCCGCCGCCTGGTCGCTGATGGTCGCCCTGCGCGCGCGCGGCATCGGCGCCACCTGGACCTCGCTGCACCTCATCCACGCGGCCGAGACGGCGATGCTGCTGGGCATTCCCGAAGGCGTCACCCAGACCGTCCTGCTGCCCGTCGGCTACATGCGCGACGCCAAGCTGCGACCGGCCCCGAGGAAGTCGGCACGGCAGGTGACCTACTGGGAACACTGGGGCGCCGAGGCACCCGACTGACATCCGGACCCGCCCGGGTCGGCCTGCTAGCCTCCTTGGGTCGATACCCGAGCCGCCTGGACGCACCCCCACCCCGGGGCCCGCGACCGGGCCTTTCTGCGTTTCCGGACGCGAAACCGAAAGCAAGAGACCAGGAGACGCGTGGCAAGCGACCCCGCACAGAAGAGCGACTCCCTCGAACGGGTCGTCGAACAGGTCCAGGGCCGCACCAAGCCCCTGCGCCTGACGGGGCTTCGCGGCGCCTCGCGCGCGGTGGTGGGAGCGCGCCTCGCCATGGCGCACGGCGACGCACCGGTGCTCTTCCTGACCGCCAACGCGAAGGCCGCGGACGCGCTCCTCGACGACCTGCGCACCTGCCTCGGCGAGCGCGAGGACAACCGCCGCACACGCGCCTTCCCGCGCCACGACACGCTCCCCTACGAGCGCTTCTCCCCCCAGCCGTTCGTGGTCGCCCAGCGCATGGACGTGCTGTACCGCTGGCTTGCCGCGGCGGGCGCGCCACGCGCGACCCCCGCACCCATCGTCGTGGCACCCTGGACCGCACTCGCCCTCCGGGTTCCGTCCCGCGACGCCGTGCGTGCCCGCAGCGTCCACCTCGAAGTCATGCAGACCGTCGACCGCGACGCGCTCGTCGAGACGCTCGTCACCGCCGGCTACGCGCGCATGCCACTCGTCGAAGAGCCCGGCGAGATCGCCGTCCGGGGCGGCATCGTCGACATCTTCCCGCCTCACCTTCCCAGGCCGGTGCGCATCGAGCTGCTGGGCGACGAGATCGAGTCCATTCGCGAGTTCGACGCCGCCAGCCAACGTTCCCAGGAAAAACTCTCGACGGTGGTGACACCGCCGCCGCGCGAGCTTCTCTTCGACCGCGATCTCGTCATGCACAACTCCGAAGCAATCCGCGACCTGGTGCGGCGGTCGAAGGCCCCGGCGCGCGACGGCGACGAGCTGGTGGATTCGCTGCTGCGCGGCCACGTCCCGCCCGGCGCCGAAGCCCTGGCGCCGCTGCTGCAACCCGGCCAGGAAACCGCCTTCGACTTCCTGCCGCCAGACACCCTGATCGTGCTCGACGACCCGGAAGGCGGGCAGTCGCGGCTCCAGCACTACTTCGAGGAAGCCTCCGACAACTACATCGCGGCCGTCGACAGCGGGCGCCCGGCGGTCGAGCCGGACCAGCTGCTCGTCGACCCGATCGCCTTCGAGGCTGCGATCCACAGCCGGAGCCCCGTATCGCTCGAGCGCCTCGACATCATCTCGGGGGTCGCGGAACTCGACCGCAAGGCCAGCGCCCCCATGCGCTTCCATCTTCACACCACGGGCCACGACGATCTGCGGCGCGAGCTCATCCAGAGCCGTACCCATGACCGCGCACTGCTGCCACTCGCCCAGTATCTGACCGAGCGCATCCGCGACCGTTTCCGGATCGCCGTCACGTGTTCGTCCCTGTCTTCGTCGGAACGGCTCCAGGCACTGCTGGACGACTACGGGTTCGAGGCGCGCATCGCCGGCGACCCGCGTCCTGTGTCGCGCTGGGCGGCACCGGGCCGCATCGAGATTCGCGTGGCACCGTTGTCGTCGGGCTTCGATCTGCCTTCCGAACAGCTGACGGTTCTGACCGAAGAAGAGATCTTCGGCCGCCGGGAGAAGAAGCGCCGCCGGGCGAGCTGGAAGGACAGCGCGGCCATCGACGGACTCGGCCAGCTCGCCGTCGGCGACTTCCTGGTGCACGTCGACCACGGCATCGGTGCCTACCGGGGACTCGTGGAGCTGGCCGTCGGCGGCATCGCGGCGGAACTCCTGTCCATCGAGTACGACGGTGGCGACCGTCTCTTCCTGCCCGTCGATCGCCTGAACCTGGTGCAACGCTACGGCGGATCCGACGGCGTCCAACCCCGCCTCGATCGCCTGGGTGGCGATACCTGGGAACGCGCCAAGAGCCGGGTCAAGAAGAGCCTGCGGGTGATGGCGTCCGAGCTGCTCTCGGTGCACGCCGCGCGAGAGCTCGCGCCGGGCTTCTCGTATTCCCCGCGCGACGCCTACTTCGAGGAGTTCGAGGCGAGCTTCCCGTTCGAGGAAACCCCCGACCAGGCAGATGCCATCGAGGACGTGCTCGGCGACATGCAGAAGGCGCGGCCCATGGACCGGCTGGTGTGCGGCGACGTCGGTTACGGGAAGACCGAGGTCGCCATTCGCGCCGCCTTCCGCGCGGCGATGGACGGCAAGCAGGTCGCCGTGCTCGTCCCCACGACGATCCTGTGCCAGCAACACGAGGAAACCTTCGTCGAGCGGCTGAAGGGCTATCCGGTCAACGTCGAATCGCTGTCGCGCTTCCGCACGCCGAAGGATTCGAAGGCGGTCCTCGAAGGGCTGGCGTCGGGCCGCATCGACATCGTGATCGGCACCCATCGCCTGCTGCAGAAGAGTGTCCGCTTCCGCGATCTCGGCCTGCTGGTCATCGACGAAGAGCACCGCTTCGGGGTGGCCCACAAGGAGAAGATCAAGAGGCTGAAGAAGACGATCGACGTCGTCACCCTGACCGCTACCCCCATCCCGCGCACCTTGCAGCTTTCGTTCACGGGCATCCGAGACCTGTCCCTGATCCATACCGCTCCCGTCGATCGGCTCGCGGTGCGAACCCAGGTCGCACGCTTCGACGAGGCCTTGATCCGGGAAGCGATCCTGCGGGAGGTGCGGCGCGGCGGTCAGGTCTACTTCATGCACAACCGCGTGCGGACGATCGGCGCCCTCGCGGAGATGCTCGCCCGGGTGGTCCCCGAGGTGAAGGTCATCGTGGCTCACGGCCAGATGCGCGAACGAGAGCTCGAGGCACAGATGCTGGCGTTCCAACACGGCGAAGCCGACGTGCTGCTGTGCACCACCATCATCGAGAGCGGCCTCGACATTCCGCGGGCGAACACGATCCTGATCAACCGCGCCGACACCCTGGGCCTGGCCCAGCTCTACCAGCTGCGCGGGCGGGTCGGACGCAGCAGTCACCGCGCCTACGCGTACCTGATGATCCCCAGCGACACGGGCGCGCTGAGCGACGACGCCCGCAAGCGGCTCGAAGCCATCCAGGACCTGTCCGAGCTCGGCAGTGGCTTCCGACTCGCGAACATGGACCTCGAGATTCGGGGCGCCGGCAACCTGCTGGGGGGCGAGCAGTCCGGCAACCTGCGCAGCGTCGGCTACGAGACCTACATGGAGCTTCTCGAAGAGACCATCGAAGAGCTGCGCGGCAACATCACCAAGGCCGAGATCGACCCGGAGATCCGTCTGCCCGTGGTGGCGCGACTGCCCGAGGCCTACGTGTCGGACACGAGCCAGCGACTGGTGCTGTACAAGCGCCTCGCGAGCTCACGAGACGAGAGCGAGCTGGCCTTCGTACGCGACGAGATCCTCGACCGCTACGGCCCGCTCCCGGGCGAAGCCCAGAACCTGCTCGAGGTCATCCGTCTGAAGATCATGGCGCGTAGCCTCGGCGTTCTCGGCGTGTCAGCGGGCCGGGGCGAGCTGATCCTGACGGTCTCCGAATCGCCCAGCCTGGACCCGCAACGCCTGATCCAGCTGATGACCCGCGCGGGCGCGAACATCCGGGTGACGCCGGACCACAAGATCCACGCGCCGGGGGTCCCGGCGGGCGCACCGCCCGCCGCGCTCTTCGATGCGGCGCACGACCTGTTGCTCGAGCTGGGCGCGAAGCCCGCGGCTTAACTCGCGCTTTCGCCCTGATGCGGGCTCTCGGCCCCGAGACCGTCCCGCAGGCTCGGCGGCAGGCAACCATCGGAGACGAAGTGACTGCGCTGGTTCTCGATGGCGCGGTCGAGAGTCGCGCGTTCACCGGCGTTCATGGATGAGAGGCGCTTCTCGAGGGCGGCGAGGTCCGGATGAGCGCCGACGGCCTCGGAGATCTCGGCGAGATGCTTCAGGTTTTCGAAGCTCTCCTTGGCGTTGGCCTCGGCGGCGGGGCGGCACTCGGTCTCGTAGCCGTCGAGACTGGCCGCTTCGGCCCGGTCCGCTTCGACTTCGGCGAGCTGTCGGGTCAGCACGTACGCGTCGAGGATCCCCGTGTTGAGACCCAGCCCACCCGTGGGCGGGAAGCGATGCGCCGCGTCGCCCGCCAGGAAGACGCGTCCTTCGCGGTAGCGGTCGGCGATCTGCACGTGCGGCGACCAGGCGTCGACCGACAGGACCTTGGGGATCACGGGCACACCCAGCGCCGCCGCCAGCCGTTCCGGCAACGCGTCCTCCTCGCCTTCGGTTCCGAAGCGCAGGGTCATGAAGACGTGGGACCGGGCCGCGTCGTGAACGATGAGGGTGCCCGGCGCCGAGGGGTTCATGATCCAGAAGAGCGGCCCCGGACGCGCGTCGATCCAGGGGCGCAGGTCGGCCTCGAAGTGAACCATGAAGAAGCGACCCTGGGGCCCCGGCCCGACCATCGGGATGTCCATCAGATGACGAACCGGGCTGCCCGCGCCGTCGGCGGCGATCAGCCAGGCCGCGCGAATCGTCTGCTCGCTGCCGTCCTCGCGCCGGACGCGTGCGGTCACGCCGTCGTCGTCCTGGTCGAGGGCGAAGCAGTCCGCACCGAGAACGACCCGGGCCAGGGACTCGCGGGTGGCCCGCGCGAGCAGGACGGGCTCGAGTAGGTTCTGCGAGCAGTTCGTCCAGACCTCCTCGTCTGGCGCGAGGCCCTTCGCGACGTCGAGACGGCCCACTTCCGCGCCGCCGAGGCTGGCGCACCAGGTGATGTAGTGGAGCGGCAGCCGGGGACGGACCCGGGTGATCTCGGCCTCGACCCCGATGCTGCGGAGCACATCCATGGGTCGTCGGCGAAGCACATGCGCGGCAGGCGCGCGCTGGGTCCGGTCGCGGCGCTCGACGACGACGTTCGACACACCGCGCTGGGACAGCAAGCTCGACGCGACCAGCCCGACCGGACCGCCGCCGACGATGAGTACCCGGGCTTCCATCGCTGGCTCCGTCGATTCCGTTGTACGGAAGGGGAGACTGGTCAATCGACCAGTCAATATCAACGAAGCTACCGGGTGGCCTTTCGCTTGTCAACCGACCAAGGCGTCAAGTGCGGGAACGGATCAGCTGCTCGTACTGGTCGGGGGCGAAGCCCGTGACGATGCGACCCCCTACGTCGAGGACCGGGATGCCCTTCTGGCCGGTCTTCGCGACCAGGTCCTGCAGGTTCGCGGGATTGTCGATGTCCCGGATCTCGTAGTTGATCCCCATGCCGTCGAGATGGCGCTTGGCCTTCTTGCACCAGCCGCACCAGTCGGCCGAGTACAGGATCACGCTGTCGGGCATGCGCGCGGCAACGCGTTGACCGCTGGCGCGCGGGCCGCCGCCCGCGGCCGCGTAGCGGCGATCGCGGGTCTGCTCGGCCATGGCGGGGGACAGCGGCGGCGGGGAGTCCATCTCGACGAACCCGACCTTGTCGATCCACGCCGCGGGCACGTCGGTCAGACGTTCGACGAACACCACCCGGCCGCGTCCATCGATGAACTGGTAATAGAGGCGCTTGGCGTGGTCCGGCCCGAGGGAAAGGCCGCCGGCCGCGACCTTGGCGGCTTCGTCGTCCTCGAAGCCTTCCGAGGCGTCCGCGCGCGCCTGGGCGATCGCCGCCTTCTTGCCTTGCTCGATGGCCTGGGTGAGGGCCTTGACCGGGTCGTCGCAGCCGAGCGCGAGGGGGGCGAAGAGCGCGAGGCATGCAAGCCAGGTAGAGAGTCGTCGGGACATGGAGCCCTCCGGGTTGAAGGCGAGTCGAGTGGGTCCCCTCGCTCTTCGGCCTCCCCACACGTGACCTGAACGAGTTGCCGCTGACTTGCACACCGGTTGCTACCCTGCTCCGCCGTGGGCGAGCATCCTGACTGGGCGCTTCAGGGCGACTACACGGTCCGGTGTGAGTGGGGACCGCTCGCCGTGGAGGCCCTGGCACCTCACGTCGACGTCGTGGTGATCGTCGACGTCCTGTCCTTCAGCACGGCTGTGGACATCGCGACCGCACGCGGCGCGGTGGTCATCCCGTATCGCTTCCGGGACGCCAGCGCGCAGGACTACGCCCGGGAGCAGGACGCGCTGCTCGCCGGCGACAACCCACAGGGCTACAGCCTGAGGCCCGCAAGCCTGACGGCCATCGAAGCGGGTTGCCGGCTGATACTCCCGTCGCCCAACGGCTCCACGCTCTCCCTTCACGGAAAAGAGGACGCAAAGGAGCACGCAAGAGAGGACGTAGAAGGAGCGAGAACACTGGCCGGCTGCCTGCGCAACCGCACCGCTGTCGCACACGACGCCAGCGACACCCTTGCGCGGACCGGCGGCTCGCTGCTCGTGGTTCCCGCTGGCGAGCGCTGGAAGTCGGACGGCAGCCTGCGACCGGCGTGGGAAGATCTGTGCGGCGCCGGCGCGATCATCGACGCGCTGCCGGCTTCGTTCTCGCGGTCACCCGAGGCGCTGGCCGCCGAGCAGGTCTTCCGCACCAGCCGCGACGCGCTCGCGGACCGGCTCGCAAGCTGCGCATCGGGTCGCGAGAAGAACCACCGGGGCGACAGCGCCGACGTCGACCTGGCCGCGGCCCTCGACGCGAGCGATTGCGTACCGGTACTCGAGAACGGCGCCTACTGCGCGTCCTCGGTCAGCGAGTCGATGCGGTCGAGATAGAAGGCCGCGCAGTCCTTCAGCTCTGCGACCTGGTCGTAGGGATCCTCGTAGCTCCAGATCGCGTTCTCGGCGACGCGGTCCCCCACGCGGATGCTGTAGTAGCTGGCGTGTCCCTTGAACGGGCAGTAGGTGGTGTGATCGGTCTTCTCGATGCGGCCGAGCTTCACGTCCTCGCGCGGCACGTACACGACCGGCGGGTAGTTCCCCTCGAGGACCCGCAGCGACCGCCGACTGTCAGCGATCGTCTCGCCGGCAAACTCGACCCGAACGTGGCCCCGGATCGGCTCGACGGCGATCTTGTGACCGGGGTGCTTGTCGTAGGCATCGGAACGGGCCATGAGGCCTCCCTCGGTTGGCCGCTCTCGTGAGCGGGCGGGCAGACCGGCGAGTGTATCCCGGCTACCATGCGGGTCCCGCGCCGGACGTGGTTCGCCGTCCCGCGGGGTTCAGAGGTCCCGCTCGAATGCACCGCAGCGCAATCCATATCACTGCCCTGTTGGCCGTCCTCGTTGGCGTCGGCCCCGCCTTCGGCCAGGTCGATGTCCCCAGCGAAGTCCAGGGCGGCTTCTTCGCCCCGGGCCTCAGTGATCCCGGCATCCAGAGCGTGCTCGAGCCCGAGAACGCCGGCATCAGCGACAGCGAGGTGCTGGTCGAGGGCATCGCCGCCCAGGTCGGCGGCGGCGTCGTGCTGGTTTCCGAGGTCCGCCGGCTGTCCGCTCCCATCGAACAGCGAATGCGAAAGGCGGGCGTGCCCGACGCCGAGATCCGCGCCATGCGCGCAGAGGCGCTCGAACGCCTCATCGAGCAGCGACTCATCGAAGACGTGGTCCGACGCGCCCAGCTTTCGGCCACCGAGGCCGAGGTCACCGCCGCCATCGAGTCCATCGCGCGCGAGAACGGACTCACCCTGGCCCAGATGAGCCAGAGCATCGCGAGCCACGGTCTCACCCTCGACGAGTACCGCGCCAAGATCAAGAGCGAAATCGAACGCAACAAGGTGCTCGGCAGCATGGTCCGGTCGCGGGTCAGCGTCGACGACGAAGAGATCGAAGCCCTCTACAAGCAGAAGTACGGCGACCAGCGCAAGTCCGGCGCCGAGGTCCACCTCCGCCATCTCCTGATCGCCGTCGCTGCCGAGCGCATGCGCGACCGCGACGCCGCCTGCAGCATCGCCGGTGACATCCGCAGCGAGATCCTGGCGGGCAACGTCGGATTCGAGCAGGCGGCATCCCGGCTGTCGGACGTCAACGCCGAACGCGGCGGAGATCTCGGCTGGGTGCACTCCGAAGAGCTCGCCGGCTGGATGGCTCCCGCCATCCAGAACCTGAGCGACGGGCAGATCAGCGAAGTGATCCCGATGTCCTTCGGCTGCAACCTCCTGATGGTGGTCGAGCGCCGCGACTTCGAGCCCGTCACCTTCGATCAGGCCAAGCCCGCGCTGGAGCAGCAGCTCTTCGCCCAGAAGATGGAGAAGGAGTACCTGCTGTGGATCGACAAGCTGCGCGAGCAGGTCTACATCGAACGCAAGGGCATGTACGCCGAGGCGACACGGCTGAACGAAAGCGTCTCGCGCTAGCCGCCACGCGCGGCTCCTAGTTCGTGGAAGGCGTTCGACTTCTGCGTCTCGATGCCAGTGACCGTACGGACGCCTGTCCCGAGATCGTCGTCCGCGGCGCGCGGGTCCACAACCTGCGCGACATCGACCTGACCCTTCCGCGGGACCAGCTCGTCGTCGTCACCGGGCCGTCGGGCTCGGGCAAGTCGTCCCTGGCATTCGACACGCTCTACGCCGAGGGGCAGCGCCGCTACGTCGAGTCGCTCTCCGCCTATGCGCGTCAGTTCCTCGACCAGCTCGAGCGACCCGAGGTCGAGTCCATCGACGGGCTGTCGCCGGCGATCTCCATCGAGCAGAAGACCGTCAGCCGCAACCCGCGCTCGACCGTGGGCACCGCCACCGAGATCGCCGACTACCTGCGCCTGCTGTACGCGCGCGCGGGCGAGCCCCGCTGCCCGAGCTGCGGACGACCCATCGCGAGCCAGACCCCGGACGAGATGGCGGATCGCGTCCTGTCCCTGCCCGAGGCCACCCGCGTCGAGATCCTCGCTCCCGTCATCCGGGGCCGACGAGGCGCCTACAAGAAGGAGCTCGACGGCTTCCGACGCCGGGGGTACGTGCGCGTGCGCATCGACGGCGTCATGCACGACCTCGACGATCCGCCCGAGCTGGCCCGCACCCGCCAGCACGACATCGAGGTGGTGGTAGACCGTCTGCGGGTGAAGACTTCTGGCCGCGCCCGGCTCGTGGAGTCCATCGGGACGGCACTGCAGCTCGCCGACGGTCTCGCCCAGGTACTGATTGGAGACGACCCGGGAGCCGCGGGTAGCGACGGCGAGTGGCACTTCTCTCGCGACAATTCCTGCGCCGACTGCGGCACCTCGTTCCCCGAGCTCGCACCCCGGATGTTCTCGTTCAACAGCCCCGCCGGCGCGTGTCCCGCCTGCAATGGGCTCGGCGTCATCGGAGAACTGTCCCCGGACCTGATCGTCCCCGACGCGTCCCGCAGTCTCGCTCAGGGACCCATCGCACCCTGGACGGGGGGACGGATGGCGCGCTGGTACAAGCGCGTGCTCACTTCCCTCGCCGCACACCTCGGGGTCGACATGGACACGCCGTGGGCAGAGCTTCCGAAGCCGGTGCGCGACGGCATCCTGTTCGGACTGGGCGACGAGGAGATCCCCTTCGAGCTGCCGCGCCTCTCCCGGCGCGGCCGGCCCGGGCGCACCGGCGAGAGCGTACGCATGACCTGGGACGGGGTGATCGACGAGCTCACGCGACGGGACGCCGACCGCGAGTCCACGCGCTCGCCCCTCGACCGTTACCGAAGCAGCCGGCCGTGCGACGTGTGCGACGGCACACGCCTGCGGGACGAAGCGCGAAGCGTGGAGATCGGTGGGCTCGGCATCCACGAGCTCAGCCGCCAGAGCTGTAGCGAGCTCGTCGAGTTCCTGGGCGGACTTCGCTTGCGGGCCACCCAGCAGCTCGTCGCCGAGCGCGTGCTCGGCGAGATCCGCGAACGCCTCCGCTTCCTGTGTGATGTGGGCCTCGGCTATCTCAGCCTCGACCGCGCCACGGCAACGCTGTCGGGCGGCGAGGGACAACGCATTCGACTCGCCACCCAGATCGGCTCCAGCCTGATGGGCGTGCTCTACGTGCTCGACGAACCGTCCATCGGACTGCATCCGCGCGACAATCGTCGCCTGCTGGACAGCCTCTGCCGCCTTCGCGACATGGGCAACAGCCTGGTGGTCGTCGAGCACGACGAAGAGACGATCCGCAGTGCCGACTGGGTGGTGGACATGGGACCGGGCGCGGGCGTCCACGGCGGCGAGATCGTCGCCTGCGGCACGCCAGACGAGCTGATGGCGACACCCGGGTCGCCGACCGGCGACTATCTCGCAGGTCGGCGGACCATCCCGGTGCCGGCGAAGCGCCGCAAGCCGGCGGGACCGGCACTCGAGCTGACCGGCTGCCGCGCCAACAACCTGAAACAGGTCGATCTGCGTGTCCCGCTCGGTCTCCTGACCGTCGTGACCGGGGTGTCCGGGTCCGGCAAGTCGACGCTCGTGAACGACACCCTCTACCGAGCGCTGGCGGCGCGCCTCCACGGCGCCCTCGACGCACCCGGCGCCTTCGACGAGGTCCGCGGTCTCGACCTCATCGACCGCGTCATCGACGTCGACCAGACGCCCATCGGACGTTCTCCGCGCAGCAACGCCGCCACCTACACGGGGGCGTTCGCGGGCGTCCGCAAGCTCTTCAGCGGCGTCCCCGAGGCGCGGGTGCGCGGCTACGAGGCCGGACGCTTCTCGTTCAACGTCAAGGGAGGACGCTGCGAGGTGTGCCAGGGGGACGGCGCGCTGCGCGTCGAGATGAGCTTCCTGCCGGACCTCTTCGTCCATTGCGAGCAGTGCCAGGGAAGGCGCTACAACCACGAGACCCTGCAGATCCGCTACAAGGGCAAGAACATCGCCCAGGTGCTCGAGATGAGCGTCGAGGAAGCAGTGACGTTCATGGAGAACGTCACCTCGGTGCATCGGCCGCTCCAGGCCCTGCAGGATGTCGGCCTTGGCTACATCCACCTCGGGCAGGCCGCGACGACGCTGTCGGGCGGCGAAGCCCAGCGCATCAAGCTGGCGCGCGAGCTCGGCAAGCGCGGCACCGGGCGCACCCTCTACCTGCTGGACGAGCCCACGACGGGCCTGCACTTTGCCGATGTCGCGAAGCTGCTCGAGATGCTCGACCGGCTGGTCGAGCTCGGAAACACGGTCGTCGTCATCGAACACCAGCTCGACGTCATCAAGAGCGCCGACCACGTCATCGATCTCGGACCGGAAGGCGGCGCCGGCGGCGGCCAGATCGTCGCGGAAGGCACGCCCGAACAGCTCGCCACGGTCACGGCGAGCCACACCGGCCGCGCCCTGGCCGCGCACCTCGCGCGCTAGCGAGAGACCCGCGACCTCAGCCGGGCGACGGGACCGCGTGCAGGGTCTCGATCAGGCCGGGCATCACGCTCTCGTCCCGAGTGTCGATGGCCCCCAGGAAGGCATCCACCAGCCCGCCGTAGCGGGCGGCCAACTCGCCGCCGACCTTGCCGGGCTCGGCGACCACCGCGAAAGCGTCGAGGATGTCGTCGTCGATGAGTCCTGCCATCTCGACCCACTGTCCGCGCTTCGACATCATGTTGAGTTCGCTCTGCAGCTCTCCCCAGCCATGCATCTCGAGTACGCCCCGGTACGCCGGCGTCGAGCCGTAGAACGCGATCTGCTGGGTGGTGGAGGCGCGACTGGCCGCGAAGCCCTCTTCGTCGTCACCGGACACGACGAACACGGGACACACGATCTCGAAGTCGGCGCGCGAGCGCCCGGTCTTCGCAAAGCCGCGCTCGAGTGCCGGCAAGGTGACCTCGCGCATGTACTTCTCGGTCGTGAAGGCGTGAGCGATCAGGCCATCCGCCACCTCGCCGGCGACCTCGGTCATCCTGGGGCCCACCCCGGCCAGCAGGACCCGGGGCGCGCCGTGCTCGGTGTTGGTCGGCGTGAACATGGGCGTCATCAGGGTGTGCTGATAGAACTCGCCGCGGAAGTCCAGCTTGGCGCCCTGGTACCAGCAGTCCCACACCGCCCGCATGGCGAGAATGAACTCGCGCATGCGCGCCGCCGGGTGCGACCAGGGCATGCTGAAGCGCTTCACGATGTGCGGCCGGATCTGCGAGCCGAGCCCCAGCACCAGGCGCCCCTTCGAGTAGGCGTTCAGGTCGTGAGCGAGATTCGCGAGGGTCATCGGACTTCGGGCGAAGGCGACGGCGATGGAGGTCATCAGTTCGATGCGCTCGCTGTGCTCGGCAGCAAGCAGCAGCGGCAAGAACGGATCGTTCGCGATCTCCGCGCTCACCGCGCCGTCGTAGCCCGCCGCTTCGATCTTCTTCGCGCGGCCAGGCACATCCGCCAGGTCGCCCATCAGTCCACCCAGAACCTTCATGTCGTCTCCGTCTCCCTAACCTGTCGGTTTGATCAGCCTGCGCGCGTCCGGGACGGCCGGGCTTCGATGAGCCGCTCGCCCAGGGTCACGATATCCGGCAGCAACACGCAGTCCATGTCCTTCCAGTCGCCGAATGGGTCGAGAAGCACCGGATGCACACCGGCCGCCCGGGCGCCGACGACATCCGCCGCATAGAGATCCCCGACGTGCACGGTCCGCGCGGGGTCGGCCCCGCAGGCGGCCAGGGCCTGCTCGAAGATGCGGGGATCGGGCTTCTCGTGCCCCACGACCTGGGAGTCCATCACGGCATGGAAGTGGGCGCGCAGCCCGCTCGTGACGAGCGACGTCTCGACCGAGCCATCGGAGTTGCTGACCACGGCCAGCTGCAGCCCCGCGGCTTCCATGGCGCGGAGCGTTTCCGGGACGCCGGGAATCAGCCAGGACCACAGCTTCGAGGTCATACCCGGTCCGCGCAGCACGGGTGTCAGCTCGACGGCCAGCTCCTGCAGCCGCGCGGCATCCGCTGGGTCGGCCCCGTCGAGCTGCCCGAGCACTTGTCCGAAGTAGAAGGTGAAGGTGTCCTGTGTCTCCTTCTCCTCGCGGTGGGCGATGCCGGCAGACACCTGGGGCCGCGCCCGCGCCTCGGCGCGCCGGATCTGCTCGGGCGTCGCCACGACACCCCGCTGCGACAGCTCGTCGCTCACCCAGTCGAAGTCGATCGACAACAGGGTGTTGCCGACGTCGAAGAAGACCGTGTCGATCTCGGAATACGGAATCACGCCCGCCCTCCGGCGCCGTAGAGGAAGAAGTCGTCCGTCGCGCCGACGCGTGCCCGCAGACCCATGTCTGCCAGACGCCGCGCGAGGTCGGCCGGTTCGCGCTCGGCCGGAACGTGAGAGAGCCAGAAGCCGAAGGAGACCAGGGGATACTGGCGCTCGGACCGCCACGAGAAGAGATCTGCCTCACGGTAGGCAACCCGGGCGCTCAGGCCGGCGGCAGCGAGTCGGTCGCGGTTCAGCTGCAGGACCTCCGGTGCGGCGTCGACGGCGTCGAGCCGCGCCCGAACGACTTCCACCTCGTCGAACCAGCGCTGGTTCTGCTCGGCGCCCCGGTCGTAGCGGCCGCGACGCACGAACCAGTCGTCGTACTCGTCGGCCCGCGCCCGGTAGTAGGAGAGCTGCTCTTCGAGAAGCGCGTCCAGCCCGCTCATCCGGCGCCCCCCCACGAGGACGCGTCCAGCCGGCACAGGCGATGTGCGAGGTCGGCGTGCACGAAGTCCTGCTCGTAGCGAAAGCCGACCTTCTCCATCACGCGCTGGGACTTCCGGTTGCTCGTCATGGTGAAGCACACGAGCGACCGCACGCCGAGCACCTCGAACGCGGCGCGCACGCTCGCCGTCGCCAGCTCGGTCGCCAGGCCGCGGTCCCAGTAATCGCTCATCAGCCCGTAGCCCACTTCGACCTCGGGCTCACCGTCGACCACCATCAGGCTCAGCCCTGCGCGCCCGGCAAAGCGCTCGCCTTCCGGATCGCGGACGATCCAATATCCGAAAGCGTGAGCGTCCCAGTGCGCGCACTGGCGATCGAAGGCCGCGCTGCTCTCGACCGGCGTTCGCACGCCGCCAAGCGTCGCCATCACGCCCGGGTCCTGGTGCATCACCAGCAGATCGGCGCGGTCCGCCTCACGCGGACGAGCGAGAGTCAGCCGCTCGGTCCGAAGCGCATCGAGCGCGCCGGGCGAGAAGCCCGCCATTCAGCGCGCCTGCATGCGGTAGAGCCAGATCTCCCGGTCGGGCTCCCGGTCCGCAGGGTCGGCGTCGTACTTCCGCTCGAGTACCGCGAGCACCGTCGCGTACTCACCGTCGTCGGTCACCCGCACCGCCTCGAGTTCGTAGACGCGTCCCTCCACCCGCAAGCGGACTGCGGGGTTCGCCTGCACGTTCTGGATCCACTGACGTTCGGTGGGCACCGTCGGACCGAGGATCATCGAGCTCGGTACGTAGACGTTCTCACCGTGGCCCGCGCACCAGACGTTCACCGAGTGTGGGTCGTCGGGGTTCGTCTCCAGCTGG
The DNA here is from genome assembly GCA_029261855.1 of Deltaproteobacteria bacterium. Taxonomy (GTDB): domain Bacteria; phylum Myxococcota_A; class UBA9160; order UBA9160; family UBA4427; genus JAJDAN01. The sequence continues at coordinate 103,237 of JAJDAN010000028.1, forward strand.
CAGGTCTCCGAATCGTTCACGAACGACCAGTCGGAAACGGGCGCAGGCTGCACGTCGCCACCGAGATGGCCGCCGGAAAAGGGACCCAGCGGGCAGCCCGCTGCCAGCAGCGCGACGGCGACGAGCGACGTCACCAGGAGAGTGCGTGCGGTCATCGGTGCTCCTTCGAGTCTACTCTTGGAGTTCGAGGAATCCGGAAAGAAGGTCACGCGGACAGCTCGGCGACGACGTCTTCGAGCAGGTCCGGCTTCGAGAAGTGGGAAACGAGGCTCACTCGACCCGCCCAGTCTCCGCAGCGTGCTCGCACCTTGGCGGCAATCTCGTCACGCGGTGCTACCACGGCAATCTTCTCGAGCAGGTCGTCGTCGATGAGGGCGGCCATCTCGAGCCACTTTCCCTCTTTCGACATGCGGTTCAGTTCGTCCTGCAAGTCGCCCCGACCGTGGCATTCGAGCACCGGGCGGTAGGCGGGCGTCGACCCATAGAACGAGATCTGCGCCCGGGCGCCGTTGCGCGCAGCGACGAGCTCTTCTTCGTCGTGACCGGTCACCAGGATCATCTGGCACGAGATCTCGAGGTCCGACAAGCTGCGGCCGGACTTCGACAGTCCGCGTTCGAGCGCGGGCAGGGTCACCTTCGCGACCGACTCCACGGTGTGGAACGGGTGCACGAAGAAACCGTCGGCAACCTCGCCCACTACTTCGGTCATGCGCGGGCCGACGCCGGCACAGAAGATCTTCGGTACGCCGTGCGGGTTGGGCCCCGGATCGAAGACCGGCGTCATCAAGGTGTGATTGTAGAACTCCCCGCGGAAGTCGAGCGGCGTCCCGTTCTGCCAGCGGTCCAGGATCGCGCGTACCGCCAGCACCATCTCGCGCATGCGCTTCGCGGGTTGCGACCACGGCATGCTGAAGCGACGCTCGATGTGCGGGCGGATCTGCGTTCCGAGACCGAGGATGAAGCGCCCCTTCGAGAGCAACTGCAGGTCGTAGGCGATGTTTGCCAGGATCATCGGGTTTCGCGCGAAGGCGATCGCGATCCCCGGCATCAGCTCGAGCCGCTCGGTCTGCTGGGCGGCCACCACCAGGGGAAAGAAGGGATCGTGGCGTCCTTCGAAGCTGAAGCCACCCGCGTAGCCAGCCTCCTCGAGGCGTCGCGCGGCCGGGCCAGCGTCTGCCGGATCGTCTACCAGCAGATTGCCGTCGACCTTCATCGCGCCTCCAGGCGATACACCATGCGGGCGGGATCGAAGTCCATGTAGGGATCGCCGGCCGCTGAAACCAGGACGGCCCTCAGCAGGTACACCCGGTCGTCGAAGCCGAAGCGCGCCCGCACGCGATCATCTTCGACGAGATACTGGGACCAGGTCCGGTCCGGTGCTGGGTCGATGTAGAGCAGTCCGTCTACCACGAAGTAGTTGACCGTCACGGAATACGGATCCGCGGGCCTGACTTCGAGGTCCATGAAGCTCGAGTCGACGAAAGCCCAGTTCACCGGCGGATCGCTCACTACCTCGCCGGACAACGAACCGCCCGGAAACACCAGGAACGGCCCCCCGCAGCCGACGCACCCGAGCGCAATCGCGAGGGAGACGCCGACCCACCACCTCTTGCCAATTCGCATGCCGTCTACTTCCCCTGGAACACGGGAGGGCGCTTCTCGAGGAAGGCGCGCGGACCTTCCCGGGCGTCCTCGGACGTCATCACCGCCATGCCGTGCTTCTGCTCGATGACGAAGGCCTCTTCTTCGGACAAGGTCTCTGTCGTGCGCAGAGTTGCCAGGATCGCCTTCACGGCGAGCGGCCCGTTCGACGCGATGCGGGTCGCCACCTCGCGGGCCTTGGCGAGCGCCTCGCCGTCGGGCACCACGTGGTTGACGAGTCCCAGCTCATGGGCGCGCCGGGCGGGCAGGTCTTCTCCGGCGAGCAACATCTCTGCCGCAACCGCGTACCCGATCTGCCTCCTCAATCGCACCGCCGAACCGGCCATCGGAAACAGCCCGCGCTGGACCTCGGTGACACCGAACATGGCGCTCTCGCCCGCGACGCGGATGTCCGTGCCTTGCAGGATCTCGGTTCCCCCCGCGCGCGCGAAGCCCTCGGCGGCGAGGATGACCGGCTTGGTGGGTCGGTAGGTCTTGAGCCAGGCGCCGTAGATGACGGCGGGCTCCTTCATGACGCGCTCCATCCATTCGTTCTCGGGCTTGCCACCCCCGAGCTTCCCGATCTCCGACAGGTCCATGCCGGCGCAGAAGGTGTTGCCGCGCCCCGTCAGGATGCCCACGCGCAGATCGTCGTCGGAATCGAGCTGGACCCAGGCATCGTAGAGGCGGCACATCACCTCGCAGTTGACGGCGTTGCGCTTCTCCGGACGATTGAGGGTGACGGTCAGGATGTGATCGCCTTTCTCGACGATCACCGCAGGTTCGGACAAGGGAGGTCTCCTGGAGAAGCAGGGATTGGGAAGTAGGGATACGGCCAGTAGGGCTAGGAGAAGCAGGTACAGAGATGCCCTGGAACCCTAGACGATAAGCCCGCCGCCCGACGCATCCAAGTGGGCGCCCGAGACGAAGCTGGCCTCGTCCGAGAGCAGCCATACGATCGGACGGGCGATCTCGTCGGCGTCGGCGATGCGGTGCATGGGAATCGTTGCCTCGATACGGGCCCGCAGCTTGGGGTCCTCGTCCAGGCTCGAGGTCATGTCCGTCGACGTCATGCCGGGACGAATCACGTTCACCCGGATCCCTTCGCCCGACACCTCCTTCGCGAGCCCGACGCTGAAGACATCGACCGCAGCCTTCGAGGCCGCGTAGTCGCTGGCGCCGGTGCGCCCACCGAAGGTCGCCGCCAGCGAGGACACGTTGACGATCACGCCGCCCGACCCGCCCAGGCGCGTGGACATGCGGCGAACGGCCTCCCGGCAGCAGATCTGGAGGCCCACCACGTTGACCGCCAGCAAGCGAGTCAGGGCGTCGGCGCGCAGCTCGCTGACGCGGCTGTGGCCGCCGTCGATGCCGGCGTTGTTGACCACGGCGGTGAGCGGGCCGAGTGCCTCCTCGGTCTGGGCAAAGAAGCGCTCGATGTCGCTCTCGACGGCGACGTCTCCCTGTACCGCGTACGCCTTGCCGCCGGCGGCCCCGATCGCTTCGACCACGGACTGCGCAGCCGCTTCGTCCTTGCGGTAGTGGACGCCGACCGACCAACCCGCCGCCGCGGCGAGGCGCGCGGTCGCGGCGCCGATACCACGCGAGCCCCCCGTCACCAGCAGGACGCCGCTCATCCGCGCGCCCTGCGCGGGACGCTGTGCTCCCAGTCGGCCAGCAGCGCGCGCAGCGCGGTGATCAACGCGATCGGCTGGTCGAGCATCACGTGGTGGTAGGCGTCCGGAATCTCGATGATCGGCGAAGTGCGCCCCAACAGCTCGTACATGTAATCGCCGGTCTCCGGGTCGACGAGGCCGTACTCGGCGCGCACCACCGCCACCCGACAGCGCACCTGGGGCAGCACCTCGTGAGACGCGCGCGGCTTCATGTTCTGGAAGATGATCGGATCGAACTTCCACGTGTAGCCAGCCGGTGTGTTCATCATCGAATGCTGCGCGATGTAGTCGATGATGTAGAGGTTGTCGCAGGGTTGCTCGGGCACGAGATGGTAGTGGGCACGCGCCTCGGCGGCGGTGGCATAGGTCTTGGGGTTGCGAAAGGCGCGACCGCGAGCGCCTTCTTCACTCTCCGGGTCGGGACGCCTCACGGGAGAATCGATGATGACCGCACCGGCGAGACGATCTCCGTAGCGCACGGCCGTGCTCATGCTCACGAAGCCACCCATGCTGTGACCCACGAGGATGAACTCGCCGACGATCCCCGCGTCTCCCGCGACCGCCATGATCTCTTCACACCAGAGCTCGCGCGGGTACTCCTTGCGCCGCCCGCTGTCCCCGTGGCCCGAAAGATCCAGGGCGACTACGTGATAGTTGCGCGCCAGCTGGGGTGCGATGAACGCCCACCAGTGCGCATTGGCGGCGCCGCCGTGCACGAGGATGATGCCGGGCTTGCTCGCATCGCCCCAGCGCAGGTAGTTGATCGACGCCCCGTCGACATCTACAGCTCCCCGTTCATAGGGCGTATTGATGGCCTCGAGAAACCATCGGGGAGCCTGTCGGATGGGGGTCGTCACGGGGGCCCCCAAGATAACCCCAAGCCGGTAGAGTCGCGACGAGAGAACAGAGGAGATTCAGACGATGGCGTGGTCCCTGGACGACATGCTCGAGCTGGGCCACCGGCACGCGCGGCTCGAAGCGGAACGAAAGCTCGACCCTCTGATCGAGACGATGGTCGAGAGCCCGTCCTACGAATTCCACCCTCTGGGACTCGGCATGTCCGGCGGCGATCGTGTCCGACGCTACTACGCACAGTTCTTCGAAGACTTCATGGAAAAGATCGTCGGCTACGTGCTGCTCGACGAGTGGGCGAGCGAGAGTGCGGTCGTGCAGGAGTACGACATCACCCTGGCCATCGACGGCGCGAGCGAAACCCACCGGGTGGTCGGCATTCTCTTCGCCGAACGGACGCCGGACGAGCGGACGCTGCTCGGCGGCGAGCGCATCTACGCGAGCGAGCGCTGCGTCCGCCTGATGGCCGGCCCTCTCTATGACGAGCTCACCCCGCTCGGCTGATCATCCGGGGCGCTCCTCGAGCGCTTCGAAGACCCGGGCCAGCTGTGTTTCGACGCTCATCTCGCCTTCGAGCTCCAGCACCGGGCACGGCAGGCCGGCGAGCCAATCCCGGTGACGCGCGAGGCTTCGCATGTCGATCTCCCCCGCGTCGTAGTCCGCCGCCCATTCGAGGAACGTCCGAAAGTTCTCGTGCATGCGGCCGCCCGGCGCGACGGCGTCCTGTCCGAACTCTTCCTGCTCGCGTCGCGTCAGCCGAGCGAGCCGCACCCCCGTCGGAACCAACAGGAACACCACGAACTCGAAGCGTGGGATCAGCGGATCGCCCCAGCCACACAACGAGCCCGACAGAACGAAGCGGCCGGCCGCCCCGAGGTCGGCCCGCAGGCGCGTGAGGCGCTCGGGCATGGGGCGCGCCGTCTCGTAGGGAGGATCCGTCGGCAGCCAGTAGTAGTCGTCGGTGTCGAGGTGCACGGCGTTCGCGCGTTCGGCGAGCGCCACACCGAGCGTCGAAGTCCCAGACCCGGAGGCGCCGACGATGTGAACCCGCATGCCGTTCTCCCGGCCGTCGCGGTGCTCGCGGTCTCTCCCGGACGAGTCTCGCGAGATCAGCCCCTGAACCAGTTTCCGGCGAGGGTACTCGCGTACTGCACGTGGTGGGCCAGGATCGCATAGTAGGCGACGAAGACCGAGAAGATCGCGACCACCGCCAACGGAGACTCGCGACGGTTCCACAGCAGCCACGAGCCCATCCCGACCAGTGACAGCTTCACCACCACGAACATGACCGCGTGCTCGTTCACCAGCTCGTCGATGAGCGTGTTGGCTTCCTCGGCGAGACCGGCCCGCACCCACAACAGGGTCAACACGGCGTCGATCAGGTTGAGCACCAGCACCCACTTCACGATGCCCTCGAGCCAGCGAAGCTGCTGCTCGGTGCCGATCTGGATCCCGCCTCGCCCCTTGGCGGATAGGCTCATGACCGCCTAATCGGCCGATCCCGCCTCGCGATTGAGGGCCTTCGGGTCACGACGCATGGACCACAAGGTCGGACCATCGGGAATGGTCAGCGCCTGGGTCACTCGAAAGCCGTGACGCTCATAGAAGGGGATGTTCTCCTCCTTCGACGATTCGAGATAGGCGGGCAGTCCTTCCTCGTCGCAACGCCGGAGCACCGGATCGATCAGTGCCGATCCCACACCGCGGCCCTGCTGGCTGGGGTCCGTCCCGAGGATGGCCAGGTACCAGTGAGGCTCGCGAGGACGCTCGGCACTGATGGCCTGCTCGAGTAGCAGCGCCCGGCTGACCGCTCGCCGCAAGACCAGCAGCATCCGCAAACCGTCGCGCAGGGCGCGCATCCGGCCGACCCGCGCAGGCGAGGGCGCCCGCCAGATCGCGGCGCCGCGCACTCTCGGGTCGGTGTACACCACGCCTTCGGGCCCCGTGATCCGAATCACTTCCCGGTAGAAGCCGACGAGCCGTGACAACCGCGAGCGGTCCTTTGGAAAGAGGAAGCGCGAAACCGGGTCATCCTCGAAGGCCCGCGAAAGGCAGGCGACGATCCGCGCGCGATCGGCGACGGCCGCCTCGCGAACGTCCTCGTCTTCGAGTGCGGGTGTCATGACGTCCAAGCCTAGCAATCGGGGGCGACCACGGAATCCTGGGCGCACTCCGTGCCAGGAACGTGCGCGACAGAAGGTCGCGCACCGGCAGCAAGCCGGAACCCGCGGTTCCGGTCGCTAACGCTCGTCACGATCGAGCCACTTGCCCGTTGGCCGAGGGACCCATGCCTCGAGCCGGTCCACCAGTTCGGCCGGGTCTTCAGCGACGATCAGCAGCTCGCGGTGATCCGGCTTCAGGAAGCGTTCGTTCACCGCATGGTCGATCAGGGCAACGAGCGGTTGGAAGTAGCCCCGCACATCGAGCGCTCCGCTCGGCTTTTGGTGCGACCCGAGCTGCGCCCAGGTCAGGATCTCGAGCATCTCCTCGAAGGTGCCGAAGCCTCCGGGAAGCGACACGAAGCCGTCCGCGAGCTCCGCCATCAGCGACTTGCGCTCGTGCATCGACGCCACGACGCGCAGGTCCGGCAGTCCCGTGTGGGCCACCTCCATGCTCACCAGCGCTGCGGGGATGACGCCCACCACGTCCCCGCCGCAGTCGAGCACCGCGTCTGCGATGGCTCCCATCAGTCCCACCGAGGCGCCGCCGTACACCAGGCGGACCTCGCGCCGGGCCAGCTCGGCGCCCAGCTCACGCGCGGCGGCGAGATAGTCCGGACGGGCCCCGGGGCTCGAGCCGCAGAACACGCAGCAGCTCGCCAGCCGCTTCCCGATCACGGAGACGGAGGACGGCCCTCGGCGAGGCAGGGCAGATCCTCACCGATCTCGTACCAGGGTGCTTTCTGGGAGGTCCAGATGTGGGCGACCGGGCGCACGCCGGGATCGCCGTCGATGCAACCTACCCGCAGGATCAGCTGGTCTTCGTGGTCCCAGGCGGCGACCAGGTGCGAGCCGCAGTTTCGGCAGAAGCTGCGCCGCTTGCCGGGCGACGACTCGAAGGATCCGAGCCGGTCCTCGCCGCAGGTCCAGCGAAAGCCCTCCCGCGCGACCCGCATCGTCGTCGAGAACGCCGCGCCGTGAGCCTTGCGACAGGTCTGGCAGTGGCAGTGCCCCATCGGCCCGACGGGCGGACCGGCCTCGTAGCGCACGCCGCCACACAGACAGGACCCGGTGATGGCAGGGGCGGAAGCGGGAACCGTCACGGTCAGCGCGCGAGCCGGCCGCCGGCGGCCGTCCACTGCTCGATGACCTGCTGTGCTTCGCGCGGGTTGTAGAGATCTTCCTGCAGCGACCACAGTCCGTCGCCCGCGTACTCGAGCATCGTCACGCAGCCGAAGCGGTAGACCGCCTTGCCGCCCTTCGGGTCCGGGAAGACCTGCCAGGGATAGAAGACGACCCGGCTGCCATCGATCACGTGCCACGCCACCGGGAACTGCATCATGGGGACGGGCTTCATCACATCGGTGATGGCCTTTCGGATCGCCTCTCGGCCTTCGAAGACGCCGAGGTGATGCTCGACCCAGACCCCGTCTTCACTGTGCAGGTCCGACCAGGCGTCCCAGTCGCCACTGTCGCCAACGGCGACGAAGTGTCGCCATGCCTCTTCGACTTCCGCGCGCGAGTAGTCCGTCATGCCAGCACGATACCGGAAGCTTCCGCGGGTCGGGTTACCACTCTTCCAGACTGCCGTCCCGCTGGCGCCTGCGCGCCTCGAGGGCGCGTTCCATGGAATGCTCGCCCAGGAACTCGAGATCGAAGCGGGCGTCCGGGCCGATGCCGAGAGCGTCGAGCACACGCAGGGCGATCCGTTCGGCGACCTCGGCTGCATCGCTTGCCCAGATGTCCGAAATCGCCACCTGCACGTCGAGTCGATCGCCGTCGACGCCCGCCATGTCCGGCAGGATCAGCGCCCGGGGCTCGGCGGCGATCGCCTCACGAACCGTTCCGAGGGGGGCGGTCGTCCACGACGCTCGCGGGCAAGAGAGGACCACCCAGCACTGGGGTCCGTCGCCGGCGCGCCGCAACAGGGTGAAACGCAAGGGCGAGCCGCGATGGGACACGCGAATCAGCGAGTCGCTCTCGTAGAGACGGATCAGCGACCGGAACCAATGACCCAGACGCGTCCGATCGATATTGCTCTCGGGGCGCCAGAAGAGATAGGTGAGCCCATAGGCGGTCGCGAGAACCCCGATCGCCAGGCCGACCCACACGAGAATGTCCGCTGCCGTCATCCGGTCGAGCTTACCATGACGCCTGCACGGCCTCGCACTCGAAAGCGCTCCGTGGGGTGCCTGGCCCTCCGAGCAGTCGGCAAGCCGTTTGGGCTCGGGCGGCTGGGAGCGTTGTTGCGTGTCCGGGCCGCGCGGCTAGATCGATAGCCACAGGCGCAGCAGGTGGCGCTTGCGCGCGCTGTCGTCGAAGTCCTCGTAGGAGGTCCGCGCGTGCAGGATCACGTGATTCGACACCCACTGGATATCACCCCGCGCGAGGTCCATGTCCAGATAGAAGGCGGGGTCGTTCGCGATCCCTTCGTACAGATCCATCAGCTCGCGCTCGTCGTCGCTGAAAGGCGGGACGTCCGCGTGCCGGACGACCGAACGGAAGTAGTCGCTGTGGTAGAAGGTGCGCAGGCGCCCCGACGCAAAGCGACAGGGTGGGATCTCGATGAATCGGAGCCCCTGGTCGTTCTCGTCCCGGACGTCCAGACGGAAGGGCTCGAAGAGCCGGTCGCACAGACCCGGCCGCCGGCGCATCAGCTCGTCGAACACGGCCACCGAACTGACGATCCGGCTCGCTCCCCCTTGTCTCGCCGGCTGCAGGCACAGCAGCGCGACGACGTCGGCGGCGTCGCAGTGATAGGCGATGTCCGACGCGGTGCGGTAGAGCCGGACGAAGGGATTGGCGGCGTCTTCCCCGGTGTCGACGACGTGACCGAGGGTGTCTCCGAAGGTGTTCTGGGCGCCCGGATTTCCCATGTGCAGCCCGAGACACCAGAAGAGCCGTTCGACTTCTTCGGGGGACAGTCGATCGAGGGGCAGGCCGGACACGACCGCGAAGCCGCGACCGTCTTCCAGTTCGCGGCGCCAGTCGCTGACCCTGTCTCGCAGGGTCGGCAGCGGGAAGTCCGCGGGTGACAGATCCCGAAGCGCGCGACCCGTCCCGGTTGCATGCGCGGTCGCCGCCAGCAACTCGTCGACCTCGGCGTCGCTCAGCCGGTGACGCCAGCCGCTGCTCGCCGAAAGGTCCGGACCGCGCCAGGCGGCGGGACCTGCGACGGGCTCCCGGGGCACGCCCTCATGGGGACGGTCGAAGTAGTGCGCGGTCTGACGTCCGTAGCTGAAGTACTCGCCCATGCGGACAGGATAGGCTTCGACGCGAAAGCGGCGATCCCTTTCGGAACCGACGCGTGGCTTCGCCGAGTCCTGGCCTCGCTACTTGGCGGGGAGGGAAGCCGCGAACGCAACGCCCCGCCCGATCCAGGCGCTGAGGTCGGCGTCGTCCTCGAATCCGGCGACAGCCACGTAGACCATGCCGCGCATGGGCCGTCCGGTGAAATCCATCGCCCGGGCGTGAGGCTGGGCGAGCGCTTCGTCGTACGCGTCGGGCCCGACCCGCACCATCAGCTCGTCACCGACGACACCGCAGCACATGTTGCCGCCGATCAGGAACGCGACCCCGCCGAACATCTTCTTTTCGCGAACCCCGGCCTTCCCCTCGAGGAATTCGCGGATGCGCTGGGTGAGCCCTTCGTCGTATGCCATGGGGTCCTCCGCCGGGGAATCTACACGCGTCGCCGCGCGGAGTACATCGCGGTGACGAGGCGCCGTTCGACGCGACCCGCGAACTCGGTCTCGGCCACGTCCGCGATGGCGTCCAACAGCCGCGCGCGATCGTCGTCGCGTTGCGTGTTGATCGACGAGAAGGTGCCGTACAGCTCCCGAATCTCCCCGGCGTCCAGGAACAGCGAGCGCGACTGGCGATCGAACTCGATCGACTCGAAGACCCCTGCCGCCTCGAGGTCCCCGATCCGGGCGCGGGCGTCCAACGCAAACGGCGCGCGCCAGCTCACCCCCTCCGAGGGACTCTTGGAAAGCCCGCCCAGCAGACGCACCGTCGCGTCGTGGAAGGGGTCCGGGCGTTCGGGGTCGCCGAAGACGTTCCACCACATGGCCCACCAGCCACCGGGACGAAGCAGGCTTCCGACCTTCGCGAGCCCGACGGCGGGATCGATCCAATGGAAGGCGGTCGCGGACACGCCCAGATCGAAGGACCCCGCCGCAAGCTCCGCGTCCTCGAAGGATGCGGTCTGCAGGTCGATGGCCGCGCCCTCGCGCATGATCCGATCCGCCAGCCAGGCCGCCAGTCGCTCGTCCGGCTCGATGACGACCAGGGGCTCGGCGCCCCGAGCCAACAGCGCGAAGGTCGCGAGCCCCGTTCCGGGGCCGACTTCGAAGGTGGCGGTGCCCGGGCCGAGGCCGCAGCGCTCGACCAGCCTGTCGAACACCTCGTCCGGATACGCGGGACGGGCCCGATCGTACGCGCCCGGGTCCGCCCCGAACGCGCGTCGTCCCGCTTCGCGCTCGAGCCTCACTTCCGGCGGCAACCGACCCGACGGCATCAGTTCGAGGTCAAGGTCGAGAGAGTCCCCGCCGCCCCGGCGAAGACATTCATGTCGACGGGGGTCTCGATCCCCGGCAGCTCGGCGTCGTCGCTGAACTGCCAGAAGGTCCACGCCGGCTCGCTTGGCGGCCGCCACCAGACGTTGCGAATCCAGATCGGATGGTCGTCGAAGTGCCCGGCGACGATGCGGTCTTCCGACTCGGACGTGATGTACAGCAGCGGACGCCTCCCCCAGGCCGCCTCGATGACTTCAAGGAACGCGGTCAGCTCGCGCCGGATCTCCTCGACGGAGCTCCACGATCGGCAATTGCCCGCGAACTCCACGTCCACTGCCGGTGGCAAGGTCCCGTCGACGGGTGGAACGACTTCCAGGAAGTGCTCCGCCTGCGCGAGGCCCGGCGTGCAGAACGTAAAGAAGTGATAGGCGCCGCGCACGAGACCCACGCGGTCCGCGTCGGCCCAGTTCTGGCTGAAGCGGGTGTCCAGATGATCCCGGCCTTCGGTCGCCTTGATGAACGCGAAGTGGATGCCGGCGCCTGCAACGGCGTCCCAGTCGATGACGCCCTGGTGGTGCGAGACGTCTACCCCGCGCACCGGAAAGTGCGAGACGCCCGGACGCCACCAGTTCACGACGGCGACCGCCGCCAGCGAGGCGACCACCAGGGCGATCGCCAACGCGAAGCGTCGGCGCAGCTTCATGCGGCTGCCGTGGCCTCGATCTCGATCTTGAGCTGCGGCAGCGCGAGGCGCGCGATCCCGAGCAGGGTCTGCGCGGGCTTGACTCCGAATTCGTCCAGCCGACCCGTGAGCGCGTCGAAGTTCGCGAACGCTTCGTCGATGTCGGTCGTGTAGATCGTCAGCCGGACGACGTTTGCCAGGGTCATGTCGGCTGCCGCGAGCAGCGCCTGCAGGTTGTCCATGGCGAGCCCGATCTGTGCCCGCATGTCGTCGGCATGCTGGGGGCGACCCGCGTCATCCATGGAAACCTGGCCGGAGCAGAACAACACGCGGCTTCCGCCTTCGACGAGCTCTCCCTGGTTGAAGCCGAATTGCAGCGACCAGGGGACCGGATTGATGGCTTCGCGTTTCATGGCTTCTCCTCCTTGCTCGACGCCCGCGTCAGCGCGGGTGCAGGACCATCTGGGTACATCGGAACAACGCGATGACCTTGGCGTTCGATTCGTTGCTGACCTCGACGTCCCAGACCTGGGTCGTCCGACCCTGGTGGACGGGCCACGCCTTGCCGCGCACGGCCCCGCCCTGACGCACGGTGCCGAGGAAGTTCGTCTTGATCTCGATGGTCGTAAAGCCCGCGCCTTCCGGCAGCGACTCGCCGATGCCCGCAGCACACAGCCAGTCCGCCAGGGTGATCACCACGGGCGCCCACAGATAGCCCGTACCCGCGACGACTTCTTCGCTGACATCCAGGCGGCCCGTGACGAGATCGGCCTCACAACTGAGAATCTCCACGCCGACGATCCCCGGGTGCTTCTTGCTCGCGAACTCGTTGAGCTGTCGAACGCGCTCTTCGGACACGAATTGAAGCGTATCACGGCCGACGACTTCGCGAGCCGGGGTCGGCCGGGATCGACTACTGCGGCGGCGCGGGAACCTGGACGCCCACCTCCTGCAGGGCCTGCGCAAACCCCGGGTCGGGCGAGTAGCCCTTGTCCTGGAGCTTCTGCATCACCTGACCGTACTTCGCGAGATTCCAGTCGTTGAAGGCGACCGTGCTCTCCTGCATGACGACAGGCATGCGCTCGATCACCTTGCGGCCAAGCGGCGACTCATAGAACTCGACCAGCTGGGCCAGCTCCTTCTCGTCGAAGTTCCGCATGTAGATGGGGATCGAGAGATCGATGATCTCCGAGAGCGCGAAGGTCGACTGGAGCTCCTGCCAGACCTCTTCGGGGACCTCCCGATAGCCGGGGCGCATCTGCGCGAGCAGGCCCGCCGCGACCTGGTCACCCTGGGCCGTCGCCCCGGTGACTTCCATGACGCGCAGTGCGAGGGCGCGCTTGCGCGCGTCACTCTCGTCGTCCGCGAGGGCGGTCGGGCCAACCAGGACACTACCGAGCGCGAAGAGCAGCACGGCCAAAAGGACGATCGAAACGGGTCGCGACACGAGTTCTCCTCGGAAGGGCGAGCCGCGGATCCTAGCCCTGATCCGTCATGCGGATCAGGGCGCGAGCCCAATTCGCGACACCCGGCTGAAACTCAGCCGCCTTCCATCCGGCGCTTGAGATCTCTACAGAACTCGTCGAAGCTCGGCTGCAGGTCGGGCATCGAGCGCGTGATCAGCGGCGCGAGCAGTCCGCTGAACACCTCGTGCATCGCGAACTCGACCCGCCCCTGGCCGCGGTCCTGCAGCGTGAAGCTGCGCTCGCCGCGGAAGAGTCCGAGGGGCATCCCGCCCTGCCAGAGCATCCGGCGAGGCGCGATCAGCTCGACGACCTTGACGGGGAAGGCGCGCCCCGGACTGATCTTTGCGTGGACGGTGACCTTCTCACCCAGCGCGATCACGCCGTCGATACGGTCGACCGTCGTGTTCCACTCGGACCAGCTCGAAGCGTCCGTGAGGACCTTCCAGACGTCATTCGCCGAGGCCTGGATCTGGATCGATGCACGGAACGCCGTCATGCGGTCCCCCTGGTGTTTCACGCCAACGGTAACGCAGGCGCGGGCCGCAGGGCGGGCTTCCGTCAAGCCGCCGCTTCCTGCGCGGTGTCCACCTCCTCCACCCAGAGCCGCCAGCGGTCGTTGCCGGGGAAGGCCTCGACCAGCAGCGGGACCTGGTGCGCCACCGCGAAGACGGCCATCTGCTCGGGCCGCGCCGTGAAGGCATCCGGGATCGCGTCCGGGTCGAGCGCGTCGTGACTGGCGTAGAAGCGCCAGCCGCCGGACCGGAGCACGCGTTCGTTCAACACCGCGAGGTCGCAGTCCGGGGGGATCCTGTAGGTCGACACGTGTGCGTGAGCCCAGGCCCCGCCGACTTCGAAGGCCTGGGGGTTCACATCGGTGACCAGGTGAGCAGGACCGGGCAAGGTGGATCCAGCCAGCAGGATTTCGACCTGCAGGGCTTCGAAGCGCTTCGCCCGACGCCAGAAGGGCCACCACGGAGACGCCAGCTCCCAGAAGGGGTGCTGCGCCGAGAGTCTCGCCGCGCCCCCGTCAGCGAGGAGGCGTCGGATCCGGGCCAGGGGCATGGAGTCGCGCCTCGCCTGCTTCGTTGCTTTCTACTCTCGCCTCTTCGTCCGCTTCCATGGCCTTGATGGCGTCGTCGATGGCGTCGAACGCGATCTCACCCAGGGATTCCACGGCCTCGTCCAGACGTTCCTCCATCCACGTGAGGAAGGGAGGAACCCCCGCCACCGTCGACCCGGTGGGCAGCGGCGGCGACGCCTCGCTGGACGGGTGTACCTCGACGGCGGGCTCACCCTCAAAGGAAGCCAGGTGGAACTGGTCTCCCCGACGCAGCACGACTTCCGGAGAGTCGATTGCCAGGCTGACCGCGACCAACGCGGCGCGGTCCGGTTGCGGTTGCCGGAGCGCGACGCGCTCCACTTCGCCGATCTCCAGACCCCCGTAGATGACCTTCGAACCGACCGTGACCGGAACCGGCTCGGGCCAGGTCACGTCCACCACGAACGCGGGCTCCCCACAGTGGATCGTGACCAGGGCCACGACCGCGATCAGTACCCGTCGCATCGAACTCGCATCGGACATCGCCGAGAGCCGTCCATCCACGTTCTCCCTCAAATTTCGGGTGGCGCGCTTCGATGGGCGGCGGTCATGGGACTCTGGATCCCGACGGGATTGCCGTCCGGGTCGCCGACGACTGCCGCGCGACCGCCCCAGAAGGCGTCCCACGGCGGCTGCAGCCCCCGGTAGCCCGCGTCCACCAGGTCCGCATAGATGGCATCCACCGCCTCACGGGTGGCCACGCCGAAGCCGATCATCACCTGACCGTTCGACGGGGCGGGCTCGAAGGCCTGGTTGTAGACCCCAGCCAGCGTCTGGCTGTCGAACTCGAGGTCGAGACCTCCGGGCGTCTTCACTGTGACGTGGTGGGCGCCCGTCTCGGTTCGCCAGATGGCGTCATCGGGAATGTCGACCCCGAGCCTGCGATAGAAGGTGACCGTGGCCTCGACGTCCTGGGACACGAGATTCACCCCGTTGAAGATGGGCTTGGAACTCGCCATGACAGGCCTCCATCACTCACAGGCACCGGGAGCATACCCGACCACGTTCTCGTCCGAACAGGCCGTGCAGCCGGTCGCATAGCTGGCGCGGGTCCCGTCGACACGCTGCGCACACACTGGAAGGTACTCGCGGGTACAGACCTGCGGTCGCGGCTCGCTGCAAGCCACGACGGGGTCTGGCGCGGGCCCGCTGCATGCCGCGAGCAACGCGACCGCCGCGCAGCCGACCATGACGCGAAGTCTCGAGCCGGTCACGACTGCCTGGCCCAGTAGCTTTGCATCAGCTCGCTCACCCAGCTGGGCTGCCGGATGCCACCACGCGGCAGGAATTCCTGGATCACGGGCTTGATGTCGAGCACCGGCGTGCCGTCGATCGCGTCGAGCTCGCCGACGCGCAACACGCGCCCCTCGCGCCCCAGCACAGTCGCGATGGTGCTCCCGATGAGGTTCGGACGCCCCTTTCCGCGTTGAGCGAAGATGCCCACCGCCGGCCAGTCTCGGTTGTTGCGGGGATGCCGGGCCCCGCGGACGATCTTCGCCGGATCGACCCGATCGAAGTAGAAGAGCACCTCGACGTGGGAGAAGTCTTCGATGCCCTGCAGGGCGTCGGGCTCGATGTCGTCGCGCAGCTCGATGCGCGCTTCCGTCCCACCCCAGTAGTCGTCGACCGCCTCGTCGCGTTCCGCGCGAACCACCCCGATGGCTTCCATGACGATCGGTGACGAATCGCTCAAGACCCTGCTCCTTCCTCTTCCAGCTCGCGCACCCAGTAGCATTCCCGGCCGCCGTCCCAGATGGACTCCGAGGCCGCCTCGAAACCCATCCGGCGGTACAGGCTCTGGGCGCGAGTGTTCGCCTCGTTGGTGTGGAGACCGATCGCCGCGCAGCCCCGTTCGCCGGCGCGCGCGATCACGAAGTCGAGAAGCTCCCTTCCAAGGCCCGCTCCGCGCTTGCCCTCCAGCACGAAGACGTCCTCGACGTGGGCTTCCCAGAAAGTCGACCACAGCGATCGGAAGTAGCGACAGTTCCCATAGCCGACGGCCGTGCCGTCCGGCGAGAGCGCCAGGGACAACTCCGTCGCCTCGTCGGCCAGCAGCTGCGGCAGGAAGCGACGCATCGCGTCCGCCGACGGGCCTTCCGCGCCCAGGTGGTCGCGGAAGGCGGCGACGAGCGAGACCAGCGCCTCCGCGTCCGCCGCGTCCGCGAGCCGAACCGTCACAGCGGCCTCGTCACGAACCAGGTGGGTGAATCCCAGGAACCGAAGCCCGCGGATTCGTACAGGCGCTTCGCCCCTGCGTTGCTGTCGTGAACCTCGAGGGTGACCTTGCAGCATTCGCGCTCGCGCGCGCGGCGCTCGACCTCGGCCAGCAGCGCTCCCCCGATGCCGCGACCCTGGAAGTCCGACAGGACCGCGAGATCGTGGATGTTGATCATCTCGCGACCCGCAAAGGTCGAGAAGCCCCAGACGCACACCGCGACACCGACCGGGCGACCCTCGAACCGGGCCAGCAACACCATCGCGCACGGGTGTCGCCGCAACCCGGGCACAAGTGCCGCCCGGACCTCGTCGGAGAGCCTTGCGTTCTGTCCGCCGGGCCCGCTTGCATAGGAGTCGATGATCTCGACGACGGCGTCGGCATCTTCCGGGCTCTCGAGATCGGCTTGTGCGATTCGCAGCGTCATGCCCCGATGATACACACGCGACTCTCGATAGAGCCGTCAGCCGAAAAAGACGAACTCCACCAGGAACACGTGCTCCCCTTTTCCGTGCTGCGCCACCTTCAGAAGATCCTGCACGCTCTCGAAACCAGAACGCTTCGCGAGCGCGGGTGTGATGTCCTCGTGGGAGATCAGGCGGATGGCCGTCACCTCGATCTCGCCCGGAGCAAGCCCATAGCGTCCGCCGACCTTCACCCGGGGCTGCTTCCAGATGCGGACGCTGCAGGTGATCTCTCCGCTTCGCACGCGCGGACGCAGCGCCTTGGCGAATTGCACGCCTACCTCGCCTGGCCCGCGGAAGCAGCAGAAACGCGATCGAAGCGCCCCATCAAACCGGCAGCCCGGTCACGTGGGTCGAGTTCACGGTCAGGACGTGTCCACCCGGCTCGCGCAACTTGAAGCCGCGGTGGAAGTCGGAGGTCTCGACCGGGCCCGGTGCGTGACCGCGCGCCTCCATCTGGGCACGGAACGCGTCGATGTCGTCGACCATCAGGTCGAAGGGCGCCTCGGCGTCCGGCGCGACGGGCGCTTGCGATGGCAGCAGGATCAGATGCGTCCCGCCGCGAAGCTCGAGGATGCCGACCGGTCCGTCCCCCGGCTCCGCGTCGCGCAGGCCGAGGTCCAGGAAGAAGCGCTTCGATTCTTCGGGGCTTGGCACCCCGAGCACCACGTGTCCGATCCACATGCTCGGCCTCACGTCGTTGAATGCGTTCATGCGTGCACTCCTTTTCGGTCAGCTCTCCTGCCAGGTGAGCACCTCGCCCTGTCCCGTCAACAGCACCGTTCCCGGAAAGACCCGCAATCGCCAGGGGTCGAGTCGAAGCGCCGCGAAGGCGTCGTCCGTCGGCGCGTTCCAGGCGGGGATGATCGCCGGGTCGTAGCCCACGGGCTGCGGCGTGTTCTTGAACGTGTCCCAGATGCGAGCGCGGGTCTCCGGGTCGAAGTGCCAGGTCGCGCGGCACTCGGCCACACAGGTGTCCTGGCTCGGTGTCCAGTAGTTGACCGAAACGTGCGGAGTGACTTCGAGATGGGCGCGCTTGGTCGGCGTCGGACCGGTGGCCACCCACCCGACGAGGGCGTCGTCCTTCCATTCCCAGATGGGATGCAGGACCCGTGAGCGCGGACGGCCCTTCGTATCCACAGAAGCAACCGAGGCCCACACGATGCTATGAGCCATCTCGATGAAGGGGAGGGCGACTTTTTCGAGATCAGCGGGATCAGACAAGCTTCTTCTCCAGGGTAACGAGCTCGGCACCGCGCCAGTCGAAGCGACGGACTTCCTCGAAGCCCTGGCGGCGCACGAAGCTCACGAGGCGTGAATCGGCAGCATACTCGGTGAACCAGGCCGTGCGCGCCCCCAGCTGCGCCAGGGTCTCGAACGCTTGCTCGAGGACCTGCACACCCACGGTCTCGAGGGCCGACGGCTCGGTGACGACGAAGAGGCGGAATGCGCCGTTCGGTGCCTGTGGGTCGTGCTCGACTGCGCCGTATCCCACTGCGCGACGGGATGCCGGGTCTCGGCAGACGAGGTGTCGCCGGAGACCACCGCCGCTCGCGAAGCCCGGCCGATCTGCGAAGCCTCGGCGATTGGCGAGCCACTCGTCCTGGGGGCCTGCGCCCGGAACGTCCGCGACGCTGGCGTTCGCCAGACGCAGGACCTCGGGCCAGTCGTCTTCGGAAGGCGTCTCGAACACGGGGGTCGCTCCCAACGCGGCTGCTATGGTAGCCGCTGCGCGCCCCGCCGAGACCCCGCGAGGGTCCTGTAGAGAGGGGAGAGCCTCGTGTCCAACGTCGCGCACTTCGCCCGGTACGCCGCCGCCTTCGAGAAGGCCGTCGAGAACGACGACTGGTCGCTCGTCGAGCCCTTCTTCACCGAGGACGCCGTCTACGAAACGCAGTTCTCACCCATGGGCGGCGTGTTCGAGGGACGAGGCAGCGTGCTCGACTATCTCAAGGCCAGTCTCGACCGCTTCGACCGGCGCTTCGAGACCCGCGCGCTGAAACTCCTCGAAGGTCCCCGAGAAGAAGGCGACTCGGTCTGGGTCCGCGGACGCGCCAGCTACACAACCGGTATCGCCGGCGTTCCAGACCTGTCCTTCGAGCTGGAAGAGACCGTATGGTTCGAGGGCGAACGCATCCGGCGACTCGAGGACCACTACGACGAGGCCACCCTCGCCCGACTGACGGCCTACCTCGACGACCATGAGGAAGCGCTAGCGACCAAGCGCTAAGGGCCAATCGCCAAGGACCAGGCGCTAAGGACCAGGCGCTAGGGACCAAGCAGGGACGGAGCACCCGGCGCCTTCTGAGCTTTGTCCTCAGGTGTTCCCCTGGTCGACAGACCAGCGGCGCCGGACCGCCCGGGTGTCGGGCTGGCCGACGCGTTCCCAGTGGACCCACAGCGAGCGCTCGATCTCGAAACGAAAGATGGGATCTTCGCGGCCGAAGGCCGCGAACGGGATCGCTTCGTGGACAGCCGCCCGTTCCCCGGCGTCCGTCACCTCGTGGGCCCGGCCCGCCACCTGAAACTCTTCGTCGTTTTCAGCGAGGAAGGCGTGCAGCGCGAAGCGACCCGTTCCGTCGCGCAGATCGCGCACCTTCGGCGTCCCGGTCTGGGCGACCAGATACAGGTGATCGCCACAGAAGACTGGGCACACCGGTCCGAGGTGCGGCCCCGCCGCGTTGCCGTCCCTCGAGTGCCCGTCCGTCGCGAGCCCGGCAGTTGCAAGAAAAGCGATCGCCACGCCGTCTTCGCCCACCAGCAGACGACGGCCGGCAGCAGCCAGATCGGGAGCCGCCTCTTCGAAGTCCGCCCATCCCGGCATCGCTAGTCCTCTCCCCGCACCAGCGCGGCGATGCGTTCGGCCACGACCTCGCTGCTCAGCCCCGTCGTATCGATCTTGGGAGTCGCCAGTGCCTCGATCTTCCGCAAGCGGTCGAACCCGTACTCCGGGAGGCGGCCGCGTTCGAGTTGCTGTCGCCGGCGATCCTCGAGTGCCTCCGGTGTCGCCACCAGATGCAGCACCAGCGAAGTTTCGTAGACGCCCTGCAGCGCGTCGAGCAGGCGCTGGGTGAGCAGCGGATTCGCGAGCACCCAGCTCAGGAACACGTACGAGAAGCGTGCCTCGAGATAGCCGCGCAGTACCGAGGTCACGTTCCCCACGGACAGCGTCTTCATGGCCTCGTCCATGTCGCGGAAGTCGAGCGGCTGCACGCGCCAGACGTCATCTGCGTCGAGGCAGGCGCAGCTCTCGAAGTGCCGGGGAAGCAGCGACAGAACCGTGGTCTTGCCGACGGCGGGCGGGCCACCGATGAGCACGAGCTTCGACACCGGGAGATCCTCCGACCGGACCCCAACCTTACTGGCCCCGAGCGTCTGTCTCCACGCCTTCCGCCAGGAACTCTCCCAACGCGACAGCGTTGTTGAAGCGGGTCTCCCGGGAGGCGAACACGAAGGTCACGCGTCCCGCCCGCATCCGCGCGCGGAGCGGTTCGAGCGCCTCCGGGTTGGCGCGCAGCTCGGCGAAGTAGCGCCGTTTGAACTCGGACCACCGGTCCGGATCGTGACCGAACCACTTCCGCAGGGCCGGGGAGGGCGCCACGTCCTTCAGCCACAGGTCGATCGCGGCGTTCTCCTTGGAAAGACCGCGTGGCCACAAGCGCTCGACGAGAATGCGACAGCCATCCGAAGCCCCCGGCGGCTCGTACACACGCTTGAGATCGACACGTCTCGACGAAGTCGGCGGCACTGCGGTTCCCCGCGTGAGTTCGGGGGTTGGATGACCCGCGACGAGCGGCGTTACAGCGCAGCGAACGAGGCGCCCCTCAGTCGCGCTCGCCGAAGGGCGGCCCGCCGGGCTCCTGCGGGAGCTCGTCGGCGATCTCGACCCAAGGGGCTTTGGAGCCGACGTGGAAGTGCATCTCCGCGCGCCGGTCGGGGTCGCCATCGAGGGTGCCGAGCCGGAATCCCACGAGATCCGGAGACTCGTCCGGGCGCTTGTAGAGCGGCGAGCCGCAACAGCTCGCGAAGTAGCGCTTGATCCCCGGGCTCGATTCCCAGTAGGCCAGACGATCCTCCCCCGAGACGAACGCGAGGTCCCCCGCTCGAACGCCCACCGTCGTACCGAAGCTGGAGCCCGAATGCTTGCGGCAGCGCCAGCAGTGGCAATAGGTGATCGGGCCGAGCAGCTCTCCGCGAATCTCGTAGCGAATCTGCCCACACGCACAGGACCCCGTCAGCATGACGCGCCACCGGAGGTGTTCGAAGCCGCGTTGCGCGCAAGCGCGACGAAGACAGACGCACCCGCTACCGAAGTCCCGCCGCTCGGATCCACGAAGCGAACGGCATCGAAGCCCGCGTCCCGCAGCATCCCCTCGAACTGCGGCTCCGTCCACCAGCGCGTGATCCAGTCGCGTTCGACGACCTCCGACTCGCCACTGGCGGAGATCCGCTCGTAGCGGAGTCTCCGCGTCAGACACTGATCGTCGTGGTCGACCTCGAAGGAAACGAGGCCGACCCGTAGGCGCTCGCCAGCATCGGACTCGGCCTCCCTGAAGTGACCCACCTGGCGCTCGATGTACCGGAGTTCGGGGATCTCGAGCGGGATCAGCGCGGAGCCACCGGGCTCGAGATGCCCATGGATCCGCCCGAGCGCCGCCCGGGCGTCGTCGTCGTTGGTCAGCAGGATGAAGCTCGCCCCCGCCAGGAAGATCGACCGGTAGCGACGTGGTAACGAGAAGGACTGCATCTCCGCCTCGTAGACGGTGACGTCGACTCCGCGCGACTTCGCCAAGGCGAGACAACGGTCGAGCATATCGCGCGAAGCATCGAGCCCTTCGACCTCGTAGCCGCGCGCCACCAGGTCCACCAGGGGCAGACCCGAACCACACGCCAGCTCGAGGGCCGGGGTGCCCGCGCCGTCGAGAAACGCCAGGTAGTCCTCGGCACGCGACCGCTCGGACAGGAGGGGCTCGTAGAGCTCTGCGACGAGCCCGGTGTAGAACTGCGACGGGCCGCCGGCCGATTTCTCACGACGGCTCACGTCAGGCGCCGATGAACCCAAGGAAGGCACGGCCCGCGATGAACCAGACCGCCAGCGCCGAGGCCAGGTACATGTAGAAGCGCAGCATCACGATGTTGATGCTGCAGTGAACCAGGCTGTGCAGCACCCGAAATCCTGCGAAGACCCACGCCGCGGCGAGGTAGACGCCGTCGACTTGCCCCGTCACGAATAGATAGAAGGCCAGCACGTAGAAGACCACCGGGACTTCGAACAGGTTCTTGAAGTTGTCCGACGGGTTCGAGACGGACGCCGGTGACAGACGAGCGAGCTCGCCCGGGGTCGCCAGCTGTTCCTGGGTGAGCTGCTGACCCGTGATGAAGGGAACGCGCCGGACGAACATGAGCACCCACACCGCGAAGGTCAGGAACACCGTCGCGAATACGGGGCCGAAGATGGCGCTCTGTGAGACGGGATCCATCTCTCTCTCCTCCGTTTACCTGGGCTTGCCTGGGCCTGTTTCAGTCTTGTTTCGGTCTCGCAGGGTCGACTGCTACCAGGGATGTTCCTCGCCCTTCCACGTCCAGAAGCGTCCCGAATGCTCGGGTGTCAGGCCGTTCACGAGAGCCACGAGACCCGCTGCGCTCTCTTCGACGCTGATATCGGCGCCGGGCCCGCCCATGTCCGTGCGAACCCAGCCCGGATGAACCGGACAGGCGATGATGCCGTCGGACTCGAGCTCGAGGGCGAGCACCTGCATCACCTTGTTCACCGCCGCCTTCGAGCTGCGGTACGCGTAGGACCCGGTGCTCTTGCGGGCGAGCGCCCCCATCTGACTGGAAAGGGTCACGATGCGGGGACGCGCGGCGCGCAGCAGCATCGGGCGCAGGGCCATGGCCAGGCGGAACGGCGCGAGCGTGTTGACCTCGAAGGCCTCGAGCCAGGCCCCATAGTCCATGTCGTCGACGCCCTGGCAGTCTCCACCCAGGGTGCCCGCGTTGTTGATCAGCACGTCGACGGTCTCTTCTGCCAGCGCCCCGGAGAAGGTCGATACCGAGTCGGGCTCGGTGACTGCCAGGCGGCGGACGACGAGACTGCCGTCCGAGTCCTCGAGAGCGTGCAGCTCCGTCGCGACTTCGGGGTCGCGGCAGCCCGCCACCACCCGCGCGCCCTCGCCCAGGAAGCGCCGGGTCAGCTCGAGGCCGATGCCCCGGTTCGCGCCCGTGATGACGAGGGTCTCCATCAGGAAGCGGACCCCGTGGCTACCGCTGCACCCGTGCGACCCCAGAAGACGCGAGCGCCCAGCACCAGGGGAGCGATGAGCCACGGCAGGTTGAACCCCAGGTAGTAGGCCACGTTCGGGGGAGGGTGCGGGCCGAGGAATGTCTGGGTGAAGTAGAAGAACATGTTCGTCGTCGCGGCACCCGCGTAGAAGAGCCCCAGGGGCAGGATCCACGCCCGCAGGCGCACGAGACCGTAGATCACGCACAGCAGCACCGGCGCCTGAAACAATCCATCGAACAGGCAGGATGCGATCAAGCTCGGCGGTGGCGCGAGATGCGCCGGCTCTTCGGCGACCGCCCAGTCGTGGAGTGCCCGCAACGGAGGCCAGGGACTGTCCGCCGACACCGGCACGCCGAGGCCCTCGGGCAGACTGAACAGGAACCCGTAGAGAACGGACACGGAGAAGAACGCGATGAGAAGGACGTCGAGAGGACGTGCCCCGGGCATCGCGCAACGCTACCACGACCCGCCCCGCGATCACCGGCAGCACGCCACTCCGCGCCATTACCCCGCTTGCAGGTACCGGCACGGCAGCCTGCGGTTCAAGGACATCAGCACCCGGTGGGGGAGGGTGCCCTGCCAGGCCGCCAGGTCGTCGAGGGTGATCTCGTCGTCGCCGCTGCGACCCAGCAGCACGACTGCGTCCCCTTCGCAGGCGCTGTCCAGTCCGGACAGGTCGAGGGAGAGGTACTCGAGCGAGACACCCAGGATCGGAACCGAGCGCCCGCCAATCAATGCGCGCGCGCCGGACCCGGCGCGAAGCGATTGATAGCCGTCCACGAGACCGAGCGGGACGACCCCCACTCGCGCCGGCGCACCGCCACCCCCATAGCCCGCCCCCGGCCCGGGTGCATGCACGTGGATGAGCCAGCTCCGGATCGACTTCAGTACCGGCCGGAAGGCGGCCGCCCCGGTGAGTTCGGCGAGCCGTGCATCCACCGGTGATAGCCCGTACAGCAAGTGGCCGGGGCACACCGCCGTCGCGCGACTCTTCACGCCGGCCAGGATCGCCGCGCTCGCGAGTGCCTGACTCATGCGCACCTCGATGCCGTCCGCCGCCAGAGCGGCGAGCAGCTCGTCGAAGTCGGCGAGTCTTTCCCGTGCCCACTCGAGACCGGCGGCGTCATCGAAGGGCAAGTGCGTGTAGACGCCCTCGACGAAGATCTCGTTGCTGTCTCTGCGACGACCGGACTCGGTGATTCCGCGAATGAAATCGAAGGCGGAACGCAACGGAACCCCGAGCCGACCGAGACCGGCGTCGACCTTCACGCAGACGCCCGTCGGCCGGGTCGCCGCCCGCGCGACCGCCTGCACACCGGCGTCGTTGTAGACGGTGGGCGTGAAGCCCAGGGTGAGGACGCGCGGGATCCCCTGCGGTAGCGGGCCACCGAACAGCATGACCTGCGCATCCTGGGCCGCCGCACGGATCTCGAGCGCGTCCTCGAGACTCCCCGTCGCGAAGCGCCGTACGCCCAGCTCTCCAAGGCATCCGGCGACCGCGCCGGCGCCGTGTCCGTACGCGTTGCCCTTGAGCGCGGGGATGATCTCTGTCCCCGCGCCGACCCGCTCACGAATCGCCCGGTAGTTGTGGGCGAGCGCCCCGAGATCGATCTCCATCTCGCGCGGTCGGTCGGACCCGATGGCGTCCGAGGCGCTCAGAGCCGTGACTCGCCGGCGAGGTCGTGCTTCGGGTCGCCCTCGAGAAGGCCTTCCTGCATGTCGACGACGCTGAGCACGTCCATGGTCAGGGTGTGAACTCGCCGCGGTGGGTCGCGATCTGCCAGGTGTTTCCCCATGGGTCCGCGATCATCGACCGGCGATCGCCATAGGGCAGCTCACGCGGCTCTTCGATCGACGTAGCACCGCGTGCCATCGCCCGGGTGTGGACGGCGTCCGTGTCTTCTACGTACAGGTAGAGGAACGCCGTCATGCGTTCGCGTTCCGAGCTGCCGCTCACCATCAGCATCGAATCCCCGATGCGGAGTTCGGTAGGGCGTTCACGATGGAAGTCGCCCGTCGCGCCGAAGACGTCCCGGACGAACTCGACCAACGCCTCGGGCTCGTCGACCACGATGCGCGGGACCATCGTCGGCCAACCGTCCGGCACGTGCCGCGCCGACGGCATCAGCCCGCGCCCTCGACGATCGCCCGAATGAAGGCGCTGCGCCGGACGTGGAGCGGGCCGATCTCGATCCCCATTCTGGTTCCTCCCTTCGCGGTTCCCGATTGCCTGTGATCAGTCCTCGCTGGCCGTCGCTCGCGCTCTCTCGACAATGTAGGCCTGCACCAACGTGACCTCGTCCGCGCTCAACACGTCCGAGAAGCTCGCCATTCCGTTGTGGACACGTACGCCGCCGAGGACGATGGGCAGGAACTGCTGGTGCGTCTCGGCGGAGGCGAAGCGGAGATCGGGGACGACGTCCGTCGTCATGGCGAGGATCCCGTGGCAGGGAAGACAATAGGCATTGAAGAGCCCTTCCCCGCGTTTGATCCCGGCGGCGTCCACGCCCAGCTCGGGGAGAGGGTCCGCCAGCTTGCGTTCGAGCGGCTTGGGGACGGGGATCGTGCCCTTCTCGCCGAGCGCGAAGGTCAGCAGTCGGCCTCGGTTCTCCCACTTTCCGGCGGCCGCGACCTCGAGATCGCCACCCTCGATGACGCCGCCGCCCCCCCAGCCCGCGAGCACGCTGACGTACTGCACGCCGTCGATCTCATACGTGACGGGCGGCGCCACGATGCCGACCCGGACCAGCACTTCCCACAGCCGTTCGCCGCTGTCCGCCGCGTAGGCGGCGAAGCGACCATCCGAAGTTCCCTGGAAGACGAGGTTGCCCGCCGTCGTCAGCACGCCGCCGTTGAAGGTGCCCGGGTGCTTGACGGTCCAGACGGCTTCCTGACGGATGGGGTCCCAGGCCTTGAGTTCTCCCCAGGCGGCGGGGATTTCGGAGTTCGCGATCTGCTCGCTGATGCCCTCGATGTCCATGCCGAGATTCCAGGCCTCGGCGATGGGCTGGAAGTCGGGATCGAGGGAGTAGAAGCCCGCGTACTCGAGCACGGGGATGTAGACGAGCCCCGTGCCGGGATGGAAGGACATCGGGTGCCACAGGTGGCCGCCGTTGGGAGACGGCAGGATGACGCGGTCGACCTCGTCGTAGTTCGCCTCGGGCGTCTCGACCGGGCGACCCGTTGCGAGGTCGACATGGGTCGCCCAGGTGACGCGCGAGAACTTCTCGGCCGACAGCAGCTCGCCGGTCTCGCGGTCGAGCACATAGAAGAAGCCGTTCTTGGGGGCCTGCATCAGCAGCTTGCGCGGCTTGCCCTCCCATTCGAGATCCGCGAGCAGGATGTGTTGGACGGCCGTGTAGTCCCAGTTGTCGGCGGGTGTCGTCTGGTAGTACCAGACGAGCTCACCGGTATCCGGCCGCAGCGCCAGAATGGAAGAAAGGAAGAGGTTGTCGCCGCCACCCGGGCTCCGCAGCGTGCGCGCCCAGGGCGATCCGTTGCCGGTGCCGACGTAAACGAGATCGAGCTCGGGGTCGTAGGCCATGGAGTCCCAGGCCGTGCCGCCGCCACCGAGCTCCCACCAGCTTCCGTTCCAGGTCTTGGCGGCCTGCTCGAGCTCGGGATGCTCGAAGGGCTTGGAAGGGTCGCCGGGAACCGTGTAGAAGCGCCAAGCCAACGCGCCGGTGACGGCGTCGTAGGCGCTGATGTAGCCGCGCACCCCGTACTCGGCGCCACCGTTTCCGATCAGCACCTTTCCCTTCACGACGCGGGGTGCGCCGGTGATCGTATAGGGCTTGCTGCGGTCGATGGTGTTGACGTCCCAGATCACCTTGCCCGTCGCCGCTTCGAGCGCGACCAGACGGCCGTCGATGGTTCCCACGTAGACGCGTCCGTCGACGACGGCGACGCCGCGATTCACGACGTCGCAGCAGGCGCGGCGGCCCCACGCGCGCGGGACCTTCGGGTCGTGGGTCCACAAAAGCTCGCCCGTCTTCGCGTCCAGCGCATGCACGACGCTCCAGGGCGCCGTGATGTACATGGCACCGTCCACCACGATGGGCGTCGCCTCGTGCCCCCGACCCTGACCAGTCTCGAACGACCAGGCGAGACCGAGCTGCGAGACGTTGCCCGCGTTGATCTGCGCGAGCGGCGAATGACGCTGCTCGTCCGCGGTACGGCCGTGCGCGAGCCAGCTGGTGCGCTCGGCCTCTTCCGCGTCAGAGGTCTGCGAACCCGGCGTGCAGGCAAGCGCCCCGAGAAGGAGCGAGCCGAGAAGAAGCGAGCCGAGAAGAAAGGAGCCGAGCAGAAAGGAGCCGAGCAACGGGATGCGTCTCATGGAGCTCCTCTGCGCGAACGTCGTCAGGTACCGCCGAAATGCTCGCTGAGCACCTCGTCGATCACGTGCCTGGACGCCCCGACTTGCGACGACTCGCCCGGGTCGGCGCGAGCCACCGTGATCAGAGCCTTCCACAGCGCCCAACCGCGCGCTCGCGCCCAGGTCTCCTCGTCGGCGAGAAGGGCCCTACGGAAGGCCTCCCGACTCGTTTCGGAGAGGAAGGTCCAGGCGATCACGAGGTCGCATGCGGGGTCTCCAACCGCCGAGCAGCCGAAATCGATGACGGCGCTCAGACGCCCTTCCTCTACCAGCAAGTTGCCGGAAGCGACGTCCCCATGGACCCAGACCGGCCTGGCCTTCCACGTCGCGTTGCAGGCAACCTCCCACACCGCACTCGCGGCTTCGGTGTCGATCTGGCCCCGCAAGGCGGCAATCGCGGTGCGGGTCTCGGCATCGTAGACAGACAGGGGCCCGCCGCGGAAGAAGTTGTGGGTTCCCGGAGCAGGCCCGCCGACTGGATCGATCTGCTGCAACGCCACGAGGAAGTCCGCCAGCTCGGTCCCGAATGCGTCGAGATCCTCGATGCCTGCCTCGGCCGCGGGATCGCCGTCGAGCCAGCGGTACACCGACCAGTGCCAGGGATATCCGGCGTCGGGCACCCCCATGGCCAGGGGCACCGGGACGGGCAGGGGCAGCAGTGGGGCGAGCGTCGGCAGCCAGCGGTGTTCCTTCTCGACCTGGCCGGCGTACCACCTCGCACTCGGCAGTCGCACGGACATCGTCTCGCCGAGGCGGAAGGTCTGGTTGTCCCAACCACCGGGGTCGACGCGCTCGACGGGAAGCTGCGCCCATTCCGGGAACTGCGCGCCCACCAGTCGAGTCACGAGGGACGCGTCGATCCGGCTTCGGCGAGCCGTCAAACGGTCAGGACACCGACGCGGACGACTTGCGGATCACGGCCGCCCGGAGGAAGTGCATGCGGTCCTGCCCCCAGTACAACCTGTCGGCGAAGACGAAGCTGGGGACGCCGAAGATGCCATCGCGCTCGACACCCAGCCGCCAGGCGTCCGACGTCCGAGCGCGAAGCTCGCTCGAACGCGCTGCCGCGAGGATTGCGTCCGGGTCCAGGTCTGCCCGGCGAGCCGCATCGGCGATCACCGCGTCGTCCCCCACGTCGAGACCTTCCGAGAAGCGCTTGCGGAAGACTTCCAGCATGAAGGCCTGTCCCGCGCCCTGTTGGTCGGCGCCGAGAAACGCCGCGTGCGGCGTGGGCCAGTCGGTGTCGGTAGAAGGCGGGAACCGGACCGCGAGCCCCTGCTCGCGCGCCAGGCGCGGAATGTCCTGGCCGATGTAGGCCTGCTTCTCTGGCAGCGCCGAAGGATCGTTGGGGAAGAGCCCGGGTGTCGGGAAGATCGGGATCCTCTCGATCGGCACACCCAGGTCTCCCAGCTGGGACTCGAGCCGCTCGGCGGCGAGCCACGCGTAGGGGCTGCGGAAGCTGAAGTAGAAGCGGATGGACCCGCTCGGCTGCGGCTCGGTCATGCTATTCGACGCCCAATCTCTTCCGGAAGCACACGATTCGCTCGACCTCTTTGTAGCCGAGCGCGCGGTGAGCTGCCTGGCTCCCCTCGTTGACCAGCTCGGCGTCACTCGCCATCTCCATCAGCCCGCGCGACGACGCCCACGCTTCTGCGGCGGCGACGAGTTGCGCGCCGACACCCGCGCGACGCAGATCCGGGTCCACCCACCAGCCCTCGATGTAGCCCACCGGCGACGAGCTGCAGCCTTCCGCATAGGCCCGGGTGCCCACTTCGAGAAAGCCACCGAGACCGCCCGCATCGCGCACCGCGACGAGAGTCGCGAGGTCGGGGCTCGCGGCCTCGAACCAGGCATCGATGTCGGGTTCGTGGTTCGGGGCCGACTCCGGCCACAGCAGCGCCCGCATGCGGATCCATTCGGGCTTGTCGCGCGTTTCGACGGGGCGAATGCGAACCTTCATGCCAGGGCCCGCGCCGCTAGTCGCCCGGCGCCGTGCGGTGGAACGCCGCGAAGATGAAGATCAGTCCGGCCATCGCCAACAGGCCGAGCAGGGCCACGATGTAGCGCGCCGGCGACAGAGGCCCCGGGACCAGGACGTTCCACCACAGCATGACGCTCCCGACGATCGCGACGGCGCCGGACGAGATCGCAAGCGCCGGAGCGGTACGCCAGGGCGGCCCGCCGCCCGCACGGCTGAAGCGACGGAACCCCAGGGAGAAGGCCGCGAGACCCCCGATCGCGAACACCAGGCTCGCGAGGCGCCAGACCGTTTCCTGCGAGAAGCCGAACAGGTAGAGGACGTACGGCGCGAACGAAGTGGCGATGGCGCTCAGCCCGATCTCGGCGACGTCCCGAAGCGACCCCATGCGCACCGCATCGGTCCGGGAGTCGGGGCGAAAGACGCTGACCACGAGTGAGAAGCCGACGAACGCCGCCGCGACTTCTGCGGTCGTGAAGAGGAAGTCCTGATGCGGAAGGTCGGGCACCGACCGCGCATGCTACCCGACGCGAACCGCCCCTTCATCCGCTGGCGGGCGCGCGGTGCGCCCGGCCGCGCAGACCCCAGACCACCAGCACCGCGCAGAGGATCGGGGGCAGCACGCCGACCACGGGGCTCGCGAGGAGCAGCGTTTCCTGCCACGGCGCCGCCTCGAAGCCCTTGCCCACCAGCATGGGCTGGCTCGCACCGACCACCGCGGAAAAGAGAGGAATCGCCCAGTTCGCATAGGAACCGACGATCGCCGCCCAGAAACAGACGGTTCGCTGACGCTCGCCGAGTTTCAATCGCGTCCATGCGAGACCGAGCCCCACCAGGAAGACCCCGTTCAGGATCGCTTCCAGGTGTGCAGAGACGCCCATCCTCGGATTTGCGAGCCCGTAGGCGGCCAGCCCCGTACCGAGCCCGAGTAGGAACAACAGAAAGCCGTGAAACAGCAGACGGTGGTCGTACGGCAAGGTCGGGGCTCCTCCTTCTTTGGTGTGCGCCTCTTACTTTCGGGGCCGCTTCCGGCCCGCGCGCGCCCATGCGATCCAGGCGGCCAGCGCCGCGGTCTTCTCTTCCTTTCGCCACGGCCCACCGTTGCCGGGCTTCGCGGCACCCAGTACCGCGAGCAGCGCGGCTTCCTTCATGGCGAGCTCTTCGCTGGCGATCGACACGACGCTCTTCTGGTCGATGTCGCTCACCCATCTCGCCGATCGACAGGATTCGGCCAGCGCCCGCCGAAGCGATTCGCGGACGGCGAGCCCTTCCTCGATGTGGATCTGCGTATGGGACCCGATCGCCTTCTCGAGATCTTTC
This sequence comes from Deltaproteobacteria bacterium, assembly GCA_029261855.1. Taxonomy (GTDB): domain Bacteria; phylum Myxococcota_A; class UBA9160; order UBA9160; family UBA4427; genus JAJDAN01. Next base: position 133,964 of record JAJDAN010000028.1, read on the forward strand.
GCGGCGCGACCGCGGCTGACGAGGATGCCCGCACAGCCGACCCTGCGGCCCTCGGAGGCCAGCTCCTTCTCGACGCGCGCGAGCGCCCGGGCGGTGTGACGTCGCTGCTTGCGCAGGCCGCGTTCGACAGAGGCGGCGGGGTCGGCAGGCCGCGGCACCCGATCGAGGCCGTCGAACCCGCCCGCCACGTGATAGGGCTCCTTGGCTTCGCGGTCCCCGGGGTCGGCAGTTTCGATGCGACCGGTATAGAGAACCCGCAGCGCGCGCTTCTCGGACGAAGCAATCTCAACGGCCGCAACGGCCGCCCATCCGAGATGGGCCGAGACGCCGATCGATGCGTTTCCCGGTTTCTGCGCGGCCGCCATCGTGCCTCGCTTGCCTAGCGGGAATCGAGCCTCACGAAGTAGCGCGGCGGGAAGCCAGTCAGGAAACGGAACGGAAGCGGAAGACCGTTCGTATCGTCGACCTGATCGTGCTCGGCCCCACTGATCGGCACCGCCGTGTAGTCCGCTGTCTCGCCCTCGATCGTGATCTGAACGTCGGGGTTTTCGAGCGCGCGGTTGAACCACGCACGGGGCCAGTGATTGGCCGCCACGTAGAGCTTGCCGTCGCTATCGAGACGCGAGACGACCCGTTCGTGCGGGGTCCCGTCCGCTTCGAAGGTGGTGATGACCAGCGTCGACCCCGCTTCGGGCTGGAAGTACCCGATGAGCGATTCGAACGCGACGACGATCCCCACGTAGGCCACGGCCACGATCACGACGATCTTCACGACCTTCATCCCGACTCCCTCCAGTGCCTGCCGTTCCCCTGATTCCCCCAGTATTCCCGACCCGACACAGTATGGCTCAGATCGGGATCTCGAATTCGAGGTGGATGTCCTCGGGCTCCAGGGCGAAGAGCCGGGCCTCCACGTCGTCCGTCGGGCGACAGCCCCGGCGGAGATAGAAGCGAATCGTGTTCTCGGACGGCGTCGCAGACACGTACAGCCGGCGAGCGCCTCGCGCCCGGGCCGCCTCCACCGCCCGTTCGAAGAGATCACGCCCCACGCCCGTCTTCCGGTGGGAACGGCCGACATGCAGGAACTTGAGCTGCAGCTGATCCTTCGCCGGCCCGATGAAGCGACTCTCGAGCACGGCAGCGCCGATCAGCGTCTCGCCGTCGAAGGCGCCGAAGCACGCGCCACCGCGATCGAAGCAGTCGAGCAGCATCGGGCCGTCGCGCTCGGGTTCACCCGCAGGCCAGCCCCGCACCTCGTGGTGCTCCGGCCGCAGGACGAGCTCCGCTCCCTTGCGGGAATAGACCCTCTCGATGACCTCCGCACGGTCGATCGACCAGACGTCCTGGACCTCGTGGCGCTCGAGTCTGCGGATCTTCATCCGGGGCTGGCCGACTATTCGCCCAACCGGCTCTCGACGACGGCGAGGAATTCCTGCTGGCCGTCTTCATCGGAGACATCGAAGGCAGTGAAACCGCCACCCGAAAGCCGGACGTCCCCGGTGATCGTGCCGTCGGGGTGGTAGTGGAAGTGAAGGAAGGGCTTGGACCCGAGCTGGAAGTTGCCTGGGCGTCCTTCGCGCAACTCACCGAACGCACGAAGCGCGTCGAGCAGGCCCGCGATCCGCTCGAGCCCGGCCTTGCGACGCAACCGCGGAGACTTCTCGAAATCTCCCACTTGCTAGTCACCCACAGCCCACGTGAGCTGGAACTCGATCTCTTCTTCCGAAGAGGCGCGTTCGTGCTCGGTATTGATCGTGCCCTTCCGTGCTGCCCTGCTTCGCAACGCCCAGTATGCTGCCGCCACCAGACCGCCGCTAGGCGACCGCCCAGGACAGCGCGTCTTCGAGGCGATCGTTTCCCCAGAAGAGCTCGCGACTGACCACGAAGGTAGGCGCTCCGAAGATACCCAGCCGCGTGGCTTCTTCGGTTTGCTGCCGCAGCAGGGCCTTGGCTTCCGGCGACTGTGCCTCTTCGATGAGGGATGCCGGGTCCTCGGCAGACGCCGCAAGGCAGCGCGACACGACCTGCGCGGAAGCGATGTCGACGTCCTCTTCGAAGTTCGCACGGTAGACGGCGCGTACGAAGTCGGGTAGCCACGGCTTTTCGGCATGACGGCAGGCGACCCGCGCCGCGAGCAGCCCGTTGCGCGGGAACTGCGACGGCCGTCGAAACGGCAGACCCTGCGCCGCGCAGATGCGTTCCAGGTCGCGCCACATGTAGCGTCCCTTGGCGGCGTAGATGTTGAACGGAGAATCGTTCCAGCCCTGGTCCCCGAAGATCGGCCCGAGCAGGAAGGGGCGCCAGCGGACGGCCACCTGCCGCGAGGCGGCGAGCGCTTCGATGCGCAGGGCCGCGGGGTAGGAATAGGTACTGCCGAACTCGAACCAGAAGTCGACGTGCTGTGTCATCCGGCGGCGTTCCCCGAGCGGTCCTTGGCGGCGATCTTGCGGTCGATCTTGGCAAGATAGGCGCCGAGATCCGGTGCGAACTCCGGCAGCGCGGCACAGCGGCGCATGTGTGCGGAGGCACGCGGGTAGCGCGTTTCGAAATGCTCGCCTGCCAGCGGCTCGAGACCCTTGGCGCGGAGCATGTCCTCGCCCCGACGGGTCTGAGAGAACTGGATCGCCTCGGCGGTGAAGCAGATGTCGGCGAGGGTGACGCAGTCGCCCACCAGGAAGTCGGCCCGCGCGAGAACGCTCTCGACCCCGCCGAGGTACACGTCGAACGCTTTGCATGTGTCGGCATGGATCGCCTGGGTGACCTGCTCGCGCAGGACGGCCAGCTGGAAGATCTGCGATTCGCGCGAGAACACCAACGCGACGTCCAGGAAGCTGTCGACGCGAGACGCTTCGTAGGGGTCGCGCCCGTAGATCGGGTAGTCGTTCTTCGAGAGGCGGGCGACTGCGCGGAGGATCGAGTTCGACTCGAAGATGCCGACCCGACCGTCCGGGCTGAAGGCCGCCGGAACCGTCCCGAAGGGATGGGCGGAGAGGAATGCGTCCGTCTTGTGAAGCCCGCCCTGGAACCCTTCGCGCGCTTCACGAAGCGTGCCCGCGGCGTCCGCTCGGTCCGAATCGGTGAGCGGGCGCGCGTCGAAGTCCCACAACCACCCAGGCAGCTCGCCCGGCGAAGCGCCGCGCAGCTCGATCTCGACGTCGCAGTAGCGCGCGGCCACCGTGGCCTTGTAGATCCGGGGGTTGGGTGAATAGGAGAAGATCCGCAGGTCGGCCATCCAGGTTTCCTCTTGCCGCGCGCTAGTCGTCCTTCCCGATGTGCCCCAGGAAGGAGAAGACGACGAGCGAAAACGCGAAGCCCGACAGGAAGACCAGCAGACCGAGCCCGGTCAGGTAGACGGCAGCCGGTTTCACGAACACCGTGGTCGTCGCGTTCGCGGCCAGAAGCAGTGTCGCGGCCAGCAACGTGGGGATCGGGATGGCCACTGCGATCGCGATGGCAGACCCGGTCTGCGGCCCCGACGACCGCACCGCCAGCACTGCACGGGTCAGCCAGAAGCCGACGCAACCCACGGCAACGGCCAGGGCACCACTCGATGCGCGCCAGATCACCGCTTCCGCGATCTCGTAGCGGTGGAGCAACAGCGGAAGCAGCGAGAACATGACGACCATCAGGCTGTAGAGCACCATGGCGCGCATCCGGACGGAGTTAATGTGCGGGTCGTCTCGCGCTGGCCGCTCTCCGAGGATGGCGACGAGACTCGCGAAGCCCGCGAACGCAACGGCGACCTCGGCGAAGGTCAGGAGAAGGTCGGAGTTCATCGCGACACGCTATCTCAACCCCGAAGCGCCCACCCAGGGCGTAGGTCGACGCTTTGTGGGACCGCGATGGGCGCGTAGACTCGCGCCCTGGAAGAGACATCGACGGGGGGGTCAGGCCCAGTGGAAGTCCTCGAAACCGGAAGAGACGCGGCAGCACGGATCGAACGCTTCGAAAGCCACGGAGCCTGGTCGACCCCGCTGGGCGCGGGTACGGGGGAGTCCCACGTCTACGCGATCCACTTCGATGCACCCGGCGAGATCGGGCCCCACGAAGCGGGCTTCGACCAGCTGTTCCTGGTGGTCGAAGGCTCTGGCTGGGCTGCCGGTCCCGACGGCGCCCGCGTGCCGCTCCGCAAGGGTCAGGCGGCGCGCTTTCGTCGCGGCGAGGTCCACTCCAAGGGAAGCGACGTCGGCATGACCGCGATCATGGTCCAGGTCGAGACGCTATCGGTCTGAAGCGGTTCCGTTCACCGATTCGCGCGGGGGATGTACGCGACCTCGAGCTTCACTCCGTCCGGGTCCGCGACGAACAGCGCGAAGTAGCCCGCGTCGTAGCCCGGCACGTCGCTGTAGTCCGTAGGAACGTCGAGCACCTCTGCGCCGATCGCGACCATCGCCCGGTGTACGGCCTCGACCACCTCGCGGCTCTCCGCATGAAACGCCAGGTGGTGGGGACCCGGCTCGTAGCGATCGTACTTCCGGTCCCGACTCTCGGGCCGCGCCGGACGCACCTCCACGTCGAAGCGCGCGCCGTTCCCGTACTTCATGCCCCAGGTCGCCCGGGTCGGGTTCGGACCCTGCCATTCCGGCATCTCGAGATCCCAGCGCCGATAGCCGAGCGCCTCGAAGAACGCCGCGTAGAACGGGATCGACTTCTCGGGATGGCCGACCGAGATGTCGATGTGCGCGAGAGGCCCAGTCACCGGCATGCAGCTACGCCGCCCCGAAGAAGGGGCATCAAGAGTCCTCCACCGCCGGAGAACCATCGATTCGTTGCCAGTCTGTGTGGAGGGCAAGCGAGCCGCGATCGAAGGCAAAATAGTAGCCTCCACCCGCACCCGGCGGTGATCCCGGCGCAGCGGACGGCTGTTCTTCCGATCGCGAGATCTTCACTCCTTTGAGGTAACACACGAGAAGGCAGCCGACACCGCCGTGTGCAACGAACGCGACCGGCTGTTCGGGCGAGGTCTGTCCGAGGCCCTCTCGAACCGCTCCGAGAACGCGGGCCTGGGCGTCTGCTGCTCGCTCCCAACCCCGAACGCTGACTTCCGGGTTCGCGAAGAACTCCTCGACGACGGGCCAGAACTCGGGCGGCGGAAGGAAGCCCGTCGCCGACCGATCGTTTTCCCCCAGGCCGGGGATCACACTGGACGGGATACCGAGGGCACTGCGAAGGACTTCTGCGCCGTCGGCCGCCTTCTGCTCCTCACTCGAGAAGACGTGAGCGAGAGAAGGCGCCCAGGCCTGCTCGAGTACGCCCCGCATGCGAACGAGGCCTGCGGCGGAAAGTGACCACCGGTCGATCGGGATAGACGGATCGACGACTACGTCTGGATGAGTGATGAAGTAGGCAAGCGTCATGAGAGGGCCAACCGCACCCCCCCACGGTACCATCGAAGTGTTGCTGCGCACCGGCGTGCTGGCTGCGTTCTCGTTAGGTGGACTGAATCATGGATCTCTTGAAACTCGAACGAGACGCGCCCTTCCGAAGGGCCAGGCTCGACACCGGACCGAAGAACGTGCTCGGCCTCGAGGCGGTGCGCGCGCTCAAGCAGGCCGTCGCCCCGGACCCCGAGGCTCCCGTGTTGGTGCTTTCCGGTCGCGCGGACGCGTTCTGCGCGGGGTTGGACGCCGCGGTCCTGGCGGTGGGACGGCTCGAACGCGAAGAGCTTCTCGCCGAGATGGGCGAGCTGCTTCTCGCCGCCTGGAGCGGCCCGACGCGAATCGTCGCGATCTGCGAAGGCCACGCCGTCGCGGCGGGCGCGATGCTGCTGCTGGTCGCCGACATCCGCATCGGCACCCGGGGCTCGTACCGGATTGGCTTCACCGAGCCGCGACTCGGCATGCCGCTGCCCGAGTTGCCGTCGGTCCTCGCTCGCGCGCGACTCGACCGGCGGCGTCTGCACGAGATGACCGTGCTGGGCAATACACCAGGCCCCGAAGAAGCCGCGGTCGTTGGCTTCCTCGACGAGTTGGTCGAGAGCGACGACCTGGAAGCGACCGCCCTGGAGCGCGCCCGACAGCTCTCCAAGCTGAGTGAAGCCGCCTATCAGGGTACGCTCACGTCGGTCTTCGGAACAGAGATCGCCCGGGTCGAGGCACTCGTCGCCGAGCAGACCGCGAGGCGCGATGCCGCCTGGGCGGCCTCCTAGAGCCTCGAACCCAGCCACGGTCACCCTCGAGAACTGTAGAGCGTCGCTCGCCCTCGCGGGCTACGAGGACTCGTCGTCGGACAGCCAGGACGCCGCGCGAACCCGGTACTTCTTTCGAATCGCGTCCGTACCCGGATTCCGGTCCATGTGAATCGTCGCGATCCCAACGATGACACCGGCGCTTCGCTCGATGAGCCGTGCAGCCGCCATGATCTGGGCTCCGGTCTCGATCCATTCGTCTACCAGGAGAATTCGTTCCCGCGCGCGGACCGCACCTGGTCGAAGCTCCAGGGACTTCTCGATCCCCGAGTAGTCGGTGAAGCTCTCGCGGTCGGCTTCGACGGGGAGCTTCCCTCCCTTGCGTACCGGAACGACACCCACCCCCAGCTCGCGTGCGATCGCCGTACCCAGGATGAAGCCCAGCGCGTCGATGCAGGCGACCCGATCGGGGTTGGTTTCGCGATTGAGTTCGACCAGGTCCGCGACGAGGGCTTCGAAGGCATCGGCGTCTGCGAACAAGGGAGTGACGTCGTAGCGATCTCCGCTCGTACGCGTATCGATCCTGGTCAGATAGGCGCGAATGCCCGACTCGATCCAGCCGCCACGCTCAACCCTCCCGACGCGGGCGGCGAACCAGCTCGCCCCCGCAGTTCGGGCACCGCGCCTCCATCTGCTCCGTGCACGGGTGGCAGAACGCGCACTCGAAACTGCAGATGCAGGCTTCGGCCAGATGGTCGAGCGGTGCAGCGCACTTCTCGCAGGCTGTCTTCATTTCGAGAGGCATGGCTCGACCCCGTAGAAGTCATAGAAGTAGCGCACCGGCGCACGGACCGTGAGCGCTTGCAGGGGAAAGCAGCCGCTCAGGTTGGCCGGGTCCGAAGTCTCGGCGACAGCCTTCAGAAACGACGCCGCCAGCACGGGTCTGACCTGTCCGAAGCGGTCGAGAAACTGGCCCCACAGCGCCATCGAACGAAGTCCGCGCCCGATCGGGCGAGCGCTTGCAACGTAGTCGGGCGGGAACAAGCGGCGATAGGCTTCGAGATTGTAGAGCCACGACGCCCCGACGACTGGAATGTCCGGATCCACACGCGGCTTCAGATCCTCGAAGAGTGCACGCAGCTCCGCTCGCCGCCGACCGCGCTGCTCGACCTGCAACGAAGAACGGTCACCATCGGCCGCGCTTTGGAAGTGCAGGCGCACATGGTCGCCGCCTGGGAGCGCGTACGAGAAACAACCGAAGGTCGCCTCGACCGCGGGTGCAGTCCTCGTTTCGGCGTCTCTCATATAGAACTGGTAGGTCCAGCTCCGAACGTCGCCCGCTTCGCGCAGGCCCGCCAGGTAGGCCTGCCAGCCCGGGTTCGCGACATCGAAGTTGCGCCCCAGACCGAGGCGGACATAGAGATTCGTGCTCTCGAAGAGAGCGACTTCGAGCGGAACCCCGGACAGACCGCGCACTCGCTCGGCGAACGAGAGCTGAAGCTCGAAGAAGCCCTTGGTACAGACGCGTCCCACTGCCGGCCTACTCGCGGTGCTCAAGTCGCGGCGGCGGGGGGTCGCAGTCTGTCGTCCTTGCCGAACACGCGCTGCAGCTCGTCGAATTCGTCGTCCCCCGAGACCAGCTCTGCCAGTGTGTCGAAGTAGGGATCGAGCTGTGCGCTCGGTTGATCCTTGTTCTCGACGGCGATCCAGTCACACCAGTCTTCCCAGCCACCGACCTCGACCTTGTTCAGCGAACCCAGGTCGTTGATCACACTACCGCGCAGCTCGTCCCACCCCCACAGCTCGTAGTTCCCATGGCGTGACGCATCCTCGCGTCCCGCGCGGCAGAGTCGCCAGGCGAGACCTGCCGAGTGGAACTCATGGGGCGAGACGACGTCTCTTGCTGAGTCCGGGTCGATGACGACCCAGCCGTCGCGGCTCCAGTACTCGACGACCCAATGGTCGATCCAGGCACCCTCGCGGTAGTAGGCGGCGAACCCACAGCGTGCGCGGGACGGCACGCCCTTGGCTCGGAGTAGCGCGCAGTGGAGAACCGCGAAGTGGTAGCAATAGCCGACCATCCGGTCCGCGGGCGGTCGTTGCGCGGTCAAAGGCGACGCGTCAAGATCCAGGACGCCTCGAAGGATCGCGGCGGCACCCACGCGCTGCCGATCCCTGAATCGCTCGGGCGGAAGCTCCAGACCGGCGGGCGCAACCAACCCCTCGTGGATCACGAGCCCGCGCACGATGCGCGCAAGCTCCTCCGGCTCCGAGGGAAGATCCCGGACCAGGTCCGCGTACGTGCCCAGCTCCGTCGTCGGCCCGGCCTGGGCGAAGTATTCGAGGATGGCAGCTGTCGCCGTCACGAACCCTCGCTGCGGGTCGTCGGATACGTTGGCAGACCGTCGCCGAAACGAACCCACGAGACCGAGTCCTGGAGCCAGGAATGGTGCGTGGGCGGAAGCGAGTCCGGTTCGTCGAAGCTGCACGTGGTGACGTCGACGGCTTCCGCCGCCTGCGAATGCACGTAGGTGAGCGGTGTTCCGCAGACGCCGCAGAAAGTTCGTATCACGGGTGGCGACGACTGGAAGCGGACGGGATCGCCCTGCACGAAGTCGAAGCTTTCCGCCGGGAAGGTGACCCATGCCACGACGGGCGAGCCGGCGGCCCGCTGGCAGGTCTTGCAGTGGCAGATCATCCGGTGTTCGGGACGACCCCTCGCGCGGTAGCGCACCGCGCCACAGAGGCACCCGCCGTCGAGAAAATCAGACATCTCTTCTCCGAATTGCTTCAGGATATGACGAACTCGTACTGGATGTCGCGAAAAGCGCTCGAGGGAAAGACATACGCGAGGCCCTAGCGACCGCGGAAGACCCCTCGGGCTGGCAACGCGAGGATCCGCATGACTCCGATGGCTCCGTCGATCCCGGGCAGTCCCGTGTCCACCTGCACGCCCGACCCGCTCTCGCCGTACGAACCAAACCAGCGATCCCAGAACGAGAAGATCGTTCCGTAGTTCGAATCGAGAAGCTCCGATTCGCGACTGTGATGGCGGCGATGGACGGCCGGGGTGATGAAGAATCGGCCCATCGTCTTCTCGGTCTTCAGAGGAAGATCGATGTTTCCATGCTCGAAGAAGTTTGCGAACGCGAAGATCACCTCGAAGACGATCACACCCGCGATCGGGACCCCCAGGACCGCGACCGCCAGGAGCCGAAGCGGCAGCGCCAGCAGCAGCTCACCCGGGTGGAACCGGAGCGCGGTGGTGACCGTGTAGTCCGGATCGGAGTGGTGGCCTGGTGGAACCGCCACAGGGGCGACACGCGATGGTTCGCTCGGTGCCAGAAGTAGGAGACGAGGTCCATTCCGAGCACGCTGACGGGGATCGCCACCCACGCGGGCACGATGCCTTGATTCAGGAGTCCGACGCCGCCCCCAGTGGCCCAGCGAGAGACCGTGCAGGCGCATCCAGCGCATATCACGCCCAGCACCACCGCGTTCACTGCCCAGAGCACGCCGTTGGCACGCCAGCTTCCGGCGAGGACCCGGTGCGGTCTCCATCGCTGAACGGCGACGGCGGCAGCCAACGCCAGGATGAACCCGATCGATTTGACGATCTGGAACTCGGTCTCGGTCACCGTCAAGCCTCCCACGTCGAAGGGTCCAGGCTGTGGCGCCTCGAGGCTGCCCGCCGCCACGGTGAAAGCTCTGGGTGCGTACTCATGTCGTTCTCGCACAATCCCACGGACCCGGCGAGAGTCTCGTCGACAAAGGCGAGATAGTACGAGGGAACGCCTTCGAGATTGGCCCTACTGGCAAGCTGCTGAGCCCAGTTCGACGCCGAACCCTCCGGATCCGCGTGGCCCCACTCCGCGAAGTGCCAACCGGCGACTACCGGGGTGAGCGCCGAGTGACGAGCCATCGGTTCAAGACGAATGTCCATCGCGCCGCCCAACAAAGCCGTCGGCCGAATCCGGCGGTCGGTACAGGATCACATACACGAACATCAGGCCGGACCCGTAGAGGTAGCTGAAGAGCCCAACCAGGTAGGCGAGGAACCCGGGGTGCCACAGCCAGCCTCCCAGGTTCAACACCTGTACGACCAGATTCGCGACCGATGGGAGCACGAGGAGAGCGAATGGAAGCGGACCGTACACGTGCTCGCGGACCGTCGGGAACACGAGGAGGAACGACAAGGTGGAGGCGACGAGCCAGGCAACGATCATCACGCCACTAGAGAGCGACCAGACCTGCTCGGGGTCATCGACTAGATGCGACAGCACGATGGGGACATAGGCAAGCAGTAGCGTCGAAAAGGCAGTAGAGAAGAGGTTGATGAAGCGAACCCGATCGACCTGATGGAGCCCGCCGCGCTGAAGAAAGGCAGCAATGACGCCGGAGAATCCGGCGATTCCGACTGCGATCTCGGCGATGTTCAGCAGTTCTTCGCGAGCTTCCAACGCGCCTCCCACGAGGCTGCGCCGCTGTCAGGCAGCGGGCAAGCTAACGGATCTCCCACTCGTACTCGGCGTCATGCTCACCTATTCGTCATCCCACGAGGCCAGCGTTGGCTTGCTCGAACAGCTGCAGGTTTCCCTCGACGTCGTAGGGCCTCTCTTCGAGTGTAGAAGGCTCCCACTCGCTGCGCTTCGTCTCGAAGAAGTCACCGCCATAGACATGTAACGCGCCGGTGAAGTCCGCCGTTGGGTTGGTGACAGAATGGATGATGTCACGCCCCAGTGGCATGGCCTCGGCGGCGCCGAGTGACTTCGCTCCCGCTGCTTCGATGCTGGGAGTCTCCGCGTCGAGGCGGCGCCAGAAGATGTTGTCTTCGCGCCCGGTATAGACGCCGATGACCGCCCACATGTTGTGGCTGTGGGGCTTGAGGGTCATGCGCGGCGCCCAGACCACGTTGAGAACGGTGAGCTCCTCGGAGACATGCATCCGGTGAATGCCCGCGCGCGTGGGCTCACCGAGTGCATCGAGAAGCACGCTGGGTCGCGAAACGACCCGCGCCACGATTTCCCGGACGGCTCGCTCCGGCGACGCCTCGGCGCGTGCTGCGCGCAGCTCTGCAAGGAACGGCTCGATTTCGAAGGCCACGATGAATCCGCCTGACGGATCGGGCGCCCAGCTGCGCGGCACAGGCTACCGACGGCCGACGAAGCACCCAGGGTCGCGAGAATGCTACCTGACCCCCCATCGGATTCTAGGGCCCGGCGCGCTCCGGTTCCTTGGAGGGGCGCGGAGCGAGGGCGAATCCGAGCCCGGCGAGAGCAGCTGTGACGACGGCGGCGGGCCATGGCGCAGAGGCAGGCGTGAGGAGCGTCAGTGTGAGTGACGTGTAGAGGGCGAGGATCGACGACAAGAGGACGAAGAGGGGCGCGGCCTTGTATGCCCACGCTTCGCCATCGCCGGTTTGACCGAAATTCAGGATCGAGAGTCCGTATCTCGTGGATTCGTTCGGAACCTCTCCGCTGCGTCGAGCACGGCTACTGGCTCTTCAGCTTCTTCCCGTGCCAGGGGCAGAACTGCCACGCGCCGTTCAGCGCCTCGCCGTCCACCGGACAGTGTTTCTTCGGAAGAAGCGATCCCAGTGGCAGTCGCCACGAGTACGTCTCATCCATCATGCCGAACGAGAACTCCCCTGGGTTGAGAGGGTCGGCTAAAGGCGCTCCCGACGAGTCCTTCGCCGAGAAGAACACGAAGTGCATGTTCTGTCCCATCGGCCCGAGCATGTTGACCAGCACAGGGCGAAGCGACCCGGAGAGATTCTTCGCGTCGGGGCTGAGTCCCGATGCCTCGAGTGGACGGTGGACCTCGCCACCCGGGCCGGTCAGTTTGATGGTCGGGAGAAGGTCCGCTTCTGGCGTCCAGCTCACTCCGGCGAAGGGACCGATCTTGCCGTGGACGACGGCGAACATCACGTACGGCGCGAGTGTCGCTTCGAACTGAGAGAGGAGTTCAGCTGTGACGCTGGGTTCGTTGGCCAGACTTGCTCGCCAGAACTCCGTGGGAATCCACCAGACGAGATCCGAAGTGCCCGGGTTGGCCGATGTACGTTGCGTCTCGGCGATCACCTCCCGAACGTCCACGGCTTGAACGGGACTACTCGCGGTACACCCGAACGCGATCGCGGCTGCAAAAAAGGTGAGAGTCAGAGATCTCAAGAGCACGCCCTCCGCTGCCTAACGGCAACTGTATCACGGACCGATCGAACGCAGCCGTCGGGCGATACGCCTCCCGGGCCAGATCTAGCTGTGTGGGACTTCGCTCTCGAAGTACTTCTTCGCCTTCGCCGTGACGTTGAGGATGAACTCGGTCTTCGCCAGGGTGTAGGCGACACGGTCTCGATCATGCTCGGCAGCAAGGCGCATCTTGAGGTCGCCGTACTCGCGGGCAACGTCTGGATGCCGCAAGAGGTAGTCACGGAAGAGCAGGCGGTCCCAGTGCTCGAAGTGCGCCTCGACCATGTGAATGTGGTGCGTTCGAATCCCCGCCGCGTCCCGCTTGATGAACCAGGCGTAGAAGGGCGGAGTGCTGTCGCCCCATGAGGGACGCCAGAAGTAGTCGTATCCCTTCGCCTCGAGCAGCGGCGCGATGCGCTGTTTCGTCTCCTCGAGACTCGCGACTTCGACGAGGATGTCGATGATCGGTTTCGCGGCGAGGCCCGGAACGGCCGTGCTGCCGAAATGCTCGATCCTCTTGACGAGGTCGCGAGGGAGGCTGGACCGCAGGTCGTCTTGCTCTTTCTCGAAGAGCATGGGCCAAACAGGATCGTACGGCACGATTGCCACGTGCTCTCGAACGACGCGGGCGATCTTCTGTTCGGGCGTCTCGCCTTCCACTCTTCCGCCGTCTCCTCAGGCAGCCTCTCGCGCTTCGAGCTTCCATTCTCGTCGCACGTCGACGAGCGGCCAATCGATTTTCTCCTCCCAGTGCACGAAGTGCAGGTTCTTGCACGCGTGCCCGGACGACCCTTTGCGCGCTAGACCGGCTCGAGAGGAATCGGTCGGCCAGGTGGAAGAGTCAGCTCGATCGCGTCCCCCGGACGAACAGTGCCCCCAGCTACCACGACGCCCATCACGCCCGCCTTGCGCACGACTGTTCCATCCGCGCCCTTGTCCAGCACTCCGCGAAGCAGCCCAGACTGGAACTCGTCGATCTGCTTGCACGGGTTGCGAAGCCCGGTGATGGCGACGAGCGCGGAATCGCCGAGTCTCAGGACGGTGCCCGTCGGCAGTTCGAGCAGCTTCAAACCGCGCGTGGTGATGTTCTCTCCGAGGTCTCCGGGGCGCACGACGTGACCGCCGCTGCGGAGCTCATCGTGCAGCTCGGAGTGGATCAGGTGAACCTGTCGGAGATTGGGTTGGCTGGGATCGACGACGACTCTCGACCGGTGCTGCACTCGGGCCCCGAAGTGTGCATCGCCAACCACACCCAGGCCGGCAGCGAGCACGACTTCCTTCGCTGGCGTCTTGCTGAACGAATGCGCCGCATTCGCGTGTACCGCGGTGACCTGAGGTGAGTCCATCGTCTCGGTTTAGCCAAAACCTCCAGGTTCCGCCCCGCCGTGCCTCGCCGGAAGCCGAAGGGTCGGCTCGTCCCGTTGCGACCAGAGGTCGCGAAGGAAGAACTCGAAGTTGCCGAACTCTTCGATCATGTGGCGAAGCATCGGCTTCATCCGCTCCTCCGAAGTCATTCGTCGCGCCGCAACATTGAGGAGCGATCCGATGACCGGAACAGTGCTGCCCACGGTTCCCGTAGAGATCACCCGAATGCCTTCGTCGGTCGCGTGAAAGGCGTGTTCGAGGTTCATGAATTCAATCGGCCCGAGCGAAGTGACCGCACGGGTTCCAGCCGAATCTCTCTTCTCCATTTTGGGCGTGATATCGAGGAATCCGTCACTAACGAACTCCCTGACGTGGAAGGTCGCGCCGGCACTCAAGCCCGGGCTGCCACTCGGAGCTGGGCTGATGACGTCGATCGACACGTGGTCGCTCGGATGCCAGATGCGGTACAGCGGATAGGTCTCGTCGCCGACCTCGACCCTTGCCGTGGGGAGGTTCTCGTAGAACCACATGATCATCTCGGGAGTGACTCCGCGGACGACGTCATGAGCAACGCGAAATTGAACGCGACCGTCCGGAAGAGAGGCGATCGTCGTCTTTGCGCTGGAAACGGCTTTCATCGAGAAGGCAACCGGCACGGCGGGGCCGCGCTTCGGCGATTCCGAACAGGCAACCAAGGTCGCTGTAGCGAGACCGGCGAGAAGGATGGCCAACGAGGTTCGCATTGCTTCGACTACTCGTTAAGCAGCGGGTCGAATGAACACCATGCGGGCAAACACCGTCGCGCACGTCATTAGAAGAGCCAGAATCCCCATGAAGTAGACGCCGCTCCCGGGCTCGCCGAGGACCGACATGGCGCTGAGAAGGTTCGCGGCGACCGACGAGCCGAGAAGAGCGTAGAAGAAGAAGGTCAGTGGCCGCGATAGAACCGACCTGGCATCCGGCGGAACCCGTCCGATCCGGGTCGAGATCGCGAGAAGGAGGACCGAAACGACGACCGCGTACACGAGGCTGGAGACCATCGAGACAGTCGTGAGCCCCAAGCCGAAAAGCTCGAGACCGACCGGAACGAGCGCGAGGAAGGCTCCGGCTAGGCTTGGCAGCAACGCAATGAAGACTCGGACGTCGTCAGCTGGGTGAAGCCGGTCTTCCCGTCGGCGAAAGACGACGACGACGCCCACGAACCCTGCGAGCGCGATCGCGAACTCCGCCAGGGTCTGGAATGCACTCATGTCGACCAATCTAGTCTCCCCGCTGAGCGCGAGCGAACCCTGGTCGGCGCGACTTCACCTAAGTCCGCACACCGGACCGCTTATCCTCGACAAGGCGCCGTGCGTACGATGCGGCATCCGCGAAGTTCGCGAATAGCCGATCCTCTCCGATCCTGGCAATCGTGCCACTTCGCTCCAAAGCAATCAGTGGTTGAGCATGAAGCCCCGAGAGAAGTAGATGGGCGCCGCGGCGCTTCAGGCGATCGGCGACTTCTTCGAGTGCATGGAGCCCGGTAGCGTCGATGGCGAGGACATGTCTCATCCGGAGGATGACGACGAGCGGCGCGCCCGGGGAAGCGAGGAGCGTTTCCGTGAACTTGCTCGCCGCACCGAAGCAGAAGGAGCCGTTGATCTCGAAGATCTCGACCTCGTCAGGAACGTCCAGTGTGTCGGTCTCGACGAGGTCGACCTTGTCATAGTCGACGATGTCTCGAATGGGCTTCACTTCCGTCACTTCCGCCATGCGGCGCATGAACAGAAGTGACGCCAGAACGACCCCGACTTGAATGGCGACGGTCAGATCGATGACCACTGTCAGAAAGAAGGTGGCGAGCAGGACGAGTACATCGCTGCGCGGCCCGCGCAGCAGCCTCAGGAACACGTGCCATTCGCTCATGTTGTAGGCGACGACCACCAGGATTCCCGCCATCGTCGCCATCGGGATCAGCGATGCCCATTTTCCAGCGACTACGAGAATGCAGAGGAGCGTTGCCGAGTGAACGATCCCCGCGATCGGGGTGCGACCACCATTTCGCACATTGGTCGCAGTTCGCGCAATTGCACCCGTAGCTGGGATTCCGCCGAACAGTGGCGAGGCTACGTTGGCAATTCCTTGAGCCAGAAGCTCGGCGTTGGACCGGTGACGGCCGCCGATCAGGCCGTCGGCCACCACAGCACTGAGAAGGGACTCGATCGCCGCGAGAAGAGCGATCGTGATCGCAGGGGAGACGAGGTCGGGGATCTGGCTCCAGTCGACTTCGAGAAGACGGAATGAGGGAAACGAGCTGGGTACATCGCCAAACCGACTGTGGATCGTGTCGACGTTCAAGCCGAAGACGTGGACGATCGCAGTCGTCGCGACGAGCGCGACCATCGGGCCCGGTACGCGGCTCGCTATCCGGGGCCACAGCTGAATGATCGCGACCGTACCGACGAAGATCCCGGCCGCGGCGGGGTTCACCGTGTGAATGTTGTCCGCGTACGCGGTGAGCTTTGCAAGGAAGTCCGACGGCAGGTCTGCGATCTCGAGCCCGAGTGCGTCGCCAATCTCGGCTGTCGCGATGATCACCGCGATTCCACTCGTAAACCCGACGATGACCGGATACGGCATGAAGCGAATGACATCGCCAAGGCGCGCGATCGCCATGATGACGAGGAAGCAGCCAGCCATCAGGGTCGCGACAGCGAGGCCCTGGTATCCGAACTCGCCGACGACCGCGGCAATGAGCACGACGAAGGCACCCGTCGGCCCGCCGATCTGCACGCGGCTTCCGCCGAACAGCGAGATAGCGAAGCCCGCGATGATGGCCGTATAGAGGCCCTGTTCGGGCCGAACCCCGGAGGCGATCGCGAAGGCAATGGCCAACGGAAACGCCACGATGCCAACGACGACCCCCGCAAGCGCGTCGCGCACGAAGCCCTGCGCGGAGTATCCCTCGCGAATCGTCGTGACGAGCTTGGGCTCGAATTCGGGTGTCAGAAAGCGCATTGTTCGTTGACGAACCGTAGCCGCCCAACGGGACTCCAGCGATGCCCGTCAGCCTGGAATATCCTTCGGCCCCGCGGACTCAGGCGACGCACGGTCGACTCGTGCCAGTGCACCCAAAGGACCGGGCGCGAAGCCGTCCCCTTGGAAACGCATCGTGAACGTAGCCACGGCGTCCTGTCAGGCCGCGGGCGCTTCGCCCCAAAGCTCTCGAACGAGAACGATGAAATAGATGAGCGCAAGAAACGCGTAGATGCTGAGGGCTGCAACGCAGAGCCAGCCGGCGTGCAGGGCGATCGTATTGACGGCTTGCGCAGTCAGGAGCCCGACTACCGCCACTAGAATCGCCAGACTTGTCGCGTTGAATCCGGCTCCGGGCGAGCGCGCTTCTCGTGATCGGAGCGCGATGACGCCGACGAGTGAAACCATGTGGGTGCCACTCGCTGCCGTCCATGCGGTCGCGGTCGAGACGGGGGAGGACAGCAGGACCATCGCAAGGATCGAAACGCCAGCAGAGATTGCCGTGCTGCCGAGAAGCGCCGAGAAGAATCCGCGCTGGCGCTGTGACCAGTCGCTGGGGCGACGGGGGCTCAGGGCGGCCACTACGCCGGTGAACCCCGCGACGGCGACCGAGAACTCAACGAGAGTTGCGAGTAGGTCTTCGGGCTGCATTTTCCGCCCTCTATCGGACCAGGGGTTCCGCCGCCGCCAATTTGACGGCCAGCGGAATCGAAGTTCGAGCCGACTTGGGTCTACGCACTCATGGCCGCGAACACCGCTGCGGTGTCGAACATGCCCTCGTAGCTGCGGATCAAACCGCTTTCATCGAACACGAAGGTAGAGAAGCCTCTGTACCGAGGCGCCGACTCCTTCATGGATTCCTGCCGTTCATTCCAGCCCAGCACGAGTCTGTTTCCATCGATGGCATGCCATTCTGGCTGGTTGTCGACTCTGGGCCACGATTCGGCGAGAGCACGAAGCGCGGCTCGGCCAGTCACGGGTTCGCTCATCGCGGAGTTCCGGAACTCGCAGTCATCGGAGAACAAGGCGGTCCAGGCATCCATGTCTCCGGATGCCATGTGCTTCTGAAGCATTCCAAGTACAGCTTCGACATCCGCGCGCGTGACTGCCACGAGCTACCTCCTGGCGTACAAATCCGTCTAGCGGATCGGCGTTCAGCGCGTGCGGCGATCTGCCACTCGCCCCTTTCCGCCTTGCGTTCACGTGAACCTACCACGCCTGATTTCCGACCTCACCGCGTCGAAGCGAACTCTCGAACGGCATCCGCCACCTCGCTCGGATGCGTGATGGGCAGCATGTGGCTCCCGTCGGCGATCCACCGCAGCTCCGACAGCGCGGCTCGCTCGTGAATCGCTTCGGCGACGAATGGCGGAGAGAGCTGATCCTCGGTCCCGTGCAGGATGAGTATGGGCCGCTCGATCGGCCGTGGGTCCAGATCGGCCTCGCCGCCCAGATCACGCCCTTCCGAACGAAAGGCGTCGCGTGTGTGCGGTCGGCCGAAGTTTGCGGCGGCCTGTACGCGGTACCAGTCGGGAACCGGGTCGGGGTGGAAGGCGGTACCCGCGAGCGCGTCACTGAGCCTGCGCGAGAGCGCCGGAACCGCCGAAATCCAGTCGTACACAGGCCCTGCGAGGAACTCGACGAGCCACGGCGGCGCCTTCGGCACCGTCTCCCGGTCGGCGATGCCCGGTCCGATGCTGGCGAGCAGGACGAGACGCGCCACTCGCGAGGGGTCCTGCTTCATCGCAACGATCGAAGTGCCGCCGCCGTAGGACCACCCGACCAGGGTCACGTCCTCGAGATCGAGCGCGGCGATCAGCGTGACAAGCTCTTCGGCGTTCGATTCGACCGTGACGTGACCCGGCGCGCGGCCGTCCGAGTAGCCGTACCCAAGCCGGTCGTACGCGATCGCACGAAAGCCCCGCGCTTCGAGCTCTCCCATGAGTGGCTGCCAGTCGTAAGCGCAGCCAGGATGACCGTGAACGAGCAGCACTGGTGGGCCTGAGCCTTGCTCGATCACGTTCACCGAGAGCTCGGGCCTCACTTCGGCACGTCGCCCCGGACTCGGTAGGTCGGGCGGCGGCTCGGCGAAAACTGCATACCAGATCGGTGGCAGCAAGAGCGCCGCGAGGACGAGGACGAAGACTCCGGCTAGCCAACGCATGTGATCGCCTCCAATCCCGGTAGCGCCGCCGGACTCGGCCGAGCGTGAAAGGGTTGGCGCCACAATGGTAGAACCGTCCTTTGGACCGGGCTATTTCCCGCCCGGCTCAACGCCTTGGTGGGGGGCGCGGGCTGCCGGCCCAAGCCCGCCCTGTGCGAGCGAGTCGATCCAGTCGTTGAAATCTGCGTCGCTACCCGCGCCGCGGTGGCGCCGCCACCAGTCCGCGAAGCCGGGTGTGCTTGCGACGACCAGGAGGTATGGCTGCGTATTCGCGCTAAGGCCCCGCTTCATCCCATCGTGATGGAGCTTGAGCATGTTCAGCACGTTGACGATCAACAACTCGAATCGATCGCGCTCTGTTCGCTCCATGTCGGAGTCACCGGCCAAGCCCGCCCGCCAGATCGAAGAGAGTTCAGCGTCTGAAGCGATCAGGGCTCTGAGCTGCTGACCATCTTGACGTATCTGATTCTCGTAGGTCATCCGCATCAGGGCGCTGTTCTGGTCGAGGCCACGATTGTTGTGGCGAATCTGGATCGCGAGGTACGCGAGTGTCGCGACCGTTGCGATCGCGCCGACGAGCTCACCAATGCTTCCGACGTCTTGAAGCGTCACGCGGCGCCGCCTAACCGATCCGGCGCTCGCTAGCGAGGACCGGCCGAGAAACTGAGGACACCATCACAGCCGGGACCCTACCACGGCAGCCTGCGCCAGCGCTTTGGCCGACGACGCCGCGAATCTCCGCTGCAGCCGACGAACCAGGGGGTAGCCGACCTTGGAGAAGAGCCTGGCCGGACGTGAGAAGGCGGTGATTTCGTAGCGAACCTCTTGAACCGCGGGTTCGAAGGAGACGGAGAAGCGCTCTTCCCCGGACTCAGGGTGGCCCTGGAGAGTGCCATAGGCGTACGCGGCAGAGTCTTGCCCGGCTTCCAAATGGGCATAGACGACGCGACACGGATTGACGAACCAGAGCCCAGCGAGTGGAACGATCGTCGCGACCGCTTGCTGAGATGCAGCGGGGCCGCTTCCGTGGAACTCCAGCCATGGAATCTCGAACTGACGCCATGCGATCAAGCCGGTGCGCGCGCGCTCGAAGAGATCACGCCCGCGGCCGAGGAGAAACGAGTATCGATCGATGTCGTAGTGCGAGGGAACCGCCGAGTCGGAGTCAGTGGATCCGGAAAGCTCAGCAGTAGCTCCGACCTCGGGATAGTTGAACCGGCCGCCGAGCAGCGCTTCCACGTCCCGAACTGAGGGCCTGCGGCTACCGATCACTGGCTTCTACGTCCCGAGCTGTTGCTGGTCCGTCTGCAACGGCTTGTTGAGCGGCGGCCTACTCGACCTCGAAGATCGCCTCGATGACGATGGGCAGACCCGCACGCAGCGAAGTGGCGCCCAGTACGGACCTGGCGTGAACTCCGCGATCACCAAAAGCCTCGACCATCAGATCCGAGGCGCCGTTGAGGACCTTGGGATGTTCCTCGAAGTCGGGAGTGGCGTTGACGAAACCCTGAAGCTTGACCACGCGCCGGACCCGATCGAGCCCGCCGAGTTCGAGTTTGACGGCTGCAAGAATGTCGAGCGCTGTGAGGCGTGCGAATGCGTACCCATCCTCGGTAAGGAACTCTCCGCCGAGCTTTCCCTTGGGTGGAGCACCCTCTTGCGGTACGGGGCCCTTGCCAGAAACGAAAGGCAGGTTCCCCGTCTGCACGCAGTTGGTGTAGTTCGCCGCGGGGTTGCTGGCGGCGGGAAGTCGAATCTCAAGCTCGTTCAACCTGTCATCGATACTCATCGTAACTCCAGGTCGACGCCTAGCGGATCGGCGCTCAGCTGCGTGGCACGGGCCGCCTAGCTCGCCTGTTCGGCGGCTGCGCGGATGATCCTTGCGAGTACCTGGCGCTTGACGTCGCGAGGCCCGGCCACCTTGACGTGGCGCATGCTCTTGCCCGTACCCTCGAGGAGACCAGAGGGGTCCGGGAGACTCGAGCCGCTATGGAACTGGAGATTGACCCAGGACTTGTGAGGGGAGATGGCGCAGAACTTTCTCGTACGGCCGTACGCGATGGTCTTCCATGGCCGGAGTACCTTCTCCTCGGCGTCGGGGGCAAGGCGGCGAACAAGCGCGCGAAGCCTGCGAGCCAGGTCTTGCACTTCGGGGTCGTACGAACTGAGGAATTGCTCTACCGGATCGGCCATGTCGAGATCACCCATCGGAAATCCACGGACTTCGAGCTGCGCCATGAGCTGATACTTCATGAAGAGGTTGGAGATGACCATATTGAATCGGCCTTGTTCCAAGTCGCTCAGTGCAGAGTAGTCGACGACTCCACGTTGGCAGACCATCTCTTGTTAGGCGGAACGCTCGCGAAGGGCGCGAAGAACGGCTGACACGATCTCGGGCAGCGGAGGGCCGTTCGCTTCGGGGGTCGAGAGAAAGAACGCGCACTCTTCGATCTCCTTGGAAATGAACTGGAAATCAGGCGCGAGGTCCAGCGCGGTTGCGATGAACCTGAGTTCGCTCTCGTCAACTTCCTGGTTCAAGAACGCGGTGCAGAGCCGTTCAAGGTGGCTCGCTGCTATGACCAGGAGAGAACCATCGCTATTGATGAAAGCCGGGTAGGGCCGGCCCCGCTCGGCCAAGGCTGTCCGATACTCAGGCATTACTGGAGCGACGGCGGCCCGAAGTCCCGCAGTCGATTCCTGCGCACCAAGCAACTCGTAGAGGTCTCGTGCTAGCACTCGATCCGCCGTACGGATCGGCGTTCGGCGGCTTGCGGCGGCCTGCACGCAGCCTCGGAACACCTCGGATGCTCGCGATTCTACCACGCGGCGAGCACAGTATGACGCGAGGCGGCGACCGAGGTCAATCGAACTGAGCTGTTGATGGTCCGCTCCAACGCCCTGTTCGACGGCGGACTCGTGACTCTCATAGCGCTTGCGCACGTGAGAAAGAAATTCCGGATTCACCTGATTCGCAGGGCCGTCGAGCCAGCGTTGGACGCCGGCTTGGCCCATGTACCAGGTCGCGATCTGCTCCACGCCGATTTCTCAGAAGCTGCGAGCTCTGTCGTCGAGCGCGAGCTGGACGGACTGGCTCTTGCCGTGCCACGTCAGCTGCAACGCCGTGTTAGGCGGCGGAATGCAGCTTCCTTGTCCGCGCGAGCTTCTGGTTGACGAAGTTCTGAAATTCCGGCGATGCCTTGCTGCCGTTCAGCTTCCAGTATCGTGCTCCACCCGGCGTTTCGAACAGCTCCAAGACACCCGCCGTCATTGCCTCCATCCAGTCCGCGCCGCCGAGGCCGAGCTGAAAGTTGTGATACGACAAATCTGCCTGGCTCTCGATCATTGCGAAGAGGAACTGGAACTGCATCTGTTCCGTCGGCTCGAGTGAATCGAAATCGGCTAGCCCGCGGGCAAAGACATCTGCCGCCTGTGGGCTACCACCGATGACTGAGCCCATGGTCTGGGACTGAGTGTGGATGCGGCCTCGGGACTCGGAGCGTACCGCGACTGTATTTGCGCGGATCTGGAGCGCGAGGTACACGAGCGTTGCGACGGTTGCGATGGCGGCGATCAGCTCACCGATGTTCCCGAGGTCCTGAATCGTCACTTCCGCCGCCCAACGGACATGGCGCTCAGCTGCAGGCGGCGCACTGCTACCTGATTCCCGATCGCCGATACCTCAGCAGGCTACCACGGCCAGCCACTGGTCCGCCTAGCCTGTCAGCTGCGGCGCCTGTTGGACGGCGGGCCTTCCGCCAGCAGCCGATCGACATACTTCGCGAATTCCACGTCGCAAGTCTCCCGTTCCGTTGGCCATCAGACAGGCGCGCATCCCAGTTCACTTGTTGTCTCCCGCCGTCCGACGGATCGGACTTCAGCCGCAGCAGACTGCGCTGACCGTCAACGCCATGCCACAGAACCCCGATGCCAAAAGGCTACCGGATTCAGGGGCGTCCGGCGGTCGGTGGTCAGCTGCGAGCCCGTGTCAGGAAGCGAGCGCGTCCACGAGGGCCTCGTGGATGAGACCATTCGAGTAGCGGCCTTCGCCTCGGTCGATGCGATGACCGTTCTCGGCGTCTGAGAACCGACCGCCGGCTTCCTCGACAAGGATGACCGCAGGGGCATGATCCCAGGCCCGGCCCGTCGGATCGACGACTGCGTCGAGTCTTCCCTCTGCCAGCTCGAGAATGGCATTGAGATCAGCGGTGGCCAGCGTGGACGCGGCGCGGACTCGATCGATCAATGCGTCGGGTGGTTCGGCCCAAACTGCCACCACGCTCTCACCGAGATTGGCGGTGCTGGAGACGCGAATCGGAACGGCAGTCGCGGACAGTGAGTCGGCTGCACCCTTGTACGCGCCTCCTCCACGAGTTGCCCACCAGTGTGTCGACAGGACTGGTCGTGAGATGACACCGAGAACCAGCTCCCCTTCACACTCGAGCGCGATGTGTGTGCCCCATTGAGGCTCGCCCGCAATGAAGTTGGCCGTACCGTCAATCGGGTCGAGGATCCATCGGCGAGAGCCACCACCACTCGCGCCGAGTTCCTCACCGAGGATTGCGTCCGCGGGTCGCCGCGTCTTGAGCTCCTCGACGAGGAAGCGTTCGACTTCTATGTCGGCCGGGGTGACCTGGGTTCCGTCAGGCTTCAGGTTGACTTCGACTCCATTCTCGAAGAAGCGAAGAGCGATCTGCGATGCTGCCAACGCAAGCTCGTGGGCCAGGGCAAGGTCTGCCGAAGGCGGACTCGCTTCAGGGATGGGCTCCGTGATTGCTCGACCCTCGCTGGCCAACGGATCGGGTTTCAGCTGCAACCGGCAGCGCTGGCCGTCAGCGCCGAGCCGCAGAGCCCCGACCCCAGGATGCTACCGGGTTCGGGAACGCCCAGCTGACTGCTGTAAACTGCAAACCCTTGCTAGCCGGCGGCGCGGGATCTTTCGACGAACTCCTGAAAGGCTGGCAGGTACCGGCTTCAGACTTGAAGCTAGGCCGCACGCTGTTGTGTTGGCAGACCCAAGTATCGGGGAGCAGACGCGACGTAGGCTTCGTAGCTGGGACCAAACTTCTCGCGGAGCCAGGACTCCTCCGCGAAGGGCGCCAACAGATACCAGCCTGAGCACGCGAGGGCGGCGAGAAGCGCTTGGCCGGAACCCAGCGCGAAGCTGAACCCTACGAGCACCGCGACCGCACCGACATACTGTGGATTGCGCGAGATCCGGTACGGGCCAGCGGAAACGAGAGGCCCGCCCTGGTCGTGCGACAGGGCAGGGCCCAGCTGAAAATACCCAAGCAGACCAAGTGCCCCGCCGGCAAGGAAGACGGCAGCTCCCACTACCGTAAGGCCGACGGAAGAGGCCGGTAGTGTCTCACGATCAACCATGGCGAGTACGAGAACCGCGGCAGATAAAGTCGACGCCCCTATACCGCTCACACGATTCGCGCCTCGGCGGAGCCGCCACGCCGAACCGGACTCGTCCGGCAGCGGCCAGACGCGCAGCCGGGGGACCGCAATGGAAAGGAGGAGCAGCGACACGAGGGTTGACGCTCCGAGCACGATCGTGGCGAAGAGTATTGCACTCATGTCTCGCCGTGCGGTCCAACGGATCGGCGACAAGCGGCGTGCGGCAACCTGCCGAGCACCCTCTGAACACCGATGAGAACCTTGATCCTAACACGGAGGAACCGTCGGAGAACGTGACAACCCGCGGATCCAGCACGAGCGCCGCCTAACGCATCGGCGTGCACCGACCTGGCACAGCAACCGTCAACGCCTCGGGTTCGCGTGATTCTACCGCGCTCCATATCATCACAGGGTGTGCATGAGAGCCACGCTAGGTGGCTTCGGCTACCCGGACGTGGGCGGGAGTTATCGCGCTCAGGTTGGGCGTGCCCATCTCGGTCATGATCGTCTCGAACTCGCGCCGCAGTATCGCGAGCACGACCTCGACACCCTCCTGGCCGAAGGCGGCGAGGCCCCACAGGTAGGGGCGGCCGATGCACACAGCCGAAGCGCCCAGGGCGATCGCTTTGAATACGTCCGTGCCCCGGCGGAAGCCGCTGTCGACAAGAACGGGAATTCGACCATTGGTGGCGGCTACGACTTCGGGGAGGGCTTCGATCGAGGAGAGTCCGCTGTCTTCGGCGCGGCCTCCGTGGTTTGAGACGACGACCCCGTCGATTCCGTGTTCGACACAAAGGCGAGCGTCCTCATGGGTGAGGATTCCCTTGATGACGAGTTTCATTGACGTCTCTTTTCGAATCCGGTCCACGACGTTCCAGTCAAGGATCATCGAATCCTGGATCAGGTCTCGCAGATCGAGCCCCAACGCATCCGTTCCTCGCTGGATCTTCTCCCCCAGAGATTGGTGGCAAACCTGGCATTCGGCGTTGTGTCGCCTGCGGTAGCGGTGAAGCGAGTCGCGGTTCCGCCCGAGCCCGGTTTGGTCGACAGTCAGCACGACCACCGGGCAACCGGTGTCCTCCGCCTCGCGTAGCTGGAGCCAGGAAATTGGCCAGTGGCGGGACGTGTACAGCTGGAACCAGATGGGAGCGCCGCGAGCCGCAGCCACTTCTTGGATCCTCACCGAGGTGCCCGTTGAGAGAATTTGAAGATGGTCCATCCGACTCGCAGCGCGCGCGACGGCCAGTTCCCCCTGTGGATGGAACGCCTTCTGGGCGCCGGCAGGGGCCAGAATGATTGGGCACGAAAGCTCCGTGCCGAGAACCTCCGTAGAGGTGTCGAGGTCGCGCACGTCCACCAGTCGGCGCGGCCGCAGCTTCACTTGCCCGAATGCATCGCGGTTCGCTCGCAGCGTGAACTCGTCGTGGACGCCCATCGAAAGGTAGGTGTAGTGGGCCGGGTCCAGGTTTCGCTTCGCGACCGCCTCGAAGTCGAACACATTGATGGCATCCGCGGCCGCTGCCAGGAGTCGAGACTCCTGCGCACTGCTCCCCACCTGCGAGACGGCTTCCAACACCGTCTCCGCGGCGGCGGCGGAAAGGGCGGACAGGAGAAGGGGGCTGCCGGCCACGAACCGCAGAAACTCTCGCCTCGCGATGCCGGGGCCTTCCGCGCCCTGACACGGCAGTTCGGCAGAATTCTGACTCTCGAAGCTCCATCTCATTCGATTGCCTTGGACACGATGGCCTGCGAAAACGTCTGTCTCATCAAGCTACGAGCTGAATACCGTATTCCCGTCGGATCTCTACCAGAGGCATGTCGACGTATTGGTCGAACTGCGACCAGGGCCACCTCTTCGCCATCCGGGCGCAACGCCAGAGTGTGAGCGGGGCGAGGCGCAGCATGCGGATTGCAGTGGAAATCACCAAGCCCCAGCCGAGGGTTTCGTAGATCTCCTGGGACTCGGGAAGGCGATATGCAGCGAGGAGACTGAGGCCCGCTGTCGTCCCAAAGAAGCTCCACATCTTGACGACGCCCTCGTCTGGGAGTTCGGCCGAGCACCCGAACACGACGTGCGCGGTGTCGTGACATCGGAAGAACTCTCGAGCGGCATCTGAGATGCCTCGGCCGGTAACCAGGTGGTCTCGGCTGGCATAGTACTCGCGCAGGCCTTCGGCGAGCGTGATCGTCGTGTCAGGTCGCTTGTACTCGAGCACTGGGGCTGCCCAACGGCTTGGCGTTCAGCGCCCGGCGACGACGTGCCAGGGTCGAGAACACCGGGTGAATGCCCGCAGTGTACCACGGCTCAATCGGAACGAAGCCGTGGCCAGTCCGACTGCAACCCCAGTGTTAGGCGGCTGAGAACAGACGGGGTTTCAGCGAGCGCTTTGGCGCCCGTCAGGTAGTTGGCGGATCACCTGGCTCTGTCTCTTCCGACACCTCCTGCTCTTGGATCGCTTGAATCTGGCGAGCTGCAGGATCGACCACGGCGGTCATCGCAAGGGATACGCGCCCGCTGCGTTTGCTGTTGACGTAGTACAACCAACCGCGGTGTTCGAACCAGAGCAGCAGCTGGTCAGTCGTTGTTGGGCGGCACGGCGCGTGAGTTCGCGTTGTCCGGGGCACGGCCGGGGGTACGCGCTCATGCCAACTGTTAAGTTGGGGACCAGCCGAGGCAGAAAGGAGTTCACCATGCCGCCCCGCCCATGATGCGATCGTCGAAATGCTGCAAGAGGGAGGCATGCTTTCTTCGGAGGGGGGAACCCTGGACGTTCCCCGGCTGCGTAGAGAAATGGAATCCATGACAGCGATGTCTGTCATGCCTGAAGGATCGCTTGTCACTCCTGTCACCGCAGCACACGTTCCAGCCGAGTGGCTCTACGGACCGGATGCGGATGAGAGCCGCGTGCTTCTCTATCTCCATGGCGGTGCGTATCTCCTCGGGTCGATCGCGACACATCGTTCGCTTGCCGCCAGAATCGCGGAGGCGGCCGGAATTCGTGCGTTGATCATCGAGTATCGGCTCGCGCCCGAGCATCCCTTCCCGGCGGCGCTCGAGGACGCGGTCGCCGCCTACGATTTCTTGCTCGGCCAGGGACTCGCGCCAGAAAGAATCGCGATTGGCGGGGACTCCGCCGGCGGTGGGCTCGCGATCGCAACCCTCGTTTCGCTCCGCGACTCGGGGCGGCCGCTTCCCGGTGCGGCCATCGCGCTTTCACCGTGGACCGACCTCGAGGCCACGGGGGAGTCGATACAGACTCGCGCCGACCCGATGATCCGCAGCAAAGACGACCTGCTCGCGACCGCTTCGCTGTACCTGAACGGTGCGGACCCGCGCACGCCGACCGCCTCGCCTCTGTATGCAGATCTCGCAGGTCTACCTGCAATCGCGATCCAGGTCGGCACAGCCGAGAAGCTGCTGGACGATTCGACCCGCATCGCGGACCGAATCCGCAGTGTGGGTGGCGAAGTCGAACTCGAGACATTCGAGGACCTGATCCACGTGTTTCAGGCGTTGGCTCCGCACGTCCCAGAGAGCCTCGAAGCAATCGAGAAGCTCGGCTCGTTCCTGAAGCGGCATCTCTGAGTCAGCTAGGGCTCGGAAAGGACGGCCGACCGCAGATCCGGGCGAGATCGAAGGAGGCACCAACTCCGAACCCCTCGGCGTTCTGACGAGGCCCAGCACCACAAGCGGTACTGCGACTGCCACGAGCGCCAGCGCGACCCACTTCCGCATCGGCTCTGCTCCGCCGCAACCAGAGGTCGGCTGGAACGCGCCGCGCAACGCCGGGCACCTAGGGTCGCTCGAGGAGTTCCGAGTCGACGAATGTTCTAAAGCGAGAGTTGAATGAAGAGGAGTTCTCTTCCCAGAACTGTTGAGCGCCCTGGCCTTCAAGTACCGACCTGAGGAATTCTCGGATTCCCTCCCAACTCTCGGCCTGAAGCGTCCCCTGCTCAGATCGAAAGAAGACGCTCTCTGCCCGTCGAAACAGGCTCAAGAGTATGGACCAGTGGCGGCGTCGCTCAAGGCTATCTAGAGATGCGAGGTCGTTGTGAGCACGATCCAATATCTCTGAAACCTCGCGATTCAGGCCTATCTCCAAGGAGATCCCGGAGAAGGAATCGACGACCTGCTGTTCGCCGCCTAACGACTCGGCGTAGAGCGGCAGCAACAGCGCTGACCGAGGTCGATCCCGATGAACAGTATGCTCCCCAACGGCAACCCGGGTCAATCGAAGCGAGCCATTGCTGGCCCGCTGCAACGCCTTGTCAGACCTCGCGCGTCCAA
The DNA here is from genome assembly GCA_029261855.1 of Deltaproteobacteria bacterium. Lineage (GTDB taxonomy): Bacteria > Myxococcota_A > UBA9160 > UBA9160 > UBA4427 > JAJDAN01. The sequence continues at coordinate 162,511 of JAJDAN010000028.1, forward strand.
ACTGTAGAGTCGTGGCTGAAGAAGGCTCGTCTCGGCTGGCTACCATGGAGGCAAGCGAGCGACGACCGGTACGCGGTCTCGGACCAGGTCGCATTCGACTCCACGTATGCCTGGAGAGTCGAGTCCATCTCGTCTGGCTGCGAGAGACCCGCGCGCTGGAACGCCGAGAACTCCTGAGCGGTGTAGGCCGCCTGCGCGACGATCAGGTCGACGTGCCGGCCAGACCGCACGACCAATGACTGATGGCCCGGCGTATGACCAGGCGTCGAGAGCAGCTCGAGCCGGGAGGAGATTCGGTGACCCCCTTCAACGGGCACGTACCGCGCTTCGGGGAACCAGACCCACTCGGGAACCGTGTAGTGGGGCTCCTTGGCTGCCTCCAGCTCAGCCTGTCGTACGTAGATCGGCACACCCGGGAACGCGGAGTTGTTCCCACAGTGGTCGAAGTGAAGGTGCGAGTTGACGACCGCAGTGATGTCATCCTGCGATGCCCCTGCTTCGGCGAGCGCGGAAGACAGCTCGACCCGATCTGGCGTATAGAGACGATCGATCAACTCGCTCCCCATCCCGACGCCAGTATCGACGAGAACACAGGCATCTTGATCGCGGACCAGGAAGCCATAGACCGTATCGAGACCGGGAGCCTCCGGGTGGAACTCGGGGAGCTCCATCGTCGCCAACTTCAACGGTGTCACTTCGAGATCGAGCAAGCGGCGCCTCGAGCGGTCCAACGGATCGGTGTTGCAGCGGACGCTGAAAGTCGTTGGAGCGCCGCGGAGCCTGTCCGCTGCAGCGGCTTTGTCAGGCGGCTCGCCTCTTCATCAAGGGTCGTCGAACAGAGCCTCACATCTGTCGCAGATCGTATGTGAGATCGCAGGAGGCACATCCTCAACGAGGCGAAGGGCCGCGATGGCTTGCTCGATCTCAAGCCAAAGCCCATCGCCGGTTGGCACTCTTTTGCACCAGCTGCAGATGCGGAGAAAAGTCTCGGAGCGGGGTACATGGGGGTCCAGGAGCGGAACCGGAGTTCTCCGCTCTGCTCGCTTGAGTTCTGCTGTACACAGCAATCCGTCATCCGGCAGTGCGAACACCTCCAGCTCCATGAAGCGACGAATGCTCGGCGAGTCGCACCGAAAGGGTATCGTTGCGCTTCCCCTGACCTCTCGAATCCTGGAGAACAGCAGCCGGTACAGATGCTGGACCTCCGGTCCTGCTATCCAATCCCAAATCGGGGTCCCGACAACTCCCCGTACGAGGTGTTCCGCTTCGTTCTCGCGAGCGAAAGCAGACCACAGCGCACTGACGGATCGAATGCGGTCTTCGTGATCCAGTTCGTATTGACTATTGCCCATGCGTGAAGTCGCTCTTGCCGCCCATCGGATCCGCGTTCAGCCGCTTGCGCCGACCTGCCACGGATCCCCGCGATTCTACCATTCCCCGTATCGCATCAACGTGAGCAAGTCCGGCGCAACGGCTTGTTGGACAGTGTTCCCCCCTTGTCGGCGATCGGGTGAACGGGATCGTGCGCCCGGGGATACTCGATGGAAGCTGCTTCGCGAGAGTGGCACCGAGAGCGTGGTAGAAACCCGGCGCGTTCGGATCGCTCTGAATGACAATCACATTCGCGCCGGCACCTGGCCCTCGAGGCCTGTCTGCTGTCTTGGGCTTCGCGCATCGAGTCGCCGCGCCTGTTGCCTGACAACCCGTTGCACGGTTGAACGCGACGATGGCGAGGCCCGTTCGAGCCCAATGCCATCTGGCCCATCGACGGAGCTCCGCGCCTACGTCAGCGGTGGGGATGGAACCCGCCGCGAAACGGGCATTTGCGTTAATGAAGTAGAGGGGAAAGCTTGCCAGGACCGCGAGGGTCAGCCCGGTAGATACGAAGAAGGGCGCCTGACCAGGAAGGTCTGCTAGCCAGGCCGAGGCGGCTGCCGCAACGACAAGAAGGCTGCTGGAGACCTCGAGTGGGCCGAAGAACCTGAGCAATAGGCCCGCGTGCTGCTGATACCACGCGAGGAACGACTCGGGATCCTGCGACCGCCACATTGGAACGAGCACACCGGCCTCAGCGAGCAGAGCCCCGGCAGACAAGCCGAGCAGGAGAACAGCGAGAACGCCGACTGTGAAGGCGAGCTGCTCCAACCTCAGACTCCCGCTGCCGAACGGATCGGCGTTCAGCGGCATGCGGCACTCTGGGCACCTCGGACTCTCGAGCGATCCTACCATGATCGCCAACGGCTCAGCGTGGGCATGTCCGCTGCAACGGCTGGTAGACGGCCGGCATACTACGGAGCGCGTTCGACTGGTAGGCCAGCTGCTTGCCAAGCTGCGAGACCGCCCTCGAGGTGGAACACCGACGCGTAGCCGGCAGCTAGAAGAGCGGACTCGGCCTTTCTCGCGCGTGGGCCCACCATGCAATAGAGGGCGACACCGCGCGGAGCCTCGATCTCGGCGATCCGCTGAGCCACCTGGTCGAACGGGATGTTGACAGCGCCGGGGACGTGGCCTGAGGCATATTCTTCGGGACTCCGGACGTCGACGACAACCGGCGCGGCTCCCGACTCGCGCTGTGCGTGGAGCTCGGCGGGGCTGATGATAGGAGCCTCGGCGGGCTCAGAGCCTTCGGCAACGGCCGCGCTGGCAAACAAGGCGCCGAGGAAGACCAATGCGAAACGTCTCATGTGACTCCTTCGCTCCGACCGTCTAACGGATCGGCGTTCAGCGGCGTGCGGCCACTTGGCACCGCGGCCGCAAACGCCTCGGTTGGCGCGATTCTACCACGCCCCATATCGGCAGCGCGCAAGCACGTCCGCTGCAACGGCTTGCTAGACGGCGGCGCTACTCGCCCCACGTGGGGTTCGCGAGCACGTCCGGAACTGAGCCCAATGCGAGCCGTTCTTCAACCGAAGCCACAACGTGGTGGGGATAGGTCAGCCGGACCTGCTCCCAGAATGCGGCTCCTCCGGGAGTTGCTAGCAGGGACGCGAAGTGGTCCCGGTATGCGTTGAAGGTCGCTTCATCGAGAGAGCGTGATTCGAACAGAGCGACTGCGCTTTGGAAGTGGAGCGCAAGATCACTGATGAGATTGTAGAACCGTCGCCGAGTCACCAGGTCGAGCGCCGGGTACGAACGGAGCCCCTCCAGCAGGACTCCGTTCAGCGTAGGGTCGGTGATGAAGTGGCCCATGTACTCGCGGTAGCTCTGAACAACCTGCTGACGGCTCTGAGCGCGGAGTACAGCCGTGTTCTGGCGAACCTGGATCGCGAGGTAGCCGATCGTCACAATGACGGCCACGCCACCGATGAAGTCACCGAGGTTCCCAAGTGTTTCGAGGATGGCTGGTACCGCCGTCTAACGGATCAGCGTTCAGCGGCGTGCGGCGCTCTGCCGAGCAGCTTCTGGACGCCTGGGCGTCGCGTGATTCTACCACGACCCGATCGGCACGGCGTGATCACGTCCGTTGAAGCGCTCTGTTAGGCGGCAGGCGAAAAAGCAAGGAACACCGCCGCAATGGCAAATGTAAGGCAAAGGGCGAGCGCAAACTGAGTCCAGTAGCTCCGCCGTAGTGACCGAGCTGTGATCGGGTCCGTAGCCCCATGTGGGAGGACAAGCGTCGCTAGTTGCTCGAGCAGACGAGCTCGTGACCCGGGCCGAAGCTGCACGAGAGACAGACGAACTGTCTTTCCGCCGATCGTTCGGATGCCGAGAAGCTTCTTCGTCGCAACCCAAGACGAGATCTCGGACCATGCCACCTCATGCCTCGGCCGCAGGAAGGCTGGGCGAAGAATCACTGAGGCCGGAGTCAGCGTCACTGGTGCCGTTCGGAGCTGCCAGATGGAATCGACGACCCCGAGCCCGGTGGCCAGAACGCCTGGCCAAAACAACCTCGGACTGCCGACTGCGACCGACATGGCGGTGAGGGCGAGCGACATGATCAGGATTCCCGGCATCAACCGGGATCGAGCCAGGTCTTCTCGCATCGCCCGAGGACCCTCACGCGACCGTCCTGTCACGTTCTAGGAATCGACCAGCGCAACTTCGTGCTCGAGCGCGGCAATCAGATCGGGGACGATGTCCTTCACCCACTGCGGATTTCGGTGGGCAACCATGAGCCAGAAGAGGGACTCAACGTCGAAGAACGTTGCGTCCAAGATCCCCTTTTCATTCTTGTCTCGCTTGAAGTGCCAGTGAACAGATCCCGGATGCTTGTGAGCCATGTACTTGCCTACATGGGAGATGTAGAGCCCGCACGACGTCGCCGCGCGCTCGACCACAGCCTGCATCACTGACTTGCTGGATCCTTCGGGTATCTCGATATAGAAGCTGTCCGATCGCTTTTCCTTCACGATGGATCCTCACGCCGCCCAACAGATTGGCCGGCGGGGTCGCTATCGGCGTCCCGCTTCATTGAGAGTGCGAGGTAGAGCGCGCCGAAGCCGGCCCCCCCGAAGATGAGAAAGCGCGACAGCCCGGACGAGAACTCATAGGTCGGCTGACCCACGGACAGGGCGTGCAACAACCCGTGAAGTACGAGGAAGATTCCGATCACAAGTCGTGAGGTCGAACGAACGCGCGCGTTCTCGCTGGCAACGAGTGCAACCAGGATCGCGAAGAGCGGGACATGAGCGGCGATGAACAGCAGCATCGCAGTCTCGTCGGAGAGCGTTCCGAGGAAAGGCAGCCCGCGCCACTCGTGGTTTGGAATTGCATCGAGTTCGTGGGTGAACAACGAGCCCAGGCCAAGATAGAAGGCTATGTCGCGGATAGAAGGCAATGAAGGCAGCGCTCCGTTCCCACCGCCCAACGGATCGGCGTTCTGCGGCTTGCGGCGAACTCGCACAGCGACCGTGGCGCCTAGATTGTTCGCGATTCTACCATGACCGCCAGGCCGCAAGCGTCAGCAAGTCCGCTGCAACGGCCTGTCAGCCAGCCTTTGGCGAGGGCTCCGTCTCACTGACTGGCTCCGGTTCTCGCAGTAGCCTCTCTCCCCACGCGACCGCCTTCGCCAGCTGGTCCGAAAGATCGACAGGCTCTCCGACGAACATGATGGCCCGCAGTTCATCGTACACAGGGCCTGGGAGATCTCTCTCCAGGTAGCGCATGCCGAAATCCCATCGCGCGGGGCAGTATTGCATACGGAGAAGCTCCACGAGCGGCCTTAGCGTGTAACCCCAGAACGCCGCCAAGGCCTCTACCTCGTGGCCGCGACTGATCGCCTTGCGGACGAAGTTCTGGCTCACGGAGAACCACTCTTCGAGCTCGTCCCGCCGCCTGGCTCGACTAGCGACCTGCGAGACCACGCCTGAGGGATCGCCGCGTAGCCACTCGCCCTTGTCGAAGAGCGGCCGAATGTTGCCGTGACGTTCAACGTCGAGACGCTCGCCAAGCGCGCCAGTCTGGAAGATGCACACGTCGACCAGCAGGAAGTCTCCCCCATCCCTCAGTTTGTAGTAGCGACCGGGAGGCTGAGAATGGCTGGCGGAAATCGGCGACACAGTATCGAGTGCAGCCTCGACAGCCGCATAGAGGGAATCGACCAGGGCCGCGTCATCTATCAAGAAGTTCAAGTCGATGTCGGAGTACTCGTCCACAAGATCGAAAGCGACGCTCCCGCTCTCCCATCCTGCCAGAACATGGGGCAACGGCAGTAACGCTTCGCACACGGCATCCGAGATTCGATCACGGAGAGTGCTGGCAGCAGTGCCCACGGTCACCTCAGTTGGTCTGGCTATCGGATGAGCACTCAGCTGCGAAGACCGGTCCCGGTGTGAGTGGTTTCATCGCGCGCAGGGTAGCTCAGGCGGCTGGAGACCTCGCCGGGCGGTCGCCCGCTGCAGCGACTTGTTAGGCAGAACGCGTTGACCACTCAACCACCGGTCCCGGCCAGAGGCCGCTCGACTTCAGGCGTATCGATGCGTAGGCTTCGGTGTCATGAGCGAGGTGAACAGAACTCTGATCGTCGGTAACCGCATTGTCGTCACCGGTATGGCGGGTGCGGGGAAGAGTACATTCTCTCGGACGCTATCGACGAAGACGGGCCTCCCCGTCATCCATCTCGACCTTCATAGCTGGAATCCAGGCTGGCTTCGGGTGCCCCAGGCCGAGTTCCTCGACAAGCAACGTGTCCTGCTTGCTGGTGATCGGTGGATCGTTGACAGCAATGACGTCGACGACGACCTCCTGGTCGAGCGCGCAGACACACTCGTGGTTCTCGCCACACCTTGGTGGATCTGCTCGTGGCGGGCGTTCAGGCGGGGGCTACGGAGACCCCGCGGCGCTCAACTACCCGACGGTTGTGACGAGTCGCTCTCGCAACGGCTCAGAGATGAGTGGGGAATCGTATGGCGCAACTGGCGGAATCGGAGAGCGGTGCCCGAACGGGACCTTGCTCTTGCTTCGCGCTGCCGAGAGCTGATGCAGGTCCACGTTCTTGGTTCGAAGCAAGAGGCGGCCGCCTTCACGGATCGTGTTTGAACGGCGGCTTTGGTTCGAAGGCAGACGGTCGCAAACCGGAAGCTCGATGCTGCCTACCGGATCGGCGTTCAGCGGCTTGCGGCGGCTTGTTAGGTAGCGCTCGATTCTGGAAGCGGCCTGTGCTCTCCACGCGGCCCTGGCGTGACGTGAACCAGTCGACTCGGCTCGGAGAGGACAACTCGATGCCAAACTCCGCGGGGAACGACAACTGCCTCACCAGGATGGAGCGACACCTCGCGAGGCGGGTCCTGGTCTTCGAGGACGACGGTGATCTTGCCGGAAACGAGATAGAGAATCTCATCGCCGTCAGGGTGCATCTCGCCGGAATGGGGTGGCTCGCGAGTGAGGAGAGGTGCGCCGATCGAATACCCATCGATTCTGCGTGGAGGGCCGGCTGAATTCTCGATCACCTGTGCGTTCCCTCGCGGGTCGACTCCAATGGTGACCTCGCCGAGGTCCACAGCGGCTTCGGGAGATTCGGGCATCGTTTTGCCTCCGATCGGCGCTGCCCAACTGACTCGGCGCTCAGCGGCGAGCGCCGGCCGAGAGGCGCAGGACACATCAGAGCACAACCCTACCACGAGCCGCCTGGTGGGGCGTGGCCCCAGGTAGGCGGCGGTACTCCTTATGAGGAAGAGAGGGCCCTCGTCCACTGCAGCGTCGGTGTTAGGCGGCGGCAGTTCGAGCTGCCCACAGCAACGCGCTCGCTGCAAGCCCCCGAGCCACGATGAGATGGCCTGCGGCCACGACCGCGGCAAGGCTCGGTGAGAACTCGCGCTCCACCCCTTCAGCGAAACCCACTGCGTATCCGAGTCCATAGTCACGCGCGGGCCGGAGACCCCAAAACACCGTGAGGACAGCCAGTGCTGCCGCCGCCCAGACCGAGTTGAGGCAGACCAAGACGCCCAGCACAAACGCCAGAAGCGGGCGAGAGAGGATGCCGAGACGGATGCCGCTGGCGCGCCCTTGCTCAAACCGAGTCTCGTCATCGTGACAGCCCGGTTCGACGGCTTCTTGGGCGGCTGTTGGCGACGATCTCCTTGGGCTAGCCGTTCCCCCTCGCACCGCTCTTCTCGGAGTTGAGCGGCGATGGGGCGCTAGTCGAGCGACATGGGTGTCAGGTCCAGGATCGCCAGAGTGATCGTCAAGAGGAGGAAAGTCGATGCTATTCCCGCGACGACCGCCTGGCCACGTCGTGATTGCACTGCTGCTCCCGCCGCGAAGAGACAGAGCATTGCAGCTTGACCAATGCGAATTGGGTGCTGCAGGGGAACGCCAAGCGTAACGAAAGAGTTGATAGTTAGAATCGAGACATAGATGAGCAGGCCCGCAAAGAACCGCTTCCGGACGCGTCCGAAGTGCTCGGACCATGAGGGGATGGCAGCAGGCGAGGCTGACACGAGTGCGGTCGCAGTGAGGTAGAGCAGGCTTGGCGCGACGAGTAGAAACAAGAAGTATCGAAAGCTGAGTTCATCAAGGTTGCGATTGAACCAGTTGAGCCACCAGAATGCAGCGCACATGTACAGCAGAAACACTACCCATACGGAATGCACCCAGTAGCCACGCTCGCGACTGAAGGCGGTCGGTACGGCGTCAAGAAGACGAAGCAGAGTGAAGGAAAGTACGATCGAGACGGCCACGAAGATGTACTCGAAGTGACTCACAAGCGGCCCAACGGATCGGCATTCAACGGTCAGCGACAGTGCTGACTGAATCCGACCCTGCCCGACCAAGTATGCCGCCAGCGTGCAACCAAGGTCAATTGAAGCGAGCTGTTGACGGTCCGTCTGCAACGGTTTGTTGGGCGGCTGGCGTGGTGAGGCGTGGCGAGACTAGCCGTTGAGGAACGAGCTTTCCGCCGAGTAGGGAAATGGGCACGAGGGAGAGTAGGTAGAGTGCGTGGTACCACGTCGGGTAGTCCGCCCATGAGTAGTGAAGATGGGACGGCAGTGATACCGCGACAAGAAGAAGGCCGAGTATCCATGCGGCCCGGCGGTCTCGCGCTATCAGCGTCGCCGCGGCCGCAGACACTGCCGTGAGCACGACAGCGAGGCCAAGTCGCGACCAAAGCATCGGGAGGGTGTATGCCTTCTCCGGTACCGCGGCGGCGTAGTCAGGCCAAGAAGCTTGAAGCGCGGTGAATCCGATCTCCGCGATTCCCCCGGCGCAAATGATGCCGACGGCCAAGGCAACGATCATGCGTAGAATTTTCAACGGTGATGCTCCCGCTCGGATGCAGCTCCGACGCCGCCGCTCAACGGATTGGCGGCGTGCGGCGGATTGGCGCCGCGGCTGTAGCGCCTCGAAGACGCGCGATTCTATCATGACCGCTAGGCCCCGAGCGTGAGCGCGACTGCTGCAACGGCATGCTAGACGGCGCCGCCGAATGCTTCGTGAAAGTGGATCGAGCCAACTGGGAGTTGGCCACGGAGTAACTTGACCATGAAGAACTCCGATGGTTCGCCCGACGGGGCACTCTCCGGTGCAGGCTCGAATCCGAACCGAGAGTAGAAAGCAGGGTTTCCCGTGAGGATGCAGCCCACTGCACCGAGTTCGGAAACGGCTTCAAGCCCGGCGCGAACCAGCATCGAGCCAATGCCAGCGCCTTGACGGGTTGGAACGACGGCCACCGGCCCCAGTGCGTACCAACCCGATGTGCCGCCTGATGCCCGCGCCGGCGAGAACGCGACCTGTCCCACGATCGTGCCGTCGAGTTCGGCGACCAACGACACTGACAACGCTTTCTGGGCGCGGAGAGCCTCGACCAGGTCGGCCTCGTCTCCATCGGCATACGGCATCCCGGAGAACGCCGATGTGATCAGTTCTCCGATCGCATCGATGTCGTCGGAGCGCTCCGGACGAATCTCAACTTCTGATGTCATCGCCGCCGTCTATCGGATCGGATTGACCACCCAAGGTCAGTGCCAAACGGTACCAGAGGGCGATTGAAACGCGCTGTGAAGTTGTCTCGAGTCGCTCGAGGAAGCCTCGCACAGCGGAGTTGAATGGATCGGGGTTTTCCAGGTGAACGAAATGTCGTGCGTCGATCATGGCCAGCTGCGCTTCGGGAATCTGGGAGGCGATCCACGGCATGGCGTCTGGACCAAGGTGGCTACGGGTGCCACCAACTTTGCTGCAACGCCTCGCTGGGCGGCGATGCCCGCTGGCACTAGCGAGGGTCGCGAGATGGAACGACGTGCTCAGACACGCTGGCGCGCACGATGCTGGCAGATAGGTCTTCACCGGGGCCGTCGCCTCGGAAACGCAATAAGGCCTCCTGGGATTCCCACTCTTCGTATACGTTGACCCGATCGGGTTCGAGGGGATCCGCTGCGACGACGAAGTCAAGGCATCCAGCCGTGCTGCGCGCCTGAACGATCGCTTCCGCCGAGCGCCGCAAGAAATCGTCGCGAGAGCCAGCGCGCACGTAGATTCTGCCTGAGACGATGACCAGGGTTCGATTCGCCATGGCATTGCTCACGGCCGTTGCGGGATTTGCTGAAGCACCCAGGTGTTGCCGTCCGGATCGCTGAAGTAGGCGAACAGGATGCCTCCCTGGTCGTCGACTTCACTAACGTCGACGCCCCGACCGAGAATGGCCTCCCGAGCAACTTCGATGTCGGGAACAACAAGGTGGAGACCCCGGAGCGATCCGGAGGCCATCTCGATGCCCGGAAGTCCTTCTCCGAACACAATGGAACAAGCCGATCCGGGCGGCGTCAACTGAACGACTCTGACCGCCTCCGCGGGACGGACATCGTGATCGACATGGAACCCGATGCTGTCGGCGTAGAACGCCTTCGCGCGGTCGATGTCGGACACAGGCACAGGCACGAGTTCGAGCTTCATGTCAAAGGCCACCCTGTCGTCTCCCTGCAGTCGATCCCAATTGGGTCCGCCCAACGGATCGGCGTTCGGCGGCGTCGCCCAGCGCCACTGAAGATAGCTCCACCCGGTGGAACCCCGGGTTGGCGTTGTCGCTTCGGCCGCGGGGCTAGAGCGCGAAGCCGAGCCGCACCCGCACGGTGTCGGGATAGCTCGGGGCGCCTTCTGGCAATGGGCAATAGCGCCAGCTGAGAAATGCCTTGAGCGCCGTCTGATCGAATACGCCTGGCGGTGCTGATTGCTCAACCTCAGCTGACTGCACCCTCCCGTCGCGACCGATCACCGCCTCGATGTCGACGTAGCCCTCGATTCGCTCGCGGACTGCTCGCGCGGGGTAGTACGGCTCGACCAGCCTGACCGGAACCACATGGCCGTCGGGGTTGGGCCAGCCCGGGCAGCTCGCCAGCTCCGAAGTTGAGAGCGCATCACCGGCGCAGCCCGCTGCAAGCGAGCTGCTGCTGAGCGCCAGGAAGAGCAGCGGTGCCAATGTGCGCATTCGCCGTCCAACGGATTGGCGGTTCAGCTGCGCCCAACAGTGCTGACCGCCAACACCAGGGCACGGCGCCCGCCGCCAGGACGGTACCACGAATCGATTGGACCGAGCTGTCGGGCGTCAGCTGCAACCGCTTGTTCGACGGCGTGCGCGTGTCTGAGCCCGCACCAAGGGCTACTCGGAAGAAACCGAAGCGCCCGGCGGAGCCTCGTGGGGAACGTTCCATCCGAAGTACACCTCAACGGCGATGAGCTGATCGGCCCGAATCGTGAGGATCTCGGTATTCCGGAAGTGCTTTCCGTCCTTGTTGCAACCTTGGTACGTGACGAAGACGCGATCTCCATCGCTGACCAGATGGATGAACTCGAAATCGACGATCGCCTCGTTGTTGGGCCAACATCGTTCAAAGTAGGTCGCTCGATCGATTCTGTTGTCGAGAGGGCTCGTGAAGTGAAAGTCGTCTGCAATGAGCGCTTCGATCGCGTCGCGATCGCTCTTCGCATACGCCTCGTAGCTACGTTTCGCGATGTCTAGAGGATTTGCCACGACAGACTCCGATGCTGACGCTCATCCGGCCGCTATGGGCTCCGTGGTTCTAGCCGGACCGGGATCTCGTTGGATGACATTCGCGCGATGAGGTCGAAGAACTGATACGTGAGCCCGTACCGCTCTACTACTACGCCTTCGAACCGTGCAGCGTCCGAGGATTCTCGGGAGATCGACGCCCTGATCGGGTGCCAGCTGCCGCCACGGTAGAGTTCAGCATCGGAGTTGGCCTCCACGCGTCGAAACCAGCCTCGGTACGGACGACCTCGTACCCACGGCGTATCGGCAATATCGATAACCATGACTCGAGCCTCGTGCGGCGCACCGTCGTCGTCGAACGTACGGAGAACAACGACCTCAGTACACAGTTCCGCGAAAGCGAACAGGCTTGCATAGAAGATCAAAGCCAAGCCAAAGACCGCGCCGAGGAAGGCCAAGGCTCGCTTCATGCACTGCTCCGGCGGCCTAACTTACTCGGCGCTCAGCGGCTTGCGGCGCTCTGCCCCAGGACCCGTGAACACCTCGAGTATCCGCGATTCTACCACCAGCGCCAACGCCTGTGCGTGAGCAAGTCTGCCGCAACGTCTTGTTACGCAGCAACGCCTCGCATGCCGGACACCTTCGACATGGGCACTCGTACAAGCAGTTCGCCTTCCACGGAATTGCGTTCCGCGGTCGAGTCGACGTAGTCGGAAGGCACGTAGCGCGCCGCGATACGGCGGGACCAAAGGAGAAGATCAGCCTGGGTCGGTCGGTCTACGTTGGCGACCCCTTCGACTCGGACGAAGCCATAGGGAAAGGCCTCGTCGTCTACCGAGATCATGACTCTCGGATCGCGCTGAAGGATCTTGCCCTTGAGCGAAGACTCATGCGTCATGAAAACCACGTCATCTCTGTCCAAGACGAACCAAACGGGAGCGACGTGGGGGCGGCCATCCTTACGAACAGTCGCCAGCTTGGCCGTGCGCGAACCGTGGGCCAGGAACTCTCGGCATTCCGCCGTCGTAAGTCGCGTCATTGGGAAGCTCGTTGCCGTCCAACGGATCGAGCGCTCAGCTGCGAGCGCCGGTCCCGGGGTGAGTGAGTTCGTACCGCCGCAAGGTAGCTGAGCCGACTGGTGGGCGAGCCGCCCACACAGGCGGCAGTGCCACAGGAAGCCCCGCTCGGCGCTCGTCCGCTGCAACGCCTTGTTGGGCGGCGGCCCTTCGCACCAGTGCGCCGCCGGGTACAGGATGTGCGTCACTACGCGTAGTCTTCGCCAACCCCGACGACGCAGAAGAGATTGCCGTCGGAATCCTCCAGAACCACGTAGTCTGAACCCGAGTCGTACCGCCACGGATACCGACCAGCGCCCAAGGAAACGAGCCGTTCGACCTCGGACTCTTGGTTGGTCGTGTAGAGATCGAGATGAAGCCAGCTGCGTTTCCCCGAGCGCTGTATCGGGGCCTGGTCGACCGACAGGTTGGGACCTCGACCATCCGGATCTCGAAGGATGACGAACCCACCAGTCGGGTCCGCGTGCTCGATCTCGTATCTCAGAGCAGCCTGCCAGAAGGCGACCATGCGGTCGTACTCGAAGCAGCGGATGACGATGGATCCCACTGCAACCCGCTCGAATCTGCTCTTGGTCGCCACCTTGCTGCCTCGACGTTCCGCCCGACGCTACCTAACGGATTGGCGTTCAGCGGCCGGTGGCAACCTGCCTCGGCGGCGGAAACACCTCCAATGCCCGCACTGTCCCACGGGCCATTTGGACCTCTGGGTTCAGCCGGTCCGACTGCAGCGGCATGTTAGACAGCTGTTCGCGATCGACCACGACAGGGGCAGGATCACTGCTGCGCCGGGTACCCTTCGAATGTGTCAGCACCGTCGAAGTCGCCACACCACCTGTGGCGATACTTGGTCTGCATGGCCAAGTTGGGGCCAGGGAACTCGGGATCTGAGAAACAACCGGTCGCGACCAGCCGCATTCCTGGGAAGGCAGCGGGATTGATCCAATGCACGCTCGTTCCGCACTTCGAGCAGAAATACCTCTCCGCGCCGGGCCACTTCTCCTGGTTGCCTCGATGCGTCGTGGTCTGGCCTTCGATGGCCGTGACATCCTCGTCTCGAAACACTGCCGCAAACAATCCAATGGACCCACTCAGTCTCTGGCAGTGGTCGCAATGGCAGACCCAGCAAATCTGAGGATCGCCCTTCACCGAGACTCGGACCGCGCCACAGCCACATGCAGCCACTCTACTCATTGTGTCTCCTACGCTCCTACACCGTCTAGCGGATCGGCGTTCAGCGGCCAGCAACAGCGCTGACCGGGCCCGACCCCGGTTGCTTAGTATGCCGCCAGGTGGCAACCCAGGTCAACTGAAGGGCTGTCGGTGGTCCGGCTGCAACGGCTTGTTAGGCCGCGTGCTACTCCGCATCGGAAGCTCCACGGAGCAGCATGAGAAATGCCGTGAAGGCTACGAACAGCTGCCAGTACACGGCCAAGAGGTACGGCCAAGAACTGTGAAGCGAAGCCGCGTTAAAGAGGACGAGGGTGCCCATGGCCGCCGTGATCACTGCTGTCGCGCGACGGGTGGCAGTGCCGGCCCCGAGATGTTCCCCCTGCCGTATTCGCAGGAGAATAATCCCCAGCAGCCATACTCCGTAGAGGGCGCTGGCAGCCGTCCACGTAGATGAGGCTGAGAACCCGGCAGCGAGGAGGAGGAACGGGAGTAGGCTTGCGAACACCGCGGACGCGCTCGCCATGAGAAGAATCGAGAGCGCTAGCGCCTCCGTGGAATGCCAAGCGTTCGGGCTTCGGCGCGCGACCGCCGCGAAAACGGCGGAGAAGCCAGCGATGCCGACTGCGACTTCCGCCGTGGTGGAGAGCGCGGTCTCCCAGTGCATCGATTACGCCGCCTAACGGATCGGCGTTCAGCGGCGTGCGGCGACCTGGCTACGCGCCTCGGAACACCTCGGAACTCGCGATTCTACCATGATCAGGAACTGCACAGCGTGAGCACGTCCGCTGCCCATGAGCGAATCCAAGGCCTGGATAACTGTGATTGCTCGGGGCGCTGTACTCGGAGGAAGGGACAGCGCCTACCCTCGCGCGAAGGCGCGACGTGGCTCTGCGGTGCTGTTCCCGGGCTAGTCGATTACTTGCCAGAGTGAACTCTCCCCGCATGACATCGTTTGCTGGAACTTCGCCGGCCAGTCCGATCCGCGGAACCACTTCGAGATGCGGTCCATGGCTGCGTAGTCCTTCCAAGAGCCCTCCCAGACGAAGGCGCCTTCCTCTCTTTCGCCCCAGTAGATCGGAAACTGAACTCGCAGCTCGTACCCGACGAGTCCTTCCTCTGCGACTGCCGCCTCGTAGCTTGCCTTGAAGGCCATGAGGTCGGCACGAGTCTTGCCTTCGTTGAGACTACAAATGAAATAGTTCGCGAGCCGTTCAGAGTTGGCCGTAGCTACTTGACTGGCACCAAGTCCGAGGACAAAGAGAGCAATTGCGACAAACTTCACGGGTATCTCCTGATGGTCTTCTGGGCATCGCGCGATGCGAAAATGACTTTCACCCGACACATTACTTCCGCCGCCCAACGGATCGGCGATAGGTGGCGTGCGGCGATCTGCCGACTGGCACCTCCGCCTCGTAGTTCACGCCATCGTACCATGGCGAAGAACGGCACGGCACCAGCACGTCCGCTGCAACGGCATGTAAAGCCGTCCTCGGAGACCCGTGCATCGGCCACGATCTCACCATCGGGGTGGTAGTGAAAGTGAAGAAACGCGCGAGAGCGGTGAGAGAACGTGCCCGGTCGCTTCTCACGGAGGCTGTCGAGGGAGCGGAGTTCCTCGAGCAAACTGGCGAGTCACTTGAGGCCTGCCTCCAGATGCGGTTGACCCCATGGCTGCTCAAGATAAGCGAAGCCGGCTGGTGGGCGGCAGCCCACTCAGGCGGCGGTATCACTTCGAACTCCGTCCCGCGCTCGTCTGCTGCAGCGCCTTGTTGGGCTGCGTGCCCGCGTTTGGGACTTCACGCTCCGATCTCATGGAGGCCACTGCCTTGAAGAGCACGAGAACCCAAGCGACACCCAGAAGCACCTCCCCGACCAGTTCTGCAGTCGGGGCGAGCTCGCTTTCGATCAAGTCCGCGCTCGACTGAGTGAACAGCGCTAAGGCAACGAAGGCCAAGGGTGCACGCAGCGACGCAAAGTCAGGCCCCCGCTTCAGCACGCAGAGAACGAAGAGGAGCACCGCACCAATGGCGTTGAACAGCGACATCGAGACGTGGGGCATCGGACCTGGACCTCCTATGGCGGGACGCCTTCGCAGCCCAACGGATCGGCGACAAGCGGCGTTGAATAGCGCCGCCGATTCTGCCGAGCCTCAGGAGGCTGATGACAAATGGTACAGCGGTGATTTGAAGTGCGCCGTTCAACGTCCGACTTCATCGCCTTGTTATTCGGCGGTTCGCGACGAGCTAGAATCACAGGCCATAGTCAGAGGAGTAGCCCCGAATCAGCCTCCAGCCGGGGTCGAGCTCTGTTTCGACCACCAGTTCGTGACCGGGATGAGCGCTCCTCACGGCTTCGACCAAATCTTGTACCGGAGCCTCGGGTTTCACATAAGAGTAGTAGGTTCGCTTTCCGGCAAAGGTTTCGACAAGGAGAGTGAGACCGTACTCGTGCTCACTGAACAGAGCTGTCATCTGGTGATCAAAATCTTCGAGACCGCTGTTGTAGACCGATTCAGGAAGTCCGGATGACTGAACCCGTTCCAAGACATGAGTAACGATTACGAGTTGTGTGAGTTCTGGCTGCCTGTCGTAGTCGAGATGGAGTGGTGCTCGCAGGAGCAGGGGAAATCCTTCGTGCTCAAACTCGCCGGTCTTCCAGGGGATTTCCACAACTGCAGATTCCGACGCGGGTGAGAAGTTGGGCGGTGGCACGCAGGCGGCGAGTTCCAGAATCCCTATCGCGCACAACAGCGCTGCAAGGGCGTGTACGCGGTTCCGCATTGTCTCCGACGGATAGCGGATCGGCGTTCAGCGGCCAGCAACAACGCTGACAAGAATCTCACAGGTTGGTGTGAGTAGTTCGAGAAACTCAAGAACCACCTTCCGTTCTTGTTCCGGCCAGCTGGGGAAGTCTTGATGCCTGAGAACTTCACTCAGATGAAGCGGAAAGAGATCTTCGATTCGTTCGGGAGGAGCCATGGCGTTGAGGATTCGTGGGAGAAAGTGCGTGTAGTCTGAAGAACTCGCGAAGTGGTCGGACGCCGATGTTAGGCGGCGGGCGGACTTTCACGAAGCAGGAAGGCAACGACCGCGGCGGGCCGTAGGGCGAGAAGCAGGCCAAGTGATGCGCGTAGGACTTCCCCGACAGCGCTCCCAGCGTATGAGGAGAGCAGCAGGGGTTGGTCGGACATCGTGGTCGACGTGACGGCGAGCGCGACGCCAACAGAGGCTAGCCCGGCGAAGCCCCCAATACAGAGCCATACGCCAGCCACGGCAAGAAGCGCCGTTGAGACGTGGCGAAACGTAAAGGGCGGGTCGTCTGGCGCGTTGGCGTCGGGGAAGACCAGCGTGGCCAATTCCGAGCCTCGCCAAACGAGGAAAGCCCCAGGCAGCAGCCCAAAGAGCACCCACCAGGCCGCAGCAACACCGAAGGGAAGCAAGCGCGAGAAATCGTCCGGGTCGTGGAAGGCGAGGCTCCTCGCGAGGCCAGCGAGGGGCGCGAGCGCGAGGTAGCAGCCGAGCAGGGTAAAGCCGAGTTTCGCGAGATCGCGCATCCCGCCGCCTAACGGACCCGGCGCTCAGCGGTGTGCGGCGACTTGGCGCAGCGGCTGTGACGCCCCGGAGACGCGCGATTCTACCATGATGGATAGGCGCCCAGCGTGAGCACGGCCGCTGCAACGGCATGCTAGACGGCGCCTTGCACGTATGTACGTTGTAGGTACACTGTCGTGAGTGCCAGATCTGCGAATTGAGTGGGACGAAGCGAAGAGCCGGTCGAACAGGCGCAAGCATGGCGTTTCGTTCGAGGAGGCCGAAACGGTCTTCTACGACGACTTGGCGATTCTCGTGGAGGACGACGACCCGGATGAACCGGAGGAGCGCTTCGTGCTCCTGGGGATGAGCGCTGGGCTGCGCACACTTGTTGTGTGCCACTGCTACCGAGACGACGACTGAGTCGTGCGGATCATCTCGGCGCGACGGGCCGACCATCGCGAGCGACGAGACTACGAATCGAGGTGGCGACGATGAAGAAGAGCTACGACTTCTCCAAGGGAAAGCGCAACCCCTACGCGAAGCAGCTCAAGAAGCAGGTGACGATTCGACTGGACGAAGGAACCCTGGACTACTTCAAGGAACTCGCGGAGGAGACCGGAATCCCGTACCAGACGCTGATCAATCTGTTTCTTAGAGACTGCGCCCAAGCGAAGAAGCGACCGTCCATGAAGTGGAGCGCGACTGGGTCGTAGTCACGTGCGCTGTATAACGGATAGGCGTTCAGCGGCCAGCGACAGCGCTGACCGAGCCCGACCCTGCCGTCTCAGTATGCCGCCAGCTGGCTTCCAAGGTCAATTGAACCGAGCTGTTGCTGGTCCGTCTGCAACGCTTTGTTGGGCGGCTGGCGTACAGTCAAGGCCCCGGGGTGGCCCCCGAGGTCCGTGCCGTCACTCTGCAAAGACGCCTGTCACCTTCTCGATGAACTGCGCGGGATCGCCGTACATTCCGTCGTGGCCCTGGCCCTCGAGCTCCAGACGCTCTGAGACCGGTAGTGCCTCCATGAGAGCGTCTGTCGCCACGAACTGGATCAGTGGGCTCTTGCTTCCACAGAGGAACGTGACGGGAACCGAAAGCGAGCTGAACTCGTTCGGGTCGAAGTCGTAGCTCTGCAACGCCTTGATGTCGGACGCCGTCGGCTTTGCCCCTTCAACGAGCATGCGCCAGATCGGGGAAGACCGAATGCTCTTTAGTTCTTCCGAAGGCAAGAGCGCCACCTCTCGAAAGAAGCGTGAGACGAATGCGTCCCAGTCGGAACGGCGGGCGTCGTCGTCCAGTGCCCGCGCGGTCTCGATCGATAGCGACGCGGCTGCGGGAGGCTCGTACAGGATCAGCTTGCGTACTCGCTGGGGCATCAGCAACGCAGCACCGATGGCGACGTGGGCACCTTACGAGTGTCCGAGCATGTACACGGGGTCGTCACAGGAATCAATCACGGCGGCCACGTCATCGAATTCTGCGCGAGTCGAGATTGCAGGGGTGGAAGACGTCTCACCCCGACCGCGTCGATCGACTGCGCATACAGTAAACCGCGCAGCCAATCCATCTCTGACAGTGATCCAGTTGGATCCACGGTTCGTGAACACGCCATGGACCAGAACCAAAGGCGGCCCCGAGCCGAATTCGTCGAAGCCGACTGTGATTCCGTTTCGTCCGATGACGTGCTTCATGGCTCGGACCCTGCCCCCCAACGGAATGGGCGCTCAGCTGCGTGGCCCAGCGCCACTGAAGCCAGCCCGAGCACCAGGGTTTGAAGCCAAGAGGCTACCAGACACGAGCAACCCATTTGGGCCACGACTGCTGCAGCGCCTTGTTGGGCCGCAGGCACGCGATCGATTGCCGATAGTAACGCAGTCCGTTATGCTTTCGGCCGTGATCCGGAGCTTCGCGGATGGCGAAACCGAGAAGGGGTTCCTGCGGGAACGTTCGCGCCGGCTCCCTCCGGATGCGCAACGAAGGGCGCACCGCAAGCTCCTGCTGATTGATGCTGCGGACGCGATTGGGGACCTCAGAGTTCCACCTGGCAACCGATTGGAACGCCTCAGTGGAGACCGAGCGGACCAGTACAGCATTCGTATCAACGAGCAGTGGCGCATCTGTTTCAGGTGGTCACGCGGTGATGCCCACGATGTCGAGATCACGGACTACCACAGGGGGTAGAGACATGGCGAAGAAGACGCATCCGCCGATTCATCCGGGAGAGGTCTTGCTCGAGGAGTTCCTGGAGCCCATGGAGTTGAGCCAGTACCGGCTGGCAAAGGACATCAGCGTGCCAGCGAGGCGAATCAATGAGATCGTCCACGGGAAGCGTGGCATTACCGCCGACACCGCTCTGCGACTGTCGCGTTACTTCGGTACCTCGGAGCGCTTCTGGTTGAACCTTCAGATTCGTCACGACTTGGAGGCGGAGAAGGAACGGCTAAAGGGACGGCTCGTTCGTGAAGTCGCCGTTCTCAAGGAAGCGGGCTAACGAGGCCCCTGCAGCCCAACGGACCGGCGTTCAGCGGCGTGGCACAGCCTTGCACCGCGGCGAGCGGGCAACGAAGGGCGTTGGTCGGCAGGACTGCGGAGGATGGAGCATCAGGTTGAAGTGGCTTGTCTTCACGAGCCTGGCCGTCGCAGCTTGCGCATCGCCGACCGACTCTGGGCCTTGGGAGATGCGCCGAGCCGAGGAGCTTCGGGCAAATGGGCGTGTTGATGCGGCCCTTCGGAGGACCGACCGGGCTATCGCATTGGACAGCCAGAGTCCGACGCGTGAGCTCGTGGCACTGCACATCGAGCTCCTAGAAGAGAATGGACGGCACATCGAAGCTGAGAGCCTCAATGAGTTCTCTACTCGCTACTTCGCTGGTGAACAGACCGAGCGCGTGGGGGAGGAGTTGGCTCAGCGCGATTGTGGAGGGCGGCAGCCGGGACTCAAGCTAGTCCACTCGTGGGCAAAGCCGGAGAAGGGATTCTGGGCGATCGGAGTGATCGTCGCGACGTTCGAGATTGATCAGCAAGGCAGAATCGGGCAGCTTGTCGTGCACAGCGCTCGAGACCCGGCATCCGCTTGGGGCGCGATCGACGCAATCACCCGAGCCAGAGTTCGCGACCGACGAGTCAAAGAGTTCCACGCGAAAGAACCCAACCAGTTCCCGGTGGCGCTCTGTCTCTGGCGCAACTTTGATCCGCGGCAGGATCCGATCCCTCGCGACGGAACGATCCGAGGTAGCGGATGATCACCGGACCTCACCGCCCAACGGATAGGCGTTCAGCGGCCAGCGACAGCCGCTGACCGAGCCCGACCCTGCCACCCAAGTATGCCGCCAAGCGGCAACCAGGGTCAATTGAACCGAGCTGTTGCTGGTCCGCTGCAACGCCTTGTTATACGGCGTGTTGCAGGACTAGTACGGCGCCCCGCAATGGCGGCATGTGGAGCCCACGAAAGGTGTGCTCCAACCCCTGGGCGTGATGACTGCGAGCTTCCGGCAGTGTGGGCAACGAAATATCAGAAACTGCGTGAGCATGAGCGCGAGAGCCCAACCAAGGGCAAGGAAGTTCCAGGGTTCCGGGGCCAGGCCGAAGATCAGAAGGAACCCGCCAAAGAAGGCAACAGAGAACACCAGCATGCGCCGCTTCATGACCACGCCGGAGGTTTCTCCACGCCGTGTAACGGATCGGCGTTCAGCGGCTGGTTGGGCGGCATGGTTAGTTTCTACGTTGCAATTCGTCCGGGTCCGGCTTCTCAAAGAGCTCGATCCAGGGTCTCATCATTTCTTCGGGGACATGGAACGCAAGTCCCGGTTGCGCATTTCGGTATGCCAGCCGCCGAAGTAGCTCGTCGCTTGGAACATCTAGGAAATGCACTTCGCTGCTGGCCCCAAGCCGATTTGCTCGTGATCTGAAATCTTCTCGTTCTTCACGCGCCCAGAAGCCGAAGTCAAGTATTACATTGGTGCCCAAGGCCAACGCTCTTTCGGCAACCTCCCATTGCAGAGCCTCGATGAGGCTGTGACGGGCGTTGTGCTGCGGATCCGCCGCATCTTGTCCGAAGAGGCGCACCTGCCACTCATCGGGCGTGAGGCGAAGTGCCGAGTGCTTCTGTTCGAGCGTACGTGCCAGCGTTGTTTTCCCAGAGCAGGGAAGGCCAACCATCAGATAGAGCGTTGCCATAACTACTACCCAGTAGTGGTTTGCCTGGTGCCAGCCAAGGTCATGCTGCCCAACGGACCCGGCGCTCAGCTGCGGGCGCCGGCCAAATAGTTGAACACACCATCACCGCCACAGCCTACCCCGAGCCGCCTCCTGGGCGATAGCCCAGATGGGCGGCGAAGCCTCGAGTCGCCGAGACAGGCGACCGGCTGCAGCCGCGCCGATGTTGGGCTGCAACGCGTGATCGTTGCCAGGTGGCAAGGTGTGCACAGGTGTGCATACACTCCGGATCCATGGTGCAGTGGGACCCAGACAAGGCAGCCGGGAACCTCGAGAAGCACGGGATCGACTTCGCGGACGCGGCAACGGCACTGGAGGACGAACTCGCGCTGACCATGCCAGACGAGGATGCTGATGAGGACCGCTTCGTGACGCTCGGAACGGATGCCCTCGGGAGGCTCCTCGTAGTGACGTACACCTGGCGCGACGACGACCACCGCCTGATATCTGCGCGCCCAGCAACGAGGCCCGAGCGAAGGGCCTACGAAGGCAAGCGATGACGAAGAGCCTCGACTTCAGCAAGGCCCGCCGGGGTCCGGTGATCGGGTCCGCGACGGGAAAGACGCGGATCACGATCCGGATCGATGACGACGTGCTCGCGTGGTTCAAGAAGCGAGCCCACGAACAAGGTGGCGGGAGCTACCAGACCATGATGAACCAGGTGCTGCGGGCCTACGTGGAGAACCAGGAGGAGCCGCTCGAAGACACGCTGCGGCGCGTGATCCTGGAGGTGGTGCCCGGCGCCAAGGAGCCCAAGAAAGCTAAGGCCGCCGCGAAGAAGAAGGGTGCCAAGAAGCGAGCGTGACACCCGGGACCGTTGCAGCCCAACGGAATGGGCGCTCAGCTGCGTGGCACAGGCCGCCGACGGTCGCCGAGGCGCCCAAGGTCAATGCCACAACGCTACCAAGATCGATTGAAACGCGCTGTGCCACGTCAGCTGCAGCGCCTTGTTGGGCGGCAGGACTCCGCGGAGATGACCCGACTTGCCTGCCAGCCCATGGACAGTGAGACCTACGCCACCTGCGAAGGCTGCAGCAGGCCCAGCTGGAGCAGCATGGTGAAGTTGTCGAAGAGGCCCCACTGCTCTGCGATCTTTCCGTTCTCCATTCGGATGTGGAGGAAGTCCGCAATTTCGATCGACTTGTTGGTCGGGGTCGGTGAGATCGGGAACGGGCCAGTATTTGTGCCCGTGTTCCGCATGCGAACGAAGACGCGATCGTCGATGGCGTGGATGTCCTCGATATTCTCCGTGTAATCGGGAAACCCCGTTCTCACGAGTTGCACGAAGTTCCTCAGTCCCTCGCGTCCCTCGCCCCAGCTCGCGCCGGTTGGCGGATAATGAGCTTGGAACTTCTCAGTGTAGAAATCATCGACCCGATCGAGCTGGCCACCGTTCCAGACGACTCGGATCGACTCCCGGACTGTTTCGATGTTGCTATTCATGCGGAGATTCTCCTGCGGCACGGCCATCCATCGCGACAAGCCCTGTCGGGCCGTTCACCTGGCGGGGGGCTTTCCTGCCGCCCAACGGACCGGCGTTAACCCGCGCGGAATAGCGCGACCGGACTCGGCCGAGCCTGCAAAGGTTGATGCCAGAACGGTACGGCGGTCAATTGGACCGCGCTATTCCACGTCCGGTTCAACAGCTTGTTGGGCGGCGGCGCGTATCTCGTCGACTTCGCCACGGAAGGCGGGAAGGAAGACCGCTCGATTCCGTGTCCAGAAATCCTCAAAGGTCGGAGCCAACGCAATCGGGCGAAGCACTAGCTTGGTGCTTTCCCAGGGCTCCTTGTCACACATCCCTTCCGAGTACTGCACGAAGGTGTCCTCGCATATGCCAACGACGGCTCGCATCAAGAGCATGTGTCGGTAGCGTTCGGTGAAGTCCAAGTCATCGAGACTCCGTGCGCCACGGAGAAGAAGGTCTGCTGCCGCCGGGTCTAGACCGAACTTGACGTTGAGATCATTGCGCTGCTGCGTAAGCGCATGATTCGTCGATGCGCGTACAGCGCTTGTATTTTGTTGAATCTGGCGGGCGAGAAACACGAGTGTGATGATCACACCGATCGCGCCAAAGACCTCGGCGAGTGCTCCTACGGCGTCCCAGTTCATTCAATCACTCCGCCGCCCAACGGATCGAGCTTCAGCGGCAGGGCAACAGGCTGACCGGCTCGCTACGGCTCAGAAGATGGAAACCAAACACTACCAAAAGGTCGTAACGCCCAGCTGTTGCCCTGTCCGACTGCAAGCTCTTGTTAGCCGGCAGCGCGGGATCTCTCGACGAACTCCTGAAAGGCTGGCAGATACTTGTTCCTATTGTCGTCCCAGTACGCAAGAAAAGGAGCCGAGAGATTCTCTCGAAACGCAGATTCCCAGGCTATCCAGATCTCAGCGTCAACGTGACCGCGAGACCGAAGGTGGTACACATTCTCGAAGGTCGAGAAGAATCGGTCGCTCAAAGCGTCGAATTGAAGCTGCTCCACGGGCGTGAGCGGCTGTTTAGCTTCAATGGCTTTTGCGAGGAGCCGTGCGAGCTCCGGATTGTCGCTAATGGACTCGTTGAGCCGGTGGGATGAGTCCTGAAGAGCCTGGTGTGTGCTCGACTGCAAAGCGTTCGTGTTTCCTCGGATCTGGACAGCAAGATAGACAAGCGTTGCCACCACTCCGATCCCACCGATGAAGTCACCCAGGTTTCCAAGAATTTCGAATGTCACTGTGCCCTGCCGGCTAACGGACCCGGCGCTCAGCTGCGAGCGCCGGCCCAGAAGTTGAACCAATCAGCACCACCCAAGCCTACAACGAGCCGGCTACCGGGCGACAGCCCAGGGTAGGCGGCGCACCTCGTTTGGGTCACGTGGGCGCGCGACTGCTGCAGCGCCGATGTTAGCCGGCAGGCGATTTCTGCACGCTCTTGGAGACAGTTTTGTCCTCTCTCCGCAGGGCCCGCGTGGAGGGGAACGCAGGGAGCGGAGGAGCACGTCGGCCGACTCAGGAGTCAGCCCGCCTGCCTGGATTCGGCCGGAGTCGATCACGCCACCGACTTCGGTTTCTACTACTGCGGCCCCGCCTACGGTGATCTTCACGAGGGCCCCTACGTAGGTCGTCGTGAACTCACGAAGCGACTCTGTACCGGGCCGGGGACAGCTTGACGTTCACGAAGTGCTGATCGTGCAGAACCGCAAGCTTGGCATAGCCCATGAAGTCGGCGCAGATGCGGAACTCGGGCACCGCGGATCCAGCCTGTAGCTGAGTCGGGATCAGCGAACCTGCGCATACCAGCGTCACGAGTAGTGCGAGGCGTCTCATCCTGCCACCCAACGGATTGGGCTTCAGCTGCAACAGACAGCGCTGACCGTCAACGCCATGCCACAGAAGTCCCGACGCCAGAATGCTACCGAATTCAGGAACGCCCAGCTGTCTGTTGTCAGCTGCAAGCCCTTGTTAGGCAGCGGCGCGAACGGATTCGACCCATCGAACGAATTCTTCAGAGAAGTCGTCCGTGTTCTGCTGCCACCAATCGGCAATGCCAGGAAACACCAGGCGCTTTCGGACTACTGCAGCCATTAGATCGGCTTCCTTCTGGTCGAATCGCCCCGAAACTACCAGCTGTCGGTGTTGGTGCTCGAGGATATTGAAGCCGTTGGTCATTGTGCTCGCGAAGCGGAGCGCTTCGGGTATCGACAATTGCTCCAACGACTCGGCACCTCGCACAAGGATGTCGGCCAGGTCGGGGGAGCCGGCAACGAGTTCGTTGAACCCTCGAAACGAGTCCGAGATTCCCTGGTTGACGGCCGCAATTGAAGCAACCGTGTTTTGGTGGATCTGCCGTGCCAGATAGAGCACCGAAACAATGACTGCGACAGCGGCCAGAACTTCTCCGCCCGCGGCGATTGCATCCCAGTTCATGTCTGAACAGCTCCGCTGCCTTGTATATCGCCCGTCACGGTGATCGCGCGTGCGATGCTTGTGTTTCACCCGGGGAGATCGTTGCTGCCTGAGGCCCCGAGCCTGTCCGTTAGATGGATCCCCCGCCCTCTTTGCCCATGCCGTGGAGTATCTGAGGCCCAGTGAGCCTGCATCTACAAGGTCGGTAGGCAACGGTACAGGGTCGGGGGACCCGGGTGTCAGACTACCACCGAGGAG
>JAJDAN010000029.1 GCA_029261855.1 Deltaproteobacteria bacterium
CCCGCGACCGCCTCGCCGCCCTCGACGAAGCCAAGGCCCGTTTCTCCGCCAACGTTCACCACGAGCTTCGCACGCCTCTCACGTTGATCCTGGCTCCGCTCGAAGCGCTTCGGGCGGGTGACTTCGGCAGCGTCTCGGGGACGGTGGACAAGACACTGCGGACCATGCACATCAACGGGCAGCGGCTGTTGAAGATGATCAACAACCTGCTCGATCTCGCGAAGGTCGAAAGCCGTTCGTTCGAAATCCATCGTCGACGGGTCGATCTGGTGCGGGTGGTGCAGGACGTGGTCGACGGGGCGGCGGATCTGGCGGATCGCAAGGGTGTCGCCCTGGGGCTCGATGCCGAAAGCGCGGGCGCTGTGCCGGCCATCAATGCCGACCCGGACGCCATCGAGAAGGTGGTGATGAACCTCGTGGGCAATGCCCTGAAGTTCACCGATGCGGGGGGGCGCATCGTGGTGTCGTTCGAGACGGGGATGGAGGTCGACGGCTACGACGGCGTGCGCGTGACGGTGCGAGACACGGGCATTGGGCTGGCGCCCGAACAGCTCGAACGCGTGTTCGACCGCTTTTCGCAGGTGGACAGCTCGGCGACCCGCAAGCACGAGGGCACGGGCATCGGCCTTTCGCTGGCGCTCGAGCTGGTCGATCTGCACGGGGGTCGCATCTGGGCCGAAAGTGAAGGCGAAGGCCGGGGCACGGCCATGGTCTTCGAGCTGCCCGTGGGCGAAGTGGATGCGGCCGGCGAAGAAGAAGTGCTGTGCGACGAGGACGGGCGGGGCGTGAAGCTCGGCAATTCCATCCAGGCGGTGGAGGCCGACCTGGGGCTCAGCGTCGAAGCGGGCGAGCGGGCGCGCTTTGCCGAAATGGAACGCAGCGTCCAGCGCTGGCAGAGCCACCACGAAGAAGACGAGGCGGGGGAGGGGGTCGCGGAAGCGGCGGTGACGCGAGTGGCCGAAGACGCGCCCGAGGTGCTCGTCGTCGAAGACAACCCGGACATGCGCCAGCTGCTGGTCTTCCTGGTGGGGCGTGAATTTCGCACGCGCGCCGCCCGCAACGGCCGCGAGGCCCTGGCGCTGGTGGCCGAAGCCATGCCCGACCTGGTGCTCACCGACGTGATGATGCCCGAGATGTCGGGGACCGAGCTTTGCCATGCGCTGAAGTCGAACCCGGAAACCGCGGCCCTGCCGGTGGTGCTGGTGACTTCGAAGGCCGAAAGCGAGATGAAGGTGGAAGGCCTCGAGCTGGGGGCCGACGACTACGTGACCAAGCCCTTCCATCCGCGCGAGCTGATGGCCCGGGTGCGGGCGCTCGTCACCCAGCGTTGCCTGCGCCGCGAGCTCGGCGAACGCAACGCCGCTCTGGAAACCGCGCTGGCAGAGCTGGGCCAGGCGCAGGTGCAGCTGGTTCAGTCCGAACGCCTGGCGGCGGTGGGCGAGCTGGCCGCGGGCATCGCGCACGAGGTGAACAACCCGGTCAACTTCGCGCTGAACGCCGTGCGCGCCATGCGGGTGGCGGTCGAAGACCTGCAGGCGCTGGGACAGCACGTGGCGGGCATCGACTGGGAGGACGCCGAGAAGCGCGCCGCCCAGATCGACGAGCTGCACCGGCTGGAACAGGAAATGGGCGTCGGCGAGCTGACGGACACCCTGGGCGAGCTTTCGGCCATCATTTCCGAAGGGCTCAGCCGCACGCATTCCCTGGTGGGCGACCTGCGCGATTTCGCGGCGCCAGGCACCCGCGGCGAGCGGGCTTCCGTCGACATCGGCAAGGGCCTGCACTCGACCGCCCAGCTGCTGAAGCACCTGCTGCGCGAAGCCGAAGCCGACCTCGATCTGGTGGTCCCAGAAGGCCTGCCGGCCGTCTCGGGCGACCCCGGCGCCCTGAATCAGGTTTTCCTCAACCTGATCAAGAACGCAGCCGAATCATTCGCTGGTCGGGGAGGTTCGATTCGAGTCGAGGCTTCCGCCGACGGCGGAACCCTGCGCGTACGCGTGCAGGACAACGGAGGCGGAATGAGCCCCGAGGTCCAGCAGCACCTGTTCGAGCCCTTCTTCACCACGAAGGAAGGGCGCGGCGGCACCGGCCTCGGCTTGTCGATCTGCAAGCAGATCGTCGAAGCGCACGCAGGAAGTCTCGAAGTGGTGTCGATCCCGGGCGAGGGCACGGTGATGACGGTGAGCCTGCCCGTCGAAGGCCGCACGAACGGGGAAGGGGACGCCGTTGCAGCCTAAGCCCGTTCACCTCATGGACCACCGCGAGTTCCCGGTCCTCTACGTCGACGACGAACCGGACAACCTGCGGGTCTTCGAGCTGAGCTTCCGCCGCCAATTCACCATCCTGACGGCCAACTCACCCGAAGAAGGCCTGCGCATCCTGCACGAGAACCCGGTGGCCGTGATCCTTTCGGATTACAAGATGCCGGGGATGAACGGCGTCGAGTTCCTGGCGCAGGCCCGCGAGATCGACGACCGCTGCGTCCGCATGCTGGTCACCGCCTACGGCGACGTCGACATCCTGGGCGAGGCCGTGAACGACGGCCGTATCTACAACTACATCGCCAAGCCGTGGGAACCCGAAGACATGCAGCTTCGGATCCGGCGGGCGATCGAGACGTATGCGATCGAACGCGAACGCGCCGCCCTGCTGGGCGAGATGCTGCTCATCAACCGTCTTTCCCAGGCACTGCACCGCGAACTCGACCTTTCACGGCTGCTGCCGTTGGTGCTCGAAGCCATCCACACCGAGCTGAACTACGACGGTGCCGCCGTCGCCCTGCTCGACACCGACGGCGGGCAGCTCAGCTGGATGGGCATGCGGCCCGAAGACGAGGTGGCCGAGCGCATCTTCGAGATCCCGATCGAGCGCGACAGCGCACCGAACTTCTTCAAGGCCCTGTGCACCGGGCAGCCGGTGTCGCTGCAGATGGAAGAGCTGGCCACCCTCGAAGAGCCGCTGCAGCACTGGCTGACGGAAGTGTCTTCGGACGAGATCCTGGTGATGCCGCTCATCGGCAAGAACGAGGTGATCGGCATCCTGGCCGTCGACCAGCGCAGCGGCGGCAAGCGCTTCGGCGCCGACGACCGCACCCTGCTCGACGGGCTGGCCACCCAGGTGGTGATCGCCATCGAGAACGCACGCGTGGTCGAAGCCCTGAGCAGCACGCGCGAACAGGTCAAGCGCGCCGACCGTCTCGGCACCCTGGGCACCCTGGCCGCGGGCCTGGCCCACGAAATCAACAATCCGCTGGTCTCGATCCACACCTTCCTCAGCCTGGCGCCGGACAAGCGGCAAGAAGAGGACGCCGAATTCTGGGGCCGCTACCACAGCCTGGCCTCGTCGGAACTCGAACGCATCCGCGGCCTCGTGGCGACGATGTCGCACCTGGCCCGCGGCGGCATGGACGACGTCGTACGCGAGCCCGTCGACATCCGAGACGTGGCCGAAAAGGTCGTCGCCCTGATGAACCCCGAGGCGCGCGAAGCCGGCGTCGAGCTGGAACTCAAGGAATGCGACGATCTGGTCCCCGTCTACGGGGTGCGCGACCACCTGCAGCAGGTGCTCATCAACCTCGTCTGCAACGCCATCCACGCCACACCCGAAGGCGGCAGCGTGCGCGTCGAGCTGGCCCTCGACCGCGACCACCCGCGCGACGTCATGTGGATGACCGTGATCGACGACGGCGCCGGCATCTCGCCCGAGCACGCCGAGCAGATCTTCGACCCCTTCTTCACCACCAAAGACCCGGACAAGGGCACCGGCCTGGGCCTGATGATCACCCACCAGATCGTCTGCGATCACGGCGGCGCCATCGAAGTGCGCAGCGAACCGGGCCAGGGGTCGTCGTTCAAGGTGAAGCTGCCCGTCAAGGGCATGGCCGGGCGGTAGCCGGCTGTCAGCAGGCCCGTTCGGGCCTTGCTTGACGGGGGCCAGGGGATCGCGAAAACTGCGGTGCCCCCCGTGCACCCGAGGCCGATCCCATCCGACCCGTCACGCCGTTCAAGACCCTTCCCTGGCTGACGACCGCCTGCGCGGTCGCACTTCTCGCAGGCTTCGTCGTCGCCTCGCCGGCCGCCGCCCAGGACCGCATCCGCATCGTCATGCTGCCGATGGTGGTCCACAGCGCCGAGGCCCCGGACTACCTGCGCCGAGGCCTGTCCGACATGATCGCCTCGCGCATGGAACGCATCCCGGACCTCGAAGTCATCCGCATCGACGACACGAAAGCCGCCACCTCGAGCCTGGCCAAGGCCCTCGAAATCGGGCGCGACAACAAGGCCCAGTTCGTGCTGTTCGGCTCGTTCACCCGCTTCGGCACCGGCGCCAGCCTCGACGTCCAGTGCGCCGGCACCGCCAACAAAGAAGGCGAAGAGCCCCTGCGCGAAATCTTCGTCCACAGCGGCAGCATCGGAGACGTGATCCCGGACCTCGACGACCTGGTGGGCAAGGTGGCCCGCTTCGTGGTCGCCGACTACAGCGACCGGGCCACGGCCGCAGCCGCAGCACCGAAGGGCGGCCCCGCCGGCGACGCCGCCAGCAACAGCCGCGCAATGAAGCAGCTGGAAGACCGGGTCGCAGCCCTCGAAGCGGCGATCAGCAAGCTGGAAGCCCAGCCCGCCGACGTAGCGGTCAGCCCCTAGGCCCAGATCGTCCCAGGCACTCAACACAGCGGGATCCCTGCGCTAAGGTCCTCGCCCGGTCGCACCCAGCGACCACAGTCCCACCGTGGCGGTGTAGCTCAGTCGGTTAGAGCGGCGGCTTCATAAGCCGTAGGTCGCTGGTTCAAGTCCAGCCACCGCTACCAGGGGATTCAGATACTTCAGTCCCCCCTCAAAGTCATCCTTGTGGCAATCCTCCGCCGACGGAGCCGCTAACACCGCGGCAGGGACCGTGCCCTCGAGGTGTAGCGAGGTGCGTG
Source organism: Deltaproteobacteria bacterium (assembly GCA_029261855.1). Classification (GTDB taxonomy): domain Bacteria; phylum Myxococcota_A; class UBA9160; order UBA9160; family UBA4427; genus JAJDAN01. The sequence continues at coordinate 4,922 of JAJDAN010000029.1, forward strand.
ATCGGGGATCTGGCTTTGGTGTTCCCGGAATCGCCGCCAAGATCCTGAGCCGCAGCCGGTTCGATCGCTCGCTGTGCTCCGACCCGTGGGGTGGCGCGCCCAAGCGCAGCTTCCAACTGTGGCCGCCTCGAAGCGGTGGGGCGACGCATCCTGGTATGCATGCCGCAGCCGACCCCGGCGCTCCTCGCGGCGCCCGCTGAAGAGCCGAGATAGGCGATCCGGCGAGCTGCCGATCGTGTCTGGCTCAGGTGTCGCTGGGGCCGAACTCTCCGACTGTCTCCTCCAGCTTCACGCCGGCGGGCCACAGGCCGATCCAGGGAACTCCGCTGACGCTGACCCAGGTCCACTTACTATCTTGATCCTGGATCTTCACCGTCTTCTCCGGATGATTGATGGTCAGCACCGCCGGTCTCTTCTTGGTTTCGCTTGAGTAC
>JAJDAN010000030.1 GCA_029261855.1 Deltaproteobacteria bacterium
CCAACGTGGAGTTCAGCGGGACTGTCCGGCCGGGGGATCGTGTCATCACGACCGGCCGAAAACGCTTCTTCCGTCGTCGGAAGCTGCAGGCGGAGGTCGAAATGCATCTGGAGGACGGCACTCTCGTCTGTTCGGGGGTGCTCTCGGGAATGGGGGTGCCGCGATGAGTGCGAACGCGCGGCGGGTGGTCGTGACGGGGCTTGGCGTCATCGCACCCAACGGCAACGGTGTGGCGGACTTCGGGCAGGCGCTTCGCAAGGGCAGCTCGGGCATCCGCTACATCCCGCAGATGGAGGAGAGCAAGTTCGCCTGCCGCGTCGCGGGTGCACCGCAGGGCGTCGACGAACTCGCACAGGCGAACTTCGCCGAGGATGAACTCCTCGCGATGAACATGAGCCACCGCTACGCGAGTCTCGCCGCCCTCGAGGCCTGGCGCGACGCGGGCTTCGAACGCCCGGATCCCGACGCCGCCGAGCCCGACTGGGACACCGGAGCGATCCTGGGTACCGGAATTGGCGGCATGGACACGACGGGCGAGAAAGTCATTCCTCTCACCGATGCGGGAAAGGTGCGACGGCTCGGCTCGACGTCGGTCGAGCAGGTGATGGCGAGCGGCATCTCGGCCCGCGTGAGCGGACAGCTCGCGCTCGGGAATCAGGTGACGACGAACTCGAGCGCCTGTAGCACCGGGACCGAGGCGATCGCGATGGGGGCCGGCCGCATCCAGCAGGGTTTGGCGGAGCGGATGTTGTGCGGCGGCTCCGAGGCGGCGAGCCACTACATCTGGGCCGGCTTCGATGCGATGCGGGTGCTGAACCGCGAATCGAACGACGCGCCCGAGAAGGCGTCGCGACCCATGAGCGCCTCGGCGGCCGGTTTCGTCCCGGGAGCAGGTGCCGGAGTGCTGATGCTCGAAAGCCTCGACGCGGCGCTCGCGCGCGGTGCACGCATCCACGCAGAGGTGAAGGGCTCCGCGATCAACTGTGGGGGGCACCGCGGAGGTGGCAGCATGACCGCGCCAAATCCCGCGAGTGTTCGTCGCTGTGTCCAGGGTGCGTTGGCCGACGCCGGGACGCGTGGATCCGAGATCGACCTCATCAGCGGCCACCTCACGGCGACATATGCAGACCCCCACGAGGTGGGGGCCTGGTCCGATGCCCTCGGCCGTGGCCCCAACGACTTTCCCACCATCGTCTCCACGAAATCGCTCGTGGGTCATACGCTGGGAGCCGCCGGGGCGATCGAGTCCGTGGCATCCGTTCTCATGCTCGAGGGAGGCTTCGCGCATCCGTCGATCAACTGTGAGGACGTCCATCCCGAGATTGCAGCTTTCGATGACGCCATCCCCCACCAGGGACGCGATCTGCCGAATTTGAGGACGGTCATCAAGGCGGGATTTGGATTTGGAGACGTGAACGCATGTCTCGTGTTTCAGAAGTGGGATTCCTGAGAAAGCGAAGAAAGGACCGAGAAGATGGATCAGGCTGAAGTCATGGAGCGAGTCGTGAAGATCTTGACTCCCTGGGTGAAGAACGAAGAGGCGCTCGCAAGCGTCAGCATGGACACGAACATCCTGGAAGACCTCAAGGTCAATTCCGCGCGGCTCGTTGACGTCGTGATCGCCTTCGAGGACGACTTCGACATCGAGATCGCGGACGAAGACGTGGACTCGGTCAACAAGGTCGGGGACGCCGTGAAGCTGATCCTCGAGAAGCTCGGCTAGACCCCTCCGAAGCCCCCGTGCTTCGGGATCCCGATGGACAGGCCCCGCCGACTGCCCCTGCAGCACCTCGTCCAGCGCGAGGTCGGGCGTCTGCTCGCACCGCTGTGGATCCCCGTAGTGGTGATGGTCATGCGCTTCGGTCTGGGGTATCGGGTTGCCGGCCTCGCAGAGGTGCGTGCCAAGTTCGCCCGCATCCGTGAGGCCCGAGAGGCCTCGGGCATACCGATGCTGATCTGCGCCAATCACCTGACCCTGATCGATTCGTTCCTGGTGGCCTGGGCGATCTCGCCGACCTGGCGCTACGCGGTCCATTTCGACGAGCTGCCCTGGAACATCCCCGAGCGGCGGAACTTCAGCTCCAACCTGCGCGAGCGCGTGTCGTCGTGGGTGATGAAGTGCATTCCAATCACGCGCGGCGGCGCACGGGGGGAGGTCGCCGCGGTGCTCGACCGGATCTCGACCCTGAGCGCGGCCGGTGAGGTGGCCTTGATCTTTCCCGAGGGCGGACGCAGTCGTAGCGGGAGGGTCGACGTCGAGAACGCCGCGTGGGGGGTCGGACGAATCGTGGGCGCCCTCCCAGGCTGTCAGGTGGTGTGTGTGTACGTGCGAGGTCGCAAGCAGGAAACCTGGAGCGCGCTCCCCGCCCGGCGCGACGTGTTGGACGTGGAGGTGGCTTGCATCGAGCCCAAGTCCGACGCCAAGGGCGTACGGCGGTCCCGGGACTTCGTGCGGCAGATCGTCTCCCAGCTCGCGAGCATGGAACAGGAGATCCTCGATGGTCGGCAATGACGTCGTCGACCTGCGCGACGCCGACGCGGCGTCCGAGTACGCGCCGCGCTTCGACGCGCGCGTCTTCTGTGACGAGGAGCGCGCGTCTCTTTGCGCAGGTCCCGAACGGGCGCGGCGCCGCTGGCAACTGTGGGCCGCCAAGGAGGCCGCCTACAAGGCGGCGGTCCGGCAGGACCCGCACACGGTCTTCTCGCCTTCCCGCTTCCGGGTCCATCTTCCCCTGCAGCCCGACATCCCAGGAGACACGGTCCTGCACGGTCTCGTCGAGACCCCGGTTGGCGATCTTCCCGTACGCGTCTTCGAAGAAGCAGGCGCCGTCCACGCGCTCGTCTGCACCGACCCCGCGCGCACCGTCGCGGGCATGACGCGGATCGCGATCAATGACGCAGACCCGGACGGGCCAGGCCGCGAAGTGCGGCGACTGGCCGGCCGGCGCATGGCGTCGCTGCTGGAGGTTCCGGAGGAGACGATCGAGATCCGCAAGCGGGGCCGCATCCCGGAGCTGTGGGTCTCTGGCGAGCCGAGCGTGCCGCCTTCCCTTCTCTCTCTTTCGCACCACGGTGACGTCGTTGGCTTCGCGTGTGAGGTGAGCTTTGTACGGTAGTGGGACGGAGACATCGGCGGGCATCCGTCGACTGGCCATCGTGAATCGCGGCGAGTCCGCGATGCGCTGCATTCGCGCCGTCAAGGCCATGGCGGCCGAGACCGGGCGCGACATCAAGGTGATCGCGCTCTTCACGGACCCCGACCGTGACGCACCGTTCGTGCGTCATGCCGATTTCGCGGTTCGCCTGCCGTCCCCGAACGGCGCGGTAGCCGCCTATCTGAACCACGAGACAATCATCGCGGCGCTGCACGAAACGCGAGCCGACGCGGTCTGGCCCGGTTGGGGCTTCCTCGCCGAGGACCCCACCTTCGTCCAGCGCTTGTACGACGAGGGCATCACCTTCCTGGGCCCATCGGCGTCCGCCATGCGCGGACTCGGGGACAAGATCACCTCGAAGGAGATGGCGGAGCAGGCGGGCGTTCCGGTCACGGACTGGAGCAAGGGCGTTCTGAACGACGAGCGCGCCGCGTCGAGTCACGCCGAGCGCATCGGCTATCCGGTGGTCCTGAAGGCCTCCGCCGGTGGCGGCGGCCGCGGCATTCGGATGGTGGATCGTCCCGATCAGATCGCGGAGGCGTTCCGCAGCGCCAAGGCGGAAGCCAAGGGCGCGTTCGGCGACGACCGGCTCTTCGTCGAGAAGAAGGTCACCGGCGGTCGCCACATCGAGGTCCAGATCGCCGCCGATAGCCAGGGCAACGTGCTCGCGGTCGGCAGCCGCGACTGCTCGGTGCAGCGACGCCACCAGAAGGTGCTCGAAGAGGCACCGCCCCCGGGGCTCGCGCCGGATCAAGTCGACGCGCTCGAGACGGCGGCCGCGCGGCTGGCGGCGCACGTCGGCTACGTGGGCGTCGGAACCGTCGAGTTCCTGCACACCCCGAACGGCTTCTACTTCCTGGAGGTGAACCCGCGCCTGCAGGTGGAGCACGGCATCACCGAAGAGGTGACGGGCGTCGATCTCGTCCAGCTACAGATCCGGATCGCCGAGGGCGAGTCGATCAAGGACCTGAACCCCGTGACGCGCGGCGTCGCCATCGAAGCTCGCGTCAATGCGGAGGATCCCGACCAGGGCTTTCTGCCGTCCCCCGGCCGCATCGCGCGTTTCGATCCGTCCCTGGGGCCGCGCGTGCGCGTGGACTCCGGCGTTGCGGTGGGGACCACGGTCCCGCCCGACTTCGATTCGCTCATCGCCAAGGTCATCGCCACGGGTGAGACCCGGGAAGAGGCGCGCGCGCGTCTGGCGTGTGCGCTGCGGGACTTCGAGCTCGTCGTCCAGGGCGGAGCCAGCAACAAGGGCTACCTGCTCGAGCTGCTCGACGCCGACGACTATCGCGCCGGCCCGGTGGACACCCTGTGGCTCGACCGCTGGAACGCCAAGCGCAACGACGCGCCCCCGTCGGGTCTCGACTCCAGCGCCGACGCCCTCGTGGCCGCGGCCATCCTCACCTACCAGCGCATCCGAGCGAAGGCGCGTGAGCACTTCTACGCCGACGCGAGCGGCATCTCGCCGGACCGCATCCCGCCGAACTCCGGCCAGCAGATCGACCTGACCCACGACGGCGAGAGCTACCGGCTGATGGTCTACGCCGTCGGGTCCTGGCGCTACCGGGTGCATCTCGATGAGCGCGCGATCGGCGCGACCATGAAGGAAGAAGGCGAGCACGGAGCGCGACTCGAGATCGACGACCGCGTTCATCGCATCCTCTACGACGCGAACGAGGTGGGGCTGCGCCTCGAGGTCGACGGGCACCCGCTCCGCTTCGGCACCCAGACCGCTGGCCAGGTGCGTGCCGGGTCCCCCGCCATGGTGGTCGCGGTGCAGGTCGCGGTCGGAGATCGGGTCGAGGTCGGCCAGCCTCTCGGCCTGGTCGAGGCGATGAAGATGGAGATCGCCTTCCAGGCTCCCGTCGCCGGTACCGTCACCGAGATCAACGTGCGCAAGGGTCAGCAGGTTTCTGCGGGCGACGTGATGTTGTCCATCGACCCCGCTGCGGAGGACGCCAGCGAGCGTACGGGCGCGGCTTCCGAGCGCCTGTCGCTGCCGGACCAACGCGATCCCCTGGCCCTGCTCTTCCGGAACCGCGACGGTGACGTGCTGTCCGTTCCGGACCTGGTCGCCGCGGATCGCGCGGTGGCGGAAGAGCGGCTCGGGAACCAGGGTGGATCGGCCTGGCGCGGCGCCATGGGTGCCGTACGCGACGAGATCCGCCGCGTGGTGCTCGGCTATGACGCGAACCCGGCGCGTTGCGAAAGCCTCCTGGCCTTCCTCGATGCCGCGGTCCCCGAGACGCTGTCACAGGAGGCGCGCGTCGAGCTCGCCGAGATCCGCCACGAGCTGATCGCCTTCGCCGACGTCGAACGGCTCTTCATTCGCGCACCGCGCGCATCGGTGTCCGGCGGTCTCGGGCCCTCGAACAACGCGCGCCTGCGGATGTACGTTCGGCGCATGCGAGCCGAGGGCGCGGGCATCGCCGAGGAATTCCTCGATCTCGTGCGCCGGGCCCTGTCCCACTACGGCGTCGCGAACCTGAAGCCCACGGACGCGCTCGAGCGCGCCGTGTTGCGGTTGTTGTCGATCCAGTTCGAGCCGGACCTGCGTCATCGTCTCGCCAGCGGCATGCTGCGTCGCATCACGGCACTGGTCGATGGCGGCGTCGACCTGTCCGGCGACACCGCGTTGCTCGAGGCTCTGGACGCCCTGATCGGGATGCGTGGCCTGGTGACGGACATCATGTCCGACGCCGCGATCGAGGCGCGCTTCGCCGTGTTCGAACGGCGTGAGGCCGAGCTACAGGCGGATCAGAACTCGAAGGAGCTCGAGACCTGGCTCGAAAGGGCCGAGCGTGCTCCCGTCCGTCCGGATGCGAACGTTCTGATCGAGGTCGCCGCGGCGGCCCGGCGGGTCTTCGACAAGGTGGGGCGCTGGATCAAGGCTCCGGACCCGGGTCGTCTGGACATCGCGCTCGCCGCCTACGTGCAGCGGGTCTACGCACCGGGTCGCCCCCGCGGCCACATGTCCGTGAAGACCGAGGACACCTGGATCCACTGCGTCGAGTACGCCGAAAAGGGGCTCGTGTTGGCGGCGACCACCCCGCCGAGCGAGATTTCGGCCGTGGCCGTCCGCCTCTGCAAGACCGCCAAGCGCCTCGCGGAACGCGGCACGAAGATCTTCGCCATCGAGTTGCTGGTGCCGGTCGCGGAAGATATCGACCAGGACATCGTGACGACATCGCTGGCGCGCACACTGGTGGAGAGCCAGCTCGGGGTTCGCTTCACCCTGGACCTGCAGCCGGAAGAGGGAGCCAACCTCTACAAGACCTTCGACGTCCCTCGCGACGAGAACGGTACGCCGGTGCCCGGTGCGGAGCCGCGTCCCATCCGCGATCTGTACGGCCTGCACCCGGAGACCGCCGACCGCATCGACCTGGCGCGCTACGCCCAGAAGTTCGAGCTCGAACCGATCCCCAGCGAGGAAGGGATCTACTGCTTCCACGGCCGCGCCCGCGACGTGGAGGGAGACGAGCGGATCTTCGTGCTGGCGGACGCGCGGGACCGAGCCCCCCAGGCTGGCCCAGAGCTGAGCCAACATCTGGCGGCCTTCGAGCGCGTCTTCAACCGCGCCTGCCGGACGCTTCGCACGACCTTGCGCGAGCGCGACCCGCGCCGGGGCATGCACTGGAACCGCATCGCGCTCTCGGTTCCCACCGAGCTCTACCTGGACGCGGAGTCTGCGTCGGGTGTGGCGCGCCGTCTGGCGCCCGCCACCCGGCATCTGGGCCTCGAGAAGGTGCTCGTCCGGCTGAACATCAAGGACCGGGACGCTCCCCAGGCGCCGGCTCGACACATCGAGGTCGTCATCACCGAGCCCACCGGCGACGAGATCCAGCTGCAGTGGCGCGAGCCGCATCGCGAGCCCCTCGAGCCCGTCGGCGCGTACGAACGTCGCGTGGTGGCCGCGCGTCGTCGACGTCTCGTCTACCCCTACGAGATCATCCGCATGCTCACCTCGGACCAACGCGGTCTGGAAGGCGGCAGCGATCGGGTGTCGATCTCCCAGGGAACCTTCGAGGAATTCGATCTCGATCCCGCGAGCAAGCTGCCGAAGGCGATCTCCGTTGCCGGCCGAGAGCCGGGGGGCTCGACGTCGGGCGTCGTCTTCGGCGTCATCACCACACCTACCGACAAGGTGCCCGAGGGCATGATCCGGGTGCTGGTGCTGTCGGACCCGACCATGGGGATGGGCGCGTTGTCGATCCCGGAGTGCGACCGCGTGCAGGCCGCCATCGACCTGGCCGAGCAGCTTGGTGTGCCCGTCGAGTGGCTGCCGGTTTCGAGCGGCGCAAAGATCGCGATGGACAGCGGCACCGAGAACCTGGACGCGACCGCGCGCGTGGTTCGCCGCATCATCACCTTCACGCAGACCGGTGGCGTCATCCACCTCATCGTGCAGGGTCTCAACGTGGGCGCCCAGAGCTACTGGGACGCGCTCGCGACCATGCTGATGCACACCCGCGGCGTCCTGATCATGACGCCGCGCGCATCGATGGTGCTGACGGGTGCCGCTGCACTCGAGGCGTCCGGGTCGGTTTCCGCCGAGGACGAGGTCGCCATCGGCGGCTACGAGCAGATCATGGGCCCGAACGGACAGGCCCAGTACTACGCGCGAAACCTCGCCGAGGCCTACCGGCTTCTCTACGACTACTACCGCTACAGCTACGTCGTTCCCGGTGAGGCTGGACCGCGCCCGTTCGAGACGAGCGACGCGGTCGCGCGCGACGTCTGCGACTCGTCCCTGGCCGCCGAGGAGTCCTTCGACTTCGCGACGGTGGGCGAGATCTTCGACGACGCCACCAATCCCGGGCGCAAGCGTCCCTTCTCCATGCGCGCCGTGATGGAGGCGGTGATCGATCAAGACGGCGGCCACCTCGAACGCTGGACCCAGATGGTGGCGGGCGAAACCTCGATCATCTGGGATGCCCATCTCGGTGGCCAGCCGGTCACCTTGATCGGGATCGAGAGCCACGTGGTTCCGCGCGAGGGCTACCGACCCTTCGATGGGCCGGAATCCTGGACGGGGGGCACCCTCTTCCCGCACTCGTCGAAGAAGACGGCCCGGGCCATCAACAGTGCCAGCGGCAACCGGCCCGTGGTGGTGCTGGCGAACCTGTCGGGCTTCGACGGTTCGCCCGAATCGCTCCGCAAGCTCCAGCTCGAATACGGAGCCGAGATTGCGCGCGCGATCGTGAACTTCGAGGGGCCGATCCTGTTCCTCGTGGTTTCGCGCTACCACGGCGGCGCCTACGTGGTCTTCTCGCAGGAGCTGAACGACAACCTGCGCGCCTCGGCGCTGTCGGGGTCCTATGCGTCGGTGATCGGTGGCGGCGCCGCCGCGACGGTGGTCTTCAAGCGCGAGGTGCGCGCCCGGGCGCTGGCCGACCCGCGAGTGCTCGAACGGCAACGCATCGTCCGCGTCGATCCGAGTCCCGAGAATCGCGAGGCGCTGGAGGCGATCATGTCCGAGGTCATCCTCGAGCAGCAGTCCGAGCTGGCGCGCGAGTTCGACGAGGTCCACAGCGTCGAGCGTGCCCGCGATGTGGGATCGCTTTCGGACATCATCTCACCGCACGACATGCGGGCCCATCTGATCTCAGAGCTGAACAAGCGCTGAGCGCATGTTGCGGCGCGCGCGATACGCCCTCGAGTACGCGGCGCTGCTGGGAATTCGCGAGGCGGTGCGGCATCTGCCGCCCGAGCGCGCCGTGGCGGTCGGGGCGGGCATCGGTAGGCGCTATGCCCGCGCGCGCGGGCCGCGCAGCGAAGACGCGGTTCGCAATCTCTCCCTCGCGTTTCCGGACTGGTCGGACGCCCAGCGAGAGCGCGTGCTCGAGGACGGCTTCGCGAATCTCGGCCGCCACCTGGCCGAGCTGTGCCTGCTGCAGGGGCCCCACCGGGGCCGCCTCCTGGCCGGCGTCGAGGTGGAAGGCGAGGAACACTACGACGCGGCGCGCCTTCGGTCCGGGTCTGACGGCTTCATCGTCCTGACGGCTCACTTCGGTTCCTGGGAGCTGTGCGCCGCCGCCATGAGTGGCCGGGGCTACCCGGTCAGCGTCGTACACCACAGGATTTCCAATCCCTGGATCGACAGCATGGCGAGTGACTGGCGTCAGGCTGCCGGCGTCCACGAGATCCAGCTCGGTCGCGCGTCCATGGGGGTGTTCCGCGCGCTCTCGAAGGGGCGCGTCATCGCCATGCTGCTCGATCAGAACGCGCGCCGGGATGAGGGCGTCTTCGCGCCCTTCTTCGGTCAGCAGGCCCTCACGCGTTCCGGCCCAGCGAGTATCGCCATGAATCGCGGCGTCGCGGTCTTGCCGGTGTTCATGTTCCGCGTCGGAGATTCGCCGCGACACGTCGTCAAGATGCAGGCTCCCCTGGACATCGAGCAGGACGCGCACGATCCCGAATCTGCGCTCGGTCGCAACGTGGCTCGCATGAATGCCGTGATCGAGGCCGCCGTGCGCGAGGCGCCAGACCACTGGCTCTGGCCCCACCGTCGCTTCAAGACGCGTCCGGAGGGAGACCCGCCCTTGTACGCCGCCCGCAGGAGGCGCCGTCGCGGAACGGTGTAGAGGCTCAAGGCCACCCCTCGCTGTCCCGATACGGGATTCGATGGCGCAGCGCGACAGGGGAGACCTCGCTTCGATGTCCAACGGGAAGCAGCCGGAACGGCGGGGTCGAAGGATCCGACGCGTCGCAATGGCCTTCGCCGCCGGGCTGCCCCTGGGCTGCTCCTTGCTGAACGCCTCCGAGCCCCCTGCGTCTGCGGTGCCGCCTCTCCCGGAGATCGACGTCGCCATCTACCAGCGTGCGCTGGTCGACCGCGCCAACCGCCTGGACGCGGAAGTGCAGCGACTTCGTGCGGACCTGCGCCGCGCCGAAGAGGCGTTGGTGTTGGCCGAATCCGGACTTCGTGGAAGCCACGGCCGCGCGGACGCCGTCTCGACCCTGGCTGAGGTGCGCATCCAGGTGGAGCGAGCCGCCGGCATGGCGTCCTGGCAAGCCGACGAGATCGCCGAGGCCCGCAACAAGCTCGAGGAAGCCGACCGACAGATCGCCGCCGGCAACTTCGGGGTCGCGATGTTCTTCGCCTACCGAACGGCGCGCATCGCGGAGCATCTCGAGGCCGAAGCCCGGGCGGTCCGCGGGCGTCCTGGCACCCTCTACGTTCGCGTCGCCGGTGTGAATCTGCGAGCGGGCCCGTCTACCGACGACCAGGTCATCCGCGTGCTCGTGCGGGGGACGCCAGTCTTCCCCGAGCAGACCCGGGACGCCTGGACCCTGGTGCGCGTCGCTTCCGGCTCTGTTGGCTGGGTGCACGGGAACCTGCTCACTCCCGAGTGAGACGCATCCTCAGCTCTCGTTCGGTGCCGTCGCTTCGACTTCTTCCGCCAGCATGACGCAGTCGCGCCCCGCGTTCTTTGCGCGATAGAGGGCACGGTCCGCCTGATCGAAGAAGACCTTCTCGTCACCGCCAAAGGCGGAAAGCCCGATCGAGACAGTCAGGGGCTCGCTGCCGTCTTCGATGAAGCTCGTCTCGCCGATGGTGGCTCGCAGCTTCTCGGCCAGCGCGAGCGCTCCCTCGATCGACGTGCCGCGCAGCAACAAGGCGAACTCTTCTCCGCCGTACCGGGCCACGAGATCGGTTCCTCGCGTCAGCCGCTGCATGATGTCGGCGATTCGCCGCAGGATCTCGTCGCCGCCGGAATGACCCAGTCGGTCGTTCCAGCGCTTGAAGTGATCGATGTCGATGAGCACCAGGGACAGAGGCTCTTCGGTCCTCAGCGCGCGCTTCATGTCCTTCGCGAGCTGTTCCTGGAAGTAGCGATGGTTGTGGAGCTTCGTGAGTCCGTCGGTGATGGAGAGCTGCTCGAGGATCTCGTTCATCCTCTGCAGCTCGGTGTTCTGACCCTGCATCTGCTCGGCGTTGCTCTCGAGGCGCCGCGTCATTTCGTTGAACGCGCGAGTCAGGACGCCGACCTCGTCACGCCGGTCGCTGTGGGGTAGTGCAATTCCCTTCTCGCCTCCGGAGATGCGGAGGGCCGTGTCGGAGAGGGCCTCGATCGGCTGCGCAATGGACCGCGCGACCCGGAACGCGGCCAGCGCGAACAACATCACGATCCCGAGATTGATGCCGAGGATGCGCCGGATGCCCGAGACGACGGGCGCGAAGGCGTCGTTGTAGGGTTCCTCGACCGCCAGCAGCCAACCGAAGCGGGGGAACGAGCGCGCGGATCCCACCACCCGTTCACCGCCGTAGTTGGAGTAGTCGAGCAGCGTGCTTCCCGATTCGACGCTCAGCTCGGGAGCGCTCCAGCTGCCTGTTTCCATGCGCTCGGGACTGGCGACCAGGTACCGCCGGTCGGCGTCGATGAGGAACACCTCGCCGAACTGCCCCACCTCGTCTGTCGACAGGGCCTCGCCGGCTACGCTCATCCGCATCACCGCGTGGAGGGAGCCCGCGGGTTGGCTGCCGCCGGTTGCGAGGGGTGCGGACACGAGCTGCACGGTCTCGGGCCCTGCGAAGTGCGCCGTGCTGAGCCGCGGCTCGGTGGTGCCGGCCAGCGCACCACGCAGCAGATTCTCTTCGAGAGTGAACACCTCTCCGGCCCACAGCAGGGGCTCGCCCTGGGGACCGAGCACGAAGAGCGCATCGTACTGGGGGAAGCTCTCGAGCACGTAACTCAGGTACTGCTCGACCTCGCGTCGGGCCCTCTTCGCCCGCTTCGATCGCGGGCTGGCCGTCAGCAGCGAAGCATTGTCCGTGAGGATGCCGCTGTTGGCGAAGACGCCGACCTCGAGCATTCGCTGGTCGTACCAGAGGTCGAGTCGTCGGGACGCGCTCTCGAGAATCGCCGGAAAGTTCTGCTCGACCTTCTCGCGCAGGAACCCGTCGATCGACTGCACCGAGATGATCGTCACCGCGAGCGAGGTGATGAGCGTCGCGCCGAAGACGATGAAGCTGATGCGCGCGGGCAGGCTGCGCACCGGGTTGACGGTCTGGACGGCCGTCTGTCCAGTCCGGTCTCCCGCGGGGTCGCGACCCACTCCAGCTGCCTTGCCTTCGCGCATACGGGTCGCAGGGTCCTTCCGTCGCGGTCTCCGGGACGCTCGTGTCGCATCCGGGATCTTGCGCACCTAGTGAAAACACCGAGTTGGTCCTGCCACAATCGGATGGCCAGCCACCATTCTTGACGTTTATCCCCTGGGGGATGCAGATTCACGGCTTCTTGAAGCGCGGGCTGGCTGATTGGAATCCAACCCTCCATCGGATAGCCTCCGGGCCTGCGCCCCCTTTCCGCCGTCGGTTCGCGGCGGTACGAGATCCGCTTGAGCCTCCCTGACCCCGAATCCCCCCTGTCTCCCGGCGAAGCCGAGGCCCTGGTCGCCCAGGCCGTGGATGCGGGCCGCCTCGAACGGGGGCCGGGTGAGCGCCTCGGCGCCAACCTTCGGGTCGAGGCCGTGCGAGAGGCGGTTCTGCAGGGCGCTCACGCGAGCAAGCTCGCCGCCAAGGGCGACATCGTCACGGTCTCGCGCAACATCTTCATCCCGCTGACCAACCTGTGCCGGGACCGCTGCACCTACTGCACGTTTGCAAAACCCCCGGACTCGCCGGAGGCGAAGACGTACGAGGTGGACGAGGTCGCCGAGGTCGTTCGCGGCGGCGTCCTGACCGGCTGCATCGAGGCACTGATGTGTCTCGGCGACAAGCCCGAGGTGGCCTACCGGTCCCAGCGCGAGTGGCTTGCGGCGCGCGGCTATCAGTCGACCACGGACCATCTCGTCGAAGCCTGCCAGGTCGCGGTCGAGGGAGGCATGCTGCCGCACACCAACGCGGGCATCCTCGACGAAGAAGAGCTGGCGAGGCTGCGCCCCTACAACGCGTCCATGGGTTTGATGCTCGAGACCACGAGCCCCCGCATGCGGGACAAGGGCATGCCCCACATGCACTGCCCGGACAAGGATCCCCAGGTCCGGATTCGCATGCACGAACACGCGGGCGAGCAGAAGATCCCGTTCACCACGGGCATGTTGCTCGGGATCGGCGAGAACGTCGGGGAGCGAGTCGACACCCTGCTCGTGATGCGCGACCTGCAGGACCGCTACGGACACATCCAGGAAGCCATCATCCAGCCCTTCCACCCCAAGCCCGGGACGCCCATGCGCGCGGCGTCGCCGCTGCGGGACGAAGAGGTGGCCGGCTGGGTCGCGCTCGCGCGACTCTGTCTCGGACCGGACATGAACATCCAGGCGCCGCCGAATCTCGCTCCCCTGTCCGGCCACGATGGGGTACTGGAGCTGCTGCTGCGTTCTGGCTTGAACGATTGGGGGGGCGTGTCCCCCGTTACCGTCGACTTCATCAATCCCGAGGCGCCGTGGCCGGCGCTGCGGGAGCTTCGGCGCCGCACTGAAGCGGCGGGGCAGCGTTTGCTGGAACGACTGCCCGTCTATCCCGAAACCGTCCAGCAGGAACGGTTCTTCGACCCACACATGTGGGAGAAGCTGCCGCGCTACGCCAACGACGCGGGCTATGCGCGGTCATCGAAGAACGACAACTCCCAGTCCGGAGAGGAGGCTGCGTGATGCAAGATCATTCGAGTCGATTGAGTCAGCTGCAGGCAAGCGTGACACCGAGAGTCGCCAGCATCCTCGAGGATGCCCTCGCCGGGAAGGAGATGTCCGTCGACGATGCGGTCGTCCTGCTCGATGCGGAAGGCGCGGACTTCCACGTGCTTCTGCGAGCCGCCGACTGGGCCCGGGAGCAGGACTGCGGGGACGATGTCTCCTACGTGGTCTGCCGCAACATCAACTTCACCAACGTCTGCTACGTGGGATGCAGCTTCTGCGGCTTCGCCCGCCACAAGGACGACGCGGCCGAGGCCTACGACCACCCGATGGAGGTGCTCGTCGAGAAGTGCCGCGACGCCATCGTGCGGGGCGCGAGCGAGGTCTGCATCCAGGGCGGGATCCATCCGAACAAGGACCACACGCACTACCACGAGATCCTGACCACCATCAAGGGCGAGTTCCCGGACCTTCACATCCACGCCTTCTCGCCGGAAGAGATGGACTTCGGCCACCGCAAGAGCGGCATGGATCTCGGCGACTACCTGCAGTGGCTGGTGGATGCCGGCCTCGGGACCATGCCGGGTACCGCCGCCGAGATCCTGGACGACGAGGTTCGCGAGATCCTGTCGCCCAAGAAGCTGAAGACCGCGCGTTGGGCGGAGATCATCCGGGCCGCGCACGGGATCGGCCTTCGAAGCTCGTCGACCCTGATGTACGGCCACATCGAGACGCGCCGGCACATCGCGGCGCACCTCGGACTGCTGCGCGACATCCAGAAGGACACGGGGGGTTTCACGGAGTTCGTTCCCCTGGGCTTCATTCACGAACGCAACATGCTCTACAACTTCATGGGCGCGCGTCCCGGACCGTCGATGTCCGAAGACCTGCGAATGATCGCCGTGTCGCGACTCTTCCTGCGACCCTACATCACCAACATCCAGGTCTCGTGGGTGAAGATGGGCCACAAGCTCGGGCAGATGTCCATGATGGCGGGCGCCAACGACTTCGGTGGCACGTTGATGGAAGAATCGATCAGCCGCGAGTCGGGCAGCCATCACGGAGAGAACACGACCGCCGAGGACTTCCGCCGACTGATTCGCGAATGCGGTCGCGTTCCCGTCGAACGCTCGACCACCTACAAGGTGATCCAACGCTTCGACGATCCCGCGCTCGACCCGCCGTCCCTCGAGTCGGCGCCCGCCGCCCAGCTGTCGGGCCCCGCCCGCTTCCGGAGCGAGCCGCGGCGTGTCGCCGCGGCCAAGGCCACCGCCGTCCAGGTCTAGCGGGGCGACTCGTCGAGCTGCCGCACCAGCTCTTCGACCTGGTAGCGCAGGGGGGCCTTCTCGAGGATCGCCCGCTCTACCTTGGCGATCGCGTTACGCACCGAAGGGTGGTCGCGGTTCATGGCCCGGCCGATCTCGGCCAGGGACGCGTTCGTGTAGCGACGACACAGGTACATGGCCAGCTGTCGCGGGACCAGCACCTCCTTCTTGCGGGACTTGCCGGCCATCTCGTCCGCGGTCGTCTGGAACGAGCCCGCCACCAGCCCGATCACCTCGGAGATCTTCAGCCGGGGTAGGGACATGGCTCGTTCCGCACCCTTCCGGTCCAGCGCCTCGAGGGTGAGGGCCCGGTCGATCTTCTTCTTCAGCAGCGAGGCCGTCGTCACCAACTGGATCAAGACGCTCTCGAGGTCGCGCACGTTGCCCCGGACCGTCTCTACCAGGATGTCCAGGCAGTCCTGGGGCAGGTGGACACCCCCCGCGGCCGCCTTCGCGCTGAGGATCTCTCGCCGGACCTGGGCGTCGGGGCTGCCCATCTCGGCGACGAACCCGTCGGAGAGCTGGGAACGCACCCGGGAATCGAGGGACGTGAAGCTCTGGGGCAGGCCGCCGCCAGTGAAGACGACGCGGCCGCCGGCGTCGCGAACGTGCTGGACCGTGTGGAAGAACTCGAGCTGGGTGCTCTCCTTGCCGGCCAGGAAGCCGACGTCCTCGACGATCAGCACGTCGCAGTCACGGCGGAACTTGCGCTTGAAGCGCGAGGTGTCCCGGGCCCGCAGGCTCGCCAGGAACTCGTTGGTGAAGGCCTCGGCCGAGGTGTAGACGGGCCGTCGGCCCTGGGCGCGTGCTTCGGCGCACACCGCCCGCGCGAGATGCGTCTTGCCCAGACCCGTGGCGCCGAACAGGTACAGCTGGTCGAGGCGGGGGTCGTCGTCCCGAAGTACGGCGAGGGAAGCCTCGCGGGCCAGGGCGTTGCAGTTACCGACGACGAAGCTGTCGAAGGTGTGCTGCGGGCGCAGCAACGGCCGTTGTACGGGAACCGCGCGAGGCACCTGCTGGACGAGCGGACGCCGAGATGCGAACGGCGTGTAGCTGGCGCCGGGCGTCGGCACCGGATCGATCGCTCGCGGTGCCGGGACCACGGCGCGAGGCCGAGCGGAAGCCGGCTCTGGTACGCAGCTCGGCTCGACGCCTTGCGACGGAACCGGTCGGGTCGCTGGCCCGGAGGTCGGCTTGTGGCTTGGCGTAGCGCTTGGTGGAGAGCTCGGCTTCGAGCTCGAGCCGGCCGCCGTCGCGCGCCCATCGGCGACGACGATCTCGACCTTCACATGCCTTCCCATCTCCGCGTCGATTCCCGCGCAGATGTTGCCGTGATACTGGTCTCGGATTCGATCGCGATGGAAGGCCGTCGGGCAATGAATGAAGACCGAGTCTGCACGGGCTTCGACGGCGAGGTTCGCGATGAACGCGTCGCAGATGTACGGAGGCAGTTCCGATCGCAGACGGCGTACCACGCCATCCCAGACCTCGGGGGTAAAGGTCATTCGATCTCTCGTTTGGTTACGAGCGCTGGTTTAAGAGCGTATGTTGGATTTAGGGGGTCTTGCGTCGCCTCAGCGAGAACTTCGCACGTGTGATCTTTGTTCGAAGTCCTCGTTGAAGCCGGCACAGTTAACCACGGGACCCGTTTCTTCGCAAAGCCAATCTGCGCCGATCGCGACGATGAAGTGAACGAAATCGCACGCGACGAAGTCGTGCATCGTCACGCACTTCAACAGTCGTTTGCATTTTCGATCGCGCTTGCAATCCGCGGAGTTCGAATCCAACCGTGAAACGACTTCGTGCGCCGCAGCGAAGTGTTGGAAGACCTCTGAGGCCGGGACTGCGATCTCGAGAATGCTACGAAATGCTCGGTCTTTCTCGAAATCGCTCTCTGCCGTCAGTGCAGTGTGCCGGTTCCGGACGGACCGGCGACGGAATGCTCCGCAATGCGGAACTCCATCAAGGCGACCAACTGCTCGGCGCGTGCGCGAACGCCGTTCGCTTCGATCAACTGCTGCTTCTCGAGTGTCTCGAAGTCGAGTGACTGGCAGAACGCGTTGACGAAGGTCGCATCGTCGAGCTTCGCGAAGGTCGACGGGGTGAGTTGCTCGGCGCGATCGGGCGCGATCGAGCGCATCAAATGGAGAACGCGGTCGCGAATCGCTTCGAGGGATTCCGCAGCGACCGGATCGTCCAGCAGTTCGACCCGCGCCATGCGATAGAGGCGCTCGCCTGCGGGCGGCAGCTCGTCCAGGATGCGAAAGCGCGAGACTCCTTGAAGGATGATCTGGTAGGTGCCGTCGTCGTTGGCTTCGGAGTGCCCGATGGTTCCCTCACACCCCACTTCGAACACCTGCGGGTCGCCGCCCATGTCCTCGCGGTACTGCGGTTGCACGACCACCATTCCGATCCGACCGTCGCCGGCGAGTGCCGCGGCCGTCATCTGTCGGTAGCGCGGCTCGAAGATGTAGAGCGGCACCTGCACCTCGGGGAACAGGACCACGTTGTCGAGTGGGAAGATCGGTATCTCGATCGGCATCGCGCCAAGGGTAGCCCGGCAGGCGGGTTGACGGCGCGCGCCCGGGCACGGAGCATGGGGCCCCGATGGACCGCCGAACCCGTCGGGAGCTACTCGCACGTCTGACCTTCGACGCGGAGAAGATTGCCGCCCGGTTCCGGCTGCAGTACCGCTCGCTCGAGGCGGAGCGGTCGAACGTCACCAGCCGCTACGGCATCTGCTACGAAGACGGGACGATCAAGATCCGCTTGAACCACTCGCAGACCGGCGAGCCGCTGAAGTACTCGAGCCTCGTGAACACGCTCTGTCACGAACTCGCGCACCTGCGCCACTTCGACCACGGGCCGCGCTTCAAGGCCTTCTACCTGGAACTGCTGCGCTGGTCCCGGCAGCAGGGGATCTACCAGCCGCGGTTGCCGGTGACCGCTCCCGAGCCAGCCTCTTTCCAGCCGTCCGCGGAGCCTACTCGGGTGCCCGCGCGGGAGCCTGCGCAGCCG
Source organism: Deltaproteobacteria bacterium (assembly GCA_029261855.1). Classification (GTDB taxonomy): domain Bacteria; phylum Myxococcota_A; class UBA9160; order UBA9160; family UBA4427; genus JAJDAN01. Next base: position 18,080 of record JAJDAN010000030.1, read on the forward strand.
GTGGCGCGGGCTGGACCGCGGCAGCTCGACCTGTTCGCCTGAAGGTCGGGCGTCCGGGCTTCAGCCGTTCGCTGCCTCGTCGTACTCTTCGAGGTTGTTCGGGCCGTCGACGATGCGCACCTGGATGTCATCGCAGGCGATGCTCTTGTCCAGGATCTCCTTCATGAGTCCCTCGACGGTGAGCTCGTCGTATTCCGCCAGGGCATCTTCGAGCCCCGTTCCCGAGACCTTGTATTCGACCTCGAGCTTGATCTTCACGTCCATGGGATGGGATCTCCGTCTTCCCCGGCTGCTTCGCGCTGGCTTCTGCCCTGGCTTTCGCCTGGGCTCTCGCATGGGTGATTGGATGCTGCGGGAATCGTCGCGGTGCTCCGAGAGGTCGTTCCGGAGCGGCCGAACGCGCGTAACTAGCCGGATTTACTGATAAAAATGCTTAGTGGGCCGGAGGATACAACAGCACCCACGGGAAGGCTACGGAGCCGGAGGGAATTCTTGCGCTCTTCCGGCTGCTTACGTGTCTGGCTGCTGGGTCGCCCGAGACCCGGGTCGGGCCTCGACGGCGACTAGTGCGAGAACCCCCAAACCCACGATTCCAAAGACGTATCTCGACATCTGGTGAAGCTCTGAGAAGCGCGCGGCGGCCTCCTTTTGCTGATCGGGGCCGAAGGAATGGGGTTGTACGGCGTTGATGGCCGGCGTGATTCCGTATTCCGAGGCCGCGCACAGCGCGGCCAGGCCCAGGGGCCAGACCACGAGCAGCCAGCCCTGGCGCCGGGTTCCAGCCACTAGCGCGAGCACGATCCCCGCCGCGATACCGAAGCGATGCAGGGTCGCCAGCACCGGTGCCACCACATCCCCGGCGGTTCCCTGGGCGTACAGCACCTCGAACGCCGTCGGTGCAACCACGAAGGCGAAGAGGCCCCAGGACCCGAGCCAGCTCCCGAGGACGACCCAGGTCACGACGCGCAGCGCCCATTCCCGGAGTGCGGGGCCTCCCGACGAGCTCTCGCTCACCTCTTACTCACCACTTACCCACCTCTTACTCAAAGGGGCGCACTCTGACACCAGGGAGTGTGTGGTTTCACCAGCACGCAGCTGATCTGAAGGTGACAGGCAAGAAAAGTCTCAAGATGCCCCCCCAGCGGCCGAAACATCCATCGAAGTATTTCGGAGCCGATCCGGGGGGGGGAGGCTCCGATGAGAAGCCCCGGGGACTGTGAGCCCCGGGGCTTCTTGCATTCGGCGGCTGCCGCGGGAAGCCGAGACCTCAACGCGTTTCCAGCGGCTCCAGGGTTTCCGGATTCAGGCGCTCGTCCTGCAGCGTCCTTGCCGTCTCGTCGTCGCTGACGTCGCTGTGACACGCCGCGCGCTCGGCTTCGCCGGCGACCATGGACGAGCGCGTCTTGCTCGCCAGGCGGTGCAGCTCTTCCGGGGACAGCACGCCTCGCTTCTGCAGGATCTGCTTCTGCTCGTCGGTCAGGGCGGCCGAGATCTTCGGCTTGTCCCAGGCGTACTCGTCGTCCTTGCCGGAGATGAACATCGTGATCTCCTTGCTGATCCGGACCGAGCACCAATCGTGGCCGCACATGGCGCAGAAGTCGGTGTCCACGTCGAGGTCTTCGTCGTGGTACGCCCGGGCGGTGTCCGTGTCGAAGGCCAGCTCGAAGTGCCGCTCCCAGTTCAGCGCCGCGCGCGCCTTGGTGAGTTCGTCGTCCCAGTCGCGAGACGCCGGGATCCCCAGCGCCACGTCCGCGGCATGGGCGGCGATCTTGTAGGCGATGCATCCCTGCTTGACGTCGTCGCGCTTGGGGAGCCCGAGGTGCTCCTTCGGCGTCACGTAGCAGAGCATGCTGGCGCCGTGGTAGGCGGCGGCTGTCGCGCCGATGCAGCTCGTGATGTGGTCGTACCCGGGGAAGACGTCGGTCACGAGGGGGCCGAGCACGTAGAAGGGAGCGCCGTGGCAGATCTGGCGCTGCAGCTTCATGTTGTACTCGATCTGGTCGAAGGGCACGTGGCCCGGTCCTTCGACCATGACCTGCACGCCGTGACGCCAGGCCCGCTCGGTGAGCTCCCCGAGGGCCTGCAGCTCGCCGAGTTGCGCGAGGTCGCTGGCGTCCGCGAGCCCGCCCGGCCGCAGACCGTCGCCGATCGAGAAAGAGACGTCGTAGCGGCGCATCACCTCGCAGATGTCATCCCAGCAGGTCGCCATCAGGTTCTCGCGTTCGTGGTGGAGCATCCACTTCGCGAGCAGGGACCCACCGCGGCTCACGATGCCGATCAGCCGGTCCTGGACGAACGGCAGGTGTCGCCACTGGACCCCCGCGTGGATCGTGAAGTAGTCGACCCCTTGCCGGGCCTGATGCTCCAGGGTCTCGAGGACGAGCGCCTCGTCGAGGTCTTCGATCTCGCGACCGATGATCATCGAGTAGATGGGCACCGTTCCCACGGGCATGGTCGAGTGCTTGATGATGGCGTCCCGGGTGGCGTCGAGGTCACCGCCGGTGGAAAGGTCCATCACCGTGTCGCCGCCCCAGCGCTTCGACCACTCGAGCTTCTCGATCTCTTCGCCGATATCGCTGGCGACGGGTGATGCGCCCATGTTCGCATTGATCTTCGTGACGCTCGCCCGTCCGATGGCCATGGGGTCGAGGCAGCCGTCCAGGTGGACCTTGTTGGCCGGAATGATCATGCGGCCCGCAGCGATCTCGTCGCGGATCTGCTCGGCGGTCAGGTGCGGCTCGCGTTCGGCAACTCGCTGCATTTCCGGGGTCACCGTGCCGAGCCGCGCGTGCTCGAGCTGGGTGACGGGAACGAAGCCCGCGGGCGGTGTCCAGCGACCGCCCTGCAGCGTCCAGTCGGGCGGCATGAAGTCCCACGCCGTCTTCGCGGAGTGCGTCGGCATGCCGGGGGTGTCCGGCGAGCTGAAGGTCAGCGGCCCGCCGATGTCGGGCGGGTTCGCGAAGCTGCCCGGGTTGGTGCCCTGGCCGAGACTGGAAGGATTGTTGCCGGCTGCCGGCAATGCGTGGGTCGGGGGACTGGCGGATCGATCGGTCGACATGGCGTCGCTCCTCGTTCGGTGACCCGGTGGTGGGTCATCGTTTTCAACGGAGCGCCGCAGGCGGATCGATTGCGAAGGCCTTCCCTACGTTCGCCTGTCGGTTGTAGCGGACACAACCCGGCCGAAATCAGGTTCAAAGGGTTTGATCTCAGGCTGGCGAGGAGTCGCCAACCACCCCCAGGCTCCCCGTATTTCGTTGGACGCTATCACGCGGGGCAGGCTGGAACAACGCGCTACGCTGCGCCGCGTGATGACGAACCGCACCCTTGTCCCGCTGCTTCTGATGGTCGTGTCGTCGTTCGCCCTGACGGTGGCCTGCGACCGCAACACCGAGGCGTTCGTCGAGGGTGAGAAGCCCCGTGCGCCGGATCTCGCACGCATCTTCCCGGAATCCGAGGGCGCAGGGCCCGGGTTGGCACCCCCCAACTCCGTGCCCGATTCAGCACCCCGGGGCGCGCAGCGTGGCAACCTTCCCCCGTCCCGCGCGGAGGTTCCCCAGCGGGGCGCGCCGCCCGTGGTCGCACAGGCTCCGAGTGAGGCCGCGACGATTTCCGGAACGATCTCCGTCGACTCGTCCCTCGCGGGGGATGTGCCGTCTCAGGGGATGTTGTTCGTGATTGCCCGGCCCTTCGGGGTGAACGCAGGACCGCCGATGGCGGTGCTGCGGGTTCCGTCGCCGAGCTTCCCGCTCCGCTTCGAGATCGGTCCCGACAACGTGATGATCCCCAGCATGCGTTTCGAGGGGAACATCGGGATCAGCGCGCGCCTCGACGGCGACGGCAACGCCATGACGAAGTTGCCGGGGGATCTGTCGGGAGCCACCACCCAGCCGCTCCAGCCGGGCGCCGCCGACGTGGAGATCGTGCTCGACCAGAAGCGCTAGCCGGCTTCCGGCCCGGTCCCGCTGACCACCCGGATGTTGAAGCGGCGACGCAGCTCGCCGAGCGGCTCGTCGAGGTAGCGGGGGTAGTCCGACCAGGGCCAGCGCGAAGTCATGCGTCGACTTCGGACCAGTACGCGGACCACGTCTGGAAGGCAGCGCGCAGACTCGACTGCAATGCGCCAGTAGCCGGTCTCCGAGAAGATCTGGTTGACTTGCGGGTGCTTGAAGTACTCGAGGTAGCCGCGCAAGCCGGCGGTCGAAGCGACCACCGTCCAGGTGTCGATGAGCGTCTCGCCGCGCAGCGACGTATCGCAGCCGAAGACGACGTGGCCGGCGTCGTGCTGTCGAAAGAGCTCGGCAACCTCGGGCGGCAACCCCTGCGGGTCGAGCAGATCGGGATTCCTCGCGTAGTACTCGTCGATCGCCTCTCTCAGCGATTGGGTCGAGTCCTGGTCGAGGTAGGTGGGCACGGTCGGCGCAGGCGCTCCAGTCGCTCGGACGAATCGAACCTTCGGGCCTTCCTCTTGGCAGCAGGTAGACGCTTGTCGCAACCGGGAGACTAGCGTGAAGGGCGTGCCCAGGTTGGGACGAAGCGGCGCATACCAGCCCCAATGCGTCATTGGCTTGGCTTCGCGCGCGCGGAGTTCCGGGTAGAACCCTTCGGAACCGGCTTCGCGAGCGGATGCGGCTGGAACGGGAGAACCTCACTAGTGTGAGATCCTGTCGGCAGTCTCCGGATGCCGCGCGGGCCGCCCTGTCGCGGGCTCCCGGCCGCGCATTGGAATCGCGCCCTGACCCGCATCACGGATCAGGGCTAGCCCCAATGCGTCATTGGCTTGG